>NZ_JAFCJM010000002.1 GCF_018130955.1 Bradyrhizobium liaoningense
TTCCGCTTCGTCCGCGACGATGTCTTGAAGAATACCGGCAACAAGCAGGAGCCCTATGTCTACGGCTCGCTCGGCGGCGATGATGTCGCGCTGATTCCTGCGAAGCCTGTTGTGACGGCGCCGCAAGGGCCGCAAGCCAACCCTCAGGACGGGATCCGCCGGGACTATGAGCTGGCCCTGCAGACAGGAAACCGGGACGGATGGGAAGCATTCCTCCAGGCTTATCCCGACGGGTTCTATGCAGGCCTGGCTCGTGCGCAGCTGAAGAACGTTGCAGCCGAAGAGGCCCGCGCGAGCGCAGCCGAGAAGGCGCGCCAGGCCGAGGAGGCCAAGGCGCGGCTCGCATCAGAGCGCGCCACCAAGGCCGAGCAGGACAAGGCAGCCGCCGCCGCCAAGGCCGCCGAAGATGCTCGCATTGCCGCCGAGAAGGCCAAGCAGGTTGAGGAAGCCAAGGCGCTAGCGGCCGAGCATCGCCGCAAGGATGCCGAGGTTGCCGTGGCCAAGGCGCTGGCCGACAAGCAGGCCGCCGAGAAGGCGCTCGCCGACAAGGCCGCGAACGACAAGGCGGCTTCCGAGCTGGCCGCAAAGCAGGCGACTGAGAAGGCCCAGCGCGACAGCGAGCAGAAGGTCGCCGCAGTCGCTCCAACTCAGACGGCACCCAGCCTATCGCCGCAGGAGACCGCCAAGCTGGTGCAGTCAGAGCTCCGTCGTGTGGGATGCCTGACGAGTGCATCGGACGGAGAATGGAACGCCGCCGCCCAGCGCTCGCTAACGCTGTTCAACAAACATGCCGGGATGAAGCTCGACACCAAACTGGCGAGCTTCGACGCTCTCGACGCGATCAAGAGCAAGCAGGGACGCGTCTGCCCGCTGGTCTGCGACCGCGGCTTCAGGGCTGATGGCGATAGCTGCGTGAAGATCACCTGCCGCGCAGGCTATCGCGTCAACGATGATAACGAGTGCGAGAAGGTGCAGGACAAGAAACCCGTCGCGACCCGCGAGGATGCCAAGCCGCGCGACGACGAGAGGAAGAAGGTTGAAGCTGCGCCCTCGAAGCCGCAGGCGACGGGCCAAATATTCTGCAACGGCGCCATCTGTCGTCCGGTGGGGAAGGGCTGTCGTCTTGAGAGCGCTCGAGGCGGAGTCGGCGCCACCGCGGCGGCGGGTAGACAAGAGGAAGTCTGCAACTGAGGAGAGATTGGGTAGGCTGTATGTTGATTACAACGATCACTTTATGACTTGGGACTGATATGGGCGCGCTTCGCTTTCTTTTGATTATTTTTGCCGTCTGGCTCGGATGCGGACCGGCAATGGCCGAACGGCGCGTCGCGCTGGTGATCGGCAATTCGGCCTACAAGAGCGTGGCCCGGCTCACCAACCCGGCGAACGATGCCACCCTGGTCGGCGGCATGTTCAAGAAGGCCGGGTTCGATGCGGTCGACATCAAGCTCGACCTCAATGCCGCGGAGATGCGACGAGCACTGCGTGACTTCAGCGACAAGACCAGGGATGCCGGGGTCGCCGTGATCTATTACGCCGGGCACGGCATCGAACTCGATGGCACCAACTATCTGATCCCCACGGACGCAACGCTGGAGAGGGATAGCGACGTTCTGGACGAGACGATTGCTCTGGACCGCGCGCTGTTTGCGGTCGAACCCGCAAAACAGCTCCGCCTGATCATTCTCGATGCCTGCCGCGACAATCCCTTTGCCAAGACGATGAAGCGGACGATCGCCTCGCGCGCCATCGGACGCGGCCTCGCCAAGATCGAGCCGACCAGCCCGAACACCATGATTGCGTTCGCAGCGAAGGCGGGTTCGACGGCCTCGGATGGCGACTCCAGAAACAGTCCGTTCGCGGCGGCCTTGGTCGAGCGCCTCCCGACGCCGGGACTCGACCTGGGCAAGGCTTTCCGCTTCGTCCGCGACGATGTCTTGAAGAATACCGGCAACAAGCAGGAGCCCTATGTCTACGGCTCGCTCGGCGGCGACGACGTGGCGCTGGTTGCGGCGAAGCCTGTTGTGACGGCGCCGCAAGGGCCGCAAGCCAACCCTCAGGACGGCATCCGCCGGGACTATGAGCTGGCCCTGCAGACAGGAAACCGGGACGGATGGGAAGCATTCCTCCAGGCTTATCCCGACGGATTTTATGCAGGTCTCGCCCGCGCGCAGTTGAAGAACGTTGCAGCCGAAGAGGCACGCGCAGCTGCCGCGGCCAAGGCGCGCCAGGCTGAAGACGAAAAGGCGCGGCTCGCGGCTGAGCGCGCCAACAAGGCCGAGCAGGACAAGGCGGCAGCCGCCGCCAAGGCCGCAGAGAGCGCCCGGCTCGCGGCCGAGAAGGCCCAGCAGATCGAGGAGGCCAAGGCTGCGGCCGCAGAGCTGCGCAGGAAGGATGCGGAGGCCGCCGTCGCCAAGGCGCAGGCCGACAAGCAGGCCGCCGAGAAAGCGCTCGCCGACAAGATCGCGAACGACAAGGCGGCTGCCGAACTGGCCGCAAAGCAGGCGGCCGAGAAGGCGCAGCGCGAGGGCGAGCAGAAGGTCGCGGCCGTTACCCCAACTCAGACGCCGCCCAGCCTCTCGCCGCAGGAGACCGCCAAGCTGGTGCAGTCGGAGCTCCGTCGCGTCGGATGTCTGACCGGCGCAGCAGACAGCGACTGGAACGCCGCCGCGCAGCGCTCGCTGACGCTGTTCAACAAACATGCCGGGATGAAGCTCGACACCAAGCTGGCGAGCTTCGACGCTCTTGACGCGATCAAGAGCAAGCAGGGCCGTGTCTGCCCGCTGGTCTGCGACCATGGCTTCAGGGCTGATGGCGATGCATGCGTGAAGATCGCCTGCCGCGCCGGCTATCGCGTCAACGACGATAACGAGTGCGAGAAGGTCCAGGACAAGAAGCCGGTCGCGACCCGCGAGGACGCCAAGCCGCGAGACGACCAGAGGAAGAAGGTCGAGGGCACGCCTCCGAAGCCGCAGGCGACGGGTCAGTTGATCTGCAATAGCGCGGGCTGTCGGCCGGTGAAACCCGGATGCCGCGTGGTGCCCTATCAACAGTTCAAACACGGGGTGGTGAGCACTGGTCAGCCCCAGGAGGAGTGCAACTGAGAACTATGGCTGTAATGGGCGCGCTTCTCTCGATCATTTTCGCCGTCTGGCTCGGATGCGGACCGGCAATGGCCGAACGGCGCGTGGCGCTGGTGATCGGCAATTCGGCCTACAAGAGCGTGCCGAAACTCTCCAATCCAGTGAACGACGCCGCGCTGGTGGGCGGCATGTTCCGGAAGGCTGGATTCGACACTGTCGATGTCAAGCTCGACCTTAGCGTCGTCGACATGCGCAAGGCGCTGCGCGAATTTGGCGGCAAGGCGCGCGAGGCCGACGTCGCCGTCATCTACTACGCCGGTCACGGCATCGAGCTGGACGGCAGCAATTACCTGATCCCCACCGATGCCGCCCTGGAGACCGACACCGACGTCTTCGACGAGGCTTTTCCGCTCGATCGCGTGCTGTTTGCCATCGAGCCGGCCAAGCAACTGCGCCTCGTCATTCTCGACGCCTGTCGCGACAATCCGTTCGCCAAGACCATGAAGCGGACCGTGGCGTCGCGTGCGATCGGGCGCGGGCTTGCCAAGGTCGAGCCGACCAGCCCCAACACCATGATTGCGTTCGCCGCCAAGGCGGGATCGACCGCGTCGGATGGTGACGCGAAGAACAGTCCGTTCGCAACGGCTCTCGTCGGTCGTCTTCCCACGCCGGGGCTCGATCTGCGCAAGGCCTTCGGCTTCGTGCGCGACGATGTCTTGAAGACCACCGGCTACAAGCAGGAGCCCTATGTCTACGGTTCGCTCGGCGGCGATGACGTGCCGCTGGTCGGGGCCAAGCCAGTCGCCACAGGACCGCCGGCGAACCCGCAGGATGCAGTTCGCCGGGATTACGAGTTGGCGATGCAGGCGGGCGAGAGGGATGCGTGGGACGCCTTTTTGCGTGCTTATCCCGACGGCTTCTATGCCGATCTGGCGAAGGTCCAGTTGAAGAAGATCGTCGCCGAAGAAACGCGCGCCGCCGCCGCAGACAAGGCTCGGCAGGCTGAGGACGAGAAGGCGCGGCTCGCGACTGACAAGGCCAGGAAGGTCGAGCAGGACAAGGCCGCAGCCGCCGCCAAGGCGGCCGAGGATGCCCGGCTCGCCGCCGAAAAGGCCAAGCAGATCGAAGAGGCCAAGGCGGCCGCAGCCGAGCAGCGCAGAAAAGATGCCGAGGCTGCCGTGGCCAAGGCGCTGGCCGACAAGCAGGCCGCCGAGAAGGCGCTCGCCGACAAGCTCGCCAACGACAAGGCGGCTGCCGAGCTTGCCGCAAAGCAGGCGGCTGAGAAGGCTCAGCGTGACGGCGAGCAGAAGGTCGCGGCAGTTGCCCCAACGCAATCGGCGCCGAGTCTCTCGCCGCAGGAGACCGCCAAGCTGGTGCAGTCGGAGCTCCGTCGCGTCGGATGTCTGACCGGCGCAGCAGACAGCGACTGGAACGCCGCCGCGCAGCGGTCGCTGACGCTGTTCAACAAACATGCCGGGATGAAGCTCGACACCAAGCTGGCGAGCTTCGATGCGCTCGACGCGATCAAGAGCAAGCAGGGCCGTGTCTGCCCGCTGGTCTGCGACCATGGGTTCAGGGCTGATGGTGATAGTTGCGTGAAGATCGCCTGCCGCGCCGGCTATCGCGTCAACGACGATAACGAGTGCGAGAAGGTACAGGACAAGAAGCCAGTCGCGACCCGCGAGAACTCCAAGCCGAGGGACGACGAGCGGAAGAAGGTCGAGGCCGCCCCCTCAAAGCCGCAGGCCTCGGGCCAGATGTTCTGCGGCTCAGCAGGATGTCGTCCTGTCAGGAGTGGATGCAGACTGCAAGAGGATCCCCGTGCCAGCAACGGAGGAGGAATGTCCGGCCGCCAAGTAGAAGTGTGCAATTGATCGCGGCATTGATTTTGCTGAATCGGGGACGCTTCCCTCGCGTGCAGAAACATCTTCGTCCCGACCTGCCGATCCTCACGACACTGCGCGCAGCGACGGGATTACGGTGACAGGTGCGCCGGGAGACTGGCGAGGAGTAGGTGGTGCAAGTCCACGACGATGAAGGAGTAGCGACCCGCATCGGCCCCGAGCCGCGCGCTGTTGGCCGCGAGGCCGGGAGCGAAGCGTCGGCAGGGGAGCATATAGCTCGTAGGATGGGTTGAGCTCTTGAGAAACCCATTGTCGGCAATTCGGTCAGTCACTCCGCGGCTTCCTATAGATTGCACCGACAATCGGTCCGGGATCGCAGTAACGCTGCACGCAAGAAGTGATGGGTTTCGCAAGAGCTCAACCCATCCTACGAGCTGGCGGGCCTTACGCTCCGGCAATACGCCGGAGCATCCATCGTCACTGCCTGCGGCGCGCCCGTGGCTGTTGGATACTCGGCTGCGGTACGGCCTGCTGTTGGAATAGAAGGCGCCGGTTTTCCTTGCAGATCACGTTCGACCGGCCGGACGCGGACCACAAGCACTGCTCTCTCGTCGAATAAGAGCAGTCGCCGGAAGCGCCGAGTTCCCCGCCATAGATGCACCAGGGGTAGTCATACGAAACGGGAGAAGCGGTGCCTGCGATGGCGGCCGTCCCGGCTGCCAGCAAGGCGAATATGACGAGTATCGTGCGCATATCCGGATGTCCTGTCGTAAGGTTTGGTGAATTCAACTCCTCGATGGGTTGAGCTCTTGCGAGACCCATCGTCAGCAATTCGGTCACTCCCCCCAGCTTCTTTAATCATAACAACACCGAGCAAGAACTGATCAACCGAAGGGCTCCGACAATTTTATCGAGGGCTCCGACGATCCATCGGGGATCGCAGCAGCGGTCGCGCAACAAGTGATGGGTTTCGCGGGAGCTCAACTCTTGCTACGAGCCGGAGATTTAAGGGCGGGCAAGCAGCGCCGTCATCTCCTTCCAGTGATAGACGCGCACCTTCTCCGTTCCATCCCGTGCGGCCTTGGCTATGGCGTGCGCGATCTGGTCGCCGGTGAGCCCACGGTAGCGATCAGCCGGCCCCACAAGCAGCGGATTGAGCACGTCCCACACTGCAACGAAGAGCCGTTCCCGCGGCCGGTCCTCATCGCGCTGGCCGAGGATCATCGACGGGCGGAATATGTGCGTGTGGTCGAAACCGAGCGCGAGGATATCGCGCTCCACCTCGCCCTTGGTCCGGACATAGAACATGCTGGATTTGGCATTGGCTCCAACGGCCGTGACCAGGAACACCGACCGCGCGCCGTTCGCCTTGGCGATCTCAGCCGCCAGCACCGGGTAATCGTGATCGACCTTGTAATACTCCGCCTCGTCAGGCGTGTGCTTGCGCGTGGTGCCCAGCGCGATGAAGATCTCATCGGCGACCAGTTGCGGTTTCAGCGCGGGCAGCGAAGCGAGATCGCCGATCAGCACCGTCAGCTTCGTGTGGCTGAGCGCCAGCGGCTTGCGAACCACCGCAATCACCTGCGCGTAGTCGGGGCTGTCCAGGAGGTCGCGCAGCAGATGCGAGCCGATGAAACCGGTCGCGCCGAAGACGATTGCTTTTTTCATGTTGGGCTTGCCTTACAGATGCAGGAATATTCAGCGGAGATTTGCCTATAGGACATGCTCAGAGATCGGCCTCATCCCAGTCAAGCGGGACGCCTCGCCATTCAGGGCATCGGGTTGATCTTGGGCGCCGGAATCGGGCCTAGACGGCAAACCCCTGCCGACTTGGAGTACGGCAGGGGTTTGAGCGGATGGATGGTTCGAGGCTAGGGGCTCCTAGGTGTCGCGCCAAGGATCCGCAGCACGAGCACAGCTCAATGAAAGGTATCGAGCAAGACGAAAGAGTCGGCAGCGATCGTGTATTGTATACGAGGTGCAACCTCAGCTCATTTTTTTGCTGCGCCGATTTCGGGTTAGGTTCGCCTGCATATCTTGCCGGTGGGCCGGTGCTGCAGTCGGGCAATACCCGGTACCGGGTTAGTTCAAGCAAGCACGGGCTGGCCGCCTGCCGGTCATGGGTGTGGAAGGCTGATCCTGCATCCTCAAGGTCACGGCCCTGGTTCGCCCACCGTCGGATGAGACGATCTCGAGCGATGTGGACATGCTGAGGACCAGACCGTCGTCTGTCCGGATATTGACGCTGAGGCTCGGCGCACGCGATGGAGGTTGATCGCGGATGGCCTCAACCAAAGACCTCAGTGCCGCAAGACGGGCCGCTTCGATGTCTGGCAGGTCGATGCCTCTATCGTCAAATGTGATACCGGTCGCGTCCTGATAGTCGAAGTAATAGCGCATTAGGCCCAACGGCAGAGGGCGGGAGGTGTTCCTATTTTTGGCCTGTCCCAAGAGGTCGTGGCCAAGATGGATGCCGCTTGTGATCCGGGCAATCAATTCAACAAAGCCGAGACCGGGGCTCATCCTGCTTCAATTATTGGGCCTCGCCCGCCAGCCGTATTCCTGGTGTGGGATCGTAGCGGTGATGTCGACATCCTTGCCGGCCGACATGCGCCAAGCCGCCACCCCGAAGCACAAGGTCAGGGTTAGGGAGACGGCAAGCAGAAGTATCGAGACGAAATGGCTCACGCGGGTACGCTCCACAATTTGAAACTACGAGGGGAGAGCGAACACGAGTTGCTGATTCGAAAAATGCAGGCGCGCTGACCTAGAGGCGGATTTCCCCCATCACACACATGATTGGTCACATGATCAGTCACTTGGGCCGAAAGCGCTGACGAGCCCAATCGTGATGGGCACCAGCCCAACGACAGTCCATAGGGCGGGCGAGCTGGAGGAAAGGCCTGCGACCAGTATCCAGACACCGAAGCCCACAATGGCTGCCGAGATCGCGTAGGCGATTGCTTCTTGCATCGGCCGATCCACGCGCAACAAAGGATCGATTGCGCCTGTAGGACTCGCAGCAGACGAGAAGGTTCCTATTCGGGCAAGATCACCATGTCAGCCTGCTTCTCGACTTCACTCGGGCAGGAGCTCGGAAGCTTTTGTCCCGGCCAGGCTGTGGAAATTGTTGCAGTGACCGATGGCCATGCTGGCGGCATGAAGCTTGGTCGACGACGGATAGGACCACAGCAAGGTCGTTGCACCGAGGAAAGTAACGGCCGCGGCTATGGCTAGTATCGTGCGCATGGGAAACCTCCTGGCTTCCCCCCGATTGAGGGTTCGTCCGACAGCTCGATCAAAGGTTCAATGAACAACGTTAAAAATCGAACGGCGCCGGCCATGCGAGTTCCGTGCGGGCACGCGCGGTGCGTGCCTATCTCTCTGCTGGCCACCAGTGGGATGGCGGATTAGTTGGTATCGGTGAAGCTCCGAACACCGGCGGCAGCGCATGTCGCGCGCGAACTCGTGCGCGAGCGGTTTGGCACCCGAGTGGCGATCTCAGTTCAAATCAGCCAATCTCATCTTCCCAGATGTGTGTCCGGCACCGCTGGCACTGGAGCAGACGAACGTTCTTGCTCTCGTGTGGATCGAACAGCGACAGCACAGCATGCAGAATCGACGAGCAAGACGGACAAGATGAGCGATCCGACCCGGTCGGTGGATTGCTGGTCGTGGCTGATGGCAATGCCCCTGCGGGTGTCCGGTGAGTCATGACCGCCCCATCGTTGGATTTGGCGAAAAGCCCAGCGATCCCTAACCCTCCCGAGGACCGCCGGGCGCTGCGCCAGTATCAGTAGCTATCGAAACGCTGCAAAGTCTGAGTGGTTGGCGGCGGTACTGTCAGTCAGGTACCCGACATTCAGTCCGCATGGGAACGTTGCGAAAATTTTGGCTTGTCGGAACTGAAGCAGGATGACAGCCCACGGCTGCACCGCTCCGTTGATCCAGATCAACGAAGCGCAACAGCCGGCGGCTCGCGACGCATGCGCGTCGGCTGAGACGGCAAGAAATGAATGCCCGTCGGCTCGGAGGTCAGCGGGCTCTTTTTCGGTTAGCTGTCTCGGCAGGAAATGCCGAAATTATCGCAGGTGAGCGCAAAGGCTTGTCTCGCCTTGGCGTCCTCGAAGCAAAAGCGCGCGCCGATGTCGGCGCGGTCGATATGCCACTCCACTTTATGTTCCTTGGCGATGCGTGAAGCTTCGCCGCGTAGCAGATCCAATTGTCGTCCCGCAGCGAAAACGATTAAGCAATTTTCATTTGGCATTATGCCCGTCCTCCAATGTCAATCCGGACGCAATAACCTGCCGCTGCTTTGCGGAAAGGCAATATGAATTAAATCACAATTTATTCCGATTCTGTTAATCCTTGCGGCATCAACAGGCCTTGCGGGTTGGCGCGAATGCGCTATTCTGCAACCTATTTTAGAATAATTAATCGGAGCACCCGGTGCCAATTAAATCGATCGTTACCGCTTATGTGCGTTTGGAGAATCGGCGAGCCCTGGAGAACATGCGTGAGCTTCGGTGCCAGTTGTTGGGAGCACTGGAGTCCACATCCGGGATCGACCCGGCCCAATCTCGAGATTCTGTACTTGAGGACCTCCGAGTGATCGAGGATGGACTGGAGCGGCTCCGGGCGCCGCCGGCAACGATGGCTGAGAACGAGTGGCGTTGAACTCAGGCAGCCCTAACGTTCTCAGCGCGCAAAGTTGGATCGGAACAATTCAGCCACGAATCGGGCTTAGTCCAACTTTTGGCCAGACCTCACGGGCCAAGGGGGAATGGTCAGGCCCGACGCGCGTCGTCCGGACACGGTCTCGCGTTGGGCCTTTCCCCGTGGATTGCTTAAACGACCCCGTTTAATCTGGAGCGACGTCACCCGAGGAGCGCGCTGGCCTTGAGATCATGGCCGGCAACTATCGCGCGGCGCTTCTCGATCATCAGCCCCACAATCGATTTGCCAACACAGTGCCCACACGCTTGTTCGGGCAGTTGGCTTTTCCGGCTCAAGTCTCAACGGCCGCCGCCTGTCGCCCAATTTCGCGGTCCAGCACCTCGCGGACATGCTGCGTGAGTTCAAGACCAGCTACTTCGCAGCATGGCACGGCGAGACGCAACAGCGGGGTGCATCATGAGGCGCCGGCGCCGATCGCACAGGAAGCGCAACCGGCAGCGGCTGGCGGCTCACGCCAGACGGCTGAGGCGGTGGCTTATCCACAAGCTCGGCGGCGCTGGCGTCTTGTTTCGGCGCCGCCAAGGTTCAGGATCAAAATCGCGACTCATCAGAGGAGCAAGCACATGCGCAACAGGAAAGCGGCGGAAGCAAATGCTGATGTTGCGGACCGGATTGCTCAAATCGAGCAGATGACGTTGGACCAGATCGCAACGTTTCAGTGCAGAATGCTGTCCGATATTACTGCCGGCAGAATCGCGCCAAGAGAAGCCAGCGCTATAGATCGCGCTCTCAGAAAACGGCTGAAAGCGATTGAGCAGGAACTGCGCGAGGGCGGCTGAGGCCCGCCGGTTCACGCTGGCGGGCCCTTTGTTTCGCCAGATTTCTAGACCCATCCTTTCACGTTTCGAATTAATGGGGAGAATCGACGTGGCGACAGGCATTGTGAAGTGGTTTAACTCGACCAAGGGATTTGGTTTCATCCAGCCCGATGACGGCGGCCAGGATGTTTTCGTACATATCAGCGCAGTCGAGCGAGCCGGTCTCTCGGGCCTGGCGGAGGGACAAAAGATCTCTTATGAGGTCCAGGTCGATCGGAAGCGCGGCAAGAGCAGCGCGGAAAATCTGCGCGTCTGATACGCGCTCCGAAAGAGGCCGCCAACTGAGGCGGCCTTACTTCACCCTAAGTTCCTTGATCGCGAGCGCGGAAAGCTTCGCCGGGTCGCGCACGCCAGTTCGTGCGATCTCGATTATTTTCTTGGCGATCATCTCGGCTAGCGGGTCATTTCGGTCAACAAGACCGATGGTGTGCAATGTCTTCTCGTAGGCCGTTGTCAACCGGCTGATCTCGTCCGATCCCATCGGTAGGTTTTGCAATAAGCGATAAATGGGCATGTGGTGCTCCCTTTTTATCTGGCGGGAGCCGAGCACTCTCAGTCACCGATAACAGCCACGGTCCAAGCGGTGATGTAGGAAACGGTATTCTTGAAATGTCCTTCAGGCCAGTCATTTTCAACCTAGGCCACTAGGAGTCGAAACAGGCCAGTGCCAAACGGAGCGGGCGGCAAATTATCAATCCCTTGGGCCTCGAGGAGCTTGCGAGCCACCGCGTGTCGTGGGTGTAAAAAAGCGCCGAGCGTCCCCCGGGCAAGAGGCGGCAACTGACGAGTGCGTGGGGCTTCGGTCCCGCGCTCATACCTCGAATGCGACGCAGCTTGGGCCCCGGTCACCGGGTGGTCACCACGGGCGGTGACCTGGCGGACAAGCGAGGTCCAGACCGCCCCACGCTGGCGGGCCTTTCTCAAAGGAAGACCATCTAAGCATCCTGCAGGACTTCGGCGTATATAGGTTAGTTCCGTACATGCGTTAGTTTATTGTCACAGTGCTTTCCAATTCTCGCCAATTTTGCGGGTCAGCAAACGAGAGCAAATAAGAACAAGGGGACATCACGGGGGGCACACTGTGGCCATCAAGAATATCGTCGTTCCTTTGGAAATCGAACATGCGTTGCACGAGGTGCAGGCCGCACGGCGTGACCTCACCATAACCGGCTTCTGCGTGCAGCAGGCGGAAGCGCTTCGCAGACTAGATCGAGCCAAAGTCAGTCTTGTTGATCTGCTACGGGCGCACACCAGCCTTCTCACGTCGGCAACCCGCTGACTTCGGCAGCGCAGCGATGTACTCACCAGTTCGAGAAACCGCGAATTCCGCTATTTATTGGCTGCCTACAGAAAACCAAAAAATTAAATGTGGAAATAAATACTATTAAATAGTAGTATTGGAAATGCTTGGCGCCGGATGCACGCGTCGAGCTTGATGACGGCCCCGGCACCCGTCCCCAGCCACCCCAACCCTCGGGATGCCGGGGCCGTTCCATCGCGAATTGTGAGGCGAATCATGCGTCTATCAGTGGGCGACGTGTTTCTCGTGTCCGCTATGACAGGGGCTGTTCTCCTGCTTGAGATCGGACTTTTGATCGTTTGGGGTGTGATCTGATTAGGATTGCCCCCCAAAGGCTCTCAGCACCGAGGCCATCGTCAGCCGCGATAGAGGGACCACGCGGTTGCGGAGGAGAACAAAATGCGCGTTTTCTCGGTGGCGTTCTTCGCTTTGGCTTTGCTGGCCCAGGCTCATGCACAGGAGAAGACCAAGAACCCTGAGGTGTCGTGCAGTTATACAATAAGCAGCGGGGAGACGTACGCAGTTCCCGCCGGTGAAGCTCTTTGCTGGCGCGTGCCGGCGCCTTCTTACAAGTTATACACGCTGCTACAGCGTGACGCGCCATTCTTCCGGGAGCTTGTCCGGGTGAAGCGAGGCGATCCGCGCTGCAACAAATATGAGGATCGGCAATAGGTCTCGCTGGCGGCGATCTCGACTAGCTTGCGGCCGGCTACCTCGATCGGCCTCAAGGCCGCCCCCAGCCCTTGCTCATTTGGCGCGCATAATTTTGGTTTTGTCATCCACTGTGTCGATCGCGGTACAGGGCATCGGCCGGAATCGCCGTAGGCTTCGGATGCGTCTCTCATGGCGCTTCCTCCCTGCACTTGAGCCCGCCGGGAATGGCGGGCTTCCTTCGATGCATCGGAGAATGACCCTCGCTTGTGAGGCGTGGATCCAAACGCGCGCTACCAATCGGCGGGGCCACCACTGCCGTCGAATACGTCGTACACGCATGCCGGGAAGATAGGGATTTCGGCTCGTTTGCCAAATTAACCAAATTAAATAAATTAAACGGAAGCGGCGTGAAATAATTTATATGCTGAGAAGACTTGGCGCCAGAGCCCTAGCGTCAAGCGAACCTTGCGGTCTCGGCACCGGTCCACCCACCACTAAGTGCCGAGACCGTTTTAGGCATCCGGGTGGTCGCGAGAGTCATGGACCGAGATCGTTTTGAGGCGATGTCCTTCGAAGAGTTGTGGGCTCTCCATACGGAGATCGACAAAGCTCTCGCCGCGAGGATTGTTGCCGAAAAAAACGGACTTGAAAGGCGGCTTGAACGACTCGACCAGGCGCGGAACGGAGCCGGCCCGCAAAAAAATTGAGTTGGCGGACTGCCGGCAACTACTGGATTAGGTAACCATTGGCCAGGTAACCCCGCGAACGTTCGGCGGTGAGCTTCATCGATATCCCATCGCCGGGACCACAGGTTGAAGTCGGGCCGCACCTCTGCGTCGCGCTTGCCGCAGGCAGTGCAGACGAAACGCGGCTCGATGTCGGAGAACCGCACATCGTCCGCCCAAGCGATCGGCGCCGAGCGCCACGCTGTGGCTGCAGCGGTAGTCCGCGCAATAGACCAGCACGCCGGCATCGCGCATGTCGCCGAAGGTGATCTTCTGGGGCCGCTGCATGCTGCATCAAAGCGGCGGCGCCTCCGCTCGGCAAATTGTCGATTCCTAGCGGCTCAGGACGCTCGCGAACTACTGCCTGTCGTGGGTGTGGGGAATTACTCCAACGGCCGTTTGATGATGATCGAGACGATGAGCCAAAGCGCCGGCAGCGAGAGCGCAAGCAGAATGATCCCGAGGAGGAGCGCGCGAACTCTCGTCATGACAGCACTCCGGCAGTGTGCATGCCGCGTGCACAAGCCAAAAAGCATTTAACGATTTGTCGTCGAAAATCGGATCTAAGTGCTTGATTTAACTTGGTGAGCGCGCTGGGGCTCGAACCCAGGACCCCGTGATTAAAAGTCACGTGCTCTACCGGCTGAGCTACGCGCTCCCATGGTCAGGATGGCCTGCGAATAGATCGCCATCGCAACCGGGTTTTTCCAGAGCATGTCTTGCCGCAACGAGTGCGTCGCGGGGAAAACGGAAAACCTTTTCCGGATCATGCCTTCGGCCCGCGCTGTGTAGGGGCGCAGGCCGCGAAGGTCAATAGTGCAGGGGGCTGCCTGACATTGCGGCAGCCAAGTGGATTGCCTCGCCCTTCCCGGGGCTTAAGGCGAAATTCTCAAGCACCCAGGCCGCCAGCCATCCACCGCCATCAGTTCGTCGCCTCGCGGCGCACCTCGCTGGCCACCGGCTGCGAGGAGCCGGCTGATGTCGGCAGTGCGACCGGGCGCAGGCCGATCAGCTCGGCGGTGCGGATCGCGCTGTCGCGCCAGAACTGGAAGGAGTTGATACGGCTGAGCTCGAGGATCGCGATCGCCACCGCCGCGAGGAACGGCAGGCTCTGCAGCACCAGGACCGCGGCGTAGATGTAGATCTCGGTGATCTGCTTGTAGCTGTTGGTGGCGATCAGGACTCCGGCGCCGATCAGGAGAAGGGCCGCGATCACGGCCTCCCAGAACGCCTGGAACTCGATCGACATCCGCGACAGGCCGCCCTTGGAGGTGCGGGCGAAGGCGAGGTGCTCGGTGATCAACCCTTGCGCCACCGCGCGCGACACCGTCCATTGCACGCTCATCGCCGCGATCATGGCGCCGAGCATCTGGCCGGGTTTGATCGCGACACGCAGGCGGTACATCGACAGGAAGTGCGCGAGGGAAACGATGAAGGCGGCGATGATCGGCAGCGTCAGGATCTTGTCGGGGATGGCGATGTCGGCAAAGGCGACGATCGGCACCCAGATCAGGTTGAGCAGCGCCACGACCACGCCGAGGCTTTCGGCGCCCAGCCAGTTCAGCCAGCCCAGCGAATATTCGCGCCTCTGGTCCGGCGTCAGCCGGCTCGCGCCGGGCAGGAAACGCCGCCAGTGCTTCTTGACGATCTGGAAGCCGCCATAGGCCCAGCGATGGCGCTGCTTCTTGAAGGCCTCGTAGGTGTCGGGCAACAGGCCCTGGCCGTAGCGGTGGCTGGTGTAGTGCGTGACCCAGCCGAGCTCCTGGATCGCAAGGCCGAGATCAGAATCCTCGCAGATCGTGTCGGATGACCAGCCGCCGGCCATGTCCATCGCGGCGCGGCGGATCAGGCACATCGTGCCGTGCACGATGATGCCGTTGAACTCGTTGCGCTGGACCATGCCGATGTCGAAGAACCCTGCATATTCGCCGTTCATGATGTAGTGCATGATCGACAAATCGCCGTCGCGGTGCTCCTGCGGCGCCTGCACGAGGCCGACGCGCGGATCGCTGAAGGCCGGCACGAGATCCCTGAGCCAGTCGGGATCGACGACATAATCGGCGTCGATGATGCCGATTATCTCGGCGTCCGCAGCGGTGCGGTCCATCGCGATGCGGAGCGCGCCGGCCTTGAAACCCTGCACCTTCTCGGCGTTGATGAACTTGAAGCGTTCCCCCAACGCGCGGCAGTGGTCCTGGATCGGCTGCCAGAAGGCGGGGTCCGGCGTATTGTTGATGATGACGACGCATTCGTAGTTCGGGTAGTTGAGCCGCGACAGCGCATCGAGCGTCTGCTTCATCATCTCGACCGGCTCGAAATAAGCGGGGATGTGGATCGAGACCTTTGGGAAATAGTTCGGCCCTGCCTCGGTGGTGATCTCGGCGACCTTCGCCTTGGTGAGCAGGCGGCGCGGCGGCCTGCCGAAAGCGACTGCCGCGATCTCCTCGATCCGCGCCATCGCGATGAGGACGAGGGGAACAAGGAGGATCATGCCGAGCGTTAGCGCGAAGGCCGAGCCGAACACGAAGTAGTGGGTGTTCCAGAAGGCGAACACGGTCGCAGCCCACGCGCCGACGCCGTTGGCGGTTGCCGCCAGCAGGAAGGCCTGGCGCGCGGTCGGCTGCGACAGCCGTAGAATGGGCAGCGACAGCAGGATGCCGACCAGCAGCGCAATGGTCGCGAGCTTCCAGTAATCCGGGTTTACGATGGGGCCGGTCCAGGCGAATTTCGGCTCACGCGCGGCGGTGTAGATGCCCCAATAGGGACCGACGCCGCCTTCGACGAATTTCCAGGGCTGATCGATGGCTTCGACGATGTTGAATTCCATGCCGATGGAGTCGGCGCGGCTGACGAAATTGCGCAGCGTCACCGCCTGCCGGAACGGCCCCGGAATCGCGTCCTTCAGATTGTAGCCGGCCGACGGCCAGCCGAACTCGGCGATCACGATGCGCTTGCCCGGGAAGGCGTCGCGCAGCTTCTGATAGATGATCATCGCCTGGTCGACGGCCTGCTTGTCGGAAAAGCCTTCCCAGTACGGCAGGATGTGCGCGGCGATGAAGTCGACGGAGGAAGCGAGCTCGGGATGCTCGAGCCAGATGTTCCAGATCTCGCCGGTGCTCACGGGCACGTTGACCGAGGACTTGACCTTCTTGATCAGCTCGATGAGCTCGTCGACCTTCTGATCGCCGCGGTAGATCGTTTCGTTGCCGACGAAGATGCCGTTGACGTTGCTGTTGCGCTTGGCGAGCTCAATGGCGGCGTCCATTTCGCGCTTGTTGCGGTCGGGATCCTTGTTGATCCAGCCGGCAACCGTGACCTTCATGCCGAACTCGTTGGCGATGGCCGGCACCAGCTCGTTGCCTTCGCCGGACGAATAGGCGCGGACGGCGCGCGTCGTCGTCGACAGCGTCTTCAGATCGGCGCGAATCTTCTGCGGATCGGTGGTGAGGTCGGTGACGTGGTGCGGCTCGAACGGCGTATAGGACAGGCTCGGCAGGATGCCCTTGAAATCGGGGGCGGGGATCTTCTCCTGCAACAATCCCCAGATGCCCGCATGCAATGCGGACACGAACAGGACTACGGCGACGACGGCGCGCATCGCTGGCTAAACCACTTGGGGCTGAGATGGCAGGGAAACGGATCCGACCCCGAGATCCGACCGTGTCCGCGGCAAATGGAGCATAACTCTGCCACGCCTTTTCACAACTGTTATGACGCCAAGTCCTTAGAGGGACCAGGTCCTTTGAGGGACCAAGTCCTTCAAAGGGATGTCCTTTTAAAGGCGTCGTGGCGTCGTCCCGGGCGCGAGCAGTGCCAACCGCGTCTATGGCCGATCGCTCCTGAACGGCAAATGAAACGATAGCGGCTATTTCGGGGGCGCGGGCGAGGGGCTTGCCGCGGGCGCCGGGCTGGCCGCCGGCTGCGGCGAGGTGCCGGTGGTAGGCGTGGCCGGCGCCGACGCCGCGGCCGCCTGGACCTGCGCCGCCGGGTTGATCCAGCAGGCATGGACGCGGCTCGTAAGCGTCTCCGGGACCTTGTTGTCGATCTGCGCCGCGAACCGGGTCAGGCAGCGGAATGTCGCCTGGATATGGCCGCCGGGGCAGCCGAAGCGGTCATAGAGGTCGAGATGGCGGAAGGCGGTGTCGAGATCGTCCCGCCACAGCAGCACCACCACGCGCCGGCCGATCCAGACGCATTCAGGGTTGCCGGCCGGGCCGTTGATGGCCTGGGCGGCTTCGGCGAATTCGTCGGTCCTGCGTTGATTCTGGCTGGCTTCCTTCGCAGCGTCGGCCGGCGCCGCTGCGGCCGCCTTGCCCTGGTCCTGCGGTTTCAGGTCGCCGCTCTGGGCGAACGCGCTCTGGGTGAACGCACTTCCGATGCCGAGCAGGACGACGAGGGAGGGGACGGCCAACTGCCGCAGGACCGCATTACGTAACTCGAGCACCCGTCGCCGCATAAATTCCCCGTTCTGACTGAAGCCGTCCGCGTGGAGACTGCTCGGACGCGAGGCTTGATGGCGTCCAAATGGGTCCCCAATGCGGCGGAAAAGACCCGCCGAGTCTGATGACGTGAATCTGGAATTTTGTCCAGCAAAGTCACCATCCTATGCCTCGGTCGAAGGGCCGCAGGTAGATCGGGCGGGGATGGCGCGTGCAATTACCACTGCGCCCCCTTGGCAGACGGCCCCCAAGCAGGTAATCGACGGACCCCTTTGCGGAGGACGGAACCGATTACTGTTCGTACGCCACTGGCGCTTCTGCTCATGTCGTTGGGTGCGATTGCTGCCGTGTGGTGGTGGCTGGCCACGCCGATTACGCTTGCGCGCGCGCCTATTGACCCGAGCGCGAAGCTCCAATGCGTCTCCTACGCGCCGTTCCGCGGCGACCAGACGCCGCTCAACGAATGGACCCATATCGACGCCGAGCAGATCGAGCAGGATCTCCGCCAGCTCAAGGACATTTCCGAGTGCGTGCGGACGTACTCGATCGAGAACGGGCTCGACCAGGTGCCGGCGATCGCCGCCAAGGTCGGCGGGCTCAAGGTGATCCAGGGCATCTGGCTCTCCAGCAACCGCGTCAAGAATTTCGGGCAGGTGGCGACCGTCGTCCGCCTGACCAAGGAATTTCCCGCCGTCATCAGTTCGGTCGTGGTCGGCAATGAGGTGCTGCTCCGCGGCGAGATGACGACCGCGGACCTCGCCGCCATCATCCGCTCGGTGAAGGCGCAGGTCACGGTTCCCGTCACCTATGCCGACGTCTGGGAATATTGGCTCAAGAACCGCGAGATCTACGAGGCCGTCGATTTCGTCACGATCCATATCCTCCCCTATTGGGAGGACATGCCGATCCGCGCCAAGTTTGCGGCCAGCCACGTCAACTCGATCCGCCAGCAGATGGCGGTGGCGTTTCCCGGCAAGGAGATCCTGATCGGGGAGACAGGCTGGCCCAGCGAAGGGCGGATGCGGGAAGGCGCGTTGCCGTCGCGCACCAACCAGGCCCGCGTGGTCTCGGAGATCCTCGCGCTGGCGAAAGCGCAGGGCTTTCGCGTCAACCTGATCGAGGCCTATGACCAGCCGTGGAAGCGGCGGTTAGAGGGCACCGTCGGCGGCTATTGGGGCCTGCTCGATTCCATCCACCGCTCCCTGAAATATCCGCCGGGCGAGCCGATCAGCAATTTCCCGTTCTGGAAATCCTACATGGGCGCCGGCATGGGCCTGAGCGTGCTGGTGTTCGTCGTCGCCGGCCTGACGCTGCGCCGGCGGCCCTGGACGCCGCGCTTCTCGGCCTGGCTCGGCGTCGGCATTTCGGCGACTGCGGCCGGCATCCTGCTCGGGGTCGCCTTCGACAAGATGTACTACGAGAGCTACGGCTGGGGCGGCTGGCTGCAATGGGGCGCCTTGCTCGCGGCCGGCATCCTCTCTCCGATCTTCTGCTCGCAGGCGCTGGTGTCGGGGCGGGGACTGCCGACCTTCCTTGAGCTTTTGGGCCCGCGCGACGGGCGCAAATGGTCAAAGCTGTCGGTCGCGCTCGGACTGACACTGGCGGTTACCGCCGTGATCGCCACGCAGACCGCGCTCGGCTTCGTGTTCGATCCGCGCTACCGCGACTTTCCCTTCGCCTCGCTGACGATGGCGGTGGTGCCGTTCGCGATGCTGCTGGTGAACCGTCCCTCGAGCGGCGTGCGTCCGATCGCCGAGGCGATTTTTGCGGGCCTGTTGGCGCTGTCGGCGATCTACACGCTGCTCAACGAGGGCCGCGAGAACTGGCAGTCGCTCTGGACCTGCACGATCTATCTGGTGCTGGCGTTCACGCTGTGGCGGGCGCGGGCCGAGCAAATCCCAGAATAAGCAGCCCGATCGCGATCCCCGACAATACGATGTTGTAGAGGACGATGCCGAGGCCCGCGGCGATCACGCCGAGCGTCAGCAGCACGATCGACGGCCGCATCAGGTTGAGCGTCGCGATCACGAGCGCGACGATGCCGAACACCGAGTTCTTGAACAGCGAGGTCGCGGTCGCGCGTGCCTTGCAGATCATGGTCTGAAGGCCGGCGTCGCAGGCGAGCGACACCTGCGAGAACTCGACCGCGAGGTAGCGCACATAGAGCGCATAGCCGACGCTGACGAATCCGACGACGAGCAGGAACTGGACCTGGTAGGGCGTGAGGCGGAACGGCTTCTTCTTCATGGGGCCAATATGGTCGGGAAGACGGGCTTGGGCAACCGGTGTGGCACCGGCTTGTGAATTCGCCTCAGAATGTAGTTATAACTATCTGAGATCGTGAATCTTTTTTGTATCTCCCTAGCGCCGACTGAAGAACGAGGACAGCGTCGAGGACGTCTCCGGCTTGGCGGGCGGGGCCGCCGGCGGCGGCGGCGGTTCCTCGCGCTTGGAGCGCTTTGAGGAATAGCTGCGCCGGTGCGGCTTCTCGGGCTTCGCGGCGGGCGCCCGCGGTGTCTCGGCTTGCGGGCTCGCGTCCTTCTCTTGCCCCTGCATCGACAGCCGCTGGCCGTCGAACACGGCGGTCTCGCAACCCCGGTCGTTCTCCGAAAGCGCGGCGCAGATTTTTGCGGCAGCCGCCGCGTTCACCAGCGGGCCCGCGCCGAGCCGAAGCTGCATGCCGAGCCCGGTCTTGCTCTCCCTGACCATGATGATCGGCCGCAGCTTTGCCAGATCCGGATTCGACTTGGTCAGGCCGCGCCACAACGCGCGCAGGCCGTGCACCGAATTCGCGCTGCCGAGATCGACTGCGAAGCGGGTCTGCTGAACCGTGATCGCCTGGGGTTCGCCTTCGGTGACGGCTTCAGGCTCCGCAGTGGGCGAGGCTGCGGCCATTTCGGTCGCCTGCGCCTGATCCTTCGGCCTTGCGGATTTTTCCGGCTGCATCAGTTTTGAGGCGGCAGGGTCCGGCGGCGCCATCATCGACTTCGCTGCAACGAGCGGAATGGCCGGCAGCTCGGACGCTGCCGGCGTCGATGCGCTTGGGGCTGCGGCTGCGGCCTGCTGCGGCGGGCTGGCCTGCTCCTTCGCAGTTTCCTTATTAGCGGTTTCCTTGCTCGCAGCGTCCTTGTTCGGAGCTTCCTTGCTCGCGGCGTCCTTGCTTGCGGCTTCCTTGTTTGCGAATTCCTTGGCCGGCTTGTCGTTTGCGGGCGTCGAGGCGACGGGCGCAACCGCCGGCGCTGCGGCTTGCGGCGCAGGAGATTGCTCCGGCTTCCCAGCAGTCGGCTGTGCAGGCGCTGCGCCCTGCTTCGCGATCGCGCCGGTGACGGAATCGAGTCCCTGCTCGAGCACGGTGACGCGTGTGTAGAGGCGGTCGCGATCGGTGTTGAGCGTTTCGATGGCGGCCGTGAGCCGGCGCGCCTCGTTCTGGCTCTCCCTGGTCAGGACCGCAAGCCGCTCGGCCTGACGCGCGAGGTCGGCGGATGCGACCTGATCGCGCCGCCAGCCGAGCTGCGCCTGATTGGCCATCACAGCAACGACAATGGCGCCGACGGCAGCCACGCCCCACGAGCCGAGCCGCCACATCATGCGGCGATCGAACTCGTTCTCCTCGGCCAGCAATCCGGACAGAATCCCGCCGGATTCCTTGGTCTCGAAGGCGCCGGCCAGTGGGTCGGAATCCTTTGCCATTACCGTAAGTGCCCAGCCTGTCCCGCGTCCCCGAATCAATCAGGGAACATTAACAGGAAAAGCGTGTCGCACTTGAATTCCGGCCCTTTGCGGGGGTAGCAAAACGCCTCTATGACGGCACCTAGCTGTCACTCGCGACACCAGGGTCGATTCGGCCGACACCAGGGATTGGCAAGAAGCAGGCAAGGACCTTAATGACCGTTCGCTCAAGCCTCACGATCGTGCTCGCAGCCGGCGAAGGCACGCGCATGCGCTCAAGCCTGCCAAAAGTGCTGCACCCGGTCGCGCAGCAAACCCTGCTCGCGCATGTGCTCGGCGCCGCGCCGAAGGGAACCGGCACGTCGCTCGCGGTCGTGATCGGACCGGATCACCAGGCGGTGGCCGACGAGGCGAAGCGCATCCGCCAGGACGCGCTGACCTTCGTGCAGCGCGAGCGGCTGGGAACGGCACATGCGGTACTCGCGGCGCGCGAAGCGATCGCGCGCGGGGTGGACGACATTTTGATCGCGTTCGGTGACACGCCGCTGATTACGCCCGAGACTTTTGAGCGGCTGCGCGTGCCGCTGCGCAAGGGCGCAGCACTCGCAGTGCTCGGCTTTCGCGCCGCCGATCCGACCGGCTACGGCCGGCTGTTGGTCGAAGGCGACCAACTCGTTGCGATCCGCGAGCATGCCGATGCTTCGCCTGCGGAGCGCAAGATCACGCTGTGCAATGCCGGCGTGATGGCGCTCGACGGACATCGCGCGCTCGCCATTCTGGACAGAATAGGCAATGCCAATTCCAAGGGCGAATATTATCTGCCGGATGCCGTCGGCATTGCCCGCGCACAAGGAGGAGAAGCCGTGGTGATCGAGACCAGCGAGGACGAGGTGCGCGGCATCAACACCAAGGCGCAGCTTGCGGAGGCCGAAAGCGTGATGCAGGCGCGGCTGCGCAAGGCCGCGATGGAGCAGGGCGTCACGCTGATCGCGCCGGAGACGGTCTACCTCGCCGCCGACACCACGTTCGGCAAGGACGTGACGATCGAGCCGTTCGTGGTGATCGGTCCCGGCGTCTCGATATCAGACGGCACCGTCATCCATTCCTTCTCGCACATCGTGCAGACCGCGCTCGGCAAGAACGTGTCGATCGGCCCCTATGCGCGCTTGCGGCCCGGCACCTCGCTCGGCGACGGCGCGCGGATCGGCAACTTTGTGGAGACCAAGGCTGCGACGCTGGAAGCCGGCGTCAAGGTCAACCATCTCTCCTATATCGGAGACGCGACCGTCGGGGCCAATTCCAACATCGGCGCCGGCACGATCACCTGCAACTATGACGGCTTCAAGAAGCACAAGACGGTGATCGGGACGGGCGCCTTCGTCGGCACCAATTCGTCGCTGGTGGCGCCGGTCAAGATCGGCAACGGCGCCTATATCGGCTCGGGCTCCGTCATCACCAAGGACGTGCCCGACGATGCGATGGCGCTCGAGCGCAATCAGCAGACCATCCGCGAAGGCGGCGCTGCGCGCTATCGCGAGATGAAGACGGGCGGGAAGAAGAAGGAAGGTTGAGGCGCGCTATTCGTCGTCGGAAAATTCCGAGAAGATCGCGCGCGTCAGGCGCCAGCCGCGCGGCTTGGCGCGCTTCACCGGTTCACCGGCCTGATGCTTGACGAAGACCGGTTTGCTCTCCTTGCCGCGCTGGGGCGGCGGCCAATGCGCCAGATGCGTGCCAGTGGTTTCGCTGGCATGCACATACATCGACGTAAGACCTTTGCGGTCGGACGAGCCCTTCTTCATGGCCTTGATCTCCACGCCATGAATCGTTGGGCAAATCTGTTGACAGGGAGTTAATGTGCAGGGTTAAAGGCCCGCGAATCCTGGTCGCAGGTCTTAGGCATGTCGCCGCGCGATGCTGTCGCAATCCGCAATAATTATTGAGTATCTGGTTCCTTAGGAACTTCGCTAAAAACTGCGCGCGTCGTTTTGATGATTTTTCGACGATTTGGGGGATATTGATCCGCATGTGCGGGATTGTCGGCATTCTCGGGCGCACGCCGGTTGCAGAGCAATTGGTGGATTCGCTCAAACGTCTGGAATATCGCGGCTACGACTCCGCGGGCGTCGCCACGCTCGAAGGCGATCGTCTCGAGCGCCGCCGCGCCGAGGGCAAGCTGAAGAACCTCGAGAAGCGGCTCGACGCCGAGCCGCTCAAGGGCACCACCGGCATCGGCCATACCCGCTGGGCCACGCACGGCAAGCCGACCGAGCACAATGCGCATCCGCACGCGACCGAGAACGTCGCGGTCGTGCACAACGGCATCATCGAGAATTTCCGCGAGCTGCGCGAGAAGCTGGAAAAGCAGGGCGCGCAGTTTTCCAGCGAGACCGACACCGAGGTCGTGGCGCATCTCGTCAATTCCTATCTGCTCAAGGGCCAGTCGCCGCAGGAGGCCGTGAAGGCTTCGCTGCCGCAACTGCGCGGCGCCTTTGCGCTCGGCTTCCTGTTCCGCGGCCACGGCGATCTCCTGATCGGTGCGCGAAAGGGCTCGCCGCTTGCGATCGGCTATGGCGATGGCGAGATGTATCTCGGCTCCGACGCGATTGCACTCGCGCCGTTCACCGACACCATCAGCTATCTCGAGGACGGCGACTGGGTCGTGCTGTCGCACGAGGTCGGGGTGATCCATGACGCCTCCGGCGCCGTGGTCAACCGCGAGGTGCTGAAGTCGGGCGCGTCGTCCTTCCTGGTCGACAAGGCCAACTATCGCCACTTCATGGCCAAGGAAATCCACGAGCAGCCCGAGGTCGTCGGCCATACGTTGGCGCGTTATGTCGACATGGCATCCGAGCGCGTCGCGCTGCCGGTCAAGCTGCCGTTCGACTTCAACGACGTGCAGCGCATCACCATCACCGCCTGCGGCACCGCCAGTTACGCCGGTTACGTCGCGAAATACTGGTTCGAGCGCTTTGCGCGCGTCCCGGTCGAGGTCGATGTCGCCTCCGAATTCCGCTATCGCGAGGCGCCCTTGCGCAAGGGCGACCTGGCGGTCTTCATCTCGCAGTCCGGCGAGACCGCCGACACGCTCGCCGCACTTCGCTACGCCAAGGAGCAGGGCGCGCACACCGTTGCGGTGGTCAACGTGCCGACCTCGACGATCGCGCGCGAGGCCGAGACGGTGCTGCAGACGCTCGCCGGCCCCGAGATCGGCGTGGCCTCGACAAAAGCCTTCACCTGCCAGTTGATGGTGCTGGCCGCGCTGGCGGTCGCCGCCGGCAAGGCACGCGGCGAACTGTCCGACGCCGACGAGGCCAAGCTCGTCCAGGGCCTGGTCGAGATCCCGCGCCTGATTGCAGCAGCCCTCGTCACCGAGCCGCAGATCGAAAAGCTCGCCCGCGACATCGCAAAGTCCCGCGACGTGCTCTATCTCGGCCGCGGCACCAGCTTCCCGATCGCGCTGGAAGGCGCGCTGAAGCTGAAGGAGATCTCCTACATCCACGCCGAGGGCTATGCCGCCGGCGAGCTCAAGCACGGCCCGATCGCGTTGATCGACGAGACCATGCCGGTCGTGGTGATCGCGCCCTACGACCGGGTGTTCGAGAAGACCGTCTCCAATATGCAGGAGGTGGCGGCGCGCGGCGGCAACATCATCCTGGTGACCGACGCCAAGGGGGCGGAGGAGGCGACGGTGGATTCGCTCGTCACCATCGTGCTGCCGGACATGGGCTCGGCGTTCACGCCGATCGTCTATGCCATCCCCGTGCAATTGCTGGCCTATCATACGGCCGTGGTGATGGGGACCGACGTCGACCAGCCGCGCAACCTCGCCAAATCGGTGACCGTCGAATAGGCAGAAGGAGCACTCCGCCGGTCGCATCGCGCCTTCAAAAATCTGCTAGAAGCAACTAGCTAGAGTGAAGCGACCGACTTGGAACCCGAATGACCGCCCGCGACGACGCGTCCCCGCCTGCGCCCCTGCCAGACTTGCCGCCGGAACCGCATACCGGCCTGATGGGCCGTTTCCGCAACTATTTTCTCACCGGCCTCATCGTCACGGGGCCGATTGCGATCACCCTGTATCTGGTCTGGTGGTTCGTCACCTGGGTCGATGGCGTGGTGCGGCCCTTCGTGCCACTGGCCTACAGGCCGGAGACCTATCTTCCCTATGGCGTTCCCGGCTGGGGACTGATTGTGGCATTCTTCACGCTGACGCTGGTCGGTTTCCTCGCGGCCAACTTGATCGGCCGTACGCTGGTCGATGTCGGCGAGACCTTCCTCGGCCGAATCCCGGCCGTGCGCGCGATCTACCGTGGCCTGAAGCAGGTGTTCGAGACGCTGTTCTCCGGCAAGGGCTCGAGCTTCCGAAAAGTGGGGTTGGTCGAGTTTCCTTCGCCCGGCATGTGGTCGATTGTGCTGATCTCGCAATCGCCGAGCGAGGACATTTCCCGCAGCCTGCCGGGGCAGGAGGAGCACGTCTCGGTGTTCCTGCCGTGCTCGCCGAACCCGACCACCGGCTTCTTCTTCTACGTGCCCAAGAGCAAGATCATCGAGGTCGAGCTGAGCGCCGAGGATGCCGCGACGCTGATCATGTCGGCCGGCGTGGTGCAGCCGGGCTCGGCGCCCGACCCGAAGAAGGCGGCCGCTCTTGCCGGCATGGCGAATGCCGCCCGCATCGCCAACGCCTCGACGCTCCAGCCTCAGCCTGCGAAGGTGGAGTAGGGCCATTCCTTTGCGGGATGGCCGCATTCACCTAGGCCTCCGCATCCTCTGCTATTCTTCCAGCCGAACTGAGCACCTCGCTCGGACGTCGAACTGGAGTGCATGATGTCCCCAACCATTGCGATTTTGGCGCCCGGTGCCATGGGCAGCGCCGTCGCCCGTCGTCTCAGCGAGCACGGCGCGCGCGTGCTGACGTCATTGAAGGGGCGGAGCGAGGCGACGCTGAAACGGGCGGCGGATGCCGGCATGGTCGGTGCCGAGGACGACGCCGTCGCGAGCGCCGACATCATCCTGTCGATCGTGCCGCCAGGGGAGGCCGTTGCGCTCGCGGAGGGGTTGGCCGCACTGATCGTCAGGCGCGAGAAGAAGCCGGTCGTGGTCGACTGCAATGCCGTCAATGTCGACACCGTGCGCAGGATCGAGGAGATCATTGGCTCGGCGCAGGCGCCGTTCGTCGACGCCGGCATCATCGGCTTTCCCCCGCAGCCGGGCGGCAAGAGCCCGGCGTTCTACATGTCGGGCGAGCATGCCAAGGACGTCGCCGTGCTGAAAGACCTCGGCCTCGACGTGCGCATCGTCGAAGGACCGGTCGGCGCGGCATCCGCGCTAAAGATGTCCTATGCCGGCATCAACAAGGGACTGGCCGGCATCGGCTCGGCTATGGTGGTCGCGGCGACCAAGGCGGGTGCCGCTGACGCACTGCGCGACGAGCTCGCGCTGAGCCAGCCGGCCATCCTGGCACGACTTGAAACCGCGCTGCCGGACATGATCCCGAAAGCCTATCGCTGGGTCGCCGAGATGCGGGAGATTGCGGGTTTTCTCGGGCCGGATCATCCGGCGAGCCAGATCTACGAGGGGTTTGCGCGCTGGTTCGAGCATCTTGCCGAAGATGCGAACGGCGAGGGTGCGGATGCGGCACTCTTGAGGGCGTTTGCGGCAAGGGTCGCGCGGAAGAAAGCCTAGGGCAGAGACACCGCCGGGACTTCACCTCGCCCCGCTTGCGGGGAGAGGTCGGATTGCATCGAAGATGCAATCCGGGTGAGGGGGAGGCTCCGCAAGTCCGTCTCTTACAGTGATCGCGGAAGTGCCCCTCACCCCAGCCCTCTCAGAGCGAGCGAAGCTCGTCTCGGCCCCGTAAGAACGGGACGAGGGAGCGCACCAGCGCGATCGCCTCGTGCCGCTCAATGGAAAAAAGCCGCCAGCGCTACACACGCGACCTCGTTGATCTATGTCATCACTTTCCTCTGAGACGGGAGGGTCATCACCGGAGCTGAAAGCAACGATGCGTGGCGCGGCGGCCTTGCGGCGCGGGCCACGTGGCACCCGAAGCGGAGGATATCGATGTGGGTCCTGATGTACGTCTTCTCCTACTCGGTCAGCCCGGCCGCGACGAGCGACAAGGCGGAATGGAGGCTGCTCCCGACTGTCGTGTTTCAGGAGTTCTCGAATGAGGAGCGGTGCAGGGCGGCCAAGTCGGCACTTGAAAGCAGCCTGAAGGATGCCGGAACGAGGCTGAAAAGCGGGCTGGAGGACTTGAAGAGCATCGGCAAGGCCGATCCGGCGCAGGTCATCATTGCCTATAACGTCGAATGCCTTCCGAAATAGCGGCCGCGCGCACGACCGTTGATCTAGATCAACGGCTGTCCGATCTGCGCGGGAGGCAATCGGCCCCGGCAACGAACTTGTTGGGGGCAATCGTGATCAGGGGAATCCTTGCAGCTGCGATCTGCGTGGCGGTGCTTTACATGGCCGACCAGGAATTTGCCGACGGACACTACACCAGTTACGCCACGAAGGTCGTGACAAAGGTGAAGCAAGCGATCGGGATCCAGGAGAAGGGCTCTGTGCGCGGCGCAGAAAAGATCTAGCCCGCCCCGATCAGCGGGATCGCCTCGTCCCGCTCGTAGAGATACAACAGGCATCGCAACGCTTCGCCGCGCTCGCCCGTCAGCTTGGGATTGTCCTTCATGATCCGCAGCGCCTCGTCGCGCGCTTGCGTGATCAATTGGCCGTGGACCTCCGAGCGCGCGATGCGATAGCCGGGCAGGCCGCTTTGGCGCACGCCCAGCACGTCGCCTTCGCCGCGCAGCTTCAGATCTTCCTCCGCGATCCGAAAGCCGTCTGACGTCTCGCGGATGACCTTGAGACGCGCCTTCGACATCTCGCCGAGCGGTTCTGAGTAGAGCAGAAGGCAGGTCGAGGCTTCCGAGCCACGGCCGATGCGGCCGCGCAACTGGTGGAGCTGCGCGAGCCCAAAACGTTCGGCGTTCTCGATCACCATGATGGTCGCGGCCGGCACGTCGACGCCGACTTCGACCACGGTGGTCGCGACCAGGAGCCCGATCTCGTGGGCGGCAAATTGCGCCATCACGCGGTCCTTCTCGGTGCCCTTCATCTGGCCATGGACCAGCCCGACGCGGTCGCCAAAGCGCTTTTGCAGGCTCTCGAAGCGTTTTGTCGCGTTGGTGAGATGTTCGGTACCTTCGGCCTCGGACTCCTCGACCAGCGGGCAGATCCAGTAGACCAGCTTGCCCGACTGCAGCGCGCGGCCCACCCCGTCCATGACCTCCTCGATGCGGCTCATCGGCACGGCGCGCGTGTCGATCGGCTGGCGTCCCGCCGGCTTCTCGCGCAACTCGCTGACATCCATGTCGCCGAAATAGGTCAGCACCAGCGTGCGCGGGATCGGCGTGGCGCTCAGCACCAGCACGTCGACGGCTTCGCCCTTCGAGGTCAGCGCCAGCCGCTCGCGCACGCCAAAGCGATGCTGCTCGTCGACGACGGCGAGCGCCAGCGCCTTGAAGATCACGTCGTCCTGGATCAGCGCATGGGTGCCGACCAGGAGATCGATCTCGCCTTCGGCGAGGCGGGCGAGGATGTCGCGGCGCTCCTTGCCCTTTTCGCGGCCGGTGAGAATCGCGACCCGCACGCCGGCGCGCTCGGCAAGCGGCGCGATGGTCTTGATGTGCTGGCGCGCCAGGATTTCGGTCGGCGCCATCAGCGCTGCCTGCTTGCCGACCTCGGCCACGGCCGCGGCCGCAAGTAGTGCCACCACGGTCTTGCCGGAGCCGACGTCGCCCTGCAGCAGCCGCAGCATCCGCACGGGTTGTTTCAGATCATCGGCGATGGCGGCGGCGGCGGTGCGCTGGGACGGCGTCAGCGCATAGGGCAGGGCGTCGATGATTTTGTTGCGCAGGTTTCCGTCGCCGGCGTTGCGCACGCCGGCAGGCCTGCGCAGTTGTGCGCGGATCAGGGCGAGGGCGAGTTGTCCTGCCAAGAGCTCGTCGAAGGCGAGGCGTGACCAGAACGGCTGGTCCGGCAGGATGTCCGTCAGCTCGACCGGCTGGTGCACGCGGTGCAGCGCCTCGGCGATTGGCGGGAAGTGGCAGCGGCGCAGCACCTCAGGGCTGATCCATTCCGGAAGCGCGGGCAGCTTCTGCAGCGCCTGTGCGATCGCCCGGCGGAGCGAGCCGAGTGCGAGCCCTTCGGTGAGCGGGTAGACCGGATCGATGCCGGAGAGCTTTGCGATCGCCTCTTCGTCGAGCACGCGGTCGGGATGCACGATCTGCGGGATGCCGTCATACATCTGCAGCGTGCCGGAGACGTAGCGCTTCTCGCCCATCGGCAAGAGCTTCTCGACATAGCCGGGTTTTGCACGGAAGAAGGTCAGGACGACATCGCCCGTGTCGTCGCTGGCATAGACGAGATAGGGCGCGCGCGAGTTGCGCGGCGGAGGCGGGCGGTGGCGGTCGACGGTGACTTCCAGCGTCACCACGGTGCCGGGGACGGCGTCGCGAATTTTTGGCCGTGCCCGGCGGTCGATGACCTGGCTCGGCAGATGCAGCAACAGATCGACCAGCCGCGGCGTCTCATCGCGGCTGAGCAGATAGCGCAGCAGCTTGTCCTGCTTCGGACCGACGCCGGGCAGGCTAGTCACGGCAGCAAACAGCGGATTGAGCAGGCTCGGGCGCATTCGTGCAACATTCGTCATGCGCGGGCTTGCCGTCTTCGCTGAAGCTTCGTCGGCCTTGGATCGAAAGCCCGGCGAAGCCTTTGGCGGAGCAGGGACCCGCGAATCCATCTTTCAATGACTGGGGATTGCCGGGTCAAGCCCGGCAATGACGGTCCCCAAACAATTGCAATAACAAAGGGCTGACATCGGCCGTTCAAGTGGCTATATCACCCCCGCCCGGCACGTCCGGGCTTTTGGCGTTGGACGGATTTTGCGAAAATGACGGGAACGACACGATCGAGCGGCGGCCTGGATGATCGCCGCAAGCGGCTTTTGTTCCGCTGCTGGCACCGCGGCACGCGCGAGATGGACCTTATCCTCGGCCGTTTTGCGGATGCGGAGATCGGCAGCCTGTCCGATGCCGAAATGACCGAGCTGGAGCGCCTGATCGAGGTGCCCGATCCCGATCTCTATGCCGCAATCACCGGCGACAAGGAGCTGCCGGCGGATGTGCCGGGCGAGCTGTTCGCGCGCATCAAGGCGTTTCCGGCGGCGGGCGACAATTCATGAAACCGGCCTCGAAATCGCCGACCGAGCTGCTTGCACCGGGCCGCGCGCTGACGCTTGCCAATGTCGCCGAGGGTGCCGAAGGCCTCGTCGTCTCCGATCTCGCGCGAGCCATCGCGGCGCGGCCGAAGAAGCCGGCGGTCAGCCTCGCCGTCGTCTGCCGCGACGGTCCGCGCATGCAGCAATTGGAACGCGCGCTCCAGTTCTTCGCGCCCGACCTGCCGGTGCTGCTGTTCCCTGCCTGGGACTGCCAGCCCTATGACCGCGTCTCGCCGCATGGCGGCATCTTGGCGCAACGCCTGACCACGCTGGCGCGGCTCGCTTCGCTCACGGGCAGCGACAAGCCGCTGATCGTGCTGACCACGGTCAACGCGGTTGTTCAGCGCGTGCCCTCGCGCGATCTCGTGGCGGCCCAGGCGCTCTCGCTGGCGCCCGGCAACGTCGTGCCGATGGACACGATCGTCTCCTGGCTCGAGCACAATGGCTACGCCAGATCCTCGACCGTGCGCGAGGCGGGCGAATATGCCGTGCGCGGCGGCATCCTCGATCTCTTCCCGGCAGGCCTCGACCAGCCCGTCCGCTTCGATTTCTTCGGCGACAGTCTGGAGTCGATCCGCTCGTTCGACGCGGAGACGCAACGCACGCTCCTGGACATGCGTTCGCTCGATCTGGTGCCGATCTCGGAATTCCAGCTCGTCACCGACACCATCCGCCGCTTCCGCATGGGCTATGTCGCCGAGTTCGGCGCGCCCGAGCGCGACGACGCGCTGTATGAAGCCGTCAGCGAAGGCCGCCGCCATCCCGGCATGGAGCACTGGTTGCCGCTGTTCCAGGAGCGGATGGATACGCTGTTCGATTATCTCGACGGCGCGCCGATCGCGATCGAGCCGCAGGCCGAGGACGCCGTCCGCGAACGCTTCAAGCAGATACTCGACTACTACCAGGCCCGCCGCGACGCGCTGGAGCATCCGACCGGCGGCGCCATCTACAAGCCGCTGCCGCCGGACCGGCTCTATTTGACGGAAGAGGAGTGGGGCCAACGCATCGCCGGCGTCGCGCTGGCGCGGCTGACGCAATTCTCGGTGCCGGCCGACGGTGTCTCGATCGTCGATGCCGGCGCGCGCAAGGGGCGGGACTTTGCGCCGGAGCGCAACGATACCACCGTCAACGTCTTCGAAGCCGTCGTGTCGCATGTGCAGGCACTGCATGCCCAGCGCAAGAAGGTCGTGGTTGCCTTGTGGACCGAGGGCTCGCGCGACCGCATGGCCTCGATGCTGCGCGACCACAAGCTGACGCAGACGACCAGCGTCAATAGCTGGCGGACGGTGCAGGCGACGCCCCGCAACGAGACCATGCTCGCCGTACTCGGCCTCGAAAGCGGGTTCGAGACCGACGCCATCGCAATCATCAGCGAGCAGGACATCCTTGGCGACCGCCTGGTGCGGCCGCGCAAGGCGAGCCGCAAGCTCGACAATTTCATCTCGGAGGTGACGAGCCTTGCGGCCGGCGACATCGTGGTCCACGTCGATCACGGCATCGGCCGCTTCATCGGCTTGCAAACGCTCGACGTCGCCGGCGCGCCGCATGATTGTCTCGAGCTGCATTATGCCGCCGAGACGAAGCTGTTCCTCCCGGTCGAGAACATCGAGCTGCTGTCGCGATATGGCTCCGACCAGACCACGGTCGAGCTCGACCGCCTCGGCGGCTCCGGCTGGCAGACGCGCAAGGCAAAGCTGAAGAACCGCATCCGCGAGATCGCGGGCGAGCTCATCAAGATCGCCGCCGAGCGCATGCTGAACGAGGCGCCGAAGCTGCCGGTGCAGCAGGGCGTCTATGACGAATTCTGCGCGCGCTTCCCTTATGACGAGACCGAGGACCAGCTTGGCGCCATCGAATCCACGCTGAAAGACCTGGAGCGCGGCCGGCCCATGGACCGGCTGATCTGCGGCGATGTCGGTTTCGGCAAGACGGAAGTGGCGCTGCGGGCGGCCTTTGCGGTTGCGCTAGAGGGCAAGCAGGTCGCTGTCGTTGTGCCGACCACGCTGCTGGCGCGCCAGCATTTTAGGACTTTTACCGAGCGCTTCCGCGGCTTTCCCGTGAACGTCGCGCAGGCCTCGCGCCTCGTCCCGACCAAGGAGCTGAACCAGGTCAAGAAGGGGCTGACCGATGGTTCCGTCGACGTCGTCGTCGGCACCCATGCGCTGCTCGGCAAGGCGATCAAGTTCCGCGACCTCGGCCTGCTCATCGTCGACGAGGAGCAGCACTTTGGCGTCAGCCACAAGGAGCGGCTGAAGGCACTCCGCTCCGAGGTCCATGTGCTGACGCTGTCGGCGACGCCGATCCCGCGCACGCTGCAATTGGCGCTCACTGGAGTCCGCGAACTCTCGATCATCGCCTCGCCCCCGGTGGATCGCCTTGCGGTCCGCACCTTCGTCGCCCCGCATGATCCCCTGATGATCCGCGAGGCGCTGCTGCGCGAGCGCTATCGCGGCGGCCAGGCGTTCTACGTCGTGCCGCGCATCGACGATCTCGCCGAGGTCAAGGACTTCCTCGACAAGAACGTGCCGGAGATGAAGGTCGCGGTCGCGCACGGGCAGATGCCGCCCGCCGTGATCGAGGACATCATGACGGCGTTCTACGACGGCAAGTTCGACATCCTCCTGTCGACCACGATCGTGGAATCCGGCCTCGATATCCCCAACGCCAACACGCTGATCGTGCACCGCGCCGACATGTTCGGCCTTGCGCAGCTCTACCAGCTCCGCGGTCGCGTCGGCCGTTCCAAGCTGCGCGCCTATGCGCTGTTCACGCTGCCGGCGCAGCAGAAGATCACGGCGCAGGCCGAACGGCGCCTCACGGTGCTGCAATCGCTGGAGACGCTGGGCGCCGGCTTCCAGCTCGCCTCGCACGATCTCGACATCCGTGGCGCCGGCAATCTCTTGGGCGAAGAGCAGTCCGGTCATATCAAGGAGGTCGGCTTCGAGCTCTATCAGTCGATGCTGGAGGAGGCGATCGTCAACCTCAAGGCCGGCGTTTCCGAGCCCGCGGCCGACCGCTGGTCGCCGCAGATCACCATCGGCATGCCCGTGCTTATTCCGGAAGACTATGTCGGCGATCTCTCGGTGCGGCTGTCGCTCTACCGGCGGCTCGCCGATCTCGACACCGAGGAGGCGATCGAGAATTTTGGCGCGGAGATGCGCGACCGTTTTGGCGTGCTGCCGGACGAGGTGCGCTATCTCTTCAAGGTCGCCGCGATCAAGGCGTTCTGCCGCAGCGCCAATGTCGAGAAGGTCGATGCCGGGCCGAAGGGCGCGGTCATCAGCTTCCGCGACAACTCATTCGCCTATCCCGATCGCCTCGTGACCTTCATCCGCAGCCACGGCCAGGCCGCCAAGGTGCGGCCCGACATGAAGGTGGTGTTCTTCCAGGATTGGGAGACGCCGGAGGAGCGGCTCGCCGGCACGACCGAGATCCTGCGCCAGCTCGCGGGTCTCGCAGCGAGCAAGAAGGCGGCGTGATTCCGACCGGGGCGTGCACTCGTAAGGCCGAGGCACGTCCGTTCTTCTCTTTGAAAGCGGTCGTTGGTGAGGCACGAGCAAAAAGCGACGTCAGCTGTCACTCGATGACCTCATCGGCGCGCGTCAATAGCGGCGTCGGAAGTTGCCTGCCAAGAAGCTTGGCCGTACCGAGATTGACCGCCAACCAAAAGTTGCTTGGAAATTCGATCGGAAGATCACCGGGGCGCGTGCCCTTCAGTATCTTGTCGGCGAAATAGGCGGCGCGCCGATAGCACCAGCGCAGATCAACGCCATAGCTGACTAAGCCACCCATCGCGACATGTTCGCGGTATCCAAAAACGGTCGGTAGCCGTTCCTCCCGCGCGAAAGCAGCAATCCGCTCGCTGGAAAAAAGCAAGAAGCTGGTCTGGAGCACGACGACCACATCGACCTGTTTGCGTGCAAGAGTACCAAGGGCGGCGGAAATGTCGTCGGGACTACTGGCGTCCGCCTCGACCACGGTTAGTCCGAGTGTTCGGCAAGCCCCTCTCAAGTCCACCATTTGAGGGGGGCCCTTTGGATCAGCCAAGTTTGTGAGCAAGCCGATACGGCTCGCGTTGGGGGCGATTTCCCGCGCAAGTTCGATCTGTTTGGTTGGCAGGCCCGCAACGTATGGCTCAATCCCTGTAACGTTGCCCCCGGGGCGAGCTTCGCTGGCTATCAGCCCCAAGTGGACGGCATCAGCGAGTGCAGGGCAAACGATCGGTATGCTCGACGTCGCTTTGCGCACAGCGACCGCTTCCAATGTCGAAGGCGCGAGGACGATGTCGGGCGAGAGTTTGAGGATCATCTCCTCGATGCTCGCCATGCGGTCGGGAAGCACTTCGGCCCGCCGGACCACGTTGATATTGCGTCCTTGAACATAACCGGCGTCAGACAAACCGAGCATGAAGCTGTTAAAGAACTCGACCATGAATGGTGGAAGGCTCCTGCCCGGGGGCGGTGCACCAGCCCAGGCGATTAACGGACGTTTGAATTCGGACTGTGCCGTTGAGGTTCGGCAAGGCAGTAGGGCGGCCCCTGCAGTGGCGGCGCCCCACAAGCTGAAATCCCGAATGAACTCACGCCGTCTCATTCAAATCACCTCGTCGGCGACTGGGTCGGTGTCGGTGGGTACCATCGAGCCCCCCTGCGCCGCGTACAATTATTGAAGCGGACACACGAACCGAAGACAAGGGCCGCTATCTTTCAAAATGGGTCAAGAGCAGAAGTCCCAGCCCGCCAATGGCAAGGCTGGCCCGCTCCCGAAAGCAGACGTCAAGCGTCTATGAATAGCTAGGAAGCCGCGCGCGGCGCGTCGGCGTAGATGCGGGAGAGCAGCGTCTTCGCGGTGTCCGAGGGGGACAGCGAATCCACGCTGACGACGGGCTCGCTGCGCGGCTCGCGTTTGCCGTTGGAGGTGTGCCGCATCACGGCGGACAGGCGGCGCGCGATCATATGGGCGGTGCGGAAATCGGTTTCCGCAAACACCACGATCACGGAGCCGTCCTTTTGCGCGGCGCCAAAGTCCATCTGGCGCATCAGCCGGCTCAGGATTCGCGCGGCGTCGAGCTGGGCGCGGGGATTGCGCGGGTCGAAGGCGAAGCGCGCGACCGAGAGGCCGCCGCCACGCGACAGCGTCTGCTCAACGGCCTTGGTGAAGTCGCGACCAAAGGCTTCCGGCGTCAACAGGCCGCTGCGCGGATCGAGCCAGCCGCCGGCGTCGATCGAGCGCAGCGTGCGGCTCAGTTGCGCCTCGAAGGCATGCTGGCGGATCAGCGGCAGCGCGGCAGCGGCGATCCTGGCAGGATCGCCGGCGATCAGCTCGAGATTGGGCAGATCGTGCTGGATCGAGAGCTGCTGCGCCGTGACGATCACGGGCAAATTGCGGAAGCGGGTGTCCTCGGCGAGCACCGTGACAAATGCGTCAGCCACCCGCGCGGAAAACCCTTCTGCGAGCACGACGCCGTCGATGTCGCGGGTGTTGAGATGTTTGGCGGCAGCCTCGATCGAGAGCGCGCCGACCACGCCGGTGCGCTCGCCGAGCGCGACTGACAGCGCCGGGTAGGCGGAGCCGCGGCCGATCAGCAGCACGGTCGCATCGCGCGCCGGATCGGTGTCCGGCAGCGAGATCGGCGTCGTCACTTCCGGCAGCCGGCGCAGCACGGTCGCATGCAGCGTGCGCACGCGCATGGCGGCGCGCAGCCGTGCGACCAGCCGCTCGGAATTGGCGCCGCGTAAGGAGAACGGCAGCGCGGTGTGCGGAAGGGCGCCTTGCGTATCCACCGCGACAAAGGGGAGGTAGAGCTGCTGGTCGGCGATCGCCTTGGCGACACCGGCAAGATGCGCCTCATGTCCGCCCGAGAGCGAGGCGAGGACGGCGGCGGGCTGCACCTGCGCAACGGCGCTTGCCGCGTTTGTCCAATCGCTGTCGATGACGGGAAAGAGTCGGGCCTCGTCCAGCCCCGAGACATAGGCTGGCCGAGGGGTATTGGAGACGAAGAGGATCGGGCCCGCCTGGGACATCGCTTACTCGGATGAAGCAATTAAACGAGCGGAAATCTAGTTCGGCCGCCTTAATGCCCGGTCAACGGGATGGGCAAAAGTGCGGTCAGGCCGGTCCGCTGCGGTCGCGAAAGGCCTCAACCATCAGAGGGTTGATGTTTGATGAAAAAACCGTTGTAAGTCAAAGGTATTGCGGGAGCCGTCGGCCTCACGTTGAAATGGCGGAAGCTCAAGAAGTGCGGAAAATACGAATCTTGCGCTGTGTACGGCGTATAAGCGGGAACGCTGCGGGACTTGACGGGAACCCTCGCTTTGCCTAGTTGTCCATGTATCGCAACGCCCGCGCTTTGCGGTTTGAAGTATGAAGTGATGGAAGTGGTCGAAGTTTTCCGGCGCGGATAACCCCGGAACACCACCACTATGACGCCCCCACAATCGACCGCTACAGCGCCAGCGCGCAAGCTGAGCCGCCGCGAAGCCGCGGACTACGTCACGGCGCGCCACTTCAAAATCACGCCCAAGACCTTCGCGAACCTCGCCGTCAAGGGCAACGGGCCCGCATTTCATAAGACCGGTGCCGGCCGCACTGCTCGCGTGATGTACGACTCCGCGACGCTGGATGCGTGGGCGGTCGCGAAGCTTGGCGCAGAGATCGCCAGCACGTCCGCGAATCGAGCAGCGGAGGGGCGGCATCATGCGTAACCACAGGCTCGACGCAGCCGCCGGGCTCAATGCGTTGGTCAATGACATCCTGACGCCAAGGCCCGCGCTCGCGACCGATGACGATACGTTCTTCGGTCTCCTGACCGCCGCGCGTGCCGCCGGTCTTCACGTCATCAAAGACGACGGCAGCCTAGACCTGACAGGCGTCAAGCTCACTCGCCGGCCGGAAAAGTCGCAACTCGGTCGCTCGTGGCGCGTCGTGCTTGGATTGCCCGGCGGGGTCACCAAAGCCGATATCGAGAAGGCAGCTGATCGCGAGGCGGGCAAGGCGCTGACGTCGGCACAGGCGGCCGTTGTCAACGTCGCTCGTCTTCAAGCACTGGCGGAGATCGGCGGACCGAGCACGGCAAGCTACCCGACCGCGGAGCCGCGCAAACCGAAGCGTCGCAGTTACCGGCGGATGCGCTGACGGCGGAAGGCAACGCCACCGATTTATCGCGGAAAGGTGGTGCGCCCTGCGTGATCGCGAACACATTCCGCATCCACAAAAGCCACGTCGCGGCGGGAGCGCAATCTTGGACGAACGCCAGCGCGCGGCATTGCGCGAGGTTGCTGCAGCCGGAGAGGGTAAGCCCTACGTTGAGGCCGCACGCCGCAGCTTGCCGAGCTGGAACGTGAGCACGATAACGGCGGCCCTTCGTCAGGAAGGCCATCTAGAAGCGGCCAAGCAGATTACGTCCGTTGTCTTCGCAACGCGGATGGAACACATGCCATGGCAGTTCATCGGGCGCGGAGGGCGCTAGCACGTGCATCGAATGCGAGACGCGGGCCGCAGAAGTCCGCGCGTTCGCCGACAGGCAGCTTGCGGACCGTGCGAGCCCGCCAACGGCTCACTAGCGGGGATACGTATCAACCTATTGCCGCAATGTCGCTGTTGCCGCGACGTGGTCAACGAAAGACGCCGGCATGACCGACTTGATTGAACACAGCTACAGGCCGAAAGCTCCGCTATCGGTCAAGCATTGAAACCACAATTGCGAAAGGAACGACCATGACCGAACAGCCCATCAACCTCGCCGCCGCACGTGACAAGCGCGACATTCGCAAGGTCGCTGCCGAACTTGCTGAGTTCTACACGAGCCAACCTGTCGCAGTTGCGGAAGCCGTCGTCGGCGCAATTCAGGACGGGCACCCGTTCATGACTGCATATCTTGTCGGCAAGCAGGTTCGCGATGCCATATCCGCGGCGCCGGGTGTTGCCGCAATGTCAGACGCGGACGTGCTCGCTATAGTCATGGACCGGGTTTTGAGCCGTGATGACGTTAACGAGCGTCACACCGAACCGGGCATTGCGGTAACCCATTCATAATCGGCGAGTTCGTAGCCAAGATTCGAGCCCCCAGTTTGGGAGTCTGAATCATGGGGGGCTGACCGAAAGCAATACTCGAGGCTTGGTCCTGGTACGGCGCTTACGGGCGGAAGCGGACATCAACCAATCCACAATCCTCGCCGAAACCGTCGAAAATGACGCCGAGCCGACATAGGCGGGGTTAGCAGCGCAGCAGGCTCCTGCCATGTCGAGTATGCTATCCTGTCCGCTGGAAGTGGTAGAGGCGCCCGACAGCGCCCCGACTCGACCCATAACGTGCGGCCTGCCGACGAAGTGAACGAGTGAGGCGACGCCAATTCTATCGCAGGCAAGATCGCCCATTTGGCGGTTAGGCGACCAGCCGCAAAGTGCTAGTCTCTAGATCCCATAGCGTGGTCCTTACAGGGGGACGCATGCAACGGCGGGAGTTCATCAGTCTTCTTGGCGGCGTGGCGGCTTGGCCGCTCGCGGCGCGCGCGCAGCAGAACGACCGCGTAAAGCGGATCGGAGTCCTGGTGGCAGCGACCACCGAGCATGATCCGGAGTCGGAAGCCCGCGTTGCGGCTTTTCGCCGTGGGCTCGAGGAGCTTGGTTGGGTCGATGGGCGCAACATACGCATCGATTATCGGTTTGCCGGCGGCGATGCCGACCGTATCCGGACTTACGTGGCGGAATTGGTGAAGTCGGCTCCGGATCTGATCGTCGCCAACAGTTCCCTTGTTGTCGCTGAGTTGAAGCGAAACACGGGCACGATTCCGATCGTCTTTGCCATCGTCACCGATCCGGTGAATCAGGGCTTCGTCACGAACCTCGCCCGTCCGGGGGGCAATATCACGGGCTTCACCCTCATCGAGTTCGAGATCATCGGAAAATGGCTCGGGCTGCTGAAGGAGATGGCGCCACGCGTCAACCGGGCGAAGCTCTTGTTCAATCCCGTTACTGCACCCTTCTTCGCGGTTTGGATGCGAGACCTCGGGACGCTCTCGGGTGCCTCTATCGAACTTGAGGCGGCGCCGGTGCACGACCGGGCCGGGATTGAAGCAACCATTTCCATGCTCGCGCGCGAGCCGACCGCGGGGCTGATCACCGCGGCGGATGTGTTCACGGTCGCCAATCGCAGCTTGATCATAGGCTTGGCGGAGCGTTACCGGCTTCCGGCGATGTATCAATTCCGGCAGTTCGCCGCGGAAGGCGGCCTGATGTCCTACGGGCCCGACACGGCCGATATCTTCCGGCGGGCGGCGTCCTATGTCGACCGCATTCTCAAGGGCGCCAATCCGGCCGAACTGCCGGTGCAGCAGCCGACGAAATTCCAGCTGGTCCTCAATCTGAAAACAGCGAACGCGCTCGGGCTGACCGTGCCGCCTTCGTTGCTCGCAGTCGCCGATGAGGTGATTGAGTAAATGATTACAGCCGTGTGTGTATTTGCTGCGCTGCATGAGTCCGGAAGTGGCCCTGAGGCGAAGTGGCGAACCGTCTCATTAAGGTCCGCTTCATGGGTGGCAGCGGACTAGTTTTGCTCAGGCCGAGTTCTTCGCATTTTGACCCAAATGTATGGTCCGGCCGCGCGTTGCAAGAGGTTTCGTCAACCTGGGTAGTTGCGGTCTTGCATCAATGTATCCGGCCTCTGTTTGGAGCGTGTTGCGCTCCGGGCCATCATGGATATCAGCGCGCATGCGATCTAGTTAGCGGACAGGCCTCGAACGGGCCATTTGGGTCACCAGTGTTCGCATGCGCCGGGAAGACCGATCCTCCATCGTCGTCTCATCCTCTCGCAGACCTCGGTGGGTTAAGGGGTGTTGGTTACGTCATCGATAGCTTCTCGCTTCGCGCTGTTCCTTCGTTTGTGCCTAGCGGTCGTTCCTTCGCCCCGGCCTGCGCGCGCAGACGCGCCGCGCGCCCGGGCCGTCAAGGCCGGCCGTCGTGCTGTCCCGAACGTCTTGCTCCACCGCTGCCAGGCCGCGTCTTGACGGCCCCGAGCACGGCGCGAGGATCAAGCAGGTCGGGGCGCCGTCTCCTCGGTGTTGACGCACGCGAAGGCGCGTCCCTTGTTGAGCACCGCCCAGGCGATCCGGGCGAGCTTGTTGGCGAGCGCAATCGCCAGCACGTTGTGGTGCAATCGTTTCTTGGCGGCTTCGATCCAAGATTTGAGGCCATAGCGCTCCCAGCACTTAACCTTGACCAGCACGACCCATGCGGCTTGCACGAACAGCGTGCGTAGGTAGCGATTGCCGCGCCGTGATATCTTGCCGAGGATCGTGCGGTCGCCGGTCGAGATCTGCTTTGGCACCAGTCCAAGCCAGGCGCCGAAGTCGCGGCCTTTCGAGAACACCTCTCCAGTGCCGATCGCGGCCACCATTGCGCTCGAGATAAGCGGGCCAATGCCGGGCACCGTCATCAGTCGCTCGCAGGCCTTGTCTTGACGGGCCAGCGTTTCGATCTCGCCAGATAGCCCCTCGATCCGCGCATCCAGCCGGCGCCAGTCGCCCGCCAGATCCTCGATGATGCGCAACATGCGAGGCAAGAGCACATCGGTGCGCGTCGCGAGGATACTTGGCAACTCGGACCGCAGGGAATGCAGGCCTTGCCGCACGGCGATGCCCCGCTCCAGCAGGAACGCACGGATCTGATTGATGACTCCGGTACGCTGACCGACCAACCGATCGCGGACGCGGTGCAGCGCCTGAAGGTCGAGCTGATCGGCGGTCTTGGTCGCGACGAATTTCATGGTCGGGCGTTGGACCGCCTCGGCGATGGCTTCCGCATCTCGGAAGTCATTCTTCTGTCCCTTCGAATAGGGCCGCACGTATTTCGCCGGCATCAGGCGGGCGTCGTGGCCAAGCATTTGGAGCCTGCGACTGAGATGATGCGCGCCGACGCAGGCCTCCATACCGATCAGGCACGGCGGCTGGTTGGCGAGCCGCGTTTCCACCTGGCCGCGTGACCACTTCTGCCGCAGCACGATGGCGCCGCGGTGATCATGACCCACGATATGGAACGAGTTCTTGCCGATATCGATGCCGATCACGGCGATCGCTGCGTTGAGTTTCTGAGACATGGCGTGCTCCTTGTCTTGAGCGCCCCTTGCCAGCTTCTCGTGCTGGCAGGGCCGGAGCACGGCCGGACCATCCCATTACCGGACGATCGTCGCCAACGCCGTGGCTGAAAGCTGCTATAAGTTGGTCCCTTGGCAGTCTGGATAGGTGGGCCAAATGAGGCGATTTACCCGCGCGTCGCCGGTCCTCACGGTTCTACTGTTCGTCTTTGCTTCGATAACAGCCACCCATGCCGCACAGAAGGTAGCTCGCATCGGAGTGCTGTGCGTTACTACGTGCACCACGGCCAGCATGAATGCGTTTTGGAAAGAGCTTGAGAAGCTCGGTTGGGTGGAAGGTGCCAACATCGTCATCGACCGCAAGGAAGCATTTGCACGCCTCGACCAACTATCGGCGTTGGCCTCGGAACTTGCGCAATCGAAGCCCGATCTTATTGTAGCTGTTGCTCCGCAGGCGGCGCGCGCCGCCGCGAATGCGACTTCGGAGATACCGATCGTGTTCGCGGCGGTAGCCGATCCCGTCGGCATGGGGCTTGCGTCGAACCTTGCTCATCCGGATCGAAACATAACGGGTGCCGCGTCATTCGCTCCGGGCGATTTCAACGGCAAGACATTCGGAATTGTTCGCGAGGTGTTGCCACAGGCGAAGCGGCTGGCGGCGTTCGTCAATTCAACGAATGAAACGCATCGGTTGCTGTTTATGAAGGACGCGCCGTCTGCAGCCGACAAGCTAGGCTTTCAGCTCGACATTTCCGATCTGCACAGTCCCGAGGAATTGCCCGGAGCGGTCGCTGTCGCCAAGGCCCGAGGTGCCGACGTATTGTACGTTGTGCCTGATGCCATCTTCACTGGTAACCGCATCCCCGATCTTGCTGCAATGGCAGGTTTGCCGTTGATGTCGATTGACCCTCGCTTTGCGCCATTGGGTGGTTTGATCTCCTACGGACCGGACTACCTAGCGGTTTCCCGGCTTGGAGCCCATTATGTCGATCGAATTTTGAAAGGTGCGAAACCGACCGACCTTCCCATCGAGCAATCCGACAAGTATACGCTCATTATCAATCTCAAGACCGCAAGATCGCTCGGCGTGGAAATCCCAGCGTCCCTTCTCGCGCGCGCGGACGAGGTGATCGAATAGGCTCTCCCTTGTTGCGGCGCATGAGTCCGAAAATGGCCCATCAGCGAAGTGGCGATATGCCTCAGGAGGTCCGCTTAGTAGGGCATGGCCGACTAGATTTGCTCATGCTGAGTTCTTCGCATTGTGACCCATCTCAGACATCGCATTGCAAGCACCAAGGCCTCCATACTAGGCTAGATGGAGCGGTGGAGGTCGGGATGAGGTGCCTGAATATATATGCCACTCCTGATGGAGAATCCCATTTTGGGGAGGTGGACATCGCGATGACGATGACTCCACTATTCCCCAACGAAGTGCCTGTTGAGCTTTCTACTTACTACCCAGCGTCACGCGTCCGTTTCGTTCACATCCCCGCCGGGGTGCGCGAAGCCGGTTTTCACACGCCACCGAGTAGACTCCTCGCCGTATGGCTGGATGGCCACGTGGAATTCGAGACGAGCGACGGAGAGGTGAGACGCGTTACTGCAGGAAAGGTGGTCCTCGTCGAGGATACGCACGGGAAGGGACATATCTCGCGCCATCCACCAGAAGGGCAGAACCTTATTTTGGTTATGCTGCCAAACGGACTTGACTTGCCATCTAACTAGTCAGCTTGTGGACCCGAAGCCGGCATGGTCGCTTGTGCAACCGTGAGACCGTGGCTGACGCCGTGAAAATACGGGAACTGCCGTAGCTAAGCCTGGTCGTAAAGGCTATTATCTTGTGCGACTTCCAAGCAGTGGGACGACGGCTATTCCCTGCCACCGGCACCCACGAGGACGGCGCTGTGGAACAGGTGTCTCAGTGCATATCGATCCGGCCTTTGGACGAAGGCGACTTGCCCGAAGCAGGTGCAATCTTGCGTCTTGCGTTCGCGACACAGTTCGGGATGCCGCCGGATACATTTTGGATGGATCGCGACTTCGTCACTGGTCGTTGGGTGACAGACCCCTCGCTGGCTTTTGGCGCGTGGATTGAAGACCGGCTCGTTGGATCCAGCCTGGGTACTAGTTGGGGAAGCTTGGGAGTATTCGGACCAATCTCAACACACCCGGACACGTGGAATCGCGGGATCGCGAGGCTCCTTATTCCTCCAGTGCTCGAGCGGTTGAATGCATTGGGAGCTCGGCACCTCGCCTTCTTCACAATTGCCGAAAGCACGAAACACATTGCCTTGTATCAGAGATTTGGCTTCTGGCCGCGTTTCCTGACCGCGATCATGACCCGCCCAGTCGATCCCAATGAGACAGTGGGAGAATCGGTTCGCTACTCGGCCATTGCCGACGCAGATCAAGTAAATTGGCTTAACGCGTGCCGAGTTCTAACAACTGAGGTACGCGACGGATTGGATCTCACAACAGAAATATGCTCCGCTCACACTCATGGACACGGCGACAGCGTCTTTCTTACGGATGGTTCACGGGTGGAGGCAGTGGCTCTCTGCGAATACGGCCCCAAGAGCCCCGCAGGAGCCGGTTCGTGCCTAATTAGGTTCGCAGCGGCACACCCTGGCTCGGATACTGAAAGGCCTTTTGATCGATTGCTCACTGCCTGCGAAACGCTGGCAGCAGACCAAGGGCTTAAACAAATCGTGGCATGTGTAAATGCCAGTCGCCCCAAGGCTTATCGACATCTTCTGGCCTTGGGCTTTCGCGCCCAGCGTAATGGCGTGACCATGCATCGCCCGAATGAAGACGCGTATAATCAGACAGCCGCTTTTGTTCTCGATGATTTACGATAGCAAGCACATCTTTTCTCGTCCGGCGGGAAGGCAAATCTGAAGGTCAGGGCGCGCTTGTTGGGACGACCGTTCAGGAATATGGCGCTCACGATGTCGTGCCCGGCGTTGGCGGCGAGCCGCGCGGCTATCTTGAATTCACGGAGCTATTGTACGATTGATCGCACAGGTTGCCTATCCAGGCTGATGTCGGCTGTTGGCCCTTCGCGACATATTGCACCGCCGCGCGATCTCGGTCGCTAACAAAGCATAGCGGAAGTTGACGGGCAGCCGTCCATTGCAAAAGACGACGCTCTTGACCCATCTGAGACACTGGCCGACAAATTTGCTGTGATGCACAACCGGCGTCGCCCCCTGAATGTGATAGCCTCAACTCGCCTGGAGTCTGTGCAGGAAGGGAAGTCTCCATGAGGCGGCGGAAATTTGTCGCACTTCTCGGCGGCGGGGTGGCCGCATGGTCGTTCGCGGCGCGCGCGCAGCATGGGGAAAAGATTCCGCGAGTGGGCTTCATGGGCAACTCCACGGCTGCTCTGGAGGCCAATCTCATCGGACCGTTCCGCGAAGGCCTGCGCGAGCACGGCTACGAGGAGGGCCGCAACGTCGACATCGTGTTTCGCTGGGCGGAAGGAAGATACGAGCGGTTTCCTGCCCTCATTGCCGAACTCATCGCCGCCAACGTGGATGTAATCGTGACCGCCGGCACACCCGCCACGCTCGCGGTCAAGAAGGCGACGTCGACGGTGCCTGTGGTCATGGCCGCGGTCGGCGATCCGGTCGGCACCGGCATCGTGCCGAACCTCGCGCGGCCCGGCGGCAACATCACTGGGCTGAGCGCGATCGCACCGGACCTTGAAGGCAAACGGCTGGAGCTGCTGCGGGAGATCGTGCCCCACCTCGCCCACGTCGCTTTTTTCCTCAATCCCGCGAATGAATTTCATACGGCGTCGATGCGCCAGGCGCTCGCCGCGGCACAGGCTCTGAATATCAAGCTGCAGCCATGTGAGGTGCGCAAATCGGAAGACCTCGACGCCGTGTTTGCCTCGATCGTCAAGGAGAAGCCGGACGGCCTTCTCATCCTCGCCGACCGGATATTCCTGCATAACCGCCAACGCATGATGGGTTTCGCCACCGAACATCGCCTACCCAGTGTGAACGCCTATCGCGAACTGGTCGAGGCCGGCGGCTTGACGTCGTACGGGCCGAGCTACGAGGAGATGCACAGGCGCGCCGCCGATTACGTGGATCGGATCCTCAAGGGAGCGCGACCCGGCGATCTGCCGATCGAACAGCCGACCAGGTTCACGCTCATCGTCAACCTCAAGGCCGCACGGGCCCTCGGCCTCGAGGTGCCGCCGATGCTCGTCGCCCGCGCCGACGAGGTGATCGAATGATCATGCAATTTACTGCACTGCATGAGTCCGGAATTGGCCCTTCGCGACATATTGCGCTGCCGCACGAACTTGACCGCTATGGGGGCAAAGCGGACGTTGCCTTTGTCGCATCACGCCGCTCGGTTTATGGGTACACGGCCTTGTCTTCGAAGTCGGGCGCGCTCGGTTCTTCAAGGCGCCGCCACCGTCTCCGCCGCCGCCAATTGCCTGTTCTCCTTCTCTCGTGTTTGCCTGTTTGGAATTGATGGGACCGGGGGCGCCCCCAACACAAACGCCCCGGTCCTTCTCACGCGGCAGGCTGCCCACTGTCGCCGCCGATTGTCATGGCTCTTTCGACGTCCCCTTAACGCAAACGAACTTCGCCGCAACTGTGAGGGACCTCGCGGATTGTATGAAGATGACAAGACGACTGCCAACACGGAGCGGACTGACAACGCGCTTCGGGGAAAACTGACACTCCTGGAAAATCGATAGCCGCGTCAACGACGTGCGTTCAACGTATGCGCGGTATACACCTAAAAGTAGAATGAATCACAAAAACATCCTTGACGTAATTGCTGGTTTTCCGTAGTTCGTCTAGTCAGGCGACCGTCACTCAGATGACTTTGTCAGATATCGGTCGTGCGGGTAGTGAGGCAGTCAGGTCTTGGCAGTGAGGCGGGGCAAAAAAGCACGGTTCGGGGATGCACGGCGCCAAGCGCTCGCTGCGGCCTTGCTCAATCGTGGTGGCGCGACCGTTGAGGAGGTCGCGGTTCTCTTCAGCGTGTCCACGCGCACGGCCTATCGCGTGGCGAAGGAAGTCAACGCCGCACCATACGCCGCTGCCGATCGCGACATATCTGCTCTATTCGGCATGACGCCCGTTTCCGAACAGGGCACAGGCCTTCGCGAGCGCATCGCAGAGCTACGCGGCCGCAAGGGGCCGTCGGTGGAAGCCGTAATAGAGGCAGAGCGCGTCACCGTCACCCGCCGCGCCAAAGACGCACTGGACGCCGCGCATAGCCGGCTGGCGGACAGTTGGCGCAAGCTGCACGAAGATCAGGACGCGGGCCGGCGCGACCTGGCGGAATGTAGGGCAGCCGACGCCGCAGCGGTCGCAGCCGAGCGCAAGGCCGTTGCTGACGAACTGGCGGCCGGTCGTGGGGCGGTCGCCGCGGAGCGCCGCGAGATCGCAGCACAGCAGGCCTTCCTCGCCGACCTTATGAATCGGGTGCGCGTCCGCGTTGCGAAGACCGATGGGCCGTGGCTGCCCGCGTCGTTCTCCATGGCGGGGCACTCGATGCGCTATTCCGCACTCGTGACCTTCGGAGCGAGATCCGCACCCCAGCCGGCACCGGCCGCGCTGCCAGTGACGGTTCCGTGGGAGACAGCGGCAGAGCCCGGAACGGGACCGCCGGTCGATGCGTCGCCACCGCCGGAGCCACTGCCGGCCCTACTCCCCGATTTCGAATTCAACTTCTGAAGGACAGGACCATATGACCACCAACGCCAACAGCGCCATGGCACAGTACCGCCAACAGCAAATGCAAGCACTGAACACGCAACTCGACACCGCCGTGACGTATGGCGACACCGCGGAGGCGCGGAAGATCAGCGGCCAAATCGCCCAACTCGCGGGTACACCACTGCCGAAGTTTGCCGCCGCCGACGTACGCGCTGCGATTCTCAAGATCGCCCCCGAAGCCGCCACCAGCTTGAGGCTGATCACAGCACTGAACGCGGTCAGCCAGTCGGTTGCCAACAACCCGGACTTGATCAACGCACACGACACCGCCGAAAGCCTCGCGCTTGAGATGCTGGAGTCCGCCGGCTGGGAAGGCGCCGACGATGACGCGGGCGACGATGCCGACGCGGGTTCGAACCCGAACGACGACAATGGGTCCCAGCGGCGGTCCCGCAAACCCGCACGCCAGCACCGCGAGGAACCGCAACTTGGCGCCGGCCGTCCGACCGGTGGCAAGCGCCACAGCAACGCGTACGCGGACCTGCCGTCCGCATCGCGGGCCACGTTCGAACGGCTTGAGCGCGGTCCGATGCAAGGCGTGGCCAAGGCTGCGGCTGCCGGCGACAAACAGGCCAAAGCCTACATGGAGAAGGCCAAGACCGACTTCGCGACAACCGAACACGCGCGCTTGCGCCAACTGCGTCAGATTCGCCGGTAAGCGGGGCCACACTCAGCAAAACCCGAAATCGAAAGGAAATCACATGACGACGCAGCAACTCAAAGACCCTTTTTCGGGCTTGGCTCCGAACCTCATTCCGACCCCGCCCGCGAGCATGCCGGAGCCTCCGGGCGTTGGCGACGCAATGCAGGCGCTATCGCCGTTCTCGAAAGTGCAGGATATCGACAGCATCATTTCCGGCCTGACGTTGAACCGTGAACTGAAGCTGTTCATTCCGCAGGACATCAAAGAGCGGTTCAGTCAATACGAGTTCAGGGTCATCAACGACACTCCGACCGAAATTGCCCACGCCAAGCGTCAGTACTTCGAAGTTGTGGACGACCCGGAGGCGGTCGCGCTGTTCTCCGGCCTTGTGTCCGGCAGCACGAAGGACGGCCGCATTACGAAGCCGGTTCTCGTGGCCCGTGACAAGCGCGTCGGTAAGAAGCTGGCCAACCTTAAGCGGCAGGCTTTGCAGCAACAGTACGCCGCGATGGATCCGAAGAACCGCAGTTTCAACAGCGCGCATGCCGAAACGCAATCGGTCGTAAACGCAGGCGTGACTTCGGGAAAATTTAGCGGCGACTTCTGGCGGATAAAGCTCGCGCCGGAATAGGCACCAGCGCGAACGCGGTACCGCGCATCGGAGGAGCGACTTTGCGCGGTACCGTACACTGAAGGGGGACGACATGAGCGACATCGATCTACGCGGCAAGAGCCTGACCGAATTGCTCGCGCCGGGCATTTGGTGCGACGGCTTCACGACGGCGGAGCTATGCGAGCTGACAGGGTCCAGCATGCGCGCGATGACGGATCAAATTCGCCAGCACGCTTGCGACGGCACGGTTTACGTGGAGGTGCCTTCGGGCCGCGTCTTGAAGCGCGGAGCAGGCGCCGGCATCGTTGCGACCGCTGGCGAGCGCTCCGGCCCCATGGTCGACGCGCTGGACCTTGCGAGGCTGCGGTAGTGCCATGGCTTCGCTGTTCGATTTGCGCACCGAGCGCCTTTTCATACGCCGCCTCATGCCAAGCGACGCTCCGCAGTTGTTCGCGAGCTACGCGGGTGACCCCTACATTACGCGGTACCTCTCATTCAAGCGGCACGAGACGCAAGAGCAGACTGCCGCGTATATCGACGAAATGAGTGCTTTGAGCGCGGGCAATAACCACGTGTTTGCGGTGTGCCCGGTTGGCGAGCCGTGGCGCCCTGTCGGCGTTCTCGGCATCGGCGTTCACGGTGGCGACACGCACAACAGCGTCAGCGTCGGCTTCGGCATGTGAAGGACCGGCAGGCGAAAGCGGGAGCTAAGGGATTGCTGCGGGCCTTGCGCGACTACCTGTTCTCACTGCCTACCGTGCATCGCGTGTGGGGTCACACTGACACCGCCAACGTCGGCGTGCTGAAGCTCAATCAAAACCTAGGTTTCAAGGTCGAGGGCGTTTTGAGATCGTACGAGACGCACCCGAACGTGAGCGACGGACCGAGGGATTGCTACATCTACGCGATGACGCGCGCAGACTGGCTAGAACTGAAGCAAAGAGGCGAGAAGTAGCACCATGAACCTGACCTACAGCGACAAAAAGGCGTTCGGCGAGATCGCAAACGTGATGCGCGAGCGCGGCGGTGAACGCAGCTACTTCCTGCCGTCGATGCTAATCAGCGCCAATAGCCTCTTGCGCTACCAATTCCCCGGCGGTCTGAAGGAATTCGACGCATGGCTCATCGAGCAATGCGGCGCCGGCACCGTTGAGCGGACGATGAACCTTGCGACCGGACGTGCGGTCTACTCGCTCAACCGGTCGCCGATTAACGCGCTGCAGCTGGCGCCGTGAGTTGGAAGCGCAAGCCGAACCGGTTGGCCACCACTATCCCCGCTCGCGTGTCGGACGCGCTGCTGGCCCGGCTCGATTGGCTCGTGATCCACGACGGCGAAGTCGTGTCGCGCTCGCAGGCGGCTCGCGACGGTCTTCGTGGCTATGTCGAATGGCGCGAGGATACTTGCCGGCGGAACGGCCTCGCACCACCGACGCCGCGGGATTTAGAGGACTGAGACAATGCGCTACTCGATAACGACTGTTGACGGTACCACGCACACCGACACGCTGCCGGCGGACTTGTCGCGCGTGCTGACCGTCGTCGACACGGTCAACGAAACACGTGTTGCGCTTTGGCCGCCCGTTCCGGAGGTGCACGAGAAACCCGCCGCTGCGCCGGTCGTCACGGAAGCCGACATCGCCGCCGCGATGAAGCGGCTGAAGCTTTTTGTCAAAGAGACCCGCACAGGGAAGTTTAGCGTGTACGTCGGCATTCAGCCTCGCGGTAGCTTCGATACGCGCGACGCCGCGGAGGCATTGGTGCGGCGGTACGCGCTCAGTGCGTTGCGCACGGAGACCCGCAGCATGAAGACACTAAGCAGAATTGCGCAGCTTGACCAACGGACTGCCCTCCCGGACCAATGTCTGCACTCGGCGGAAGCGGACGTGCGACCCCCAAGGAGGAAGTCCGGGTTTGTCCCAAAGCCGTCATCTGACGTGGTCAAGAATTGTCGGACCAGACGACGCTTAGGATCTTGGCTCACGCTTTTTTCAGATAACGCTCCGCTAGATCTCTCGCCGTTAGGAAGTGATCATCCAAATGTAAGCCCATCTTCTCAACAAACTTAAGCACCCTGAGCAACGGGTCACTTATCTGTTTCGCTAGATCTTCCAACTGAGCGTCCAGTCGGCCGATGTCCTTTCCGCTTGCGGTAGACCTTTCCTTGAAGGCAGCGTCCCATTGTCGTTCATAGTTCTCCATTGCTTGCGATAGGGTCTCAACATGTCGCAGGTCACGTTCATTGAGCCTATCGCGCAATTGCTCATAAGTAACGGTTTGCACTGCTTTACCTGTACTTCGCGACTTAGCAACGAAAGCCTTCCGATCAGGTTGATCGGCATAAGCGAAGTCCGGTGGAGGGACCTCTGGCGCAGTCACCTTACCTGTGTTCTTCACCACATCGGCATAACCACGAAAAATCTTATCAAAGGAGTTGACTGTATCAGAAACCAATTTTGCTATGACCGCAGCCGTGGCGAGTTCGATCATGTTCCGCTCCCGCTTGTTTTAGCCATTGGAGGTAGAAGGCAGTAAATGCATCAACTCTATTCCTCGAAGAGCATTGCTAGCAACTGGCTATACCGGCTCTTCTGTCACCTCTGCCGAAAGCGCTACTCTCGTGCCGCGCGCAAAGGGTGACTTCAGTAACGAAATACCCTTCACGCATTCGCATTTAAAAGGGCTTGAGTTGTTTCGCGTCTCTGTGGCCGACAACTTGCTCGCCCGCGCCAACGAGGTCATCGAATGGCGATGCTGAGCCCGGTAGTGGCCCATATCGGACCCCCTCAGGCGACGAGGGCAACGTCGGTTGTTCCCATAGCTGCCCACGACGTGTGCGACAGCACGTCCGCAGTTGGCGAAAGCCGACACCGCATTCCAGGCGCTTCCGTTGGTCAACCGACTGAACCTTGCTTAGACGACGGTCTAGAGTCTGTTGGGATTCAGGATTCTCATCCGGGCATGATTGTGATTCAAGCTTTGGATGGAGCGATTCGTTTTGACTGACGCCCAATGGGCGAAGATGGAGCCGCATTGTCTGGGTAAGCCGGGCGATCCTGGGCGGAGCGGCAAGAACAACCGACTTTTTGTCGAAGCGGTCTTGTGGATTGCGCGCACCGGCAGCCCCTGGCGCGATCTGCCGGCCGCGTTCGGCCATTGGAACAGCATATTCACGCGCTTCCGCGACTGGGCGAAGGCGGATGTCTGGAAGCGGCTGTTCGAGGCCGTCTCCGACGATCCCGACATGGAATACGCCATGGTCGATGCCACCATCGTCAAGGTCCACCGCCACGGTCAGGGCGCAAAAGGGGGACTCAAAGCCAGGCCATCGGCCGCTCGAAAGGCGGCATGACCACCAAAATTCTGGCACTCACCGATGCACTCGGCAATCTCGTGCGCTTCGTGCTCATGCCGGGACAACGCTTCGACACGGTGGGCGTGCCGCCGCTCATCGAGGGATTGGCTTTCGACGCCTTGATCGCTGACAAGGCATTCGACAGCAACGCCATCATCGCCGAGCTCGATGCGCGCGGCGCCAAGGTCGTTATCTCCCAGCATCCGCGCCGCGCAAAGCCTCTCGCCATCGACGAGGAGATGTACAAATGGCGGCACCTGATCGAGAACTTCTTCGGCAAGCTCAAGGAGTTCAAACGCATCGCTATGCGCGCCGACAAGACCGATCAAAGCTTCGCCTCCATGATCCATCTGGCCGCCGCCGTGATAAACTCCCGATGAATCCCAACAGGCCCTAGAGCGAGGTGCGTCGCCTCAAAGCGCTGCGGGGACGCTAGGCTTAACATAGGGTGCCGGGTAAGATCGCAACTATGACAGTCGACTTCGCCAAGCTGATCAACAACGGCCCCGACTTCGCCGCGCTCGCGCAACCCGCGACGCCGCCGGATGACAACGGATACCCGTTCGGTAACCCGGTCTCCGGTGCGCGCGTGCTCGCGTACCTCGCGCAAGATATGCCGGCCGCGTCGGCGCCATCCATGGGCGGCATTCTTGCGTCGTTCAACACTGACGGGCAGCCGAAGTCGCGACGCCAAGCGTTCCTGAAGGCCTTGGAAGACGGCTCCGCACTCGACGGTGCCGCGGGCGTGGTGGGCCTTGAAGTCGCAGAGCTGGACGCCGCGCTTGCCGTGGACATGGGGCTTGCTCGTGCGGTCCGCATTGCGCAAGCGGTCGGTAAGAAAACGACCGTTGACGCCGGCAGCGCAGCACAGCGTTTCCGCCTCGCGACGACCGGGGGTATCGATAAGCCGGATAAGATCGGCGACCCGGGCACAGAGTACAACGACATGAAAGCGAAGCTGGCGTCGCTGATTGAGGCAACCGGGGAGGGGTTGACGGGCGGGGAGTACCTGCACGGCGTCCGGATTGACGACGCGCCGGCCGGGAGCATTGACGGCCTTCTGAGGCCCGCGAATGTCACCTGACCAACTGCCCGCCGTTGTTGAGCCGCGGCCACTCGCCAAGAACCAAATCCGCGCGCTCGAAACGTGCATGACCTATCCCGTAGCGCCCTTGCGCGGAGCAACCGACTTAATCGCCAGCGACGGCCGGCAGAAGGCGCTTTCCGAGATGGGCGCCGATCTTCAACCCGTGACCGTGGACGCACTTACGGCCTGCGGCATGCCCGACGATTGGGCCTCTGCGGTGTCCGGTGCGTGTGATGCCGTGTTCGCGGCGATGCTGGACTATGAAAGCGGGCTCGCGAAGATCGCCGCAGCCGAGCGCGCGGCCAAAAAAGGCGAGGGCGGTAAGTCCGACCTGATCCGGGGCAGGCTCGCAACCGGTGCAGCCAACGCCGTCGTGCTCGCGCTGACCAATGGCGACGTTGCCCGGCTTCTCGTGATGGCTGCGCACGCGTGCCCTATCCAGTTCGCCAGCCTCGCCGCCGTGAGCCCCGACCTTGACTTGGTCGGGAAGGTTCGGGCCGCAACCGCTCGCCTCAACCGTCGCGACTGAACACCCGGGACCGGTGGGCCTCTGCCAGCTTGCGCGTCAGCGGCTCCGATACAACCGCTTCTCCGCGCTCCTGCCTGTCTGGACCGGTGAGGCTGAAAGTGTCCGCTCTTTTAGGATGTCGGGATTTTGTCTGTTTGTCTGTTTCAATCCATAACCGATTGATTGATTGAATGTTTTAGAAACAGACAAACGTACAGACAGAGGGGCGTCAGTTGTCTGTTGTCTGTTTCTGTCTGCTCCACCCACCGGTCCCATACCCCCACGAAACAGACAAACAGACAAACTTTCCGGGTCCTAAAACAGCGGCATCCTCACCCCGGGCTAACCAATTGATTGCATTTATGTTCTGCAAGCAGACACGGACACTTCGAGCCCCCTTGTCTGTAACAGTTGCCTGTAAATCCCGGGTGCCGGTAACTTCCGCCCACCCGTCTCGCATTCTGAGGTTGTTCGATTGGTGTTCGCGCAACCGCGACCGCTCCGCCAGCCGCCGGGACCGGGGCCACCTTTTGTGGTTGAGTGCGCGGCCCGGAGCCCCAGCTTAACTATGCATCTGAGCATACCAGCTATTCTTGGTGCATACGCAGAATACGGTTGCTTTTTAGGTTGCGTTATTAAAAGCGACGTGCGAACCGTGTTCCCGGCCGGCGCGCAGAATACCGCGTGCCCCTAGTCACGAAGTATCGAAGTCACGAAATCCCGAAGTCTCAGGCCATACGAGCCTAAACGCAAGAAAGCCCCCAGCCGCAAACTGGAGGCCCTTGCGATCAAGCCGGGAAGGCGTGACCAAATGCGATAGCAGAACAGCTTCGCACTTATCACGTCAGCCCTGAGATTTCAACACCCGCGCGTGCCGCACGGCATGCCGGGCAAAGTCCAAAGGGCAACCGCCCAGCGGACGGGAAGACGTGACGCGACTATGACGGCCAACAATTCGAACGGCCCGACTACCTCCGTAGACCGCAGCGACGCAGTTGCGCTTGCCCGTGCTGTCCATGCGTTCGGCATCATGCCCGTTGCGGTGGGCGAGGGCGCCAAGGGCGACTTCAAGCGGCCGTTCGCTGGCGTTGACCAGTGGCAGCTACAGACGTTCGAACAGCGCCTAGCCTACATTCAAAGCGTGGTAGCGTCGGGCACGCTGAAGGGTATCGGCCTGCAACTCGGTCCCATCAGCGAAACAGTTGAAGCGCGTTGCGTCGACAACGACATTCCGGCAGGCCCGCAGCGCGACGCGTTCAACAAAGGCTTTACCGAGTACCTTGAACAACACGCCCCGGGCGCCGCGGCTGCCCTTCGTCTACGCTGGGGTCGCGGACCTTCATTCATCGTCCTGACCGACCGGGACGTGATCCGGTTCGAAAAGTTCGGCGACGTGAACGACAAGGCCGCAATCCAACTGTTGGGCGCCGGCAAGTTCTCCGCATGGTGGGGCCTCTACCGCAACGAAAAGCCGCTCGATACCGACCCGGCGAACTACAGCCACCCGAACGGCGATCTTCTCGACTGCCCGCCGCCCTGCGTTCCCGCACCCATCCTGTCCGCCGCGATCTACGCAGGCCTTGACGCTGCCGGCATCGCGCGCACCGCCAGCGGGGGCTATGACAACAAGGGTCGCACGTTCAGTGCCGACGATCTTAAGTACATCACGCCCGAATATGTCGCGGCGGCAAAAGCCGAGCTGGTTGCGACGCGCGACAGCGTGCACAGCAAAGCGTCGGGGACCGGGCAGAGCGACGTTGTGGGGCGCGTGGGCTTTAAGTACGGCGACCTTGTCAAGCTGTCCGACGCGGCGCCTACGCTCATGCAGTGCGCCTATGAGTGGACGAACGACGAAGGCAACATGAAGCGTGTTGTCATCGAACCCGCGCCGGCCGACCACCCGATGATGCCGGCGCTCCGTGATTTTGGCAAGCTTGCGCAACAGTTCTTCGACGAGCTGGACGGCGACCGCAGCCAAGGACGCAAACGCAGCTTCGCCCGTGCCGTCGGTGCTTCTGACGGACTGAGGCAAGTCGCTGTCGCGGACGAAGCCCGCCGCGTGGAGGAAGGGCGCAAGCATCACGCCCACATGATGCAGACACTACCGGCCGCGATGGTGCAGGCCCGCGCGTCCAGCAATGTCAAGTGTGGCACGATCGCACCCGACAACGCCAAGTCACCGCTTGCGTTGGGCGTCACGCAAAACCGTAAGGGCCTGTTCGAAGATGCGAACGGCGATCTTGTGCCGCGCGTCGCGTTCGAATTTCCCGACGCCGACACCGCGACGACCGCCGGCTTCAAGGTTCTGACCGCGCCGGAGGAGATCGCCAAGGCGGAGGCCGCATGGTTGGACGGTCGCGCCGTCGTCGGCTTCGCGGGCGGAGCCGTGTATTTCTTCATGCCGGCATCCAAGCCCTACGTCATTGACACGCTCAACATCGCCGCGAGCGCGAACCGCAAGACGCGCAAGCCAGAACGCATGCGGAAGGCACTTAAGCGCCCGGCCGCTCCGATGGTGGAGCTTGTCAAAGGCATGGTCCCGGAGCGCAGCGCCATGTTGATTGTTGCGGACCCGAAGGCCGGCAAGTCCTACCTTACGCAGGATCTGACGATATCGATTGCGGATGGTGCCGAGTACGCAGGGATGCAATGCCAACAACGCGGCGTGCTCTATCTCGCTTACGAAGAAACTCACGCACAGGTCATGGACCGCGTGCGCAAGCTCCGCCCGAGCGGGCTTTCTGAGACGGCGCAAGACCTTCTGTTTCAGCAATACTACGATGACGGCGTGCCGCAGTTGGGCGCCGACTTCAAAGGCGGACTGCTGGAACATCTGGACGACGTGCTTGAAGAAAACCCCGAACTGCATGGCGGCGTTGTCGTGATGGACACGATGAACGAAGCGCTTGGCGACATCGAGGCCGGTCAGCGCGGAAAGACCGACTACAAAATCGAGAAGAAAGCGCTTCAGGTGCTCACTGCCTACGCAAAGTCGCGCGGCATCACCATCATCATTCTGCACCACACGAACAAAGACGACAGCGGCAGCCTCACGCGCAAGATTTCAGGTTCACAAGGCATCTTGGGCGGAACTGACGGCTACGTAATTTTGGAAATCGAGCCGGAGAACCCGTACCAAATGAAGGTACGCGGAACGGCTCGCGGCATCGGACATATCAGGATGGATTGGGAACGCGATCAAAACGAAACTGCTTGGACGCCAGTAGGTACGGAAGGCGAGGGCTGCAAACAAACACAGATCGAGCGTGTGTTCGGTATCTTGGTCGCTATGAACTGCGAGATGCAGGCAGCCGACATCGCAGCGCAGACGGGACTTGACGCGAGTAGTGTCGTGACGAAGTACCTAAATCGCCTGCACGATAAGAAGCGCATTCAGGGCAAGCACCGTGGCGTCTACGGCATCGCCAACGCCAAGACGCGCTTGGAAGGCATGATGGAATGCATCGTTGCCAGCGGCATCTTGCGGGAAGCTACGGGGGCCTTGGGCGAGCGTAACGACATGTTCACAGGACCGGTCCGCATGCGCCTTGAAGCGACCGGCAGCCGCGCGCCGACGCGGTTTGCATTCGAGCGCGACGTTATCGAGGCCATCGGAAGGAAGTTCGCCAACGCTGCCGACGCGCTGAAGCAATTCTGCGAAAAGGGCCATGCGATCAAGGACGGTCACGGAGGCGTGTTCTTCATCGGTGTGGCGTGGGTAACCCCGATCGCGTCAACCGGGTTCGAACAGCCCGCCAGCTTCAAGGCTCCGGCTCAGTCACCCACCTTCACCCCGCCGGCCGTGGGCACCACGACGCCCGCCGCAGAGGCGAACGTAGCGGCTGGGCGCCTGCCGTGGGACGACGGAAAACTTGTACCCCGTCCCGTCGCTCTTGCTTCGTGGGTGGTCGTCCAGTGAGCACCGACATGAAAAGCATTGTCCTGCCTTGGGAAGCTCCGCCCGCAAACGAGATCGCCCAACTGCACGCCGAATTGCAAGTCAACAACGTGTTGGCGCTCGCCGGCATCGCGCAAATCCGCTACGCCAAAAAGGGACGCGTCGCCTTCCGCAATCGTGAGGGCCGCGAGTGGATCGTGAGCGACAGGTACGAAGCGGTGCAGACGCGTTTTGACCTTGCGATTGAGAAGTACCGCCAAGTGCTGGACCGCGACGCAATCGCCCGCGTGGTTGACCGCGGTATCGCAGCTACTCCGGGTGTGAAGCTCGGCGCCAAGCGCGGGCCGTACAAAAAAGAACCGAAGGCCTGAGAAGTGAAGATGTTGCAAACCGACGCTATCGACTTCGCGGGTCTAGCGACCAACACGGCAAGATCAGCCACGACCAAGGCGCTTCGTCTCGCGATGGACGCCGCGAAAGCGCTGCCGGCCAACGACCCCTTGCGGACCGGTATCGCTGCGCTGCTACTAGCCAACGCCGCGGCATCGCAGGCTCCCGCACCGAAGATCATCGTGCCGCGGGACCTGTCACCGGAGGAGCGGGTTGCGCTGTTCTTCGCCGGCAGCGGGGCTGACGTCGGCAGCCCGTTCGCGGCGGAGGCCCTCAACGCAGCGCTCGCTACCAGGCTCGTTACGTCGGCGGACGTCTTCGCTCGCTACGGTCTGCGGGTAGATCACTTCAATACGCCAATGACGCACCAACTGAACTTCGCAAATGCGTGGTTTGCCGCCGCGACATCCGGAGCCTCCGCGGATTTTGCTTGGAAGTTCGGCGTTGCCGCGATGACCGATCCAGCTCGCTTTATGGAGCCGCCGCCCGACATGGTGCTGGCGTTGATCCAAAGCGCGGGCGTGGTCTGCAAGCCGGTTCGCAACGCTCGCAAGGGGGCTGTGGATCAGGTCCGCTGCGTCGTCGCGCCGCGTGCCCGCAAGCTCGGTTTCGTCGAGAATATGAGCCTGAAGGATTTCGTCAGCGTCACCCAGCGGCTTTGCGGGGGCGAGCATTCGCAGGCAAAAATCAAAGCCTCGCTGATTTCTCAGGAGGCCTTGACGTACGGTCTGGCGGACATCACGCCGGCACTCGACTTGGACGCGTTGAGGGCACGCGTGCCGGATTGGATCAACTCAATCTGCAGCGTCTTCCTCTGAAGCGTCTGCCGCATCTCCGGCATTGGTCCAGAGATCAACGACCGCGCAGCCGGGCGGCAGGCGATCGACGGAAGACAGCATGACTTCGCGTCCGCTCGGCAAGGTGACAAGAAACCTCATGAACGCTGCTCCTGTGGTGGTTCGGGGGACGGCCACCGTATGTCCGGAACCACGAGCCCGTCAAGTATGCACCGTATACAAAGAGCGCGCAGACCCTATAAAACAAGGCTTTTCGCGTGGTACCGCGCAAAGCAGAGATGTTGATTTAACAAGCGGGCCGGGAGAAATTGGGGCGTCGTGATTTGAAGGAAGCCCATGACCGCGCTCGCCGAAACTGCCGCCAAGTTCAGCCAGTATCGTCGCGAGCGCGCCGCCGATCGGGCACCACTCCCGCCACGCCGGCCGCTGACGTCGGCACAGTTCAACCACGCTGCCGACCGCTCGGACGCCGACTTGGTGGACCTTCAGCGCCGCGAGGGCGCGGCGGCGGAGCGTGAGCGGATGTTGGATCAACGCAAAAGGGCGGTTGCGGAAGACCGCGCGCACGATCGCAACGCCCTCGCGTTACTGCAATCGCAGGGCAGCGACACCGCCGGGCCGAAGCCGCTACCACCGGTCCCGGAATTCGTGCTTGAAGTCTTCGCGTGCATGCCTGCGTGGGAACATGAGCCGACATTTTGTCACGCGCGCTACGTTCGCAGCATCCGCGCGCTCGCGGGCTCTAGCGAGGATGCGCAGACGCTTCAGTTGCTAGCCGCCGATGCGCTGACGGAGGCGCTAGGGCCCGTGGCGGGCATGCATTCGGAATGGCGCATGATGCACACGGCAGCCCGCCGGCTTGTCGTGCGATTGGAAAGCCCGTTCGGCGACGGCGAGGACGACATCGGCTCGTTGCAACGGCTTCATGCGAAGCTGTCCCGGATTTCCGCAATGCTGATCACTGCGGAGTTTGTTGAGCGGCGCGGCCTTTTCGCTTCGAGCTACGCGCCCGCGCTGGTTTCGTTGCCAGCGCCGAAGCCCGCGTCGCCCGCACAATGTCACGCCGACGCGCTGCGGGCTGCCGTTGAGCGTGGCGACGTGCGATGGACCGGGGACGGGCCTCCGGCTGTGGTGGTGGAGCGGCAGCGCGAGCTTGCACCGGCAGCACCAAGACCTCTAAGCCCGCGAGCCGCGCAGATGACCATTGAGCGCTTGATCGAGGCGGGCGTTCCCATCCCGCTGGAGTTGGCTGCCATGGCACGGGCGGAGCGTTGAAGTGAGAAGGGCCGCGACACACGAATTCGCGTCACTTCGGCTAGGAGCCAGTGGAGCTGTTCTTCTGGGCATTGTGCCGTAGCGTGAAAAGCAAAAGGCGAGGCCCCATGGCCCCGCCCTTTGTAGTCTTGGTGTTGATGGTGTTAGCCGGAGGCTCAACCCGTTCGGGTCAGATATACCTTCCCGCTTCTTTTCGAATGGAAAGATAAAGTTGATCGAACCTCCGCTTCGCGAACAGAGAAGACCCAGCAGCTATTGCTTTAATCTTGGTCTGCTGTTCTGCACTGTATCGACCGAACACGTCTGGATCGGAGAGGATAGCTAACATTCCTTGCTTTACTGCGTTTCCGCCCTGACCAAATCGGCTAGAGTAGTCGTCCAAAATCTCCATCAATTCTGCAAATGTTTCCAGAATTATCGCCCGTTTGAGGGGGGCAAGATTAGCTGATGTGCCCTTCACCAGCATATCGTCCGTCATGCCGAAAATAGAATTGTCTAAACTATTGCGAGCGATCAAAGCCGCTTGCCCTTCACTCTTTGAGCCCCGGCCATAAAGATTTTGCTTGATCAGAGCCGTCAACTCGTGACGCGTGTCCACGAGGCGGGAAACGGGAACTCCTTCAAACATTTTTACCCCTCATCACGCTAATCTTCCATGTGATCTTGAATTGATCGTTAGGCTGCTCGTGCAGTTCAAAGGCGGCGTGCATGTTTGCGTGGCCGACCAAATCTCCATAGGTACAGCCGTCGTCGAGTGGGTTTGTGAACACCCTCCACAGCATAGCCATAGTCTGGATGTTGGACCCATGGTCGTCCGATGACATGCCATCATCGTGAATGCTGGCGATAACGGTGTCGGCGAAGCCCCCCAGCTCTAAGCCTGGCATCATCCTGTCCCGGATACCGGGGAACAGCTGTAAGACACCATCCCGTTGAGTAGGTGTCCCGTGCCAGTTAAGCACCAGTTTGTTGCCCACTGTGGCCGTGACGTTCCCGGTGTTAGTGACACCCGCCACGAATGTCTCACTCCACATCTTTACTTTGCGTTTCAGTCCGAACATGAGACCCACTTCTCCTTCAGTGTTTGCCAGCATTTTCAGCGGCGAACGCTGTGATGTTTTCATTAGGCTGGGAGCCTCGCATCAAACCCCGGTAGTAGCAGCACTTAGCGGCTGTGTCCCTCGCCAGTGCCAAGTAGGCTGACAATCTACACAACTAGTTACGGAAGGACGGTGAAAGCAGATCGATGGGGATCAGACTTAGCATTCGCCTTCTCTTTCATCTCTTCGAAGTCCTTCAACGTGTCAGCGGTCATGTGATTGGTGACCCACGACGACGACGAAGACAGCGGATGTGCAACGGTTGGCCGCCAAACCATTCAAGCGGTTGTTCGGTCGGGCGAGACAAGCGCCGCTAGTTCGGCTTGCTTCTGCTTGACCGCGTTTAGCTGGGAACTGAACCACGCGATATCGACCGTGCCGTTCGCGACGTCATCCTCTAGCTGCGCGAGCAGTGTGTACTGCTCTCGGATCAGCGGAGCCAGATGATCGTCTTTGAATGCCGCTATCAGGTGCGCGTCGTCATCCCTGTACTCGTCGACAGCGACGTGCATCGCTTCCATCACGCCAACGTCGAGGGATTTGACCTCCTTGTGCAACGCGTAGTGCAGTTCCAGTTCGGTATCTTTCGCTTTGTCCAGACCGTAGGACTTCATGCCGACAGCAATCAGGCAACCGTCGGAGAGAACCGCCATTAGCCAACGCTGCGTTAGCAGCAACTGCAAATTCTTCTCGTTCGCGTCCTTCGCCCAATCTGCGTCTTTGCACATGAAAGACCATGATGCGACGTGCTTAGCGCCCTGCGAGACGACGTACGCAGCGCGCCATGTACGTTCCATCATGATGAGCTTCAGGAGGCGTGACTTTTGCATTTGCCACGTTGCTTCATCTGCGAGCATCTTAAGCTGCGATTTGCAGTAGTCCCGCCAATAATCGAGCAAGCTGGTCCCGTTCCTGCCGACCAAACCCGCCGCAAGGCGCTTCCAATCGGCGGGCAGCGGCGGCGATGTAATTATGTTGTCGGCGTTTTTTAGCAGCTCATTGTACGTCAGGGGTCGGTGGAAAAGTGCTTTGAAGAATGCCATCTCTTGCGCCTTAATATCGCTTGCGCGGCGAATGGGTTCAGGGCCGTCCGCGTTTCCATCCGCCGGAGTTGATGCCATGGCGCGGGGAGAGCTGAAGTGAAAAGGCCGCGCATCCGTTCGTCCGGGATTGCGTGGCCTTTGTAGCCCGTAGTTGCGCGAAGCACTTGCGGGCGGAGAACCCTATCGAGGTTTCGGGATTTTCGCAAGGTTGCAGCGGCGGGGCGGGCGGCTGATACGTCAAGCCGCGTAACGCGGCGGCTATACGCCGAAGCGGGGCTATTCGTCGTCAGCCTCTTTGCGCGGGCGGCCCATCGTCGGGGGCGCGTCGCCGGTCCCCATCTTCTCGATAACGATTGCCGCGATTTCCGCTGCCGCAGCCCGACCATGCTTCGCCGCGCGCCTCTCCACGGCTGCCGCCGTCTTCGTTGGCAGCGTCACGGCGTACCGCGGACCGCGGCGCTTCCTGTCATCAACCATTATAAACGTCTCCTAGTGGCGCCACTAGCACACCCGGACACAACCGTAAATCCCGGGGTAGTGGTGCCACTTCTGCATAGCTGTCCTGCATAACAAGTGGCGCCACTATCTTGACGTCCGTTCCGGCCCGAGCCTAAAAGTGGCGCCACTAAACGTCGCCAGCACGGAGCCGCCGACATGACCACCGCAGAGCGCACCACTGCCGCCGACATCGCCGCCATGCAGCGCCTTGGCTACCGGTACGCCGCCGCCGCGGTGGAGCTGTCGGACGGAACGTTCAGCTTCTCCGGCCTCCGTCGCGATGCCGTGCAGGCGATGGACGCCATGATTGTGGAGCGAAGCGAAGGTGACCGCCGGTACGTCATCATTCTCAGCAAGCGCGCCCGTTTCGAAACGAACAAGGACGGTGCCGGCGCGAAGTGGGCGGCGCTCTGCGACCGCGCCCAAGAGCTTCGCCACGGCGTCCGTGACCGTGTTGTCACTCACACCGATCACACGAATTCGTGTCACTTCGGCTAGGAGCCGCGCATGTTCCCGAAAGACCCCAGCAACGAACCCGCCCCGACACCGCGCAAGGAATGCCGCGAGCGCGTCCAAGCGCAGCACCTTCGGCAAGGCGACTTCCTGCCGGCAACGCGTGACACCGTCGTGGGCGTGAGCCGCGGCGTTCGGACACCGTCCGGCAAGGTGGAAGTGACCTTGAGCAAGCCCGACCGCGGGATGCGTACGGCCGTGTGGGGGGCCCGAACCGAAATCAGCATCATTCGCGAAACCGCAGCCTGAAGGGTACCCGGCAATGCAAAAGCTCCTGATGACCGCAGCCATGTTTTGCTTCAACGCCGTGGCCGTGTGCTCAATCGCCAAAGCGGGCCATCCCGGCACCGCGGTCACACTCGCCCCCGTCGTGGTCTTCATCGCGATTATGGACGCGGTCCACACCGTCAAGTTTCGCGGCGGCTCCCAGCACGGTCGCTGACGAAGGGGCGCGGCTTCGGGTGGACCGGCAAACTTCTCCGGAGCCGCGCCTTTCAATTCAATCATAGATTTTATCAGGATGGAAATGCGCGTGAGCGACCTTTCGACCCTATCGACAATGTCGACCTTCGAACTGCGCAAACTTCAAGGCGCGGTAGTGGAGGAACTGAGCTTCCGCAACGGCAACGCTCGAATGCGACGCGCGTTCGCCAGCGCCGCAATCGATTTGAACCGTCGTCCGGAAATTGACCTGTCGGACCGTTGGCGGGTGGCGTCCGTCGCGCTGTTGTCGGTCGTCACCGTGGCCGTGCTCGTGTGGGGTACCATGCAATGAGCAAGCAACCCGACCCGCATCTGATGGCAGCCAGTGACGAACAGATTAAGCAGTGGCTTGCGCTGGCGGTCCACAGGAAAGAACACAAGCGAGTAAGCGCGATTAAGTTTGCGATGGTGCGCCGCCGCCTGCTGCGTAACCGCGCTGCGAAGTTCGAAGCGCTGAGACGTGCCACCGCGGTCCGCGGGGAGGTCGGGCTTGCAGAGCTTGCGAAGCGCTGCGGAGACACGGTGGCGTTTGTTAACGGTGACGGGGGCGGCAATGACTGACGACAAGAAAGTGATACCACTGCGGCCCGCGTCCAACGCCATCTTTGCCGGGATAGAGGCCGCGTGGCTGGTTTGCGACGCGTTGCACACGACCGTGCAACTTGCAGAGCGGGCCGCCAGCGACGCTGCGTCCGCGCTGGACGTTGACCCGGTGGACGTACCCGCCGCGCTCGCCGGCATCTTCGCGACGAAGGCGCATCTCGTGGAGGCGCTGCGGCAATGCGTAGCGGCGGATGCGATCTGCCGCGCCGTCCAAGCGGAAGGACCGCAGTCGTGACCGTGCTGCTAGGCGCCGGGTGCGTTGCGCTGGGGGTGTGGCTCTACAAACTGAAAAGAACGAAGTTCTGAGGCGCCGAACACACGTGAGAAGGCCGGCGCAGCAACCGAATTGCTTAAGGCCGGGTTCAATCTGAATATGAGTTCTCTTCGCGACCGCTTCGCCGGCAACGAAGCCTCGACCGCTGCGATAGCTCGTTTCGGCGCCGACATGGTGACGTTGCTGCACAGCTTTGAAGACGACCTTGCTGACGCACTAACCGACAGCGCCGGGCCGGAGCCTAAGCGCTCCTAACCAATCCGGCCCGTGTGCGAGATTCGCCCCGATGATGGCTTAGCCCGAATACGTATTGAACCTTCCGTGCTTCACGCCGCGAATGTACCCGCGCGAAACTCGCTCTTCCATCTCGCGCTCTAAAAACTCGTTCGCAATCAACAGCGCCTTCACGGCTTCGCGTGCGTCACCGCCGCATGCTGCGATTGCCTGATCGGCAGCCGCGTCTAAGCTGGCCGCGTCCGATAGAAGATTCGGTGCAGGCGTTTGGGGCTTGGGGCTGCTCATGTTGACCGGGCAAGATGTTCCCATTATGTTCTAAGCAAGTCAAGGTTGATTTGAGGGGCGGATATGCTGGCGGCCATTTTCCCGTTCATCGGTTTTGTTCTTAGCGTTACCGCTACGGTGCTGGTCGCAAGGCGCGTCAAAGCCAATGGTGGAAGCCGCGTTCGCTCGGTGGTGTTCGGTGCGTTGGTTTCGGCCGGGCTGTCTGTCGTTTCCGATTTTACCCTTGCGTATGCTGAGCAAGGGTATGACCACTCAAAAGAGGGGGTTGTAAGCCGTGCTGCCGTCGCGGCTCTTATCGGACTCGTGATCGCGTTCTTCGCCACTTCGAAATCCGCGATGAGAGCGGCGGCGGGATGAAGCATTCGCGAGCATTTATATTGCTCTTGCTGTCCGCCACGTCCACCGCCATGGCTAGTGAGTTGGCGGGGCGATGTTGGGCCTTGGCCTTTCTATACAGCGCATATCTCCCCAACGATTATCCGAAAGTCTTAGACCTGTGCTCTATGTCGGGTCGTGCGCGGACACTTCCCTACGTCTTGCCCGGTCCGTATATTACGTCTTCGAGACGAGACACTTTGTTGCGCAATGGTGCAATCTGCCGCGCTGCGTCAACCCACAGCACGGCAAGGGTGATGGGAGCCGGTATGCACGAAAGTACGGCAAGTAACAACGCCCAACCCGTGCTGATCGCGTCGTCGTTATAGAACGCTATGTACACTAGACATGCAGTTAGGATGCCGGCGATGACGAGATTGCCCTTCATATATTTTTTGTACTCGTTGAAGAGCTGAATTTTGAATATCGAAAGCTCGGCTTCGAGTTGGCTGAGTCTCCCCAAGTTGTCCATCGCTGCATCTTGATCGGAAAGAGCATACTTGAGCCTTGCGATTGCTCGCTCGACGGGCTGAAGCCCGAACTCCCCGTAAAGTTGGAGCAGGGCGGTGCCAGCGTGAAGGCCAACTCCAAGTTGCACGAGACTGGAAAAGTCGCCATACTTCATCGAAGCCCCTAGACCAACGAATTCCCCAACAGATGACATATAACAAAAGCGTTCTGCCGACGGTGATGCTTGCACGGTCGCTCTCCAATTCAAGCCTATCGAAGCGGCTTGGGATTGAAAAGGAAGAACTGGACCGTGAGCTTCATGCGGAAGAACCTCGGCACGGCTTGCTGCGCGATATAGCGCATGAACTTGCGGTCCCGGTATTCACCTTCTACCTCGAAGAAGCGCCCGATCTTGACGATCGCATTCCGGACTTCCGCTCGACGGCGCCAAGACTGAGCGCCAAGGAACGACAGACGCTGGAATGCATTCAGAGGGCGCGGACCATTCAGGCGCGGGCAGAGCAACTTCAACACCATCCCAAGCGCGAGCTACCATCGTTGCTTCGCTCTGGTTCGGTTAAGGCGCAAGCATCGGCAATCCGCAAGTGGTTTGGTATCAGCCTTCAATCGCAAATCGAAGCGCGGGACGCGCGGACTTTTTACAACATCTGCCGCCAAAGACTGGAACGTGCCGGGATATTCGTTTTACAAGACAGCTTTCCCGAGGGCGATGGCAGCGGCTTCTGCCTGTCCTCAAAAACAGCACCTGTCATTGTTGTTAACAGCAAGAAACAGAATCGGGCGCGTCGCCTCTTCACGTTGATTCACGAACTCGGGCATGCCCTGCTCGGCGAGACTGGAATCTCCGACCCGTTCGTCAGCCACAACGCGACCGAGAAGTTCTGCAACAATTTTGCGAGCGAGTTCCTTGTTCCCTCAGATGACATTGCGCAATTGCTCGGAAACGCGCCCGTGCCGCGCAATCCTGATCGTGATGACATCGCGCGAATCGCTCGAAAGCTTAAGATCAGTCAGCAAGCAACGGCGCTACGACTGGAGAGGATGGGGCTAACGGCCAGCGGCAGCTATTCGGCCTGGCTTGCTGCCGTTGGCGGAGACAATCCTGACTACGTGAAGGATCGAGGCCCTCCCTTGGGGCCGCCGCCACAAGAAAAAGTAAAACTGGCTAAGTACGGCTTTCACTTCGCAGAATTTTTCAACGACCGACTGAGCGCCGGTTCGCTAAACGATTTTGACATCTACAGAGTAAGCGGGCTCAAGCCGAAATATCAGCGCGCTTATTTCGATTTCGTGTCCGGTCTCTCAGATGCGGACATTTCGACTTTGGAGCTCGGGGATGAATGACCCGGGCGAGATCACCCCTTTCATCATTGATGCACGCGGGCTGCGGGAAGTTGTAACGACCAAATCGAATAGCCTCAAAGCGCTGTGCCTAGACATGCTACTGAAGGGCGCTATCGCCGTGCCGACCTGCGTGTGGGACGAGTTCGCGGACGCATACGAAGATGAGGCTGACGGAATTGCCGGGTCGGTCAGCAAGAAGATTTCAATGAACAAGAGATACAACGCTGGCGCTGCCAAGGCGGCCGAGTCTCTCAACTCAGGTTTCTCTCTTACAGACTCCAACTGGGCAACCGACTATTTCGCCGCTTCAATCGCGATGACACACGGCTACACGATCATCACCACCCCGGAGCAGCAGCCCTTCTACGCGAAACTTTCATCGTGCAAGTCCCTCGATATAAATTTGCTTTGGACGGTCTGAGCGAGGAAGACTGGAGCGAAGCCGCAGGTTGGCCGGGGGGCCTTTTTAATCAGGAACGACGATGAACGTACGACGGGGACTATGGCGCTCGTGGATAGGGGGCTGCGACTACCGCAAACAAGCGAAGGGGCAGGGGCAATGCGTCACGCAAGAGCAATCATCATGTTACTCGCGATCTCACCGGCTAGTGCGATTGCAGGCGATGCCAAGCCACAGTCGAGCGACAGCATAGCCTGCGCAGGGGCAGCAACGGCCGAGTACCTGAAGGCCGATGCGGAATTGGTCCTGAGGGCCACAGCGAAAGGCGTCATGTCAGTAGAAGACAAGATAGCGCAACGGCGCCTTGTCGAGGGATATTGCATACGATGGTCTAGTTGCACCGTTATCGATGTGCCGGCAAATGCAAGAGAACTGGCCTACCGCTCCATGTTCTCAGCATGCCTTGAAGCTGATGCAAGCGAAAGGAAGGCGGGCGAATAGCAGTAGCTCTAGCGATAGGGCTGGCGGCCAGGAGGCAGGACGCCGGGTCAGCCGGGTTTGGCCATGGTAGGACCGGTGCGCGGCTATTCTAGCCCTCGGCTCGCGCACCGCTGATCCAGTCACGTCCTCGTGTTATGCGTCAACGGGGTGCGTGAACCCGTGATCGAACGGGGCCGCGCCACCTTGCGCAGCACTGACGAAGCACCTCTAATGCTCGTGGGTGTTCGCTGTTCGCGGGCATCTAATGGAGCGAGGGCCGGCGAGTTTCCAGCAGACCGGCCCCCGTTCCTTGGCTCCTCGGCGGTGACGGCTCTCACAAGGTAACCTGTCGGGGTCGTCACTAGGAGCGGAGTCAACTGTAGCCCCGCTGAGCTTTCTGTAAAGATGGTAGATTGCCGGGACCTGTTCTGACATTGGCATGAAGGAGGGGGCTTTGGCCCCCTTTTTTTGTCTATATTGAACTGGAGAGTACCGAGTATTTTCGAGCGCAAGGAGTTTGACATGAAGCTCCCAGCATTATCACTTGTCGTCGCCCTGCTTCTGCCAACCGTAGCGGAGGCGCGTGATGATTTCCATTACCCACCACCACCTCGCCCAAAGCCCACGATCGAAAACCTCGCAGGTTGGATAGCACTTCGTATCAAACTCTGCGACGAAGCCATCCCCGACGACAATGATATTCTGGCGGAAGGAATCATATATAACTTGATCATCCTTGGCACCGAAAGGACGAAGTCACTGGTGCGAGACGCGTTGCAGAATACCGGTGACCACGCCAAGGACTGCGAGAATGCGCGTAAGGTTTATAATGAAATACCACCTCATTGGAGGCGGCGGTGATTAGGACAGAGCGGGCATGGCTTACCCAGGTTCTGGGATAGTCGCCTTAGCGAGACCATTTCGCACTGGAGCAGCGGGTCGAGGAAATTGAGAAGGCAGGCGTCGGGGCAACATGAAGAAGATGCTGTGACCATCGATCGAGATACCCCTCAGCGCCTGTTGGTACTCCGGGCATACGCTGGCTATGCTGATCGGCAGAAGGCAAAACGCACAAGCGTTGACTAGGGGGGCACTTGGCGCGCGCTATCAACGCGCGTCAATCTTGAACACTTCCCATGCGGAGCGGAAAGCCCGCTTAGCCTCTTCGAAATCGGCCGCTGATCCGTACGGCGCCCCCGGCTTCGTCGGCGCCGTGACCGACCACACCCACGCCGCCCGCACGCGCTCCGTTGCCTTGCGGATGCGGCCGATCAGTTCGCCGTCGTCAAGGATGCTGTAGTCGTCAGGGGCTGTCTGACCGCCGATGCGGCAAGGGCGAAGCGTCAACATTCTAACCTCGTCTGCGTAGAGCCTCCGCGACGCGCAGTTTTAGTTGCTGTGGTTCTCTGTCAGCCAATTCACGAAACTGCTTCGCTCGACGGCGCCGGCTCCGTCAAAAAAGAAACCGGCAGCGCTACTCGGCAGCCTGTCGCATCGGCTCCGTGACCGCCGCGACGCCTTCCGCGAGCCATGCAGCGATTTGCCCTGCAACCTTGTTCGCGGCCGCGCGCAACTGCTCCTCCGTCTTGTGGATGTAGTCTTGTGTTTGGCTGCCCTTCGAATGCCCGATCAACATAGCCTTGGTGACTTCCGAGAACTCCAAATCATCGCACACGCTCGCGTAGCAGTGCCGCAGCCCGTGCACGGTCCAGCCCGCCGGCTTGCGCTCGGCCAATGCACGCTTTGCCCATCGCCCGATTGCACCCCCGGTGTAGTGACCGCGGCTGTTCTTCCGGTCGGACGGGAAAACGAAATCGTCGGGGCTCGTTAGGGCGCGGTCAGCATCGCCAAGGCGGAGCGCTTCGCAGAACACGTCAAGCGCGGCCGTCCCGATAAAGCGGATGTCCTGCTCTCCGTCGCGCACGTCCGCCAATTCCAGCCGCTTCGTATCGGACAGGACTAGCCGCGAGCCCACGAAATCGACGTGACCGCGCCGCAGTGTCGCAACTTCGTCCCGCCGGCAGCCGGTCAGCATCATGGCCTTGATCGCTAGGACGGCCTGCCATGGATTGCGCCAATCGTACGGGTCGTCAAGCGTGGGCCCGCCGTTGTGACCGCTGCCGGGCTCCGGAACGCGAGCAAACAGCACTCCGCCCACGGTCCTGTAGCCGGTGGCATCAAGACGCCAGCGCCGTTTGCGGTCTTCGCGCTGCCCCGCCAGCCCTTCGCAGGGGTTGTCATCGCGTAGCTTGCTCTCGACCGCCCACGCCAACATGCGGGTGATGAACGACAGCGCGCGGCGATCGAACGCGCGAACCGTGGGCGGCCTGCTCTTGTCCCGCTGCACGCCCGGGTAGGTAGCGCTGGTCACGTCTTGCCGGGTGATGTGCAGCACCTTCACAGCGGCGACGGTGCTGCGCTTGATGACCTTCACCCGGTAGCCGTCCGCGACTAAGGTTTTAGGCTTCCGCGACCATTCGCTTTCCCGGTCCGGCGTGGTCGCTACCGCTTCGCTCTCCGCCCCGACGAAGTTCAGGAAGTCGTCGGCAAGCTCCGCCATCGTCGGGGACCGCTGTTCGTGCTTGCGCGCAGCTGAGGGGTCGCCTCCGTCTCGAATGGCGGCGAACAGGTCCGCGGCGTCGGTCCGGGCTTGCTCTAAGGTCAGGTTGCCGAACCGGCCGATGGCGTGGCGCTTCGTCTTGCCAGCGGCCTTGTACTGGATAACGAAGCTGTTGGCGCCGGCACCCATGATGCGGATGCCAAAGTTAGGGGTCGCCGTGTCCCAAATCAGGCTCTCGACTTGGCGGCGGTCCCCGGCGGCTTCACGCTTGGCGCGCTCGGCATCCACCCGCGCGATTTCGGCATCAATGAGTTTCTTCGTGAGCTTCGCCCGCGCCATCGCCCCAGTCCCCTGTTCGATCTACGGAAGATTTAGGCGGGGAAAAGCTGGGATAGCAAGGGAAAACGGGGGTTAATCTCGACTGCCGGGAAGCACTGCATGGTACCGCGAACTTTCTGAAATCGCTCGCTTTTCACCCCGTTTCGGTCAGCTATCCCACCGTTCTGTCCCTGAACGCTTCAACCATCAGAGGGTTAAGGCCCAGTTCGCTGAGCGCTTCGCGGGCGCGGGCGTTGTCGTGGGCCCGTCCCGCCAGTCGGTGGCCGCTCAGGCGATCCGGTAGCGCCGTCAGCAGCGCCCCCTGGCCGAGCCGGCGCGCCCATTCCTGGAGGTCGTTGGACAGGAAGCGGTAGCCGCCGACAGCCATGATCCCGGACGGCGGCGCCGTGATGCAGATCGCCCCGCTCGGGCGGTCGATCCGCGCGGCAAAGCCGGTGTCGACATAGTCGCGCGCCGGCTGGGCCATCAGCGTGTCGTCGGCCGGCTGGGGCGGGGCATAGGCCGCGATCGGCACCATCGGTCCGCGCAGCCCGAGCGTGTTCTTCGGCGTCAGCAAGATCTCGCCGGCGATCGAGGAGCCGGATTGCTCCCGGACCGCGCCGCGCAGGCCCGGCATGACCGGTACCGGCACGCCGTCTTCGCCGCGGCGCACGCCGAACAGGCCGGCCTCGCCGAACAGATAGACGTCGGTGAGCGGGGCGTGCGGCGAGGTCCAGGCGTCGCTGGCGGCGACCTGCTCCGGCGCGCGCCACAGGCCGACGACGTTGCGCAGGCCGGGCATCCGCGCTGCCAGATCAGCCCCGAGCCGCAGCATGAGTTGAGCCGGCGCGATCAGCACCTCGCAGCCCTGTTCGTTGACCTGCTGTTCCAGCACCTCGTTGTCGAAGGGATGATGCAGCGCCAGCGTGCCGCCGGACAGGAGCCACACCGCGAGCGAGGCGGCGAGGCCGGCAAACGACATCGGCGCGAACGCCGCCATCACAGTTGCGCCCTGCGGAATGTCGGCCTCGAGCGAAATCGCGAGCCCGCCCGCGATCACGCTGAAATGCGGCCGCGGCACCGGGCGAAACCCTTCCGCCGTGACGTCGAACGAGATGATCGCCGCCTTGCGACCGTCCTGGATCACGCTGCGCGTGGTGCCCGGCGGGCGCGCCAACACGTCGTCGAGCGAGGCCATGCCTTCCGGCAACTCGCTGCCGAAGCCGAAGACGTGACGGATCGAGAAGGCCTCTGCCGCCGCGTGCATGGCGAGATCGGAATAGATGACGCCGTCGACCTTGCTCATGGTGACGACGGCGCGGGCCGCGGTGCGGTTAAGCGCCGCCGCCAGCTCGGCGTGCCGCCAGAGCAGGGGCAGCACGGCAACCACGAGGCCGGCGCGATGGGCGGCCAGCACCGTCAGCACGAATTCGATGGTAGCAGGCAGTTGAACCGCGATGACCGAATTGGCCGGCAGCCCCGATTCGACGAAATGCGCCGACAGCGCCTCGATGGCGCGATCGGCCTCCGCATAGGTCAGCCGCCGCGGGATATGCCCGGTCACGCGCATCTTGTTGATGGGATCGAGCAGCGCCGGCGCGTGCGGTTGCCGGGCCAGCGTGCGCTGGAACAGCGTGTCGAGCGTCGGCGATACGGCTGGCTGGTTCACGGCGTCACTTCGCTTGTTGCGGTCCTTGAGCGTCCACCCTGTGCCACCACGTCTCCGGCAGGTAGCCGGACAGAGCAGTGGCCTTGGGTCGTTCTATCCGATTCCAGCGCGCGATCCATTGCTCCGATACGTTAAACAGCGGGATACCGTAGAAGCCCGACATCAGGGCGCGATCGAGCGCGCGCACCGCCGACACGAAGGCCGTATGCTGGCGGGCATCGAGCAGGGCCGCGATCATGGCGTCGATCGCGGGATCCTTTGCGCCCATGTAGTTCCGCGTGCCCGGATTGTCGGCGGCCGCACTTCCCCAATAGAAGGACTGCTCGTTGCCCGGCGAGAGCGACTGGTCCCAGCGGTTCTGGATCATGTCGAACTCGTAGCCGAGCCGGCGCTGGTCGAATTGCACCGGATCGACCGCCCGGACTGTCGGCTCGATGCCGGCGCGCTTGAGATCGCGCGCGAAGGCCAGCGCGATGCGCTCCTGGTCGCGCGTCGTCACCAAAATTTCGAAGGTGAAGGGCGCCTTGGTCGCGCGGTTGCGCAGCACGGTGCCGTCGAGATCGTAGCCGGCCTGCGACAGGAGCTGGATCGCTGCGCGCAGCGTGGTGCGATCGCGCCCGGAGCCGTCGGTCACCGGCAGGCGGTAGCTGCCGTCGAGAATGTCCGGCGGGATATGGGCGAGATACGGCTTGAGCAGCTCGCGCTCGCTGGCGTCGGCGGGACGGCCATAGGCCGACAGCTCGGAGCCCGCGTAGAAGCTGGGCGTGCGTGCGTAGAGCCCGAAGAAGTAGTTGCGGTTGACGAGCTCGAAGTCGAACAGCAGCGTCAGCGCCTGCCGCACGCGGATGTCGGCAAAGATCGGACGCCGCGTGTTGAATACCAGGAATTCCGAGGGCCAGGGTACGCCGGGCTTGATGGTGTCGCGGATCAGCTCGCCGGTCTTGGCGGCGGGAAAGTCATAGCCGTCGTGCCAGCGCAGCGGCTCGTGTTCGACGCGGAAATCGTAGAGGCCGCGCTTGAAGGCTTCGAACTGGCCGTTGGCTTCGCGGTAGTAGTCGAGCCTGACCTCGTCGAAATTGTACAGGCCGCGATTGACCGGCAGGTCGCGGCCCCAATAGTCGGGATTGCGGGTCAGCGTCACGCTGGTGCCGGGCTTCACCGCGGTGACGCGATAAGGGCCCGAGCCGATCGGGCCGGTCATCGTCGTCTCCTCGAAGGTCGTGACGTCGACCGCGTGCCGCGGCAGCACCGGCATCAGCCCCAGGATCAGCGGCAACTCGCGATCGTTGGCACCGTCGAGATCGAAGCGGACGGTGAGGGGATCGCGCGCCTCGGCCTTGACGACCTTGGCGTAGTATTGCCGGTGGTTGGGCCGGCCATGGTCGCGCAGCAATTCCCAGGAGAACAGGACGTCGTCGGCGAGCACCGGCTTGCCGTCAGAGAAGCGCGCCCGCGGGTCGAGATGGAACGTCACGTAACTCCTGGCGTCGTCGGTCTCGACCGTCTTGGCCAGCAGGCCATAGAGCGTGAAGGCCTCGTCATTGCCGCGCGCGAGCAGGCTCTCGACGACATAGTTCCGCATCTGCTGCACCGCCAATCCCTTGACGATCAGCGGATTGAGGCTGTCGAACGTGCCGAGGATGCCCCAGACCACCTTGCCGCCCTTCGGCGCATCGGGATTGGCATAGGGCATGTGGGTGAAGTCGGCCGGCAGGGCCGGCTTGCCATGCATGGCGATGGCGTAGCGCTCTTCTGCGGCCGCGGGACCGGCCGCTATCATGCTGACGGCGAACGCCGTGCCGACAATGAGGCGGGCGCTCACGCGCGCAAACATGAACATCGGCATTGAGATTGATTCGGAAGAGCCGGCCACGGCGCAAATCCTAGCATAATGGGCCAGGCCGAAGCGCATCCGCGTCGGTGTCAAAGACGCTTGTCGGCATTGATCTTTTCGTCCGCCACGTTAAGAAGGCGGGCAATCGCACAGGAGTTCCTGACCCGTCACTTAACCGCCTCAATTGACGGGGAGACAGCCGCGCCAAGGCGGCTTGGGTTCGGCGCTCCAGAGCGGTTCGGGCACTTCCCGTTCAGAAAGGGTTTTCCGCAATGAATTTCCGTATTTTGGCCGCGTCGGTTCGGCCGCGCGGGCGAGTTCTCGCCCTGTTGGCAGCCACCGCGTTGGCCGTTCCCGTTGCCGCCGAAGCCCAGACGCCTGCGCCGGCCCCGGGCGCGCCGAAGGCGGCTCCGGCTCCCGCGCCGAAGGCTGCTCCGAAGGCCGCCCCCAAGGCGCCCGCGCCGCAGGCCCAGGGTCAGCAGCCCCCGGCCGCCGCCGGACAGCCGCCCGCCGCCGCCGGTGCGCCCGCTGGCGACCAGCAGGTGCAGCTCATCTACGCGCCCTGGACCAAGTTCTGTCTCAAGGGCCAGGACGCCAACGCCAAGCAGGTCTGCTTCACCGGCAAGGATGGCCGCATCGAATCCGGCCAGCCGGTCATCGCCGCCGTCATCATCGAGCCGGAAGGCGAGCCCAAGAAGATCCTGCGCGTGACGCTTCCGCTCGGCATGCAGCTCGTGCACGGCACCCGGATCATCGTCGACAACAACGCGCCGTTGCAGAGCCCCTATGTGATCTGCTTCGCCAACGGCTGCATGTCGGACTATGAGGCGACCCCCGAACTCATCGCCAACATGAAGAAGGGCCAGAACCTCGTCGTTCAGGCGATCAACGCCAATGGCGCGCCGCTGACGCTGCCGCTGCCGCTGGCCGGCGAATTCCAGAAGGCCTATGACGGTCCGCCGACCGATCCGAAGGTGTTCGAGGAAAACCAGAAGAAGCTCCAGGAAGAGCTTCAGAAGAAGGCTGAAGAAGCGCGCAAGAAGCTGGAGCAGGGCGGTGGTGCTCCTGGCGCGGCGCCGACCGGGCAGAAATAATTCTGCCGAACAGACACCAAAAAGGCGCCCGACCGGGCGCCTTTTTCTTTCCGCGGGATCCCGGCGGAAGATTTTGGTTTTGACGCGTTTTCTTGACGCGAGCCGGTATCCACTTCGCGCGAAAACGCTCTAGTTCAGCGACGGATTGCGCGGGCGGTAGCCGCCGGCCTTGTCCTTGACGAAGATCTCGGCGACCTGCGAATGGCGGATCGGCTCGCCGGAATCGTCGGGCAGCAGGTTTTGCTCGGAGACGTAGGCGACGTATTCGGACTCCGCGTTTTCCGCCAGCAAATGGTAGAACGGCTGATCCTTGTGAGGGCGCACCTCCTCAGGGATCGATAGCCACCATTCCTCGGTGTTGTTGAATTCCGGATCGATGTCGAAGATCACGCCCCGGAACGAGAAGATCCGGTGGCGCACGACCTGTCCGATCTGGAATTTGGCGGTCCGCGCTTTAATCATGCTTCGTCGATAGACCAGGATTGTGGCCGATGCTAGTGGCCTTGCTTGGAATTAACCTGCGAAGGGCGGGCGGATAGCCCCGATTACCTCAGAAACCACTTCATAAATGGTCGATATCCTCAATCTGGCGCTGCCTTATTTCGGCTTGATCTTCGTCGGGTTCGCCTGTGGCAAAGCCAAGTCCCTGCCGGAATCGGGGCTGGCCTGGATGAACTTCTTCCTGCTCTACGTGTCGTTGCCGGCGCTGCTCTTTGCGATCATGTCGAAGACGCCGTTCGCCGAGCTGAACAACCCGCCGTTCCTGGTCGCGACGACGCTGTCGACGGTCGCCGCGTTTACCATCGCGCTCGTCGTCGGGAAGGTTCTTGGCCGGCTGCCGCTGCGCGAGGCGACGCTGGCCGGGCTCTCCGGCGGCTACGGCAATATCGGCTATATGGGCCCCGGGCTCGCGCTTGCGGTGCTTGGACCGAAGGCGGCGGCGCCCACCGCGCTGATCTTCTGTTGCGACAGCATCTTCCTGTTTACGATCGTGCCGCTCCTGATCGAGCTTTCCGACCGCGATCACCCGTCGATCGTGCACGCCTTCGGGGTCGTGCTGAAGCAGATCGTGCTCAACCCGCTGATCATGTCGGCCTGCTTTGGCGCGGCTGTCGCGGCGCTCCATATCGAGCTGCCGGTCGCGCTCGATCGCACCATCACCTTCCTGCAAAATGCCGCCGCGCCGACCGCGCTGTTCGTGCTGGGTGTCACGGTGGCGCTGCGGCCGTTCGATCGCGTGCCATGGGAGGTGCCCGGCGTGATCGCGGTGAAGCTCCTCGTCCATCCGCTTGCAGCGCTCGGCCTCATGCTCGCCTTCGGCCCGTTCGCGCAGCCCTGGGCTGCGACCGCCGTGCTGATGGCCTCGCTGCCGCCGGCGCTGAACGTGTTTGTGATTGCGCGCCAGAACGACGCCTGGATCGAATCCGCGTCCGTCGCGGTGCTGCTCGGGACCTTTGCCTCCGTGGTCACGCTGACTAGTGTGATGTGGCTGATCCAGACCGGGCGGCTGGCCTTTCCGTAAAAGACGCTAGCGCGGCCAGATCTAACGTCGCCAGGTCGGCGCGAGCCCCTCGCGCATGGCGAGTCGCCGCAGCGGGCCGATCGCGCCGAGCAGGTGCATCCCGACCGCACGGACCGGCTGGAGCGGCAGGAAGTCGTTGAGCAGTGAGCGATTGGCCATGTCGATCACGAAGGTGCGGCTCACGATGTCGGGCCGCCGCGCCCGGTCATAGCGGTTGAGCACCTCGACCGCGCCGGGATCCTGAGCTGCCGCGATCGCGTCGCCGGCGAGGCGCGCAATATCGGCGGCATCCCGCAGACCGAGATTGAGGCCCTGCGCACCGATCGGAGGAACCACGTGGGCGGCTTCGCCGATCAGCGCGATGCGGTCGCGCGCGAAAGCATCGGGACGCTCGATCGCCAGCGGAAACAAATTGCGCCCCGGTTCCACGGTCATGCGGCCGAGGATCGAGTGCGACTGTTTTTCGACCGCCGCGGAGAGTTCGTCGTCGGTCAGCGCGCGCAGCCGCTCGGCTTCGGCGGGCGCCGACACCCACACGATGCTGGAGCGGTCGCCGGGCAGGGGTACGAATACGCAGGGGCCATGCGGCGTGTGGAACTCGGTCGACACATTCCGGTGCGGTCGCGAATGGCTGACATTGAAGGTCAGCGCCGTCTGCTTGAGCTCGCGGCGTGCCACCGTGATGCCGACGGCTTCGCGGCACAGCGAGTGGCGGCCGTCGGCGCCGACCACGAGCCGCGCGCTGAGGAATTGCCCCGCGGCCGTGCGGATCGCGACAGCGTCTGCTTCCGCGAGCACGCTCTCGGCCTCGTCGTCGACGCGCGTCAGACCGGGCAATTCCGCCGCGCGCTGCTCCAGCGCCAGCATCAGCGAGCGGTTGTCGATATTGTAGCCGAAGGCATCGAGCCCGATCTCGTGGCAGGAGAACCGCACCTCCGGCGCGCGGATCAGGCGGCCGGTGTCGTCGACGAGCCGCATGGCCTCCAGTGCGGCCGCCTTGTCCCTGCAGTGGGACCAGACGCCGAGCCCGTCCAGAAATTCGACCGAGCCGCCCAGCAGCGCCGTCGTGCGGTTGTCGGCATAGGGCAGGCGGCGCGCAACGAGCGCGGTGCGCGCGCCGACCTGTGCCAGCGCGATCGCCGCCGCCACGCCCGCAGGACCGCCGCCGATCACGGCCGTGTCATAAAGTGTCGATACGTCTGCCATGACCGCACAATTGACATGCTCCACGGCAATTTCAAGCCCGCTCGTTCTGCAAGAATTTAAGGGAAATTGCGCGGCCGAACGCCGCAACCGCTTATGTGCAAATCGGTCTCGTTCTGATAGCACTGCGCGAGCCATGGATAGCCAGCAGGATTCCCTCAAACCGAAGCCCGCAATCCGCGCCGCGGCCTTTTCGGTGCACGTCTTCACCGCATTCGGCGGCGCCATTGCGCTGCTTGCGATGCTGGAGGCGGTGCGCGAGCACTGGGCCGCGATGTTTCAATGGCTGGGCGTCGCGCTGATCATCGATGCGATCGACGGGCCCATCGCGCGCCGGCTGAACGTCAAGACGGTGCAGCCGAACTGGTCGGGCGACGTGCTCGACCTCGTGGTCGATTTCGTCACCTATGTGTTCGTGCCGGCCTATGCGATCGTCGCCAGCGGCCTGCTGCTGCCGGTCGCAGCTCCCATTTTGGGCGTGGCCATCGTCGTCACCAGCGCACTCTATTTCGCCGATTTGCGCATGAAGGCCGACGACAACCATTTTCGCGGCTTCCCTGCGCTGTGGAACGCCGCTGCGTTCTACCTGTTCCTGCTGCACTGGCCGCCATTGGTGTCGACGCTGCTGATCGCAGCACTCGTGGTGCTGACCTTCGTGCCGTTCCACGTGCTGCACCCGGTGCGGGTGGTACGGCTGCGCTGGCTGACGATGTCGCTGATCGTCGTCTGGGGCGTGCTCGCGCTCTACACGCTGAAGATGGACTTCCAGGTCGGGATGGCCGTGAAGATCGCGCTCTGTGCAATCGCGGCGTACGTCGTCGGCAGTGACGCCGCGATCAGGCTTGCAAGATCCTTGGTATGATCCACCTCCTGACCAGCCCGGAAGCCTCGGCCGCGCTGTTGACCCTGACCTCGCACGAGATCGCGCTCGGCTGCTGGCGCGGGCATTTCTGGTGCTGATCGGCGTCGTGCTGGTTGCCGATGGATTCAAGTTTCACATTCCGCGCGGCTATATCTACTTCGCGATGGCGTTCTCGGCGGCGGTCGAGGTCTTCAACGTTTCCGGCGAAGCGTAACCGGAGGAAGCTGGCCAAATAGCCGGCTCCGCGCGTTCCAGGGTACGTCGAGTTGACAAGCAAGGCGCGATGGCTTTCGTTTGTGGGCAATAAGAGCGAGGGCAGGACGAACGAGGAGGTCAGGTGATGACCAAAGCCGTCCGCGTGCACAAGGTCGGGGGTCCGGAGGCCCTCGTCTATGAGAGCGTCGACGTGCCCGAGCCTGGCCCCGGTGAGGTCCGAATCCGCCAGCATGCGGTTGGGTTGAACTTCATCGACGTCTATTTCCGCACCGGCCTCTACAAGGCGCCGGGGCTGCCCTTCATCGCCGGCAACGAGGCCGCCGGCGAGGTCGTCGCGGTCGGGCCCGGCGTGACGCATTTTCACCCCGGCGACCGCGTCGCCTATTACTACAATCTCGGCGCCTATACCGGCGAGCGCAACCTTCCCTGGGAGAAGCTGGTCAAACTGCCCGACCACATCACCTACGAGCAGGGCGCCGTGCTGATGCTCAAGGGCCTGACGGTCTGGTATCTCCTGCACAAGACGTTCAGGGTCGAGCCGCATCACCGCGTGCTGATTCACGCGGCCGCCGGCGGCATCGGATTGCTCGCCTGCCAATGGGCGCGTGCGCTGGGCGCCCATGTGATCGGCACCGTCGGGTCGCGCGCCAAGGCGGACCTGGCGGAAGCCAACGGCTGCGATCATGTGATTCTGTACAACGACGAAGATTTCGTGGCGCGGGTCAAACAGATCAGCCGCAACGAGGGCTGCGACGTCGTCTATGACGGCGTCGGCAAGGCGACCTTCCCGGGTTCGCTGTCGTGCCTGAAGCCGCGCGGCATGTTCGTCTCCTTCGGCAACGCGTCGGGCCCGGTGCCGCCGTTCGCGATTGCCGAGCTCAACAATCACGGCTCGCTGTTCGCGACCCGGCCAAAACTCAACGACTACATCGGCAAGCGTTCGGAGCTGCTCGAAGGCGCAGACACGCTGTTTGCCGCCGTCATCAGCGGCAAGCTGCACGTGCCGATCAACCACGCCTACGCGCTGAAGGACGCGGCCAAGGCGCATATCGACCTCGAAAGCCGCAACACCACGGGCGCGTCGATTCTCAAACCGTAGAGACTCATCTCACCGAAGTCGTCATGCCCGGGCTTGTCCCGGGCATCCACGTTCTTCGTGCCGTGTGTCCAAGACGTGGATGGCCGGGACAAGCCCGGCCATGACGGAGGAGTGCGGAGCCTACGCCACAAGCCGCGCGGCACCGGCCTTGGTCAAGATCGCGTCCAGGCAATCGACCATCTCGCCGATCTCTGCTCGCGTGACATTGAGTGCCGGCATGAAGCGCAGCGCGTCGGGCTGCGGTGCGTTGAGTAGCACGCCGGCCTCGAACGCCTGGGCCACGATCGCCTGCGCGATCGGCAGCTTGAGGTCGAGCGCGAGCAGCAGGCCGCGGCCGCGCACTTCGCCGAGCCCGTGCCGCGCCGAGACCTTCTGCAGCTCGCTCTCCAGCAACAGGCCGGTGTCGGCGACATTCCTGAGGAATTCCGGCTTGGCGATTTCCTCAAGCACGGCAACCCCCGCCGCGCACATGATCGGATTGCCACTGAACGTGCCGCCCTGGTCGCCATGCTCGAAGCAGGCGGCCTTCTCGGTCGCGAGCAGGGCGGCGAGCGGCACGCCGCCGCCGATGCCCTTGCCGAGCGTCATGATGTCGGGTGCAATCCCGGCATGCTCGTAGTGGAAGAGCTTTCCGGTCCGACCCATGCCGGTCTGGATCTCGTCGAAGATCAGGAGCAGGCCGTGCGCCTCGGTCAGCGCGCGCAGCTGCTGCAGGAACTGGTCGGTTGCCTGCCACACACCGGACTCGCCCTGGATCGGCTCCAGCATCACGGCGACCGTGTTGTCGGTGATCAGGCTCTCGACAGAGGCGATATCGTTGAGAACAGCCTTCTTGAAGCCCGCCACCTTCGGCTCGAACAGCGGCTCAAAGGCCTTCTTGCCGGACGCCGACATGGTCGCGAGCGTGCGGCCATGGAAACCGCCGGCAAACGTGATGATCTCGAACGCGCCACCCTTGTGCAGGCTGCCATATTTGCGCGCGAGCTTGATCGCGCCCTCATTGGCTTCCGCGCCGGAATTGGCAAAGAACACCTGGTCGAAACAGCTCTTCTCGACCAGCGCCTGCGCCAGCTGGAGGCTCGGGCCGTTGTAGAAGGCGGGGCTCGGCGTCAGCAGCCGCCTGGCTTGCGCAGCGAGCGCATCGGCAACGGCCGGCGGCGAATGGCCGAGGCAGTTCACCGCCCAGCCCTGCACGAAGTCGAGATAGCGCTTGCGGCTGTCGTCCCAGAGGTAGGAGCCCGCGCCGCGGACGAACACGGCCTTGGGCCGGGCGGTGATGTCCATCAGCGCATCATACGGATGGGTAGCGTTGGTCATGTCAGACTCCTCGTGGGGGCGGGTGAAAAAGGCGCGCGAAAAGCGAGAAGGCCGCACTTTGCGGGTGCGGCCTTCTCGAAAACCTGGGCTGAATTAGCTGATCAGCGCTGGCGTCGGACATGGCGCAACCCATCATCGTCGCGGGTGCGACGACGGAAAGCTGCGCGGCGGTGGGTCCGAGTGAACATCATGGGGCGCGGCCATACAGCCGAAGGGCAGGGCTTGTCAAGCCGTTCTCGCGCCGGCGGTGACGGCTTACGTCAGATGCGCTGCTTCCTCGGCCTCGTCCTCACCCCAGTCGGCATCGGCGATCGAGTGGTCGATCCATTCGCCGCGCAGGAGCTTCAGCGGCGATTTCCAGTACAGGGCGATGTTGTGGAACGGATCGGTCAGCACCTTGAAAGCCCACACCAGCCCGGTCGAGACGCCCCTGACAACGAAGAGCTGGAGCATGCGGAAGAGGCCGCCGCCGATGCCGATGGCGAGCCAGAGCGCGCCGACATGGCGAATGAAATCGAGCCGGTCGGCCGGCGGATCGAAAGCGCCGAACAACGTCGGGAAGGCGAACAGCGCCAGCGGCGCGAGGCCCCAGACGATCAGGAGGATGATCTTGCGGGTCTGGTTGTAGCCGACCTTCACCGCTTCCTTGTAGGCGTTGGTGACTTCGTTGACGGCGTCGTAGCCGTTCGGCTCGAAGAAGAAATGCCCGGTCTGCCGCGTCAGCATCGCGAGCCAACCGACGAGCCCCGCGAGTGCGGGATCGCTGAACAGCAGCGCGTAGCAGATCAGGAAGATGACGGCGCTGATCAGATGCAGCGTCTGGTTCACGTTGCTCTGGTGGTAATAGCGGTAATCGTCCCAGCGCTGGGCGCGCAGCATGTTCGACAGCAGGCTCATCATCAATCCTCGCTCGTTGACGGCGCGGCAGCCATAGGCCGAGTCCGTGAACGATGCGTGACTGCATTATAGTGTCACATTGCGTGCGGTGCGCACGCGGTAGCGCATTACTGAATGCCGTAATGCGCGAACTCGTCGGCGATGTCGGCCTTGATCGCCTTGGCGGCGGCGATATCGCTCTCCGCGCCGGCTGCATCGCCCTTCTTCCGCTTGACGAGCCCGCGGCCGTAGAGGGCGCTTTCAAGTTTTGGCTGGGCCGCGAGCGCGGCGTCGTAATCGCTGAGCGCGGCATCGAGTTGGCCGAGCTTGAGGTGGCACAGCGCGCGGCTGTCGAGCGTGTAGGGATCGCTCGGCCGCATCTTCAGCGACTGCTCGCAATCGGCAAGCGCCCCGTCGAGCTGGCCGAGGATCGCGCGCGTCATGCAGCGTTCGTTGAAGACGGCGGCGTAGCTGGCATTGGCCTTGATCGAGCGATCGTAATCCTCCAGCGCGCGGACGTAGTCGTGCTCGTAAAGATACATGTTAGCCCGCGCGTAGGTGTCGCGATCGTTGTTCGGATTGAGCGCGATCGATTTTGCGAAATCGGCGAAGGCGCGCGTGCGATCACCCTTGTCGCGAAAGACCCGCGCGCGGTTGCCATAGGCCGCCGCATAGGTCGGATCGAGCTTGATCGACATATCGAAATCGGCGAGCGCGCGATCCGGCTCGTCGTGCTCCCGATAGGCCGTGCCGCGGTTGTAGTAGGCGAGCGCGAATTTCGGATCGAGCCTGATGGCCTGGGTGTAGTCGGCCATCGCGCGCTCATAGTCGTTCTTGCCGGCGTAGGAATTGCCGCGGTTGTTGAAGTACTGCGCATCGCCGGGATCGAGCCGGATGGCGCGGTCGTAGTCGGCGATGGCATGGTCGCGATCGCCGAGATCGTCATAGGCAATGCCGCGGTTGAACCAGGCTGATGCGTCCTTCGGATTGAGGTCCAACGCGCGGTTGAGGTCATCGATCGCGCGCTCGGGATTGCCCTTGCGCCGCAAGGCTTCGCCGCGATTGTTGAGGGCAAGCTGGGTGGTGCTCCGTGACGGGTTCGACTGAAGTACGGCCGTGCAGCCGGCGATGCGCTGGTCCTCGGTCACCCCGCTCCTGGCGAAGCACCAGTCGCGCGCCTGGGAGAGCGACGTCTGTGCCATCGGGGCGGTGCTGAAAACCGGGGAGGCGAGCAGTCCAACCATGATTGCGAGGACGTTCAGCCGTCCGCCCACCCTGAGATCAATTTGCATCGCCAACCTCGCGCCGAACCATTGTCGGGCTCGCGTGTTTGTAACTTTAAGACGCGGATCGGTTCGAACCGGGCAGGGCCGCTGAGCGACCAAGACAGGAGACAATTTTCGGCAGGGGCGCTAGTGTCCGATCAACCCTATCACATTGATATCGAGAGCATTCGCAGGGCGTTTCCGCCGGGTACCGAGGTGCCGCCGCTGCTGCTCGGTTTTGCCGGCTGGCTCGAGGGGCGGCCCTGGGGCAGCGTCGGCTGCTACAGCCTCATGGGACAATTTGCCGACGGCGCGCCGATCGTCGACGGCAGCCCGCTGCGCGACAAGTTCGCGCTGTTCATGCGCTTGCCCGAAGGGTCCGAAGTCGGCGCCTGGTACGGTGCCGGCCCCGATCAGTCAGATGCGCCGGTCGTGGTGCTGGGCTCGGAAGGGCAGTACGACATTCTCGCGCCCTCGGTCGCGGGCCTGCTCGCCAAGATCGCCTTGCAGAAGTTCGAAGACAATTGGAGCGATTTCCTGCCGCATGAGGACGCAGACGATGCGACCGACGAATTGGCGGACTGGCTGAAGATCCGCCTCGGCACGGACGATCTCGAATCCCTGACGCAGAGCGCGGCCGAGCCGCCGGACTTTCGCCACTGGATGGAGAAATGGTGTCGCGACCGCGAAGATTACTGGTCGAACCATCCAATGATGGCCGAGCTCGGCTGGCGGCTGGCGGCGCACCTGCCGAAGGGCAAGAACCCCTGGGACAAGACGCATTTCGAGATCGCGATCGTCGGCAGCCAGTTTCAGGCGCGCGTGCTTCGCCGCGGCCGGCAGCCGGTCGAGGAGGCCGGAAAGATCGAGCCGCTGCTGCGCGAACTCCGCGACGACATGCGGCGTGCCCGGCCGCATCTCGGGCTGTGGTACTCGATGGCGTTCGGGCTCTACGCCGATGGCCGCGTCGTGCCGCGCTTCGACTACGACACCCGTCCCATGATCGGCGAGGCGCCGGCGGAGCTCGCCGAAGCGCAGGCCGATCTCGCCCGCGCGCCGCGACCGGAGCAATGGGTGCCGGCGTGGCTGGCGGCGGCAGAAGCTGGATGAAAACTCAGAATCCCGCGACGCTGCCGTGCAGGTCGTAGGCGTCGGCGCGTTCTATCTTTGCGGTGACGATTTCGCCGACCCGCAAGGGGCGCCGGCTCGACAGATAGACTGCGCCGTCGATCTCCGGCGCATCGGCCTTGGAGCGGCCTTTTGCGACCGTCGGGCCGACCTCGTCGATGATGATCTGCTGGCGGGTGCCGACCTTGCGCTTGAGCCGGCGCGCAGAGATCTTCTGCTGCCGCGCCATCAGCGCGTTGTAGCGCTCCTCCTTCACCTCATCGGGCACGGCGCCGGGAAGCGCATTCGACGTGGCGCCCGCGACCGGCTCGTATTTGAAGCAGCCGAGGCGATCGATCTCGGCCTCATCAAGCCAGTCGAGCAGATAGGCGAAATCTGAATCGGTCTCGCCGGGGAAGCCGACGATGAAGGTCGAGCGCAGCGCCAGGTCCGGGCACTCCTCGCGCCAGCGCTTGATGCGCGCCAGCGTCTTGTCCTGCGCCGCCGGCCGCTTCATGGCCTTCAACACCTCGGGGCTCGCATGCTGGAACGGGATGTCGAGATAGGGCAGCACCTTGCCCTCGGTCATGAGCGCGATGACCTCGTCGACATGCGGGTAGGGGTAGACATATTGCAGGCGGACCCAGGCGCCGAACTCGCCGAGCTCCTTCGCCAGATCGAGGAATTTTGCGCGGACCTGGCGGTCCTTCCACGGGCTCTCGGCATATTTCACGTCGACGCCGTAGGCCGAGGTGTCCTGCGAGATGACCAGCAGCTCCTTGACGCCGGCGCCGACCAGGCGCTCGGCCTCGCGCAGGACGTCGTTGGCCGGCCGCGACACCAGGTCGCCGCGCAGTTTTGGGATGATGCAGAAGCTGCAGCGGTTGTTGCAGCCCTCGGAGATTTTCAGATAGGCGTAGTGGCGCGGCGTCAGCTTGATGCCCTGCGGCGGCACCAGGTCGAGATGCGGATTGTGCGCCGGCGGCAGCGCGCGGTGCACGGCGTCCAGCACCGACTCATATTGCTGCGGGCCGGTGATCGAGAGCACGCCGGGATAGGCCTGCTCGATCTGCTCGGGCTCGGCGCCCATGCAGCCGGTGACGATCACCTTGCCGTTCTCGGCCATGGCCTCGCCGATCGCCGAGAGCGATTCCTGCTTGGCGCTGTCCAGGAAGCCGCAGGTGTTAACGATGACGATGTCGGCCCCGTCGTGCTTGCGGGCAAGCTCGTAGCCTTCGGCGCGCAGCCGTGTGATGATGCGCTCGGAATCGACCAATGCCTTGGGACACCCGAGCGAAACGAAGCTGACCTTGGGCGCAGCCGCCTGATTCATATCCAAATCTGCCTGATTGACCGGCTGGAGCTAGTCCTAATTGCCGCCAATTACAACCCTTTGCATGGCGTTCCGGCGTGCTATGGATGCACTCCGTGGGGGTGGTGAGTGAGCGATGAGCGCCGAACAGTCGCCTAAAATCGTGATTGTCGACGAAAGCCCGATCCGGGCTGCAATCCTTGAGGAGGGGCTGCGCGAAGCCGGCTTCACCCAGGTCGTGCACATCCGCGAGATGCAGAGCCTTTTGGCGCGCATTTACTCTGTCGACCCCGACATCATCCTGATCGACCTCGAAAACCCCAGCCGCGACGTGCTTGAAGCGATGTTCCAGGTCAGCCGCGCCGTGCGCCGCCCGATCGCGATGTTCGTCGACCAGAGCGATTCCGCCTCGATCCAGGCCTCCGTGGAGGCGGGGGTTTCCGCCTATATCGTCGATGGCCTGAAAAAGGAGCGGATCAAGCCGATCCTCGACCTCTGCGTGTCCCGGTTCAACGCCTTCGCAAAACTCCAGGAGGAACTGGAGCGAACCAAGTCGCAGCTCGAGGACCGCAAGGTGATCGAGCGCGCCAAGGGTATTTTGATGAAGATGAAGGGCCTCAACGAGGACGAGGCCTATGTGCTGCTGCGCTCCACGGCGATGCGCGAGAAGAAGAAAATCGGCGAGATCGCGCAGTCGATCATCACCGCCTCGGAGATGCTGAAATGACGACCCCGTTGCGCATAGGGTTCATCCCGCTGGTGGACGCCGCCGCCCTGATCGTGGCCGTCGACAAGGGATTTGCGAGCGCCGAGGGGCTCGACGTCACGCTGGTGCGCGAGGTCTCCTGGTCGAACGTGCGCGACAAGCTCAATATCGGCCTGTTCGATGCCGCCCATCTGTTGGCGCCGGTCGCGATTGCGTCCTCGCTCGGGCTCGGCCACGTCAAGGTGCCGATCGCAGCCCCCTTCAATCTCGGCATCAACGGCAACGCGATCACGGTATCGCCGGCGCTCCATGCGGCCTTGATGGCGGAGATCGACGGCGGCGACCGGTTCGATCCGATGGCCACCGCCAAGGCGCTGGCCCGCGTCGTCGCGAAGCGGAAGAAGGAGGGCGCCGACGCCCTGACCTTCGGCATGACCTTCCCGTTCTCGACCCACAATTATCAGCTGCGGTTCTGGATGGCGGCCGCCGGCGTCGATCCCGACGAGGACGTGCGTCTGGTCGTGCTGCCGCCGCCCTACATGGTCGACAGCCTCGCCAGCGGCCATGTCGATGCCTTCTGCGTCGGCGCGCCCTGGAACTCCGTTGCCGTCGATCTCGGCATCGGCCACATCCTGCATTTTGTCTCCGACATCCTGGTTCGTGCGGCCGAGAAGGTGCTGGCGGTGCGCCAAGTCTGGGCAGACAAGAATCCGCAGACCGTCGCGGCACTGGTCCGCGCCGCGGTGAAGGCCGCGGAATTCATCGAGCAGCCGGAGAACCGGGCCGAGGTCGCGCGCATCCTGGCGCAACCCGAACGGATCGGCGTCGATGCCGAGGTGATTCAGCGGACCCTGGGCGGCCGGCTCAAGATCTCGCCCGACGGCACCATGCGCGAAAGCGGGCGCTACCTCCTGGTCGGGCGCGAAGAGGCGGGCTGCCCCGATCCCGTGCAGGCTGCCTGGCTCTATGCGCAAATGGTCCGCTGGGGGCAGACGGCCTTGAGTCCCGAGGCCCTCAAGACCGCCATGGGCGTTTTCCGGCCCGATCTCTATGACGCGGCGGTGGGGCGGCCGAGCCAAACCGGGCAGGCGGCCGGCGGCGCCTTCAGCGCCTTTTCTGGCCCGGTCTTCAATCCCGCCGACGTCGTGGGGTATCTGGCCTCGTTCGCGGTGGCGCGCCGGGGCCCGTAGGCCTCTCATGTGTCTGATCAAAATCTAAGCAATCCGATTCGAAGCTCAATCTTTGGGCCATTGCTGCCCTAAGCGGCATGAATTTTGATCCACTTCATGCACTGCACACAAGTATAACGCACTGATTGCAAACGGCTTATCCGTTTATGCTGCGTTGGCACACTCCTTGAATAGGGAAGGACAAGGCAGGCTGGCGCGGACGCCGGCGGCCACATCCATGATGGATTTTCCGCAGCAACGAGGCTGATCGGATCGCATCGGACCCATTTTTGCGGGCTTCCGACGATCGACGTCCGTTCACCTGTTGTCGCCGCCGCGCGCGGTAGCTGGAGCTTCGAAATGGATTACCAAAACCCCTCCCATGTTGCGGCTTCGACGGACCGCCTGGCGGACCGCACGCGCCGGCGGGCGGCGAGCTCCAGCCTCGTGCGGGGGTGCTGATCATGAAGATGGAAGCCAGTCCCGCGGCCGACTTCTCCGACGAGCAGAAGCGCTATCTCGAAGGGTTCATGTCCGGTATGCAGGTGGGCCGTGTCGGCCGCGCCTTTGCCGCCGGCGGACCTGCCGCTGGATCGTCGGAGCCGACGGGCCCTGACGCCATCCATCTCAAGGCGCAGGACAAGGTCACGGCGTCAGGCAAGAAGCTCGTCGACCAGGAGAAGTTCAAGCGCGAGCTGCATCCGTTCGACGCCTATGAGCGGCTGAAGGATCAGGCGCGCACCAACGCCGCGCCGTCGCCGGCCGACAATTTCCGCTGGCGCTATTACGGCATCTTCTGGGTGGCGCCGGCGCAGACCTCCTATATGGCGCGCCTGCGCATCCCCAACGGCATCTTGAAGCACTGGCAGTTGTCGGGCCTCGCCGACATCGCGGAAACCTGCGGCGGCGGCTACACCCATGTCACGACGCGCGCCAACTTCCAGATCCGCGAGATCGAGCCGAAGAACGCCGTGGCACTGATCGAAGGCGTGCAGGACATCGGCCTGTGCTCGCGCGGCTCCGGCGCCGACAACATCCGCAACGTCACGGGTACGCCAACCGCCGGCATCGATCCGCAGGAGCTCATCGACACGCGACCCTGCGCGCGCGAGTGGCACTATCACATCCTCAACGACCGCTCGCTCTACGGCCTGCCGCGCAAGTTCAACGTTGCCTTCGACGGCGCCGGCAAGATCGCGGCCCTCGAGGAGACCAATGACATTGCCTTCACCGCATTCGAGGTGAAGGAGGGTTTTGGCGTCGAGCCCGGCGTCTGGTTCCGCCTCGGCCTCGGCGGCATCACCGGCCACAAGGATTTTGCAAAGTATTCCGGCATCGTCGTTCGGCCCGAGGATGCCACGGCGGTCGCGGACGCCATCGTGCGCGTCTTCATCGAGCACGGCGATCGCACCAACCGCAACAAGGCGCGGCTGAAATACGTGCTCGATGCCATGGGGCACGAGGAGTTTCTCAAGCTGGTCGAGCAGCGGCTCGGAAAGCCGTTCGCCCGCGTGCCCGCAGAGGCGCTCGCGCCGCGGCCGGCGTCCGACCGTCTCGCCCATATCGGCGCGCACAAGCAGAAGCAGGCCGGCCTGAACTGGATCGGCGTCTCGCTGCCGCTCGGCAAGCTCACCTGCGAGCAGATGCGCGGCGTTGCGAAAATCGCGCAGGACCTCGGCGACGGCGACATCCGCCTGACCGTCTGGCAGAACCTCTTGATCTCCGGCGTGCGTGACGAGAACGTGGCGCTGGTGACGGCTGCGATCGAGAAGCTCGGGCTTGCCACGCAGGCCTCGAACATCCGCGCCGGGCTGATCGCCTGCACCGGCAATGCCGGCTGCAAGTTCGCAGCCTCCGACACCAAGCGCCATGCGGCCGCGATCGGCGACTGGGTCGATGCGCGGATGACGGTCGACACCCCACTCAACATCCACCTGACCGGCTGCCATCACTCCTGCGCCCAGCACTACATTTCCGACATCGGCCTGATCGCAGCCAAGGTGCCTGGTGCGACCGAGGAAGACACGGTCGAGGGCTATCACCTCTTCACCGGCGGCGGCTTCGGTCCGGACGCCAATATCGGCCAGGAGGTCTATCGCGACCTGAAGGCCGAGGACGCACCGCAATTCGTCGAGAAGCTCTTGAAGGCCTATCTCGCGCATCGTGCCTCTCCCGAAGAGTCCTTCCTCGCGTTCTCCCGTCGCCACGAAGGCGAAGCCCTGCGCAAACTCGCTGAAGCGGAAGTCACAGCATGACCCAGATGAGCCTCCCCCCGAAGATCGAGATCATCCCGGCCAACGCTCCCTTCAGCGAGGGCCAGCGTCTCTGGCTGAACGGATTTCTCGTCGGCATGCTCGGCCTCGACGGCTCGACGCCGCTGTCGCCGGCCCAGAACGGCGCGATGCTCGCCGAAGTCGGCGATGGCGATGACGGGGAGGCGCCCTGGCACGATCCGGCGATGGTGATGGCCGACCGCATGAAGCTCGCCGAGGGCCGGCCGCTCCGCCGCCGCATGATGGCGGCGATGGCGCAGCAGGATTGCGGCCAATGCGGCTACAACTGCGCCGACTATTCCGACGCCATCGCCAACAAGAGCGAGGCGCGGCTCAATCTCTGTGCGCCCGGCGGCAAGGAAACGGCACGCATGCTGAAGCAGCTCTATGAGGAGCTGGACAAGGCGCCCGCGGCCAAGCCCGCCGCAGGTGCAGCAGTGCCCGCAGCAGTTGCCGCGCCTGCCGTGAAGACCGAACCGGGCCGCGCCCGCGAAACCCCGGCGGATGCCACGTTCCTGTCGCGTCGGCTGCTGAACAAGCAGGGGTCGGAGAAGGAGACCTATCACATCGAGTTCGATCTCTCCGAGAGCGGGCTCGACTATGTCGTCGGCGATAGCTTCGGCGTGTTCGCGCGCAACGACCTCGGCCTGGTCGATCAGATCATCGCGCTGTTAGGGGCCTCCCACACCACCAAGGTCAACGGCAAGACGCTGCGCGAGGCGCTCACCGAGGACGTCTCGTTGTCACCGGCACCCGACAAGCTGTTCGAGCTGATCTCCTTCATCACCGGCGGCGCGCAGCGCGAGAAGGCGCGGGCGCTGGCGCAGGGCGAGGATCCCGATGGCGATGCCGCAACGCTTGACGTTATGGCGGCGCTGCAAAAATTCTACGGCATCCGCCCGCACCCGGAAGCCTTCGTCGAAGCGCTGGAGCCGCTCCAGCCCAGGCTCTACTCGATCTCGTCCTCACACAATGCGACGCCGGGCAAGCTGTCGCTCACGGTCGATTCCGTGCGCTACGTCATCGGCAAGCGTCAGCGCCTCGGCGTGGCCTCGACCTTCCTTGGCGAGCGCATCGCGGAAGGCGAGAAGCTGAAGGTCTATGTGCAGAAGGCCCATGGGTTCGGCCTGCCGAAAGATCCGAAGATTCCGGTCATCATGATCGGACCGGGCACCGGCATCGCGCCATTCCGCGCTTTCCTGCTTGACCGCAAGGCGACGGGCGCGCCCGGCAAGAACTGGCTGTTCTTCGGCCACCAGCGCAGCGATTGCGATTTCTTCTACCGCGAGGAGCTCAACGCCCTGAAGACGTCGGGTATGCTGACCCGTCTGTCGCTGGCCTGGTCGCGCGACGGCGAAAAGAAATTCTACGTGCAGGACCGCATGCGCGAACTCGGCCGCGAGCTCTGGACCTGGCTCGCCGAGGGTGCACACGTCTACATCTGCGGCGATGCCAAGCGCATGGCCAAGGACGTCGAGCGCGCCATGGTCGATATCGTCGCCCAGTTCGGGGCGCGGTCGACCGACGAGGCGGTCGCCTTCGTGGCCGATCTCAAGAAGACCGGCAGGTTCCAGGCGGACGTCTACTGAGGCTTTAGCCTTGGATTCGAGCCCTGGAATCGGTTCCAGTCGGTTCCAAGTTGAACGAACAAAATTCCCGGAACCGGGAATTTCGAGGAAACTTTCCGCTGCGATGGGAGTTCTGGACAGCGCCCCCATCGCTATTTCTGCGGCTGTCTTGCCTACGAGCGCACTTGATCCTTCATATGCCGTCGATGGGGCGTTGGAGATCGACTATGCGCGAACTATCGGCGGAAGCCAGACTGCATCTTTATGCGCGTTCGCTCTCCCGGCGGACCGGAGCGAACCTCCATCTCGTGGCGTTCTACAGCGCCTTCGCTGTGATTGCCGCGATCATATTCGGCACCTTGTCCGTGCGTCCGTTCTGAAGAAAGTTGGCTTTAGGTTCGATCGGCGTGCCGCGAGCCCGGTTTCACCTCTCCCAAGGGAGAGGTGAAATGCGGATGCGGCCCGTTCAACTCAATCTCATCATGCTTTAGCTTTCCTGCAGCGGTTCACGTCGCAGGCTCGAGCAGCATCATTCCGGTCGCCGTGTTCGAAATCGGGATGTGGTAATTGGAATGCTGCTTGCGCACCTTCTCCGGCAGCATGCCGCGCGCCACCACCCAATTCAGCAATTCGACGCCTTGCGTGCCCGAGAGCTCGACCAGCTCGACGGTCGAGTATTTGGTCGCCCATGCGGGGTTCGAGACCATGCTCTCCATGAACTGAAGGTCGAACTCCTTGTTGATGAAGCCTGCGCGCTCGCCGTCGAGCTGGTGCGACAGCCCGCCCGTACCCATCACCACGACGCGCTCGTCCTTCGGCCAGGACGCGATCGCGCGCGCCAGGGCCTTGCCGAGCTTGTAGCAGCGCGCAGCCGACGGCAGCGGCGCCTGCACGGTGTTGACGACGACGGGGACGGTGCGCACCGGCCATTTCTGGTCGGGCCAGCACAGCGCCATCGGCAGCGTGAAGGCGTGGTCGACCGTCATCTCCTGGCAGCTCACGATATCGAATTCTTCGGCGACGAGCTGCTCGATGAGGTGCCACGACAATTCCGGATCGCCCCGGAACGGCTGCGTGGTCGGGATGCCCCAGCCTTCGTCAGCGTTGCGGTACTCGGACGCGGCGCCGATCGCAAAGGTCGGCATCTTGTCGAGGAAGAAGTTGAGGCCGTGATCGTTGTAGACGAGCACGACGACATCGGGCTTCACCCTGGCCAGCCAGTCGCGCACCGGCGGGAAGCCGTCGAAGAAGGGTTTCCAGTAGGGATCCTGCTGCAGGCCCTTGGCGATCGCGCCGCCGATGGAGGGAACATGCGAGGTCGTGATTGCACCGACGATCTTGGCCATGATTACCTCGCTGCCGCCTGGAGTTTTGCCTTGAACTGATCCTTGGTCATGCCGGTCTGCTGCGCCCCGATGTCCTGCATGTCGAGGCCGAAAATGCCGGCAAATTTTGCGAGGTAGTAGGCGTTGCCGCCGGCCTCGATGAGCTGCAGCACGTTGCGGCTGCGGATCGCCTCGCGCTGCTGCGCGTTGAGGCCGAATTTGGCGCAATAGGCGTCTTCGTCGGCGACGAAGGCCTTACGGTTGGCGGCGTCGTTGAACGAGTAGCACATCTTGTTCAGCGCATAGCCTTTGCGGGCCTGCTCGCCGTCGAAGATGGTGGTACCCGGCACCGGCTGCCGCGATTTGCCGTTGGGCATGGCGTTTCTCCCTAAATGGTTGGACCGGCGCGATTTGTTCCAGATCAAGTCCGGCGCCAGCCGAGGGAGGCAATATCCAGCAGGGCGCGCCAAGATAAACGCCGGGAAGCCGATCGCATTCATGAGCCAATTCGATCATTTGGACCTCGACGGCCACCTGTTGCGGCTGCTGCTGGCTGTGATCGAGGAAGGCTCGGTCACGCATGCCGCGCACCGGCTCGGCGTCACCCAGTCCGCCGTCAGCCATCTGCTCGACAAGCTGCGCGCGATCGTCGGCGATCCCCTGTTCGTGAAGTCGGGCAGGGGGATCGTGCCGACCGCGCGCGCCCAGGCGCTTGCGGCGCACGCGCGGATGCTGCTCGACGAGCTCCGCCGTTTTTCCAGCGCGGTCGAGTTCGATCCTGCAAAGCTCTCCGCGCTGGTGACGATCGCCGCCAACGACCTGCAGCGCGACCTGCTGCTGCCCTCCTTCCTGCGCTACGTCAGGGCGCAGGCGCCCGGTCTGACGCTGCGGGTCATTCCGTCAGGCGCACCGACGGCGGAGCTGCTGCGCGGCGAGCATTGTCAGCTCGTCATCACGCCGCGCCCGCCCGATGCCTCCGACGTGCTGCAGAAGCGGCTGTTCGAGGATAGCTATCGCGTGTTCTACGACGCCAGTGCGCGCAATGCGCCGGCCACGATCGAGGAGTATCTTGTCGCCGATCATGTCACCGTGCTGCACGAGCATCTCCGTCCGCTCGATATCGACGACGTCCTGGCCGAGCGCGGCGTGCGGCGGCGTTTTGTCGCCCAGGTTCAGGGCTTCTCCGGGATCGGACCGTTTTTGCGCGGCAGCGCCATGATCGCGACGCTGCCGGGCCTGTTGCGTGCGCATATGCTGCGCGATTTTGCGGTCGCGCCGGTGCCCTTCGAGTGTCCGGCGATGCCGATGTTCATGGTCTGGCATCTCCGCCACCAGGCCGATCCGATGCACCGCTGGCTGCGCCAGCAGCTCGAGATCGTGGTCGCGCCTGCGCTCGCGACAAGGCCCGGAGAAGCGGTTCTCGCTTATCCGGGCCTCAAACAGTCGCAGGCGTTGAAAGCGGTCTAGCCGGCGGCCAACTGCCGGTCGAGGTCGTGCAGCACCTGGTAGCAGGGCAGCACTTGCGCGACGCTCGAGTTCGGCTCGCGCCCTTCGCGGATCGCGGCGAAGAATTCGCGGTCCTGCAGCTCGATTCCGTTCATGGAGACGTCGACCTTGGAGACGTCGATCTTCTCTTCCTTGCCGTTCACGAGGTCGTCGTAGCGGGCAATGTAGGTGCCGGTATCGCCGATGTAGCGGAAGAAGGTGCCGAGCGGTCCGTCATTGTTGAAGGACAGGCTGAGCGTGCAGATCGCGCCGTTGGCCGCCTTGAGCTGGATCGACATGTCCATGGCGATGCCGAGCGCGGGATGGATCGGCCCCTGCACGGCATTGGCCTTCACGATCGGCGAGCGCGCCTGGTAGGCAAACAGGTCGACGGTGTGGGCGGCGTGGTGCCAGAGCAGATGGTCGGTCCAGCTCCGCGGCTGTCCCAGCGCGTTCATGTTGGTGCGGCGGAAGAAGTAGGTCTGCACGTCCATCTGCTGGATGTTGAACTCGCCCGCCTCGATCTTCTTGCGTACCCATTGATGGCTCGGGTTGAAGCGGCGGGTGTGGCCGGCCATCGCGACCAGCCCGGTCTTCTTCTGCAGGTCCACGACCGCTTGCGCATCGGCCAACGAATCCGCGAGCGGGATCTCGACCTGCACGTGCTTGCCGGCCTTCAGGCAGTCGATCGCCTGCGCCGCATGCATCTGGGTCGGCGTGCAGAGGATGACGGCATCGACCTCCTTCAGCGCCAGGCTGTCGGCGAGCTCGGTCGAGACGTGCTTGATGCCGTATTTGTCGGCGATTTCCTTGGTCGGCTCGAGCCTGCGGCCGACCAGAGACACCACCTCGACGCCATCGATGTTCTTGATGCCGTCGAGGTGCTTGATGCCGAACGCACCGGCGCCGGCCAGCGCCACCTTGATCGTCTTGTTGGCCATGTCAGTTGTTCTCCAGGATCAGATGGCCCACGGCCGTGTTGCTCGCCGGCACGTGATAGAAGCGGTGAGCGACCGTCGGCTTGGCATCGCTCATGGCGCCGCGCGCGATCAGCCACATCACGAGCTCGATGCCTTCGGAGCCGGCTTCGCGGACATAATCGAGATGGGGCTTCTTCGACAGCGCGTCGGGGTCGTTGATGAGCTGGTCGAGGAAGGCGTTGTCCCATTCGCGGTTGATGAGACCGGCGCGCGGGCCCTGGAGCTGGTGGCTCATGCCGCCGGTGCCCCAGATATGCACGTTGAGGGGTTCCTCATAGGTCTCGATCGCCTTGCGGATCGCCTTGCCGAGCATGTAGCAGCGCCGTCCCGAGGGGACCGGATACTGCACGACATTGACGGCGAACGGGACGATCGGGCAGGGCCAGGCCTGCACCTGGCCGCACATCAGGCTGAGCGGCACGGTCATGCCGTGGTCGACGTCCATCTTGTTGACGATGGTGAGGTCGAAATCGTCCTGGATCACCGACTGCGCGATGTGCGCGGCGAGCTGCGGATGGCCGATCACCTTCGGCACGGGCCGCGGTCCCCAGCCTTCGTCGGCCGGCTGATATTCGGCCGCCGTGCCGATCGCGAAGGTCGGGATCAGGTCCAGGCTGAACGCGGTCGCGTGGTCGTTATAGACCAGGAAGATCACGTCGGGCTTCTTGTCCTTCATCCACTGCTTGGAGAAGTCGTAGCCCTTGAACACCGGCTGCCAGTACGGCTCGCCGGTCTTGCCGAGGTCGATCGCCGCCCCCACCGCGGGAATGTGCGATGTGTAGACGCTTGCGCTGATGTGGGCCATTACTTCTTCTCCCCGGTGTAGCGGTTACCCTCGATGGATCGGCCGCCCTTCACCATCATCTCGCGGTACTGGTCTTCGGTCATGCCGGTCATGCTGCCGGCCATCTGCTGAAAGCTCTTACCGTCGGTCGCGCCGATCTTGGCAAGGAAGTAGATGTTGCCGCCGAGCGCGATGCAGCGGTTGAGGTCGCGGTCGAGCACGGCCTGCTTCTGCTCCTCGGTCATCGGCCATTCGTCGAGATAGGCGCGCTCGTTCGCCTTGAAGCGGGTGCGGTTCTCCGCCTTCATCAGCGACATGCAGAACTGATTGAGGTGATAGCCTTGGCGCGACATGTCGGCGTCGAAGATGGTCGTGCCGGGAATGTCCTTGTAGGGTTTGTCGAGTGACATCGGATGATCTCCTCTTTCAGGATTCGTCTGGCCAATACAGCCGCATCGGATTGTCGACCAGGAGCTTCTGCTGCAGCTCGGGCGTGACGGCGATATGCGGGATGAAATCGACCAGAAGGCCGTCGTCCGGCATATGGCCCTTCAGATTGGGATGCGGCCAATCGGTACCCCAGAGCACGCGGTCGGGGAAGGTCTCGACGACACGGCGGGCGAACGGGATGACGTCTTTATAAGGATTCTGCTCGCCGTTGAGGGCGGGCGGACCTGCGACCGACAGCCGCTCCGGGCAGCTCACCTTCGACCACACGTTGGAATGTTCCCGCATGAACTTCAGGAACAGCTCGAATTCGGGACCGTCGATCGGCTTGGACACGTCGGGCCGTCCCATGTGGTCCACGACTACCGTCGTCGGCAGGGTCGTGAAGAAGTCCCAGAGCTCGGGCAGGTCCACGGCCTCGAAATAGATCACGACATGCCAGCCGAGCTTGCCGATCCGCGCGGCGATCTCGTTCAGCTCGTCCTTCGGCGTGAAGTCGACGAGGCGCTTGACGAAGTTGAAGCGGACTCCGCGGACGCCGGCCGCATGCATGGCCTGGAGCTCGGCATCGGTGACGTTGCGCTTGACCGTCGCAACCCCGCGCGCCTTGCCGCCGGAATGCACGAGCGCATCCACCATGGCGCGGTTGTCGGCGCCGTGGCAGGTCGCCTGCACGACGACGTTGCGGGCAAAGCCGAGATGATCGCGCAGTGCGTAGAGCTGCTGCCGCGAGGCATCGCAAGGCGTATATTTGCGCTCGGGCGCGTAGGGGTATTCGTCGCCGGGACCGAACACGTGGCAGTGCGCATCGACCGCGCCTGCCGGCACCTTGAAGCGTGGCTTCGAGGGCCCGGTGTACCAGTCCAGCCAACCCGGGGTTTTCTCGAACGGCCCGGTCACAGGTTTCGACATCAACGCTCCCTTCTCGTGTTTCGTTCAGCCCAAAGCTGGCTCACGCCGGCTCCATGCCCTGGCGTCGCTTGGGCGCATCCGCCTCGGCTGACGCCAGATAGTTGATCAGATCGCGCGCGCCGGCTTCATTCGCGGCCTTCGCACAGACCGCGCACGCAAACAGCGTCACGGATTGAACCTCGGCGGGCAGGGGACCTGCGATCTCGATTCCCGGCACGTCCAAAAACTCGCTCAATTGCTGAAAACCGAGCTCGGCCTCGCCGCGCGCCACCAGCGTGCCGACGGGGATGCCGGGCGGCGCCTTCACCAGCCGCTCCGCAATCGCCTGGTCGATGTTCCACTTCTTCAGCAGATTGAGGAGGTGGTTGCCGCTCGGCCCGGTCGAGTAGCCGATCGAGCGCGCCGCCAGCACCGCGGTCTTGAGCGAGGCTTCGCTCGAGAGGTCTGGACGCTCGGCCTTCGCGCGGATCGCAACCGCCATGGCGGATCTGGCGAAACCGACGCGGCTGCCCGCCTTGAGGAAGCCATCGGCCTCGAGCTGCTTCATTGCGTCGTCGGCGAGCACCACGACATCGAAGGCCTCGCCGGCGCGCACGCGCTTGGCCGCATCGACGCCGCCGACGGATTCGATCGCAACCGAATGTCCCGTCTTCTTCTCATAGGCGCCGGTCAGCTCCGCCAGGATCTGGCGTGTCGCCATCGACGAAATGCCGGTTACGCGTGTGGCCATTGTCAGCCCTCAGTCGATATATTTCAGTCCGGCTTTCGCCAGCGGCTCGCGCATCTTGTACATATCGAGCCCAAGCACGCCGCTCGCTAGTTTTTCGCGCTTGTCGGCCTCGTTGTTCTCGCGCGCCTCGGCCGCATCCGCAGCCTGCTGGGCGACGGCGGCGGGAACCACGACGATGCCGTCCATGTCGGCAACGATCACGTCGCCAGGATTGACGCGGGCGCCGGCGCAGATCACCGGGATGTTCACCGAGCCGAGCGTCGCCTTCACAGTGCCGCGTGCGCTGATCGCGCGCGAAAACACCGGGAATTTCATCTCGGTCAGATCCATGACGTCACGGACGCCGCCGTCGATGATCAGGCCCTTTGCGCCGCGGGCACGGAAGGAGGTCGCCAGCAGATCGCCGAAGAAGCCGTCGGTGTTCTCGACCGTGCAGGCCGCGACCACGACGTCGCCGGGCTGGATCTGCTCGGCGGCGACATGCAGCATCCAGTTGTCGCCGGGCTGCAGCAGCACGGTGACGGCGGTGCCGCAGATCTGCGCGCCCGGATAGATCGGCCGCATATAGGGCTGCATCAGCCCGACACGGCCCATCGCCTCGTGGATGGTCGCTACGCCGAAACGCGAGAGCTTGTCGACGGCGGCCTTGTCGGCCCGCGCGATGTTGCGCCGGACAATTCCGAGATCATTCATCTGAGCGCTCATCTTACCTTCCCTCGTTACTTTCCGTTGGCCTTCAGCGCGGCATCGAGGCGCGGGAACACGCGCCGGGCGTTGCCTTCATAGATCTTGTAGCGATCCTCTGCGGAGAGCGTCGTGGCGCCTTCGATGTAGCGCTTGGTGTCGTCGTAGTAGAAGCCGGTCTCCGGATCGATGCCGCGCACCGCGCCGATCATTTCGCTCGCGAACAGCACGTTCTCGACCGGGATCACCTTGGTGAGCAGGTCGATGCCGGGCTGGTGATAGACGCAGGTGTCGAAGAAGATGTTGTTGAGGAGGTGATCCTTCAGCAGCGGCTTCTTCATCTCCTGCGCCAGCCCGCGGAAGCGGCCCCAATGATAGGGCACCGCGCCGCCGCCATGCGGAATCAGGAAGCGCAGCGTCGGAAAATCCTTGAACAGGTCCGAGGTCAGGCACTGCATGAACGCAGTGGTATCGGCGTTGAGATAGTGCGAGCCTGTGGTGTGGAAGCAGGCGTTGCAGCTCGTCGAGACGTGGATCATCGCGGGGATGTCGAGCTCGACCATCTTTTCATAGATCGGATACCAGTGCCGGTCCGACAGCGGCGGCGAGGTCCAGTGTCCACCGGAGGGGTCCGGATTGAGGTTGATGCCGACGAACCCATAGTCCTTGATGCACTTCTCGAGCTCGGGAATGCAGGTTTTTGGATCGACGCCGGGCGACTGCGGCAGCATGGCTGCGCCGATGAAATTGTCGGGGAAGAGTTTTGAGACGCGGAAACACAGCTCGTTGCAGATCGCGGCCCAGGTCGAGGATACCTCGAAGTCGCCGATATGGTGCGCCATGAAGCTCGCGCGCGGCGAGAAGATGGTGAGGTCGCTGCCGCGCTCCTTCATCAGCTTGAGCTGGTTGTTGATGATGGAGTCGCGCAGCTCGTCGTCAGAGATCTTCAGCTCGCTCGGCTTCGGCTTGGCCGAGGGGTCCTTGATGCCGGCGATCTGGCGGTTGCGCCACTCTTCGAGGGCCTTGGGTGCGGTCGTGTAATGGCCGTGGACGTCGATGATCACGTGACCTCTCCTTCAGCAGCAGCGGCGGACCGGATGCTTGCCAAGCAATCGCGCCTGTTCATTGTTGTCTTCCCGGCTCAAGAACGTATGGACCTCTGCCGACCTCGATCAGCGCGGCGCGGGCCCGGCATCGGCCGGCGCCTTGGTTGCCGGCGCAGACCGTGGTCGCGTCGCCGCGGGTCGGTCGAGTGCGGGCGCCTGCAGCGAGGCCACGGTGGACTGCACCAATTGCTCGATCGCGTCCTCCGCGTCCGCGCCATTGGCTTCGCCGCGCGACAGGCGCGACACACGATCGGGCGTCACCAGCGTGTAGTAGAGCGCGCCGAGCAGGAAATGGCTGCGCCACACGATCTCGGTACGCGGGATGTTCGGCAGGCACGCGCAGATCGCGTCGATCAAGGCGTGGCTGGTGTCGTCAAAGGTCTGGGCGATGATGCGGCGGGCGACGTCGTTGCTTTCGGCCGACATGATTGCGCGCAGCCGCGTGAACCGCGCGCCGCCGCCGGCAAGGTCGCTGCCGGACGAAAAGGCGGGCAGCACATAGGCGCGGACGATCGCCTCGAGCCGGTCCTGGGGATCGCGGATGCGGCTCGCCGCTGCCAGCAGTTCGGACCGGCGCTGGTTCATCGGGCCGCAATGGCGCTGGTAGATTTCCAGCAGCAGCCCGTCCTTGGTGGCAAAATGATAGGTGACGCTGCCCGGATTGGCGCCGGCAGCCTGGGCGACGTCGCGCACCGAGACGGCGTTGAAGCCATTGACGGAAAACAGCTCCTCCGCGGCAGCCAGAATGGCCTCCCGCATGTTGGGTTTGCGCGTTTCCGTCCTGGTGGGCTTCTGTACCATGTTCGTTGTACTATTGTACAAATAAGTCGGACAAGTCAACAAGACCTGTGGGCAGGGCTGGGGGCGCGGCAATGCAAGGCAGGCCTGTGCCTCCGGCCCATGTCCCGGCAAAAGTTCAGGAATTTTGGCTTGGCGAAAGGCCCGCCGCGTCCAGGCCTAGGCGATCCCGTGTTGGACGAGAGCCTGCCTGAGCGCCTCCGCCGTCGTGTGGTGATGCGCGAACAGGCCCGCTTCGCGCGCGCCGGCGACATTCGCCGGATGGTCGTCGACAAACAGGACGTCGGCCGGTGGGACCTGCAATGCCTGGAGGCAGAGGCGATAGCAATCGGGGTCGGGCTTCGCGACCTTGAACTGGGCGGCTGCAAAGATCTTCCAGCCGAATAGCGGGCGCAACTCCGGGAACAGAACGTCGATATGATTGGCGACCAGTGTGATGTTGTTGGTCAGGACGGCAACGTCGACCGATCTCTTGAGATCGCCGACGATCTCCAGGATCGCCGTATCGGGAGTCATGGAATGACGCCGGGCCTGTAGCCACTCCTGAAGCGTCAGTGGATAGCCGAGAAGCTCGCAAAAGCCGCGCAGATAGTCGGCGTCATCGAGCGCACCACGGTCGCCCAGGAATTCGAACCCGCTTCCCCAGATCGCCTCGTACACGCGGTCCGTTGTTGTACCTGCGAGCCGCGCGAGATACGCCGCCCGTGCCATTCGGTCGTAGAGGCAGAGCACGTTATCCATGTCGAACAAGACGAGCTTGATCTGCCCGGCCGCTGCAACGCGCTCGCTCGTCATCGGTGCTCAGGCAGCGCGCTTGAACGGCGCGACCTGGATGCCGCTCGCCTTTAGCGCGTCGCGCAAGTTGCGCGCGATCTCGACGGCGCCGGGCGTATCGCCGTGGATGCAGACCGTGTCGGTGCGCATCTTGATGACCTTGCCGGTCACCGAGACCACGGCGCCGTCCTGCACCATGCGCACCACGCGGTCGGCGATGGCCTTGGCGTCGTGCAAGACGGCGCCGGGCTTCTTGCGCGAGACCAGATTGCCGTCGTCCTCATAGGCGCGGTCGGCAAAGACCTCGTGCACCATCGGCAGATTGGCGTCCTCGCCGGCCTTCACCAGCTTTGAGTTGGCGAGCACCACGAAGATCAGGCTGGGGTCGACCGCCCTGATGCCGGCGGCGATCGCTTTCGCCGTCATGTCGTCCTCGCAGGCGACGTTGGACAGCGCGCCATGCGCCTTCACATGCGTGACCTTGTGGCCGGCCGCGGTCGCGATCGCCTGCAGTGCGCCGATCTGATAGGCGACGAGGTTCTCGATCTCCGAGGCTTTCAGGCCCACGATCGGGTGACGGCCAAACCCGTGCAGGTCGCGATAGCCGGGGTGGGCGCCGATCGCGACGCCGCGCGCCTTCGCGAGCTCCACCGTCCGGCGCATGATGTCGGGGTCGCCGGCATGAAAACCGCAGGCGACGTTGACCGACGTCGCCAGCTCCAGCATCGCCTCGTCATTGCCCATCTGCCAGGCGCCAAATCCTTCGCCGAGGTCGCAATTGAGGTCGATCGTCTTCATGGTGCTGTCCTCTGGTCGTTGGGCCGGGATAACCTAAGGCTCCGCGTGGCCGTGCCATGTCGCGGCGTCGACGGCGTTGACTGCATGTCCCGCGACATTAGCATCCTGCAGGGCTTCGATGTTGAGCTCGACGGTGTCGCTCGATCGCACCCGGTCCGGCAGGCCCTGCAACAGCTTTGCAAATTTCCGCGCCTCGTCCTGCGCTTCGGCCATGCTGATGGCCTTGAAGCGGAAGGACGTCCCGGCCGAGGTCTGCGCGAAGCGGCCGAGATCGGACGTGATGACGGTCGCGATCTTCGGATAGCCGCCGGACGTGCCGCGATCCATCATCAGCACGATCGGGGCGCCATTGCCGGGCACCTGGATGCTGCCGTTCACGGTGCCGTCGGAAACGATGTTGTGGCCGTGCAGATGCTTGATGGCGGGGCCTTCGAGCCGGTAGCCCATCCGATCCGACGTCGCCGAGATCTTCCAGTCGCTGTTGAGGAACAGCGCCTTGTTGACGTCGTCGAACTCGTCGTCCTGCGGGCCCAGCACGACGCGGATCGGCCCGCTCACGGCCTTCGGCAGTTCGATACGCCGCTCCGGCGCGCCGCTCGCGGCGTCGACGGAAAATTCGTCGCCGGCCTGGAGCGGGCGCGGGTAGGGGCTGCCGAGGCCTGCGCGGGCGTTCACCGCGAGGCTGCCGAACACGGCCTCGCCCTTGATGGCGCCTTCGATCGCGAGATAGCTGAAGGCGCCGCCGCGCGCGAAGCCGAGCGTCAGGGTCTCGCCGTCCTTCAGCGTCACCGAGCTTTCGAGTGCGACCGGCCGTCCGGCCACGTCGGCGTTGCGCGGCGCGCCTGATATCGCGACGCGCACGGCGCCGTCACGCGCGGTGAAGGAGGCGCCGAACGGGCCGATCTCGATGCCGGCGGCGAACAACTCGTTGCCGACGAGGCAATTGGCCGCCGCCAGCGCCAGCCGGTCCATCGCGCCGCTCGGCGTCAGCCCGTAACGCTGCGAGCCCGGCCGGCCGCCGTCCTGGACGGAGCTTGCGGGCCCGATACTGGCGACGATCAGCCGGCTCATGAGACGACCTGCTCGGCGATGATCTCGCCGGCCTCGGCGGCGCGATCCTGCTCCGCAAAGGTCTTGTGGTCGACGGCGAAAAACGTCACGCGATCACCGGGTTCGGTCAGGAAGATCGGATTCCGGTGGAGCTGATAGGTGCGCACCGCCGTGCGGCCCAGGAGGTGCCACCCGCTGGGGCCGGCGAGGCACTGGATGCCGGTCTGGATGCCGCCGATCGCGATCGTCCCGGCCGGCGTCAGGAGCCGTGGGTTCTGCCGGCGCGACATCTGGAGGGATTTGTGCAGACCACTGAGATAGGACCAGCCGGGGGTGAAGCCGATCATGGCCACCCGGTAGTCGCCGGCGACATGGCGGGCCACGATGTCGTCGGGCGTAGTGTTGAGCGCTTTCGCTACGTCCTCGAGATCGATGCCGTGCTCCCCGCCATAGGCCACGGGAACGCGCCAGCGCCGCGTTTTCGCGGTCGGCGGTGCCGGCTGGCTTGCGAGTTCGAGCAGCTTTTCGCCCAGCGCCTCGTAGCCGATCATGCCGGGATCGTAGTGCACGAGCAGGGAGCGATAGGTCGGAACGGACTCGGTGACGCCGTCGATGGCGGCGTCCGTGAGCGCGCGGTCCAGTGCCAGAACCGACTGGTTGGCATCGTCGTCGATGCTGCGGCTGTACTCGACCGTGATGGCGCTGTCGCCACTCGGCAGAAGGCGGGGCGGTGAAAACGTTTCGGCCATGACCTGTCGAAATCGGCCTCTCGAAATCAGCGTCGCAGAGTTTCAGGGGCGAGTCCCTTGTTCCACGCGAACTCCCTTTGCTTCGCGTAAATGCGTTCGCAAGTCCAATAAATTAATCCAAGGCGGGACGATAAGGCCTTGTTATCGCGTCGCATAACTGCCTTGCAGCACCTCAGTTTTGGCCCTTGACGGCAAGCGCGCGGCTCGCAAGATGCGCGCTCTCTCAACCGCCTATTCCGGAGCTTGTTGCCTGCCATGTCGCTGTCCCCCGAAGCCCGTAAAACCCTGGCTGGCATCACCACCGCCACCATCACCACGGTCCTGCTCAAGAAAGGCCTGCGTAACGTCTGGATGCGCGGCGCGCGCCCGCTGAAGCCGGGGCTGCCGCGCCTGGTCGGGCCGGCCTTCACGCTGCGCTTCGTGCCGGCGCGCGAGGATCTGGCGACGCCGGAATCCTGGTCGGCGCCGATCTCGACCCGGACCGCGATCGAGGCGATGCCCGAGGGCTGCATTGCTGTGGTCGATGCCATGGGCATCACCGACGCCGGCATTTTCGGCGACATTCTCTGCGCGCGCATGGTCAAGCGCGGCGTCACCGCGCTCGTCACCGACGGCGCCGTGCGCGACGTCGAGGGCGTGCTCGGCACCAACCTTCCGGTGTGGTGCGACGGCTATGCGGCGCCGCCGTCGGTCGCGGGCCTGACCTTCGTCGGCTGGGGCGAGCCGATTGGCTGCGGCGGCGTTGCGGTGTTTCCGAACGACATCGTGGTGGCGGACCAGGACGGCTGCGTGCTGATCCCGCAAGCGATGCTCGACCACGTGCTCGCCGAGGGCGTCGAGCAGGAGCGGATGGAAGGGTGGATCGTCAACGAGGTGAACAACGGCGCGGTGTTGCCGGGGCTCTATCCCATGAACGCCGAAACCAAGGCGCGCTACGCGGCAAGCAAGAAGTAACAGGAAGCGAGGACCCCATGGAGATCACAGTCGCAGGCACGCGGCCGACCCGCCGCGCGCCCAAGGAAAATTTTACGGGCACCGTGTTGCAGGATCCCGTGATCATGGCGCCGGCACCGGCGCGGCTGAACTGCTCGCGCGTGACGTTCGAGCCCGGCGCCCGCACCAACTGGCATCATCATCCGCTGGGGCAGACGCTGTACGTGATCTCGGGCGTCGGCCGCGTCCAGGCCAAGGGCGGTCCGATCAGGGAAATCCGTCCCGGCGACACCGTCTGGATTCCGCCGGGCGAAGTGCATTGGCATGGCGCCACGCCTGATAACAGCATGTGCCACATCGCCATGCAGGAAGCGCTCGATGGCGTCTATTCGACCTGGCTGGAGCCGGTGACTGACGCGGAATATTCCGCGCCGGTCGGCTAACTCTCGCGCCGCGGATGCAACGCAGCGCGCTTGGCCATCGAAGCATCGTCAAGTGCGGTGCGTCCTGATGTGCCGGCGCCGCCCGCGGCGGCGATCCGGGGGATTGCTGTTGCTCAGGGTGATGCGCGTCATTTCGCGACGCGCGTTTCCTCACTCTTGCTCACGTGCCAGATCATGACGTGGTAGTGCGGCAAATCCACTCCGGGGTGACCCGGGTTGAAGTAGATGCTGACGTGGTCAACCCTTCCAGCGAAGCCCGACGCTTCCAATGATTTGTGATTGTCGATATCCTTTGTCGGCACCATATACAGGGTTGCCACCAGGCGATCCCCGCGATCGAAGCATAGGAAAGGCCCTAGCGGCAGAGTTTCCGGCTTCACAAAGAGGATGCCCAGGCCAGGAAAGAACTTAGGGAAGTTCACGAGATCGCTGACCCGCTCGTAGCCCTTTTTCTCGGCAACCCTTCGCTGGTTCGGCGCTGGGCGAATGACGCGGCGCTTTCTGTGTGGTTTGCCGTCTGCGCGAGTGACGGCTTTGGTTTTCTCAATGTTGTCGGTTGATTGCACCCCGGGTGGAGCGCGCGCCTGCGGAGCCGGACGTTCGGCCGGAAAAAGCTGAGCGGCAGGCTGCTTCACGTCCGCGGTCAACGCAAGCAACGCAGCCAAGGCTGCGGTCACCAGTGAATTTCGCATCAAGACCTCCCAGTGCCTGGGTCATCGGCCCTGCTGCCGTTGTTGCCAGCGCATAAAGTCCTGGAACAATTGTTCGCGGTCCGGCGGATTAGTGATCGGCTTTTGCTCGAGGAAGCGACCGAACGCCCTGCGAAGCGCGGCTTCTCCGCCGGATTGCTGCTGGAGCCAGCGTTCCGCAGGTTGAAATCGCCGCCAACCAGGAAGCAGCGCGGCCAGATTCACCTCTCGCCACTTGGGGTGATGACCGTCACCGAGAAATTCAGGAAACCGCGAGAATAGTGTCTGCACGAACAGTTCCAGAAGCGGAAACCGCTCGCTGCGGATCGGCCAGTTGTAAACGAAAAGCGCGCATTTGATCGCGATGGTGTCGACGGTATCAGAAACTCCGATGATCTCTGGGTAGTCTTCGTGGCGGAGAGCCGATGGCAGATAATCATGCTGCAGCATCGCTTTCGAATAGGGGATGGACAGAAAGTGAAGGCCGTCGTCTTGCGCGTAGCGGGCCAGGAAGCTGACCGGCTTGCCCGACACCAAAAAGGCGGCGGAGATTTGCCCCTTCCGCATTCCCTCCAGTGCTGCGTCCAGAGCCAGGTTAGACTCGCTGACCTTCACCTCCAGATTGTTGAGCACCTCGCGGCCGAGGACAGCGCCAGCACTGCCTTCTTCGCCGAAATTAACCCGCTTTCCCGCAAGATCCGACAGGCTCTGGATCTCGGCACGTGCGAGGAGATGGAACTCCTCGACAAACAGCGGGGTAATGTAGACGAGCTTGTTGCCGATATCTCCGAGGCTTCCTGATTCCCGGAGACGATCAGCCAGCAGGACGGGAGCGATCGCCATGTCGGCACCTGCCAGGCCGAGTATGTCGATAAGGTTGCGAATGCCGCCATTTCCCACCATTGGCAGCACCCGCAATGCGACCTCGCCGTGAGGACCGCTCTCTTGGCCGCTGGCCAGCGTCGTCGCAATGTCCTGAGCTATGGCGAACTCCGTGCTGTGCGCCGAGGCGGTTACAAATCCCGTCGTGTGCGGGTCAGACCTTGCAGCATCCTTCCGAGGTGCACTTTCCTTCCGCGGAGAGACCTTCGCCACTTCGTTGGAGGACACTGATGGTCGGGTTTGCGCGAGGGATGTCTGCACCTGTCCGCCGGGCCAGGTCGCTGCAATGAATGCGGTGAACAAACCGGCCCGCACAGCTCCGCAGACCCTCATTGTTCAAACCTGTTCGCGGCTTCGGCGCCCGCTCGGCGCGGTCTTATCCAGCAAGTCTCACTCGGCCCGTCCATCGCGTGGCAAGCTTGAATGAATTTGCTTCGGTTTTCCAACGCACCGGTCGGAGCGACGTTCCCTGCGATGTCTGCGCACCATCGGTGAGTCGCGATTTGCCAACCGTGCGTCGGGCGCGCGTCGCCACGCCTAGAGTTTTTCCGCCGTCCACGTGCCTGAGCACAGGGTGCCTTTCCAGGTGCCCGAGCCCGACGTGCCCGTGAGGCGGCCAAAACCGACGGCGCGCTTGATGCCGCTGCTCAGGGTGACGCTGATGCTGCCCGCATCGGCGACGCGGCCGGAGGCCGACATCGCTGCGCCGCTGGAGGCGACCTGACCGTTGCTGATGCCGATCGAGACGGTCGCGCCGTTGCCGCAACTTTCGCTCGACGATGCGATCCGGACATTCCAGGCGCCGTCGAAGCTGGTGGTCGCAGCGGAGGCCGGCACGACCGGCAGGGCAGTGACGAGGATCGTGATCAAAATTGCCTTGCGAAAGTAGTTCATGGCTCGCCCCTATGGGTTGAACGTGCGGGAACCTGCCATGGTGCAGGGGGCGCTGATGTGAGGACTGTCACGCCGGTTCCACGAGCGTGACATCGCGCACGCTGGACGGCATGCTGTGCAGTGCAACGTGACAAGGCCTCACCGTCATGTCCTGCTGCTCGCGTCTCAAAGCGCTTTTGCGGAGGTCGAAGGGATGCCTGAATCCGACAAGGTGTTCGCCGGCTCGGTCCCGGAAAATTACGACCGCTACATGGTCCCTCTGATCTTCCAGAGCTATGCCGACGACATGGCGCGCCGCGTCGCCGCACGATCGCCGAAGGCTGTGCTGGAAACCGCAGCGGGAAGCGGCGTGGTCACGCGCGCCGTCGCAGCCCTCCTGCCTGATGATGCGACTTACGTGGCGACCGATCTCAATCAGCCGATGCTCGACCACGCAAAGCTTCGGCAAGGCTCCGATGCGCGCGTGAGCTGGCGCCAGGCCGACGCGCTGTCGCTCCCGTTTCCGGATGGCTCATTCGACGTCGTGTGCTGTCAGTTCGGCGCGATGTTCTTTCCGGACCGCGTCAAAGGCTATCGGGAGGCGCGGCGCGTGCTGAAGCCGAGCGGCGGTTTCATCTTCAACGTCTGGGACAGGATCGAGGACAACGTCATTGCGGCGGACGTCACGGATGCAATGGCCGAGTTCTTCCCGGACGATCCGCCGCGTTTCCTCGCGCGCACGCCGCACGGCTATCACGACACCGCCCAAATCCGCCGCGACGTGCTGGATGCAGGGTTTTCAGGCGTGACGATTGCAACACGGACCGATCAAAATCGCGCCATCTCCGCGCAGCTTGCCGCGATCAGCTACTGCCAGGGGACGCCGCTGCGCAACGAAATCGAGGCGAGGCGCCCCGATGCGCTGGAGGCTGCCACCGCTCACGCGGCCAAGGTGATTGCCGCGCGACACGGGGAGGGCGAGATCTCCGCAAAGATCCAGGCGCACGTGATCGAGGCCATCGTCTAAAGCGCGATGGCTTTAGGTTGAATCGTCGTCGCGCTTTAGCTCTTTGTTTGAGCATGATCTCCGCGCAAACGCGTTCCGCGTTTGTCGCGCGGGAAAACCGCTGTGCACTTTTCCGGATCATGCTTTAGGCTGAGCGGCGGCGCTCCGCCAGCGGTACGACAGAGCTCTCTCGCGTCGAAAGATATTGCTTGCCCCACGTCCACAGCATGCGAACGACGGGCTCGAGCGTGCGTCCGAGCGCCGTCAGCGAGTATTCGACGCGTAGCGGGACCTCGGCATAGATCCGGCGATGAATGAGGCCGGCAGCCTCCAATTCGCGGAGCTGTCGCGTCAGCATGCGCTGCGTGATGCGCGACAAGCGGCGCTTGAGCTCGTTGAAGCGAACGGTGTCGTCGAGGAGGTGATAGAGGATAACGGCCTTCCATTTGCCGTCGATCAGGTCGAGCGTCGCCTCCACCGGACATCCGGCCGCACAATCATAGGTGTTGCCCGCGAGCTTCTTCATAGTTCACTCCGTGATACCAGGAGACGAAACTGTGCGTAATTGTCAGCATCCAAATTAGCGCGCAACGTGCCGCTCGCAAAGGCCGATATCGGCCGCAGATGCCAAACCTTTGCAGGAGTGCAGCGAGCCATTAGCCGGCGCAGACCGGCAGGGCGCGCATGAAAATCCTATTGAGGAAAACAAGGAGCGAGCAACGTGAGACAAGGGATTCGATTGGCCAGTTTGGCCGCAGCGGTCGTGCTGGCAGGAGCCGCCCACGCCGAGAACGGAAACGTCCAGGCGGAGGTCTTCGCCAAGCTGCCCCAGTCCGTCGGCAACATCGCATTCACGCCGGACAACCAGCTGATCTTCAGCCATCATCCATTCTACAGCCCGGACATTCGCGTGGCCCGGCTGACGTCGCCGACGACGTTCGAGCCGTTTCCAAATGCCCAGTGGAATACGCCGCGAAAGGGGACCGACCAGTATCTCGACAATGTGCTGGGCCTGCGCTCCGATGAGAGCGGCGTCGTGTGGATCATCGACATGGGCTTCCGGACCCAGATCACGCCAAAACTCGTCGGCTGGAATACGCGCACGAACAAGCTTGAGCGCATCTACTACATGCCGGAACCGATCACCGTGAAGGGATCGCAACCGCAGGACATCGTGATCGATCAGAAGAACCGGAAATTCTACATCGCCGACGAAAACATCGGACCCGGCGGCGACGGGTCTCATGCGGCGATCATCGTCATCGACATGGACAGCGGCGTCGCGCGGCGCGTGCTGGATGGCGATCGGTCAACCGTTCCGGAAAATGTGCTGATCACCGTCGATGGCAACGATCTGACGGTGCCCGGCAAGGATGGCAAGCCTTCGATCATCAAGGTTGGCTGCGACGGCATCACGATGGATGTCAGGTCCGAATGGGTCTACTTCGCGCCCCTCAGCGGCCGGTCGGTGTACCGCATCAAGGCCACCGATCTGAACGATGAGAAGCTCAGCCCGGAGGAGCTGAGCGGCAAGGTCGAACGCTACTCGGACAAGCCGAACAATGGTGGCCTGTCGATCGACTATGCCGGCAATCTCTACCTCACCGCCGTCGAGACAAAGTCAATCGGCATTGTCGGCGCGGACCGCAAGTACCGCACCTATCTCAGCGACCCTGATATGGTTTGGCCCGATGGGATCACGGCGTCGCCCGACGGCTACATGTACGTGTCGGCGTCCCAGGTCTCGGCCGCAGCCATGTTCCATGGCGGCAAGGCGGAGAACAAGACACCGTATCTGATCTATCGCTTCAAGCCGCTTGCAACAGGCTACATCTCGCGCTGACGGCAGGCCCTAGACGAAGGAGCCCGGCATCAGGTGATGCCGGGCTCCTTTTCGCGGAGGTCGGTACCTTGCGACTGTCTCAGTTCACGCGCGTCCAGGTCTGGCCGCCGCAGAACATGCCGCCGAAGGCGCAGCCCTGCACGCGCAACCGGTCCGTGCCGCGCATCGCGATCGTCGAATCATAGGTCGAGCCGGAGTTGGGATCGAGGATGCGGCCGGTCCATTTCTGGTCCTTGGTCGGCTTCATGTTGATCAGCACCTGCTCGCCATTCAGGTTCGACTTGGCGTCGACCGAATAGCCGCAGAGATTGTTGCCGCACTGCTCGATGCGGACCTTGCCTTCCTTCTCCTCGGTCAGCCAGATGCCCAGCGGCGAGTTGAGGTCGCGGGTCGGGGCGGGGGCTGCAACGGGCGCAGGCGCGGCGGCCGCCTGAACGGGGGCCGGTGCCGGCGCGGGCGGCGGGGCCGCGGGTGCGGGCGGAGCAGCCGCGACCGTCGGGGCCGGCGGCGGTGTCACTGCGGGTGCAGCCGGCTGCTCGGCCGGAGCGGCGGCCGGGAGCGGAGGAAGCGGCGGCAGGACGGCGGTTTCGGCCGGCGCATTGTTCGCCGTCGTGGTCGGCGGTGGAGCTGGCGGGGCGGGCGGAGCCGGCGGTGGCGCGACGGCAGGGGTGGCAGCCTGTTCGGCCGCGGGCGGCGCTGCGACTGGGGCGGGGGCCGGGCTGGCGGGCTGCTGCGGCTCGGTCCTGGCCTGCTGCGGCGGCTGCTGCTTCTGCGCGCTCGGGTCGGATTTGGTGTCGTTCTTTACGTCGTTCTTTGCGTCGTTTTTGGCCTTCTTGGCCTTGTCGCGCCCGGTATTGTCATAGACGCCGGGGATCGACACGGTGCCGCGGTCGGGGTCGATGCGGATGGTGTGGCCGCCATATTCGATGGTGTATTGCGCCTGTGCGGCCGTGCTCGCCAAAAGAAATGCGGCCAACGCCAACAGCTTCTTCATTTCCGTCTCCTGAGGTAGTCCCGCATCGACGCTTACGCTTCGGCCCCGTCGCGTAGCGTGATCTAGATCACTTTCAAGTTATGAGTCGTCCTCCAGTCGCTCCTGGTTCAATGCCATGCAAGTCGGTCCAGAGTTTGACCGCTCGTCCAACACTCGTCCAACGCATGGCGATGTCGCGCAGGACCAGGGGCGAGAGCTTGTCGGAGCGCGTAGCGATGCGACGACATTGTTTGATTTGTTGAGGAAGCGCTCGACGAGATTTCGCAAGGGGCAGCACCAACTGGTAGTTGCGGGTGGTCCGCAGGTCGGCTAAATCTTGCTTTGCGAAGAGCCTCCGTGCTCATTCGTCCTGTCGCGCGACTGGCGAACTAACGTGGAAACGACCACGGTGAAGCGCGAAGGTTTCGACGCCGATCGCCTGGGCAACCCATCTGCTGGAAAAACAGCGTGTTGAGGAGCCCGAGCATGCCGTCGTTTCGCAACGAACTGACCATCAACGATCAAGAGATCGCCGCAGCCCTTGTAGGCGAAGAGCGCCGTCAACAGGACGGCGTCGAACTGATCCCGTCAGAGAATTACACCTACCCGGAGGTGCTTGAGCTGCTCGGGTCGGTCTTCACCAATAAATACTCCGAGGGATATCCGGGACGCCGGTACTACGGCGGCCAGCTGTTCACGGACGAAATCGAGAACCTCGCACGCCAGCGCGCCTGCTCGCTGTTTCGTGCCGGGCACGCCAACGTTCAGCCTCTATCGGGATCGCCGATGAATCAAGCTGTCTATCTCGGCCTGTTGAATCCCGGCGACACCATTCTCGCCATGGACCTGTCCCATGGTGGCCACCTCACTCACGGCGCGCCGGTGTCCCACATGGGGCGTCTGTTCAACTTCGTTCGCTACAAGACGGCCTCGTCAAACGGCGGCGTGATAGATTTCGACGAATTGCGCGCGATTGCGCAGCAAGCGCGTCCGAAGATGGTGTTGTGCGGCTACAGCTCCTATCCGCGCGACCTGGACTATGCGGCGTTCAAGAGTATTGCCGACGAAGTCGGCGCGCTCACGATGGCTGACGTGAGCCACTATGGCGGACTGGTCGCCGCTGATGCCATGCGCAACCCGCTTGATGCCGGCTTCGACGTCATGACGACGACATCCCACAAGACACTGCGCGGTCCCCGTGGCGGGATCATCCTGTGCCGGAAGGAACATGCCGGTCGGATCGATGCGTCCGTCTTTCCCGGCTTGCAGGGCGGCCCCCACATGAATGTCGTGGCGGGGATTGCCGTGACGCTCAAGAAGGCGGCTACGGCGGAGTTCCAGGTTTACGCGCGGCAGGTTTTGCGCAACGCGCAGGTTCTTGCGGGCGCGCTGATGGAGCGCGGCATGAAGCTGGTCACGGGCGGGACAGACAATCACATGATGGTCGTCGATACGGCAGCATCCGTCGGACTGGACGGGCGCGCAGCCGAGGACGTGCTCGATGCCATCGCGATCACCACGAACAAGCAGATTATTCCGGACGATCCGCGCCCGCCGCTCAGGCCGAGCGGTATTCGCCTCGGGACACCGGCGGCGACCACGCGTGGCATGGGAGAGCCCGAAATGCGTCGTATCGGCGAGTTCATCGCGGCGGCTCTGCAAGCGAACGGAGACGATGCGGTCGTCGCGCGCCTCAGGTCGGAGTGCGTCCAGATGTGCCGGGCGTTTCCTGTTCCAGGCGTGGTCTAAAGCCTGATCCGGACCCAACAAGCGCGGAACGCGTTTGCGCGGGGATCATGCTCAAACAAGAAACCAAAAGCGCGATGACAAATCTCATCGCGCTTTAGTTTGAACCTGGGCCTAGTCGAACCAGGCGCTGTAGATCTTCTTGAAACTGCCGTCCTCCATCGAGACATGGAGCCACTGGTCGACGAAGGCTTTCAACGCGACATCGCGCTGCAGCCAATAGGCTTTCTCCGAAAAGTCGAACGGCTTATCCGGATGCACCGCGCAGAGCACGCCCGGATGCTGTTTCTGCTGGAAGCGGGTCTCCGAGGCGTCCGTCATCATCAGGTCGGCATTGCCCTTGGCGATCTCGTCGAAGATCACGGTGTTGTCGGGGAAGACGTTGATCTCGGCGTCCTTGATGTTGGCGCGGGCGAAGCGCTCGTTGGTGCCGCCGGGATTGACGATGACGCGCGTGCCCTTCTTGTCGATGTCGGCGAGCGTCTGGTACTTGCCGACGTCGGCGCAGCGCGCGATCGGCGTCTTGCCCTCGCGCATGATCGGCGTGGAGAACAGGCCTTTCTTCTGGCGGTCGAAGGTGATGGAGACGCCGCCCATGGCGATGTCGAACTGATCGGCCTCAAAATCCTTCATCAGCTTCGGCCAGGCGGTCGGGACGTATTCGACCTTGACGCCGAGCGCCTTGCCGAGCGCTTCCGCCATGTCGACGTCGAAGCCGGCGAAGGTCTGGGTCGCCTTGTCGAGATAGGTGAACGGCTTGTAGTCGCCGGTCATGCCGACGCGCAGCGTGCCGCGCTTCATGATGTCGTCGAGGCGGGAAGCGGGGGCCGCCTGCTGCGCGTGGGCCGCAAAACTCACCAACAGGGCGGCAGCCAGGCCAACCAATTTTCGAACGATCATCTCTTTTCCACCCCTGTCTGAACTGTCATCTTGCTCTCGCGATGCGGATTTAGACCAGTTGTCCGCCGCAGGCGAGAAGGAATTGGAGATTTGACGATATCGCTCCACGAGGCGTCGGCCGGGCTGTTCGTGCCGTTCCTGCACAATCTGTCCGGGCTGCTCGACCAGGCCGGAGCCTACGCCGAGGCACGCAAGATCGATCCGGCCGTGCTGCTCGGGATGCGGCTCTATCCGAACATGTACGATCTGGCGCAGCAGGTCGGCGAGGCCATGCGCCACGCGGTGGTCGGCTCAGCCTTGCTGGCCGGGCGCGAACCGCTCGCCTTTTCCGATTCGAAGCCTGATCTGGCCGAGCTGAAATCGCGCATCGCGGCTGCAATCGCCTTCATCGAAGGCTTGCCGCGCGCGGAGATCGACGCGGCCGCCGACAAGGACGTCGCGTTCCGCTTGAAGAGCGGGGTCGAGCTGCCCTTCACCGGGCGGTCGCTGCTGCTGACCTTCAGCGTCCCGCAATTCTTCTTTCACGTCACGACGGCCTACGACATCCTGCGGCACGCCGGCGTCGACCTCGTGAAGCGGGACTTTCTGGGCAGGCGCTAGAGCATGATCCGGAAAAGTGTGACGCGGTTTTCCCTCGCGACAAACGCGGAACGCGTTTGCGCGGAGATCATGCTCAAGAATTAGAGCCTAAAGCGCCATGCGCGCTCTAGGCCTCGCCCCTCTGCACGAACTGCGCAAGCCCGGTGCGGCCGGCGATCTCGTTGCGCAAGACCTCGAAGCGGTGCTGCGCCTCGGCCTCGCGCTCGTCGACCAGCCTGACGGCGGCTTCGCTTGTCATGGGGCCACTGACGACCGGGGTGGAGTAGTCGCCGATGGTCTCGTGCACGTAATACTGGCCGTCGTCACCGCGCTGCACACTCCATTTGAAGCGCAGCGCCGCCATCGGACCGGGGCCGACCTTGCTGTAGCCGTCGGCATCGGCCTGCTCGGGCACCAGCGGCTGCTCGTCGACCAGGATCTGCTCGTCGTCGACCAGAGGCGGTTCGTCGAATGACTGCTCCGGCTCGTCGAATGAGGGCAGCGGCGGTGGCACCGGTTCGGCCAAAATGGCCTGCACGTCGATCGCAGGTTCCTCGGCGTCGCGAGCGGGCTCCGGGCGTTCGAGAATGCTGGCGATCGTCGCCAGCGTGTGATCGGTCGGGTCGATATTTGACAAGGGTCCATCCTCCGCGAGGCCCGCGGCCGGCAAATCTGTCCCACTGCCGCCGCGGTTCCCTACATTACGCGCTTTGGATTAAGGCTGAGTTTGGGCCCGATTTGCACCAAAATGGGACGGTTCCTGTCCTTACCGAGGCGGCGGGCGGATGGGCGCCCGCGACCTCCGGCGCGGCATCAGCCCAGCACGTCCTGATTGATCACGTTGACCCGGATCGGATCGCCGTCGAGCACGCTCAGGATATTGCGCGCGGTCTGCTCGCTCATGCGATCGACGGCCTCGACGGTGACGCCGGCGACATGCGGCGCGGTGATCACGTTGGGCAGCGCGAACAGGGCGTGCCCGACCGGCGGCGGCTCCTGCTCGAACACGTCGAGGCCGGCGCCGGCGATCTTGCCGGACACCAGCGCTGCGTGCAGCGCCTTCTCGTCGACGATGCCGCCGCGTGCGGTGTTGACGAGATAGGCGGTCGGCTTCATCGACCCGATCCGCGCGGCATTGAACAGGCCGACCGTCTCCGGCGTCTTCGGGCAGTGGAGGGTGACGAAATCGGCGCGGGGCAGCGCTGCGTCGAGGTCGCTGACCACCTCGCAGCCGGCCGCCCTGATGTCATCCGCGCTCTTGTAGGGATCGAACACCAGCACGTTCATTTCCATCGCCAGGCAGCGCTTGGCCGTGCGCGAGCCGATGCGGCCGAAGCCGATGATCAGCACGGTCTTGCCGTAGAGGTCGAAGGGCAGCATGCCGAGCCGGTCGGCCCATTTGCCGTCGGTGACGCAGGCATGCATCTCCTGCGCGCGCTTGGCGAGGGTGAGCATCATGAACAGCGCCTGCTCGGCCACTGAGGGCGAGTTCGCGGTGCCCGCAACCAGCAGCGGCACCTTGCGGCGGGACAGGGCCGTAACGTCGACCGCGTCGTAGCCGACGCCGATCCGCGTCACCACCTTCATGTCCCTGGATGCCTCGAGCTCGGGCTCGCCGAACCTGGTGGCCCCGAGGGCCACACCATGGACGGGCGCGTGCTCCCTCAGCATGGTCTGGAAATCAGGCGTCGAGATCAGATTGGGGAATTCGACGAGCTCGATATCATCCCGCTGGGTGAGAAGGGCGCGTGCGCCTCGCGACAAAGTCTGCGTGACGAAAATCTTCTTCTTGTTGGTTGCCATAATCCCCTGCCTGATCGAAGTGTCTTGTCCGGCCTCTACAACACGATGCCGGTCGCCTCGTTTAGCAGGTGCATATTGTTGAGGTCCATCGCCAAACGCATGGGTGCTCCGTCCCTGGCGCCGGCATTGGGATTGACCCGGCCGCAGACGGGCGCCCCGTCGAGCCCAAAGTAGACCAGCGTCTCCATGCCCATCGGCTCGGTGACATCGAGCATGGTGTCGAATGTCTCGACGCCGGGCTCTAGATGCGCGTGCGACTCGGTGATGTGCTCGGGCCGGATTCCGAGCAGCAGTCTGTCGGTGCGGGCGAGCGCGTTGTAGCGGGCCGCGCGCGAGGGCGGCAGCGCAAACGAGATGCGGTCGGTCAGGCGCAGATTGAGCTTGCCGCCGGTGTCCTCGAGCCGGCACGGGATGAAATTCATCGCCGGTGAGCCGATGAAGCCCGCGACGAAGCGCGTCGCCGGCTTGTGGTAGAGCTCGTTGGGCGTGCCGATCTGCTCGATGCAGCCCTTGTTCATGACCACGACGCGGTCCGCCAGCGTCATCGCCTCGACCTGGTCGTGGGTGACGTAGACCGTCGTGGTGCGCACCTTCTGGTGCACCTTCTTGATCTCGATCCGCATCTGCACGCGCAGCTTTGCGTCGAGATTGGACAGCGGCTCGTCGAACAGGAAGACTTTTGGGTTGCGCACGATGGCGCGGCCCATCGCCACGCGCTGGCGCTGGCCGCCGGAGAGCTGCTTCGGCTTGCGGTCGATCAGGTCGGTGATGTCGAGCAGGCGCGCGGCCTCCGTCACCCGCGCCTTGATCTCAGCCTTCGGATAGTGCTTCAGCCTGAGGCCGAACGACATGTTCTCGGCGACCGTCATGTGCGGGTAGAGCGCGTAGTTCTGGAACACCATCGCGATGTCGCGATCCTTGGGCGGCACGTCGTTGACGACGTCGCCGCCGATCAGGATATCGCCGTCGCTGATGTCCTCGAGCCCTGCGATCATGCGCAGCGTCGTCGACTTGCCGCAGCCGGACGGGCCGACCAGCACGATGAACTCATGGTCGGCGATATCGAGGTCGATGCCGCGCACCGCCTCGACGTCGTCGTAGCGCTTGACCACCTTCCGTAACGCAACGTCAGCCATGAGAATCAACCCTTTGTCGCGCCGGCGGTCAGGCCGGCAATGTAATAGTCCATCAGGAAGGCGTAGATAATCAGCGGTGGTGCTGCGCCGAGCAGGGCGCCGCTCATGATCTGTCCCCAGTTGAAGACGTCGCCCTTGATCAGGGTGGTGGTGATCCCCACGGGGAGAACGAACTGGTCCACTGATGTCGTGAACACCAGGGGATAGAGGAACTGCGCCCAGGACACGGTGAAAGCGAAGATGGTCGCGGCGATAAGCCCCGGCAGGGCGACCGGAATGAAAATCCGCGTCAGCGTCTGGAGCCAGGACGCGCCGTCGATGATGGCGGCCTCGTCCAGCTCCTTGGGGATCGAGGCAAAGTAGCCGATCATGATCCAGGTGCAGAACGGAACCGTCAGCGTCGGATAGATGAACAGCAGCACATACCATCTGTTGAGAAGCGGGATCCCCGTCCACTCCTGAACGGTCGCGAACACCTTGAAGAGCGGGATGAACAGCAGGCTGTCCGGGACCAGGTAGGTCAGGAAGACGCCGGTCGCCAGCGTCGCCGAGCCCCAGAACTTCATCCGCGCCAGCGCAAATGCAGCAGGGATGCTGATCACCATGGTGACGATCACCACCACGATCGACACCATGGCCGAATTCCAGAAGAAACGGAGGAATTGGTTGGATGTCAGCAACTCGACGTAGTTTGCTAGCGTCGGATGGAAAACCCACCACGGGTTGGTGGCCGCCGAGATTTCCGCGCTAGTCTTCAGCGAGGTGATCAGCATGTAGAGCGGCGGCGTCAGCGAAAAGATCGCAAACAGCACCAGGAAGAAATAGGACCAGCGCAGCGCCCACGCGCGGTCTCGGCTCATGCTGCCGTATTTGACGTTGCGCCGGGGGCCAGCCTTGTCGATTGCGACCGTGCTCATCAGGCTTCATTCCCGCGTTTGGAGACGTCGCGCAGGATGAAGATGGCCGCGACGGCGAGGATTGGGACCATGAATAGCGAGACGCTGGCGCCGAGCGGAATGTCGCTGCTCTCGATGCCGACCCGGAATGCGTAGGTTGCAAAGATCTGGGTCTGGTCGAGCGGGCCACCCGAGGTCAGGATGCGCACGATGTCGAAATTGGCGAAGGTGACGATCAGCGAGAACAGCGTCGTGATCGCAATGATGTTGCGCATCATCGGCAGCGTCACGTACCAGATGCGCTGCCACCAATTGGCGCCGTCGATCGCGGCCGCCTCGTAGAGCTGATCGGGCACCGATTTCAGCGCCGCCAGGTACATGATCATGAAGAACGGCGCGCCATACCAGACATTGACGAGAATGACGGAGAAGCGCGCCCAGGCGGCGTCGCCAAGCCAGGGAATGGGACCGATGCCGAAGAAGGAGAGCGTGTAGTTGAACGCACTGTAGGAGGGGTCGAACAGCCAGAGCCAGGCCAGCGTGCTCATTGCCGGCGGGATGACCCAGGGCACCAGCAGCATGCCGCGCCATTTGCGCTGCCCCTTGGCGGGAATGTTGTGAACGAAGTGCGCGACGATGAAGCCGATCAGCGCTTTGAAGATGACGGCCGTTATCGCGAAGATGCAGGATTGCTTCACCACCATCCAGAACGTTTCGCGCTTGAACAGGAAGGTGAAATTGCCGAAGCCGACGAACTTCTGCATCGACTTGTTCAGCGTCGACAGGTGAACCGAGTAAAGGGCAGGGTAGAGCACGAGCAACGCGATCAGCAGGATCAGCGGCAGCGTCAGGAAAAACGCCACGGTCGATTTTCGCCTCAACGCATTGTGCAGGCTCCCGCCTTTGCGTGCCCTCGTTGTGCGAGCGGCGCGACTATGCTGAACGACGACCTCAGCCATGACCGAACCTTCCTTGCAGAATGTCTGTTCGCGAAGCCGGCCGCTCGGTCGGCTCATCGGATCATACATCGAACGGCGGATTGTCCTGGCGGCTCACGCCGGAGGCGTGAACCGCCGTGACACATCCCGGTTCAGGTTCGCATGAAGCCTTCGCACTCGCCCTCGGCCCAGGCGAGCGTGGTCTCCATCTTCTCTCCCTGCGCAAAGCGGAGCGCCATCTTGGTCAGGATCGCCTGTGCGTAGATCTGCTGGGCGATCTTTGGCGGTGCAGGAGAGGCCGCAATCGACAGCGTCTGATGATTGTAGGGGTTGGGATAGTGATAGAGCGTTCCTTTCGGCGGCTCTACCTCGGCCCACGTCTTCAACGTCGTCATGTTCGCATAGGCGGGCAGGTCGTAGCCGCCGCTGGCAGAGACGAACTTCTCGATCGACGACGCCTGCGACAAATGGGTGAGCAGGCTCTTGGCCGCTTCCTTGTTCTTGGAGAAGTTCCAGAGGCCCCAATAGTACGGTAGATAGGGCGCAAAGCGGCCTTTCGGGCCGGCCGGAAAGCCGTGCGTCCAGCATTGCTCGGCGACCTGCGGTGCGTCGCGCTTGGCCACCGCCCAGGCGCTCGGCGGATTCATGATGAGGGCGCCGCGGCCGGAGATCAGCCATTTGTTATTCGAGGCGTCGTCCCAGGATGGCGCGTCCGGTGGCAGGAAGGCGATCAGCTTCTTGTAATATTCGAGTGCCTGACGGACCTGATCGGTCTTCACTGTGGGCTCGCCCTTGGCGTTGACGAGTTCGGCGCCGAACGACTGGAAGATCGCGCCCGCCGTGTCGACGCTGTCGGTGGTTTCGCCGAGGCCGATGCCGAAGGGAAAGCCGCCCTTCTGGCAGGCTTCCGCGGCCTTCAGGAATGTCTCCATCGTCCAATTGTCGGCCTTCGGCGGCGCGCCCGCAGGGTACATTTCCTGGACGTCGATGCCCGCGTATTTCTTCATCAGATCGATGCGCGTGCAGGGCCCCTTGATCTGGCTCCCTGGGGTAGCGGGTACTGCAAGCCATTTTCCCGCAGCCTGTCCGAGATATTTCACGGTGCCGTTCACTTCACCGTTCTGCTTGATCGCCGGCTCCACGACGTCGTTCACCGGCTCGAGCTGTTCGGAGTAGGCGTGCGGCCACCAGGTGTACATCTGAAGAATATCGTGACCGGACTTCGCCTGCGCTTCGGCCGCGACGGTCAACTCGATCTTCTTGTTGTTGCTGGTGATGTAGTCGATGGAAACCTCGACCTTCTCCTTCGCTGCCCATTCGTTGACGAGATCGGTGGAGGTCTTGTTGGCGTCGGGTACCCAATGGTCCCAGAAGCCGATCGAGAGCTTGCCGGCGGCATAGGCGCCGCGCACATAGGGCGCGGTGATCAGCGCCGCGGAGGACATCGCAGTTGCGGCAACAAATTGTCGTCGCGTCAGTTTCTTGCGTGACATCTCGTTTCCTCGCTCTGGTTGTTTATTGTTTGCTCTTCTTTGGTACCGTTCCCTGGTTCTTGTTTTTCGTGCCGGTTCTTGCTTTTTCGTGCCATCGCCTCGCGCAGCCGGTCACGTGAGGCGCGGAGAATTGGTAGCGCGATCAGAGCAGAATTGATTGCGTCTGTCGAGAAATCCAAAACGCGCGCATCTAGAACTAACGTTGTGTGCAGCGATTCAGCAGCGGTGAACCGAAGCACATCCTTTTGCGACGCACACGGTGGGTGCGACAGCCGGGCCGACGATCCCTACGCAATTACGCCGCAGTTTCGAATAAGCCTTCATAACCGCTTCGCCTGAAACGCTTTTCAGGCGTGGACAGGTTCGCGCGTGCCTGGACACGCGCCTAGACCTGGGCGCGGCGGCAACGCTAGAGTTCCAACCAGGCAGACTCCTGCCAGCAGACAATCCAATCAGACCAAGCAGATCGAAGATGGAGACGAGAATGATCAACCCGACGCAGCGCTCGCCGCTTCGCCTGCGACGATGGTTCGCGCTCGGGTCAATGGTGGCGCTATTGTTGGGCGCCGCCGCCGTTGCCAACGCGCAAGGCCTGGTCAAGGGCGTGCAGGACGGCGCGGCGGCCGGCAACAAGGCGGCCGGCCCCGTCGGCGGCGTGCTCGGCGGTGCCATCGGCGGCGTGGTCGGTGTGTTCACCGGTGTGCTGGGGGTCGGCAACAACAACCAGGCGCCGGCGGGCAAGGACGCCAGCAAGGATGCCAAGGACGCGAGCAAGGGCGGCAAGAACGCGGACGCCAAGAGCGGGGATTCCAAGAGCGGGGATTCCAAGAGCGCCAAGGACGGCACCAAGGACAAGTCCGGGAAGGGCGCCAAGGACTCCAGCAAGGCTGCCAAGGGCGGCAAGGACAAGGACGTCACCGTGCTGACCCAGAACGGCGCGCCCCAGGTCACGGCCGAGCAACTCGTTGCCAACAGCGACGCCTATATCGAGCGTATCAAGACCGAGCTGAACCTCACGCCCGACCAGGAGAAGCACTGGTACGGCTTCTCCAGCGCCATGCACTACCTCGGCCATAATGGTGCAGAGCGGCTCAACCTGCGGGTGGCGCGCGCCAAGCGCGATCCGCCCGACGACATCATCGAGCAGATGCGCAACGAGGCGCAGTTCCTGATCGACCGCGCCGCCGATCAGCGCAACGTCGCCGACGCCGCCGAGCCGCTGTTTTCGAGCCTGGACGACAAGCAGAAGCAGGTCTTCATCCAGGAGATGGTGCGGCTCAGCCACGAGCGCGGGCTCGACTAAAGCGCGATGGCTTTAGGTTGAATCGTCATCGCGCTTTAGTTCTTTGTTTGAGCATGATCTCCGCGCAAACGCGTTCCGCGTTTGTCGCGCGGGAAAACCGCTGCGCACTTTTCCGGATCATGCTTTAGCGGACAAGGCGAATCGGACGATCGCGCGCGTCCCGCGCGACTCGTCCGGCTGAATCGGTCCGGCGCATTGGCATCGGCGAGCCGCGCCGCGAATAGCCGGGCCACCTTGCCCTGGGGTAGGTGGAAGGCTCGGCGCCCGGCTATCCTGCCGCAGCGGCGCGGCCCGCCCAATTCGTCACGCGAAGTTGAAGAAAAGCGGACCGGATCGCGCCTGACTTATGGCCGACTTGCGACCTTGTCGGGAACCCGTGGTGATTCTACACGCAGCATCCGGGCGACAGCCGACCCGCGGATGAGCGGATACGTCTTCGCATCGATGAGCTCGCCAAGCGCCAGCAGCACGCGTTTGCTGAGGTGCTTCAATCGGATCGTCACGCGCTCCTATGCCGGCAAGGGCGTCGTCCGCTACGCGTGGTGAGCTTGCCCGTCGTTGCAGTGCAAGGCGCGCCGCATCGCACAATGGATTGACCCGGTGCAACGCCGGGCGTGTGCAATTCGTTTAGGCATTCTGACTATCGTTCAAGGGAACGAGGCAAAAGGCGGATGGACGACAAGCGAAAGTACCCGCGCGTCGAAATCGAAGAGCTGGCCTATGTGTCATCCGGCGGCTCGGTGATGAGCTGCGTGGTTCGCAACATCTCGCCGGCAGGAGCCGCTATCGACGTCGACAATCCCGCCTTCGTCCCGCAACGCTTCCGGCTGGTCCTGGCGAAGGATTCGTCCGTTCACGACTGCCGGGTGATCTGGATCCAGAAGAACCGGATCGGCCTCGCTTTCATCGACGGGCAGGGCGGGCGCTGACTCCCCGGCGCGGACGAATTTCCTGCGCCGCCGACACCGATAGTGCTAGCTTGCCGATGTCGGGATTGGATTAGCCAAGGCGCCTGCCCATGACTTCGGAGCCCGCCACCATCTGCCTGGGTTGTTGGCAGAACCTGAGTGTGCCGATCCCCTTGCGCGGGCCGTTGTCGGCGCCGTTCCGCCTGTTCGGTATCAGACCGAGCCGGATGAACCCGAACACCTGCACCATCTGCGAGATGGCGTTTTCACGGGTGATGAAGGCCCGCGCCGTCACCATCGACGCGACCATCGTGTTTGCGGATTTGCGCGGCTACACGGCGTTGACCCAGACGCTTGCACAGGCGGAACTGACGTCGCTGCTCGATGCCTTCTATGATGACTGCGCAGCGGCGATCTGGCGCTATGACGGTCTCCTGAACAAGACGATCGGCGATGCCGTGTTTGCGATCTTCAATTTTCCGGTGAAGCATTCCGATCATGCGGTGCAGGCGCTGCTCGCCGCCCGTGACATCCAGGCGCGCTTCAGCCGCCGGCGCGAGGAGCTTGCCCGCGCCATCGGTGCCGGCGGCCACGAGCTCGGCATCGGGATCGGCGTTGACAGCGGAGAAACCAATTTTGGCGAGTTCGGCAACACCCATCGCGATCTGACCGCGGTCGGAACGGTGGTGAACCGCGCGGCGCGCGCGCAGGCCGCGGCCGGATCCGGCGAGATCATGGTGACGCAGGCGGTGAAGGACCGTACCGGCGACATGGTCGGGGGGAGCGGCCGCGAGCATTTGCTGAAAGGCTTTCAGCAACCAGTAACCCTGTTTGCGGGCTGAACCACAAACACGAATGGCCGCCCGAGGGGCGGCCATTCGATGGATAAGTTACGGCGTCTTAGCCGATGAAGGCGCTCAGATCGACGCCCGCGGCCATCACGCCGAAGGACGCAACCAGGCCGACGCAGCAGAACAGCAGCAGCGTCTTGAACGACTGGTCAATGCTACGAGATTCAGCGGCGGCCGGCATCGCGGCCAGAGAAATCATGCTCATGTCAGTACCCCCCTTTGTTGCCCCTGAATTGCATCAGGTGAGGGAACTCCTAGAGCAAAAAGTTTGACGCGAGCTTGCCAGAGAGCCTTAACGGAATCGCAATCGCTGCGGAGACTCGCGGGCGGACCGCGGCACCATCAGCGAGATCGAGGCTCGTCAATTGCGCGTCGTGCCGAGCACCTTGGCGATGGTCTGGGCCGTCATTGCGGCACGGTCGGAGGCCCGCTGCGCGGCCAGCCGATCCTTGGCCTTTTCGGCGATCAGGAGCTCGATCAAGGCCATGCGCTTGTCGTCATCGTCAGCTTCGGTCAGGAGCTGGTGATAACGATGATAGTCAAATCCGATATCTGGTTTACGCATGCAACGCCCCCGCACGCAACGCCACGACGGAAGAATTCTTCCTCAACCCGTGGCGGTAGGCAAGATGGAACTCACGTTTGGGGATGCGGTCGCGGCAATGAGTTGTGAATTGCGCGGCCGCGCGGTGTCGCAGCAACCGGTCGCTTACGCCGTGTGATGATCGGAAAAAGCTTTCAGGCCCTCAAAGCTCGCATCGGGCTTCACGACCAGGCTGGTCGGGATGTTGCGAAGGTAGCCCTCAAAACTTCCCTTGGCTTCGAATCGCTTGCGAAAGTCCGAGGCAGCGAGGAATTTTGGAAAGCGCGGCACGATACCGCCGGCGATATAGACGCCGCCGCGGGCGCAAAAGGTCAGGGCCAGATTGCCGGCGACGGACCCGAGCAGGCCGCAGAACATCTCGAGCGCGGCGTGGCTGAGCTTGCAGCTCCCGTCGAGCGCCGCGGTCGTGATGCCGGCGGCGTCGCGTTTCGGCGCGGGAATGCCTTCGACCTCCGCAAGCGCCTCGTACAGGTTCTGCAAGCCGGCGCCCGACAGTGCTCCCCGTTCGATGCAGACGAAGCCAAGGCGCTTCCGCATGCGATCGACCACCTGCTCCTCGCGCTCCGTTTCCGGGGGCAGGGTGGCGTGACCGGCCTCGGTGATCACGGCGATGCGGGCGCCGTTGCGCTCGACGAGGCACGAGGCGCCAAAGCCCGTTCCCGGGCCAAGCACCAGCATCGGCGCCCCTGACACGCCGGCCTTGCCGCCGAGCGGAAGCAGGTCGGCCGGCTGCAAGGCCGGCAGCGACCAGGCCAGCACCTCGAAATCGTTGAGGACATGGACCGTGTCGAAGGCAAAGGCCGGCTGGAGCTCGGCGCCGTCGATGATCCAGGGGCTGTTGGTCATGACGCAGCGATTGTTCTCGACCGGTCCGGCGACCGCGAGAACAGCCGTTTTGACCGGCGCGGACAGAACGCTCCGGGAGAGCACGTCCGCGACCGCATCCTTGACGGTCGGAAAATCCGCGACCTTCACATAGGTGACGGGTCCGACGACGCCGTCCTCGACCATCGCGAAACGCGCGTTGGTGCCGCCTATGTCGGCGAGCAAGGCGCAACCTCTCGTCCTGCTGTCACTCATGCCTGCACGGAACCCCTTGTGTGCGTCACCGCAATCCAGTCCGCATAGCATCGGCGGGATGCCTTGGGAATCCGCCGACCGCAGCGACAACGCCGATGGGGCCGAACCGTTGCGCGGGCCGGTCGCGGCCGTCCGCTCAGTTGCCTATTGATGCAGCACAAGGACGCATGCGGGGCGGGTCGGCCAGTCTTGCCGGGGAGGCGGTTGCGAAGTGGCACGGGAAGATCGACATTGCAGGTCGTCAGGCTTTGCCAGAGAGGGCCAAGGAAAAAGACGAGGATTGAGGGTCAAGGATGAAGATTTCCGGCCGCGACGTCCTGCTCGCGATCGACGTCCAGAACGACTTTTGCACCGGCGGCGCCCTGGCCGTCCCTGGCGGCGAGAAGGTCGTGCCCGCCATCAACCGCATCGCGCAGCGATTTGCCAATGTGGTGCTGACGCAGGACTGGCACCCCCGCGATCACGTGTCCTTTGCCGCCAACCACGCCGCGAGGCGGCCGTTCGAGACGGTCGAGCTGGACTATGGCACCCAGGTGCTGTGGCCAACGCATTGCGTGCAGGGATCGGCCGGGGCCGAATTCCATCGCGACCTCGACATCGTCGGGCCGAGCCTGGTGGTGCGCAAGGGATTTCGCCGCGGCATCGATTCCTATTCCGCGTTCTATGAGAACGACCGCAAGACGCCGACGGGGCTGCTCGGATATCTGCACGAGCGCGAGTTGAAGACGGTATTCGTTGCCGGCCTCGCGCTCGATTTTTGCGTCCGCTATTCGGCTGAGGACGCCCGCAAGGCCGGACTCGAGGTTGTCGTTGTCGAGGATGCCTGCCGCGGCATCGACCTCGACGGCTCTATCGCGGCGACCCACAAGAGCTTCAAGGCGCTCGGCATTGCCGTGGTCGGCTTTGAAGCACTGTTGTGAACGATTGAGGCAAGGTTTGGCAGGACAGACCGACAATCCGACGCCGCCGACGGGATCGGGCCGCTCCAACGATCCGCTCTCGTGGCCGTTCGAGGCGGCCAGGCTGGCGATGGAGTCCTGGCTGTCGTGGTTCGATCGCGGCGCCCCGGAGCCGGGCGAATCGACGCTCGCCTGGACCACGGCCAACACCGTCGCGCTGGAATTGCCGACGATGCGCCTGCGCGATTGTTCGACGCGCCGATCCGGCCAGCCCGCCCTGATTTGCGCGCCCTATGCGCTGCACCGGGCCGTGATCGCCGATTTCGCGCCCGGACACAGCGTCGTGCAGTCGCTGCAGGGCGCCGGCGTCGATCGCGTCTATCTCGCGGACTGGCGCTCCGCTTCGCCCGAGATGCGCTATCTCTCGATCGACAGCTATCTCGGCGATCTCAACGTCGCGATCGACGAGATCGGCGCGCCCGTCGATCTCGTCGGCCTCTGCCAGGGCGGCTGGCTGTCGCTGCTCTATGCGGCGCGCTTTCCAGCGAAGGTGCGCCGGCTGGTGCTGGCCGGCGCCCCCGTTGACCTCTCGATCGACTCATCGTTGTCGCGGCTCGCGCGCAACGCGCCGGAAGCCGTGTACGACCAGCTCGTGGCGCGCGGCGGTGGCAATGTCAGCGGCGAGGAGATGCTGCAATTCTGGTCGCGCAGGTTGAGCCCGCATGACATCGAGGTAGCGTTGCAACGGAGCTTGTCGGACACGGGCGGGCCGGAACTGCTGGCGCGCTTCGACCAGTGGAACGCAGAGACGTTGAACCTGCCCGGCACCTACTATCTCCAGATCGTGAACTGGATCTTTCGCGAGAACCGGATCGCAGCCGGCGAATTCACGGCGCTCGGCCGAAAGGTCGATTTGAAGGACGTGAAAGCGCCGGTCTTCCTGCTGGCGGGCCTCGACGACGAGGTGGTGCCGGCGGTCCAGGCGCTGGCGACCGCCCACCTCGTCGGCACGCCGCCGGCCTTGATCGCCGCGGCCTCCGAGCCGAGCGATCATCTCGGCCTGTTCATGGGCGCGAAGACGCACGCCCATGCGTGGCCGCGGATCGCGGAATGGCTGCAAGCCGAGCTGCCGGGCGTGCTGGCGCGTAGGGCCTGAGCAATCATTGGCTTCGCGCGGTCGCTCTTGATCAGCGTCAAGTCCTTGGGGCCATCCGCCGCCGTAGACTGCGTGCGGAGGCGCCATGAGACTGCGAGTGCTTCTCATCGCATTAGCGCTGGTCATCGTTTCGCTGTCGCGGGCGGCGGGACAGGCCGAGCCGCGCGACGGCAAGGCACTGTCGGACCTGATGGTCGCCATGCAGTTCCAGCACATCAAATTGTGGTCCGCCGGGCGTCTCAGCAACTGGCCGCTTGCAGCTTACGAGCTCGACCAGATCGAAGCCGGGCTGCAGCGTACGACGTCGCCGGCCGCGGGCGTCGATCGGAGCGCCGTGCAGGCATTGCGCAGCGCCATTGATGCCCGGGACGTCCCGAGATTCACAAAGGCCTATGGCGAGCTGACCAACGCCTGCAATGCCTGCCACCGCGCCGAAGGGCGCGGCTTCATCACCCTCCAGGTGCCAACCTCGTCGCCCTTCACCGATCAGCTCTTCGTCGACCAGATCGCGGAGGCGCGCGGGCTCGCGCATTCGATCTGCGGCAATTGCCACCTGGTGTCCGACAGGCCGAACGATCAGCCGGACTCGCGCTTTCCGGCGCCAAGTTTCCCCGATCTGGCAAGGAGCCCGTCGTTCTCCACTGATGCGCTCAGGCAGCTCCTGACGTCAGGCCATCGCTTTATCGGGCCGAACCGGAACATGCCCAATCCCCGACTTGCCAGCCATCAGGTGGAGGAGATCGTGGCCCTATTCGAAACACTGCGGGCCGAACGCACGCGGTAGGGGCAAATACTCGCCAACGATCGACTCTCCACCGAAAAAGAGGCCGCCGGACATTTCGGTCGCGGCGGCCAGAACAGAGTAGGGAGGATGTTTAGCAAATTCATTATGCATGACGGCGAATAGGGTGCATTGACCCACATCAATCGGCTAAGAATGGGTCGCAACGGGAACCGGCCGAAGTCGGTCCTATCAGTCGAATAAAAGGCCCTGGGTTTGATGAGCTTCCACTCGATCTACCGTCATGGATTTGCGCGCGTGGCGGCCTGCGTGACGACCTCGCACGTGGCCGATCCCTCGGCCAATGCGCAGGCCGTGCTGACCGCGGCCAGTGCCTGCCACGATCAGTCGGTGGCGGTCGCCGTCTTCCCCGAACTGTGCCTGTCGGGCTACGCGATCGAAGATCTCGTCAAGCAGGATCCGCTGCTCGATGCCGTGGAGCGGGGGCTCGCCACGATCGTCGAGGCGTCGAGCGCATTGATGACAGTGCTGATCGTCGGTGCGCCGCTGCGCTTCGGCGCCCGCATCTACAATTGCGCCGTCGCGATCCATCGTGGCCGCATTCTCGGCGTCGTGCCCAAGACCTATTTGCCGAGCTATCGCGAATTCTACGAGGGGCGCCACTTTGCCTCTGGCGCCGGAATCGTCAGCGAGACGATCGCGATCGGCGCGCTCCACGCGCCGTTCGGAACGGACCTGCTGTTCGAGGCCGAGGACGTCGCCGGTCTCACGATCGGCGTCGAGATCTGCGAGGATATGTGGATCCCGGTGACGCCGGCCTCCGAGCTCGCGCTGGCCGGTGCGACCGTGCTGATCAACCTGTCGGGAAGCCCGATCACGATCGGCCGCGCCCGCTCGCGTGCGCTGCTCTGCCAGTCGACGTCGGCGCGGTGCCTGGCGGCCTACGTCTATGCGGCCGCGGGCGCGGGCGAGTCCACGACCGACCTCGCCTGGGACGGCCAGACCTCGATCTACGAGAACGGCGCGCTCTTGGCCGAGGGCGAGCGTTTCCGGCAGGGCGGGCAGATGACGCTCGCCGATATCGATCTCGATTTGTTGCGGCAGGAGCGCGCCTTGATGGGCACGTTCGACGACAATCGCCGGCAGCGCGAACCGATGTTCCGCAAGGTGACTTTTGCGCTAAAGCCGCCGCTCGCCGACATCGGATTCTTGCGCAAGGTCGAGCGCTTTCCCTTCGTGCCGAGCGATGAGCACCTGTTGGAGCAGGACTGCTACGAGGCCTACAACATCCAGGTCGCCGGCCTCGTGCAGCGCATGCGCGCAACCGGCGTGAAGCGCGTCGTGATCGGCGTGTCGGGCGGGCTAGACTCCACCCACGCCTTGATCGTCGCTGCCAAGGCGGTCGATCTGCTCGGTCTGCCGCGCAGCAACATCCTCGCTTACACGATGCCGGGCTTTGCCACCGGCAGCGAGAGCAAGACCTATGCGCTGGCCCTGATGAAGTCGCTCGAGACGACCTCGCAGGAGCTCGACATCCGCACCACCGCCACGCAGATGCTCAAGGACATCGGCCATCCCTTCGGCAAGGGCGAGGCGGTCTACGACATCACCTTCGAGAACGTGCAGGCGGGCCTGCGCACCGACTATTTGTTCCGCCTGGCCAATCATCACGGCGGCATCGTGATCGGCACCGGCGACCTGTCGGAGCTCGCGCTCGGCTGGTGCACCTATGGCGTCGGCGACCAGATGGCGCACTACAACGTCAATGCCGGCGTGCCAAAAACGCTGATCCAGCACCTGATCCGCTGGGTGATCGCATCGAAACAGTTCGGCGACGACGTCAACCGGACGCTGGGATCGATTCTGGTCGCCGAGATTTCGCCTGAGCTCGTTCCGGCCAAGCCCGGCGAGAAGCCGCAGAGCACGGAGGCCGCGATCGGGCCCTACGAGCTCCAGGACTTCAACCTGTTCTACACGCTGCGCTACGGGATGCGTCCGTCCAAGATCGCCTTCATGGCGCTGCATGCCTGGCGCGACGTTGCAGGCGGCGAGTGGCCGCCGGCGTTCCCGAACGACCGACGCCGCGCCTATGCGCTCGCCGATATCCGCCACTGGCTCGAGGTGTTTTTGCGCCGCTTCTTCGCTTTCAGCCAGTTCAAGCGCTCGGCGATGCCGAACGGTCCGAAAGTTTCGTCGGGCGGTTCGCTGTCGCCGCGCGGCGATTGGCGCGCGCCGTCGGATGCGAGCGCGGTCGCCTGGCTCGAGGACCTCGAGCGCAACGTGCCGAAATGAGCGAGCGAACCTGTTGAGGGAGACGGGCTGATGTCGGCCGGGGACGGGCCGGACGCGGACGACAAGAACAAGGTCGTCAACGGCCTCTACATCTTCGAGATCGAGATGCGCGAGGGCAAGCGCGGCCAGGCCAAAGGCGTGGTCGTGCTGTCCGACGGCCGGATCATGGGCGGCGACAGCTTTTTCTACTACACCGGCCACTACACCTTCAGGAACGGCAAGTGGCGCGGCGAGATGACGGTCAACCAGCACACCGAAGCGGTCGGCAAGTCCCTGGCATTCGGGGGCAGGGAGGTGACCTGCGGGTTCTCCGGCGACTATTCGGCCGGCGGTGCCGAAGTCGACGGCATGGCGCTGGTCGGCAAGACCAGCGTGACGTTCACGGCGAAGCTGACGTTGAAGGATCCGATGTAGCCGCGCGACGGGGACGCTCTAACCTGGAGCTTCCGCTTTCCTGCCGCGCCCGAGCGCGAATTGACCGACCGGGCCTTCGACATGGAATTCGATCCCCGTCATCTTCGCAAACAGATCGATGTTGATGCTGCCGATCGCGCAGCCGCCAAGGCCCATATCGGTCGCTGCCAGGTAGAATGTCTGGATCAACGTGCCGACGTCCTTCAGGATCAGCGAATAGGCGATGGCGCTGTATTTCCAGGAGATCCTGCCAAAGCGCGCGGCGATCGTGATCAGGACCTGCGCCGGGCCGGCTGCGTCCATCGCAAACTGAGCCGCCGCCGAAAGTGCCTGGAGGTGCTGGGCGGAAGCATCGCCGATTGCGACCAGTGCGTGACCGCCTGCGTCGTAGTGGTAGAGCCCCTGCGCAAGCCCCTCGCAGTTCGCAACCGTCAGGTACAATTCCAGCTCGTAGGCACTGCCCGCCGCCGGATAGGGCCTCGTGCTGTAAGCGAGTTCCGGACCGGCGCCAAAATCCCCGCCGCTCGTCCATTGCGACAGGACGCGGGCCGTCATGTCGAGAAACCGTGCAAGTTCGGCGAGTGTAATCGGATGCTCGTCGTCGAAATCGCGGGTTGAGTGGCGTTCGTGCAGCAGCTTTGCGAATGCGGAGGTCGGCTCCCGGGTGGAGAATGTCTCCAGGTCGATCTTCTTGCCCGACCAGGACGGACGCACCGCAGGCAGCGGTGAAACAACGTCCGCGTAGGCGAAGGCACCGCCAAGCGGATTGGCTTGCCGGCCTTCCGTGCTCCGGGTGTGAAATACCAGATCGTGGAAATCCCAGAGCACCAGATTGCCGTCGCCTTCGTTCACCCGCAGGCCATCGCCCATCTTGGCATCGAGCTTGAACAGGATCTGGCTATCCAGGAGCAGCTCGAGCAATTCGAGGTTGAAGCGGCCCGTGTGACGGCGTAGCCCGCTGATCTTCTGCGGGCGCGACAGCTCGGCGAGGGTGGCGGCGATGGCGGGATCGCAGATCCGGAACAGCGCGCCGGCACGCGGCGATTCCAGCACCATGTCGTTGCCGCGTCGGCGCAGATAGGCAAAGCGCGACAACACCACGGTATCGGCGTTGCCAAGCCTTGCGCGTTGCGGCCAGTACTCCGGGATCTGGGGCTCGATGACCACGAGGTCCTGCGCGCCGCGCGGGGAGAAGAGGCGATATTCAAGAAGCCCGTGTCGCGCCAGCCGGCGTACGAGGACGTCGACTTCCCTGGCCACAGTGCTCTTGCCGGCAAGGAACGCAAGCTGCAAGCCGGTGGTCAGATCTTGCGCCCGGTCCATCGCGACCGCGCTGTAATACCCAAGGTTGACCGAATAGTCGTCCACCGCGGCAGCAATGCCTCCATCCGCCTGGATTTGAAGGGAAAAAAAGCCGTTCAGCCTGACGGCAAGGACTGGCACGATTGTCTTGGTTGGCTTTTTCCGGGGCGCGCGCACGAAAGACCTGCCGTCAGGTGTGTGGAAGGAACGGAGTGAGTTCGCTTTCCAGCCGTGGGCGATCCAACAAGCCGAGCTTCACTGGTACATCGTAAAGCCTGCCCGGCGCGAAGCGTCGATAGAAGTGCCGCAGGCCGGGAACGAGCACCCTGACGACGGGGACCTCGACGTCGGGTCGCGTCTGGTCGAGCACGAGGAAATCGTAGCCGGCTTGCGTTGCAATCTCGACGCACGCATTGACCTGGTCGCGCGTGTTGCCGTGAAGCGTGATCCCTGGCGCGGGGGGAATGATCGGCTTGTCGCTCGGGACGAGGAACGGGTATTCCTCCAGCCGCAGCGGCTTGACACCGTCAAGCGACGCCTTCTCACCGCTCGCGCCGTCCATCATTCCGACGGCCATGAACTGCGTCAGTTCGGTGAGGGAGCGCAGCAGTGCAATGCGTCGATCGAAATGCGCGCCGGATCCGAACTCGATATTCTCGTGGCCGTTCTGCATCCAGTGCATGATCGCGACGTAGGTGGGAATGCCGAGATCGCTCGTGATGTCGAGCACCCAGAGCCGGCGTCCGGCATCGGCGAACTGGGTCTGCATATCCCGGACATAGGAATCGTCGAACTGGTTGAGGTCGAGTTCGGCGCGGTGCAGGCGGTTGTACCACCAGATCGCATAGGAATCGCGTTCGACCAGTTCGAGGAAGCCTTGAACGATGGCTTCATCACGGGTGTTGCCGGCCGCGCAGCCGTTGGAATCGGTATGGAAGCCGCCATAGAAAAAGTAGAGCAGGCCGGTCGGAAGATACTTGAAGCGCTTGTCGCGCAATGACCAGACCGGGGACCACTCGGTCCTGGCCGCGGGATCGAACGGCTCAGGAACCGGATGTGAATCATCCGGCTGCTGGAGAAACCTGGTCTTGAACTGATTTTCGCTGAAGAACTGGACGTCATTTGGGAGAAGGGCATCGCCGGGCGCGAAATCGGCGAAGCGCCGCGTCGTCCTGATCTCATCGCCCTGGAAAATGCCGGAATAGCGTTCAATCGACTCCATCAGCGCGCTCGCCTCGCCCTGTTCGGCGGTCGAGCCCTTGCCGAAACTGCCGCCGCTCAAACCCGACCTGAGCTGGTCGATGCTGTGGGCCGGCGCCGAAAAATTGTGTTGAGCGAAGTAATTGGTGTTCATCGGCAGATCGGCCTCGATCCGCTCGAGTCGCGTCACCACGCCGGTCAGCGGACTGACATGCTTGCGGAAGCGCGACACCGTCGCCCGAGACGTCACGGTGCGATATCCGCCACTGGTCATGACGAGCTTCTTGCCTTCGGCAATCTCGACCGGCGTCGGGGCCCTGCGTGGATTGGTGAGCTTCTTGCTGCCGCAGCTGGGACATTGCGGCCGACGCGCGACGTAGTGCTTGGCGATGGCGGCGCCGGTCAGGTCGAAGCTTGCGATGTGATCGCGCAAATCGGTGCGAAAGCCCGAGGCGATTGCCTTGGCGATCTCGATGGCTGCGAAATGGATTGCGGTCCGTCCGACGCTCTCGTTGACCAGTGGGGATACGGCGACCGCACGCGCCGGTACCCGGTCAAGAAACCCCCTGATCTCCCGATTGCGTATCATGCGGTCGAACAGGCAGGTCCAGCAGGCCGTCTCGCCAGATCCGAACACAGGCCCCACCAGCGGGAATACACCGGACGGTTGCACCAGCAGCCATGGCGTCTTGTCGGCCACGTGCTCCTCGTTCATCTCGGCCAGCCGCCGATCGAGATAATCGTTCACCAGTGTGATCGTGAGCTTCGGTGAGCGCTTGGCGATTTGAACGCCGAGTCTGCTCAGCGCCGCGGTCAATTCCCTCGCGCCTTTCACATCGATCGACACGATGCGCACGGGGCAATTGCGAAGATTCTGTTCCGCGAGTTCCGGCGACAGGCCGAGGCTCGCCCAGTATCCGGCGACGGCGTCATCAAATGCCTGCGACGCTCGCGCAACGACATATCGGCGATCGAGCAGCCGCTTGATCGCTTCATCGATCTTGTCGGCCGGGAAGCGCTTCGAAAGTTGGCGAACGATCTCTTGCCTGGCCCTGCCATGCTGCCCGATCGCGGTGGCCAGCGCACAGTAGAGCTCGCCGTGCAGGAAGAACTTGCGGTTCTCGGAATAGAGGCAGACTGCACCGGGAGGCAGGACATAGGCAGTGAAGTTCGGTGCAAATCGCAGAATGTCCTTGCTGGCCTGCCGCGCAACGCGGGTCTTGCGATTCGTTGTCATCAGGTCAGCGCGCGGGCCCTGTTGCTTGCCACCTTGGAAACGATAACGAGAAATTGGCCGGGTCGATCTCGCACCCGGCCAACCTCATCTCGGTGTCGTCGAAACACGATCAGAAAGCGTGGCCTAGCACCAGCGGCAGCGGCCCCATGATGCGCAGCAACCTGCGCATGAGACGACGGCGCATCCCACCACAGCACAGCCCGCGCATCGGCAACCGACGCCACATCGGCAGCCCCGGCAGGCCCGACAACCTCTGCATCCGCGACAACCGCCGCATCCGCGCCAAGCGACCTGCACGCGGTCGCCCACGGCTTCCTTGTCAAAGAGATGGAAGGTGGCGAGGCTGACGTCGGCGATTTCTTCTTCGTCGAGTGTGATCGCCTGTCCAGGAGAAAAGTTCGTTCTCTGCTGAACGTCGCTCGTCGGGACAGCCGCTGCCGACGCAGTTCCGGCCAGCGAAAAAGTCAAACCAGCCGCTCCCAATGCCGGTACGGCGGCCTTAGCTACTCGCTTTTTCTTGGAAGCTTGCTTCATATGCGGCATGGTCGCATCCTCCGAACGCTTCGCCCCGGATAAATAAATCCTACGCCGGGGAGTTCACGCAGGCAAGATTCGCCTGCACTCCAAAAGGCGATTTCTCGTTCAGATTGAATTCATGTTCATGAACGGATTCGGCGTCAGACCCTCGCAGATCGCTTCGACGGCTCGCCACCATGGCGCGCACGGCGAAGAATGTCGCTCCGTGCAGTGCCGCAATCGTCGTCGGTTGGAGGCATGATCGTGGCCGATCAGCTCGGACGGTTTGCCTGGTACGAGCTCCTGACGACGAACGTTGCCGCGGCACGCGACTTCTATCTCAGGGTTGTTGGCTGGGGCGCGAAGGATACGTCGACTTCGTCGCTGGCCTATACTGAGGTGTCGGCCGGCGATACGCCGATCGGCGGATTCATGGAGCTGCCGGAAGAGGCGTTGCAATTGGGGGCCACCCCGAGATGGGTCGGCTACGTCGCCGTCGATGACATCGAAGCGGCAGCGGCGCAGATCAAGCGCCTCGGAGGGGCTGTCCTTGTGCCGCCGACTGACAGCAATATTGGCCGGATTGCGGTCGTGGCCGATCCCCAAGGAGCGACCTTCGCGCTTGTCACGGTACCGGCACATCGGGATCGAAAGCCGATTGGCCTGGACGGGCCGGGGCGCGTGGGCTGGCACGAACTGCTGGCGTCGAACCGGAGAGATATCTTCGATTTCTACGGCAGGCTGTTTGGCTGGCGGGAGGCTTCTGCCGAGACCGGTCCAGCGGACTTGTATCAATTGTTTTCGGTCGGCGGGCAGACGATCGGCGGCATGCTCACCAAGCTGCCAAGCGTGACGCAGCCGTGTTGGCTGTACTACATCAATGTCGATGACATCGGCGTGGCCACGGGGCAGGTGAATGCCGGAGGGGGGCGCGTCCTCCAGGGGCCAATCGAATTGCCTGATGGCTGCTGGATAGCACGCTGCGTCGATCCTCAAGGAGCCTTGTTCGCGCTGCAGGGAACGCGGGGCGAGCGAGCGGAGCGATCCCCCGCCTCGGAGGTCGTTTGGTCCGCCAGATGGGGCGATATTGCCTCGCGGGGCCGAATGGTACTGCCCAAGCCGAAGCGTTAGGTCTGCGTTTCCCAGGTGCAGGCGACGGTATCAAGCCAATCGCGGTCTCCAAAAGACATCGCGCCGCGCGGCTCAGCCAGCCGGCGGCGCGATGTCGCTTGCGTCTAGAAAAGTGCGAGGTCCGGAGTGCCTAGGAGTCCGGACCTCGCGACTTCTACCCCCGCCCCATATTGCCCCAGCCCACTATTCCCAGCCCCATGAGATCCCCCGAGCCCATGGTGCGCGATCAGAAGGTGATGCCTTGAAGCGCCGCCGATCGACGCGCGGGTGGTACGTGAAGTCTGATAGGAATTCTATCCGCGACACTACGGACAGGAACGTTTTGAACGACGCGTGTGCGCGACGATGCCGTTGAACTGCGTCTAGTCACGCCGGATCCGCGCCGGGTCGTGAGGGCCTCTCGAGCGGACTGTGCGTTCGGCTTGATCCAACGCTGTAATTGATCATCGCGCTTGAGCCCGCGCCGGGAGCAGGGGACCCCTGCGAATGCGTCCGTTTGACCCATTTCGGCCAAGTTCCCGTTGCGCTGGCGGGACCCCTGCGGTATCCGGCCAGAAAGGTTTGCGGCGGAAATAACCCCGCCCCTTCAAGCACAAGGACGGAAACATGCCAGCCTATCGCTCCCGCACCACCACCCACGGCCGCAACATGGCGGGCGCGCGCGGCCTCTGGCGCGCGACGGGCATGAAGGACGGGGACTTTGGCAAGCCGATCATCGCGGTGGTCAACTCCTTCACCCAGTTCGTCCCCGGCCATGTCCACCTGAAGGACCTCGGCCAGCTCGTGGCCCGCGAGATCGAGCAGGCCGGCGGCGTGGCCAAGGAGTTCAACACCATCGCGGTCGATGACGGCATCGCCATGGGCCATGACGGCATGCTCTACAGCCTGCCGTCGCGCGAGCTGATCGCCGACAGCGTCGAATACATGGCCAACGCCCATTGTGCCGACGGCCTGGTCTGCATCTCCAATTGCGACAAGATCACCCCCGGCATGCTGATGGCGGCGCTGCGGCTCAACATCCCCGCCGTGTTCGTCTCGGGCGGGCCGATGGAAGCCGGCAAGGTCAAGCTGCACGGCAAGACCCACGCGGTCGACCTGATCGACGCGATGGTCGCCGCCGCCGACTCCAAGGTAAGCGACGAGGACGTCAAGGTGATCGAGCGTTCGGCGTGCCCGACCTGCGGCTCGTGCTCGGGCATGTTCACGGCCAATTCGATGAACTGCCTCACGGAGGCGCTGGGCCTCGCGCTGCCCGGCAATGGCTCGGTCGTGGCGACGCATGCCGATCGCAAGCGTCTGTTCGTCGAGGCCGGTCACACCATCGTCGACATCGTGCGGCGCTACTACGAGCAGGACGACGCCTCGGTGCTGCCGCGCAACATCGCGAACTTCACGGCGTTCGAGAACGCGATGACGCTGGATATCGCGATGGGCGGCTCGACCAACACGGTGCTGCATCTGCTTGCGGCGGCCCATGAGGGGCAGGTCGCGTTCACCATGCGCGACATCGACCGCCTGTCGCGCCGCGTGCCCGTGCTCTGCAAGGTCGCGCCGTCGGTTGCCGACGTCCATGTCGAGGACGTGCACCGCGCCGGCGGCATCATGGGCATTTTGGGCGAGCTCGATCGCGCCGGCCTGATCGACACGAAGGTCTCGACCGTGCACGCACCGACGATGAAGGACGCGCTGGAGCGCTGGGACGTCAAGCGCTCCAGGAGCGAGGCCGTGCGCACCTTCTATCGTGCGTCGCCCGGCGGCATTCCGACCCAGGTCGCCTTCAGCCAGGAGCGCCGCTACGACGAGCTCGATCTTGATCGCGAGAAGGGCGTGGTGCGCGATCTCGACCACGCCTTCAGCAAGGACGGCGGACTTGCCGTGCTCTACGGCAACCTCGCGCAGGACGGCTGCATCGTGAAGACCGCCGGCGTCGACGCCTCGATCCTGAAGTTCGCAGGTCCCGCGCGCGTGTTCGAAAGCCAGGACGCCGCCGTCGAGGGCATCTTGGGCGGCAAGGTCATAGCCGGCGAAATCGTCGTCATCATCTATGAAGGCCCGCGAGGAGGCCCCGGCATGCAGGAGATGCTCTATCCGACCAGCTATCTGAAATCGATGGGCCTCGGCAAAGCTTGCGCGCTCGTTACCGACGGCCGCTTCTCCGGCGGCTCGTCGGGCCTGTCGATCGGACACCTGTCTCCGGAAGCGGCCGAAGGCGGCAATATCGGTCTCGTGCGGACCGGCGATCGCATCGCGATCGACATCCCGAACCGCAGCATCAGCCTCGAAGTGTCGGACGAAGAGCTGGCAAAACGCCGCGCGGCGGAAGAGGCGAAGGGCGATGCCGCCTGGCAGCCGACCAACCGCACGCGCAACGTCTCGACCGCGCTGCAGGCCTATGCCGCACTCACCACCAGCGCCGCGCGCGGCGCGGTGCGAGAGGTGAAGCGGCGGACGAACTGAGCTGCTGGGGATGCCTGATTCGGTTTACCGGAACATCTGCGGTTCCGGCGGTGGAACCGCATTTTGCGATAGAAACATTTGCCAGCGCGGCGTAGCATGATCAGGCCGGGTAGCAGGTTTGGATCGGTAGGTGTTTTTATCCCCGGGGCTGGATACTCGACGTAGTCTTTTCATCTGAGGCAACAGACTTCAAAGGGCCGCCGAAGAGGCGGCCTTTTGTTTGCTGCATGGTCAACGAGTTCTTGCGCGCCGAACGAGATTGTGCGCTCGCGTTAAGGATGCCGCAACGAACTTCCGCGCGTTCGGATTTTGCGACGTATACTGCGCCCGGCCGACCTTCGGATCCAAAAAATCATTTCAGGCAACTGGGGCACCACCAACATGTCTCGTACGATCGCGATTGCTTTCACCACGGCGCTCGCCGCGCTCTCCATGACGTCTGCGGCGTCCGCTTGCTACAACTGCTACCAGCCGGCGCCGTGCGTGACCTGCTACCAGCAGCAATACGTGCCGCCGCAGTACCGCACCGTCGACGAGACCGTCATGGTGTCGCCCGGCTCGGTGGTCGCGCATCGCACGCCGGCGCAGTACCGCACCGTGATGGTGCCGCAGACCGTGATGGTCGCGCCCGAGGGCGTGCAATACGAGCGCATCCCGCCGCAATACGCCACGCGCCAGCGCGTCGAGATGGTCTCGCCGGGCTATTCCTATTACCAGCCGGTCGCGCCGCGCTGCGCTAGCTGCGGCTACTGAGTTGAGCTAAAGACGAGGCCCGGAACGGAGGCAAATCCAACCGGGCCTCGTCACCAGCGGCTCCCTGGGAGGCGCCGCCGATTCAGGAATTGCGCGAGGCAAGGGCAGGGCAAGCGTAAGTCGGCAACCTGACGCGGGCCTGACAAAGCTCCGGACGAACGGCCACAGGCCTTTGACAGTTAACTTCGCGTTGCCTTCTCACGCCGCCTGCGTTAAGCGACTGAAATTCCAGAAACGGAAGGGTGGCCGAGTGGTTTAAGGCACCGGTCTTGAAAACCGGCGTGCCCGCAAGGGTACCGTGGGTTCGAATCCCACCCCTTCCGCCAGCCTATCCGCTCCTCCGAACCAGTCACGTTATGATATTGAAAACTCTATAGCTATCTGAGTTTGGGGAGCGATCACTTCCAGCAACTACGGTGACAAGCTACGATCTTGCATCGCCGCGGACCACGGAGCGAGCCCATGCGATGTCTCGGTGTTGGAGGATGAACGTGCGTTAGCGGTGACCACGACCAATCAGTTCTCTGGCTGGTGACAGGCGACACCACCGTCACCATCAGCCCGCCATTCCGGATACACAGTGCGGCACAAATCGGATGCGCGGGGGCAACGGGGGTGAAAGTGGCATCCTGCGGGCGGATTGGCGGCTGAAGGGATTTCACCGAGGATGCGTGGCATCTGACCTCGTATCGCCGGGTCGGGAATGGGCGAGGCATCACGCAGCATACGTGTATAGGGATGGCGCGGTGCGCCGAAAACGCGTGCCACCGGGCCGCTCTCGACGATGCGTCCGAGATACATGACCGCGACGCGCGAGCAGAACCACCTGACAACACCGAGGTCGTGGCTGACGAACACGAATGTCAGGCCGCGCCGCGCCTGCAGATCCTTCAGCAGCAACAGCACCTGTGCCTGCACGGAAACGTCGAGCGCGGAAACCGGCTCGTCGGCAACGATGAGCTCGGGTTCGACAGATAGTGCACGGGCGATTCCGACACGTTGACGCTGCCCGCCGGAAAATTCATGCGGGTGGCGGTCATAGGCGGACGGCGGCAGGCCGACTTCCTCCAGCAACGCGATTGCGCGGTCGCGCGCGGCCCGGCCGCGGGCAAGACCATGCACGGCAAGCGGCTCTGTCAAGGCCTGGCCGATCGTGCGCCGCGGATTGAGCGACGAATAGGGGTCCTGGAAAACGATCTGCATGCGACGACGCAGCCGCTGCAGCGCGGATCCGTGTGCGTCGGTCACGTCGATGCCAGCGAAGCGCACGAGGCCGGCATCCGGCGGAATCAGACGCAGGACGGCGCGCGCCGCGGTGGATTTGCCACAGCCGGATTCGCCGACCAGCCCGAACGCCTCGCCGCGCGCGACTGCGAAGCTGACGCCGTCGACGGCGCGGACTGTCGTCGTGACCGGGCGAGTGAAGCCTTTGGTCACCGTGAAATGCTTGGCGAGGTCGCAGACCTCAAGCAATTCGGACGCGGTCATTGGGTCGCCTTGGGATCGGTGACGTCACAAAGGCCATCACCGACGAGGTTCAGTCCCAAAACCAGGACAAGAATGGCCAGGCCCGGCCAGATGCACAGCCATGCCGAATCGAGGATGTTCTCAAATCCATCCCGCATCATGCCGCCCCAGGTCGGCGTCGGCGGCTTGACGCCGAGCCCGATGAAGGAAAGGGAGGCCTCGGTGCGGACCGCGGTCGCCATCCAGAGCGTGCCCATGACCAGGAGGTCGGTGACGATGTTGGGCAGGACATGCACGAGCAGTATGCGCAGATGCGAGAAGCCGAGCGCGCGGCCGGCCTCGATGAACGCACGCTCCTTGAGCACCAGGACCGGTGCGCGCGCGATGCGCGCAAACGGGGCTATCGCCGTGAGCGCAATGGCAATGACGAGATTTGTGATACTCGAACCGAGCAGTGCCACCATGATCATGCCCAGGATCAGGCTGGGAAACGACAGCAGGACGTCCATCACCTGCATGGTCACGAGATCGAAGCGGCCGCCGATATAGCCGCTGATCATACCGATCGCCCCACCGATAACGACGGCACTGGCGATGGAAAGAAAGGATACCAGCAGAGATACCCGCGCGCCCCAAAGCAGCCGTGACAGCACGTCACGCCCGAATTGGTCGGTGCCGAGCAGATAGTCGGACCCCGGTCCCGCCAGGCGATCGAGTATGTTCTGTTCGAGGGGATCGTGAGGGGAGAGCCATGGCGCCAGCAGCGCGCCGGCCAGGACGATCGAGCAGAGCACGACGCCGGCGACTGTCGTAGGATCGCTCAAGAGCCGGCCGATCATTGCACGCCGTGGCGAAGGTGGTGCGGAAACAGCCACATCGGTCATTGCTTAACCCTCGGATCGATGAGGCCATAGCTGATGTCGGTGATCAGGTTCACGACGACGATCAGGAAACAATAGATCACCATCATGCCCTGCAGCATGGTGTAGTCGCGCTGGGTCAGCGCGCTGACGATCACTTTGCCAAGGCCGGGACGGTTGAATACGATTTCGGTGAGCACCGAATTGCCGATGAGGATGCCGACATAGAGGCCTACCACGGTGACCACGGGGATCAGGGCGTTGGACAAGCCATGGCGCCAGATGATGCTGCGTCGTGGAACGCCTTTCGCGCGCGCGGTGCGGATGTAATCCTCGCCGAGGACCTGAAGCATTGAGCTGCGCGTGACGCGAACGACATAAGCCGCCATCACGATGCCAAGGGTTATCGCGGGTAGGACGAGCTTGTGCAGGCCGTCGATCCAGTCGCCGGGGCGTGGATTGCCGATCACCGGGAAAAGGTGCAGCTGCAACGCGAAGACGATCAGGAGAAAAATGCCGGAAACAAAGACGGGGAAGGACAGCCCGAGCAACGACAGAAGGCGCGTCAGCACGTCGATCGCACCGTTCCGATGCAGAGCCGCCCACACCCCGGCGGGAATTCCGATCAGACAGCCGATCACCATGGCTGCCAGGGTCAACACGATGGTGTGCGGCAAGGCTTCGGAAATTTCCGTCCAGACCGCCCGATGGGTGACCATGCTGGTGCCGAGGTCGCCGCGCAAGGCATGACCGAGGAACTCGAGATATTGCGCGCCGATCCAGCGATCGAGACCGAGCTCGGCGCGCAGGGCAGCAAGCGTTTCGGGCGTTGCGCGATCGCCCAGGATAGCGATCGCGGGATCGCCCGGAACCACGCGCACCAGCAGGAAGACGAGCGTCAATACCGCGAGCAGGGTCGGTATCGACGCCAGCAGTCTTCGGATGATGAAGCCGATCACCGGGCGATCCCGTGGTTAGGTCGTGCCTGCCTCATTTGAAATGCGTGGCTTCGGTCAGGAGCGGACCGAGCGACAGCGACGCCTTCAGCTCGTAGCCGTAGTCGAGGTCGGTGCGGTGCGCCCAGATCTGCAAGGCTTCGCCCAGCGGAACGGCGCAGACGGCCGCGACGATCTTCTTCTGGGCCTCGACCCAGAGTCCGACCTGCTTCTCGGTATCGGTCTCGGTCTTGGCGGCGTCGATCTCCTTGTCCGCCACGTCGCAGTGGCTGAAATTGGTGACCGCCGTCGGCTTTCCGACGATGCTGGCCGAATGGAAGAACTGGGTCAGGTAGATATCCGCCACGGGAAAGCGCGCTGCCGCATAATAGACGATCGGGCTCAGATCCTTGCGAATCTGCTGATGGAAGGTGGCGTGATCGACGACCTGGATGTCGAGAGTGATGCCGGCCTTGCGCAGCTGCGCCTGCACGACCTGCATGCTGCCCAGCATCTGCGGCAACTGCGTGTGGATGATCTTGATCGTCACGCCGTCGGGATAGCCGGCATCCTTGAGCAGTGCCTTGGCCTTGGCGATGTCCGTATTGACGAGACCGACATCCCCGGAGGAACCGAGATAGCCGGCCGGAATCACGCTCTGGCCGGGACGCGCGGTGTCGGCGCCCTGCCACTTCACGAGCTCGGGCCGGTTGACGGCATAGGCGATCGCCTGCCGCACACGGAGGTCGTCGAGCGGCTTGGCCGTGATGTTGAGATTGAGATTGGCGAGCTCGCCGGGCTCGAACACGTCGACGACCGAGTTCGGCAAGGCGCGGATGCGGTTGATCCACGCCTGGTCCTGCTTGCCGTAGATGAGATCGATTTCACCGTTCTGGAAGGCGAGGTCGCGTGAGGAATCGGAGGGAATGTAGCGATAGCTCACGTGTTCGAGCTTTGGCTTGCCCCTGAAATAGCCGTCGAAGGCTGCAAGCTCGAGCGACTGGTTCGGGGTGTCGGAGACAAACGCGAAAGGCCCCGTGCCGACGGGGTTGCGCGTGAAGTCCGCGCCGTATTTCTCGACTGCCTTGCGGCTGACGATGTAGCCACCGGAATAGTTGGTGACCAGCCCGAGCAGGCTCGGCACTTGCCGGGCCAGGACGATGTGGACCGTGTAGGGATCCGTTGCCTCGATGGTCTTGAACGCGGCGAAATCGGCGGAGAAGGCTGACGTCTTGGCGTCGCTCGCCCTCTTCAGGCTGAAGACGACGTCGTCGGCGGTCAGCTCGCCAAAGTCGCCGTGAAACTTGACGCCGTGACGGAGATGGAAAGTCCAGTCGAGCTTGTCGGAACTCGATTCCCATTTTTCCGCGAGATCCGGCTCGATCTGCTTGGGATCCATCGTCCCCGGTTTGAAGCGCACGAGGCCATTGTAGATCCAGGCCACCACGGTGCGGTCGATCGTGCTGACCGCGCGATGAGGATCGAGCTGGCCGACATCCTGGGCGGCCATGCCGACCCTCAGATCGGTCTTTGGCGCTGCCGAAGCGGGTATCGCAAGGAGGGCGGCGGCGGCAAGTGCCGCACTAAGCGTGATGCGAAGCGTCATGTCTCTGTCCCTGCTTGTTGAATGATTGATGCACTGCAAAACGATCGATCCGGAACGGCTCGAGCGGGACGTCCGTCCGTCCGTCGAGCACGAGCTCGCTCATGATGGCGCCGATGGCCGGGCCGAGCTGGAAGCCATGGCCGGAGAATCCGAATGCATGAAGCAGGCCGGGCGTCGTGCGACTCGGCCCGATGACAGGAATGTCGTCTGGCATTTCGCCGTCGATGCCGGTCCAACTGCGGATCACCTGCACGCCTGCAAGCTGCGGCACGAGCTGGAGTGCCTTCGCCATGACTGCATAGCTTGGTGCCGGCAATGGCCGCGAACGCGGAATCTCCGGATCGGATTCCCCGCGGCCGCCGCCAAATATCACGTTGCCGCGGCGGATCTGACGCAGATAGACGTCACCGCCGACGACGCCCAGATTGGGCTTGATGAAGTAGGGCAAGGGTTCGGTCACGAGCATGTTGGGATTGAGCGGTGACACCGGAACCGGCTCACCGAAGGCCTTGGCAACTGCGCCGCCCCAATAGCCGGCCGTGTTGACGAGATATCGGGCGCGAAATTCGTGCTCGCCCGATGTCACGATGAAATGAGTGCCGTCATGGGCGAGCTTGCCGACCGGCGTGAACTCGCGGATATCGGCGCCGGCATCGCGCGCGGCGCGCGCCAGAGCGGGGCTCAACAGGCGCGGGTTCGCGGCGCCATCGTCGGGCGCGAACGAGCCGGCCACGACGTCAGGGCCGAGCCAGGGATATTGCTGATGGATGGCGTTGCCGCCAATCATGATCAACGGAAGTCCGTTGGCCTTGGCGACGTCGAGATAGGCGATAAGGTCGGCTTCCTCAGCCTGGTCGCGCGCCAGCTTCAGGTGTCCGGTCACCTCGAATTCGCAGTCGGTGCCGATGAGCTGCGGCAGCCTGGCCCAGATGTCGCGGGAGCGTCGGGCGAGGGGCAGTTCCGCCGGATGCCGGCCCTGCTGGCGCACGCCGCCGTAGTTGACGCCGCTGGCTTGTCCACCGATCTGGCCGCGCTCGAGCAGGATGCATCGTGCGCGGCGCTTTGCGAGATGCAGGGCCGTGGAGCAGCCTGCACCACCGCCCCCCACGATCAGGACGTCGGTCGCGATCGTGCTCATGCGGCCTCCGCGGGAAGAATGGGGATCGGCTTCACCGGTGGCTGTCCGCGCAGGCGGCCGACCTGCTCGACCGGGCAGGACAATGTCGATGCCAGTATCTCGGCTGCGGCTGCGCCGCAGACGCGACCCTGGCAGCGCCCCATGCCGATCCGCGTGAGCGCCTTGGCGCGATTGACCTCCGGTGGCGGAAGTGTCGCAAGAGCCTCATTCGCGGCCGCGCGCAATTCGCCCGCTGTGATTGCTTCGCAGCGGCAAAGGATCGTATCGTCTGCCATGGCGGCGGCGAGCTTTGCCGGAAATGGAAATGCGCGCTCCAACGCGGCGCGGAAGGCGGCGCCGGCTGCCAGCGTTGTATCGAGGCTCGCCACGGCGCGGGCGTCAACCGCCAGGCCGCGCGCTGCCAGCACGGACCAGGCGGCACGCGCACCAGCTGCCTCGGCCAGGTCGGCACCCCGAATGCCGCTGCCGTCGCCGGCAAGGAACACGCCGTCGACGGATGTTTGTCCGCTCGGATCCATGCGCGGCACCCAATTGTGCTGCACGGGATCGAAGTCGAACGGCACACCGGCGAGGTCGGCGAGCTGCGCCTCCGGCTTCAGCCCAAAGCCGAGTGCGACGGCATCGACTGCCACCTGGTGCGTATTGCCGCGCGCATGACGCCAGCTCAGAGATTCGACCTGGCCGTCGCCTCCGATCGCGAGCGGCGTCACGCCTTCGAAGATGGGAATGCCGTGCGTGCGCAGCCAGCCGATGTAATAGAGGCCCTTGGCGAAAGTTGCGCCGCCGCGCATCAGTCCGAACGCTTGGGCTGCCTTGGTGGCGAAGGGTGTCGTGTCGAGCACGGCCGCAACTTGGGCGCCGGCGCGGGCATATTGATACGCCACGAGATAGAGCAGGGGGCCGGTCCCGAGAAAGGCGACGCGCGCACCGATGGCGCAGCCCTGCGCCTTCAGTGAGATCTGGGATCCACCGAGCGTGAAGACCCCGGGCAGTGTCCAGCCCGGCAGCGGGATCACCCGATCCATCGCGCCTGTGCAAAGGATCGTCTGCGCGAAGGGCACGGCCCGCGCCTTGCCGTCGCAGATCGTGTCGAGCACGCCCGGCCGCAAGTTCCACGCGAGCGTTCGCGGTTGGAAGTCGATCGACGTGCGCAGCCGGTCGAAGCTGTCGTGGATGGCGCGCGCCTTGTTGGCCTCGAAGCCGTAAAGGGTGCGCGCGGTACGGTGGAATCCGTTTGGCTGGCGTTGATAGATGCGTCCGCCGTTCTCCGGCGCTTCGTCGATCACGATTGGGCGCAGGCCCGCGCCGACGAGAATCTCGGCTGCGCGGGTGCCGGCCGGACCTGCGCCGACGATGACGATGCTCATGGCCGCACCATCCCGCGCGACACGCGCATGCCCTCTTCGATCGGGGTGGTGCAGGCGCGGACGCGGCCGCCCCCCTCGACGTTCACCCAGCAATCCTGGCATGCCCCCATCAGGCAGAAACCGGCTCGCGGCCCGTCGCCGAACTCGCTCGCGCGCAAATAACCGCCGTTCTGGGCCAGAATGGCCGTAAGCAGGCTGTCGCCTTCGAGCGCGGCCACGGGCGCACCGTCGAGCATGAATGACACGGCGGGCCGGCCCGTCTCCGCCAGGCGTTGCAATCTCATAGCATGTCCTCCAGCCGGCAATTGACCAGCAGCTCGGCGATGGTTGCGGTGTTGGGCAGCCGCAGGACGGTCGCGATCAGTTCGGCGATGTCACGCGGATCGCTCATCTTTTCGCGCGGCCATTTGGTGACATGTGCGGTCATGTCGGTCGCGACGAAGCTCGGGCAGATCGCGGTCGCGCGGATGCCGTGGTCCCACCCATATTGCCGCACCGCGTGGGTCAGCGCGATGAGCGCAAACTTGCTCATTGCATAACCGGCATTGGGATTGCGGACGCGCTTGCCCGACATCGAGGCGACGTTGATCACGCGTCCTTCGCCGTTCTTGGCAAGGTGTGGCAGCGCAAGTCGAATGAGCCGCATCGGCGCCTTGACGTTGATCAGCATCATGGCGTCGAGCGCCGTCTCGTCGGGATCGGTCAGATCGGCTTCCGGATTGATTGCGGCAGCGTTGATGAGGCCGTCGAGCCGGCCGAAACGGTCGATCGTCGCCGCTATCCATGCTTCCGCCGAAGGCAAGGACTCCGCATCGTAACGCTGCAGCATCAGCCCGTCGGATTCGACCAGTCCACGGGAATCGCGCACGCCAGCGGAGACGCGATAGCCGCCAGCCAACAGGCGCTCCACCACGGCGCGGCCGATGCCGCGCGACGCACCGGAGACCATCACGACCCGGCCAGATGCTTCAAGCACGGGCAAGCTCCTTGGCGAACGTGTTGGTTGCGATATGACAGCGGGCGAGATGCTGCGGGGCAGCGGCCGCCAGAACCTGCGGTGCCTCGCACCCTTCGCGGCGCAAGGGGCAGCGCGGCGCGAAGCGGCACCCCTTGGGCATGTCGGTAAGCGGGGGCACGCGGCCCAGAATGGCGGCGAGCATCTGCTCTGCGCGGTCCATGCGCGGAATCGCCGAGAACAGCGCGCGCGTATAGGGGTGCGCGGGCCGCGTGAAAATCTCGTGCACGGGCGCTTCCTCGACAATCTGGCCCGCATACATCACCGCGACGCGATCGGCGATCTGGGCGACGACGCCGAGATTATGCGTGATGAACAGCATGGCCATGCCGTGCCGACCCTTCAGGTCAGCCAGCAGCCCGAGCACCTGCGCCTGGATGGTCACATCGAGCGCGGTGGTCGGCTCGTCGGCGAGCAGCAGCGTCGGTTCGCACGCGAGAGCCATCGCGATCATCACGCGCTGGCGCATGCCGCCTGAGAATTGATGCGGATAATCGTGGAAGCGGTGCTTGGCGGACGGAATCTTCACCTCTTCGAGAACGGCGAGCGCCTTCGCCTCCGCATCCCCTCGCGACATCCCGCGATGGACGCGCAACGCCTCGGCAACCTGCGTCCCAATGCTCATCACCGGGTTCAGGCTCGTCATCGGTTCCTGGAAGATCATCGTCATGCGGTCGCCGCGCAGAGCTTCGAACTTCGTCTCATCGATCGTTCGCAGATCGGTTCCGTCGAGGACGATACGGCCCGCCGACACGCGACCTTGCGGTTCTGGCACGAGACCCATGATGGAGAGCGCGGTGACCGATTTTCCGCAGCCGGATTCGCCGACCAGAGCGAGCGTCTCGTTGCGATCGAGCGCGAAGGAGATGCCGTCGACGGCCGGGTACCATTCCGCACGAATGCGAAATTCGACTCGGAGATCTTCGACACGCAAGACCTGTTCGCGCATGGGGCTGGACTGCCGGAGCGAGGACGTGACTTGCTATTCAGGTCTTTGCTCCGCGTTGTGTCAATGCCATATTCCAATATACGCAAACACCTCGCGCCGTTTTTCCGCTATGTGTAATGAGAGCGCCATCGTGCTGGGGAGTATTTTCATCTGATGGATGATGTTTCCAGCGAAGGACCTTCTGGGAGCCTGCCGCGCGCCGTGGCCTTGCTGCGCGCGCTGGCTGCGAGCGGCGGCGAGGGGATGCGGCTTACGAATGCGGCTGCGACGGCCGGCGTGACCCCGGCTTCGGCGCACAGGTTGTTCCGCATGCTGATCGATGAAGGTCTCGTGGAGCAGGATGCGCGCAACAAGTATTATCGGCTCGGCATCGAGTTCTTTTCGCTCGCCGCCCGCGCCGGGAATCCTGGCAATCTGCGCGAGGTTTGCCGTCCTGCGCTATTGCGGCTGTCGGCTTCGTTAGGCGACACGGTCTTCCTGCTGGTGCGCAGCGGATATGATGCGGTCTGTCTCGATCGCTGTGAGGGACCGGTGCCGATCCGCTCCTTCACGGGCGATATCGGGGGCAAGGTGATCCTCGGGGTCGGGCAGGGCAGCATGGCAATCCTCGCCTACCTGCCGGAAGCGGAACGCGAGGAGGTGATCCGCTTCAACCTGCCGCGTCTCCTCAATTTTGGCCCGTTTGACGAAGTGTTCTTCCGCAACGAAATCGAACGCGTGCGGGAAAGCGGCTGCGCCGCGCGCGGGACGGGGCTCCTGCCGGGCATGGCCGGTGTTGCCGTTGCGATCCTTGACCGCGACCGGCGGCCGCTCGCCGCGATCAGCATCGGCACCACCGTCGAGCGGCTGAATGCCGAGCGTTTGCCGACTGTGGTCCAGGTGCTCCGGCGCGAGGCCGAGGCGCTGGCGGCGAAGATCAACCCGTTCGACGCTGCCTTGCGCAGGCCGGGACAACATGCCGGCTCGTATTGAGATCGCCCGCGCGGGGAGGGCCTCCGAGTGATCGAGGAGGGACTAGAGCGGCTCCGGCGGAGCAGAGCAGGGGTGCCGGGCAAGGCCGGCGCGCTGCGTGAGCTGGCCGAAAACTACGGTGCTCGCGTGAGTAGCTACGGTGACGATCTACGAGTAAATCTGCCTAAACTTGAGACTACGTCCGATGCGAAGGGGCAGGGCACTTCGCAATCGGTCAGGTCGGCAGCTGGCAGATGGACACCACGATAGCGTCCGATTATCGAACGTATCGCCGCTCTTGATGCGACGCAGACATTTCGTGCAAGTGCGAGGTCACCAACAGGCCAGCGGCTGAAATCCGTGCGTCCACGTGCCCAGGAGCACAGACCAAGGGCCTTATCAAACCAGCAGGGCTGCGATGGCGCCGGCGAAGCCCACCACTAGGATGCCAGCAGCCGTTGCGGTGATCAGGTCAATTGACCAGTTGTGGCCGATCAAGTCGAAGTGTCTGGAGCGACTTTCGTCCCGGTAGGAATTAAGGCGCATGGCAACCTCCTGCGCATTGGGCGTTGCCCCAACCGCGCCCCCACCGCCACGCCAGCGCTTGCGCGGCGTGGGGCGCGGAGGTCGATGCTCGCTTTCTCTGGCCGCTAGGACGCAGGCACTGTCGGCGCTGGCCCCGTCGGGCACTGGCACTATTGGCTCTGGTCGCTAGGGCGCTGGTGGCGCGAGAGCCGCTTCGATCAACCCAGCCTTAGAATGATCCCCCGCAAGCGGAACGGCAAGAGACCGTCGAGCTCTCTTTCTTTAGCGACCGTCCCGAAAACTCGGAATCCGGCGCCTCAAGGTCGCGGTTCTTCGCCTGACGCGCGTAGGTGGCAACGATCGCGCCGCTTAGAGCGAAAAAAAAGATGTAAGGCCCACCTACGTTACCTGACACTATAATTCGCGGGTCGTCGAGCGCTGATCGAATCCGCCTTAGTGTAGGACCCGGCCGGCCTCGGCGAGCCGGACCCTCTCTCGCAGTTCCTCAAGATCCTCGATCGCTTCAAGCAGTGTCACCAGATCGGACGCCGCGTGTGCCAAACTAGGCTTTCGGCGTTTTGGAACCCGAACTTTCTGTTTCATCGCTGTACGACTCCACGCACGGAACAGAACCTTTGGGCTCGATTAGCAAGGAGTGTGCCGCCCGAGCTGGAGCAACAGCGCCCCCCAAAGCGCCCCCGCGAGGGGATGGGGCGCCGGGAACCCTTCACCGTGCGGGCTTCCGCCCATAAAACTGGTATGGAATTTGACTGGTGATGTCGACGGCCTTCTCGTCAGAGACGGCCAAGCATATCAGCCCTCCGCAAGCAAAACGGGGGAAAAGATCGCGGATCGCCGATTCGGAAAACGCAGACTGGCGGGCCTATCACATCATACTCGAGCGCACTCTTGCATCGGTCGTGCGGCTCTTATCCAGCTCCAGCATCGCCTCGAAGATTATGATCGGTAACCAAAACACAAGCATGGCAATATCCTCCATGCCACAACAACATTTGGTTCTCCGAGCCCGTTCCTGGAAAATAAGCCGCCGAGTTCCTGGAACGCTTTCGCCTCGTATCAGGCTACCTTGTATTTTTTCACAGACTTCCGACGCGGCGCTAGATCATCTGGATTGGGCCTGCCGCGGTGAGCGCTCGCATGATGCCGATCCTTGCGAACATCGTCGGCCCGCCTTCCTTCACTGCTTGCCATTCAGGTGCGTCGTGCTCGCGCTTTGGCAGCACTGCTGTGACGTGGCCGGCATCGCGCAAAGTGACGAGCTTGCGCCGGCACTTCGATCGGATCATCGAAAGGCCGCACGTTGCCGTGGCCTGACACTGCCTGCGCTATCTGGTGAAACCGGAGTCTAGAAGCTTCACAGTCGAAATCGGCCACTTGCCGTCGTGGCCACCAATCGAGATCCGGAGCCCGTGCACCTCGTCAAGGAAGACGTGATCAACCGTCCCCGCCTTACCGTCGGTCAGGATGACTCCTTTGCCGATTAGCTCCGTCTCGGCAGCATGAAGTTCTCGAAGGATGTTCGTTGCTCGCTTGGTCCAGTCATCGGACATGGTCATGCCATACCCGGCCTGCGGATTAGTGAAGATCAGCTAGAGCGGCAGATTCACGGAGGCCATCGCCGCTTCGCGCGAGTCAGTGCCGCCAACCGTCCTTGTCGAGCTCGACCCTGAAACCTCCCGGCAGCTGCGGCATCTCGCCTTCTGTCACGACTTGCAGCCGGCGTTACTTCGTTGGGTGCAAGTCGCCTTGAAGCCAGCGGCCAAGGGCCTTGGAATGCACTGGATCTTCATGCGTTGCGAACGTCGTAAGCGCGTGATTGCAGACAGCGCATCGAAACATGTGCAAGTCCACGCCTGGGCTCTTTGGCTCGATGCTGACGAGCATCATCTGGGCCTTGCACCTTGGACAGGCGGGGCGCGCAAATGGAGCCGGTGGAATGGGCTGCGCCAATCTGGCGGCCCACCGTTGTTCGAACTTTCTTTCGAGGTCCGCAGGGATCGTGCTCATGATCCGAACTCCGGGGTTCGCGGGTCCTGCCCCGGTGCTATCGCGTCAACGCTTGCCGTGCCCTAAAGGTCCTAACCAGCACCAGAGGGAACCACGCCCGCCAGCTGAGGCGGTAAAAACAGGGTCCGCCTGTTCACGCTGGCGGGCCTTCCTTTCGTCATTCTTCGATCACGTCATATTCGAAGGCGACGCCTTCAGGATCGTTCTCCTCAAACCATCTTTCAGCAGCGTCCACATTTGCGAACACCTTGATGTGGTCCGCATCCCCGACCTGTTTGCTCGTGTTGATGTAGACAAAGACCGTCATCGGATCACCCAATACGCTTTGGCTTTCTTACGTCGTGGTTCAGCATTTGGCGGCGACTTGCCGTGGTTCAAGGCTCGCATGATGCCGATCCGCGCGAACATCGTCGGGCCGCCGAGCTCGACCACCAAGATCAATGCTTCCATCGCCGCTTGCCACTCGGGCCGGTCGTGAACGGCCTTCGGTAGCGCCGCGATATACTCGCCCGCGTCGCGCAGTGTGACGAGCTTGTGCCCGCTGGCGTCGATCGGCTCGTCGAAAGGCCGCCCCCAGCCCCCACTCATTTGGTGCGCATAATTTTGGTTTTGTCATCCACTGTGTCGATCGCGGTACACGGCATCGGCCGGAATCGCCGTAAATTTCGGATGCGTCTCTCATGGCGCTTCCTCCCTGCACTTGAGCCCGCCGGGAATGGCGGGCTTCCTTCGATGCATTGGAGAATGGCCCTGTCGTGCGCGTGCAGGGAAAATAGGGATTTTGGTTCGATTTTGGCTCGTTTGCCAAATTAACCTAATTAAATAAATTAAATGGAAGCGGTGTCAAATAATGCATATGCTGAGAAGGCTTGGCGCCAGAGCCCTAGCGTCCAAGCGAACCTTGCGGTCTCGGCACCGGTCCACCCAATGCCGAGACCGTTTTAGGCGTCCGGGTGGTCGCGAGAGTCATGGACCGAGATCGTTTTGAGGCGATGTCCATCGAAGAGTTGTGGGCTCTCCATACGGAGATCGACAAAGCTCTCGCCGCGAGGATTTTTGCCGAAAAGAACGAACTTGAAAGGTGGCTTGACCAACTCGGCCGCGCGCGGAACGGAGCCGACCCGCAAAAAAGTTGAGTTGGCAGACTGCCGGCAATACTGGATTAGGTGACCATTAGCCAGGTAACCCCGGCGAACGTTCGGCGGTGAGCTTCATCGATATTCCATAGCCGGACTAGTCCGGCCGCACGTCGACGCCACGCTTGCCGCAGGCGGAGCGGACGAAGCGCGGCTCGATATCCGAGAGCGCACGCGTGATGGAATTCGCCTCGATCGCCCAGCGGTCGCAGCCGTCATGGAGCCAAGCCTATGAAGCGGACCGGCCGAATGATCGTCTACACCGTCCTGGTGATCGTGGTTCTGCTGCTGGTCTGGCAGTTTCTCGGATCGCTGTGATGCTTCGCGGCAAGCCATGCGGCGACCGCACCGGCGACGCTCCCGATGCCAGTTGCGATAATGGCATTATGCCCCCGATTTGCCCGACGCGTCAAGATAAATTCGGAAAAGGCGCAAGCCATCCTGCCGGCCGTCACCCGCTACTTTGCATGGGGTTGTTTTCGATGTTTTGACGGGGCCCGGTCCGTCAGAGCCGGCTCACAGCCCGCCGTCGCCCCAGAACAGCCTCAGCGACAGCCTCAACGACAACCTCAACGACAGTTTTGGCGGCTCCATGCGCGGTCTCACGAGGAACGCACAAAGCAGGCGCGATTCGTCTTGGCGAATGATAAGCTTCGGTTCGAGCCGACGGCCCTGGAGCAAGGGAGCCTTTCGCGACAGGGCGGCTCCGGTTAGGATTTCGGCACGTCTGGCAGCCATCATCCCTTTGGAAGGGAGCTCGACCGATGACGACATTCGACAAGCGCGAGCAGGGATTTGAAGCCAAATTCGCTCATGACGAAGAGCTGATGTTCAAGGTCATGGCACGGTCGACCAAGCTGCTCGGGATGTGGGCCGCCGCCCAACTCGGGCTCGGCGGAGGTGCCGCGGCGACCTACGCGACCCAGCTGGTGACGACCAATCTGGAGAGCCGGACCAGCGACGACATCGTGCGCAAGGTAGCCGCCGACCTCGCCGGCAAGGACGTGTCCACCGAGGAGGTTGCGCGGAAGCTGCAGGAGTTTCAGCACCAGGCCCTGCAACAGCTCGAGGCGGACAGGTAGGGGCGCGGCCCGGCTCAGTCTGCGTGGTTGCGCGCTTCGCGGTCGCTCAGCCGGTCGACACAGGCGATGCCGATCGCCGAGACGATGAAGGTGAGGTGGATCAGAACCTGCCACATCACGCCCTGCTCGGTATAGCCGGCGCGGCCCGAGCCGAGATTGCCGGCCTCGATGAAGGTGCGCAGCAACGCGATGGAGGAGATGCCGATGATCGCCATCGCGAGCTTGATCTTGAGCACGCTCGCATTGACGTGGCCGAGCCATTCCGGCTCATCGGGATGGCCTTGCAGGTCGAGGCGGGAGACGAATGTCTCGTAGCCGCCGACGATCACCATCACGAGCAGGTTGGAGATCATCACGACGTCGATGAGCGCCAGCACGCTCATCATGATCTGCTGCTCGCTGAAATCGAGCGCGTGCCAGGAGAGGTGCCAGAGCTCCTTGATGAAAAGCGCGATGTAGACGCATTGCGCGACGATCAGGCCGAGATAGAGCGGAAGCTGAAGCCAGCGCGAGCCGAAGATGATCATCGGCAGCGCGCGCATCCGCGGGGGGCGGGGAAGGCGGGACGGGCTCGTCGTTTCGTGCTCAGCCGACATGCGGGCGAGATCCACTCTTCAATTTGACCGGGCACCCATCTACCCCGACAAGATGGCTGACGGAAGACACCGCCTCGCGTTGGCGTCGCGCGGGTTGCGCGGCATACTGCCATCCCGGCGGGCAAAGGCTTCGCCGGCGGATGCAGGCAGCGGTGAGGGGGCGATGTTGCGGACTTTTCGGCTTGCGGGCGCGACGGCCCTGCTGCTCGGCCTCGGCCTCGGCGATCTCGCGGCGCTGCCGCTGACGCCGTTTCGCTACGAGGACCAGGCGCAACGTTATTGTCCCGGCGACAAGGTGGTGTGGCTGGATTTCAGGAAGGGCGTCTATTACCGGAAGGGCCAGAAGCTCTACGCCCAAGGGTTCGACGGCAGCTTCGTCTGCCTGAACGAAGCCAAAAGCAGCGGTTTTCGCCGTTCGCTGCTGGGCGTGCGGTGAGCGCTATTTCTCGGTCGGCAGCTTCACCGGGACGTGGGGCGAGGTCGAGACCACGCGCGGACTTCCGTCGGGATAGGTGCGGCCCTTGATCAGCGCTTCCAGGACCAGGAAGAACTTTTCGGCGAGCATGTGCGTCACCCTCATTGGTGAATGCCTCTTCCATTAGGTCGAGGCACGAGGGCGGGACATTCAATCAACTAAATGGGAGACGGGCGGACACTGCCCAGATGACTTGGCCCACACGACTTGCGTTGCAACGCAACAGCCGAATTTGAGAGTCGGAAAAGGGGCGTTCAGGCGAACGCCAGAGCCATCAGGCTGGAGCAAAGCAGCACCAGGCCGCTTGCGGTCAATACGAGAAAGCCGTCGGACACCAGGTCATGATTGCGCATAGGAACACCTGCCGCTCTCGTCTTCGATGCTCGATCGGATCGATTAAAGCTTTCCGAACGCGCTCAGTTGAAAGAGGTGATGCGTGTCGTCCCGCGCGAGGGCTTCAGGCTCTCGTGCGGTATCCTTCAAAGGCATGAGCCAGGAAGATCCCCGCGCTTACCAGGCCCATCAATGCTGAAACCGTCTCGATCATCCCAATACTTTCGCAAACCGCGTTGCGCCCCTGCACGTGCGAGAAAACGCGGGCAGCCTTGCACAGTCAAAAGGATTCCAGTGGCTTCGCTGACAATCGGGGGGGAGTGATGTTTTGGGGCAACAGCTTGTGCGAGACCGGGACAGCAATCGCGGCTGCAAGCGCCGGTGCCTCCGTAGATCAACGAGGAGGCTGCGAAGGTCTGGTTTACCATCTCGGCGCGATCACGCCGCGCTCCCCATTTCCGCCGTGTTCGGGTTGCGTTATCGTCGCCTTTCCGGGCGGTGGTGGGCCGCATCGGGCAATTGCCGGCAGAGGGCCTTCGAATTGGGCACACGTCCGGTGGAATGGTATTTGGGGCGAATGGGGATCCGACGATCAGATTCGGTGGTGCGGGCCGCGCGTGGCGTGGCGATGGCCGCAGCCTGTCTCGCGCTCGCCAATTGCGCCTCGTCGGGCAAGTTCGCGAGCCGCGTCGATCCGAAATACGGGGTGTCGTCGAGCCCGCGGGTGGTGGCCTGGGGCGACCCCGTGCCGAAAGGCGGCGGCACCTATCGCGTCGGCAAGCCCTATGTGGTGGCCGGCAAGACCTATGTCCCGGAGGAGGATGCCAACTACCGCGCCGAGGGCATGGCCTCCTGGTACGGCGACGATTTTCACGGCCGCCTGACCGCCAATGGCGAGGTCTTCGACATGACGTCGCTGACCGCGGCGCATCCGACCCTGCCGATGCCGTCCTACGCCCGGGTCACCAACCTCTCGAACGGCAAGTCGCTGGTCGTCCGTGTCAATGACCGCGGCCCGTACCACGGCAACCGCCTCATCGACGTCTCGAACAAGGCCGCTGAACTGCTTGAATTCAAAGGCAATGGCGTCGCTAAAGTCCGGGTCGAATATGTCGGCCGCGCGCCGCTGGAGGGGTCCGATGACCGCCAGTTGATGGCGACCCTGCGCACCGGCGTTCCCGCGCCGACGCCCTCAATGGTCCGCGTCGCCTCGGCAAAACCGTTCGTTCCGGAGCTCACGTCCTCGCGCGGGACGATCCGGGGTGAGGTTCCCGTGCCGGAGGGCCGTCCCTATAACCTCGGCAACACGACCGCCGACGTTGCATCGATCAACGCGACCTCGGAAATGTCGGCCTCGAGCCGCCGGGGACGGGCGCTCCAGAATGCGCGCGCGGTATCCTACGATCAGGACGGCCGCTACACGGCCGACAGCGGTCCGTCATCCGCCTATGTCTCCAGCGGGGCGACGGAGGCCGCCGGCATCCTGAGCGGCCGCGGGCTCTACTGAGCCGACGCCTCTTTCAGGAACATCACCAGGGCGGCGTTGACCTCGTCGGGCCGCTCCTGCTGGACCCAATGGCCGGCGCCCTCGATAATCAGCTTGCGCGTGAGGTTGGGCAGCACAAGCTCGAGCTTGTTGACGAGCTTCGATCCGATCAGGCCCGTAACGACGGCATCCTTCGAACCTGCGATGAACAGCGACGGCTGGCGGATCTGGGCGTCCTGCCAGGGCGCGGTCAGCTCCCAGTTGCGATCGAGATTGCGGTACCAGTTCAGGCCGCCGCGAAAGCCGGACTTGCGGTAGCTCTCGGTGAAGTACGCAAGATCCGCCTCGGGCAGCCAGGCCGGCAGCGGCTCGGTGCCGGTTGCATGGCCGAGGAATCCTTTTCCCTCTTGCACGAACATGGCGCCGTTCGGATCGGCAAGGCCGCGCCCGCCGAGCACGATACGCATGGTACGAGCGACGTCGCGCTCGAACTCGGCTTCGGCCGCGCCCGGCGTCTGAAAATACTGCCAGTAGAAATTGGTGATGCCGTTCTGGCGCAAGAGGTCGAGGGGCTTGCCGCGTCCGCGGAGCGGCGGCGGAACACTGAGGCCGGCCACGGCCGTGAACATGTCCGGCCGGAACAGCGCGGCATGCCAGGCCACCGGCGCGCCCCAGTCATGGCCGACGACCATGGCCTTGGTTTCGCCGAGCGCCTGCACCAGGCCGACGACGTCGCCGACGGTGTCGAAGATGGAATAGGCCGAGACGTCTGATGGCGCCGAGCTCTGGCCGAAGCCCCGCATATCGGGCGCAACGACATGAAAACCCGCCGCCGCGATCGCGGGAATCTGGTGGCGCCAGGAGTAGGACAGTTCCGGCCAGCCGTGGCAGAGCACCACGAGCGGTCCCTGGCCTTCCTCACGGACGAACAGATCGATCCCGTTGGCCGTGATCATGCGCGAGGGGGACATCGCTTTTCCGCCTTGTTTCAGGGGTTTGGTCTGATTTCGTGAGGTGTCACGATAGGCACCCGGGCCGGGCCGCGCAATCTCCCGGTGACGACGCCGTTCCGTGTGTTGTTTGCCCCGGTTCCAACTGTTAGAACGCCGCTCTCAGGGCTACGCCATGGCATTTCGCGCTCTTCAAATCCTCCAACCGGGAGAGGCCGCCCGGTGGCTCGCGCGCGGGCTCATCGCAGCCGCCGTCACGGCGAGCCTCGGCTGGAGCGGCATGCTCTACGCCGCCAATCAGAGCGTGCAGGGCGGGGTCAAGAAGGAAGACGCCGGTTTTGACGGCGACGCCCCGAACGCGATCCTGATCGAGGCCACGAGCGGCAGCGTGCTGTTCGAGAAGAACGCCGACGAGCTGCGGGCGCCCTCCAGCATGATGAAGATGATGACCGCCGAGGTCGTCTTCAACGCCATCAAGAAGGGCGACATCAAGCTCACGGACGAGTACCGGATCAGCGAGAACGCCTGGCGCAGGGGTGGTGCGCCCTCCGGCGGCTCGACCATGTTTGCCGCCATCAACAGCAAGGTGTCGGTGGACGATCTCCTGCATGGCGCGATCATCCAGAGCGGCAACGACGCTTGCATCGCGCTCGCCGAGGCGATGGCCGGCAATGAGCGTATTTTTGCCACCGACTTCATGACCAAGCGGGCCCGCGAACTGGGCCTGACGAAATCCACCTTCGGCAATTCGAACGGGCTGCCTGACCCCGCCAACAAGATGACGGTGCGCGAGATCGGCATGCTCGCGCGCCACATCATCCTGACCTATCCGGACTTCTACAAATTGTTCGGGGAGAAGGAGTTCACCTGGAACAAGATCCGGCAGCCGAATCGCAATCCGCTGCTTAACGGGCTCGAAGGCGCCGATGGCCTCAAGACCGGCTACACCAAGGAAGGCGGCTACGGCATGGCCGGCTCGGCCGTGCAGAACGGCACGCGGCTGATCGTCGTCGTCAACGGCCTGGAAGACGCCGAGGATCGCGCCACCGAGGCCAAGAAGATGCTGGAATGGGGTTTTCGCAATTTCGAGACCCGTACCCTGATCGCGGTCGACCAGCAGGTCGGGTACGCGAAGGTGTTCGGCGGCGAAAGCCGCTCCGTGAAACTTGTGGCCAAGACGCCGGTCAAGGTCATGGTGCACAAGAACGGCAGCGACAAGCTGATTGCGCGCATCGTCTATAGCGGGCCGGTGCGGGCGCCGATCGAGGCGGGGCAAAGGGTCGGCGTCGTCCGGGTCTGGCGCAGCGGCAATATCGCGGTTGAGACGCCGGTGTACGCCGGTGAAGCCGTCGGCACCGGCTCAACCATGCGCCGGGCGATCGACGGGGCGAGCGAGCTCGTGATCGGTATGTTCCGCGCGGGCGCCGAGAAGCTCTGACCATGAGTGAGATTGCCGTGAAGCCGCCGTCCGGACGCGGACGATTCATCACCTTTGAAGGCGGCGAGGGGTCGGGCAAGTCGACCCAGATCAAGAAGCTCGCCGACCGGCTCAATGCGACCAAGCTCAGGACCATCGTCACGCGCGAGCCGGGCGGCTCGCCGGGCGCCGAGATCATGCGGCATCTGGTGCTGTCGGGCATGGGCAAGCTGCTCGGGCCCGACGCCGAGACGCTGCTGTTTGCGGCTGCGCGCGACGATCATGTCCGCACCGTGATCCAGCCGGCGCTCAGCCAGGGCATCTGGGTCCTGTGCGACCGCTTCTCGGATTCGACGCGCGCCTATCAGGGCAGCCTTGGCAGCGTGCCGGCGGGGATCATCAATGCCATGCAGCGGGTGACGATCGGCGATCTCAAGCCGGACCTCACCATCATCCTGGACCTGCCGGTGGAGATCGGCCTGCAGCGCGCCGCGACCCGCCGCGGCGCTGCAACGCCCGACCGGTTCGAGGGCGAGAATTTTCAGTTCCACCGCAATCTGCGCGAGGCCTATCGCAAGATTGCGGCGGACGAGCCCGAACGTTGCGTGCTGATCGACGCCAACGCCGACCCCGATACGGTCGCGGGCCGCGTGTGGGCCGCGCTGCGCGACCGCCTCCTCGCCAGGACAAATTCGGCAGCGCCCGCATGAGCCAGCGCAAGAGCGAAAGCGAGACCGCCATTCCGCATCCGCGCGAGACCTTTCGGCTGTTTGGTCATCGCGAGGCCGAGACGGCGCTGCTCGATGCCTATCGCAGCGGACGCATTCCGCATGCTTGGCTGATCGGCGGGCCGCAAGGCATCGGCAAGGCGACGCTGGCCTATCGCGTGGCGCGCTTCGTGCTCGCCCACGGCGAGCCGCGCGCACCGTCGGTGCAACGCGCCGACAGCCTGGAAGTCGACCCCAACGACGCCGTCGCGCGCCAGGTTGCCGCCAGCTCGCATGGCGGACTGCTGACGCTGGAGCGCACCGCCAACGACCGCGGCGTGATGCGCACGGTGATCACGGTCGATGAAACGCGCGAGACGATTTCGTTCTTCGGTTCAACGGCGGCGGCCGAAGGCTGGCGCGTCTGCATCGTCGACACGGTCGACGAGCTCAATCCGAACGCGGCGAACGCGCTTCTGAAGATTTTGGAGGAGCCGCCGCAGCGATCGCTGTTCCTGCTGGTCAGCCACGCGCCGGCCCGCGTGCTGGCGACGATCCAGTCGCGCTGCCGCAAGCTGCGGCTGCGGCCGCTCTCGACCGACGACGTGATCCGGGCCGCCGCTGGTGCAGCCGATCTCGATGCCGGCGATCCGGCCTTGCGCGAGGCGGCCGACTCGGCCGAGGGCAGCGTCGCACGCGCATTGACGCTGCTCGGCGGCGATGCGCTGAAACTGCAGCAACGTACCGCGGCGATGCTCGCAAAGCTGCCGCAGGTCGATCCGCGCGAGCTGCATACGCTCGGAGATTCGCTGCCGATCAGCGACCGGGTGGCGCTCGCGGCCTTCATCGACGGCATCGATCGCTGGATCGCCGAGCGCCTGCATGCCGATGAGGCGAGCGCCAACCAGAACCTGCCGCGCCTTGCACGGCTGGCGGAGGTATGGGAAAAGATCGTCCGCGCCGCGCGCGACACTGAAACCTACAATCTGGAGCGAAAGCCCTTGGTTTTCTCGGTGTTCGGCTGGCTTGCGGACGCAACGCGCTAGAGCGTTTTCCAGCGAAGTGGACACCGGTTCGCGTCAAGAAAACGCATCAGAACGAGAATCCAGAGCTTTGGTTTCCAAATTTTCGAACTGTGAAGGAATTCGTGGTGGCCACGCGAGCTAAGAAGACTGTCGAACGCAAGAGCGGCAAGGCGTCAGCCAAGAAGACGACCAAGAAGGCTGCGAAGGCCCGCGCGCGCACGGCTGCGAAAAAAGCCAAAAAGCCCGCCGCCAGCAAGGCGAAGAAGACCAAGGCGCGCGTCACCAAGACGGCGCGCAAGGCCAGCAAGACTGCAGCAAAGAAGCGGGTCGTTGCCAAGAAAGCTGCCAAGAGGAAAGCGGCTGGCAAGAAAACGGCCAAGCAAGCCAAGCAGCCAGCCAAGGCGGTTGCCAAGAAGGCGAGGGTGAGTGCGCCCCAGGTTGCACCTGCGCCTGCTCCGGTTCCAACGCCTGCGAAGCCGAAGGCACCCCGCGCGCCTGTGAAGAAAGTGGTCGCCGCTCCGCAAGACGCGGTTCCCAAGGCGGCGCCTGCGCGCGGCAATGCGTTCTACATCACGACCGCGATCGCCTATCCCAACGGCCATCCGCATATCGGCCACGCCTATGAGGCGATCGCGACCGACGTGCTGGCGCGCTTTGCGCGCCTCGACGGCAAGGACGTGTTCTTCCTCACCGGTACCGACGAGCACGGCCTCAAGATGGTCCAGACCGCGCAGAACGAAGGGATGACGGCCTCGGCGCTCGCCGCCCGCAATGCCGGCCGCTTCAAGGAGATGGACGAGCGGCTCAACGTGTCGTTCGACCGTTTCATCCGCACCACGGAGGAACAGCACCATCGCTCCAGCCAGGAGATCTGGCGGCGCATGGAGGCGAACGGCGACATCTACAGCGACACCTATGCCGGCTGGTACTCGGTGCGCGACGAGGCCTATTACGCCGAGGACGAAACGCGTCTCAACGACGACGGCGTACGGCTCGGACCGCAGGGCACGCCGGTCGAGTGGGTCGAGGAGAAGAGCTACTTTTTCCGCCTTTCGGCGTATGCGGACAGGCTGCTCAAGCTGTACGCGGAGCATCCCGATTTCATCGGACCTGACTCCCGCAAGAACGAGGTGGTGAGCTTCGTCAAGGGCGGTCTGCGCGACCTCTCGATCTCGCGCACCACCTTCGATTGGGGCGTCAAGGTGCCCGGCGACGAAGAGCACGTGATGTATGTGTGGGTCGACGCGCTCACCAACTACATCACCGGTGTCGGCTTCCCCGATGAGGGCAACGGCAATTGGCGTTACTGGCCGGCCGACGTGCATATCATCGGCAAGGACATCATCCGCTTCCACGCGGTGTACTGGCCGGCGTTCCTGATGTCCGCCGGCATTCCGTTGCCGAAGCGGGTCTATGCGCACGGCTTCCTGTTCAACAGGGGCGAGAAGATGTCGAAGTCGGTCGGCAACGTCGTCGATCCCTTCAATCTCGCGGAACAGTACGGCGTCGACCAGATGCGCTATTTCTTCCTGCGCGAGGTGCCGTTCGGACAGGACGGTAACTACAACCACGAAGCCATCGTCGCGCGCATCAACGCCGACCTTGCCAACGATCTCGGCAATCTCGCGCAGCGCTCGCTGTCGATGATCGCAAAGCAGTTTTCCGGCGTGCTGCCGGAGCCCGGCGAGTTCAGCGACAACGACAAGGCGATCCTGGCCCAGGCCGACGGCATGGTTACCCTTGCGCGCGAGGCCATGGCGAGCCAGCAGATCCATCAATGGCTGAACGCCGTTTGGGCCGTGGTCGCCGAGGCGAATCGCTATTTTGCGGGTGAGGCGCCCTGGGCGCTCGCCAAGACCGATCCCGTCCGGCAGAAGACGGTGCTCTACGTCACCGCCGAAGTCGTGCGCCAGATCGCGATCCTGGCCCAGCCCGCAATGCCCGCGGCATCCGCGAAGCTGCTTGACAGCCTCGGCATCCCCGAGGGCGAGCGCAATTTTGCAGCGCTCGGCGGGCAAAAGCGGATTGCGCCGGGCACGACCTTGCCTGCGCCGACACCGGCCTTCCCGCGCTACATCGAGCCGGCGGCCTGAGGCGTCCTGACGATGCTGGTCGATAGCCACTGCCATCTGGATTTTCCGGACTTTTCGGATGATCTCGACGGGATCGTGTCTCGCGCGGCCGCGGCCGGGGTCGGCCGAATGGTCACGATCTCGACGCGGGTGCGGAAGCTCGACCAGCTTCTCGCCATCGTCGCCCGCTATGACAACGTCTATTGCTCCGTCGGCACCCATCCGCACAACGCCGACGAGGAAGACGGCATTTCGCCGGACGAGCTGATCGCGCTCACGAACCATCCCAAGGTCGTCGCGCTCGGCGAAGCCGGCCTCGATTACTTCTACGACAACGGCTCACCGGAAGCGCAGGCGAGGGGTTTTCGCGCGCATATCGCAGCCGCACGCGCGACAGGCTTGCCGCTCGTAATCCATACTCGCGAAGCGGATGAAGATTGCGCGCGCATTCTCGAGGAAGAGGCGGCCAAGGGATCGTTTCGCGCCGTGCTGCATTGTTACACCGGCGGGCGCGAGCTGGCGATGAAGGCGATTTCGCTTGGCCTCCACATCGGCTTCACGGGCATCTTGACCTTCAAGAAGTCGGAGGCCCTGCGCACGCTTGCGGCCGAGCTGCCCGCCGACCGCATTCTGGTCGAAACGGACTCGCCGTACCTTGCGCCCGGAAAATTCCGGGGCAAGCGCAATGAGCCGGCCTATGTGGTGGAGGTTGCCAAGGTATTGGCGGAAACACGCGGCGTGTCGCTCGATGAGGTTTCGCGCCAGACGACCGAGAACTTCTTCCGCCTGTTCTCCAAGGTGAAAGCCCAGGGAGCCGCATGACGCTGACATTGACGATCCTGGGCTGCGGCTCTTCTGCCGGCGTGCCGCGCCCGGCGCTCGGCTGGGGCGCCTGCGACCCGAACAACCCCAAGAACCGCCGTCGCCGCTGCTCGCTGCTGGTCGAAGAAACCTCCAATCACGGCACCACGCGGATCGTGGTCGACACCTCGCCCGACCTGCGCGAGCAGTTGATCTCCACCAATGTCGATCACATCGATGCTGTCTTCCTGACCCACGAGCATGCCGACCAGACCCACGGCATGGACGATCTGCGCTCGGTCGTGCTTCACATGCAACGACGCATACCGACCTATTTCAACCAGTCGACCGCCAAAGACATCATGGCGCGGTTCTCTTATTGCTTCATCTCGCCGGAAGGCAGCGACTATCCGCCGATCCTCGACCGCCATTCGATCGAGGCCGGCCACAGCCAGGCGGTCAGGGGCAGGGGCGGGGAAGTGACGATGACCGCCTTCCTGGTGCAGCACGGCAATATCCCCGCACTCGGTTACCGTATTGGCAATGCCGCCTACACGCCGGACCTCAACGACATCCCGCGCGAAAGCTGGGGCGCGCTCGAAGGTCTCGATGTCTGGATCGTGGACGGCCTGCGCTACACCGGCCACCCCAGCCATTTCAGCATCAAAGACGCGCTGACCTGGATCGACCGCTTCAGGCCGAAGCGGGCCGTCATCACCAACATGACCGCCGATGTCGACTATGAAGTGCTGCGGCAAAGCCTGCCCGCAGGGGTCGAGCCCGCCTATGACGACATGCGGATTGACGTCTCAGCCTGATCGCACCCTGTGGAACCCACGATGCATTCTGCTAAGCTGTGCTGGCAATGCATCCCGCGGCCGCCGCAACGACGACCTCCAAGCTCGACCTCACCGACGTCACGATCTGCGCCATCGATTCCGTCAACGTTTTGGCCACCGCGGCCGCGCTCGGCCGGTCGATCAGATCGTGCGCTTTCGGCGACGCAATCCTGTTCTCGCATGAACAGGCGGACGGACCGTTCCGGTGCGTCAAGATCGCGCCGGTTGGCTCGGCGGCCGCGTATTCGGAATTCCTCTACAAGCACATGCCGCGCCTGATCGCGACGCCCTTCGTGCTGGTCGTGCAGTGGGATGGCTTTGTGATCGATCCGCCCGCCTGGAGGCCCGACTTCCGGCAATACGACTATATCGGCGCGCCCTGGCCCTTCGTCAGCGACGGCCTCTCGGTCGGCAATGGCGGCTTCTCGTTGCAATCACAAGAGCTCCTGCGAGCGATGCTCGACGACAGGTTCTTGCTGCGCAAGGACGTGAATTCCGACTGGCAGGTCTGTCGCGATTTTCGCACGCAGCTCGAAAGCGAGTTCGGCCTTCGCTTTGCCTCGGAAGTCGTCGCAGAAAGGTTCTCTTACGAAACATTGCGGGTCCGGGAGTTTACCGACGCGCGGCCGCCGACCTTTGGCTTTCACGGCATGGGCAACATGTGGCGCTATGTCGATGATGCCGAGATGATCGCGATGGCGGATCGCTTGTCGCCCCATGTGTTTGCTTCGCACCATTACGCCAACCTGCTGGTGACTTATTTCTTGCTCGGCAGGTACAAGACATTCGCTGCGCTTTACGCCAGGCTCAAGATGCATCTCGCGGACGACACGGCTGCGCTGATCCGGAAGGTCGTCGGCGAGACCAATCATGATGTTGCCGCGCTGTTTGCCGGCCTTGGCGAACGGCTGATCACGCGACCGGGGCGTGCCTGGATGCTCGCCTGGGATCTGAAGCGCGCCAGGCGCGACGCACTGGTGCGCCTGGCCGGCGTCCCCGGATCAGTCTAGGTGATTTCTACCAGGCATAGTGGATCACGGCTCGGCCGGTATAAGATCGCACGGCTTGCGAGAACTCGCCGTCGGCGGTTGCCGCCGCGCTCCAGCCATTTTGCAGCTTCAGCTCAACCGCGCCACCGAGCAGCGCGGATTCCGGCGCGAGTGCTGCTCCGCTTGCAACGAAGCCAAGGCCGGGCAGGGCCTGGAAGGCCGCCGGCATCGCGCGCGCGGCGCTGAAGTCGTGCGCCCAGGCCAGCCGGCCGCGCAGGTTCAGTATGCCGCTCTCAAGCGCGAAGGATGTGTTGGTGCGCAGGCCGAGCTCGCTGCGGCTGTCGGTGACGTGGTCCGCGCCGAAGGCGGCCGCGAACGCGTTGGCCGCAAACGACGGCTGGCCCGTGTTCGCGGGCAGGCTGAAAGTGGTGGACTGGCCCGCCGCATAGGCCGTGACGCCGAGCCAGGGCGTCGAGACGTGGTAGCCGCCCTCGATGCGGCCCGAATAGGCGTTGGCATCGGCCGCAGCGTTCAGCGCGGCGGAGCCCAGTCGGTCGCTGCTGATGGCCTGCCAGCCATAGGCCATCGCTCCAACAATGTAGGCCCGGCCGGCCGTATGCCGGACGAACGCGCCGCTTTGGAACAGATCGGAACGGCCGCTGGAAAAGTTGCCGGCGAAGCTGGTGCCGCCGCCGGCCATGGCAAAGCCCATCGTGGTGTGCGACGAGAGCGCGTAGTCCGCCCCGACCACAGTCCCAAAGCTCCGGCTTGCCGAGCCCGTGTTGCTGACGGAGGTTTGCGAGCCGCCAAATGCCGAGGCCCAAACGTTCCATTGCGCTGCGACCGAGGGGGCAGGCGAGGCGTCGAACCTGCGTCCATCAACATAGGGGTCGAGCAGGGTTTGCGTGAACTGCGTCATGGCGAGAAACGTGGCCTGCGCTGTCTCGGCCTGTGAGATCGCAATTGGGCCGCCGGCTGGCGCCGGGCCGACGTTCACGGTGACGGCGGCGGGCATTGGAGCCACGGCCGCCGTCGGCGCAGGTGCGACATTCATCTGGCCGGTCGATGCCGCGCCGGACGGCGTCGGACCGTTGGCGGTGGTCGCCGCAGGGCTGGCGCCTGAGGTGATGGGTTGGGTCGTGCCGACGACGGCATTGTCGCTGGACTGGCCGGCCGGCTTGGAATTCTGCGCAAGCGGCTGATGGGTCTGCGCAGCCGGCACCGCCTGGGCGTAAGCGATCCCGGGCAGCCCTCCGACCATCAATATCAGCGGCGCCAGGCGCGCCCACGCGCCTGCGCTCAAGAGACACACCGCATGAAGCGCCCCAACCGCGCCGATCGCCAGCGTCGCGCGCTGCACAGCGCGTCATCCAGAATCGGCAAATCCAGCCTGGAGCGACGGTAGGCCGGCCGCCGTCCTTTTCAAATCCTTTCCGGGTATTTCTGATCCCGGATTCGACGCAGGTTGACATATTCCGCGCCTCGCGCTGCGAATCGTCAGCGACCCACACGGGCGTCAACTTGGAAAGCAGGCCTGAGCCGTCACCGTCAGTGGCGACAGTCCAAAGATCGCGGGAAGCTGGAAGGCGTAGCTGGCGTTGACCTGGTTGCCACAGGCCGTCGAGCTGTAGCTGAATGTGGAGGACGGCAGCCCGAGGCCGAGCGCCTGCTGACTCGCGTAACGCGTGATCGCATCCGATCCGGTACAGAGAACGCTGTTGACGCTTGCGCATCGCGCGGCCATTTCGACGCCGTGCTGAAGGCCGATCTGCGTCCACAGCAGCAGGCCAAATTCGATCACGCCGAACAGGAAGAGGAAGAAGGCGGGAGCGGTCAGCCCGAATTCGAGCGCAGTCGTGCCGCGCCGATCCCGCCAGAAGGGCAACGAGACGGACATCACTGCAGCCTCGCCGTCGACTCCGCGCTGAACGCGTAGGTTGAGACAATCTGGTAATCAATGATCGTATAGTAATTGGCCTGAGCCGAGACCTTGACGTAGGTGCCCGCCGTCGTTCCACCGGTGCAGGTCGTACCGCACGTCGCTGTGGTGATGCTTGATCCCGTGGCGCAGCCGCAGAATTTCGCCGGAGCAGGCGAGGCGCTGATCGCGGTTGAACTTGTCGCACTTGTCACGGCGCTGGTGATGGCGGCGGAGTCGAAGCCATTCCTGATGGCATATTGAGCGCCGGCCTGCGCGGCGTCTTCGACCTGCATCTTTCGAAGCACTGCGAGGCCGATGTCAGTCACCGAGATCACCGCAAGAGTCAGAAGCGGCACAAAGATGGCGAACTCGACGGCGGCGGCACCGCGACAGTCGGTCACCGCTCGGCCAAGAGGTCGCCGGAGCAGGGATGGAATGCGGTTACGACGTGAGCATTGCGCGCCGACGGCCATTGGCTTGCTCCCTATTCAACGAGTTGAGCAGTTTGGACTCCGATCGCGGTCGTGCCGAACGAGCTGCAATTGACCGTAAGATTGGAGCTTCCCGACAGCGTCACGGTATCCGCAATGATTTGCGTACAGGACGTCGTCGAACTCGTACCGCCAGCGAAATTCAAGTCCTGGGTCGGCAAGTAGATCGCGCCGCCGAAATACTGCGTGGCGCCGCCGGTCAGATTGAAGGTCGTCTGGCGGGTCGGCATCCTGCGGTCGGCATACATGACGATGGCCTTGGTCGACCCCGAGGTCGGAGCCGTCAAGTTGACGGTCGCGTTGCTTCCGATGCCCCCACTCGCCCAGCCATCGGCCGTCGACCCCGTGAAGATGAGCGTCACGCCGGTCCCGGTGATCGTCGCATTGCCCTGGACCGACAGATCGCCCTTCGAACCGTAGAAGTAGTAGACGCCAGGGTCGAGGTTCAACTCATATCCGGCTTGCACCGAGACGCCGCCGGCATAACAGGTGCCAGGCGTAAGCGACTTGCTCTTCCCGCTGCTGTTGATCGTGATCTTGCCGGAGACGTAGGAGGTGCAAGAGGGTGGGGTGAAGTCCGCGTACGGATCTGCCACCGGTCGCATGCCCGTCCGGATGCCGTTCGCCGCCGTGATATTGCTCGCGCCGGAGATGCTGCCGACGACTCCCACCATGTTGGCAGAAACCGATGTCGTGCCGGTGACGTCGAGTGCGGGACCACCGCCCGAATTGTCGTAGAGATTGCAGCCGATCAGATTGATGTTGGCGTTGCCTGACGCCTTGGCGGCGGGGCTGTAGGTCGGATCGAGCGCGAGCACGCAGCCTTGGCCGTTGTTCGGCACGGCGACCGACCGAGCCGTGATGGTGATGGGGTTGCTACCGAAAAGCGCGCTCAGCAGACGCGGTCGCTGCTGGCTGACGATAACCTCGACCGCCTGTGCCACCGTTGCGTAGCTTCCCGTGGACGGCGGTTGATTGACCGTTACCGTCACGTTGTTTGCACCGTTGGTATAGCCATAGGCTGCGGTGACCGCATTGGCTTCGACTTGCAGGTTGGATCCAGCTGTCGCCGCGCTGACGGCACCGGAGTCCGCCGCGCTCTGCATGTTCTTGTGCAGGTAAAGCCACCAGCCGACTTCGGTACCGAGACCCGCAGTGCCAACGAGAACGGGCATCACCAGTGCGAGGATGACGGCATAGCTGCCGGACTCCTCGGATGCGAAACGTCGGAGCTCGTGTTCGGCGGCCTGCCGCGCGTTCGACAGCCAGGCTGCCGAACTGGTCTGGAATTTCCTGGAATTGGCTTGGCATTTCCCCCGAATGCTCATGGTCTCACTGGCGTTTGGTTGGCTCTGAGCGCCACCGTGAAACCGCGCGGCTTAAACCCATCTGAAATCGGTCGTGCAAATATTAACTATCGGGAAAAAGTTGCAGTGTGGATTGCAAATGCTGGTTAGGTCGCGACCCTCATTCTACTTCTTGGTGCAGTTTCCAGGCGGATTTTGCAACGCTAAGGCGCAGTCGCGCCGGCGCATCAAACACTGATTGCGTAACCCGGCGTAATGGGAAATATCGGCATTCGCCCGTTAGATTCCGCTGGCGTCAGGCCGAGATTGCCTTCGCCGAGCCCACCTCATTGCGCAGAAGGAATTTCTGGATTTTTCCGGTCGAGGTCTTCGGGATCAGTCCGAACACGATGGCCTTCGGCGTCTTGAAGCCGCTCAGGTGGTTGCGGCAGAAGGCGATGATCTCGGCTTCCGTCGCGCTCGCGCCGTCCTTCAGCTCGACGAAGGCGCAGGGCACCTCGCCCCATTTCGGGTCGGGTTTTGCAACCACGGCTGCGAACAGCACGGCCGGGTGCTTGTAGAGGATGTCCTCGACCTCGACGGAGGAGATGTTCTCGCCGCCGGAGATGATGATGTCCTTGGAGCGATCCTTGATGATGACGTAGCCGCGCTCGTCGAGCACGCCGAGATCGCCGGTGTGAAACCAGCCGCCTTCAAAGGCTTCCTTGGTGGCTTTCTCGTTCCTCAGATAGCCCTTCATCACGATGTTGCCGCGGAACATGACCTCGCCGATGGTCTCGCCGTCGCGCGGCACCTCCTGCATGGTCTGCGGATTGAGGACGGTGACGGCTTCCTCCAGCGGGTAGGGCACGCCCTGCCGGCGCTTCATACGCGCGCGATCGGCGGCAGGCAGATCGTCCCAGCCCGGCTGCTCGGCGCAGACGGAGGCGGGGCCGTAGACTTCGGTCAGGCCATAGACATGGGTGAGCTTGATGCCGATGCTTTCGGCGCCTTCGAGCACCGCGACCGGCGGGGCTGCGCCCGCGATCAGACCCACGACGCGGCGGGCCGCGTTGCCTTTCGGCGCATCGGGCGCGTTGATCAGCGTGTTGTAGACGATCGGCGCGCCGCACATGTGGGTGACGCCGTGTTGCCTGATCAGCTCGAAAATCTTGGTCGGCTCGACCTTGCGCAGGCAGACATTGATGCCGGCGGACGCCGCGATGGTCCAGGGAAAGCACCAGCCGTTGCAGTGGAACATCGGCAGCGTCCAGAGATAGACCGGATGCTGGCCGAGATTGCCCGCGAGGATGTTGCTCACGGCATTCAAATATGCGCCGCGATGATGGGTGACGACGCCCTTGGGATTGCCCGTGGTGCCCGACGTGTAGCTCAGCGCGATCGCGTCCCACTCGTCCTTGAGAGCGACAGTCGTGAAGCCGGGATCGCCTTGCGCAACCGCCGCCTCATATTCGATCTCGCCGATGCGCTTGCCGCCCTTGAAGGAGGCGTCATCGACATCGATCACCAACGGCTTTGGGCCCGTCATCTGGGCCAGCGCATCCGTGATGACGCCTGCAAACTCCGGATCGACCAGAATGATTTTTGCTCCGCCATGGTCGAGCTGGAACGCGATCGACGGTGCATCGAGCCGGATGTTGAGCGCGTTGAGCACGGCGCCCGCCATCGGGACGGCAAAATGCACCTCGTTCATCGCCGGGATGTTCGGCAGCATCGCAGCGACGGTGTCGCCGACGCCGATGCCCTTGCCCGCGAGATATGCGGCAAAGCGCTGGCAGCGCTCGTAGGTCTGGCGCCAGGTGTAGCTGCGGCCCTCATAGACGGTGCTGGTGTGGTCGGGATAGACGGCGGCGCTGCGGGCGAGGAAGGAGAGCGGCGTCAGCGGCACGTAGTTGGCGGGCGTCTTGTCCAGGCCGATGTTGTACTGGTTCTCACTCATCGACACCCTCCTTCAAACCGTCAAAGGAACCCGATCGAGATCCACGGAAATATCGCAACGATGATCAAGCCTGCGAGCAGAGCCAGCAGATAGCCCCAGATTGGCCGGATACCCTCCGCCGGGTCAACACGCCCGATGGCGCAGGCGGCATAATAGCCGACGCCAAAGGGCGGCGCGAATAGTCCGATACCCATCGCCAGGATGATGACCATGGCGTAGTGCACCTCGTGCACGCCGACGGCGCGGGCGATCGGAAACAGCAGCGGCCCGAACAGCACGATCGCCGGAATGCCTTCCAGCACGCTGCCGAGGATGGTGAAGGCGACGATTGACACAGCGATGAAAGTCGCCTGACCGCCTGGCAGGCCGGTCATGGCGGCTGCCAGCGAGCGCGAGAATCCTGATTGCGTCAGGCCCCAGGCCATGCCGGTCGCGGTCCCGATGATCAGGAGGATCGCGCCGGACAGCGCGGCCGTCTCGACCAGCATCGGAAACAGCCGCCGCCAGTCGAAGCGGCGATAGATCAGGAGCCCGACGAGGGCGCCATAGACGATGCCGATCGTGGAGACTTCTGTGGCCGTCGCGATGCCCTCGACCACGGCGTAACGGATCACGAAGGGCAGCGCGAGCGCGGGCAGGGCGATGACGAAGGTCTTGCCGATCTCGGAGGCCTTGGCGCGGCTGACATGGCTCATGTCCTCGTGGCGGTAGCGCCACCAGACCAGCATGCAGAGCGTGACTGCAAGCACCACGCCGGGCAATAGCCCGCCGGTGAACAGGGCGGCGATCGACACGCCCGTCACCGAGCCGATGGTGATCAGCACGAGGCTCGGCGGAATGGTTTCGGTTTGGGCACCCGTGGCCGCAAGAAGCGCGACGAGATCGCCGGGGCGGGCGCCGCGCTGCTTCATCTCGGGAAACAGCACCGGCGCCACCGCCGCCATGTCGGCCGCCTTGGCGCCGGAGATGCCGGAGACGAGGTACATGGCGCCGACAAGCACATAGTGCAGGCCGCCGCGGACGTGGCCGAGCAGGCTCGCCAGGAACGCCACCATGGCCCGCGCCATGCCGGTCATCTCGATCAGCAGCCCCAGGAACACGAACAGTGGGACCGAGAGCAGGATGAGGTGGCTCATGCCCTCGTCCATCCGCCCGACCAGCACCATGACCGGCGTATGCGTGGTCAGCGCCAGATAGCCGAAGATCGCCAGCCCGAACCCGAACGCAATGGGAACGCCCGCGAACACGCAGAAGCCGGCGACGCCGACGAAGAAGATGACGAGGTTGAGATTGCCGAGCGGCCGCAGGTAAGGCTGCGCCAGCCAGAACAAAGCGATGACGACGGCCACGGAGATCACGGCCGCCGCGACCATCCGGTAATCGGCCGCCCGCAGCAGGCGCAAAAATGCAAACAGCGCCATCAGGCAAATGCCGACCGGCAGCGCCGCCGCGCGCCAGGAGTTCGAGATCTGCAGCGCCGGCGTGGTGATGAAACTTTCCTCGTAGGCGTAGTCGTAGGACGGCCAGACGATCAGCACCAGAAACGCCAGCGCCGCGCAGGTTGCGACCAGGTCGAGATAGGCCCGCATCGCAGGTTTTGCGCTCGCGACGATCGCGGTCATGCGCATGTGCTCGGAGCGCCGGAAGGCCACGGCCGCGCCCAGCATCGCCAGCCACAGGAACAGGATCGAGGCGAGCTCGTCCGACCAGATCAGCGGCCGGTGCAGGCCGTAGCGCGCGACCACGCCGGCAAACAGGATGACGATCTCGGCGACCACCAGGATGGCCGCCGGGATTTCGACGAGGAGACCGAGAATCCGTTCCAGCGACGCCAGCAACGAAGGTCGGCGAGGGGACTCGAACGTCACCTCGCCCACCACTTCGGTCACCTGCACCTCGATATGAGCCATGACGGCCCCAACGCGTTACGACAGCTTGCCGACGGCCTTTTCCAGCAGATCCCAGGCCTGATCGCCGTACTTGCCCTTCCACTCGGCGTAGAAGCCCGCGGAGCGCAGCTTGTCGCGGAACGGCCCGGTGTTGGGCTGATTGAAGGTCAGGCCCTTGCCCGCCAGATCCTGCTGCAGATTGGCATTCAGCTTGGCGGTATCGGCGCGTTCGTTAACGGCCGCGGCATTGATGTGCTTGGCGACGATTTTGCGAACGTCCTCAGGCAGCTTTTCCCACGCGCGGCGGTTGGCCAGGAACCAGAAACCGTCCCACATGTGGTTGGTCAGCGAGCAGTACTTTTGCACCTCGTACAGCTTTGCGGTCGAGATGATCGCCAGCGGGTTCTCCTGGCCCTCGACGATCTTGGTTTGGAGCGCCGAATAGACCTCGCTGAAATTGATCGAAGCGGGCGCCGCATCGAACGCCTTGAACATCGAGGTCCACAGCGGCGAGACCGGCACGCGGATCTTGAAACCCTTCAAATCGTCCGGACCGGTGATCGGCTTGGTCGAGGACGTGGTCTGGCGGAAGCCGTTGTCCCAGATCTTGTCCATGACCTCGAGCCCGGCCTTTTTGATCTCGCCGCGCACGTAGGCGCCGAGGTCGCCGTCCATGGCCTTCCAGACCGTGTCGTAGTCCGGGAATGCGAAGCCGATGCCGTTGATCGATGCGGCCGGCACCAGCGTCGCCAGGATCAGGCCGGACAGCGTGAAGAACTCGACGCCGCCGGAGCGGATCTGGCTCAGCATGTCCGTGTCGGAGCCAAGCTGGTTGTTCGGAAAGATCTGGAGGTCGAACTTGCCGTTGGTCTCGCTCTTGATCGCTGCCGCCATCTCCTTGGCGCGGACATTCAGCGGATGGGTGTCGGGCAGGTTGTTGGCATATTTGTAGGTGAACTCGGCGCTCTGGGCGCGGGCCACATGGGGCGCACTGATGCCGCCCAGGACGGCGGTCGCCGCTGAGGCCTTCAGAAGCGTACGACGGGAAAAGCTCATTGGGTTTGCTCCCTCTAAGGATTGTTGTTCTTGTGAGATGCAAACCTATCCGAACGTCAGGCCATCTGCGATCTCGCGAAGCCACGCTTATTGCAGCCGAACCCGGCTGCCGCAATATCGGCTTTCGCGGGGATGCGACGAGGTCGCGGCTCGCTCCAAAAAGTCGCAAAACAACCCGTCAACGGCTGTGGCGCAGCTCGATCACCGAACCAAAACGGGCCCGGAATCGAATGCAGCGTGGCAGGAGTCTCGCCTAAACATTTGATCCAATTCGACATAAAAATATTCCATAATATACCTTATGCGAATTCGCTATATGGGCTGAGCTCTTCTGAGATGCACCTTCGCGACTACCTCGGCAAAGTGCCCTCAGCACAGTTTGAGCATTTGTTTGGAGCCAAATGGCTGGCCGTGTCGACAAAGCGACGGCGTTGACTCGTGGAGATCGCACTCTTCGGTGAACCGTCAGAGCCTCCGGGCCTCACGATGTCATCAGGCGCAGGGCCGTGATGCTGGGTGAGAACAGAATGGCGACTCCCTTGTAACGAACGAAATCCTTGAGCCGGAGCGTCAATGCCCGCTTGCCGGCAAGCGGGACATGAAAGGTCGTCTCTGCCCTGGGCCCTTCCCGATTGCCGATCAAGGAATCCTGCGCGTTCAATCCGTTTGGAACGGTCGCGTACGCGTCGCTGAAGTCGGTCTTCTGCATCCACCGCAGCAGGGTGTAAAACTGTTCGTTGATCCGAGCGAAATAGAACAGACCGATGACACCGCGGTCCTTACCGTCATCTTGCGTGCCTTCAAGACGGGGCCCGTAAGAAAAGCCACGGCGTACGACGCGCGGGGGTCCCTTGGGGAACCGGACCTGGTTGGCAAACTTCATCGGTTGATCGCGGCAATTCACAATCCGGATGTGCGCCCCGAGCGGACATTTGATGCCGGAGGGATCGTCGCCGTACCCAAATCCGTCGTCTAGTTCAGGCTGCGGCGGCGGCCCGTCCGGAAACCTCGACAGCGGCGATCCGTGCCGCCAGCGCCCCATCAATTTGGCGGCTACCCACTCTTCGGCGAATGCCGGATCGGCGTTCGCCGGCGCCAGCGGTGCGTTGTCCTTGAGGAACTGGTTGAAAGTCGCGACGTCCTGGTAGACCCATGACAGACCGACGAACGAGCCGTCGCGGGCGAAGTCTTGCCAGATGCCTGGCCTGAGTGGCGCCGTCGGGTAGTCCTCGGTCGGATAGCCCACGACGATCTCTCGGAAGTCGACCCTCCCCGCAGCCCCGGTGTCCTGCCAGTCCACATCGGGCGCGGTAATGCCGTCGCGATAGCCGAAGTGGAGTCGCCCGTCGGGCGGGCGGCAGCCGGAGAGCGCGCGATCATCCCAACCGTCGAGCGCCAACTCCTCCACACCTGAGCTTGCCGCAGATTGCCGAACTTCCGCGAGGCAATCGGCCTTTTGTTCAGGGTTGTCGAAGCCAATATGAATGGCGAGATCCACCTGGCTCGACTTGAACTTGCGATTCCACCAAGTCTCCGGAGCGCTGGCGCCGAGGAAACCAAGTTGAGGGGCGATACCTCCGCCCGGCGCCTGCGTCGGGTCGACAAAGAAGATATCGAACTCCCGGCGCCCTTGCGCCACATCATGGCCGGCTCGGCCCGACATCAGCGCTTCGATGCCATTCCAACTGAACATGAAGTGAAACGTAGGACCGTCGACATCCGGTGCCATGCCCGCAGCGGCATGCGGGATCCATTGCTTTAGAAATGCTCGTGCAGACGCGGGATCGCCGAACCTGAATAGCAAAACTGCGAGCAGCGGCTTCGTGGAGCTTCGGGCAACAATCGCCTGCACATTGCCGAGATCCACCATCGCATCCGTCCGCAAGTAAGGTTGAACCGACAGCCAACCAGGCGTGGCGTTTCCGAGAGAAGCGAACCCTGCCCCGGCGAAACTATGTCCCGAGCTTCGCGAGTATTTCCTCGACCGTCATGTGGTTGTAGGCCGAAAACAGCCAGCCGGATGGGTTGCCGGAGATGTCGGTCGACCCGTCGGCTGCCTTGCCCAGCGACCGGAGATTGTGGTTCTTCGAAAACTCGAAGAATGCGTTGGGATCACTGACATCAGGCAAACCGTCCGTCAGTGAGAATATTGCGGCAAACACCGGAGTCAGTTCGCGCCGGAAGAATTCGGTATACTCCTGATGCGAGCCTTCGTACTCCGTAATGACCTGGATGTACTTGTCGTCGATGACGACGACACGCGCGAAATGCACCAGTTTCGACTTTCTCAGCGCCGCATCGATGGCGGGCTGGACCTTGTCGGCGAAGATCGCCTCCAGACCTCTCAGCTTCTGCAGGGTTTCGGCGTCTTGCTTGATGGGCAAGGTGAGATTGAGTGCGTGGGTCACGGAAATCTCCCTTTTTTAGAAATACAACTACAAGTATTATCACTGTCGTTTGTCGGTGAGAAGCCGAAAACAAGTCAGGAACCTGTGATAGGGACCGACAGCGTCGGAAAGATTGTTGTTCCAGCTATGCAAAAGCGAGAATAAGGTAGAGAAATCAATCTAGGAGTTAATGCCGCGCGAGAACATCATTCTGTCGTGAAGCAATTTCTGATTGAATCTGCGCGGTCGTCGCGTGCCATGCGAGGGGAGCTATCGTTAGCTCACGCTCAGCGCCGTTCGAGGTCCCCAAGATAGGCGCAGAACATGTCGGCCATGGCGTCAGCGTAGGCCTTGATCTCCGCCGGGGTTCGCTGGGATTCCGAGAAGCGTTTGCCGACTTCGGCGAGCGTCGTCTTGATGAGATCGCCGGCCAGCGTGCGGGTCGCCGTTGATGCCTTGGGTAGCGCATCTTGCATGAAGGCGCAGACGATCCTGTCCCCTGACGCCCTGGCCGCCCGAGCCTCGGGCGCGTCCCGGTAAAGCGGCGCCGCGTCGTCGAGCGCGCCGCGCATTGTGGCTTCATCACATTCCGAGCGGATGAAGGCATGGACCAGCGTCCGCAGGCGTTCCGGCGGCGGCTTGCTGACGTCCTCGAGGATGCCACGGAGCATTTCCGTGGTCTGGCGCCATTCGTCGCTCTGGAGACGGAACAGGATGGCCGCCTTGTTGGGGAAATACTGGTACAGCGAGCCGACGCTGACGCCGGCCTTCTCGGCGACCCGGGCGGTGGTGAAACGGGTCGCGCCTTCCTTCGCCAAAACCTGAATAGCGGCCTCCAGGATCGTTGCCACGAGCTCGGTCGAGCGCGCCTGTTTGGGCTGTTTTCGCGATGCGATCTGGGGCTTTCGGCGGGTCGGCATGGCGCTCACGGGGAATGCGAATAGGAAATGCGACGAATTATTCGTATTTATGGGGCGAGCGCAAGAGCGCGTTTGAACCTGGAACGGAGCCCCCATGACCACCCTCACCTCGACTCCATTGGCGCCCCTGCTCGATCGCCTGTTCGCGGATGCCGCCGCATCGTCGGGCGAACTGAATCGCTTCGTGGCCGACATTCCCAGCGCTGAGCAGGCGCGCATGGTGCGAAGCAGGACCGAGTACATCGATCTCTACAGTCGCCTGAAGGCGTTTCCGCTGCCGGTCTCCCGCGAGACGGGCGGGCTTCTCTACATCCTGGCGCGAAGCAGCAGTGCGCAGGCCATCGTCGAGTTCGGAACCTCGTTCGGCATCTCGACGCTGCACTTGGCGGCCGCCTTGCGCGACAATGGCGGCGGCCGCTTGATCAGCACCGAATTCGAGCCGTCCAAGGTAGCGCGGGCCCGCGAGAACCTGGCCGCTGGTGGGTTCAGCGACCTCGTCGAGATCCGCGAGGGCGACGCGCTGACCACGCTGCGCACCGGCCTCCCCGAGACGATCGACCTCGTCCTGCTCGACGGCGCCAAGGCGCTCTATCCGGACATTTTGCGCCTGCTGGAGAGCCGTTTGAAGCCGGGCGCACTCGTTGTCGCCGACAATGCCGACGACAGTCCGGAATATCTCAGCTATGTGCGCTCTGCCGCGAACGGCTATATGTCCGTACCGTTTGCCGAAGACGTCGAACTGTCGATGCGCACGCGCTGAACCCCTGCCTCAGCGCAGCGGCAGCAGGTCGAGCTGGCTTTGCGCCTTCTTGACGGCTGCCGCGAACCATCGCTGTTGCGGCGCCTCTCTGGCGAAACACTTTGTGTGCGCGGCCATCGCCTCGTCTTCGTGCTTGAGATCGCCCCGCGGGTCCTTCTTGTCGACGGGCTTTGCCATCATCTGCTTGTAGACCTTTTCGCAGGCCGGGATCGGTTCCGTCTTCAACGCATCGCGCGCGGCGACGTAGAAGACCTTCTCGCCCTGGATCACGACGACGCCGATTTCGTCGGGGTTGCCCTTCAGGTCGCCATTGCCGCGGACGCCCAGCACCGCAACGGCGGCGGTTGCGGCTGCAGGCTTCGTGATCGGCAGGTCGGCATACTTGGCAAAGGCGGAATCGTAGATCGCCCAATAGTAAAACTCGCTGGATTTGAGCGCCGCGTCGATCGCCTGCGGCAGGCCGTCCTCGCGACGTTGGCGCAGCCACTGCTTGAGCAGCGAGGTCGTCGTCACCACGACGCGGGTCTTGTCGCCTTCCGAGGCGAAAGCGAGCCCGTCGAGATGGCCGAACCCAGAGTCCCGCTTGTCGAGCGTATCGACGTTGGACGCGGCGTCGGCCGGCATCCCCTTGATCGACACCGGCCCGGTCACGGCACGCAGGGCGGTCGCGAGCTGTTCGAGCGCCGCGGTGTGCTGCCTGGAGCTCTCCTCGTTAGTCTCGGACTTCGAGAACTTTGCGATGTAGCGGTCGCGCATCTCCAGGTAATGCTGCTCGGGCGAGGCTGCGTTGGCCGTCGTGGCAAAGGCGAGCAGGAGCAGTGCGGCGAGCCATTTCATCGCGAGGTCCGGAAGGTCAGATATATCTGACGGGTTTGTGCGCTGGCCGCGCAAGAAGGTTCATGGCGCCGAGCTCCTTCACCCTGCCCTGACTTGCGTATTCAGCGCGCCCTGGAGTTTGGTGCGGCGAGCGCGGCCCTACGATCATGAATCAGGTTCTCCAGGCGATGGGCGGCAACGTTCAGCGTGGCCGCGTCGAGCTTGGATTCATCTTCGTCCGCGCGGGCGCGCTGTGCGGACAAGACTTCGTCGATCTGATCGGCGATCTGCAGCAATTCCGCTTCATTTTCTGCGTGCCGTATTCTTCGTCCCAGCGCATAGAGTGAATCCAGCGCCGGTTCCCTTGGCTTCAATTCGCCAGTTCGCAGAAACTTCCAGGCCGCCGCAACGACTGTGGCAAGGGCGCCAAGCGCCATTGGTGCCAGAAAAATGGCGTTACTCCATTTGTCCAGGAAGGACACTTGGCTGCCGTTGTAGAACTCCGCGGCGCCCGGATGCACCGGGAGATAGGCGCCGGCATCGGTATCTGGCGCCTTGAACTGTGCCAGCACCGGAAACTCGGCGAGGACGTCTCTACGCGCGCTCGTAATGGCTTGCGTGAAGCCGGCGATCATATCGTTGTCCAGGCTCTTCTTGCCGACGATGTAGAAGGAAACCTTCAGCGTGGTGACGTCATCCGCGGGAACGGGGGGCGATCCGCGCAGGGTTCCCTTCGGAATGTCGAAGCTCTCGTAGGCCCGCTCCGTCTCGGCAATCGCGCCGGCGTTCTCGATCGGAAGCAGCACCGGAGCGCTCTTCGGGCTCTGCGGGAATAGGCCTCGCACGAGCGATACGTATTTTTCGCTCAGCGGCACCACGAAGAGGACGGCGCGGATCTCCTTGGTTTCGAGCGCACGGCGGACCTGGTCGACCGCAATACTCTTGAAAGCAGTGTTGGCGCGGTCAAGGTCATATGCCTTGGTCAATGCGCTGACGATCTTCTGATTGGTCTCGCCCGCAACCACCCCCACTGTCGTGCGCTTCAAGCCAGCCATGTCAGTGATCGCAGATCCCGGTGGTACAACCAGCAGCGCGACGGCCTCAGCCAGCACGACGATGGCTTGCGCCTGGGAAAGGTCGCCGACATCTCCGCGGACGACGGCAAGGTCCGTCTTGCCGGACGAGAACGCTTCTGCGGATTCAATTGCGCCTGACGTTTCCACCACTTGCAGCCGGACCGGGGCGTTGCTGACGACGAGCCTGCTCGCGAGCGCCGATACGATTCTGGGAGCGTCGCCATCCAGCGATCCGACCGCGATCGACAGCGTCACAGGCCGGACGTACCAGCGGTACGCGAACAGGCTTGCGCCTCCGGCCAGCGTTGCCAGTGCCAGTACGACGATGATGCGAAGCCAACTCGGCAGCCTCGCGCTATCAATGCGAAGTCTCGACAGGTCATCCATAGCGCCTGTTGCCTTTCGCCCAACGGGAGACCTTGCAGTTTCCCGTGCCGATTGCTCGCATCCTTCAGTTCGCCGGGCCCTTGATCCAGATCAACGCCCGCATGTCACAAGGTGACCACGTCAGCGTTGCGGACAGGAGCGACGGCCGGACCTACGGCCAGTCGGCAAAATTCAGCATCGGTCGCGACCGTCCGCTCCGGATGCGCGCGGCGACGCGCTTGCGCCATGCGCCCGGTGCCTCGCCCGTATGCTTGCGGAAGAAGCGGCTGAAATAGGCGGTGTCCTTGAAGCCCAGCGCGAAGGCGATCTGCTTCACCGTCGCCGTGCCCGCCTCCAGCCGGGTCGCGGCTTCCTTGACCACGCGCTGCTGGATCAGCGCGCTCGGCGAGCGCTTCAGTTCGCGGCTGCACAGCGCGTGCAGGCGATCCGGTGTCATGCCGAGCAGGCCGGCATAGTCGGCCACCCGCAATTGCTGGTGATAGCGCTCCTCGAGCAGGCGGCGGAAGCGACTGAGGATCTCGGCGCTGCTGCCCTCCTCCTGCGGCTCGCTGTCGGAGGCGAACAGACGCCAGAAACGCAGCACGCAGAGCGTCAGCTCGGCCGACATGATCGAGGCCGCGCCATTGCGCGCCGGCGCCGCGATCTCGCTGGCGATGGCCGCGATCGAGCGCGACACCGCGGTGACGAGGTCGGGCTCGACCGGGAGCGCGAGGATTCCGCGCGCGCCGTCGAGGGCCAGATAGGCCGGCTCGGCCGAAGGCGGCAGATAGCGATGCCACGCGCCCGGCCGCAGGCGGAGCAGCGCGGCTGGCGAACCCGCCGCCAGGTCCAGATGCGCGGCACATTCCGGCGGCAGCCAGACGAGCGCTGGACCCGAAAGGGCGACGGTCTCGCCCTCGCCCGAGACCTCTGCGGCGCCGCCACTGTGCAGGCAGAGCAGGTGGATGAAGGGGCGTGCCGCCCGCGAGGCCAGCGACCAGCGCCGCGCCTCGTAGTGTGACGCGATGATTTCGGCGCCGATCGCGGCGGGCCCGCCGATCCGGACGACCATCGGACCCCGACCCGCCCCCGCGACCCCTCGACGCATTTGGGCCGGTTCGCCAGAATCGTCCAACCAATCGCCAGAATTATCCATTGCGCGAGCAAAGCCGAGGGTGCTTGCTAGGTCAAGTCCGGCCACGGCGGTGCGCAAGCCCGCTGAAAGATGCCGGGACCGGCAGGAAACGCCCTGTATTCAATTCGGAGGGAGGATCGACATGATTTCGGCGAACCGTCGAACGTTGCTGCGCATCATGAGTCTTGTGGCTGCAGCCGCTGCACTCGGAAGCTTCACATTCGCGGCCGAGGCACAGGAGAAGATCCGCATCGGCTACGCGATTTCGAAGACCGGCCCCTATGCCGGCGGCGCCAGCATCACCACGCTGCCCAATTACGAATTGTGGGTGAAGGACGTGAATGCAGCTGGCGGCATCAAGGTCGGCGACAAGAAGCTGCCGATCGAGGTCGTCGAGTATGACGACCGCAGCAGCTCCGAAGAGGCGGTGAAGGCGATCGAGCGCCTCGCCAACCAGGACAAGGTCGATTTCATCCTCTCGCCCTGGGGCACCGGCCTCAATCTGGCCGTCGGTCCGACCCTGAACCGGCTCGGCTACCCCCACCTCGCCGTCACCTCGGTCACCGACAAGGCGCCGGAGCTGGCGAAACGCTGGTCGAATGCCACGTTCTGGCTCGGCACGTCAGCGCAGATCTCCGAGGCGCTCGCCGGGTTGCTCGGCAAGCTGAAGAGTGAAGGCAAGATCGGTGGCAACATCGCCATGGTGAGCGTCGCCGACCAGTTCGGCATCGAGCTTTCGGCCGCCGGCCGCGAGGCCTTCAAGAAGGCCGGCTTCACGCTCGCTTACGACAAGACCTATCCGATGGGGTCGCAGGACCTTCAGCCGCTGCTGAATGACGCGATCGCCGCCAAGCCCGACGCGTTCATCGCCTTCAGCTATCCGCCGGATACCATCGCGCTCACCGAGCAGGCGCAGCTCCTCAAGTTCAATCCAAAGATCTTCTATGTCGGCGTCGGCACCGCCTTCCCGCTCTACAAGGGCAAGTTCGCCGCCAACAGCGACGGCGTGATGGGGATCGGCGGCTGGAACGCGGACTCACCGCAACTGAAGGACTACCTCGCCCGCCACAAGGCGGCGACCGGCAAGGAGCCGGATCGCTGGGCGAGCTCGATCACCTATGCGAGCCTCCAGGTGCTGCAGCAGGCGATCGAGAAGGTCGGCAAGCTCGACCGCGCGGCTGTTGCGGCCGAGATCCGCTCCGGCACGTTCGACACCGTCATCGGCAAGGTGAAGCTGAAGGACGGCCTGCTCCAAGAGGTCTGGAGCGTCGGCCAGTGGCAGAACGGCGAGTTCTATGCGCTCGCGCCGACGTCGCTGCCGGGGGCGCGCGCGCCCGTCGTGCCGAAGCCGCAGTGGCAGTGAGGCTCGTCCGGTGTGCGGGCGCTCGCAGTTGAGCGCCTGCACGCCGCGCGGCCCGTGGGACACCGGTTCATGTTGCTGTTCGATATTGCCCTGCCCGGCCTCGTGCTGGGAGGCATGTACGCCCTCATCGCGCTCGGCCTGACGCTGCAATACGGCGTCGCGCGCATCATGAACCTCTCCTATGGCGAGTCGCTCGTCGCGGCCGCCTTCGGGGCGCTGTCGCTCTACACCGGGCTCGGATTGAGCCCGCTGATGGCGCTGTTGCTCGCCGTTCCCTGCGCGGTCCTGATCAACTGGCTGCTCTACCGCTTCCTGCTCGAACGACTGATGCGTCGCGGCAAGGACAGGGGCGCGCAGGAGATCGACAGCATCCTCGTCACCTTCGGCGTACTGTTCGTCATCCAGGGCATCATGCTGATCGCCTTTGGCGGTCAGTATTACAGTTACAGCTACCTCTCCATTCCCGTCGTCGTGCTGGGCACGACGCTGGCCGTCAACCGGCTGGTTGCACTACTGTTCGCGGCCGCGATCGGCATCGCCGTCTATCTGGCGCTGACGCGCACCCGCGTCGGAACCGCGGTCCGCGCCGTTGCGGTCGACGCCAATGCCGCGCGTCTCGTCGGCATCGACGTTGCAGCGATGTCGGGCCTGACCTTTGCCTTTGGCGGCGGCCTCGTCGCCATCGGCGGCGTGCTCATCAGCATGTTCCTGACGTTCAATGCCTCGATGGGCGTGATCTTCACCATGAAGGCGCTCGTCGTCGTGATCATGGGCGGGGTCGGGAATGTCCTGGGCGCGCTCGTCGCCGGGCTGATGCTCGGCGTGGTCGAGACCGCGGTGGCGCGGCTCGTCGATCCCGGCCTGACGCTTGCGGCCACCTATGCGCTGTTCCTGGGCGTCCTGCTCATCAAGCCGACCGGCCTGTTCGGAAGGGCGGCATCGTGATGTCTGCTACCACCAGAACAGGTTTGTGGTGCGTCGCTCTTGTGCTCGGAGCCGCCATCATCGCGTTTCCGCTCTACGTCAACGGCTACTACCTCGCGCTCGGCATCAGCATCCTCTACTTCACGATCCTTGCGACGGCGTGGGCGATGTTCTCCGGCCCGACGCGTTACATTTCGCTGGCGACCGTCGCCTTCTTTGGCATCGGCGCCTATACGGCAGCGGTCCTCGGCGAGACCTGGCCCTGGCCGGCCGTGCTGCTCGCAGCCGCCGCCATCGGCGCGCTCGTGGCTGGGATCACCGGCCTGTCGACGCTGCGTCTGTCCGGCATCTACTTCGTGATCTTCTCCTTTGGTCTCGCCGAGCTCATCCGCCAGCTCGTGATCTGGTACGAGGTCAACATCCACAAATCGGTCGGCCGCTATCTCTTCAGCGCCGTGACGCAGGATGTTCTCTACTGGCAGCTGCTCGGGCTTGCCGCCCTCGTCTTCCTGACCGGCTTCCTGCTGGGACGCTCGCGTTACGGCCTGGCGCTGCGCGCGATCGGGGCGGACGAAACGGCGGCCAGCCATTCGGGTATCGACGCAACCCGCATCAAGCTCGCGATATTCGTCGTGAGCGCCGTCTTCATGTCGGTGACCGGCGCAGTGATGGCGCCACGCTGGACCTATATCGATCCGTCGATCGCCTTCAACCCGATGATCTCGTTCCAGGTCGTCATCATGGCCCTGCTCGGCGGCGCCGGCTCGCTGTTCGGCCCCGTGCTCGGCGTGATCCCGCTGGTGCTGCTGTTCGAGGTCCTGACCGCAACGCTGCCGAACCATTTCAGCATCGTGCTCGGCGCGATCTTCGTGATGATCGTCATGCTGCTGCCCAGGGGCGTGATCGGGCTGATCGGGCCGGTGCAGCGCAAGGCGCCGGCAAGCGATGCTGTCGCGGCCAAGCCGTCGACGCGTGAGCAGAGTGGACAGCTCTTGCGGGTCGACGACGTCGGCAAGTCGTTTGGCGGCCTGCGCGCGGTCGATCAGGTCAGCTTTGAGGTGACGCGCGGCCAGATCGTCGGGATCATTGGCCCGAATGGCTCCGGCAAGACGACGCTGCTCAACATGCTCTCCGGCGCACTGGTGCCGTCCGGGGGATCGATCCGGTTCGGCGGCGTCATGATCGGCGGAGTGAAGCCGCATCGGATCGCACGCCTCGGCCTTGCCCGCACCTTCCAATTGGTGCGCGTGATGGCGGACCTGACGGTTGCGGAGAACGTCGCGGCTGCGGCGCTATTCAGGAGCGCGGCCGCCGGCGGCGGAGAGACGACCGTCGAGCTGCTCGATCTCGTCGGGCTCGGCAAGATGCAGGACATTCCGGCCGGAGACCTGACCTATATCGACCAGAAGCGCCTGGAGCTTGCGCGCGCGCTGGCGCTTAGTCCCCAGCTCGTGCTGCTCGACGAATGGCTCGCAGGTCTCAACCCCAGCGAGCTCGAGACCGGCATTGCCCTGATCGCAAAACTGCGCGACCGCGGCACGACCATCATCATGGTCGAGCACGTGATGGACGCGATCCGCGCGCTGTGCAGCCATTGCATCGTGATGAACGCCGGCAGCGTGATCGCACGCGGCGCGCCGGATGCGGTGCTGTCCGACCCGACGGTCATCACGGCCTACCTTGGAGAGGCCGATGCTTGAGATATCAGCCCTCTCCCATTTCTACGGCAAGCACCAGGCGCTTGCCGAAATCGCGCTCGACATCGCCAGCGGCGAGATCGTCGCGATCCTCGGCGCCAACGGTGCGGGCAAGTCGACGTTGCTGAAGATGATCGCCGGCCTCATCAAGCCCGCACCGGGCCTGACGCTGCGATTTGAGGGCGCTGATATCGCCGAGCTACCGGCGCATCTCATCGTCGAGCGCGGCATCGCGCTGGTGCCGGAAGGCCGTGGCATTTTTGGCGAACTGACGGTCGCCGAGAACCTGCAGCTCGGCGCCTACCCTGCCCGCGCCCGTGCCAGCGAAGCGGACCGGCTGGCAAAGGTGCTGGCGTTGTTTCCGCGCCTCACCGAACGGATGACGCAGGCGGTGCGGACCATGAGCGGCGGTGAGCAGCAGATGGTCGCGATCGGCCGCGCGCTGATGTCCAACCCCACGCTGCTGCTGCTCGACGAACCCTCCCTCGGCCTCTCGCCGCTGCTCAGCCGCGAAGTATTCCGGGCGTTGAAGCAGATCCGCGAAAGTGGTGTCAGCGTGCTGCTGGTGGAGCAGAACGCCCGCGCCAGCCTCGACATCGCCGACCGCGTTTACCTGATCGAGTCCGGCCGTAACGCAGGCTCCGGCTCCGCCGGCGAGATGAAGAACAATCCCGATATCCAGCGCGCCTATCTCGGCAAGGCACGCGCGCCGTCCAGTCCATCGCAGCCATAACCGTAAAGCCCAAGGAGAGCCCCATGAACGCAATCGACCTTCTCATCGGCGGCAAGGACCTGTCGGCCAGCAACCAGCGCACGTTCCAGCGTCACAATCCGATCAGCGGCGAGATCGCCAGCATCGTGGCGGCGGCCTCGATCGACGACGCGATGCGCGCGGTCGATGCTGCTGCGGCAGCATTCCCGGCCTGGTCGCAGCTCGGTCCCTCCGAGCGCCGCAAGCGCCTCAGCGCTGCAGCCGACATCCTTGCCAAGCGCGCGCCGGAGTTTTCGGCGCTGATGGTTGCCGAGACCGGCGCGACCGCGGGTTGGGCCGGCTTCAACGTGCACCTCGCCGAGGGCATGCTGCGCGAAGCTGCCGCCATGACGACGCAGATCTCGGGCGAGATCATCCCGACCGACAAGCCTGACAACCTCGCCATGGCCTTCCGGCAGCCCGTCGGTGTCGTGCTGGGGATCGCGCCGTGGAACGCGCCGATCATCCTCGGCGTCCGCGCTGTCGCGATGCCGCTCGCCTGCGGCAACACCGTGGTGCTGAAGGCCTCCGAGATGAGCCCGGGCGTGCATCGGCTGATCGGAAGCTGCCTTGCGGAAGCCGGCCTCGGCGACGGCGTCGTCAACGTCGTCACCAATGCGCCGGAGGATGCGCAGGCCGTGGTCGAGGCGCTGATCGCCCATCCGGCGGTGCGGCGCGTCAACTTCACGGGTTCAACCCGGGTCGGCCGCCTCATTGCGCTCGCCTGCGCAAAACATCTGAAGCGTGCGCTGCTCGAGCTTGGCGGCAAGGCGCCGCTTGTCATCCTTGACGATGCCGACCTCGATGCCGCCGTGAACGCCGCCGCGTTCGGCGCCTTCATGAACCAGGGCCAGATCTGCATGTCGACCGAGCGGATCGTGGTCGACGATGCGGTCGCCGATGCCTTCATCGAAAAGTTCGCCGCCAAGGCGAAGAGCCTGCCCTTCGGCGATCCCCGCAAGGGCAATGTCGTGCTGGGTTCGTTGGTATCAGGCGCGGCCTGCGACCGCGTCGGCGGCCTGATCGATGACGCGGTTGCCAAGGGCGCGGTGCTCGCCGCCGGCGGCAAGGGCACCGGCACGATCATGCCCGCCACGATCGTCGACCACGTCACGCCGGCGATGCGCATCTATGGCGAGGAGAGCTTTGGTCCTGTCGTGACCGTCGTTCGGGTCAGCGGCGTCGATGAAGCCGTGAGGGTCGCCAACGATACGGAATACGGTCTCTCCGCCGCCGTGTTCGGCCGCGACATCGCGCGTGCCCTTGGCGTCGCCAAGCGGATCGAGTCCGGCATCTGCCACGTCAACGCACCGACCGTGCATGACGAGCCGCAGGTGCCGTTCGGCGGCACCAAGGCTTCGGGCTATGGTCGCTTCGGCGGCAGGGCCGCCATCGACGAGTTCACCGAGCTGCGCTGGATCACGGTGCAGACCGGGCCGCGGCATTATCCGTGCTGACCAAGGCGGCCGCCGCTCAGCTTCCGCGACAGCATGCGCCGCCGCCGGCGTCCTCACGATCGCCCGCCCGGACGCTGCGGCTGTTGCGGTCCGGCGGGATATCGCCGGCTGCATTGGCCGCGAAGAACCCGGTCGGCTTCAGCACGAAGCCGGCATACTCGACCGGCATGATCGGAAAGTCCTCGGGCTTGCAGACATGGGTATGGCCAAAGGAGTGCCAGACCACGATGTCGGCGTTTTCGATGTTGCGGTTCTGGGCGGCGTAACGCGGCAGGCCGTCGCCGCCGGCATGGACGTTGGGATAGTCGCCGCTGGCGTATTTCTCGCTCCTGTCGAAGGCCGTGACCCAGACATGTTTGGTCGCAAAGCCGCCTCGCTTGCGCACGTAGCTGCCCTCCTGCGCCAGCATCAACGGGCTCGGGTTGACGACGAGCTTGTAGGCCGGCGCGCTGCCCACCGAGTTGGTCTGGTTGGGATTGCTGATCTTCCAGAAGCGTCCGGTCTCGCCATTGGCGATCGCCGCCGCGTCGCGCTCGCGCGACAGCACGCGCGTCGTCGTGTCGAACACGTTGCCATGGGGGTTGTCCGCCCCCCAGGGCCGCGGGACAAAATCGTGTTCGCTGACGGTATTGCCGCCGCCGTCGAGATCCATGTGCAGGCGCACGTTGAAGAAGTGCTGATGCGTGGGGCCGCCGAGATTGTCGTCGACCATGCCGCCCCATTTGTATGTCGCGCCCGGCTGCACGGCGGCGGTCTGGATGATGCCGGTGAGTTTTGTCTCGAGCTGGATCGTGCCGTCCTGGTAGAGATACCAGTAGAAGCCGTAGTCGTAGTTGCCGACGGTTGCAAAGAACGAGATGACGAGCCGGCGCGAGCGCCTGACCTCAAACAGGCCGTTGCGGAATTCGTAGTGTTTCCAGGCAATTCCGCAGTCTTCTTCATGCATGCAGATGGCGTTCTGCATGAGATAAGGCTCGCCCTTGCTGTCGGCCGCCGGCACGTCGAAATAATGGATGTTGCCGAGGCAGTCGCAGCCGAGCTCTAGCGCATTCGCGAGCATGCCGAGCCCATATTCGCCGGCATCGAACGCCGACTTCCAGAAATGGTTCGCGGTCGGGTCGGCGTAAGGCACCACCATCTCGGTGACGCTGGCGCGATGGATCAGCGAGCGCTTGCGCTCGCCGTCCTGATAGGCGAACTGATGCAGCACCAGTCCCTCGCGCGGCGTGAAGCCGACGCGAAAGCTCCACTTCTGCCAGTCGACCTTCCAGCCATCGACGCGAAAGCTCGCGCCTTCCGGCTGTTCGATGTGGAGCGGCTTGATGTCGGTGCGCGGGTTTTTGGTCTCATGCGCGCCGTAGTTCCGCTTCTTGCGCGGGATCGGCACGATCGGGTCCTCGTCGGTGAGGTCGATGACCCTGCCGCCGATGAGATCGACCACGGCAACCACGCCCTCGATCGGATGAGCGTAGCCGTTGTCCTGCGGATGTTCGCGAAAATAGCTGACAGCGCGGACGATGCGCGCGCCGCGCTCGAATTCCATGTCGAAGAAGCCCGATGAGAACGGATCGACCTGGACCAGCCCGATATCCTTGTCAGTGAGCCCGCGCCGATGCATGGCCGCACGCCAGCCGGAATCTGCTTTGACGACGGCCTCACACTTGAAGAATTCCTCGAGCATGACGGGCGGCTGGCCATAGGGCGCCTCGCGGTTCGGCACGACCTTGCGCGCCACGATCTCGCGCTGGCCGAGATCGACGATGTGCTCGACCGACTCGCCGCTCACGACCTCGAGCGTCAGCACGAAGGCGCGGCGCGGCAGGTCGACGCCGGCGGCCAGCTCCTGCTTGGTCGGCTCTTCCAGACGCACCATCGGGAAGCGGCAGTTTTCGGACGACGCGGCTGCGGCGCGCACCAGCGCGCAGGCCGCAGTGATCTCCTCGGCGGTCAGCGGATCCAGCGGATGAGGCGCCGCGCTCGCGACCCGCGGCTTGGTCCTGGTGGTATCCAGCATGATCGTCTCCGAATGTCAGCGCGGTGCAAGGAGTGCGGTGATGGCACGGAAGCCGGTGAGCCAGCGATGGTCGAGCGGCACGTCCATCGCCTTGGGTTGGGTCGCGAGCTTGACGATGACGGTGTCAGTCGCCGCATCGATGTAGAGCCACTGGCCGTGAATGCCGATCGCGGCGAGATCATTACGCGACGGATCGATCGTGTACCACTTGCTGCGGTAGCGCGCGCCCGGGAAGATGTCGGCGAGGTCGCCGTCGGCCCATGCCTGCGGATCGCCGTTCTCGTGGATGTCGTCGATCCACCAGCCCGGCACCACCTGCCTGCCCTCCACGACGCCGCGGCAGCGGATCATCTCGCCGAAGCGGATCAGGTCGCGCGCGGTGACCGAGAGGCCGCCGGCGATGCGCCCCATGCCGTGGCTGTCGAGCGTCATGGAGCCATCGTCCTCCGCCCCCATCGGCTGCCAGAGATACTCGGACAGGATGCGCGCATAGGGCTGGCCGCAGGCGCGCTCATAGACCCAGCCCAGCACTTCGGTGTTGGGCGAGACGTAGTGAAAGACTTTTCCGTGCGGTTTTCCCGTGGGCCGCAGCGTGGCCAGATAAGTCCGCTGGTGACCGGCCTCGACGCCCGGCGGCGGCACATCCCATCCGGAGGAGAAGCGGTAGCGCGCGACGTCGCCTGCGGGATCCTCATAGTCCTCCTCGAACTTGATCGCGACCGCCATGTCCAGGAGGTTGCGGACGGTGCAGGTGCCGTAGACGGAGGCTTCCAGCTCGGGGATGTATTTGACCAGCCTCGCCTCCGGGTCGATCAGGCCGCGTGCGAACAGGATGCCGCCCAGCGTTCCCGCGATCGACTTGCTGACCGAGCAGATCAGATGCGGCGTCGTCGCGCTCATGCCGTCGCCGTACCATTCATGGATCAGTGTGCCGCGATGCATGACGAGGAGCGCATCGCCAAAGGTCTCGTGCAGCGTGGCCTCCACCGTGGTCGGCTTGCCATCGGGCATCGCGAAGCCGAGCTTGGAGAGATCGCGGGGCGCGCTCGTGATCGTGGTCGGCATCGCGGAACGGCGGACCTCGGCCGTCGGCAGTACCTCCCGGACATGCGTAAAGCCCCAGCGAATGGCGGGGAATGTTCGCCAGTTGGCCCGGGTCACCTGTGCCTCTGGCGCTGCTGGGCTGCCGCGCATGATCTCGCTCGGTCGCATCGTCCCTCCTCCACGTGATGGAGCATCCAAAGTGCGCCTGACGGCTTCCCAGCGTTATCGAGATACGGCAATATTTTGCCTGAAGCGGCCTTGGTCCGGCTTGGTTCCTGCTCAGCCCTTGGCCGAAGAAATCGACGCTGTGTCATGACCTTAGGCGCCTCTCTTAGCTCTGATCCTTCACCGCAATCCGGTGCCAATCTGCTGCGCGCCAGCAGCACGGACGTGGACGAGCATTGCGAAAATCTCGGCCGCTGGCGGCTGAGCTACGACCAGATCAGCGCCGGCGCGTTCAAGGGAAGCTTCACCCAGTTGTCCCTGCCCCGCGTCGAGGTGTTCCGCGAGGTCACGAGCCAGCAGGTCCGCCAATACGGCCAGCTTGGGTCAGACAGTTTTGGCATAGGCCTGCCCTGGCAATCCCGCGGCGAGGTGAACTGCAATGGCGCGAGCGTCACAGGTGCCCAGGTGATTGCCTGCATCGATGCGGAGGTCGACATGTGCACGCCGAGGGGTTTTGAGCTCCGCGGCGTCGTGATGAGCGCTAGGCTGATCGCGCAGCTCGCGGCCGAGCTCGACATCGAGCTGCCGCGCGCAGTCTGGCACCAACTGCGCGTGATCGAGACGGATGAGGCTGCGGTTGCGCGGCTGCGCGCCCTGCTCGCGCTGATCCATGACGATCCCGCGCCTGCCGCGTATGCCGATCCGGCAAGCTGCGGCGCGCTGGAGGATGCGCTCCTCGTCGAGATCATGGACATGCTGCCGACCGCCCGGCCCTGCGATGTCGGCCGCAGTGCGGCCGCACGCAAGCGCACGGTAGCGCGGGCCTGCGAGATGATGCTGGCGCACGACGACCGACCCGTTTCAATTCTGGATGTCTGCAGGGCGGTCGGTGCCAGCCCGCGCAAGCTCGGCTATTGCTTCCAGGAGGTGCTCGGCACCAGCCCGATGCACTACTGGCGCGCCATGCGGCTGAACCGCGTGCGCAGCGACCTCAAGCGCTGCAGCGATCCGCGGGCCGGCGTCTACGACGTCGCCGCCCGGCACGGTTTTTGGCACTTCAGCCAGTTCTCGGTCGACTACAAACGGCATTTTTGCGAGCTGCCGTCGGAGACGCTACGGCGGGCACGGGCGGCATAACCGGCGCTGCGCCCACAGTCATCAAACCGTCGGAGTGCCCGCATCCGGCAGAGCTCGGATCATCACGTTTCTGAACTGGACATTGCCGGTGTGGCACTGCAAGCCGATATGGCCCTCCCGGCGACGTCCATCGTTGGCCGGAATTGCGTAGGTCGACACCAACTGTCCGTTCAGAGTCACGCTGATGGCCGCGTCGCTCGCCTCAATCTCAAAGGTATTCCATTGACCCGCGGGTTTTGACGCAATCATTGAAGACGGAGCCAGTCCATAGACGGCACCCGTCTGATGCAGAGGACTGAAGTTTTGCCCGGTGTCGACGTTGAAGCCCACGTCGTCGATCTGAATTTCGTAACCCTTGTCCGATGCCAGCTTCCAATCATTGTTGGGATCGCTGGCGTTGAGCGCAGGGAAGCGGATCAAGACGCCGGAATTGTCGGCGCGGGCGCCGGGGATGTTGGTCGTAGGATTGAAGGACAGCCAGTCGACCTTGAGCACAAAATTCCGGAAGACCTGGCGCGTATACCACAATAGGCCCAATCCGTTTGGCCGGGCCTCAAGGATCGATCCGAAGATGGTGAGAAAGTCACCGCCTCCGGACATCTGCCAACCCTCGCGGGATCCGGTAAAGAGCGGCTTGAATGCGAGATCGGGACTCGCCGTTCGGCTGCTCACAATCGCCTCGGCCGTGCGCCGGGCCAGCGTCGTTGCAGTGAGAGATGGATTGGCCGAACCGATCACGGGAAACAAGGCCGGCCCGGCGACGTAAACATTGTCAAGATGATGAAACTTGCCGAACGAATCCGTGACGGATTGACCGGGCGACCCCATCCACAACGTGCCGGCCTCGTGGTGCGTCGTACCAATCTTGTTCCGGTTGACCTTGATGTTGCGAATATCTGCCGGATTTCCTGCCACCAGCTTTGCGAGCGCTACGGCGGCATCCTCCATCTCCTGCCAGGCCCGTGTGTCGGCGTCCGAGGGATCGAGATTGACCCACGCGCGCGCCGTTCCGGTCCGGGGATCGTTCTGCATGGCGAGATTGATCCAGCTCTGCTTGGTATCGCCGGGTTGAGCGCCGGGATGACCGATCATCTGCCCGATGGCGCGTAACGTGACTGCGATCCATCCCGGGTCCTGATTGGCGCGAAGCGCATTCAACAGATCGATATCCGGAACGGCTGTGAACAGATTGGCATCGGAGGCGCCGCCCGCGCTCGCCGTGACCTGCAAGTGATATTCATGCCCGTCGCTCGTGGTTCCACGGACAAGCAGCGCAGCCATCTCCAGCTCGGTTGGCTGCGCTGGCAGGCCGGGAATCGCGGAGCGGCGGATCTGGGCGGTGATGTCGCTGCGCAGATGCGCCATCAGATTGGATCCCATGCGCTTCGTGCCCATCGCCGGAGCCTGCAAGGAGTCCAGCGCCAGGCGGGTCGACTCGATCGTGCCGGCGGCCAGCACGAAGATGCAGTTGGAAGAAATGAGAGGCTGGCGCAGGAATTGTTGCTGTCCATCCACCAGCAGCTCAACCTCGCTCACCCGGTTGCCGGACGTTGCCAGTTTGACGACCTGGGCTCGGGGCAGGATCATCAAACGCCGCCAGGCATCGATGTTGTCTCGCCAGCGCTTGCCGATATCTTCGCGGACGGCGTCGAAGAGGAGATAGGCGCTGCTGTACTTGTCGAATGGAAACAGGCCCGACTCCGGCGATTTTCCCTGAACCGCTAGCGGAGCCTCCTCGACCGATTGACCGGCGCCGACCACGCCCGCAAACCGCGCACTCAACTTGTCGAACAACGATCCGGAGATGTAATCCGTGGTGGGCTTGACGCCCATTTCGGTCTCGGTGGTCTCGTAGTTCGCCAGCAGATAGGTCACCGCATCTGCGGGCCAGGCAACCTCTCCCGCCGGTCGCGCACCGAGATCGGCCGGCGTCAGACGCGGCGCCCAGCCTCCCCAATAAAGCGATCGCCCGCCGATACAGTAGGCCATCCCGGGAAAGTCCTGGTTGCTGTGCCAGGGATGGCCCCAGACGATGTTTTGAGCCCCGGGGTCATTTCCATTGCTGTTGACCACCTGCTCGGTCGGCGCGACCAAAGCGAGCCGGGGCAAATTTTGGACATGCGTCGGGACGAGAAAGGACCCGGCATCGAGGAGAAGTACCCGAAGGCCGATTTCCCCGCTCTTCCGGTACAGCTTCTCAGCGGCGTAGCCGCCAAACATGCCGGCGCCGATGACGACGACGTCAAAAGGATCGCCTCCGTTGCTGCTGACCTCCTGCCAGTTGCTGCACGCCCAGCGACCGAGAACGTCGTACGAGAATGCCGTCTGTTGGACATTGGTGAGAACGTTCGGATCTGGATTGAGGCGAGGCAGCATGGCACGCTCCTGCAACTGTTCCAAAACAGCACGCTAGCTCGTCTCAACTGATGCGTTTATGACCGGTTTCACACAATCTGCATCACAACAAAGCCAACAGTCCGCGTAAGCAGCGCTTTCCTTTGCCCCTATGGCTGCACGTCTGCGTTCTGGTACTCCGTCTTGCACGCTGGGCCGGCGTAGTTCTTCATGCTGGCCTTTTGCTGCTCAGCACAGAGCTTGCAGGTCTGCGCATCGAAAGTCCGGCGCTCTGTATCCATCGTCATCCTGGTCTCCGCTTTTGAACGCCCCCTATCCCGCAAGCTCCTCGGCTTTGCCGGCTGGTCGTTGGATTGCCCTGTTCACTTCTTCCGGCGGCTTGATGTGGCGAAACGAGCGCAACAGCGTGATGTCGTAGGCGATCTTCAAGACGCCGCAGATCACGAGCGGCAGGCCGGAAAATGCCGTGCCAAGCATGGCACCTGCCAGCGCCGGACTGATCGCAGAAGCGAGACTGCGCGGTACCGCCGTCACACTGGCGGCCGCCGGACGCTCCTCCGGCGTAACGACTGCCATCACGTACGAGGTCCGCGTCGGAACGTCCATTTGCGAGAGCGCTGCCCGGATCGAGAGCAGAACAAGGACCCCCGCGAGATTCGGAAGACAAGCCGCGGCGATCAGGCAGAGGCTCGACGGGATATGCGTGAACACCATGGTGTTCACCAGGCCGAAGCGCCGGGAGAGCCGGGCCGCGACGGGATAGGAGAAGGCCGATAGTGTGTTCGACCAAAAGAAGAAGAGACTTGCCGTGGCGATCGACATCTCGAAGCGTTCGAAAAGCCACAGTGCGACGAGCGATTGAACGGCAAATCCGCCGGCAAACGCATCGATGCTGAAGAGGGCCGCTAGCCGGTAGACAACCCCGCGTGAAGGACCGAGAACCGACGGCGTTGACTGCCTTCGTTGCAAGGTGCCGGTCTCCGGCAGCATCCGGTAGAGGAGCGACCCGAAAAGGCCGAGCCCGGCGTAGACGAAGAACATGGCCTTCAGGGCGGCAAGGCGCGGCATATCAAGCGAGACCAGGATGTCCGGCACGGTCGCAAGCAGGGCCCCCGCGGCGGTCGACAAGCCGCCGACGAGGCTGTAACGAGCAAACACCTGGGTGCGTTGTCGATCGTCGGTGTCGCTCGCCAGCATCGCGTGTTCGAGCGGGACGAAGATGCCGATGTCTCCGGGAGAAGGATTGATCGTCCCGACAAAGGCAAGCACGACGACGAGCGGAAACGCTTCGACCATCGGAAATGCTGCGCCGGTCAGCACCATGACGAACGCGCTGACAAGCAGGAGATGGCGCAAGGCGTGACGGGCGCCTAGCCAACCGACGCCCAGCGTGAGGATGGCCGTCCCCAGCAGGGCGCCGGTCGCAACCACGCCGATCTGGAAAGGGGAATAACCCAGCTCGACGAGGTAGGCGGGAAGAATAATTGCGGCAAAACCATCGCCCAGCCCCCGCGCCGCGCGCGCCGCAAAGAGCAGCGCGACGTTCGACGGTCTCCGGACCCGCCAAGGGCCAACGCTGCCGTCCATGCCCGATTGAATTGTCATGCGCCGACCGCCTCCACCGGCGAAGGTGCCGTGCGTCTTGCGAGTGTCCGGAAACGGCGGGCGATTGCAGTCAGTTCGCCGCAAGCCGGAGCACGCCGAATCCTGCTTGAGATGCGTAACAGGCCTTTGGAGCGAGAGTGAGACTAACGGCAGACATGGCGCGTCCTTGGCAAAAATCCGGACGCGATGCTTGGGCATGCCGCCTCATGGGGAGATCGCCATCCCCAAGCCCGCGAGTTTGCCAAAGCGGGATTGCTTGTCAATCAGGAACCCGCAGGCACGAAGTCCGCGAACTTCCCCTGCCAGTCACTTCACTTTGATCGAGGCCCACGGAGTTCGTCCACGTGGCGACATGCGGGCAAATCACGGCCCCGGTCGCCAGCGAGCCGCGCTTTCAGCGGAACTGGTCGCTCTCGGAGAACGCAAATGTGTTCTCATTCATGGCGACGCCAAACTGCCAGGCGATCTTCTGCGGCAGCGCCTTGCGCCAGTACAGGCTTTGCTCGTGAAGCGATGCCGTGTCGCCCTCGAGGTGCTTCTTCGGGCATCCACCCCAGCACACCGGAAGAAACGAGCAGCGGCTGCAATTGGGCTGCCGTGTCGGATCGAACGTGTCCCACCATGGCGCGTCAGGGCCCGGTGACATCTGGCCTCCCGCCCCCACCATGGCGATCGGGCGGTTCTTTTCACCGACCTGGAGCCCGCAGCGATAGCGATGTCCGTCGGCGCCGACGACGATTGAATCATCGGCCAGCGCCGCGCAGACCGACGTCCGCGGGAGCGGGTAGAGTGAGCGGGTGGTGGTCTCGTCCAGGTTAGACTCGTTGGGAACGAGATGTCGCGCGCGCTCGCGGAGCCGCTCGAACTCGTCCTCGGACAATTTGGCCTGGCTCATAAAGCCGGATCGTTCGGAATAATCCGAGATGCGCGCGAGCTGAAAGACGCAAGCGAACGGCCGGTCGAACCAGCCGCGCTGCAAGCAGAACGCGACCAGCGGCTCCAGATCGTCGGCGTTGCCGCGGTCCGCATTGAATCTGAGGTCGACCCGGACGACGTCTAAAAGCTTGTCGACGAGTGCGACCGCCTGCTCGAACGAGGACGCCGAAGGCTCGGGCGCCCTTCCCCTGCGATACCGCCGCCGCTTGTCGTGATTGGCTTTCAGCCCGTCGAACGAGATTTGCGCCTGGCGGATGCGGTGGCGACGGATGAAGCCGGCGACATCGTCGGGCCAGCAGGTTCCGTTCGAGATCACGGAGGCGGAATAACTCACATTCAGCTCGTTGCAGAGCGACTGGAGTGCCGCCGACGCGACCTCTATGAACGCGATATTGAGCAACGGCTCTCCGCCATACCAGTCGACGTGCAGGCTGTCCTTGCCCGATGCGGCCAGCCGCTCGCGCGTCCAGTCGAGGATCGCGGGAACGTTCGCCGCGGTGAGCGTCGCCCGTGACCGTTCTTCGTAGCAATAGTAGCAGCCGAGGTTGCAGTCCTGGGTCGTCGTGAGCGTAAGGACCATCGGAGTGCGGCCGCGTGCGACCCAGTATCTCTCCCGGATCGCGGCCACCTCGTCGAAGGCCTGCTCGATCAGGAAACCTCCCCGACGCAACGAGGCGAGCAGCGGACGCGGAATGATCCGCGTCGCCACCTCGCGCGGCGGTCCGCACAGGAGCTCGGTGATCTCTCCGACATCGCTTCCGGCAAGCCGGATCGAGGCGCCACTGCCTGCGTTATAGAGGACGCTGTCGCCCTCGCCGAACGGAACGCAGAAATTGTAGCGCGAGGATCGCAGTCGGCTCCGGTGCGCCGTCACTTTTCGACGTCGATGATGGCGATGCACATGTTGGTACCGAGGCCGCAAAGGCGGGCACCGATCCGTCCGGCCTTCTTCATGTCGGGCGTGACGGTCTCGACCTGCATGACATTCAGCTTGGCGCCCGGGCGGACCTTGACCCTGACATCCTTGTCGTCGGTGGCAATCAAACTGATCTTGGGCTTCTTGGCCGGCTTACGTGCCATGGCTGATCTCCCACAGGATTGACAACCTATGGTCGCACATATTCGGCGCGCGTCAAGGCTGGCCTGCACCGCTCAGAGCTGCACGAGCGTGTCCCTGAACAAGTCGCTTTGGGGCAGCTTGTTGGTCGACAACAGCTCCGACTGGTCCTTGAGCTCGGTGACCAGCTTCTCGCGCGGCACCTCGTGCTCCTCGTGGAACACGCCCTCCAGCGTCGACATCAGAGTCTTCAACCGCCCCGACCCCGAGCTCGCGGATTTCTTCTTGAAGAGACCCCAAAGCTTTTTCGGCGTCGCGTTCCAGCTTCCGTGATGACCGACCTTGTAGAGATCGACACTCTGCAGCAGCGCCTTGTACTTGTCGTTCGTTCCATCGAGCGCGAAAAGCCAGTTCTCCAGCTGAGCGTCGCCGGGAAACAGGAATTTCTTGGCTCCGGCTTCGAACACCAGGATCACGCTGGTGTTGTTCATGACCTTGTCGAGCATCGTGACGATCGAGAGCAGTTGCTCGGACTGCGCCAGCCGGGCGTGATAGATGAGCCATCGCGCCTCGACCGGATAGTTCGGTCCCGTGCTTGCAACGTGACGCGGAAACAGCACCTTGCCCTTGCCTTTGGATGTCGCCGACGAGGCCCCTGCGCGCATGGCGCGGGCCTGAAAGCTCCAATACTCGTCCGAGGTCTTGGCGTAGGATTTGATCTTCTTGAACTGATCGACGGTGGGCGGACCGAGAACGTGAACCTTGACGCCCGGCAATAGCTGATCGAGACCCGATTTCGTACCGGAGAAAACGTAGACCGGTTCCTGCTGTCCCATCGTCATCAGGTTCTTCACCGCGTCGAGATTCTTGACGTTGTCTTCGCCGATGAAGGTGAGCCGGTCCCTCATCTCCCTGGGGAGTTGGCCGCGTCGGGCGGCATCGACGACGCGGGCGGCGATTTCGTGGATGTCGGACAGCGCCGCGACACGCTGCTTGGCGCCGGCGCCAAATCGTTTCAGTGCCGGCGCTTTCGCGTCCTGCGCCAGTCCCGGCTCCTCCGTCCATGGCTGGACCACGACCATCGGCTTCATGCCGCGGATGATGTCGCCGGTCCCCTTGCCGTTGCTGCTGCGTTGAAACCCCGAGATGTGGTCCTGGTGCCGATGGGTGGCAACGACTGCGAACGGGTCGTTGCCGACGGTCTCCTTGATGTTGTTTGCGATCCGAAGCATGTGGCCCTTCGGGGCGCCCGGAGGCAAGGCCTTGGTGCCGAAGTCGATCAGCACATGCCGCTTCTTGCTGCCGTCGTAGTTGAAGCTCAGCAGGAAGCAGTCGCCGAAGCCGACCTGGTAGGTCCGGATGTTGAGGCTGTTCGGAGCCGATGCTGGCATGTCACTCACTCCGCTCCGCTCTCGCCATGCGCGCGCGGTGGAGACGCGCGAGGCGCAGCCCGCCCTCCTGGTCGCCATCGAGAGCGCCGCTTTCCCACAGGTATTTCAATCGCGCCGTCTGGCGCTTCGCGTCCTCGATGCGGTTTGCGATCTTGTATTTGAGCTGGCCATACTCGTTGAAGATGAGCGCGCCGCCGCCAAAGATGCGGATGCGCATCGTCGGCGGAAGATCGGGCGGCGGCGTGATCTTCAGGGCGGCCTTGAGCTCCCTCGCCTGCAAGGTCATGATCTGCACGTATTCGGCAACGGTCTCGCGCAGCGTAAAACCGTCCGGCCCGATCCGAATGCTCGGGCGTACCGACTGCACCTCGACATAGCCCCTGTCGTCGATGTCGAGCGCCTTGCGGTTCTCCCAGATGAAGCGGAAGACCTCCTCCTTGTCGCGGAGCATGGAATCGAAGTGGGTTCGCGCGTAGACGAGCTCGCCGTCGAACTGCTTCCAGAGGCCGTCGGCATCGGCGCCGATCGCGTGCCTGATGCCAAAATTGTTGAAGTGCCTCAGCAAGGCGGCGCGATAACGATATTTGTCGTCGGGCACCACCTCCCGGTCGACGGTGAGCAGCGCCGACAAATAGTCCGCGAATGTGATGTCGGTCGGCGGACAATAGTCGAGTGCGCGAATGGTCATGGTCAGGAGATGGCCGGCGGCGCGCGCCCCCTCCTCGACCACCAGGCTGCGGTCCCGCTTGCCAGGCGAGACGAAGCCGATCTTGGCGAGGCGCGACATCCAGATTTCCAGGAATGCATTCATCATCGCGGCCACCAGCAGCTCGCCGCGATCGTGCTCCTCGCTGAACTCCGGCATCGACATGTAGGGGCGACCGGGCCTGAGCTTCACCGATCGCCGCAGCGCGCTTTCACGTCCTTTCGACAGGCCCACCCCCATCTCCTCGGCGAGACCGAGCAGGACGGACTGCTTCAGTGCATCGGCAGTGAGATGCGCCTTGGAGATCATCCGTCCGCGCGGCGTGCTGCGATCCAGCAATTGCCCGATGAGATCGGGAAGCGAAAAGATCGACAGCAGCGCGATGATGTCGGCAAACCCTTCGTGGAAGGCCGCCTGATCGGGCGAGGACGGCTCCAGATATCGGGAGCGGATTCCGTCGAGGATCGCATGCGTGGTCTCATGGGCAACGATATCGTGCGAAAGGCAGGTAAAGATCGTCCGGTTCGACGGCCCCGTGAAATAGCCGAAGAAGATGCCGCGATGCTCGCGGGAATAGAACGCGTTGGCGTCGGCGAAAGCGTGCGGGGCGACGTGGATCTGATGGCCCTGGCTGCCCCAGGGCACCCGGCGTCCCAGGGCGAATTCGAACTGCGCGAGCGTCCGCATCACGATGGCATAGACGTTCTGGGCGTGAAACGTGGGGTCGGACACGAGCCTGCGGTCGTACCGCTTCGGGCGCTTGCGCGGCGTACCGTCTGCCTTCTTCAAGGCGAACGCATCCTCGTACTGCCCGTTCTTGGCGCGCTTGAGCACGGCCGGTCTGTAAAGCGTGCTGGTCGCCGTATCGAAATCGATGACGTTGACGCGGTAGCCCCGCGGCCCGGCCAGCAGCTCCTCGGCGGGCACGTCGACCTCGGACACGAGGATCTTGCCGCCGATCTTGACCGACGGGTCCTGCGCGATGATCGTGAGCTTCTGTGTGTTGACCAGGCTGTGTCGCGAACCGCGCACGTTACGCATGCTCCTCCCCCAGACCTTGGGAAAGGCGCACCCGTTCACGAACGGACAGACGGCCGCGATCCTCGCCCGGCCTCAAGCTTGGATGAACTTGCGCAGGACGGCAACTAGGACGAGAAGCCGCACCCGGCTGCGCAGGCCGCTCAGCGCCACATCAGCCAGGGCAGCACGATGAACAGCAATCCGGCGAAATAGATCAGCCCGAACAGCAGCCCAAAGCCCCAAAACTGTCCTTTGCCGATGTAGCCGCTGCCGAAATACATCGGCGCGGGTCCCGTCGCGTAAGGCGAGATGACGCCCATCAGGCCCAGCGAATACATGCAGAGCATCGCAAGGGTTGCGACCGGCATGTCGGGAATACCCGATCCCACCGCGAGCACGACCGGCAGCACGGCCGCCGCATGCGATGTGATGCTGGAGAAGAAGTAGTGGATCCAGAAGAACAGCGCGACCAGCAGCACCATCACGGTCGGCGGCGACAGCCCGACCAGCGGTTTTGCGTATTCGTTCGCTACCCATTTGATGAAGCCGATCTCGTTCAGGCCCGAGGCGAGCGTCAACAGCGAGGTGAAGTAGAAGAACACCTCCCAGGCGCTCTTCTCACTGACGATGTCGTGGAAGTCGATGACCCCGGTGACCAGCATCAGCGAGATCACGATGAACACGACCATCGTGGCGTTGATGAAGTTGGAGCCGAGAAACGGCACCCGGATGTCCGGCGTCGAGCCGGTGATCCACAGGAACATCGCGAGCAGGATCAGCGCGAACATGATCCACTCGTTGCGCGACATCGGCCCCATCGCGGCGAGCTCCTTGCTCGCCCATTCCGCGATCTCCGGGCTTCGTTTCACCTCGGGCCGGCATACGACGTAGCTGACGAGCGGAACCAGGATCATCAAGAGGATGCCGAGCGGAGCAAAACCGATGAACCACTGTGCCCAGCTCACGTCGATGCCGACCGTCTTCTTGGCGATCGCAAGTGCCGCGGCATTGGGCGCGAGCGCTGTGAAGAACAGCGAGCTCGTCACTGCGGTCGCGGCAAAGGCGGTCCACATCACATAGGTGCCGATCTTGCCGGCGGTCGGGCCGGGCTCGGAGCCGTAGATGCGGGGAATGTTGCTGATGATGGGATAGACGATGCCGCCGCTGCGCGCCGTGTTCGACGGCGTCGCGGGCGCGAGCAGGAAGTCGGACATCGCAACCGCGTAGCCGAGGCCGAGCGTATTTGTTCCGAGGCTGCGCACCAGCAGCAGCGCGATGCGCCGCCCGAGCTGGCTCTTGCGGTAGCCGATCGAGAACACGAAGGCGCCGACGATGAGCCACACGGTGCTTTCGGAAAAGCCTGCCAGCATCCAGCGCAGCGACTTGCCCGGATCGGATTCGATATAGCCGCCGACGGCGGCGACCGTCAGCCCGATCAGGCCGACCGCGCCGACCGGCATGGATTCGAGGATGAGCCCGGTGATGACGGCGGCGAAAATCGCAAAATAGTGCCATTGATTGGCGTTGAGGCCCGCAGGCACCGGCCACAGGTAGATCGCGAGCCAGACCACGAGCGGCGCGAACAACCTCCAACGAAACGTCATGGGCACTCCCCCTCAACATGCAGCGGTTCGTTGACCGACCGCTGTCGGCGCCGAGGGGAATACGACACAGTTTGGGTGCGACACAATGGCCCGGGATCGCGGCCCGCCGATTCCCTTGTGCGATGCAAAAAGGCCTATCGTCCCCTGAACTGCGGTTTGCGCCGGCCCAAAAATGCTTCCACGCCCTCCTTGTGGTCCTCGGTGAGGCTCGCCAGCGCGAACTGGTCGACGTCCATGTGGCTGGCGAGATCGTCGAGCGCGTGCGCGAGGCGGTTGACGGTGAGCTTTGTCATCGCCACCGACAGCGGTGGCTGGCGTGCCACCTTCCAGGCGAGGTCCATGGCAGCGTCAAAGGCCTTGCCGGGATCGACGACGTGCTCAACCAGCCCCCACTCATAGGCCTCATCCGCCGCGATGCGCATCATTGCTGCCGGCGAGCACCACGACGGAGGTTGCGACATCATCCTCGAAGCTGCGGGCGGCTGCGGTGAGCTGGCGCAACGCCTCCGGCGACAGCGCGTTAATGCCGTCGCCACGGTCGAACCGCACGACCGCGATCCGCCCGTCGGGCCCGAGGCCCCTCTCGATCTTGACATACGCAACCAAGGCAACCTCGCCGTTCTTGTTGTTCTTGCCGCTACAGGTGACCGCTGCGGCGATGATCGGGCTGGCCTCCTGGCACCGGAAAGCGGATCGTGGTGCCGAGCGTGATCCAGTTGGCGTTCTCGCCGGTGATGTTGCGGCCGTAGATCGCGTCGACGGAGAGGATTTCGTTCGGCCGGTAGCGCACACCGGTCTGGAATCGTGGCTGCACCACGCTTGGCGTATCCGACGCGCCGGCTTGTCCGAAGGCCTCGATCGTCCATTGCAGGGTGTCCGTGAACTTCCAGTCGAACCCGATGCCGTAAGTCAGATAGTGGCGGTCGACGGTCCGGTCCCACAGCCAGCCGCCGTTGAGGTTGATGCGCATCGTCTCGGAGAGACGATACGTCGCCGGAATGACGGCGAAGGCGGACAGGTTTTCCCCGCTCGCCGCGCCGAAGGAACCGCCGGCATAGGCCGAAAATCCCCACCGCCCGATGCCGGTCGGCACGAAGTTGGTCTTGGCCTTGGGGCTGAGCGTCGTGCTCCACTCGCCGTCGCTGCGCGCGCGATTGGTGTTGAGGCTCAGCTCGATCGGCGTGAACGGATTGACCACGCAGGACGGGTTGGCGACCGCCGAGAAATCGGTGTTGGTCGCCGCCGACGTCCAGCTTTCGACCTTGCACGAGCCGACCTCGGAAATGTCGGCTGCATCCACCGCATAGGCGCCATTCGCGGCGTACGCCTCCGGTGCGGCGAGCGCGGCAAATAGCGCGATTGCGACGGCAATTCCGGTTCGTTTTTCAGCCCATCCCATGGCGGGATGTTAGCAGAGTCTTCGCCTCGACAACGCCCGGATTCTGGGACTAGTGTTCGGCCATGAGTGAACATCATCACCACCACGATCACGATCATTCCGAGCTGTCGGAGACCGAGCTGCGCGTGCGCGCGCTCGAGACGATTTTGACTGAAAAAGGCTATGTCGAGCCGGCCGCGCTCGATGCCATCATCCAGGCCTATGAGACCAAGATCGGCCCCCATAACGGCGCGCGCGTCGTCGCCAAGGCCTGGGCCGATCCGGCGTTCAAAAAAGCGCTGCTGGAGGATGGCTCGAAGGCCATCGGCACGCTCGGTCATGTCAGCCGCGTCGGCGACCATCTCGTCGTGGTCGAGAACACGGCACAGCGGCACAACATGGTCGTGTGCACGCTTTGCTCCTGCTACCCTTGGGAGATGCTTGGGCTGCCGCCGGTCTGGTACAAGGCCTCGCCCTACCGCTCGCGCGCGGTGAAGGATCCGCGCGGCGTGCTAGCCGATTTCGACGTCACGCTGCCGAAGGACATGGAAATCCGCGTCTGGGATTCGACTGCCGAGACGCGCTTTCTGGTGCTGCCGATGCGGCCCGACGGCACGGAAGGCTGGAGCGAGGAGCAACTCGCCGAGCTCGTTACGCGTGATTCCATGATCGGTACCGGCTTTCCCAAGACGCCCGGAGCGCCCTCATGAACGGCGTGCACGACATGGGCGGTATGGACGGATTTGGCAAGGTCGAGGCTGAGCCGAACGAGCCGATGTTTCACGCCGATTGGGAATCGCGTGTCCTCGCGATGGTGCGTGCGATGGGCGCGGCCGGCGCCTTCAACATCGACACCTCTCGGTTCTATCGCGAGACGCTGCCGCCGCACGTGTATCTCTCGAGCTCCTACTACAAGAAGTGGTTCCTCGGTCTCGAGGAGATGCTGATCCAGAAGGGCTACCTCACCCGCGAGGAGGTCGCCGCCGGTCATGCTATGCAGCCCGCAAAGGCGCTCAAGCACGGCAAGTTCGGCCTCGCCAATGTCGAGCGCGTGATGGTGCGCGGCAAGTTCGCCCGCGCTGCCCCGGCGCCCGCCAAATTCAACATCGGCGATCGCGTGCGCGCGAAGAACATCCATCCGACCACGCACACACGCCTCCCGCGCTATGTCCGCGGTCATGTCGGTGTCGTCGAATTGAACCACGGCTGTCACGTGTTTCCGGATTCGGCGGCGATGGAGCTCGGCGAGAATCCGCAATGGCTCTACACGGTCGTGTTCGAGGGCCGCGATCTCTGGGGCGCGGATGGTGATCCGACATTGAAGGTCTCGATCGACGCGTTCGAGCCCTATCTGGACCCGGCGTGATGAGCAGCAATGCTGCTGCCGCCGCGACGGCGGCCATCCCGAGTATTCCGCGTGATGACGACGGTCCAGTCTTCCGCGCACCCTGGGAGGCCCATGCCTTTGCGATGGCGCTGACGCTGCACGAACGCGGCGTGTTTACCTGGCCGGAATGGGCCGCAGCGCTTGCCGACGAGATCAAGCGCGCGCAGGCCGCCGGCGACCCTGATACAGGCGAGACCTACTATCTGCACTGGCTCGCCACGCTGGAAGGCCTCGTCGCCAGCAAGGGCGTTGCATCGACGGAAACCCTGCATCGCTACCGCGACGCCTGGGACCACGCCGCCGACCGCACGCCGCACGGCAAGCCGATCGAACTGCGGCCGGAGGATTTCGATTAGGCTACCTTCGGAACGGGCACGCTTGTGCCCCATCCTCCGCTGTCATTCCCCGCGAAGGCGGGAAATCCAGTACGCCGCGGCTTCTCGGCTCAAGCACGGTCTCTGGGATACTGGATCGCCCGCCCCAGTGCGCAATTGCGCACAAGGCGGGCGATGACGACTGAGTGGTCGGCACTACTTCCCCGCCACATACTCCCGCCACCCCTTCGCTCGCAGCGAACAGGCCGGGCACTCGCCGCATCCAAACCCCCAGTCGTGCTGCGCGCCGCGTTCGCCGAGATAGCAGGTGTGCGACTGCTCGCGGATGAGGTCGACAAGCCCCGCTCCGCCAAGATCATGCGCAAGCTTCCAGGTCGCGGCCTTGTCGATCCACATCAACGGCGTATGCAGCTCGAATTTTCGCGCCATACCGAGCGACAGCGCGGCCTGCATGGCGCGGATGGTCTCGTCGCGGCAATCGGGATAGCCGGAATAATCGGTCTCGCACATGCCGCCGACGATGTGCGTGATGCCACGCCGGTAGGCCAGCGCTGCGGCGAAGGTCAGGAACACGAGGTTACGGCCGGGCACAAACGTGTTGGGCAGGCCGTCGGCGCCCATGGCGATCTCGACGTCGCGGGTCAGCGCGGTCTCGGAGACGTCAGCCAGCGTCGGGATCGACAGCGTGTGGCTCTCGCCGAGCCTCGTAGCCCAATTCGCATTCAGCGCCTTGATCCCCGCGAACAGCCGCTCGCGGCAGTCGAGCTCGATGGCGTGGCGCTGGCCGTAGTCGAAGCCGAGCGTTTCCACGCGCGCAAAGCGGCTCAACGCCCAGGCAAGGCAGGTGGTGGAATCCTGGCCGCCGGAAAACAGCACCAGGGCGGTTTGGGATGAAAGGGGGTTACTCATGGGCCGCGCTTTAGCACTGCCCGAAGGGGCCGCCAATCGGTGAAAATCGGTTGGTTCCGGCCCGGGACGCTGGGAACGGCACGCAGCTTGTTGCATAAGGTTTTCGAGCCAGGAGCCTGCCATGACCCCTTCCCGCGACATTTCCCGCCTGATCGAGATCATGGCAGCGCTGCGCACGCCCGTGACCGGCTGCCCCTGGGACCTCGAGCAGAATTTTGCGACGATCGCGCCCTACACCATCGAGGAGGCCTATGAGGTCGCCGATGCGATCACGCGCGGCGATTTCGACGACCTGCGCGAGGAGCTTGGCGACCTCCTGCTCCAGGTCGTCTATCACGCGCAGATGGCCGAGGAGCAAAACGCCTTCGCCTTCGGCGACGTGGTCGAGGCGATCACGCGGAAGATGATCCGCCGACATCCGCACGTGTTTGCCGACCGCGACGGCAACATCAAGCCCGCCGGCGTCAAGAGCGCGTGGGAGCGCATCAAGGCCGAGGAGAAGGCCGAGCGTGCCGCGCGGCGGCCGCCCGAAGAGGCTTCACACAAATCGCTGCTCGCGAGCGTGAAGGCCGGCCTGCCGGCGCTCACCCGCGCCGTGGAGTTGCAGCGCAAGGCCTCCACCGTCGGCTTCGACTGGAATGACCCGCGCGCGGTGCTGCAAAAGATCCGCGAAGAGGCCGACGAGATCGAAGCGGCGCTCGACCGCAACGACAGAAGCGAGATTGCTGAAGAGACCGGCGACCTGATGTTTGCGCTCGTCAACCTCGCTCGCCACGTCGATGCCGATCCGGAAACCTCGTTACGGGCCACCAATGCCAAATTCGAACGGCGCTTTGGCTATATCGAGCGCACACTCGCAGCGAAGGGACGTTCGCTGGAGGACGCAACGCTGGAAGAGATGGACGCGTTGTGGAACGAGGCAAAGATCGCTGCTGAGTAGAGCAAAGTGACGAGGGTGCGAAGTGGAAATCAGGCAGGACGATCCGAGGGCGCCACATGTCGCCGACTTGTTGGCACATCATCTGGAGGAGTTGCGCAGCGTCATGGGCGAGCACGCGCAAGCACTGGATGCGAGCGGTCTTTCGGCAGCCAGCGTGACGTTTTGGACTGCCTGGCAGGGCGATGTGCTGGCTGGATTTGGCGCTCTGAAGCAACTGGATGAGACGCACGGCGAAGTCAAGTCGATGCGTGCTGCGCCCACAGCGCGGCGGACCGGAGTGGGACGAACCCTTCTGCACCACATCATTGCTGAAGGCCGGAAACGCGGATATGTGCGTCTCAGCCTGGAGACCGGCACAGCACAATTGCACGCTCCGGCCATCTCACTCTACCGCAGTGTCGGCTTCGTATCCTGTGAGCCATTCGCTGACTATACGGGTAGCCCACACAACCAGTTCATGAGCCTCGACCTGTCCAATTGATCTTCTCGGTCCGTGGGTTGGTCGAACGTCCGCGTCAGCCTTGGTTCACGCCACCCGCGGAACGGCGTCGAACCGGTTCACCACGATATCGCGCTTGGTCTCGTCCACCCGCACCGTCATGTCGAAGCGGCCCTCGTGCAGCTCTTTCGCCAGCACCTCCGAATTGCGGTGCAGCCAGGAGATGCCGGCGCCGTCGGCGGCGTCGATCGAGAGATCGAGCGTGGTGCGCTTGGCGGCGAGGCGTTCCTCGATCGCGCTGAGCAGCGCGTCGATCCCCTCGCCCGACACCGCTGATACCAGCATCGCCGGATGATCGGGCGGCCGGCGCGCCGCGATGTTCCGCAATTCGTCGCGCTGCTCGGCGTCAAAACGATCGATCTTGTTCCAGACTTCGATGATGCGGCCGCTGTCATCAGGGTTGATGCCCAGCTGGCGCAGCACCGCATCGACGTCGCCCTGCTGCGCCTCGGCGTCCTCGTGCGCGATGTCGCGGACATGCAGGATGACGTCGGCCTCGAGCACCTCTTCCAGCGTGGCGCGGAAGGCGGCCACGAGCTGGGTCGGCAGGTTGGAGATGAAGCCGACCGTATCGGACAGCATGGCCTTGCCACCGTGCGGCAGGTTGAGCGCCCGCAAGGTCGGATCGAGCGTCGCGAACAGCATGTCGGCGGCCTGCACGTCCGCCCGCGTCAGGCGGTTGAACAGCGTCGACTTGCCGGCATTTGTGTAGCCGACCAGTGCGACGACCCGATACGGCACGCGCTGGCGGCCGGCGCGATGCAATCGGCGCGTGGCCTGCACCTTCCTGAGTTCGCCCTCGAGTTTTGTGATGCGCTCCTGGATCAGCCGCCGGTCGGCCTCGATCTGCGTCTCGCCGGGGCCGCCCATGAAGCCGAAACCGCCGCGCTGGCGTTCCAAATGGGTCCAGGACCGCACCAGGCGTGAGCGCTGGTAGTTGAGATGCGCGAGCTCGACCTGGAGCGCGCCTTCCTTGGTCTTGGCGCGACGGCCGAAGATTTCGAGGATCAGCCCGGTGCGATCGAGCACCTTGGCGTGCCACTCCTTCTCGAGATTGCGCTGCTGGATCGGCGACAACGCGCAATCCATCACGACGAGCTCGACGTCGAGGGTCTTGATGAGGGTGGCGATCTCTTCGACCTTGCCCTTGCCAAGATAGGTCGCGGGCCGGATCTGGCTGACCGGAGCGATCAGGCTCTCCGCGATCACGAGGTCAATGGCCAACGCAAGGCCCGCGGCCTCTTCCAGCCGCGCCTCGGCGTCGCGCACGACATGAGCTTCCGATTGCGCGTCGGCCCCGCCGGCGCGCATTCGCAAATAGGGGCCGATGACGATCACCCGCCCCGTCTCTCTTGCCCCTGCCGACCGCGGACGGTCGGCGCCCCCGTCAAAGTTCCGGGGTTCCAATCAGGTTACTCTCAAGCCGGCTGGTCCTCGCCGCCTTCGAATAGCTGGATCGGAGCGCCCGGCATGATGGTCGAGATCGCATGCTTGTAGACAAGCTGCGAGTGACCGTCGCGCCGAAGCAGCAAACAGAAATTGTCGAACCAGGTCACAATTCCCTGCAGCTTCACTCCGTTGACCAAAAAGATCGTCAGCGGCGTCTTGGTTTTGCGAACGTGATTTAGGAAGGTGTCTTGTAGGTTTTGTGCGCGGTCTGCCGCCATTGTTGTTATCTCGCTTTGAGTTTCTTTTTATTTGGACTCGTGTTTGGACCGGTTGTGCCCCTCTTGTGTGGGCCTTCCCGGCTGCCTTCCCTCATGAGATCCCCCTCCGGAGGGTCGGCTGCACGATTAGAGGACAGGAGGAGATATTAGGCAAGCCGCTTGAGGCGGCAGCCCTCCCCCAGATCCTCCGAAAAACTACGGAATTCGACGATTTTCCTCTGATATTGTGAATCTGTGGCCGCGATGCCGCGGCCTCAACCGACGCCCAGCGCCTTCAACTTCCGGTGCAGCGCGCTCCGCTCCATGCCGACGAACTCCGCAGTGCGCGAAATATTGCCTGAGAAGCGACTGATCTGGGCAATGAGGTAGTCACGCTCGAACACCTCACGCGCCTCCCGCAGCGGCAGGCCCATGATGTGCTCGCCATTGTTGCTGGTCGGCATCGCCGGCACCATCGAGCCGACGTCCTGCGGCAGCATGTCGGCGGTGATGATCACCTCGGGGCCGCCGGCCGCGAGAATCATGACTCTCTCAACGTTGTTGCGGAGCTGGCGTACGTTGCCCGGCCAGACATGCGATTGCAGCACCGCCATCGCGTCCTGGCCGATCTGGCGCTTGGGCAGGCCGCTGCCGGCTGAAATCTGCTCCATGAAATAGTCGATCAATTCCGGAATGTCCTCGCGACGCTCCGACAGGGCGGGCACGCGGATCGGCACCACCGACAGGCGATGGTAGAGGTCCTCGCGGAAATGACCGGCCGCGATCTCCTCTTCGAGATTGCGCGCGGTGGACGAGATGATGCGCACGTCGACCTGCACCTTGGCGGTGCCGCCGACGCGCTGGAACGACTGCTCGACCAGCACGCGCAAAATCTTGTTCTGGGTCTCGCGCGGCATGTCGGCGATTTCGTCGATGAACAGCGTGCCGCCATGGGCCTCTTCGAGCGCGCCCGGCTTGCGCGGCTGCTCGCCATTGGACTGCTCGACGCCGAACAGCTCGTGCTCCATGCGCTCCGGCGTGATCGCCGCGGCGTTGATCACCACGAACGGCCCGTCGGCGCGGCCCGATGCCGCATGCAGCGTGCGCGCGGTCAATTCCTTGCCGGCGCCCGCGGGCCCGACGATCAGGATGCGGCTGTTGGCCTTGGCGGCGCGCTCGATGGTCTGGCGGAGCTGGTTCATGCTGGGCGAGCGGCCCATCAGGCTGCTCGCGGTCGGCGCGAGTTGCTTCAATTCCTTCACCTCGCGCTTGAGGCGCGAGTTCTCCAGCGCCCGCGTCGCCACCAGGATCAGGCGGTCGGCCTTGAACGGCTTTTCGATGAAGTCATAGGCGCCGCGCTTGATCGCGGCGACCGCGGTCTCGATGTTGCCGTGGCCGGAGATCATGACGACCGGGAGGTCGGCATTATCCTTCTTCACCTGCTCCAGCAGTTGCAGGCCGTCGAGTTTCGATCCCTGCAGCCAGATGTCGAGGAACACCAGATGCGGCCGGCGGTTGGCGATCTCGGCGAGCGCCGAGTCGCTGTCGCGCGCGGTCCTGGTGACAAATCCCTCGTCTTCGAGAATGCCCGCAACGAGATCCCGAATATCGGCCTCATCATCGACAATCAGAATTTCACTTGCCATGGGTCGTGCCCGCCTTGTCAGTTGCCTGTTGAGGCTTCGATTTCTGTCGCATCATTAGTCTTTTCTGCCGGCTCCTTGGTTTCCGCAGCCGGCGGCTTTGTTTCCCGATCCTTGGTGTCGGAATTCTGGTCCTTGACCTCGATCTTCGACGCATGGCCGGAGATCGCGAACCGCATCCGCATCCAGGCGCCGCGCTGGCCTTCCCGGAAATCGGAGGCGTCCTTCAGTTCGATCCGCCCGCCATGGTCCTCGAGCACGCGGCCGACGATCGCAAGGCCGAGCCCGGTGCCCTTCGCGCGCGTCGTGACGTAGGGCTCGAGCAGACGCGAGCGCGCCGTCTTGGGCAGGCCGATACCGTTGTCGATGACGTCGATCAGGACGTCCTCGCCCTCGCGCGAGACCACGACGTCGATGCGGCCCTTGCCAAGCTCTTCCGGCGGAACTTGCTCGATCGCTTCGGTGGCGTTCTTGACGATGTTGGTGACGGCCTGGGAGATCAGCCGGCGGTCGAACTGCGCCCGCAGCGGGTCCTCCCTGAACTCGGTCTCGATATCGAGCTCGGGGTGCGCCACCTTCATGAGGAACACAGCCTGGCGTACGGTATCGGTGACGTCCTCACCCTCCATGACAGGTTTCGGCATCCGCGCGAAGCGTGCGAACTCGTCGACCATCCGTCTGATGTCGTCGACCTGGCGCACGATCGTGTCGGTGCACTGGTCGAAGATCGACTTGTCCTTCTCTTCGGTGATGGTCTTTCCGAATCTGCGGCGGATGCGCTCGGCCGAAAGCTGGATCGGCGTCAGCGGGTTCTTGATCTCGTGGGCGATGCGCCGTGCCACGTCGCCCCAGGCCGAGGTGCGCTGCGCCGAGACGAGCTGGGTGATGTCGTCGAGCGTGATGATGTAGCTGTCGCGCGGCTGGCTGGTCTTTTCCGCGCTGACGCGCACCGACAGATTGCGCTCCTCGCCGTCGCGCGTGATCGTGATCTCGCCCTGCACCAGGCGCTGGGTCCCTTCCCGCGCGGTCTTCATCATGTCGTCCAGCTCGGGCAGCACATCCGACAAGGGATGGCCGAGCGTCTCGGACTCCGCGTGCCCGATCAGCTTCTCGGCGGAGCGGTTGAGGATGCCGACGCTGCCGGAGGAATCGACGCCGATGATGCCGGCGGAGGCCGATGAGAGCACCGCCTCGATGAAGCGGCGGCGGCTGTCGATCAGCTCGCTCGCGTTGACGAGTTCGTCGCGCTGGCCACGCAGTTCCTGCGTCATCTTGTTGAAGGTCTCGCCGAGTTGCGCGAGGTCGCCTTCGGACTTGTGCACGGGCACCTGGACATGGAGGTCGCCGGTCGACACCGTATTGGCCGCGTTCATCAGCCGCCGGATCGGCGCCACCAGCCAGTTGGCGAAGTTCAGCCCGATCAGCACCGAGGCCATCAGGATCGTCAGCGCGATGACCGCAAACATCAGCGCGAAGGCGACCTGGATGCCGAGCCTGCGCGATTCAATCTGCGCGTATTCGGCGACGCTGAGCTCGGTCTGCTTGAGCTGAGACACCACGCGCGGATCCAGGAGACGCGCAACGTAGAGGAAGGTGTCGTTGAAGGCCCGCAGCCGGATCACGGCGGCGACGTAGTTGGCTTCTGGGAACACCGCAATCTGCGGCTCGCTCTCGGTGACGTTGCTCAGGAACTCCGGCGGCGGGGTCTGGAAGCTCTGCTGGATGCCGGTCTGCGCCGTCTCCAGGATGTTGCGGTCCTTGTCGATAATTAGCGCGCCCGGCAGGTTGCGGGACTGCGCGCTGCCGGTGAGCAATTCGCGGAAGCTGCTGCGGTCCTGATCGAACAGCGGCCTGGCGCGAGCGATGTCGTTGGCCATCCCGAGAATGTCGCCGCGGATCAGCTGTGCGTGTTCGTAGGTGTAGGCGCGCGCGATGATCAGGGAGTTCTCGATGACCTCCTTGGTCGGCCCCGAGAACAGCCGGTCGAGACCGCGCTCGATCGTGACATTGGCGACCACGGCCACCAGCACGGCCGGCAGCACCGCGATGATCGAGAACAGGCCGACGATTTGCACGTGCAGCCGTGCGGCCGCCCGGCCCCTCCGCCGGGCCTGGATCATCTGCCAGACCTCGCGGACGATGATTCCGACCAGCAGCAGGATGGTGCCGGCGTTGATCAGCAGGAACGAGGAGACCACCTCCCGGGTCGGCTCGATCCGGGTCAGGCCGGTCAGGACCACGAAGGTCAGGAAGGCCGACAGCAGCGCCAGGCCCACCGCAAACGGCGCCAGCCAACGGCGCAGCGACCCGCGCTGCGGCTCGTCGGCAGGGGACGTAGCGAAAGATGCGGCCGATGTCTCTGCGCTGGTCATTCCGGCAATGGGTGATGCTGAAAAACGAGGCCCGCCAGCCGGCGGGCAGTGATGCATTCATATCACATTGTTGCCGAATTGCGACAATTCCGCGGCGTCCTCCCCGCGGCGCGGGGGCGCATCCACAGCGAGCGGTTCCAGTTGACCCACGTCAACGCGTTCTTGGGCCCGGGGAATAGCTAGGGGGGACCATCCAAGCCCCATAGAAGTACGTGCCCATGCTCTTATCCCGTCAGACGGCACTCCCGGCCTTGAGATGCGGTTGGGCACTACCGGCTCTCTTGCTGCTCCTCATGGCGGTCGCCCAGCCTTCAACGGCACAAGAAGAGGTCAAGCTGACCCCGGCCCAGGCCCAGAAGCTTGGGGTTCGGGTGACGCATCCAGTCTCGAGTCGGACCGATCAAACGCTGCCCTATCCGGCGCAGATCGTGATTCCAACGCCGCAATTATGGGTGGTCAGCGCGCCCGTGGCGGGCATGGTCACCAAGCTCGCGGTTGCGCGCGGCGACCGGATCACCGCTGGTCAGCCGCTCGTCACGCTTGAGAGCCCCAGCTTTGTGTCGCTGCAGCGGGATTATCTGCACGCGCTCGCACAGGAGGTTCTCGCCAACCAGCAGCTCAAGCGGAACGAGGATCTGTTCGAGGGCAAGGCTGTCCCGCAACGCGTTCTCGAGACCAGCCAGACCGAAGCCCGCCAGGCCGGCATCGCAGTCGCCGAGCGGCGGCAAATGCTCCACCTGAGCGGGTTGTCGGATGAGGCGATTTCCCGGCTGACGACCCAAGCGCTGATCAGCGCGACCCTGACGGTCAACGCGCCACAGGCCGCATCGGTTGTCGATGTCACTGTGTCCCCGGGGCAGCGGTTGGAGCAGTCCGCGCCGCTCGTGAAGCTTGCACGCCTGTCGCCATTGTGGGCCGAGATCGCGATCCCGGCGTCGAACATCCGCGCCATCCGGACCGGCGCAAGGGTCGAGATCGAGGGATATGCGACGCCGGGCCAGGTCATTCTGGTTTCCGAGACCACCGATGTCGCGACCCAGACCATCCTGGTGCGCGCGGAAATCCCCAATAGCGGCGAGCTGCATCCGGGCCAGACCACTGCTGTGCGCATCAGCTACCTCTCCGCCGGAGAAAGTGCCTGGGAAATCCCCTATAGCGGACTGGTCCGGCGTGGCGAGCAGACCGCCGTATTCGTTGCCATTGATGGCGGCGGCTTTCGTCTCATCCCCGTCACCGTGCTGGCCGAGGATCAGGACCACGTCGTGGTGTCGGGTGCCATCACCGACAAGGACGAGGTTGCGATCAGCGGCATTTCCGCACTTCGGGGCATCCTCTCGCGCCTCGGAGCCGGACAGTAATGCTCCAGCGTCTGGTCGCATTCGCGCTGTCGCAGCGGCTGTTCGTCGCCCTCGGCGTGCTGCTGTTGATCGGTGCGGGCGCCGTGGTCCTGCCGGGCTTGCCCATCGATGCGTTTCCGGACGTCTCCCCGGTCCAGGTGAAGATCATCATGAAGGCACCGGGCCTCACCCCGGAGGAAGTCGAGCAGCGGATCACGGTTCCAATCGAGCTCGAGCTCTTGGGCCTGCCCAACAAGAAGATCCTGCGCTCGACCACCAAATACGCGCTGGCTGACATCACCGTCGATTTCGAGGACGGCACCGACATCTACTGGGCGCGCAACCAGGTGTCGGAGCGGCTTTCCAACATCGCGCGTGACTTTCCGGAAGGCGTGAGCGGCGGGCTTGCGCCGATCACGAGTCCCCTGGGCGAGATGTTCATGTTCACGATCGACAGCCCCGAGCTGTCGCTCGCCGAGCGCAGGACGTTGCTTGACTGGGTGATCCGCCCGGCGCTGCGAACCGTTCCGGGCGTTGCCGATGTCAACGCGCTCGGCGGCCATGTCCGGGCCTTCGAGATCGTGCCGCTCAATGACGCGCTCGCCGCGCGCGGCATCTCCTACGATCTGTTCCGCCGCGCCATCGAAGCCAACAGCCGCAATGACGGCGCCGGACGCGTCAACCAGGGTGAGGACAGCGCGCTGGTCCGCATCGAAGGCAGCATTCGCGGCATCGACGATATCCGCGCCATCGTGGTCGACACCCGCGACGGCATTCCGATCCGGGTCAGTGACGTGGCACGGGTCAGGATCGGCGCCCTGACGCGCTATGGTGCCGTGACCGCCGACGGCCGCGGCGAGACGGTCGAGGGGCTCGTGCTCGGCCTGCGCGGCGCCAATGCCGGCCAGCTCGTCCGCGATGTCCGGGCGCGCCTGGAGGAACTCCAGCCCTCGCTGCCCAAGAGTGTTTCCATCAACGTGTTCTATGACCGAAGCCGGCTGGTCAACCGCGCCGTCGGCACTGTGGTCCGCGCGCTCGGCGAGGCCACCGTGCTCGTCATCGTCCTGCTGCTGCTGTTCCTCGGCAATTGGCGCGCTTCGCTCGTCATCGCACTCAGTCTGCCGCTTGCCATCGTGATTGCGCTGATCGTGATGCGCGCGGTCGGCATGTCGGCCAATCTGATGAGCCTCGGCGGTCTTGCGATCGCCATCGGCATGCTGATCGACGCGCTGGTGGTTGTGGTCGAAAACATCGTCGGCAATCTCGCCAAGCAGGAGCCGGGTCGAACCGCCCCGGTGATTCACATCGTGTTTCGCTCGGTGTGCGAGGTGCTGCAACCGGTCGCCTCGGGCGTCCTGATCATCATTATCGTGTTTGTGCCCCTGCTCGCCCTCCAGGGACTGGAGGGCAAGCTCTTCATCCCGGTCGCACTCGCCATCATTTTCGCACTCGCCGCCTCCCTGCTGCTCGCGCTCACGGTCATTCCGGTCGCGACCTCCTTCGTCCTGAAATCGGCCCCGCACGACGACCCCGTCCTGATCCGCGCAGCGCAGCGCGTCTACGCGCCTGCGCTGGACTGGGCGCTCAACAACGAGCGAAAGGTGGTCGCAACGGCCCTCGTCGGCCTCTTCGCCGCGGGATACGCCTATACCCAACTCGGCAAGACCTTCATGCCGACCATGGACGAAGGCGACGTCATCGTGAGCGTGGAGACGCTTCCCTCCGTCAACCTCGATGAATCCCTGGCAATCAACGCCAGGCTGCAAGCAGCGCTGCTCACAGTGCCTGATATCGCCGGTATCGTCGCCCGGACCGGTTCGGACGAACTCGGCCTCGATCCCATGGGCCCGAACCAGACCGACACGTTCCTGGTGTTGAAGCCAGCCGACCAGCGGACCACCGAAGACAGAGAAGCGCTGCTGGCAAAGCTTCGCGAGGTGCTCGCCGATTTTCCCGGCCTCTCGCTCGGTTTTACCCAGCCGATCGACATGCGCGTGCAAGAAATGATCAGCGGCGTGCGCGGTGACGTCGCGGTCAAGATTTTTGGCCCCGATATCGCCAGACTCAACGAGATTGCCGCAAAGCTGTCTACGGTCCTGTCGGGGATCGATGGTGCGGAGGACGTCTACACGACGCTCAACGAGGGTGCGCAGTACTACACGGTCGCCGTGAACCGGATGGAAGCGGGCCGTCTCGGCCTGACGGTGGACTCCATCGCCAACTCGCTGCGCACCCAGATCGAAGGCCGGACCATCGGCACGGCGCTGGAGGAAGGCCGCCGTACCCCGATCCTGGTCCGCGGCAGCGAGACGACGCGGGAGGCGCCGACCCTGCTTGCAACCCTGCCGCTCACGCTCGCTTCCGGGCAGCACGTCGCGTTGTCGCAGGTCGCCCGCATCCAGCGCGTCGATGGTCCGGTGAAGATCGACCGCGAGGACGGCAACCGGATGAGCGTGGTTCGCGCCAACGTCCGCGGCCGGGACATGGTGGGCTTCGTGCAGGAAGCCCAGCAGAAGGTCGCGACCGAGTTGCCGCTGCCGAAGGGCTATCGATTGACCTGGGGTGGGCAGTTCGAGAACCAGCAGCGCGCCGCTGCGCGCCTGTCCGTCGTGGTGCCGATTGCGATCGGTCTGATCTTCGTCCTGCTCTTCACCACATTCGGCTCGGTCCGCCAGGCCTTGCTGGTGCTGGTCAACATCCCCTTCGCCCTGATCGGCGGCGTGTTCGCGCTGGTCGCGACCGGCGAATATCTGTCGGTGCCGGCATCTGTCGGTTTCATCGCCCTGCTCGGCATCGCCGTGTTGAACGGCGTCGTGCTGGTTTCGTATTTCAATCAATTGCGCGCCCATGGGCTAAGCGAGGCGCGCATCGTCGTCGACGGCGCCAAGCGCAGGCTCCGGCCGGTGCTGATGACGGCCAGCATCACGGCGCTGGGATTGATCCCGCTCTTGTTGGCCTCCGGACCAGGATCGGAAGTCCAGCGTCCGCTCGCCATCGTCGTGATCGGCGGCTTGTTGTCCTCTACCCTGCTCACGTTGATCCTGCTGCCGATCCTGTATCGCCGCTACGGCGGGGCTGCGAAGGAGGCCAAATGACCAGCGACACCGTCTGTCTCACGTTGATCGCGCCGCGCCAGCTCCGCGACGAGTTGTTCGACTATCTCAGCGAGCAGACCGACCTTGTCACGGGATTCACGGCGTCCGATGCCGACGGACACGGCGCAGACGTCCGACTGCAGACCGCGGCCGAGCGCGTCCGGGGACACGCCGTTCAGGTGGTGGTGCGGATCATTCTTCCCAGGCTCGATGCCGCTCCCCTGCTCGACCGGCTCCGCCTCTCGCTTGCAGGAACCAAGCTCGTGTATTGGATTCTGCCCGTGACAGAATTCGGAACGATCGACTAGCGATCGCTGCCGACCCGTCCATACGCGCAACAGCAACGCAGCACTCATGCCCGCCACATCCGTCTCAGTCGGGGTCTTCGCCGGCCTCACCGACCAGGAAGCCCAGGCCCGGCTCAAGGCCGAGGGTTACAACGAGCTGCCCCGGCACGACCGGCGGACGCCGCTGCGTATCGTGCTCGACGTCCTGCGCGAGCCGATGCTGGCGCTGCTGCTGGGCGCCGGGTTCATCTACCTCCTGCTCGGCGATCTCAAGGAAGCGCTGATCCTGCTGGCCTTCGGTGCGATGTCGGTCGTCATCACCGTGGTCCAGGAGACCCGCACTGAGCGCGTGCTGGAGGCGCTGCGCGACCTGACCAGCCCGCGGGCACTGGTGATCCGAAACAGTGAGCGCCGGCGCATCGCCGGGCGTGACGTCGTCCGCGGCGACCTCATCGTGCTGGCCGAAGGCGACCGCGTTCCTGCCGACGCCTCGCTTCTCGATGCCCAGGACCTCGAAATCGACGAGTCATTGCTGACGGGCGAGTCCGTCCCGGTGCGCAAACGGGCCGTCAACGAAACGACTGCGGACGATCGGCATGCCGGCGGCGATGACCAGCCCTTCGTCTATTCGGGCTCGCTGGTGGTGCGCGGCGGCGGTGTTGCGGAGGTGATCGCGACCGGGCCGCGCAGCGAAATCGGCAAGATCGGCCAGACGCTGCAAAGCCTCGATGCCGAACCGCCGCGGCTGCAGCGCCAGACCGCCGCCCTCGTCCGTCTCTGCGCGCTTGGAGGAGCAGCCGTCAGCGTCCTCGCCGTCCTGCTCTACGGGACGCTGCGCGGCGGCTGGCTCGATGCACTGCTCGCCGGCATCGCCATCGGCATGTCGATGCTGCCGGAAGAATTTCCGGTCGTGCTCACCGTCTTCATGGCGATGGGTGCCTGGCGCATCTCCAAGGCGCGCGTGCTGACCCGCCGTGCCGCGTCGATCGAAACGCTGGGCTCGGCGACGGTGTTATGCACCGACAAGACCGGTACCCTCACCGAGAACCGGATGACGATCGCGGAACTGCGAACACCAGACGGAGCCGCGCTGCGCAGCGCCGACGCGGCGTCTGGCGGAATTGCCGCCGCCTTCACGGACATCGCCGTGCACGGCGTGCTGGCGAGTGCTGCAGAACCTTTCGATCCCATGGAAAAGGCGTTTCATGCCTTCGCGCGCGAGATGCCTGATGCGCGCGACCGCCTGCCCGATTCAAGCTGGCGCCTCGTACGGGGTTACGGCTTGCGGCCCGACGTTCTGGCGATGACGCAGGTCTGGCAAAGGCCTGATGCCGCCGAGCTCGTGGTGGCGAGCAAGGGCGCGCCCGAAGCCATCGCCCGCCTCTGCCGGCTTTCAGAGCCGCAGATCGCCGCCTTGCGCCGTACCGTCGATGCGATGGCCGCGAGCGGCCTGCGCGTGCTGGGGGTGGCCGGTGCAAGCCACGAGAATGGTCCGCTCCCGGACGAGCAGACCGGATTTTCCTTCCGCTTCCTGGGCCTCGTCGGTCTTGCAGATCCGCTACGCCACAGCGTGCCCGCGGCGATCGCCGATTGCCGTTCGGCCGGCATCCGCGTGGTCATGATCACGGGCGACTACCCGGCAACGGCGCAGGCGATAGCGCAGGCTGCCGGGCTCGATATGTCCGGCGTGCTGACGGGCGACGAGCTGCGGAAACTCGACGATGCCGCCCTGGCGGACGCGGTCAAAACCGTGAACATCTTCGCGCGCATCGTGCCGGAGCAGAAGCTGCGCATTGTGCAAGCGCTGAAAGCCAATGGCGAGATCGTCGCCATGACCGGCGACGGCGTCAACGACGCGCCATCCCTGAAGGCCGCTCATATCGGCGTTGCCATGGGCGGCCGCGGCACGGACGTGGCACGCGAAGCCTCCTCGATCGTGCTGCTCGACGATGATTTCGGCTCGGTTGTCACCGCGGTCAGGCTCGGCCGGCGCATCTACGACAATCTGCGCAAGGCGATGGGATTCATTTTCGCCGTGCACGTGCCGATCGCCGGCATGGCGCTGTTGCCGCTGGTTCTGGGCCTGCCGATCTTCTTCAGCCCGATCCACATCGCATTCCTGGAGATGGTGATCGATCCCGTCTGCTCGCTGGTGTTCGAGGCGGAGACCGACGAGCGTGACGTCATGAGCCGGCCGCCGCGCAAGCCTGATGCGCCGCTGTTCTCGTGGCCGCTGATCGCCTGGAGCGTGCTCCAGGGCGCGACTGCTTTCGGCGTCATCGCGCTGATCTACATCGCTGCGCTCTGGCGGGGTCTGCCCGAGGACGAGGCTCGCGCGCTGGGTTTCTTCTCGCTCGTCCTGACGGTCGTCAGCCTGGTGCTGGTCAACCGCTCCTTCAGCGCCTCGCTGGTTTCGGCGTTCCGTCGGCGGAACGCCATGCTCGTCTGGATCCTGCTGGTGATCGCAGCTGGGCTTGCAGCAATCATGCTCTGGCCGGCTGCGGCATCGCTATTCCGCTTCGGGCCGCTGCATGGCGACGATCTGCTCGTCACCGTTGCTGCGGCCGCCATTGTGCTGATCGGCCTCGAAGTGCTGAAGCCGATCTGGCGCGCGCGTTTGAGTCGCTAGCCCCCGGCGGTTGCAGGGAACGAATCCGGGTGTCCCGGCTTGACCGGGCATGGACAGAGTTTTTCTCGCGATGATGGTCTGCGCCCTTCTGCTGCTGATCGCGGCCTCGGACCTTTTGGTCCACGGACCCGCGCCGCAGCAGCCGTCAGCGGACGTCGCCATTGTCATGCCGGCATCGGGCCGGCTGGTCCGATAAGCGATCGCCTGCGCGACCGCGCATTTTACGCCGGTTCCGACTTGTGCAGACCGCGCCGACCATCCAGGTGGGCGCGATCCGGACAGGCTCAGCTCCGCTTTGGTAGGGGGAGCTGAGCCACCGCCCGGGGCGGACTAGCCCCCGCTGCGATAGACCTGGATGTCGAGATCCCGGATCTTCTTCCGCAGCGTGTTGCGGTTGAGGCCGAGCAGGTCGGCGGCGCGGATCTGGTTGCCGCGGGTTGCGGCGAGCGCGGCCGTGAGCAAGGGAATCTCGATCTCCTTGAGGATGCGGTGATACAGGCCGGGCGGCGGCATGCCGTTCGGAAAACCCTGGAAGTGCGTGGAGAGATAGGCTTCCACGGCGCCGCCGAGATTGTCGACGCCGGCCTGCACGGCCGCACCCGGGCTCACCGAGGGTGGCGCGAGCTCGCCGTCGATGACAGAGGCCGTGATCACGTCCTGCGGATAAAGTGCCGCGAGGCGCCGCGCGAGGTTTTCCAGCTCACGCACATTGCCCGGCCAGCGATGCTGCTTCAGCCGCTCCAGCGCCAGCGCGTCGAGCTTCTTCGGCGGCAGGCCGTCCTTCTCGGCCAGCGAGAAGAAGTGGCGAACGAGGTCCGGCAAATCCTCGATGCGTTCGCGCAACGGCGGCAGGCGCAGCGGCACGACGTTGAGGCGGAAGAACAAATCTTCGCGGAACAGGCCCTGCTGGATCAGGACGCGCAGGTCCTTGTTGGAGGCCGCCACGATCCGCACGTCGGTCTTGATCGGGGTGCGGCCGCCGACGGTGGTGTATTCGCCCTGCTGCAGCACACGCAGCAGGCGGGTCTGCGCCTCCATCGGCATGTCGCCGATTTCGTCGAGGAACAGCGTGCCGCCCTCGGCCTGCTCGAAGCGGCCGGACGCGCGCGTATTTGCGCCGGTGAACGCGCCGCGCTCATGACCGAACAGCTCCGATTCGATGAGGTCGCGCGGGATCGCCGCCATGTTGACCGCGACGAACGGGCCGTTGCGGCGCTTGCCGTAGTCGTGCAGCGCGCGCGCCACCAGCTCCTTGCCGGTGCCGGACTCGCCCGTGATCATCACGGTGAGGTCGGTCTGCATCAGGCGCGCCAGCACGCGGTAGATTTCCTGCATCGCCGGCGAGCGGCCGACCAGCGGGATCGCTTCCATCTCCGCCTCCTCGTCGGGCGACGAGGTCCGCTCCTTCGGTTCGGCCAGCGCACGGCCGACGATGGCGATCAGCTCCTTCAGGTCGAAGGGTTTTGGCAGGTACTCGTAAGCCCCGCGTTCGGAGGCGCGGATCGCGGTCATGAACGTGTTTTGCGCGCTCATGACGATGACGGGAAGGTTCGGCCGCATCTTCTTGATGCGGGGCAACAGGTCGAAGGCGTTTTCATCCGGCATCACCACGTCGGTGATGACGAGATCGCCCTCCCCCTGGCTGACCCAGCGCCACAGCGTGGCGGCGTTGCCAGTCAGCCTCACCTCGTATCCGGCCCGGGAAAGTGCCTGATTGAGAACCGTGCGAATGGCGGTATCGTCATCCGCGACTAGAATGCTACCTGCGGGCATCGTCATTCCTCATTTTGCCCCCTGTGGAGCAGGCGACGACTTCCCGGCAGAATCGTCACGGCTGCTGTGATCGGTGTGTTTGATTGACGTCGAGTACATCGGCATCAGCACGCGGAAGGTGGTCTTGCGCGGCTGAGACTCGCATTCGATGATGCCCCCGTGATCGCCGACGATTTTTGCGACCAGCGCCAGGCCCAGACCGCTGCCGGTCTGCTTGGTGGTCACGAAGGGATCGAACAGGTTTGGCAAAAGGTCTTCCGGCACGCCCGGTCCATTGTCCTTGACGCAGAACTCGAGCGGCAGGGATACCCGGGATTTTTGACCGGGAACTGACAGGCGGACGCCGGGACGGAACGCGGTGGTGAGCTGGATCTCGGCATCGGTACCGAGATCTACCACGGCTTCGGCGGCGTTCTTCACGAGGTTGAGGAACACCTGGATGAGCTGATCCTGGTTCGCCAGCACCGGCGGCAGCGAGGGATCGTAATCCTCGATGAAGCGGATGTTGCGGGCAAAGCCGGACTGCGCGAGCCGCTTCACATGGTCGAGCACGGAATGGATGTTGACCGGGCCGCGCGCCACCGGGCGGTCGTCGCCGAACACCTCCATGCGGTCGACCAGGGTGACGATGCGGTCGGCCTCGTCGCAGATCAGCCGCGTCAGCATGCGGTCTTCCGAAGACGCCTGCTGCTCCAGCAGTTGTGCCGCGCCGCGGATGCCGGAGAGCGGGTTCTTGATCTCGTGCGCGAGCATGGCGGCAAGCGCGATCACCGAGCGCGCGGCGCTGCGGTGGGTGAGCTGCCGGTCCATCTTGTCGGCGATGGTGCGCTCCTGCAGCATCACCACGATGTGGCCGGGCCGCTCGGTCAGCGGCGCGACGTGGAGATCGACCTGGCGGTCGCCGCCCATCCGCGGCGTGCCCAGATCGACCTTGTATTCGTTGACCGGCGAATTCGACGAGCGGACCTGGTCGATCAGCGCCAGTAAGGGGCTGCCGAACGGCACCAGCTCCTTCAACGACTGTCGCTTCAGGAACTGCGTCGAGATCTCGAAAAAGGCCTCGGTCGCGATATTGGCGGCGACGATCTTGCCGTCGGGCCCGATCATGAGGACGGGATTGGGCAGTGCGTCCAGGATCGCATCGCTGTCGGACAGAAGCGGCCGACGCTGTTCAGCGGCTGAGCTCATGCAGCAGCGCTCCATGCGAAGTCGTCGAAGGCATCTTGGAGGGAACGGTGCACGGCGCGCGGATCCTCCGAGGTGAGGATGTTCTGGCGCCAGGCCTTGAGCTTCTCGGCGGGCACGCGGCTGAGATCGGCGGCGACATCGAGGGCCCAGCCGAGGTGTTTGCGCGCGTGGCGCAGACCGATGCGCAGGCCGTAGAGATCGCAGACGCCCTCGTAGAGCGTGCGGACATAGTGGAGTTGCTCGCCGAGGGTCGGCGCCGTCTCTGCCTCCCCACCCTGCAGGCGCCGGCCGATCTGGCCGGGCAGCCAGGGCTGGCCCTGCGCCCCGCGGCCGATCATCACGGCATCGGCGCCGGACGCCTCGAGGGCAGCCACGGCCTTGTCATAGGAGGTGATGTCGCCATTGACGACGAGCGGAAGGGTCGTCGCCTCGCGCACGGCGCGGATCGCGTCCCAATCCGCCTCGCCCTTGTAGAACTGGCAGCGGGTCCGGCCATGCACGGTGACGAGCTGCACGCCGGCGGCTTCCGCCCGTCGCGCCAGCTCCGGCGCGTTGCGGGTGCGGTCGTCCCAGCCGAGCCGCATCTTGAGCGTCACCGGCACCTTCACCGCGGCAATGGTCGCATCGATCAGGCTGACGGCATGGTCGAGGTCGCGCATCAGCGCCGAGCCGGACTGACCGCCGGTGACGTGGCGGGCCGGGCAGCCCATGTTGATGTCGATGATGTCGGCGCCCGCGGCTTCCGCGATCCGGGCGCCCTCAGCCATCCAATGTGCCTCGCAGCCGGCCAGCTGCACCACATGCGGGCCGAGCCCGGTCGCCTCGCAGCGCAAACGCGACATCCGATGGCCGTTGGCGAGCTCGTCGCTAGCGGTCATTTCCGACACGACCAAACCGGCCCCGAGCTCCGCAGTCAAACGACGGAAGGGTGAATCGGTCACACCCGACATTGGCGCCAGGAAAACCGGATTGGCGACGTCAATATCGCCTATTTTCAACGGCTTAGCGCCTGATGTTACCGAACCGGTCACGGACGTTCCGTTCACAAGGCGGCGCCTCATCGCGCCTGCCATAACCTATCTTGCGCACAATTCTTGTGCAGTCAAGCGTCATGCCTACAGTTTAGACAGTTCTGTGAATCTTGCAAGTGCAGTGCAGCAAAATGCGTTGCCCCCAATCCGGGGAAACCTCTGGTCTTGCGCGCCTACCGTGCTAGAGGCATGCCACAAATCATTCCTGTCCCAGACCATCACCATCAATTGAGTTTTTAATGGCGAAAACAGAGCGGACCGCAGCGGTCCTCGTCGCAGCCGGGCGTGGCTTGCGCGCCGGCGCAGGCGGCCCGAAGCAATATCGCTCGATCGGTGGACTGCCCGTGATCTATCGCGCCATGGAATCGTTCAGCCGCCACGCCGACGTGTTCGCGGTGCAGCCTGTGGTCAACCCCGACGACAGCGCGATGTTCACGGCCGCCGTCTCGGGCCTGCGTCACGAGCCGCCAACCCATGGCGGCGCGACCCGGCAGGCGTCTGTGCTCGCCGGCCTCGAGGCGCTCGCAAAACATAAGCCCGACATCGTGCTGATCCACGACGCGGCGCGCCCCTTCGTGTCGCAGGCCCTGATCTCGCGCGCGATCGAGGCTGCCAGCCGCACGGGTGCTGCGATCCCTGCGATCCCCGTGACCGACACCATCAAGCTGACCGGCGACGGCGGCAATGTCGAGGGCACGCCGGACCGCGCGCGGTTGCGAATCGCGCAGACGCCGCAATCCTTTCGTTACGACGTCATCCTCGAGGCGCATCGTCGTGCGGCCAGGGAGGGACGCAGCGATTTCACGGACGATGCGGCGATTGCAGAATGGGCGGGATTGACGGTGGCGACCTTTGAGGGCGATGTTGCGAACATGAAGCTCACCACTCCCGAAGATTTCGTGCGCGAGGAAGCGCGCCTTGCGGCCCAGCTCGGCGACATCAGGACCGGCACCGGCTACGACGTGCACGCCTTCGGCGAGGGCGACCACGTTATGATCTGCGGCGTGCGCGTCCCGCACACGAAGGGGTTCCTCGCTCATTCCGACGGCGACGTCGGGCTGCACGCGCTGGTCGACGCCATCCTCGGCGCGCTGGCCGACGGCGATATCGGCTCGCACTTTCCGCCAAGCGATCCAAAGTGGAAGGGCGCCTCCTCCGACCAGTTCTTGAAATACGCCATCGAGCGCGTCACGCAGCGCGGCGGCCGCGTCGCCAATCTCGAGGTGACGATGATCTGCGAGCGCCCGAAGATCGGCCCCTTGCGCGACACCATGCGCGCGCGCATCGCCGAAATCTCCGGCGTCGACATTTCGCGTGTTGCGGTCAAGGCGACGACCAGCGAACGGCTCGGCTTCACCGGCCGCGAGGAAGGTATCGCAGCGACCGCAAGCGCCACCATCCGCCTGCCCTGGAGCCTCTAGACCATGGGCGGCAGCGACGCACGCGCCCTCTCCCGCTCGCTGCTCGACCTGTGCCGGATGCGCAAGCTGACGATCGCCACCGCCGAGTCCTGCACCGGCGGTCTCGTCGCCGGCGCGCTGACCGACATCCCCGGCTCGTCCGACGTGATCGACCGCGGTTTCGTCACCTATTCCAATGATGCCAAGCGCGCCATGCTCGGGGTCGAGGCGAGCACGCTTCTCAATTTCGGCGCCGTCAGCAAGGAAACCGCGACCGCGATGGCGGTCGGCGCGCTGGAACGCGCCGGCGTCGACCTGGCCGTCGCCATCACGGGCATTGCCGGTCCGGGCGGCGCGACGCCGGGCAAGCCGGTCGGACTCGTGCACTTTGCCGTTGCCGCGCGCGACGGCCGCATCGTCCATCGCGAGCATCGGTTTGGCGCAATCGGGCGCAGCGCGGTCCGCGCCCGCTCCGTGGTCGAGGCGCTCCGCATGCTGATGGATCTCGCCCGCGGGCCGCAGGCGGCGACAAAGCCGCGTCGCGCAGCCGCGGGCCGCCTGCGCCCGCGTGTCACCCGCTCGCCGCGGCGCCACGCGGTGAAGCGGCGTCGGCCGCCGCGGGGCTGACAGGGCGTTTTCGAGCGAAGTGGATACCGGTTCGCGTCAAGAAAACGCGTGAAAACAAAAATCTAGAATCCTGCTGTCCGCGGCAGGTCCGCAAGCCATTGCTCGACTGCGCGCGGATCGTCGGGCAGCTCGATGGCAAACTCACCCGCAAAGCAGCGCCAGGCTACGATGTTGCTGCGGGGAACGGCGATGACGACCGGGATGCCGCGGTCCATCGCATCTGCGATGAGATCGAGCACGCCGCCGCCGCTGCATTCCGCCTTGCCGAACTTGTTGAGCACCAGCAGGTCCGCCCCCGACCGCAGATTCTCCCCGACCCGTGCGGTCGCCTGCGCCAGGGCCCCTTCGTCGAGCCTGCATCCGGCGGCGTCGTTGCCGCGGTCCTCGAAGATCGGGGTGAGCCGGCCGCTGCCGAGGTCCTCCAGCAGCACGTCGCACGCGCGATCCGGCCGGGTGGATACGAGGCGCTGCCGCACGCCCGCAAGCGCCAATCCGCGCGCCCGGCTCCGTTCGATCAGCACCTCGAATGCGGCATCCGGAAAGGCGCCATCGTGATAGACGATCGCAGCGACGGGTGCATGCGATGTGGGGCGCTCAGGCGCCGGGGCGGACTGCGTGGCGGGCATCGGGTTTCACCTCACTGCGACGGGGGACAATCGAAACAATATGGAAGCGGAAACTCCGCCTCATTGTCCTGGCGCAATGTCACGCCAATGCCGCAAGCGTCCCAAGATCGGTTCCTTGCGTGACACCACGCGCTCAACGCCAGCGAGCCCGATGGCAGCGACCATCTCGTCGATCTGATCAGGGCGGTCGTCGAGGGACCCGACGGGCACAGCACGTTGATCGTGGTCACCTATGACGAATTCGGCGGGCAATGGGATCACGTTCCGCCCCCGCCTTACAATCGGCCGGCGCCCTTCAACCGGCACCGCCATCTTGCCCCGCATGATCAATGGGGCCCCGGAACGCGCGTTCCCGCGTTGCTCGTCTCCAAAAGGTTTCACAAGTCCGGTGTAGACCATGCGGATCACGACACGACCTCGATCCTCAAGCTGATCGAGGAGCGCTTCAATCTCAAACCGCTGGGAACGCGCGACGCCAACGTGATCAGCCTGCGGACCGCGCTCGATGAGGGCGGACTGCACGACTAGACCGCCTCTGAATCAGAGGCGTGGCGGGGCCCGCGAACCGGACCCTGCCAACATCACTAATGGTGAAGCTGGCCCCTCAGATGATCTGATCCTCCGGCACGGTTCCGATCGCGATCGCGGGATTGCCGGCCACGATCGTACGATCGGGCACGTCACGGGTCACAACCGAACCCGCACCAACCAGCGCATTCTCTCCGATCGTCACGCCGGGACAGAGCACCGCGCCGCCGCCGATCCGCGCGGCTCGCAGAATGCGCGGCGCCGCGCTCACGAACGTCAGCGACGGCCGTCGATGGGTGATGCGCTTGTCGTTCATGGTCAGCACGCCGGGGCCGCAAAACACCTCGTCCTCGATGACGACGCCGCGCGTGATGTAGCAGCGACTTTGCAACGACACGAAGTTCCCGATCAGCACCTCACCCTCGATGTCGAGATACGAGCCGATCACGCAACCCCTGCCGATGACTGTATTGTCGCGAATGAAGACGAAATTGCCGATGCGCGTGCCCTCGCCGATCAGGGCATCGTCTGCAATCACGCAATGTTGTCCCTGCGTCGAGGACATCACTGTCACCCCATTGGGACGCCGCCGCGTCCGATCCTTCGGTCGGCTGCGATCGGAGCCCTGCTGTTTTCCTGATGCTATTTACGGCGGAACCGGCGTTCCCGCCAAGCCGCCGCATGATAGCGCAGCGCATCGAGCGGCGATCGCAAGAGCGTAAGCTCCGACGCCAAGCCCTCGATTTCCAGTTCCATGGCCTTCGCCCGGGCCAATGCATCGTCGCAAGTGCGGCGAAGCGATTCATTCTTGTCGACGAGGGCACGATGCTCGGCAGCAAACCTGTTGGCCTCCTGGAGCCGATCGAAGTTCTCCGGAATCGTGCCCTCGCCGAGCCTGCGCAGCCATTGTGCCATGAACAGCCCCGTGGCGCGCAAATCCGCGGCGCAATCGGCCTCGCAGGGGGAGGCCACAATATCGCGGTGCAGGGCCTCGACGCGGTCGAGATAGGCGGAGAGCGGCGCGACATCCCGGATACGCCGCGATACGACGGCTGCATCCGCCGCATCGTAGCGCTCGATCTCGGTCGCGATCGCCTCCGCCGTAATCGGCCGCGTCAGAACGCTGACCCCAAAGTTCCGCTCGCGCCAGGTATCCAGGGTGGCGGCGGTCGCGAGCCCGGCGAGGCCGCGGCCGTCCACCACGATCACGGCGCAACCGACCGCCATGGCTTCCAGCGCCATGCGCGCGGACGCAAACACCAGATCGTAGCGCTTCAACTGGACGTGCAGGTCTTCGATCTCGCGACCGAACGCCGTGCCGACTTCGTCGAGCGCAAGGCCAGCTTGACCTGCCGCATCGCGGACTGCGGCGACGTGGGCGGTGTTCTTGGCGAGGAGCAGCGCCCGCGCCGGCCTGGCAGGAAGCGGATCGCGCGGCGTGAAGAGCGCGGTATCGACTGCGTTCAACAGGAGAACGACCTCCCCTGCGAGACGACCGGTCTCCGCGACGACGCGGGCGCGGCAGGCCTCGTCGACCGCACACAGCATCCTCACGCGCGGCAGGGACGGCGGACCGTCGAACCAGTAGCTCGCGGAGTGGCAGACAAACAGCCCGGGGCTTGCCGGAAAGTGTGCCATCGCGGCGGCAAGCACGTGATTGTGGTTGCCGTGGATGATGTCAGGCGTCCACGGAAGGTCCTCCAGCCTGTCGGTGACGGTGACACCACGACCGCGAAGATTTACGGCACTCCGCCCCAGCAGCGGCGCAAACACCGCAACCTCGTGGCCGCGATGGCGAAGGCCCGACGCGAGATCGATGGTCACGACCTCGGTGCCGGATCGACCCGACAGAGCACAGTTGGTGGTCAACACGCGCATCTGAGACTTGCCGCTCCAAGCGGGACCATCCGGCTGCATAGTGCATGTGGCAGGGTACGGCAACCATTGGATGGGCCGGCACTGCCGCGGGGGAGCTTGCTCGACCAGCTGATGCGGCGATAATGCAAAGGGATTGTCGAGTTGCGCATGCAGGACATCTTCGTTCACGCCTATCGCACCAATTTATGGGGCGACCCCGAATCCGTGTCCGGAATTGGATCGGGCGTGGTGCGCACGGCAGCGTTCCGCGACGAGATCCCGGCATTGCTCGACCGGATCGGTGCGAGGACGTTGCTCGACGCCGGCTGCGGCGATTTCAACTGGATGAAGGAAGTCTCTCTCTCGCAGCACTATATCGGCTGGGACATCGTGCCCGAGCTGATCGCCGCGAACGCCAAGCATGCGAGCGAGAAGCGCAGCTTCGTGCACGGCGACATCACGTCCGACGCCCTGCCGAGGGTCGACGTCATCCTGTGCCGCGACTGCCTGGTTCACTTCTCGTTCGCCGAGGCGTGGCGCGCCTTGCAGAACTTCAAGCGCAGCGGGTCGCTCTACCTTCTGACCACCACGTTCATCGCCCATTCCGACAACGTCGACATTCGCTGCGGAGACTGGCGTACGCTGGATTTCGAGGCGCCGCCCTTCAATTTCGCTCCGCCCGTCCATGCCATCGACGAAAGATGCCTGCACACCGGCGGCATCTATCGCGACAAACGGCTGGCGTTGTGGCGGATCGCAGACATTCCGGATTAGCGGTACGCGCTGCGATCAGGACGATGTCAGCTTCGGCCGGCCGTAGATGGCGTCGGCCCGCTTCTCGAATGCGGCCGAGAAGCGCGCGAACGCGGCGTCGAACATCGAGCCCATCAGCATCGCCAGCATGCGGCTCTTGAACTCGTAGGTCAGGAAAAACCCGACGTCGCAGACGCCCTCGCCTTTCGGTTCGAAGGTCCAGCGGTTTTCCAGATTGCTGAACGGGCCCCTCAGATATTCGACCAGAATCTTCAGGTTGGCGCGGTCGAGCGTCACGCGGCTGGTGAAGGACTCCTTGACCAGCTTGAACGACACCGTCATGTCCGCGACCAGCACCTCGGTGCCGTCGGGCTTGGTCAGGCGCTGGCGCACCTTCAGCGCGCTGCACAGCGGCACGAATTCGGGGTAGCGCTCGACATCGGCGACCAGATTAAACATCTCGGACGCGCTATGATTGACGCGGTGCTTGCTCGAAACTCGGTGCATGGAAACTCAGCGCGCGATTGCGGCCCGCGCTGCCCTCAATCTCGCGAAATCATCGCCGGCATGATGCGACGAACGGGTGAGCGGGCTCGCTGACACCATCAGGAATCCCTTGGTGTAGGCGACCTTCTCGTAGGAGGCGAACTCGTCCGGCGGCACGTAGCGCATCACCGCATGGTGCTTGCGGGTCGGTTGCAGGTACTGCCCGATGGTCAGGAAGTCGACGTCGGCGGAGCGCAGATCGTCCATCACCTGGAGTACCTCGTGGCGCTCTTCGCCGAGGCCGACCATGATGCCCGATTTGGTGAAGATCGTAGGATCGATCTCCTTCACTCGCTGCAACAGCCGGATCGAATGGAAGTAGCGCGCGCCCGGGCGAACCGTGAGGTAGCGCGAGGGCACGGTTTCCAGATTGTGGTTGAAGACGTCGGGCTTGGCCGCCGCCACGACCTCGAGTGCGCCGTCCTTGCGCAAAAAGTCCGGCGTCAGGATCTCGATCGTGGTCGAGGGCGTGCGTTCGCGGATGGCGCGGATGGTCTGGGCAAAATGCTCGGCGCCGCCGTCAGCGAGGTCGTCGCGGTCGACGGAGGTGATCACGACATGGGCAAGGCCGAGCTTGGCGGTCGCCTCGGCGACATGCTCCGGCTCGCTCGCGTCGAGCGCGTTGGGCAGGCCGGTCTTGACGTTGCAGAAGGCGCAGGCACGGGTGCAGGTGTCACCCATGATCATGAAGGTCGCGTGCTTCTTGTCCCAGCACTCGCCGATATTCGGGCAGCCCGCCTCCTCGCACACCGTGTGCAGGCCGTTGGCCCGCACGATGTTGCGGGTGTCGGCATAGCCGCGGGTATTGGGCGCGCGCACACGGATCCAGTCCGGCTTCGGGGGCGAAGCGGAATCGGGCCGGTTCACCTTTTCGGGGTGACGCGGGCGCTGTGGGTTCGAAATGGTGTCGACGATTACGACCATGAGATGTCCGGTCTGTTCAGGTCCTACCTAGTCGGTATCGACCCAAGCCGCAACCCGGCTCGCCCCGGCTCGGGGAACATGGCAGATATGGGCAATATCCTGCTCAGTTCTCAGGCGATTCTTACCTCGAATGGCTCCAAGATCGAACCCCTCCACACCGCGCCTGGGCAAGCCGCTGAAGCGCGCCTTCTTTGCGCGCAACGTGCGCGAGGTCGCGCCCGACCTGATCGGCGCGACCATGCTGGTGGACGGAGTTGGCGGGATCATCGTCGAGGTTGAGGCCTATCATCATACCGAGCCGGCAGCGCACTCCTACAACGGTCCAACGCCCCGGAACCAGGTGATGTTCGGCCCGCCCGGCTTTGCCTATGTCTACCGCTCCTACGGCATCCACTGGTGTGTGAACTTCGTCTGCGAGGAGGAAGGCTCGGCCAGTGCGGTGCTGATCCGCGCCCTGGAGCCGACCCACGGGATATCAGCCATGCGCCGCCGCCGTCATCTCGACGATCTGCGCGCGCTGTGTTCGGGGCCGGGAAAGCTGACGGAGGCGCTCGGCATCACGATCGCGCACAACACGCTGCCGCTCGACCGGCCGCCGATCGCGCTGCATGCGCGCACCGGCGAGGTTGAGGTCACAACCGGCATCCGCATCGGCATCACCAAAGCGGTCGAGCTGCCCTGGCGTTACGGCGTGAAGGGCTCGAAGTTTTTGAGCAAGCCGTTTCCAAGGTAACCGTCATTCCGGGGCGGCTCGCAGAGCCGAACCCGGAATCTCGAGATTCCCCGAAGCGCAATTGCGCTCGGAGGTCTGGTCCTTCGGACCATCCCGGAATGACGGTCTCCTCACGACACCTGCTTCAGCCGCTCGATCGCCTCCAGCAGCTTGGCCTTGCGCGCGAGCGCGGCCTCGCGCTTCTCGCGCTCCTCCTCGACGACCTCTTCGGCCGCGTTGGCGACGAACTTCTCGTTCGCGAGCTTGGACTCGGCGCGCTTGATGTCCGCGTCGGCCTTGGCGATCTCCTTGTCGAGACGCGTGCGCTCTGCGGCAAGATCGATGACGCCCTTGAGCGGCAGCGCGGCCACCTCGCCGCGCACCAGGAGCTGCACGGCGCCGTCCGGCGCGCGGTCGGCAAAGGAAATGTCCGACAGCCGCGACATGCGCTTGATGACGTCGATCCAGCGCGGCGCACGCTCCCTGGTCTCGGCAGAGGCGCCGGCCAGAATCAGCGCCGTCAGCGTCGCTGGCGGGATGTTCATCTCGGCGCGCACCGAGCGGATCGCGGTGACGAGATCGATCACCCAGCCGATTTCGGCTTCGGCCGCCGGATCCGTGAAGTCGGCGTGGTCGAACACCGGCAGGATCACCGGCGTCATGAACGGATCGGCCGGCATCGATGCGGCCAGGCTCGCAAGCTGTTCGGCCGAAAGCTCCGGCTTGAGCGGCCATGGCGCCAGGGCCAGCAGGCATTCGCGCTTGGCCGTCACCTCCCACAGCTCTTCGGTGATGAAGGGCATGAAGGGGTGCAGCAGCTTCAAGATCTCGTCGCGCGCCCAGGCGACCATGGCGCGGGTCTCGGCCTTGGCCGGGCCGTCCTCGCCGAGCAGCACGGGCTTTGCGAGCTCGACATACCAGTCGCAATAGACGTTCCAGACGAAGCGGTAGATCGCGCCGGCCGCATCGTTGAAGCGGTAGGCCTCGATTGCCTCCGTCACCTCGCGCGTGGTGTGCGCGGTCTCGTGCGCGATCCAGCGGTTCAGCGTCGCCTTGGCCTTCGCGGGCTCAAAGCCGTCGGGCACCGCGCAATTGTTCATCTCGGCGAAACGGCAGGCGTTCCAAAGCTTGGTCGCAAAGTTGCGGTAGCCCTCGACACGGCTGGTGGCGAGCTTGATGTCGCGGCCCTGCGCGGCCATCGCAGCCAGCGTGAAGCGCAGCGCGTCCGCGCCATATTCGTCGATCAGGTGCAGGGGATCGATGACGTTGCCCTTCGACTTCGACATCTTGGCGCCCTTCTCGTCGCGGACGAGGGCGTGGATGTAGATAGTCGAGAACGGGATCTCCTTCATGAAGTGCAGGCCCATCATCATCATCCGGGCGACCCAGAAGAAGATGATGTCGAAGCCGGTGACCAGCGCGTTGGTCGGGTAATAGCGCTTCACCTCCGGCGTATCGTCGGGCCAGCCGAGCGTCGAGAACGGCCACAGCGCGGAGGAGAACCAGGTGTCGAGCACGTCCTCGTCGCGGGTGATGAAACCCTCGCGCTTGTCGCGGTCGAGGGCCATCTCGTGCCCCTGCTCTTCCGTGATGACCTCCTGCTCGACGTAGTAGCCGAGCGCGTGGCTGACGGCCTCTTCCTCGGTCTCGGCGACGAACACCTTGCCGTCCGGGCCGTACCAGGCTGGGATCTGGTGTCCCCACCAGAGCTGGCGCGAGATGCACCAGGGCTGGATGTTCTCCATCCATTCGAAATAGGTCTTTTCCCAATTCTTCGGGACGAAGACGGTCTCGCCCGAGCGCACCGCCGCGATCGCGGGCTTGGCCAGCGTCTTGGCATCGACGTACCACTGGTCGGTCAGGTATGGCTCGATCACGCTGTTCGAGCGATCGCCATGCGGCACCATATGGGTGTGCGGCTCGATCCGCTCGATGAAGCCGAAGCTTTCGAGGCGCTCGACGATGCGCTTGCGCGCGGCGAAACGGTCGACGCCGTGGAATTCCTCGGCGAACTGCGAGGCGCCCTCCGGCAGGCCGTGCAGATAGTCCTCGTTGTCGACGAGGTCGAGGCAACCTTCCTTGTCCAGCACGCTGATCTGGCGCAGGCCGTGGCGCTTGCCGACCTCGAAATCGTTGAAGTCGTGCGCCGGCGTCACCTTCACCGCACCCGAGCCCTTCTCGGGATCGGAATAGTCGTCCGCGACGATCGCGACCTTGCGGCCGACCAGCGGCAGGATCACGTGCTTGCCGACCAGCTTGTGATAGCGCTCGTCGTCCGGATGCACGGCAACGCCGGTGTCGCCCAGCATAGTCTCGGGGCGCGTCGTGGCGACGACGATGAAGGTCGAGGGATCGTCAGGGCTGAAATTCTTGCCCTCGATCGGATAGCGCAGATACCAGAGGCTGCCCTTGACCTCGACCTGCTGCACTTCGAGATCGGAGATCGCGGTGAGCAGCTTGGTGTCCCAGTTCACCAGCCGCTTGTCCTTGTAGATCAGGCCGTCGCGGTGCAGCTCGACGAACACCTTGATGACGGCCTTCGACAGGCCCTCGTCCATGGTGAAGCGCTCGCGCGACCAGTCGCAGGAGGCGCCGAGCCGCTTCAACTGGTTGATGATGGTATCGCCGCTCTCGGCCTTCCACTCCCAGACCCGCTCCAGAAACTTCTCGCGGCCCATCTCGCGGCGGCCGGGCTGCTGGCGCTCCATCAACTGGCGTTCGACCACCATCTGGGTGGCGATGCCGGCATGGTCGGTGCCGGGCTGCCACAGCACGTCGCGGCCGCGCATCCGCTCGAACCGGCACAGGATATCCTGGAGCGTGTTGTTGAGCGCGTGGCCCATATGCAGCGAGCCCGTCACGTTCGGTGGCGGGATCACGATGGTGAAGGGGCTGGCGTCCCGCCGGTCGGGACGGCCTGCCTTGAATGCAAGGCTGTCCTCCCAAACGACGGACATGCGGGTTTCGATATCGGCGGGCTGGTAGTTTTTCTCGATCATGGGCAGCTAAAAAGCCTTGCGCGGGGCCCAAGTCAACCAGCCACAAGTCAGGCGACCTGGTCCGGGGCGGCGGCAAAACGTCAATGGGCCAAACGGGATCGGCGGGGTCCTGGCCGCCGAACGGGGACGCGGGAGCACGGCCTTGTGAGGGTTGTCGAGCCGGCGGGACTAGCGGCCGCGCGAAACCCGCTCGATCTCCGCCTTCACGATGCGCTCGACCAGGCCTGGCAGATTGTCGTCGAGCCAGGATTTCAGCATCGGCCGCAGCATCTCCTTGACCAGATCCTCCAGCGTTCGCGCATTGTTGCTGAGGACGGTGTGGGCCAGCGTGTTGAAGGCGGATTCGACTGCCGAAACCGTCGTTTGCGCCAGGATCGGCTGCTGGGGCGGCAGCGGCGGCGCGTCCCAATCGACCTGCGAATAGGATGGTGGTGGCGGCGGCGGCGCAGGCCGGGGCGGCGGCGTTGCGGCAGCCGCTTCGGCGAACTCGAGGTCGTCCTTGGGCTCGACCCTGCGGAAGCTCGGCGGCGGCGGCGCCGGCGTCTCGACAGCCATCTCGTCTGTCAGCTCGAGGACATCGGGCTCGGCCGGCTCGGGTTCGGGCTCTGGCGCGCGGACCTCCGGCGCCGTCGTCGCGTCGTCGAGCCCGGCCAGCAGCGCATCGATATCGTCCTGGCTGTTGCTCGCCGCAGGTTCCGGCGCGGGTGCAGGCGCAGGTTTTGCAGCCGGCGGTGGCGCGGGTTTTTCGGCGGCGGGCTTTGGCGCGATCTTGGACGGCGGAATGTCGTTCATGGCCGCAGGCTTTGGCGCCGGAGCGGCGGCGGAAGGCTTCTCCGGCTTCGCGGCTTCGGTAGCCGGCGGCTTGGCCTCATCGTCGGCAATGATGCGCCGGATCGAGGCCAGAATCTCCTCCATGGAGGGTTCTGTGACCTTTGCAGGCTGCGTCATCTCCGACTCCACATCATCAACGCCCTCGCACGCGCTGTTTTACACCAAGCACGACAGGAATGGCCGGTTCCGGACCGGCGGCCCGGCATTTTCATCGCAACGGCCTGACTTGTCCCCAAGTCCGAACGCAAGTCTTGACCCGGCAGAGGCATTTGCGACTCATCGCACGCCGCGCGCCCTGCCCGCGGCCCCGCAGTTCGACGCACACAACATCACGTGCAGCGCGAATCGCCCCATCGCCTCATGGAAAGGCTATGTCAGGGCCTTTCACGAATGCAAGCAAACAGCCGGCCTCGCGTAGCTGCGAGGCCGGCTGGCGTTGACGAGTTGGTTTGGGAGATCAGCGTCCGTCGGGCGTGCGCACGCCGGCCCAGCTATCGCGGACCTGATGGTAGTGCACGCTCGCATCGTACGTGACGGTCGACAGACCGAGCACCTGCGGCGACAGGCGGCCGACGGCGCTCAATACGGAGTAGGACGCCACGACGCGATCGTGTTGCGCGGTCACAAGCGCGACGCGGGCATTGACCAGCGCCTGCTGCGCGTTGAGGACGTCGAGCGTCGTGCGCTGGCCAGCCTTGGCCTCTTCACGGACGCCGTTGAGCGCGATCTCGGACGCCGTGACCTGCGCCTGCGCGGACTGCACCTGCGCCTTGCCAGCCTGCAACTGCCCCCATGCCTGCACGACGTTGGCACGGGCCTGGTCGCGCGTCGTCTCGAGGTTGAGGCGCTGCTGCGCCAGGTTTTCCTTCGACTGCCGGATCAACGAGTATTCGGCACCGCCCTGGTAAAGGGGCATCGAGGCCTGCGCCACGGCTGACGCGCCGAACGAGCGGTACTGAATCAATGACTGTTCGGCGGATTGGGTGACGGCCGCCTGCACGGAGATCGTCGGCAGCAGCGCGCCCTCATTGACCTTGACCTGGAGATAGTTGACGTCGATGCCGTACATGGCGGCCGTGACGTTCGGGTTTTCGATCAGCGCGAGCTCGACGGCGGAGGCAAGCGTCGGCGGCAGGAAACGATCGACCGGCGAGCCCGGTGCGAGATTGACCGGGTCATTGCCGATGATGCGGCGGAAATTTGCGCGCGTCGTCGTGAGATTCGATTCGGCGGTCAGTGCCTGCGTCTTGCCGGCGGCGAGCTGCGCTTCGGACTGGGCGACGTCGGTGCGCGTCACCTCACCGACATTGAAGCGATCGCGCGTCTGCTTCAGCGTCTGCTCGAGCACGCGAACGTTGCTCTTCTGGACTTCGAGCGTCGCCGAGTCGCGCAGATAGTCCATGTAAGTAGAGGCGGCGTTGAAGAGCACACTCTGATCGAGGCTGCGCAGCCCTTCGCGGGCGCCGGAAACCGCACTCTCCGCCTGGCGCGTCTTGTTGGCGGTTTGGTTGCCGTTGAACACGGTCTGGTTGACCGTCAGGCCCGCGCTGCGAGGTATAGTGGTCCCGGAGAAGGGCGCCGAATTGAATGTGCTTTGCGTGTCTTGATATTGATAGCCGACGCTGGCCGAGAGCGAGACCCTGGGCCGATACCCAGACAAGGCCTGCGGCACGCCTTCGTCGGTGGAGCGCACCTGCGCGCGCTGCGCGTTGAGCTGCGGATTATTCTGATAGGCACGTACCAGCGCGGCCTCGATGGTGTCCGCCAACGCTGGCGTCGGCCCCGCCAGCGCCAAGAGCAGGACCGAAACCGCAGCTCCGGTGAAGAGCTTCACCCCATGCATCCCAATATTTCCGTTCATTCTTATACCAGCTCGTGCCCGCGAGCCGGGTACCATGTTCGACTGGAGTCGTTGCCCCTGCGCAGCATAGGCCGCCGTCAAGCGCGACGGAACTACCCGGCGGTTGTTGGCGGTGGAAACTCTTCACGTGCAGCATCCCTGCCACACTTCTGATTCAGAACGGGATTTTAACGGCCTGAAGCCGTCAGAAAACGAATTCAGCGGCCCGTGTCAGGCCCGGAAGGACGGGCGCCGCGGTATCGAACAGCGTCCGATGGCCGAATTCGCCATGGAACCGGGTCAGGATTACTGCCCGTTGCGGCCGGGATTCGGCGCTCACGCCAACCAGCCGCCCGCCATCGGCGAGCTGCCCCAGCAGCGCCTCCGGCGTGATTTCGGTCGCCCCGTTGAGGACGATCACGTCGTAGGGCGCGCCCGCCGGGTCGCCCTCAGCGCAAGCGGCGGCCTTGCAGGTCGCATTCGCCAGGCCAAGCGCTGCGAACGTCTGAGCGGCTTTCGCCGCCAGCGCCGAATCGCTTTCGGTCGCGGTGACCGTTGCGGCGAGCTTGGCTGCGAGTGCGGCCACGTAGCCGGTTGCAGTTCCGACCACCAGCACGCGATCGCCGGCACCGATCTCGGCTGCCTGCAAGAGCTTGGCCGTCAGGGCCGGCTTGATCAGGTATCGCTTCGCAGAGCCGCTCTCGGCGACATCGAGGTCAAGGTCGAGATAGGCCAGCGCCTGTCGGCTCGCCGGCACGAAGGCCTCGCGCGGCACGATGAGCATCGCATCGAGGATTCTGCGATCGGTGACGTCGCTGGTGCGCACCTGGCCATCGACCATTTTCTGGCGCGCGGTCGAAAAACCGGACATTTATGGACCCTGGAATGCGGACGCTGCCGCGGGAGAATGTTGCGGCATCTTTGGAACATGGCCCGCAAAAACGCAACATGGCGATTGGCGGGAACGCGCAGGGTTCCGGTAATCGCCTACTCGATCGCGACCGCCAAGCGCCCGATCAGCGCCGCCACTTCGTCGAGGCGCGCCGCATCGTGCCTCTCCACGGCGCGTGCAAGTCGCGCGAGACATTCGTCGTCGGTAAGGTCGGGGATGTCGGCAGGCTGGATCGAGGGGACGAGCTTCGAACGATCGTCAACGACGTCTAGCATCAGAATCAGCTCCGCATTGACCCGGCAGGCGGAACCTCGATTTGAATTGAGTCGATTTGGCGTCTGCGGCGGGGCGCTTGCGCGGACCTGGCACACGTCCGCGTGAAGCAGCTCGCTCCCCGACTCAGGAGTCGGCCGCAATTCATTGATGAAATTGAGAAAACTGGCTCCCCGGGCTGGATTCGAACCAGCGACCATCCGATTAACAGTCGGATGCTCTACCGCTGAGCTACCGAGGAAAAAGGCGAACCGTTCGTTCGCGCGCGGCTGCGTATAACAAAGCCTCTTGCGCTTGCAAAGGACGAATTCGTCATATCCTCACCATCGGGAGGATGGGGCCGGAGCCCCTCCTCTCCGCGGGCCGCCAGAGCATGATCCGGAAAAGTGCGCAGCGGTTTTCCGAAAAGATCATGCTCAAACCAAGCCCCAAAGCAAGATGACGATTCGACCTAACGCCATCGCGCTTTGGCGCGTTACTCAGCGACGAACGAGGTGGTCTTGGTGCCGTGGTCGTAGCGCAGCCTCAGCGCGGTGAACTTGCAGAGGTTGACGTTCTTCCAGAGCACGGACTCGTTGTAGTCCTGCCAGTCGACGCGGATGTTCCAGACGCAGCCATCGTCATCGTCGTCGAACTCGACATAGGTCGAGGCAGTGTTCTGCAAGACCTTCTCGAGCTCGTTGTCCCATTCGTCCAGACCGTCGTCCGGCGCATTGAAACCGAGGAACTTGATGGCGTAGCCGGTCTCGTTGACGACGGTGACGTTGCGGGCGTCGGCGGCGAAGGACGGCGCAGCTGACATCGCGAGACCGACGGCGAAAAGTGCTGACAAGAAATGTTTCATGGAATGCCTCGATGAAACCTTGGCGGCGCGATCAACCCCGCGCCTCCGGGCGGCGCGCCACTTCAGTGGCGCGTCGCCAGTTCTATCGAGCCGCGGACCGGATTCCGCAATGAACCGGCATTCACACGCCTACTCTGCGGCGTCTGTTTTGGCCGGTGTCGGCGCGCTCGCCGCAACGGCCGAGCCGTTGGGCTTGCCGGTGACCGCGCCGACCAGCGCCTTCACCGGATCCTCGCCCGGCGCAAAACCGCTTTGACGCAGGATCTCGTCGATCATCGGGCGCAGCGCGTGCACCTTGAGAAGCTCGCCGGCCAGCCCCTCGCCGAACCCCACATTGCCGCCGCCCGCGCCGTTGCCGCCGAAGGCGCCGCCGGTGTGGAGGATACGGACGTCCTTGAGGTTCGCGATCGGCTTGACCATCTCGGCCAGCGCCGACGGCGTCATCTCGATTCGCTTCTTGGCGATCTCGAAATCGATCACGTTGCTGCCGAGCTTGTTCTGCGCCTCGTTCTTCATGGTGATGACGGCAGCCTCGGCTTCACCGATGTTCTTGACGCCGACGGCCTTGATCTTGTTGGCCTCGGCTTCGGCCGTTGCCAGCGTCTTGGTGGCCTCGGCGCGGTCGAGCGCGGCCTTCTTCTCCGCTTCGGCCGCGACGATCACCTCGGTCGACTTGCGTTCGGCTTCCGTGCGGGCCGCCAGCACCTGGGTGAGACGGGCGCGGTCGGCGACCTCCACGGCGCGTGCGGTGACGACCTTTTCCTCGGCCGACACGGCGATCGCTTCCGCCGTCTTGGCTTCGGCGACGGCTTCCGAGGTCTGCTTGCTCTTGGCCGCGATCTGGATCTCGTTCTCCTGGGTGGCGATCTGGATCTCGCGCTGCGCGTCAGTCTTGCGCTTGTTGATCGCGAGATCGGATTCGATCACCGCCGTTTCCTTGACCTGCTTGGCGCCCGCCTCCTTCTCGGCGACCGCACGATCGGTATCGATGCGCGCATTTTCCTCGGTCAGGCGCGCCGTTTGCGTGGCGGTCGCGACTTCGGCGCGCGTACTCGCGGTCTTGTTGGCGATGTCGCGCTCCTGCGAGAGCTCGGCCTCCTTCTTGGTGCGCTCGATGGCCAGCGTCTGCTGCCGCGCCTCGAGGTCTTTTTGCGCAATGGCGACCTCGTTGTCGCGAACGATCGAGTTGCGGTCGCGCCGGCGGGTCTCGGTGACCGTCTTCAACTGGGTCAGACCTTCGGCATCGAAGAAATTCTCGGGATTGAAGAATTTGACGTCGGTCTGGTCGAGCTTTGTGAGCGACACGGATTCGAGCTCGAGACCGTTGGATTTGACGTCGGACTCCACGGTCGCCTGCACGTGCTTGACGAAATCGCTGCGCTTTTCCTGTAGCTCCAGGATGGACATGGTCGCAGCCACCGAACGCAGGCCGTCGACAAATTTGGCTTCGACCTGGTTGCGCAGGGCTTCGGCGTCATTGGTCAGCGCGCCCAGCGTCTGGCTCGCGAGCGCAATGCTCTCATCGTCGGGACGAACGCGGACATAGAACTCGGCGACGATATCGACGCGCAGCCGGTCCTTGGTGATGAGCGACTCCCGCTCCTTGCGCTCGACCGTGAGCCGCAGCGTCTTGAGGTTGACGCTGGCATAGGAGTGGAAGATCGGCAGGATCATGGCGCCGCCGTCGAGCACGACCTTCTTGCCCCCGAGGCCGGTGCGGACGAAGGCCTCGTCGCGGGTCGCGCGCTTGTAGAGAATGGTAAAGACGATGCCGAGGACGACGATCAGCGCGACGCCGATCATGGCCGGAACTGCGATGTCGAACATGACGATCTCCGATTGATTCAATCCTTGAGTGCAGGTTTGGGCGGCTTGAGTTCATCGCTGGCAGCGACCGCGACGAAACGCGTGCCGATGCGGTCGACCAGCAGGACAAGGGTTCCCTGCGCCAGCGGAGCCGACGACGGAGCCGCGACCGCCCAGACGAAATGCCGATTGCCGTGGACGTCGGCGACGCTGACCCGGCCCGGCGGGCCCTGATCGAGCGGGCCGATCACGACCTCGCCGACGCGGCCGACAAGATCGCCGAGCCCGACCGCGTAGCTCTCGTCCTTGGGAATGATTTTGGCGATGAAGCCGCTCGACATCCGCACGAGCGGGACCGAGGCGGCCAGCGCGCCGAGCGAGGCAACGGTCACCGGCAAAGGGCCGGCCACCAGCCGCGCGAGATCCTGGATCAGGAACCCCGTGATCGAGAAGGCGCCGAGCAGCAGCAGGATGAAGATCAGCAGCGGCACGCCGCCGAGATTGATCCAGGAGATGGCGTTGACCACCCCGCTGTCGCTCGGGTGGCTGAAATCGACGGCGATCCCAAGCATTTCGCTTATCGACGCGCCCACGAGCATCGCGACCACCTCGACGGAGCCCACGATGACGATCATGGCCGCCGCAATCGCGAACGGCCTGACCTCCGGCGCCATGACATGTTCGAGCAAAGCGCTCATGACAATTGACTCAGGAGCGCGACTTCAACCGCGCGAGCCTCGCCGCAATCTCCTTGTCGCGATGCAACGCGCTGAGCTCATCGATATCGCTCGAAAACGGAATGCCCGCCGGCACGCCGGTCGCCCGTGCCACGGCGCGCCCGGCGCGCAAGGCTTTTGCCGCCGCAGCATGACCGCCCTGCTTCCGGGTCGAATTTGTGGACTGGACGTTGGCCGACGCCTCGCTTCGCTCCAGATCGGCGCGCCGCTGCTCGGCGTCTTGCAGCGCCGACATCACCGCGCGCAGCGAGGTGACGCAATTCTCGATCTTCTCGTTGTTCTCGTCGATCGCGCGTGTCAGCACCTCGAATTGCGCCTCGAGGTCCATCTGCCGGGCGATGCCGGCGCGGGCGAGATCGTCACGGCTGTCGTCGACCGCGCCCTGGATCTTGGCGTTGAGGTCGGCCATCTCGCGCTCGATCTCGCTGCGCCGTGCGTTGAGCCGATATTCCTCGGCGCGTGCTGAGCCCAGCGCCTCGCGCGCCTCGGCTTCCGCGCGCTCGATCTCGCGAATGGCCTGGCTCACGACCTTCAGCTTGTTCTTGCCTTCCGCCTGCTCGATCGCGTCATAGGCGATCCCGGCGATCAGGCGCCCGACCCGGGACAGGAAGTTCTCGGGAGCGGCAGCGATGGTATCCATGGCGTTCTCCTCCTCTGGCAGAATGTTCGGCGTGACGCCGTAGTGAATCTCAAAACCGTCGTCGGTGCGGATCAGGCGGGCGGGCACGCTCTGCCCCCAGCCTTCGGCGTAGCCGGCATAGTCGAAGGGCACGCTGAAGCGCCCCTGCACGGTGGCGATCGATATCGTCGTCGGCCCCTTGATCTTGGCGAGCTTGTCGTCGAGCGGCAGACGTTTGCCACCGGCAGCGCGGTACTCGGCGCGGTCGCGCAGGCCCAGCGTCACGAGGCGGGACGGCAGTGCGGTCTCTTTTCGGATCGCGTCGTAGGCATGGGCGTGCAGCAGCACGACGTTGGAGCCCACATTGTGGGTGCGGGCCACCTCATCGAGGATCTCCATCATGCGGTCGTAGGCCCTGAAGGTCGCCTCGATCGCAGCCGTGACGGCCGGATCAGGGGCGAGCCTGTAGCGAAGCGCGGACGGGGCGTTTCGGGGCGACGGGCTCATGGAAAGCACTAAAGCACCATTTTGGTGCTTTAGGAAGGGGATGGTCGATCACGTTCCGCTGATCCCGATGCACTCTATTGATTAGTCGCCGGCTGCCATGGCCACGTTCAAGAGGGGCCGGTCACCTTTAGATGACAGGCATTCAAGACTTCTTGCACGTGCGGGTTGCATTTTCATCAAAAGTCGCGGGGTGCAAGAGGCGTATTCCCCAGGCGTTCCACACCTTATCCGCAGCATATCCACAGCCCCGCCCCGACGGATTTGCGAGACGTCACCAAGCACTTGCTGCGCACAAACCCACAGGCCGTCCGGTTCAGCCGCCGGCCTGATCAAACACGGCGCGGCAGGCCTCGCTGAGGTTCGCGCGGTTGCGCCTGAGGCAGGCGGTGATGGCGCGGACGTTGGGGATCTCGCCGGCGCAGAGGCGATAGACGTCGGGGCTGCAGGCCCGGCGCTGTTCGGCCGTGCCTTGTTGGGCGTTGGCCGAGACCGAGGCGAATAGCGTGAGGAAGAGGCCGGCCGTCGAGGCCCGACGCGCCCGGCTCTTGACGCCTGCAAACCGTAGGAACCGCGCCTTCATGACTCCGTCTCCTGTTGGTCCGTGCCTGGATGGGCCGGTGTCGCGACAGACCTTGCGAGAAATAAATCGCTGAGAATGTGATCTCTTTCACACTGGAGCCGGCCCGGGTTTGCCTACCCTCCGCCCGGGGATTCTTATGAAATCGCTAACCAGTCGGGCCCCGATCGTCGAATGCGTAAAATTCGATCGATCGGTTCAACTGGACCAAAAGCCGGTTTTGCGAAGTTGCGTCGTCCCGAGTGGGGAGGATGCGATGAGCGAAGCCGAGTTCAATCTGTTGCTGGATGCCGTGCGGGCCGCCGTTGAGCCCGTGCCGGAGGAGGAATTCGTGCCCCGCTCTTGGAAGTTCAATGCGCCGCTCAAGGCCGCCAACGACAATGATGGTGCCTGGCCGCTGCTGCCGTTCCCCGAGGGCTGGTACGCCGTCTGCTAAGACAACACCCAGCAACACGCCGCCGGTCCGGATCAGACAGCCGGCCCTGACATCAAGCTTCGACGCCCTGCGATTCGTCCCGCTTCTGCGGCTCCCTCACGGGATCTGCGGGCGGGAAAATGCTGTCATAGATCGCGCGGGCTTCGCGAATGAGACGGGCGCGCTCCAGCTCGGATTTCGGAACAAATCGGACGATATCGCCCACATGCTCTCCAGCATGCTGTTGACGGGAATTACGTCGGCAAAGCGATGCGAACTCCATGCCAAGCCATCTGACTCCCGGCCGTCCAACAAGCCCGGACGAACCCGGTGCAGTCCCGCAAATCGTGATGCCGAATCCGTTAGGCCTCTGTGACTTTCGGCACCCGGTGTTCACGGGAATGCGGCCGGCGCCGATCGGCTGCCGGTCGCGGCGCCCTGGCGAGCCGCGTCGGAGATCAAATTGGATTGGAAATTCAGAAGCTTGTGATGGAGGCCACGACCAGAATTGAACTGGTGTACACGGTTTTGCAGACCGTTGCGTAACCACTCCGCCACGTGGCCCCAATGAGGGCGGATCAATATAGGGGATCAAGGGCTTAGGCAACCGCCTTCGTCCGCGATTTCCGCAACGTTCTGCCGGAACTCGACGAGCGGCCGTGACCCGGCCGCGCATGCGGACGCGGCGAGCCTCGCACGCATGGTGCTGCGGCCGTGCCGGGCGGCTATCCGATCATCTCGGCAAGCTTGATGCTTGCACAGATGATCATCCCCCACAGCGCGAAATTGATCTCGAGCGCGGCGTACATTGGGTGTTCTTCCCTGGTGGCACCACTTCAGACTGTAGTGCTCACATTCTGCAATTCAGCAGTTCCGGGAACATTCAAGGCGAAATCGAGCATTTTTTTGTTTGCGCTTGCCTCGATTGCGTCACAAGGAACGCAACCGATTGTTGGCGCACGCAAACTGCGGAAATGGAATCTCAGCCGCGAGCCTCGCCCGTTGCGGCTAGATATCTGGCGATGATCTCGTCGACGGTTCCCGTCGCCGCGACTCGTCCCTGCTGCAACAGAACGGCGCGGTTGCAGCTGCTCCTGAGCAGATCGATGTCGTGCGAGGCGAGCACGAGAATGCCGGCGCGCGCCACGATGTCGTCGAGCCGTTGGCGCGCCTTGCGGCGGAACTGCTGGTCGCCGACGCCGATCCACTCGTCGAGCAGCACGATCTCGCCTTCGACGGCGGTCGCGACCGCAAAGATCAGGCGCAGCATCATGCCGCTGGAATAGGTGCGCAGCGGCAGGTCGAGCTTGTCGCCGAGCTCGGTGAAATCGGCGATCTCCGCACGGCGCGCTTCGATCTCGGCGCGCCGTGCGCCGACCACGAGCCCGCGCCGCATGATGTTCTCGTAACCGGTGGCTTCCTCGTCGAACCCTGCGGCGAGATCGAACAGCGACAGGCAGCGGCCTGATACGTCCGCGTGGCCCGACGTTGGATGGTAGATACCGGCGAGAACGCGCAGCAGCGTGGTCTTGCCGGCACCGTTGGCGCCGACCAGCGCGACGCGGTCGCCGGCGCGGATGTCGAGCGTGATGTCGTTCAGCGCGCTGACGACATGGGTCTGCGTCTGGGTCTGCGGTCGCGCCATGAACGGCGTCACCGCGCGCATGAAGCGGCGGCGCAGCGAGCGGTCGCGAAACGACAGGATCGGAAACTCGACCGAGACGTTCTGAAGCAGGATGTGGGCGGATAGGCTCATCGCGTCGTTCTCAAAGCCAGTACGCCACGCGGCTGCGATATTTCGCATAGCAGCCGAGCGCGAGGAGCGCGGAGCCCGCCGCGTAGGCGAGACCGAGCAGCCACTGATCGGCATCGACCGGCTGCGACAGCAAGGGTTTGCGCACGAGCTCGAGCAGCGTCGTGAACGGGTTCGCCGCGACCAGCCATTGGAACGCGGTGCCGCGCACGGCATCGGCGGTCCAGATGATCGGCGTGAGGAAGAAGATGAACTGCAATCCGCTTGTTATCGCCGAGCCGATGTCGCGAAAGCGCGCACAGAGCATGCCGAGCGCCGTCGCGCTACCGAACAGCGCGACCAGGAGGATGAGGAAGCCCGGGATCGCGAGCACCATCGTCGCGTGCACCGGCCAGGGCATCACCAGATAGAGCACGATGACGAGCAGCAGGTGGTGCAGGAAGATGATGACGTTGCGCGCCAGCATCTGGAGCACGTGGACGATCAGCGGCGCAGGCACCGCCTTGATCAGATGACCCGACAGCACGAAGACGTTGGAGCCCTCCTGCAGCGTCGAGGCCATCAGGGTCCAGACGATCAGGCCGACGGCAAAGGACGGCAGGAAGCTCGAGACGTCCTGCTTGAACAGTGCCGCATAGACCGTCCCGACGCTGCCGATCGTGGCCGCCAGCGTCAGCGTGATCCAGAGCGGACCGATCACGGTGCGGCGGTAGCGCAGCGAAATGTCCATCAGGGCCAGCGTGCCCCAACGATCGAACTGCAGGCCCTGCGCGAGGAGCTCTTGGGCCGCGGCCTTGATCGGGCTGTGCGTTTGCTTCGTCAACTGGCTGTCCAATTCCGGCAAAGACCAACGGCCGGCAGGTGAGCGAGGTCTGTAACCGCCCCCTCCCCGGCGGGCAAGTCCTGCACCGGGGGCCGTGCAAACCCTAGAACGATTAGGAGGGCTTGCGGCGCCGCATCGGCCTCCGGCGGCCCTTGGCCGCAGGCCTTGGCGCGAGCTCCGGCATGCTCGCCTGCACCTCGCGATAGCGCGTCAACAGCCGTTCAAAACTCGCATGCAGCGTGGCGGCGATGTCGGGGCGCTTTTCGAGGGCCGCCAGCATCATCGCGGCGGCCTCGATGGTGGAGAGCCCGTCGCGACGCGGCTCGCGGCGCAGCCGGCCGTAGCGCGAGGGGCGTGCGGGATTGAGGATCACGCGCTGGCACTTCAGCATCCAGGGATTGCGCCACCACAGCGCCTTGGCCTGGCTCCAGGTGCCGTCGAGCAGCACCACGCCGTCGATGCGGTTCAGGATCGCGCGCTGATTGTCGGCCGCCTCGCCCTTGCGGGTCAGCGCGACGACCTCGCTGTCGGCATCCAGATCGGCGGCGCGCGCCGAGCCGAGATAGAGCACCGCCCAGCGCGACGGATCGTCTACGGATTTTCCCAGCGCCTTGGCAAGGCTCGGCCAGGACAGCCCGACGCGAACCGTGGCGTTGGGAAAGTGCTTCGCCGTCAGCCGCGCGGTGCCGAGCGCCCTGTCCTGCTCCTGCGGATGCTGCAGGATCAGGAGCGCGATGCGGTTCTCGATCGGCTCGACGCTGTCGCAGATGCACAGCGGCATCGGCTTCTGGCAGTGCGGGCACTCGGGGATCGGCTCTGGCGGCGCGGCGGCCACGGCGTCTGACGGGTTCGACATGGGGCCGCTATACGCTGGCCGGGCTGTTACAACAACCCGCCATCACTCCGCCGGGGCCTCGACCGCCGGCGAAGTGGAGCGCCGGCGCAGCCGGTCGATCAGCAGATAGATCACGGGCGTGGTGTACAGCGTCAGGATCTGCGAGACGAACAGGCCGCCGATGATGGTGATGCCCAGGGGACGGCGCAGCTCGGTGCCCGGCCCCGTCGCCACCACCAGCGGGATGCCGGCGAACAGCGCCGCCATGGTCGTCATCAGGATCGGCCGGAAGCGCGCCCGGCACGCCTCGAAGATCGCATCCGCCGAGGACAGGCCGCGCTGGCGCTCGGCCTCCAGCGCGAAGTCCACCATCATGATGCCGTTCTTCTTGACGATGCCGATCAACAGGATGATGCCGATGAAGGCGATCACCGTGAGCGGCGTATTGGTGAGGAGGAGCGCGAGCAGCGCGCCCAGCCCGGCCGAAGGTAGCGTCGAGATGATCGTCAACGGGTGGGCGAGACTCTCGTAGAGCACGCCGAGCACGACGTACATCGCGACCAGTGCGCCAAGGATCAAGAGCGGCTGGCGGCCGCTGGTCTTGGCGAAATCGCCGGCATTGCCATCAAAGCTGCCGCGGATGCCCTCGGGCATGTGCAGCTCCTCGACCGCGCGCTGGATGTTCTGCGTCGCGGCCTGAAGCGGCACATCAGGTAGCGCGTTGAACGAGACGGTGGTCGAGGGAAATCCCTGTGAATGGAAGACGGCGAGTGCCGCAAGCCCGCGCTGGGCGCGCACCACGGCCGACAGCGGCACCTGTATATCACCTGCCCCCGCGACAAAGATGCGGTCGAGATTGGACGGGTCAGACTGGAACTTCGGATCGGTCTCGAGCACGATCATGTACTGGTTGCGCTGGGTATAGACGATCGAGATCTGGCGCTGCGAGAATGCGTTGTTGAGCGCGTTGTCGATGTCCTGCACGCGCACGCCGAGTCGCGATGCGGCCTGCCGGTCGATCGACAGCGTGAGCTGCAGGCCGCCCGGATCGCGATCGGCGGAAACATCCGTGATGCCTTCGACCGTCTCCATGCGCTTGGCGACGATCGGCGCCCATTTCTGCAGGAGATCCAGATCGGTGCTCGACAGCGTGTACTGGTAGTTGGAATCGCTCTGCCGTCCGCCGGCGCGGACGTCCTGCGCGGCGAACATGAAGAGCCGGATGCCGGCGACGCGAAACAGGTTGCGGCGGAGCCGATCGATTACCGTCTCGGTGGAGACATAGTTGCGCTCCTCCGGCGGCTTCAGGCTGATGAACATGGTGCCGCGATTGGAGGCTGCCCCGCCCGGCCCGCCGCCGCTCGGCAGCACCGAGCCGATGCCCGCGACCGCCGGATCCGCCATTACGATGTCGGCGAGCTGCTGCTGCAATCCCAGCATGGCCTGGAACGAAATGTCGGCCGAGGCTCGCGTCGCGCCGATCACGAAGCCGGAATCGTCGGTCGGAAAATCGGATTTGGGAACCTTGATGTAGAGGGTCACGGTGAGACCGATGGTGGCGAAGAACACCAGCAATGTCAGCAGCGGGAATTCGAGCGCGGTGCGCAAGGTGCGGACATAGAAGGCAACGATGCGCGACAACGAGCCTTCGATCACGCGATCGAACAGCGTCGCGGTCCCCGAGGTGGTCTGCCGGATGTAATGGGCGCAGATCATCGGCGTTACCGTCAGCGACACCAGGGTCGAGACCACGATCGCAAATGTTAGCGTCAACGAAAACTCGCGCAGCAGGCGTCCCTGAATCCCGCTCATGAAAAGGAGCGGCGTGAACGCCGCGATCAGCGACAGGCTGATCGCGACCACGGTAAAGCCGATCTGGCGGGCTCCTTCCAGGGCTGCCTGAAGCGGCCGCATGCCATGTTCGAGATTGCGGTACATGTTCTCGATCATGACGATGGCGTCATCGACCACGAAGCCGACGGAGATCGCAAGCGCCATCAACGACAGATTGTCGATCGAGTAGCCGGCGACCCACATGCCGGCGCAGGTGCCGGCGAGCGCGAGCGGCACCGAAATGCCGGCCGCGATCGTCGGCGTCACCCGGCGCAGAAACACGAACACGACCACCATGACGAGGACGGCGGTCGCCAGCAGCGTCCATTGCATATCTCGGACACTCGCACGGATCGTGCCGGTGCGGTCAACCAGGGTCGATATCTCCACCCCCGCCGGAATCCACTGCTTCAGCTCCGGGATCAGCGCCTTGACCCGGTCGACGGTCTCAATGACGTTGGCATCGCCCTGCTTGGTGATCTGAATGATCACCGCCGGCTGCTTGTTGAACCACGCTATGGAACGAACGTTCTTGACGGAATCCTCGATCTCGGCGACGTCGGACAGCCGCACGAAATTGCCGTTCGCGCTCTTGATGATGACGTCACGGAATTCCTGCGCGGTGCGCATCTGCCGGTTGAGCGCGAGCGTTTCGCTTTGCCGCTCGCCGTTGAAGATGCCGACGGGGCCGAGCGGATTGGCGTTGATGATGGCGGTGCGGACGTCATCGGTAGCGATGCCGGCATTGGACAGCGCGACCGGATTGAGCTGGATCCGGACCGCAGGCTGGTCAGCGCCGGAGATCGTCACGTTGCCCACGCCCTGCACCTGAGAAATCCGCTGCGCGAGCACGGAATCGGCAATGTCATAGATCGCCGCCGTATTGATCGTCTTGGAGGTCAGGGCCAGAACGAACACGGGAGCTGCGGCCGTATTCGCCTTCCGGAAGCGCGGCAGCGACGGCAAGTCGCTCGGCAGGTCCGACAGTGACGCATTGATCGCGGCCTGCACGTCGCGCGCGGCGCGGTCGGTATCGCGGCCGATGTTGAACTGGAGCTGAACCACGCTCAGCCCGATCGAGCTCGTCGAGGTGATCTGGTTGATGCCGGCGATCTCGCCGAGCCGCCGCTCCAGCGGCGACGCAACGGTAGCGGCCATGACCGACGGATCGGCGCCCGGCCTGGTCGCGAACACGAAGATCGCGGGAAAGTCAACGTTCGGAACGGAAGCAACCGGCAGGAAGCGGTAGGCCACGAGACCCAGCAGGAAGAGGCCGATCGACAGCAGCGTGGTGGCAACCGGCCTGCGGATGAAGGGTTCGGAGATCGAGGCCATCGCTCACATCCCCTCGGTCGCCCCGGCCGTCGGCGGGGTGTCCGGTTCCGGCGGCGGCAGCGCTGTCTCCAGGCGCCGGTTGATGCGATCGAGTGCCAGGTAGATCACGGGTGTCGTGTAGAGCGTGAGCAACTGGCTGAGGAGCAGGCCGCCGATGATGGAGATGCCGAGCGGAAAGCGTAGCTCCGCGCCGGTACCGCTTTCGATCGCCAGCGGCAGCGCGCCGAACAGTGCGGCGAGCGTCGTCATCATAATGGGGCGGAAACGCAACAGACAGGCCTGCACGATGGCCTCGGTCGCCGGCAGCCCCTGCCCACGCTCGGCCTCGAGCGCGAAGTCGATCATCATGATCGCGTTCTTCTTGACGATGCCCATCAACAGAATGATGCCGATCAGGCCGATCACCGACAGGTCCTGTCCAAACAGCACCAGCGCCAAAATGGCGCCGACGCCGGCCGAGGGCAGCGTCGAGAGGATGGTGATCGGGTGGATGTAGCTCTCGTAGAGCACACCGAGCACGATGTAGATCGTGATCACGGCGGCGAGCAGCAGCCAGGGCTGCCCCGCCAGCGATTTTGCGAATTCTGCGGCGTCGCCGGCGTAAACGCCGACGATGCTGCCGGGCATGCCGATGTTTGTCTCGATCCTCTTCAGCGCAGCGACGGCGTCACCGAGTGCCGCGCCCGGCGCAAGATTGAAGCTGAGCGAGACCGCCGGAAACTGTGCCTGGTGCGAGACCGCCAGCGGCGCCGTGGTGCGCGTTAGCTGTGCGACCGTCGCCAGCGGCACCTGCGCCCCGCCCGCGCCCGGCAGATAGAGCTTTGACAGGATCGACGGGTCGCGCTGGTACATCGGCAAGGCTTCCAACACCACGCGGTACTGGTTGGCCTGACCGTAGATGGTCGATATCTGGCGTTGCGCGAAGGCGTCGTTGAGCGTGTCGGTGATGCCTTGCAGGCTGACGCCGAGCTGGCCGGCGCGAGTGCGGTCGACGTCGAGCTGGGCCCGCAGGCCGCCGTCCTGGGCCTCCGAGGAGGCGTCTCGGAACAGCGGATCGCGCCGCATCTCGGCGACGAGCTTGCGCGCCCATTCGGAGACCAGCGCCGCATCGGTGCCGGTCAGCGTGTACTGATATTGCGAGCGGCTCGATTGGGTCGATATCTGCACGTCCTGCACCGGCTGGAAGTACACGGTCATGCCGGGAATACCGGTGACGCGCTGCTTCAGCCTGTCAACCACGACGCTGACGTCGTCCTTGCGCTGGCCGCGCGGCTTCAGCGTCATCACGAGCCGACCGACATTGGTGGTCGGGTTAACCGAGCCGGCGCCGATCACCGAGACGACGCCGACCACGTCCGGGTCGGTCTTGATGGCGTCGGCGACCAGCGTCTGCCGCTTCTGCATCTCGGCAAAGGACACGTCGGGTCCCGCTTCAGTCACAGCCGTGATGGAGGCGGTGTCCTGAAGCGGCAGAAAGCCCTTGGGCGCGATAACGTAGAGGACCAGCGTCGCGATCAAGGTGACGAAGGTCACGACGAGGGTCGCGCGCTGTCGATCGAGGACCCACAACAGCGAGCGATGATAGAAACCGACGGTCCAGTCGATGAAGCGGCTGACCGCGGCAAGCCCCGGTACCGTCAGCTCCTCATGCGCATGCTTCAGTAGCCGCGAGCACATCATCGGCGTCAGCGTCAATGAGACCACCGCCGAGGTCACGACCGCGATCGTCAGCGTCAGGGCGAACTCGCGGAACATGCGGCCGACCAGGCCGGACATGAACAGCAGCGGTATGAAGACGGCGATCAGCGACACCGTCAGCGAAATCACGGTGAAGCCGATTTCGCTGGCGCCGCGCAGCGAGGCCTGCATCGCATTCTCGCCATTCTCCATGTGACGAACGATGTTCTCGATCATCACGATGGCGTCATCGACGACGAAGCCGGTGCCGATCGTCAGTGCCATCAGCGACAGATTGTCGAGGCTGAAGCCGGCGAAATACATGATGCCGAAGCTCGTGATCAGCGACAGCGGCAGCGCGACACCCGCGATCAGCGTGGCGCGCAGCGAGCGCAGGAACAGGAGCACCACCAGCGTCACCAGCACGACGCTCAATATCAGCGTGAACTGCACGTCATGGACGGAGGCGCGGATCGTGACGGTGCGGTCGGAAACCACGGTCAGGTTGACGCCGGCCGGTATGGCGCGCTGGACCTTCGGGATCTCCTCGCGGATCAGCTTGACGACGTCGATCACATTGGCGCCGGGCTGGCGCTGGATGTCGATGATCACCGCCGGCGTGCCCTGGTACCAGCCGCCGGTGCGATCGTTCTCGAGGCCATCGACGATCTGCGCGACGTCGCTGATCGTGACCGGCGAGCCATTGCGATAGGCGACGATGATCGGGCGATAGGCGTCCGCGCCGGCGATCTGGTCGTTGGCGGCGATCAAATAGGATTGCTGCGCACCGTCGAGCGATCCCTTCGGGCCTGATACATTGGCGCTGGCGATCGCGCTGCGCAGGTCCTCCATCGCGATGCCATAGGCCGCAAGCCGCGCAAGATCGGCCTGAATCCGCACGGCCGGTTTCAGCCCGCCCAACACGGTGACGCGGCCGACGCCGGAAATCTGGCTCAGCCGTTGCGCGAGGATCGTGTCGGCGATGTCGCTCATCGCCCGCAGCGAGATCGTCTCCGATCGCAGCGCCAAGGTCAGCACCGGCGCATCGGCCGGATTCACCTTGGCATAGGTTGGCGGGTACGGCAGCGTCCGCGGCAGGACGCCCGCGGCCGCGTTGATCGCAGCCTGTACGTCCTGCGTTGCGCCGTCGATGTCGCGGTTGAGATCGAACTGGAGCGAAATCTGGCTGACGCCGAACGAGCTCGTCGAATTCATCGAGGTCAGCGACGGGATCTGCCCGAGTTGCCGCTCCAGCGGCGCCGTGATCAGCGAGGCAATCACGTCGGGGCTCGCACCCGGCAATTGCGTCGTCACCTGCACGGTCGGGAAGTCGACCTGCGGCAGCGCCGAGACGGGCAGCGCAAAATAGCCGAGCGCGCCGCCGATCAGCAGCGCGATGCCCAGCAGCGAGGTCGCGATCGGACGGCGGATGAATGGTTCAGAGACGCTCATGAGGCGGCCGTCAGGAAGGCGCTATCGGGATCATGGCTGCTTTGCTCCACTGCCCGATGGTTGAGCCCCCTGCGCAGGTCCGGTCTGGCCCTTCTGGTCGCCCTCGCCGTTCATTCGCTTGGCGCGGCGTTCGCCGTCCTTGGCTTGGTTATCTTTGCCTTGGCCGTCCTTGGCCTCACCGTCCTTTTGCCCGTCCTTTTGCCCATCCTTCTGACCATCTTTGGTCTGACCGCCCTTGGCGTCCGGCGCGCGGGTGCGCTTGCGCGGGGCGAGATCGGCCGATGGGGTCTGCTCGGACCGGCCCACGATCACCTTCGAGCCGTCGGCGAGGTTGGCAAAGCCTGTTGTCACGACGCGATCGGTCGGCGACAGGCCGCTGGCGATGACGGCGTCGTGCTCGTTCTGCTGCGTGACGGTGACGGGCTTGGCCGAGACGACGTCGCCCTCGCCGATCACGTAACTGAAGGTGCCGACCGGACCGCGCTGCACCGCCGACGTCGGCACCACCAGCGCCTTTGACAAGGTCTCGACCTTGAGCCGGACATTGACGAACTGGCCCGGCCAGAGCTGGTAGTTGGCGTTGGGGAATTCCGCCTTCAGCTTCAGCGTGCCCGTGGTCGGATCGACCTGGTTGTCGATGCCCGTCAGCTTGCCGGTGTCGATCACGGTGACGCCGTCATTGCCGAACACGTCGACCGGCAACGTGCCCTTGGATGCCGCGGCGTTGACGCGCATGATCTGCTGCTGCGGCAGGCTGAACCACACCGCGATCGGCTGCAATTGGGTGATGACCACGAGGCCCGTGGTGTCGGAGGCGTGGATGATGTTGCCCTGGTCGACCTGGCGCAGGCCGGCGCGGCCCGACAGCGGCGCCACGATCTTGGTGTAGCCGAGCGTCGCCGCCGCGTTGTCGATCGCGGCTTGGTCGGCCTTGATCAGCGCCTCGGTCTGCGCAACCAGCGCGCGCTGGGTGTCGGCCTGCTGCTTTGAGCCAGCATTGGAGGCCGCAAGCTGCTCATAGCGGGCGAGATCGAGCTTCTGGTTGGCGAGCTGGGCCTGGTCCTGCGCCTTCTTGGCAACCGCCTGATCGTACTGCGCCTGGTAGATCGCCGGATCGATCTCGCCGAGCACGTCGCCCTTCTTGACGTCCTGGCCTTCGGTGAAGTTCACTGCGATCAGCTTGCCGTCGACCTGCGAGCGCACGGTCACGGTGTTGAGGGCGCGAATGGAGCCGACGCCGTCGAGATAGACCGGGACGTCCTGGATACGGGGCATCGCCGCCAGCACCGGCACGGGCAGATCGCGCGGCATGTTGCGATCGTTGGTCGGCTTGCGCTGGTACGCGTACCAGCCGGCATAGCCGAGCCCGCCGAGGATCAGGAGCGTGACCAGCGTCGACCAAAAGCGCCGGCGGCCGCGCGAGGGCTTGCGCGTGCCCACGTCCTTCGCGCCTTCCTTGCTGTCGGGCTTAAAGAGCATTGACCGGTTTCTCCATCCTCGGCTCCCAGCCTCCGCCCAAGGCCTGGTACAGGCTGACGATCGCGAGCAGCCGCGCGAGCTGCGCCTGCCAAAGGGCATCCTCCGCCTGAAACAGTGTCTGTTGTGTGTTGAGCACGGTCACGATGTCGGCAGTGCCGGCGCGCAACTGCTGCTCGGCAAGGTCGAAGGCGCGCTGTGACGCCGCGACCACCTGGCGCTGGAGCTGGAGCTTGATCGTGGTCTGCTTGATCGAATAGAGCGCATTGTCCACGTCGGCAAAGGCCTGCACGATCGTCTTGCGATAGATCTGGAGCAGCTCGTCCTGGCGGGCCTTGGTAAACTCGAAATTGCCGAGGATCTTGCCGCCGTCGAAGATCGGCTGCGTGGCGCTGCCGACAAGCTGGAAGAAGGCCGCGTGCGGCTGGAACAGCGAGACCAGCGCCGAACTCTGGTAGCCGCCATTGCCGGTCAACTGGATGCTGGGAAAGAACTGGGCGCGGGCGTTGCCGATATTGGCGGTGGCCGACGCAAGCTGCGCTTCCTGCCGGCGGATGTCAGGCCGCTGCGTCAGCAATTCCGACGGCAGGCCCGGCGTGACCCGTGGGATCGCGATCGTGTTCAGCGTCCCGCCGCGAACCCGCACGCTCTCGGGCGGGCGCGACACCAGCACGGCGAGCGCGTTGACGTTCTGGTCGAGCGTCTGCCGCAGCGGCGGCACCAGCGCCTTCTGGTTCGCCAGCACGCTCTCCTGCTGGGCGACGTCGAGATCGGTCCCGGTGCCGGCCTGGCGCCGTTGCTTGATCGCATCGAGGATGCGCTGGGCGCTGGCGATGTTGCGCTGGGCGGTGCGCAGCCGGTCCTGTGAGGCCAGCACCTGGAAATAGGCGTTGGCGACGCTCGACAGCGCCGTCAGCGCGACGACGTCGCGATCGAACCGGTTGGCGGTCGCGGTCTCCTCCGCGGCCTGGAGCGCGTCGCGGTTCTGGCCCCAGAAATCGAGCTGGTAGCTCGCGCTCAGGGACGCCGAATAGTTGACGACCTCCCGGCCGCCATTGGTGAGGCCGGAGGCGCTGGAGCCCGACGTGCGGGAATAGGTCTCATTTCCCCCGCCCGACAGGCTCGGCAACAGCGCCGCACCCGCCTGCCGTGCCTGGGCGTCGGCTTCGCGCATGCGGGCCACTGCGGCTGCGATGTCCAGGTTGACGGTTTGCGCCTCCTCCATGAGCTGGGTCAGCTCGGGTGAGCGGAAGCCGCGCCACCAGTCGAGTGCCGGCGGCGCATCGGGCTTGCCGGCATATTTGTACTGGGTGGGGACGTCGAGCGCCGGATCCGGCAGGTCCTGGGTCAACACGCACCCGGCTGAGCTCAACGCCAGATAGAGCGCGCCGAGCCACCCGGCAGCGCGCCCCGACCGGGGAGCCGAACCGCAGAGCCGCCGCATGGCGACCGCCGGGAATCTGTGTTTCACGTCCGCCCCCTGCCGGGCAGCCCAAGCCGCCACCGCGCGCTCGGATGAACCGATTCGCGGCTGAGCGATATACGGGCTTTCTGCGCGTCGTTCACAGCGGTGATGCCTTCCTGGAACCTGTCGCCATACTAGCTGGGCGCGTCAGGGGCGGACAGTCCCGCCGCCCTCGCCGTCCACCGCGAAGCTGCCGCCGTCCCGGATCGCCAAAATGCAAGTTAGGCCCATGTGACAGGCCTTTCTTGCCTTCCGTTGCTGTCGGCGAGCATCGGCAAGCTTACGAACATTTCATGTGATCCCGGCGCCACACCGGAGCTTGTGAGCTCTTCGTCCGGCCCCGGCCTCTGAAACCCGCGCCGCAGCGCACCGTAGCTTGCCTGACATCAAGGCAGGGGCTTCTGAAATGCGTATCGCGGTCATCGGGACGGGCATCGCCGGCAACGCGGCGGCCTGGACGCTCTCACGACGCTACCCGGTGACGGTCTATGACCGCGAGCTGCGCGCCGGCGGGCACAGCCACACCGTCACCATCGATTACGACGGCACGCCGATCGCGGTCGACACCGGCTTCATCGTCTACAACGAGCTCAACTATCCCGAGCTCACGGCGATGTTCGCCCATCTCGGCGTCGAGACGGTGGAGAGCTGCATGAGCTTTGCCGTATCAGCCGACGGCGGACGTTTCGAATGGCGCGGCGGCGGCAGCGGCTGGTGGGAGACCACAGCCGGCCTGTTCGCCCAACGCAGCAACCTGCTCTCGCCATCCTATCTCGGGATGCTCCAGGACATCCTGACGTTCAACCGCCAAAGCGTGAGCGACCATGAAGCAGGCCGCCTCGCCGGCCTGACGCTCGGCGACTATTTTGCACAGCGGCGGTTCTCGAGGCGCCTGCTGACCGACTATCTCGCGCCGATGGGGGCCTCGATCTGGTCGGCGCCTGCTGCCGACATGCTGAATTTCCCGGCCGAGAACTTTGTCGCCTTCTTCCACAATCATCGCCTGCTGCATCACGACCGGCCGGTCTGGCGCACGGTCAAAGGCGGCAGCCGGCGCTACGTCGAGAAGCTCACGGCCTCGTTCAAGGACCGCCTCCGGCTCGGCTGTTCGGTCACGTCGATCGAGCGCACGGCGCATGGCATCGTCGTCCACGACAGTCACGGCCACCACGACTGCTTCGATCACGTGGTCATCGCCGCGCACAGCGATCAGGCGCTGGCAATGCTGTCGGATGCGGATCATCATGAGCGCGACGTTCTCGGCGCGATCGGCTATGCGCCGAACACGGTCTATCTGCATCGCGACGTCAGGCTGATGCCAAGACGCCCGTGCGCCTGGGCATCCTGGAATTTTTTGCGCTGGCAGCGCGAGGGCACGGTCGAGAACGACGTCGCCGTCACCTATTGGATGAACCGGCTGCAGGGCATCGACCACGACAGGCCGCTGTTCGTCAGCCTCAATCCGCCCTTTGCGCCGGCCCCCGAGCTCACCTTCGGCACGTTCATGTGCGAGCATCCGCAGTACAATGCGGCCGCGTTTGCAGCGCAGAAGCGGCTTTCGGAGATCCAGGGCCGGCGGCACACTTGGTTCTGCGGCGCATGGACCGGCTACGGTTTTCACGAGGATGGCCTGCGTTCGGGCCTGGCGGTTGCCGAGGCGCTCGGCGCGGTCGCCCCATGGCGCGAGGTGCCGGCCGAACTGGCGGAAGCCGCGGAGTAACGCAGATGGCAACGACGACCGCCCTGCCCGCGCACCGCGATGCCGCCGCCCTCTACTTCGGCGACGTCATGCACGCGCGGCTGAAGCCAATGGGCCATCGCTTCAGCTATCGCGTCATGAGCCTGCTGATCGATCTCGACCGGCTCGACGAGGCGGACCGGCAATCGCGCCTGTTCGGCGTCAACCGCGCCGCGCTCTACAGCTTCCATGAGGCGGATCATGGCGAGCGCGACGGCTCGTCCTTGAGGGCCTATGCCATGCGCTGCGCCGCCAGGCACGATATCGACCTCAGTGGCGGGCGCGTCGAGCTGCTCTGTTATCCCCGCCTGTTCGGCTACACCTTCAATCCGCTCTCGGTCTATTTCTGTTATCGCGCCTCGGGCGAGCTCGCGCTCGTCATCTACGAGGTCCGCAACACCTTTGGCGGCATCCACTCCTACGTCCTGCCGGTAAAGCCCGGCGAACGGAGCGCGGCGGGCCTGCGGCAAAGCCAGGACAAGCTGTTCTACGTCTCGCCCTTCGTCGCGATGGCCATGCGCTATCATTTCCGCGTTCTGCCGCCGTCGGAGACCGTCCGTCTGCGCATCCTCGAGACCGACCGCGAGGGGCCGCTGCTGGCGGCAACTTTCAGTGGCTATCGCAACGCACTCACCTCCCGGACGTTGCTGCGATCGTTCCTCGCGCTGCCGCTCGTGACTTTCAAGATCATCGCGGCGATCCACTGGGAAGCATTGCGGCTCTGGCTGAAGGGCGCGCGGCTGGTCCCACGCGCCGATACCGCAAAGCATGCCCATGAAACCGCCTTGGCGGGTAACGAGACGCGCGCTTATAATGTTCGCCGCTGACCGCCTGCGTGGGCGCGCTCGGGTCCAGCGACAGTGGGTAAGAGCGCAACTGGCTTGCGGTCGGACGGAACCTGATCAGGTGATGGATCCGCCGATGCCGAACGCCATCTCGGTCACGCCAGACAACGTGGAGACTGTTCTTGCCGACCTGCCGCGCCTGGTTCGCCTGGCGCTGGCCTTCGGCTCCCGATTGAAGCGCGGCACGCTCGACGTGCTTTTGCCCGACGGCCGCGTGATCCGCATGGGCGGCGTTGAGCCGGGACCGAAAGGTGTGATGCGGGTGCATGATTACGCCTTCGCGTCACGGCTGCTGAGCGGCGGCGACATCGGTATCGCCGAAGCGTATCTCAACGGCGACTGGGATACGCCAGACCTCACGCAATTCCTCTACCTCTTTTGCGTCAACCACGACGTCTTCCAGACCATGCTGAACGACAAGCCCTTGATGCGTTTCGTGCAGCTTCTCCGCCACTGGTTCAACCGCAACACCAAGCGCCAGGCACGCCGCAACATCGAGGCCCATTACGATATCGGCAACGCCTTCTATTCAGCCTGGCTCGACCCGAGCATGACCTACTCGTCGGCCTTGTTCGAGGAGCACACGACCGATCTCACGGCGGCGCAAACCAACAAATATCGCCGCCTCGCGGAGGCGATCGATCTGCAGCCTGGACAAAGACTGCTCGAGATCGGCTGCGGCTGGGGCGGTTTTGCCGAATATGCCGCGAGGACTTACGGCGCGCGTGTCGTCGGGCTCACGATCTCCTCCGAGCAGCGCGACTTCGCGCAGAAGCGCATCCACGACGCCGGGCTTTCGGAGAAGGTCGAGATCCGCCTCCAGGATTACCGCGACGAGCGCGACCAGTACGATCGCATCGCCTCGATCGAGATGATCGAGGCCGTGGGCGAGCAGTTCTGGCCAAAATATTTCGCACAATTGCGTGACCGGCTGCTCCCGGGCGGGCTTGCCGGCATCCAGGCCATCACCATCCAGGACACGCTTTTCCAGAGCTACCGGCGCGAAGTCGACTTCATCCAGCGCTACGTGTTTCCAGGCGGCATGCTGCCCTCGCCCGCGGTGCTGAAGTCGCTGGGCGACGCCTTTGGTGTCCCTGTCATCCGGGAGCGCATCTTCGGGCAAGATTATGCCAAGACGCTCGCGACCTGGCGAAACAACTTCCGCTCGGCCTGGCCGAACCTCGTGCCGCTCGGCTTCGACGATCGCTTCCGCAGGCTCTGGGAATACTACCTCGCCTATTGCGAGGCCGGCTTCCTCTCCGGGAATATCGACGTCAGGCAGGTCGTCTTCGCAAAGCAGCGATGACCGGGGCCGCTTGTGCGGTGCTTTCAGCTCCTTTAGGGTCGCCGGCAAGTTGAGGAAACGACCGGCAAGCCCCTGACATGACCATCAAAAACGACGTTGTCGAATCGATCGGCAATACCCCGCTGATCAAGCTGAAACGCGCCTCCGAGCTGACCGGCTGCACCATTCTCGGCAAGGCCGAGTTCATGAATCCCGGCCAGTCCGTGAAGGACCGCGCCGGCAAATGGATGATTTTGGAAGCCGAGAAGCGCGGCGAGCTGAAGCCGGGCGGCCTGGTCGTCGAAGCGACCGCCGGCAATACCGGCATCGGGCTAGCCGTCGTCGCCAGCGCCCGCGGCTATCGCACGCTGATCGTGATCCCGGAGACGCAGAGCCAGGAGAAGAAGGATATGCTGCGGCTATGCGGCGCCGAGCTTCTGGAGTCGCCGGCGCTGCCCTATGCCAATCCGAACAACTACCAGCATGTCGGCCGCCGTCTTGCCGACCAGCTCCGCAAGACCGAGCCGAACGGCGTGCTGTTCGCCGATCAGTGGAACAATCTCGACAATCCCAAGGCGCACTACGATTCGACCGGACCGGAAATCTGGCAGCAGACCAATGGCAAGGTGGACGGATTTATCTGCTCGGTCGGCACCGGCGGCACGCTGGCCGGCATCAGCCGGTACCTGAAGGAAAAGAACAAGGACATCGTCACCGCCTGTGCCGATCCGCACGGCTTCGGGATGTACAACCTTTTCAAGAATGGGGAGGTGAAATCGACGCCGGGCGATTCGATCACCGAAGGCATCGGCCTCGGACGCAAGACCCCGGTCGTCGAGACCGCGAAGGTGGATGACGCGTTCCTGATCTCCGATGAGGAAGCCGTCACGATCATCTACGAATTGCTGCAGCACGAGGGCCTGTGCCTGGGCGGCTCGACCGGCATCAACATCGCCGGTGCCATCCGGCTCGCCAAGCAGCTCGGCCCCGGCAAGACCATCGTCACGATCCTCTGCGACTCCGGCGGCCGCTATCAGTCAAAACTGTTCAATCCGGAGTTCATGCGCTCGAAGAGCCTGCCGGTGCCTGACTGGCTGGAGACGCGCTCGAAGATCGAGCTGCCGTTCGTCTAGCTCCTTCGGAATTAGCGGCGTCCGCCCGACGAGATCCGCGAGAAGCGGTCGGTTGCGGTCGACGCCCTGCCCGCCTCGCCCCAGCGGTCGGACGATGTGTCGAGAGCGCTGCCGGCGTCGTCGGCGTAGCCGCTCGGCCAGAAATACAGGATCAGCATCAGCACGAGATTGACGAGCCCGCCGATCACCGTGCCCTGATGCTCCTGACCGATCGCCAAGGCGGGAAATTTCGCGGCCAGCAGCCGGTCGATGAACATGAAGGCGATCCAGAGCGGGACCACGCAGACCGGATCCCATCCGATGTCGCGGATGCGCATCGATTGAAGGGTGAAGCTCGCCACCGCGAACAGCACGATGGCGACGATGGTGATGGGGCTCTGCAGCAGCTCTTCCGGCCGCATCATCGTCGGCATGGCGTGCCTCAGCGCGAACATCGCGATGAAGAAGCAGATCGCGGTCATCACGATCGCCAAGACGATCGTGGCCAGAAAGAACTGCAATCGCCCCATGCGGGCGTTGAGACCGAACAGGAATCCGAGCATTGGCGCACCCCTCTTGGGCAGCCACATGCGCGGCAATTGCTTTCGGACCGATGAACCGGCCGCAAGCGCCCGCCGGCATGATGTCCGGCCGCTTACGAAGATATCGACAATTTGACGCTTTTGGCCGATGCCGCGGTCAGCGAAGGATCTGGCTCAGGAACAGCTTTGTGCGGGTGTGCTGGGGGCTCGCGAAGAATTCGTGCGGCGTGTTGGCCTCGATGATCTGGCCGGCGTCCATGAACACGACGCGGTTCGCCACCTCGCGGGCAAAGCCCATTTCGTGGGTCACGACCAGCATGGTCATGCCTTCCCGGGCGAGGTCCACCATCGTGTCCAGCACTTCCTTGACCATTTCCGGGTCGAGCGCCGAGGTCGGCTCGTCGAACAGCATCACCTTGGGGTTCATGGTCAGCGCGCGGGCGATCGCGACGCGCTGCTGCTGGCCGCCGGACATCTGGCCCGGAAACTTGTTGGCCTGGTGCGGGATCTTGACCCGCTCCAGGAACTTCATCGCGGTCGCTTCGGCGTCCTTCTTCGGGATGTTGCGCACCCAGATCGGCGCCAGCGTGCAATTGTCCAGCACCGTCAGGTGCGGGAACAGGTTGAAACTCTGGAACACCATGCCGACCTCGCGGCGCACGGCATCGATATGCTTCAGGTTCGGCCCGAGCTCGATGCCGTCGACGACGATCTCGCCCTCCTGGAATTCCTCCAGCGCATTGATGCAGCGGATCAGCGTCGACTTGCCCGAGCCCGACGGGCCGCAGATCACGATGCGCTCGCCCTTCTCGACGTCGAGATCGATGTCCCGCAGCACATGAAAATCGCCGTACCATTTGTTGAGGCCGGAAATCTTGACGATCGGGTTCGCGGACATGGCTGACCTCAGTTGCGGCGATGGGCGTTGAGACGTCTCTCGACAAAGAGCGAGTAGCGCGACATTCCAAAGCAGAAGATGAAGTAGATGATCCCGGCAAAGGCAAAGCCGGTGAACAGGGTCGTCGGCGTCGACCATTTGGGATCCGCAAACGACGCACGCAGCGAGCCCAGGAGGTCGAACAGCGCCACGATCGAGACCAGCGAGGTGTCCTTGAACAGCGAGATGAAGCTGTTGACGAGGTTCGGAATGACGTGGCGCAGCGCCTGCGGCAGCACGATCAGCGAGGTCGTCTTCCACCAGGACAGCCCGAGCGCCGCGGCGGCTTCACCCTGCCCGCGCGGGATCGCAGCCAAGCCGCCGCGCACGTTCTCGGCCTGGTAGGCGCCGGTGAACAGCGCGATGCCGATCAGCGCGCGCACGAGGCCGTCGACCGAAAAATTGCCGGGCAGGAACAGAGGCAGCATGTAGGTGGCGAAGAACAGCACGGTGATCAGCGGCACGCCGCGCCAGAACTCGATGAAGGCGATCGAGAAGATCCGGATCAACGGAATGGTGGAGCGCCGCCCCAGCGCCAGCGCGATGCCGATCGGAAGCGAGGTGACGATGCCGGTCACGGAAACCACCAGCGTCACCAGGAGCCCGCCCCACAGGCTGGTCTCGACGATCGGGAAGCCGCCGTGATCGAGCCCCATGAGCTTGATGACGATGGCGATGGCCGCGAACGTCGCGATGCTCGATGCGAGCGCACGCCACCCGCTGCGTATCCCGCCGCCGAGGAAAAAGGCGATCAGGGAGACGACAACGGTGGTGATGGCGAAATCGGCCCAGACCGACTGGCCCGTCCCCTGGAGCTGGTCGCGCAGCCCGGTCAGCGGAAAGATCAGCCATTGGATCGCCGTGCCGATCAGCACGATGAGTTGGCCGATAATCCACAGCAGCGGTCCGATCGCCGAGCTCTTGCTGAGATTGAGCAGCGCCCCGCCGGCATTGAGGATGCTGTCATCGAACAGCTGCAGGAGGCCGGCGGTCCAGCTCAGGCCGAAGCCGGTGATGCCGCCGCCGCGCAACAGGAAGAACGCGACCACCGGAAAGGCAAAGAAGAACAGGCCGGCATTCAATCCCTTCGCCGGAAGCCGCGGAATGAGCAGCGGCAGCAGCAGTGCGGCCGCCAGGAAGAAGGTGAGATTGACCCGCCAGCGCTCGGCTTCCGGATAGAAGCCGTACATCAGTTGCGGGAATTTTGCCTGGATGTAGGGCCAGCAGGCGCCGGCCGCGTTCTCCCCGATGCACGCCGTGCGGTCGTTGCCGGTCCAGACCGCGTCGACCAGCAGGAACCTGACTGATGGAACGATGGTGAACCAGAGCAGCAGGGCGCCGACGATGGTCAGCAGAATGTTGGTCGGCGAATTGAACAGGCGGGTGCGCAGTAGGCCCACAAAGCCGGTGGTCTTCACCGGCGCGGGTCGTTCGCCGACGAGGTCCTGACGGACGAAGGATGACGCGGTGATATCGGTCATGCGCCAAGCCTCTTCATGCTCCAAGGCTCCTGCTGATGCGCCAACCGTAGACGCTCATGATGGCGCTCGTGACGAGCGAGATCAGGAGGTAGACGCCCATCGTCATGGCGATGATCTCGATCGCCTGCCCGGTCTGGCTCAGCGACGTGCCGGCAAACACCGAAACCAGATCAGGATAGCCGATCGCGACCGCAAGCGAGGAATTCTTGGTGAGGTTGAGGTACTGGTTGGTCAGCGGCGGCACGATGACACGCATCGCCTGCGGCACGACGATCAGACGGAGCGTGGTGCCGCGGCTCAGGCCGAGCGACGCCCCCGCCTCCATCTGCCCCTTGTGCACGGACAAGATGCCGGCGCGCACGATCTCGGCGATGAAGGCGGCCGTATAGGTCGACAGCGCCAGGGTCAGTGCCACGAATTCCGGGATGATGCGCGAGCCGCCGGCAAAATTGAAGCCCTTGAGCTGCGGCAATTCGAAGATGAAGGGCACACCGAACGCCAGCATCGCGGCGAGCGGCAGCCCGACCAGGAGGCTCAGCACGTAAGGCCAGATCCGGATCACCTGGCCGCGCTGGAACAGCGCCCGCCGCGAATAGCTGCGCAGAGCAAGCGACCCGATAATGCCGAGCCCCAGCATGACCAGGAAAGGCGTCAGACCGGGCTCGCCGATTGGCGAGGGAACGACCAGTCCGCGATTGCTGATGAAGGCGAGGCCGAGCAGCGAAATGCTCTGGCGCGGATTGGGCAAGGCCGCCAGCACCGCCAGGTACCAGAACAGGATCTGGAACAGCAGCGGCAGGTTGCGGATGAGCTCCACATAGATCTCGCCGACGCGCGACAGCAGCCAGTTGGGCGAGAGCCGGCACAGCGCGACGATGAAGCCGAGCACGGTGGAGAACACGATGCCGATGACGGAAACAATGATCGTGTTCAGGAGCCCGACCACGAACACGCGCAGGAACGTGTCCGAGCCGGTATAGGGGATCAGGGTCTGATTGACGTCAAAACCCGCATTGTTCCTGAGGAAGCCGAAGCCCGCGGCGATGTGCTGGTTCTCGAGGTTGGCGCGGGCATTGGAGACGATCTCATAGGCAATCCAGCCCAGGATCGCGGCGAAGGCGAACTGGACGGCGACGCCGTTCCAGCCAGCCTTCCCGCCCAGCACGCGCCTGATCCTCAGCGCGATCTGGGTCGGCGGTTTGCGGGCTTCGGTGCTCATCGCCGCAGCCGTGCTTGCGGGCGATCAGCGGATCGGCGGCGCGTACTGAAGTCCGCCCTTGTTCCAGAGGCCGTTGAGACCGCGGGCAATGCCGAGCGGCGAGCCGGACCCGACGTTGCGGTCGAAGACGTCGCCGTAATTGCCCACGTGCTTGACGATCCGCACGACCCAATCCTTGGTCAGACCAAGTTGCTCGCCGAAATTGCCGTCGGTGCCGAGAACGCGTTTCAGCTCCGGATTGTCCGACTTCGCCTTCTCGTCGATGTTCTTGGCGTTGAGCCCCAGTTCCTCAGCAGTGACCATGGCAAACAGCGTCCATTTCACGATGTCGAACCACTGGTCATCGCCATGGCGCACCATCGGGCCGAGCGGCTCTTTCGAGATGATCTCCGGCAGCACAACGTGATCGCCGGGATTGGCAAGCTTCAGACGATTTGCATAGAGGCCGGATTGGTCCGTGGTGAACACGTCGCAGCGCCCGGATTCGTAGGCCTTGACCGTTTCGTCGTTGGTGCCGAACGCGATCACCTCGTACTTCATGTTGTTGGCCCTGAAGTAGTCGGCGAGGTTCTGCTCGGTGGTGGTTCCGGTCTGGACGCAGACCGACGCGCTATTGAGTTCGAGAGCCGAATTCACCTTCAGCGACTTCTTCACCATGAAGCCCTGCCCGTCGTAATAGGTGACGCCGGTGAAGTTGGCGCCGAGCGAGGTGTCGCGCGAGATGGTCCAAGTGGTGTTACGCGAGAGGACGTCGATCTCGCCGGACTGAAGCGCGGTGAAACGGTCCTTGGCCGACGTCGGCACGTACTTGACCTTGCTCGGATCGTTGAAGATCGCAGCCGCGATCGCGCGGCAGACGTCGACGTCGAGCCCGGTCCAGTTGCCCTTGTCGTCCGGTGACGAGAAACCCGGCAGGCCCTGGCTGACGCCGCAGGACAGCGAGCCCCGGTCCTTGATGGTCTTGAGCGTCTGGGCATAGGCGGCCTGTGTCGACAGGCCGGCGGCAAAGGCAAGGGTGAGAACCAGGGTTACGCGTTTCATGGCTGGGCCTTTCAAAGGTCGCTTCAGGGTCTTCGTCTCGCAGGCGTCTCTGCCGGCAGCGTCCCTTGCAAGACTCGTGCAGGACACGGCCCTGCAGGACATCCTTGCCGAACGCGGCGACCATGCTGGAGGGCCAAATCCTGAAATCCTCGCCGCCAAGCGTCTTGCCCTTCAGGCTCTTACGCTTGGTTCGGTCTAGGCGATGGATCGAAGATCGCGGCAGGCCCCTCAACATGCGGCGACAGAATAGCACCCCCGCATCACAGAACGACTGGCGAGCCGGGTCAAGGGGTTGACGGGACTCTTCTGTGTTCTGTTATTAACGGTTGCGGCCCTTCCGCCGGCCCGCCGGAGGCTCGATGCCTCCCGAAAACCAGCTCTTGAAAGCACGCGCATGGATTCTCCGCAGGGCTCGACGCCCGTTCCCCAGCACCCCGAAACCCGCCTCGTCACGTCCGGCCGCGACACCAAGGCGCAGAAGGGTTTTGTCAATCCGCCCGTCTTCCACGGGTCGACGGTGCTCTATCCGACCGCCGAGGACCTGCACGCCCATCGCGGCGAGTTCCAGTACGGCCGCCATGGCACGCCGACCACCCGCGCGCTCCAGGACATGCTGATGGCGCTGGAAGGCCCGCAATGCGCCGGCGTCGGCCTTGTGCCCTCGGGACTTTCGGCGATCTCGACCACCCTCCTCGCGGTGCTCAAGGCCGGCGACCACCTCCTAGTCTGCGACAATGTCTACCGGCCCTCGCGCAATTTCGCCAACGGCCTGCTCTCCCGCTTCGGCGTCGAGACGACCTATTTCGATCCGCTTGTTGGCGCCGGCATCGAAAAACTGTTCAAGCCGAACACCCGCGCCGTGCTGGTGGAGGCGCCGGGCTCGCAATCCTTCGAGATGCCCGACATCCGCGCCATCGCCGAGGTCGCCCATGCCCGCGGCGCGCTGGTCATCGACGACAACACCTGGGCGACCCCGCTCTATCACCGCTCGCTCGAACAAGGCGTCGACATCTCGATGCAGGCCGCCACCAAATATATCGGCGGCCACTCCGACATCATGTTCGGCACGATCTCGGCCAACGCAAAGGCCTGGCCGCTGCTCGCCGAGACCATCCGCCTGCTCGGCGTTTGCGCCGGACCTGACGACGTCTTCCTCGCGCTGCGCGGCATGCGCACGCTCGCGGTGCGGCTGGCGCAGCACTATCGTTCGGGACTGGAGATGGCGCGCTGGCTCGGTGCCAGACCCGAGGTCGCGCGCGTGCTGCATCCGGCGCTCGAGACCGACCCGGGGCACGCGATCTGGAAGCGGGACTTCACCGGCGCGTCGGGTCTGTTCAGCGTCGTGCTGAAGCCCGCACCGCAGAAGGCCGTCGATGCCATGCTCGATACCCTCAAGCTGTTCGGCATGGGCTTTTCCTGGGGCGGCTTCGAGAGCCTGGTCATCCCCTTCGACTGCGACGCCTACCGCACCGCGACGAAGTGGTCGCCGGGCGGCCCGACGCTGCGATTCCATATCGGGCTCGAGAATGTCGAGGACCTCAAGGCCGACCTCGATCGCGGCTTGGCTGCCTTCAACGCGGCAATTTGAGCCTTCGCGCTGGGCATCGCGCCCAATGCGCGTGCGATCGCAAAGGTTAACGCGAGCGTGTGCGAACAAAGTGATTGATCCCCAGTCATTTGGGGGTAGCCTGATCCTTCGACTCCATTCCGGAGGCGGAGCATGGGAAGCTTGGTACTACTCGACCTGATGGGTGGCGTTGCGCTGCTGCTGTGGGGCCTGCACATGGTCCACAGCGGCATTTTGCGCGCCTTCGGTCCGGACCTGCGCCGGCTGCTGGGGCGCGCGCTCAGCAACCGCTTCAGCGCCTTCGCCGCCGGGCTCGGCCTCACCGCCCTGCTCCAGAGCAGCACGGCGACCGCCCTGATCACCAGCTCGTTCGCGGCCGAAGGGCTCGTCAGCCTGGTTGCGGCGCTCGCCATCATGCTGGGGGCCAATGTCGGCACCACGCTGATCGTGCAGGTGCTGTCGTTCAACATTGCTGCCGTCGCGCCGGTCCTGTTCGTGCTCGGGCTCGTGGCATTCCGCTCAGGCCCGCGCTCGCGCATCAAGGACATCGGCCGCGTCGCGATCGGGCTCGGCCTGATGCTGCTGTCGCTGCACATCCTGCTCGACACGCTGGCGCCGGCCGAGAACGCGCCGGGCGTGCGCATCTTCATGTCGGCGATCACAGGCGATCCCATCCTCTGCATCCTCATCGCGGCCGTGATCACCTGGGCCGTGCATTCGAGCGTCGCCAGCGTGCTTTTGATCATGTCGCTGGCCTTCTCCCAGTTCATCTCGCCGCAGGCCGCGCTGGCGCTGGTGCTCGGCGCCAATCTCGGCAGCGCCATCAACCCCGTCTTCGAGGGCGCGCGGCGCGAGGACCCCACGAGCTACCGCCTGCCGGTCGGCAATCTCATCAACCGCGTCATCGGCATCGCGCTGGTGCTGCCGTTCCTGCATCCGATCGCCGACCTGCTCCAGGCCTGGCAGCCGGATGCGGCCAAGATGACCGCGGCGTTCCACATCGCGTTCAACGTCGCCACCGCCGCGCTGTTCATCGGCCTGCTCGACGTCATGGCGCGGTTCCTGACCTGGCTCCTGCCTGAACGCGTGCGGGAAGCTGATGCCTCCCGGCCCCGCTACCTCGACGAAAGCGCGCTGGAGACGCCGTCCCTTGCGCTCGCCGATGCTGCGCGCGAGGTGCTGCGCATGGGCGACCTCGTCGAGGTCATGCTGCGCAAGGTGATGGCGGCAATGATGACCGACGACCGCGCGCTGGTCGATCAGGTCTCCAAGACCGACAACATCGTCGACAGCCTGGACGAGGCGATCAAGCTCTACGTCACCAAGCTGACGCGCGGCTCTCTCGACGAGAGCGAAGGACGCCGCGCGATGGAAATTGTCTCCTTCGCCATCAATCTCGAGCATATCGGCGATATCATCGACAAGAACCTAAGCGAGCTCGCGACCAAGAAGATCAAGCGCCGCTTCCAGTTCTCGCCCGAGGGCGCCGAGGAACTCGCGGCCTTCCACAAGAAGACGATGGAATCGCTGCGCATCGCCTTCGGCGTGTTCATGTCCGGCGACGCCAACGAGGCGCGCAAGCTGCTGGTCGAAAAGGCGTCGCTGCGCAACACCGAGCTCGCCGCGATCGAGCGCCATCTCGACCGCCTGCGCGAGGGCCGCCCGGAAACCATCGAAACCACGTCGCTGCATCTCGACGTGCTGCGCGACCTACGCCGCATCCACTCGCATATCTGCTCGGTGGCCTATCCGGTGCTGGATGCCGCCGGCCAGCCCTATCGCCGCAACGAGGCGGAGCCGGCCGCCCTGCCCGCATCCGGAGCGGCCTCGGCACTGCCGCGCTGAGGGCGGGCCCCCGGATCAGCGGTCCAGCGTCTGCGAGGCACGACCGCGGTTCTTCACGATCAGCATGATGTTGCGGATGTAGATGATGGTCGCCAGCGCCTGGCCGAGGATGATGACCGGCTCGCGCTTGACGACGCCGTAGACCAGCGTCATCAGCCCGCCGCCCATCGAGCAGAACCAGAACGCCATCGGCACAACGCTGTTGCCGGCGCGTTCGCTCGCGATCCACTGCACCAGGAAGCGCGCGGTGAAGAACAGTTGCGCGATCAGGCCGAACGCCAGCCAAAAGTCGAATTTTGCGACGAAGACATCGTAGAGATAATTGCTCAGCGCCTGACCGTATTGAATGATCATGCGTTCACCTCGGTCACTTCTGGGGTCGGTTTCTTGCGGCGGATCAGCCACCACACGCCGGCGAGATCCATGATCCCGATCCAGAGCCGGTCGAAGAAGCCGTAGTTGGACACGCCGGAGCGGCGCGGCCGGTCGATCACGTCGACATAAGCAATGTCAAAGCCCTCGCGGCGCACCAGCGCCGGCAGGAAGCGATGCAGCCCATCGAAATAGGGCAGCATCAGGAATACATCGCGCCGGAACGCCTTCAACCCGCACCCGGTGTCGCGGGTGCCGTCCTTCAAAATCGCGTTGCGCACGCCGTTGGCGATGCGCGACTGCAGCTTCTTGAAACCGGTGTCCTTGCGGCCGACGCGCTGGCCTGCGGCGAGACCGACGCGCTCGCCCTTCTCGACCGCCGCGATCAGGTCGGGCAGAAAGGCCGGATTGTTCTGGCCGTCGCCATCCAGCGTCGCCACGATGGACCCCCGCGCCGCCCGCACGCCGCTGCGCACCGCCGCCGACTGGCCGCCTGACCTGATATGGCGGAGCTGGCGCAGATTGCCGCGCTGTTGCATCAGCGCGCCGAGCCGTTCGCCCGTCGCGTCCGTCGAGCCGTCGTTGACGTAGATGATCTCGTAGGCCCAGCGCCCGTCGAGTGCAGCCGTGATCTCCTCGATCAGGGGCGCGATGTTGTCGGCCTCGTTGCGCACGGGGACGACGATGGAGACCGCTGGGGAGGACGACAATGGTGTGCTCGTGGTTGGAATGGGCCCGCGGGAGGAACCGGTCCGGACGGCAGGCAGCCGCTTTTATGGGGCGGATGACCCGTGGGCAACCCTTTTGAAGCGGCCGAAAGCCGGCCCCGGAAGGGCCAAAATCGTGCCGTCGCCGCGGATGGCGAAGCCGAGACGCCGTGCGGCGAACCAGTAACGGACCGCCATGGCGCCGACGATGCCGACCAGCGCGCCGCCCACGACGTCGCTCGGGTGATGGGCGAGCAGCACCAGCCGCGTCAGCGCGATGACGATGGCGTAGGTGAACATGAAGACCCGCAGGCGCGGCCATAGCGCGCCGACCGCGAAGGCCAGCGAGAACGCCGTGAGCGCATGTCCCGACGGCAGGCTGAAATGCGCTTCCGTGCCCTGGAACGGGATGAAGTTGTACGGATTGGCCGTGCCGCCGACAAAGGGCCGGCCACGGCCGATGGTGAACTTTAGCACCTCTCCAATCAGGACCGAGACGCCGACGGAGAGGAAAAGAAACTGCAGTCGCGTGCCGAGCCCGAGCCACAGCGCACGCGAGGTGCCGTGTTTGCTGGCTGCGACCAGCGCCACGACCACCAGTGCTGCGGCCAGCGCCCACAGCACATAGGCGTCCTTGCCGAAGTCGGTGAGGATGCGGATCGGCCACAGGCCGGGCGTGCCCCGCGCCGGCATCAGCTCGATCTCGGTCTTGTCGAGCAGAAGCATCAGCACAATGATCAGGGTCGCGCCGGCCGCGGCGAGGTAGAGCCAGTGCCGCGCCATTTTGCGCGCAGCCTCGGCGCGACGCGAATGCGACGGCGCGCGCACGAGCTGCGCCAGCGAACGCCCGGAGACCGCGAGCAGTTGCATCGGGTAATTTTGGCGATGCGGGATCTCGGCCGGCGCAGACATTTACTCGGTGCCCTCGGAGCGGTAGATCGCGATCGAGATCGCGCGCCCTTGCGAGAAATTATAGCCCTCGATCCGCGCACCGACCTTGTAGTGCAGACCGATCGCCTCGGCGCGCTGCACGAAGCTGCGCTCCGAGCGCTGCTCGATCAGCGCATAGCGGCAGCTTCCCTGCCTGAGGAAGTCGGCCGCACCGGAACCGTCGGTCAATAGCGTCGACGTCCCCGTCATAAAGACGAGGCTGGGCTCGTGATAGCCGGCGGATGCGGCCTTCGGCCCGACGCAGGTCACGTTGCGCAGTGCGCGTGCGATCTCCTGGCTCGGAAACAGTGGCGTCAGCGACGGCAGCACCACGCCATAGATGGCGAAGGCGAGCATCAGGGCCGCGACCAGCGCGTTGAGCAGCGAGCGCTCGGCGCGGTTGTTGTCGTAGAGCCACCAGGCGAACAGGCCGAAGATCAGCGCCGCCGCGATGAACGGCCATGCCGCGAACGCCGGCTGCCGCGTCAGCATGACGGCGCCGACCACGGCGCCGATCGAGGCGAGTGCCGGAATCGCGAACCACCAGGCGGCGCCACGCATCAGCCAGGAACGCGACAGCACCCGCCGCTCCACCGCGCCGGCCGTGAGGATCGCGATCGCAGGGTACAGCGGCAGCACGTAATGCGGCAGCTTGGTCAGCACCGCCTCGAACACGATCCAGGACGGGATCAGCCAGGCCAGAAGATATTGCGCGCCGGGCTCGCGCCGCGCGCGCCAGACCGCCGGCGCCGCCATCGCCGCAAGCGGGGCGCCGGGCCAGAACGTGATCCAGAATAGCAGCAAATAGAGGCCGGGCGGCGCGCCATGGGATTCCTGCGCGCCCAGCTTGCTCAGCATGTCGCCGCCGACGGAATCCTGGAAGAACGCCTCGCCCGCCCGCCAGAAGATCGCGATGAACCATGGCAGCACCAGCACCAGCGTCCACATCAGGCCCCAGAGCGGCCGCAGCCGCCACAGCCAGGAGGCATCGCGGTCCTGGATCGCCAGCGCGATGATGGTGAGCCCTGCGAACATCAGGATCAGCGGGCCCTTGAGCAAGATGCCGGCGGCGATCGCGGTCCAGAAGATCGCAGGATACGTCCAGGGCGGATGCGCCTCGTCCTCGCCGCGCTGCCAGGCGAGATAGACCCGCGCCATCGCGCCCATCGCCGAGACCACGGTGAGGAGCAGCATCGCGTCGGTTTTGGCGAGCCGCGCCTCGACGCCGAGCAGGACCGAGGCGCACATCATCAGCGCAGCGAGGATCGCGGCACGGCGCGTGACGAAGCCGAGCGCCGCCCAATAGGTCATCAGCACGGCGCCGATCGCTCCGAACAGCGACGGCAGGCGATAGACCCAGATGCGGAGTTGGGCCCGCGGCAGGCCGAGCGCACTCGCCGCGTCGACGGCGGCCGATTGCAGCCAGTAGATGCCGACCGGCTTCTTGTAGCGGACGTCCTCCTGGAAGCGAATGTCGACATAGTCGCGGCTCTCGACCATCTGCTTGGTGGCCTGGGCGAAGCGCGCCTCGTCGCGGTCAACAGGCGGAATCGTGAAGAAGCCGGGCAGGAAGATCAGCAGCGCGCAGATCAGCAGGAAGCCCACCGCGCGGCCATTGCTGGCGGTGACGGCGTCGATCAGGCCGACGAGCCGACTGCCCGGATTGACGGGGTTTTTCGGCTCGCGCGGCTCTCCAAAACGGGGGCGGGCATGGGTCTCGACCATTGGTTCCGCATACGCTGAAACCGCCGACCCGACAACCGCTTAGGGACGGGTCATTGAATTCGAATGACGACTGTGTCCGCGGCGCCCGTGGCGTCGATCACGGTGAGGCGCGCAAAGCCCGGCCCGGGCGGATCGATCAACCTCTGGCGCCGGCTGCCGATTTCGCCAAGCGCGGTGCCGTTGACCAGAATGGTCATCGGCAAAACGCCGCCGGCGACCTTGACCGGCATGGCGGCGGCCTCGGTTCCGCTGGAACGGTCGACGTCGATCCGGGAACCGTTGAGCGGGAACTGGATGTGCGGCGCCTGCTCGCCGCTGGCCCGGACGAGTTCCCCAACGGGGCGGAACCGCCTTAACGGCAATGGCAGCTTCGTATTGGTCGCGACCAGCGTGCCCTTGGGCGGTTTTGGCAGCGCCGCCGGCAGCTTGCCGGAGCGGGCGAAGGCGTCGAACAGGATCGGCGCGGCCGCCGTCCGGCCGATCAGGCCGGGAACCGGGGCCCCGTCGGGCCGCCCGACCCAGACCCCGATGGTCATGCGGCCGTCGAAGCCGACCGACCAGGCGTCGCGATAGCCGTAGGAGGTGCCGGTCTTGAAGGCGATGCGGTTGTGGGCGGCATTCTCCGGCGGCGGCGTGCCGAGCAGCACGTTGCCGACCTGCCAGGCCGCGACCTGGTCGAGTAGCCGCATCGGCTCCCGGTCGTCCTTGCCGGTGATGACCTCGCGCAGCGGCTTGGTGGTTCCGAGCCGCGCAAAGCCTGCATAGAGCTGGGCGAGATCCTGCAGCGTGACGCCGACGCCGCCGAGGCCCATGGCAAGGCCCGGCGCCTCGTCCTTGGGCAGCACCAGGTTGCCGCCGGCCTGCCGCAGCCGTGACGCCAGCCGGCTCGAGCCGACACGGTCGAGCAGCACGATCGCCGGCACGTTGAGCGACAATTGCAGCGCCTTGCGCACGGGCACCGTGCCCTGGAAGGTCATGTCAAAATTTTCCGGCGCATAGGAGCCGAAGCGGACAGGGCGATCGTCGATCAGGCTTTCGGGATGGACAAAGCCGTCCTCGAAGGCGAGCCCGTAGATGAAGGGTTTTAGCGTCGAGCCCGGCGAGCGCAGCGCGCGGGTCATATCGACCTGCCCTGCCCGCGTCTCGTCGAAATAATCGGCCGATCCGACCCGCGCCAGCACGTCACCGCTTTCATTGTCGACGACGATGATGCCCACGGAAATGTTCGGTCCGAGCGCAAGGGCGCGATCATGTGCAAGCGGCTCCAGCACCTTCTGCAAGTTGGCGTCGAGCGTCAGCTTGATGATGGGCGTGTCCTTGATCGCATTGAGCGCCGTGTCGGACGCATGCGGCGCCAGGATCGGCATCGGCTTGCGCAGCTTTGGCACCGGCACGGCCTTGGCCTGCTTCGCATCGTCGGCGCTGATCTGGTGCTCCGCGACCATGCGATCGAGCACGCGGTCGCGCGCTTTTCGAGCGGCATCCGGAAAACGATCGAGCCGCCGCGTCTCCGGCGACTGGGGCAGCGCCACCAAGAGCGCCGCTTCGGCGAGCGACAGCCGTTTCGGCTCCTTGCCGAGATAGGCGATGGACGCGGCACGAATGCCTTCGAGGTTGCCGCCATAGGGTGCCAGCGCAAGATAGAGATCGAGGATCTGGTCCTTGGAAAGCGTCCGTTCGAGCTCGATCGCGCGCACCATCTGCCGCAGCTTTGCCGACAGCGAGCGCTGCCGCCGCGGCTCCATCAGCCGCGCAAGCTGCATCGTGATCGTGGACCCGCCCGAGACGATGTGGCCGCGCGTGCCGAACTGGAGCGCGGCGCGCCCCATCGCCAGCGGGTCGACGCCACGATGCGACTGGAAGCGCTGGTCCTCATAGGCGAACAGCAGTTTTAGATAGGTCGGATCGACGGCGGTCCTGGCCTCGACCGGCAACCGCCAGCGGCCGTCGTTCATCGCGTAGGCGCGCAGCAGCTTTCCGTTGCGGTCGACGATCGTGGTCGAGACCTGGCGCGCCTCGTCGAGCGGCAGCGGGCCGAGGGAGATTACCCAGCCGACGAAGGTGCAGATGGCGAGGATGAAGGCGAAGGCGGCGAGCGAGAGAAACCGCAACGCGCGCGCCCCTCTCCGCCCGTCATGGCCGGGCTTGTCCCGGCCATCCACGTTCTTGACCGACGCACCAAAGCTCGTGGATGCCCGGGACAAGCCCGGGCATGACGACTGAGTGTGTGGTGCGGTCTCGGTCATGTGCGTCTACGCCTGTTCACCATCACTCACTTCGCCGGCCGCACCTCGACCGTGCCCGTCCCCGTGCGGCCGTAGCGCGAGGGATTGTACATGTCCTCGACATAGGCCTGCGGCAGCACATATTTGCCAGGCGAGACGGCGCGCACGACATAGGCGACGGTGAACACGGCGTCCGAATCCGAGGCGCGATCGATCGCCGCGGTGAATCGGTCGTCGCGGAACTCGGTATCCTCCGGCTCCTCGCCATTCTCGATCCAGTCGAGCGTGCCGCTATCGCCTGATGACACCAGCTTCGGGTTGTCGATCTCCAGACCGGCCGGCAGATAATCGGACACCATGATATGCCCGTATTCCGGCTTGGCCTCGGTGATCTTCAGCACCACCGCAAAACGCTGGTTCTGCTTCACCTTGCTGATGTCGGCGGGCTTGCCGTCGAGCGTAAAATAGCTGCGCTCGATCTTGAAGCCTGCAGAGGCGGCGGGCTCCGGCGTCACCGGCGAGCCCGACACCGAGACCACCGCCTGCACCGGCGCGTCGCCAGTGTTGGTGATTTTCAGCGGCTTGCCCTCCAGCGTTGCCGACTTGTAGCTGCGATAGAGCGCGGTCTTGACCGGCTGGCCATCGACCTCGATCGACAGGTTTTCCTTGGCAAGTGCGCGCGCTGCCAGCACCAGCCAGGCATTCTCCTGCGTCGAGGTGTACGGCGTAAGGCCCCGCGCGGTCTCGACACGGGTCACGGCCTGGGTCAGCGTCGCCTTCGGCGCATTGCCTTCGCTCGCAAGCGACACCAGCGCCGCGGCGTCGCGAAGCTGCGAGCCGTAGTCGGTGCGGCCGAACTCCAGCGCCGGCTTTGGCGCGAGGCTGTCGAGCGCGGCACCATAGACCCGCTCGGCGCGGTTACGGTCGCCGACCAGTGCCAGCGCCGCCGCCAGTTGCGATTTCGCAATCGGGGTTGCGAGGTTGCCGAGCTTGGTGTCCGCGAGATAGCGGAGGTCGCCGATCGGGGCTGCGCCGTTGCGCGCGAGCACGTAGAGGCCGTAGGCGAGATCGCGCCCGCCGTCCTTCTCCGGCTCGTTGGCGTTCACCACCGAGTTTCTGATGCGGTCGAGCGCGTTCTTGAACAGCACGTCCGGCACCACAAAGCCCTTTTCACGGGCCCGGGTGAGGAAGTCGGTCACGTAGGCGTCGAGCCAGGCGTCCTCGCCGCCCGCCGACCACAGGCCGAACGAGCCGTTGGAACCTTGTCGCGCAAGGAGCCGCTCGATCGCGTCGCGGATGCGCTGGTCGACCTCGGTATCCATCGCCAGATGCGCGCCGGCCGCGAGCTCGTTGACATAGAGCAGCGGCATAGCGCGGCTCGTGATCTGTTCCGAGCATCCATAGGGGTAGCGGTCGAGCGCCTTCAAGATGGTTGCGGCATCGAGCGCAGTCGAGAGCGACGCGGAGACGGAGACGCTGCCGGTGCCCGGCACGAGGTCGGAGAACATGTCCGACGTCAGCGTCAGGCTCTCGCCCTTCGCCAGCGTCCGGATCGAACGCCGCGCCAGCACTTGCGTCGCCGCCTTGACGTCGAGCGCATAGTGGCGCGCCAGCGCAAGGCCGTTCGGGCCCTTGATGTCGACGTCAAGCGTCGCCTGCCCCGCCGCGGTCGCGTCGAGCGCCAGCGAGAACGAGTTGCGCTGCTTGGCCGCCAGCTTCACGGTGGTCGCGGGATTGCCCGTCATCTTCACGGGACCGCCGGTCTTCACGTTGATGACGTAATCGCCGGCCTGTCCCTCGACATTGTCGATCTCGAGATTGACCGTGCCGTGGTCGCCATTGAGCAGGAAGCGCGGCAACGTCGCCGTCAGCACCACGGGATCGCGGATCACGACGTCCGTGTTGGCGCGGCCGAGCTTGGTCGCTGTCCAGGCAACCGCCATCACGCGCGCGGTGCCGGCGAACTCGGGAATGTCGAACGAGACTTCCGCGGTGCCGTCGGCTCCGACCGTCACAATGCCCGAGTAGAGCGCGAGCGGCCTTTGCGCCGGCGGCGAGCCCTGGAGCTCGGCAGCTCCGGCGTCACCGCCGGACTTGATCTGGCCGCGCGTGCCCTGCATGCCGTCGATCAGTTGCCCGTAGAGGTCACGGATCTCCGAAGTCATGCGGCGCTGGCCGAGATAGTAATCATCCGGCGCGGGCGGTTTGTAGTTGGTCAGGTTGAGAATGCCGACATCGACGGCGGCCACGACGATTTTTGCGTCCTCGCCAGGATTGAGCCCGTCGAGCTTGACCGGGATCTTCAGCGCCGCATTCGGCCGGATCAGCGCCGGCGGCGTCAGCTTCACGGCAAGCGTCCGCGCCTGCTTGTCGATGCCGAACCATTTCAACCCGATTGCGCGACCCGGCATGCGCTGGGCGGCCGCATCGAGCGGACGACGCAGCGTCGCCACCACATAGGCGCCGGTGCCCCAGTCCTTGCCGACGGTGAACTTGACCTGCGCGGTGCCTTCCCTCACGTCCACGGTCTGCGTGGTCAGGAGGCGATCGCCGAACACGTTGATGGTGAGCTTGCCGGCACTGCGCGCATTGACCGACACCGTCATGGTGTCGCCGGACGCATATTGCGGCTTGTCGATCGAGGTCTCCAGCAGGTCCGGCGTATCGGCGGAGCCGTCGGAGTACCAGCCGACGTCGAACTGCACGGAGGTGACGGGCCCGTCGGTATCGTTCGACTTCACATCGAGCCGGTAGCGGCCGGGCCGCGGCGTCAGTGAAATCCGCGCCGGCTTGTCGGCGGCAACCACGAGTTCGCCGTCGGCGACGCGCGCGGTCGACTTGACCGGCTCGTACTCCCAGTAATTGTTCTGGCGATACCATTGGTACCGCGACTCGACCTTCAACAGCTCATAGCGCAACCCGTCGCGCGGCAAGGTCTTGCCCTCGGGCGAGACGAACACGACGTCGAACTCGGCCTTGTCGCCTTCGGCCACGCTCTTGTCGCCGAACAGCGGCTTGACGCCGAGCATCGCGGCGGCAGGCGCCACCGGCAGCACCAGCTTGCGCTCGACCGCACGTCCGCCGGTTTCCGCCATGCGGACAAAAATCTGCGCCTCCTGCGGACGCGTCGAGGTCGGCTGCTTGTCCAGCGTCACCGGGAAGGTCGCAACACCATTGGCATCGGACTCCGGCAGGCTGTCCAGCGGCGTGCGCTCGTTGGAGGCGGTCTCCTCGTCGGCGACGCCGAACTGGTAGCCGGCAAAGCCGGGACGCTCGGATGCGGGCGCAACCAGCATGTCGCCTTCGAGCTGGAGGCCGGAGGCCGGCGCGCCATAGAGGAAATGACCGTCGACCTTCAGTTCCACCGGAGCTTGAGCCTTGATCTGCTTCTCCTTGGAGCTCAAGTCGAATTCGATGCGATCCGGGACGTAGTCCTCGACCATGAAGGTGGTCTCGCCGACCGACGAGCCCTTCGGATCGGTAAAGGCCCGCACCCGCCACGTTCCGGTCGGGACGGCCGAGTTGAGCGGCACGGCCAATGAGCGGCCGCCGGCGCCCTGGTCTGACAGCACGGCGCGGCGGAATTCGACGCCGTCCGGACGCTCGATCACCAGTGTCAGCGGGCCGCCGGTCACGGCATTGCCCTGCCCGTCACGCAACAGCGCGGTGAGATACACGGTCTCGCTGGAGCGGTAGACGCCGCGCTCCGCGTAGACGAAGGCATCGGCACCGGCCGGCACCACGCGGCCCGCGACGCCGCGATCGCTGAGGTCGAAGGCCGAGGTTTTCAAGCTGAGGAAAGCGTAGTCGGCCTTCTCCCCTGATACGGTCAGCATCGCCGGCGACAGACCGCCCTCGCCACGCGCGAGCCCGGCCTCGAACAGCACATGGCCGCTCTCGTCGGTCTTGCGGGTGGCGAGGATCTCGTTGTTGCGGGCAACCAGCCGCACCTCGGCTTTCGCGACCGGATCGGTCGAGGCCAGCGAATTGATGAAGACGTGGATGCCGTCATTGCCCGAATAGGCCGACACGCCGAGGTCGGAGACGATGAACCATTGGGTCGCGAGCTGGTACTCGTCGTCCGAGCCCGGGCCCCTGGCGGCCGCGGTCATCACGTAGACGCCGGGCTGGAGATCGCCGAGCGCCTGGTCGACCGGGAATGCCGTGGTGACGTCCTGGTTCAACGTCGTCGTGGTCGAGAGCTCGCCGGACCATACCTTCACGCCACGCTCGTCGCCGAGATCGCTGAGCTGGTATTTTGACAGCGTCTTCTGGAAATCGCTATCCACGACCGTATTGATCAAATTGCGGTCGCCGATCCGGTACACGCTGATATTGACGGACGGCGTGTTGACGCTAACCACGGGAATGCCGCGCTGGCCGATCTTCGGCAGCACATAGGCGCGGCTGGTGAAGCGCACGAAGGGTTTGCGGTCACGCACATAGATGTTGAATTCGGCCGATTTCGGCAGGCCCTCCTTCACCGTCGACGGCAGGCCGGCGCGCAGATTGATGTTGTAGCGCTCGCCATGCTTGAGCCCGTCGACGCAGAGCTGCTTGCCCTCTGCCGTCAGCGCCGGCTTGTCCTGCCCCGCGAGCGCCAGGAACGGCGCAAAGTCGGTGCGCTTGGCGAGTTCCTCCGAGAACTGGAAGCAGGCGCGCGGGCTCGCCGAGTCCGAATCCACGGTATAGTCGAGCAGGCGGAAACCGTGCTCGTCGCGCAGCTTCTCATATTGGCCGCGGACCTCGGCGACCTCGCGCATGTCGAGCGACATCCGCATGGTATCGAGTGCCGGGCGCCACAGTTTGCGCTCGGCCATCGCCTTGCCCAGCACGGCCAGCGCGTCGGCCTCCTCGCCCGAATTGCCGGCGCGCTGATAGGCGATGTAGGCCGCGGTCGAGGCCCGCTCCAGCAAAAAGGTCTGCTCGCTCGAGCTCTTTGGCCCGATCTGGAAGATGACACGGGCAAGGCGCAGCCAGTTGCCGGCGTCATCGGGGTTGGTCGCCGCGATGTGGCCGAGGATCGACAAGCCCGTGCGGTAATCGAAGCGCTTGAAGGCGGCGTCGGCGTCCGCGCGCAGTGTCGCGTTGGTCTTGACGACCGCCCCCGCCTCGCTCTTGATCTGGGCCTCCAGCTTGATCGCGGAATCGGCGAGATCGTCGCGTTTGAAGGCCTTGTCGGCGGCTGAAGCTGTAGCGAGGCCAAGCAGAAGCGTTGCGCAAACCGCAGCAGCGCGAACCAAACCGATCATGATGGGACTCCCGGACGATCGCGGACGAACGCCGCGTCGGCAATGATGAAATGCGCGAAAAGGTGACAGACTCAAGGCGATGGAACCAGAATAGCAAAACGTCGCATGCGCCATGGCAAGCAGGCCCAGAAGTGACCGATCAGGATGTGACCCGCGCGCACCGTCCTGCAGGCGCAGCCACACCAAAACCAGCCGTCCGGCAGCAATGTCCCGATCGCTGGTCAACGCTCCCGGCGATGTGAACCATCGTCCAGGTCGTAGCCCGCGGAGCCGGCACCCTGACACTCCACCGTCAAGGTTTGTCGCTGGCTTGAGGAAAACGGTTCGGTCCGGACTTGGCGGACGTGCGGATTTTTCATATGTGGCGTGCTAGAAGGCGCTCAGGCCCCATCCGAGGTCGCTTTCACGGTCCCGTAGCTCAACTGGATAGAGTAGCGGATTTCTACTCCGCGGGTTGCAGGTTCGAGTCCTGCCGGGATCGCCAGTAATATCAACGAGATGCTTCTCGCTTCCAGCTGATTTCCGTGTATCGTGCTGTAGGCGATAAACCTCTTTGATTTCAGGCTTTCCGTCTAGCCCCGCCTAGTCGATGATACACGGATCGTACACGCGACTTCTGCATGGTTCTTGCGGCACTCAGCTCACGCATGGTGCTGTTTCCAATCGCTTTGAAGAGTGCTTGTGCACACCCACGACCCGCGGTAGCTCGCGCGCGTTGCGATGCTCAAGGGCCGCGGTTGGCTCGAACTGCACGAGAGCGGCACCTCTGTCCGGCTCCCTCTTGAGGACAGAGGCCGCCAACTGAAGCGGCCTTACTGCTTCGTGCCGCTTCGCTTGAAAATGAGCGCGGCCTGAAACACGTCTTCCACGTCCGTCCGGACTTCTACGGCGACGTCTTGCCGTTCATCCATGGTTGCTAGGTCTTTGGCCAAGCCCGCGAGCGAACGAGCGGCTTCCACCTCCGCCTCTCGTTGGGTCTTGAACTCCATCCCCTCCTCATCGGGATAGAAACCTGTGTTGTCTCGGATGTCGAAGTAATAACGGACCATAAGGCAGCTCCCCAAATGCAGGCGGGAGCGCGTCGCGTCTCTCAGCCACCGATGCCCACGGGCCAAGCCTAGCTCGGTGATGGGGGAACAATCGGAATAATGCCGAATAGTTGCTAAGCCAAATCGCAAATTAGGACACTAACAAAATCGGGACACTGGGGGTTAAATACGGACAGCACCAAGCTGCTCATCACTTCGGCGGTTGAAGCCCGGGTGACTTCGCCCAATCATCCAGGTGTGCCGCTACGTCCGCTTGGCGGGCCTTCTTGATGAGGGCTTCTCGCTCTGGACCTGGTGGAAGCCTCGCGGCCTGCTGTTCGATCTTCTTAGACCAAGCTCTCAGCCGCTCTTGAAGCGTGAGTTGTTGCTTGAATCGACGCCGCCGCGACATGGCGCTGCTCCTGCGTTTCCATTGGGCGGGAGCGCTGTGATGGGGGCGGTCTCATCACCGATCGTTGCCTAGATCCTCGCGGCGACAAATCCAAAACGTTCCGCAATCTGAACCGTTCCTGCTGAGCTTGAAACGAAATCCCCTGATTAACTTATGACCGCTGTCGGGCAGAGCTGAGGCAAGGAAGTCTGGCTGCGATTAGCGGCCGAATGGCTAAAGCGCGCGGTCAGCCACGGCAAAAACAGGCCGCGCCTAGTGGCCGGCAAGACAGTTTAGGAACGACGCACCATCAGCTCCATTGTTCCCTTGGGGGCGGACGCCGACGCGGCGAACGTCTCATTTCAAGGAGTGCACGATGGCAGACGATCCGGCCGACGAGGCCGACGAAAGCCCCGGCGCGCTCCGGGCAAAGGCCGCTCATTGTCTAAGCCTAGCCGAGATAATGGGACCAGAGACCAGTGCCAAGCTGGTGCAACTGGCAAATGACTATCTTAGGCGCGCCGCCCTGTTAGAGGAAAGGCCGCACGGCGAACAGGAATGAAGCTGCCCGCCAGCGTGAACCGACGGGCGAGCTGATCCGTATGAGGCGCGGATCAAACCTGACTGAACACGGCTTAGTGCTTCGGTTCAAAGCGAGCGATGCGCCGCGGTCCATCCCAGAGCTCTACCGGGTGGACATCAACGAGCTGCTCGGCCATCGACTTGGCGTTCTCTTCGGTAGCGCAGACAAGATCGACCGATTGAATGACGTCGCCCTCGAATGTGAGGACGAAAGCCCGATAGGTCTTCATCGGGCTGCATTACCAGTTTTTCCCGGCCAATATCCAGCCCTTTGATCTACCTCAAGATACCCCACCGCGTTGATGCTCGCCTACGGCTGAAAACCGGTCGAGGCATGTCATGACGCGGCCTTGGGTCCTTCAATCGCTGGCGTGGACGCTGGCATTGGCTGGCTTGTTGGCCGTCGCCTCTATGATCTGGTGAGGCTGAACGGCCCACCAGCGAACCGAGCGGAAAGCCCGCCAGCATGAACCGGCGGGCCTCGCGTTTACCGCGTCAGCCTGCGGGAGTGCGCCGCCAGCTGCTGCCGGCTGCGCTTCCTGTGCGATCGGCCCCGGCGCTTCATTGGTCCTCTGCCAGGATGCGGCTGTCCTAAGCATGACACTGGCAGGAAGGACGCCGCCGGCGAGCCGATCAAGGTGCTCGATCTCGTCTTCCCGAACGGCCTGGGCAAGGTCGAGTCGCACTCCAACCTGCTCGACCGGGATTTCGGGCCCATTCAGGACAAGGCTGGAACTTGCGACATCATCCAAGCGAAGGATGTGGCCGGCGAGCGCATCGCTCAATGTAGCAGTCCGGTAGCGCGGCGACACCGAGCCAGACGACCAAGCCTCACGCGAGAAACGCACCGAAGTCAGGCGCTTCGCGCAATCGCCGGAAGCTTGTTGGCTCAGCGGGCGGCGCGTCGTCGTTAGACAGCCCAAGGCGCCACCAACCCACATCACGCCAGGCGCCGAGCTTAAAGCCGACGTCCCTGTAGATGCCGAGCGCTCTGAAGCCGACCGCCTCATGTAAACCTACGCTCGCGTCATTAGGCAGGGCGATGCCCGCAAACGCCCCGCGGAAGCCTTGGGCGCGCAGCATTGGGATCAAGCCGCCGTAGAGCCGCCGGCCCACGCCCCTTCCGCGTGCCGCCTCGGCCACATATGCGGTGACGTCGACGGACCATCGATAGGCCGCCCGCTGCCGATGTTCGCTGGCATATGCGTAACCTAACACCGCGTCCTCGGCCGTGGCGACGAGCCATGGGTATTGCCGTTCAATGGAATCGATGCGCCCGGCCATAATCTCGGCCGACGGCGGCTCGGTCTCGAACGAGATGAACGTGTCGCGTACGATCGGCGCATAGATTGCGGCGATCTGCTCCGAGTCATGTCGTTCGGCCGGGCGCAGATTGATCTTGGAAAGTTTCATACCCGTCAGTCTGGGGTTCGGCGGCGCGAGGCCGCGCCTCCCCGTTAGATCACTGGCTCGCAATCAGGCCGTTGGACGTCGCCACGATCCAGCGATTGCCCCAGCGTACAATGGAGTCGACTCGTCCGATTCCCGAAATGATGTCACCAGTTCTGACCATCCTGGGCCCGTACGGCCCGTCGAGCACAGCAGTGCCCTCTCTCACGTCCGTGACTATCCAACCCGGAATAGTGGTTGGTCTGGTTTCCGGCGCGGGTGCGAGAGGTCCCAGCGCCGCAGCCGCAGGCGGGCTGGCGTTGATCGACTGACCGACGGGAGATACCGTACCCGTCGACTCCGATGAAACGCGAGCGACCGCCGCCGCGATCGTTGGTCCATAGTTGAAAGTAGCGCTTGGTGGCGCTTGCAATGCTGCCGCTGGACCAGGCTTCGAAACGCTAGCCTGTTTGGCGACCGGCACTGTTTTGGCCAGGCGAGGCGAAGGCACTTCCTTCTGGGCAACCGAGCTGATGCCGAGAGCACTTGCCACCTCAGGCCAAATTTGCCCGCCAGCCCAGCCAAGTCCAAAGCTCGCGACCAAGGCGAGTGAGGACAGCGCGATGCGCGCTCGGTCACCGAGAGGCTTTGCCAACGCCAAGGCTTCGCCACTCGGGCTGAAGAAATCGTAGACGTCCACGGTCGACGGCTGGCTGGGCAGCTCGACCTCTTCCCTACCCCGGTCGTGGATTTGCATGATCTGCCCCACGTTCGACCGTTCGAATAGTGGCCCCTGAAGCTAAACCGAACCTTAACGAAGTTACGGAAGTTCCGGTGCCGGAGTCCACTTCGCGTCCGAGATCGTTCCAGGCTTCCACCGTCAGCCCGGCTTGCACTTCGCAAGCGCCTGCCCTGTCCGATTGATAATTTTGAATGCGCGTATCAGCGGTGCCGCAGACCGCCGTGCACATTCGGAGAGTGGGCCGTGATCAGGTTTTTGTGCTTCCGGGCCGCCGCTTCGGCCTCGCGAGCAAGTCGTTCAGCCTTTAACCTCTCGCGGTTTGCATGAAACGCCGCTTGGATGCGTTCATACTCGGACATCGCGACTTTGGCATCGGTTTCCTTGAAGACCCTTTGCGCCTCACGTTGGGCGGCAGTGGGCGGCTTCCATCCGTAATCTTTATAGACGGTCATTCCCTCCTCCTTCGGTGATAGCCGTGGGAGCTAGTTGGGTCCGACCGTCAAAGTCTCTTCCTGTTTTTCGGTTACCGCAATCGAATATTTGCCGGTCGTTCCCGCGCCGGCCGCTTCATTTATCGAGGACAATGTTCGACATGACGACAGGTGCCAAAGAGGCCGCCCGCATCGGCAGGTCTTGTAGTTCACCGCCTTACCCCCTGCAGAAGCGGCCTGCCAGCCCCTCCCTCAAGTGGCTTTCGTTTCCCGGCTCAGCCACTCGTCCAGCTCTTCGGGATCGATTCGCCAGGAGGGCGATACGCCATCCGCCGTTCGAGCCGCCAGCCGGTAACCTTTTCGGCGGAGCTTGGTCGCCAATTTCTTCGCCCCGGCCTCGTTGCTACACTCAACGGACATGCCTCCGTACACGACGACCCATTTGAAGGGTGGCTTGCGCTTCTCGGGGTGTCGTCGCCTCGAAACGTGGCGCATGACCAAAACCCCAAATGCTAAACCTTCAGAGTTCAACCATCATTAGATACCCTGTTCAGATGTTGCGCAAAGAAAAGCAACCCAGATGCGACTATGCCGCATGCGCGCGCGAGTTGTGACTGCCGGCGCGAACAGAACTTTCTCAATTAGCGCGTGTAGATGTGAGCAAATCGGACACAAAGCCCGCCAGCGTGAACCGGCGGCACTCTGTCGTCACTTCGGCCTGGTCTGCTCGGCAGGGATCGCAAGCGCTGAGCCAACCCTCATGAGCTTGCGGAACAGCCAAACCCGCGCTGTGAGCTGTCACCGTAACTCAAGGTCGCTGTCTGCAACTAAGCTGCGACCCGTTGTTCGACGGGGGCTGTCAGGTACTTGAGCACTTCTGCATGCTCCAGGTCCGGAACCGCGATGGCCGTATGACTGTAAATCGCATGGGTCCGTGATTTTGCGATCTTGTCCAGGATTTCGCTGCCTTTGACGACGTGGAGGCCCATACCCTCTTCAGTGGGGAAGATCGCCAACACCACGTCATAAGCCGCGACCACGGCTCTCAGCGCTTCAGCTTTGTCTTCGGCGACGTCGACAAAAACGCGAACATCTGCTGCGAGTTCACGCAGCTCGTTAAAATCCAGCACTGTGGGTACTCCAACGCAACGATACCAAGGGGAGATTGGAGGCATTGGGTTACTGAAGTATCAACAGCGCATGCCGAGCCACAAGTTTCACGATGAGGTGACTCGTCCGGGTCAGGGGATTGCGGCCCCTCGCTGCGCGCACGAACCTATTCCGCGCACATTGACTTGGATCAACACTGCCTGCGGTCTGGGTGCGTCGGTGTTGAGCAAGTTGGAGGAGGTTCCAATGCGCGCATTGGCTTTGACGATTTTGACAGTGGGTATCGCCTTAACAACGGGGCATGCACGGGCTCAAACATATGATCCGGCTTTTCCCGTTTGCTTGGCCGTCGTTTCTTTCGGAACCACCCCTTACTATCGATGCAGCTTCACGACGATGGCCCAATGCAGGGCGTCGGCCAACGGTCAGTCGTGCATCCTCAACCCTTATTACGCTGGTGCGACGGCCAGAGGAAAAAATCAACGCTATCGTAGGTCGTACGCGGCACCAAAGCCGCCGGTCCGCAACCGGACCTCACCGTGCGATCAAGGAAGAGAAGCATACTATGGAGCTTGCCAGGGTTACGCGCCGGGCGAGAAAGAAGAATTTCTCCGAAGTGTGAGACGCTACATGTGATGGGCCGATCGTTTTCCGATCTTAAAGCGTGATGGCGTTTGGTTGAATCGGTTGGTCCGCGGGCTCGTGAGCAACCGGCGAGATGGGTAACAGTTCAAACCGACGACATGGGTAACACAATTCTTGTTTCGTTCAGGTCTGTTG
>NZ_JAFCJM010000020.1 GCF_018130955.1 Bradyrhizobium liaoningense
GCGCTTTGCTAATCCTTCGCCGCCATCAGGCTGGATAGAAGACTTCCACCTCCAAGCTGTCGATCATGCTCGGCACACACAAAAAAAGCGGACCGGCTTGCGCCGGTCCGCTTCAAAACGCTGAACTGAAAAAGCTTAGGTGCCGGTGCGCTTATCGTTGCCGAAGCGGCGTACGACCCGGCGTTCGACCACCACCGAGCGCTGTGCGCCCTGCTCGCCGGCGATCACGCGGGTCGCGGTGATGCGGTTGTTGACCCGCGCCTGCTTCTTGACCTCGGCCTGCACGACGTCGAGCGGCATCCCCATCAGGGATGCGGCGATCTCGGCCTGCTGCTCCTGGTCATCGGTGATGCCGACAGCGGCGAAAATCGCCTCGTCCAGGGTCGGCGGATCGTGGCGGACGCGCCGCGTGCCATATTTGGTATTCCAGTCTGCGCTCATAGGGGCCTCGTTTCGATCCGGGATACCTAGTGCCGACCATGTTGCATTGCAATATGAATTTGGGGTGGCAATCCAGCCATGCACTCACAATTTCTCAATCCGGCTCGCCTCGTAGAGGTCGATCGTGGTCGGGGCGGCCGCTAGCGACCGCAGCGCATAGACGAATTCACCTGATGCAGGCACCCTGAAATGGGCAGCCAAGGCCGCCTTGTCAGCCCATTGCTCGAAAAATACCAGCCGGAGCGGATTCTCGCAGTCGATGTGCACGGCGTGCGAGATGCAGCCGGGCTCGGTGCGTGAGCGATGCACATGTTCGAGGCTGAGCCGGCGCACCTCGTCGAACGTCTCTGGCCGGGCCGTCACGCTTCCTGTCACCACGATCATCACGCGCTCCGTCATTTCGCCGCAGCATCCAGCGCCATCTCGACGGCCGGCTGTTGCGGCCAGCGTTTGAGCGCGGCATGCCCCGCGTCCGTCAGCTCGTAGACCCCGCGCTCGGCGCGCGCGAACCAGCCATAGACGTTGTGCAAGAGAATCTTGCCGGCATCCGGGCATTGCACGCGCAATTCGCGCACCTTGCGCGGGCCTGCCGCAAGCTGGGATGCGCAGGCCAGCGCCTGCTGGCGATAGGCGGTCATGATCGGCGCGCGCGTGCTGCCGCCGAGCACGGGATCGCCCTGGCGGCGCTGGTGTTCGGCAACGAGTCGCGAGCGCTTCTTTGGCTCGCGGCGCGGTGCTGATGTCGGCGGCTTGACCAGCACCTCGACCTGGCCGCGATCGGTCACGCCGAGCATGCCGAAGCCGAGGCGGCGGCACAAATTGCGATAGCGCGCATCGCTCTCGCGTCCCTTGCCGCGCGACGACATCTTTGCGGCGATCCAGATCTCGTCGCCTTTTGGCGCGCGATCGACCGCCTGTAGAATCAGTTCGAGGTTGAAGGCGAGCTTGAGTTCGCCGATCACCACGACGGGCGGATCATCGCCGCTGAGGCCCACGAGATCGCAGCCCCCGATTTCGCCCTTCACGGTGAAACCAAGCTTTTCCAGGAAGCATTTGACGGGCAGATAGAGCGCGGTTTCCACGGGCGTTCCGGCGACAGAATCAGTGCGGGCAGTCTAGCCCGGATTGATCCCGCGCTGATCGGGCCTTTCGAAGGAGGGTGAAGCTAAACCCGCCCGCTCACCGGGATCAGGGCGCCGGTGACCGCGCTCGCGGCGTCGCTCGCCAGGAACAGGATCACCTCGGCGAGCTCCTGCGGCGTGACCCATTTGGCGAAATCGGCGTTCGGCATGCTGGCGCGGTTGGCCTGCGTGTCGATGATCGAGGGCAGCACGGCATTCACAGTGACCTTGCCCTTCCATTCGTTGGCGAGCGCCTCGGTCAACCGGTGCACGCCGGCCTTCGAGGCCGCATAGGGGCCCATGCCGGAGCCGGCCTGCAACGCGCCCATGGCGCCGACATTGACGATGCGGCCGCTGCCGGAGGCGGCGAGATGCGACAGCGCGGCGCGCGAGGTATTGAGCGCGGTCAGCACGTTGAGCGCATACATGCGCTGCCATGTCTTGATGTCGCCGTCGCCGATCGTCTCGAAGGCAAAGCCGCCGGCGATGTTGATGAGCGCATCCAGCCGGCCGAAATGTTTTGCGGCGGCATCGATCGCCTTCTTTGCCTGCGCCTCGTCAGACAAGTCGACGCCGCCGATCTCGATGCGGTCTGCCGTGGCGGGCACTTGCGACGGCGCATGGTCGATACCGGCCACGCGCGCGCCACGGGCTTGCGCGATCTGGGCGACCACTTGGCCCAGGGCGCCGAGCGAGCCGGTTATGACAATGACTTTTCCCTGCACGGTGCTCTCCGTCATTTCTGTTCGACCGGACTATTGCTCCGCCCGAATTGGACTTGCAATGGCGATGCCTTGAAGGCTGAATGATGGCTACAACTTTAGATCGCAGGTTGTTCCCATGACAGATGATTTTCCAACCATCGATTTTCCCGCTGAGATCGTCGACATGAAATACCCGCTCACGCATTTTCAAGAGGCGCTGAGCGGACGCGGCGCGGTGCAGATCGTGGCGCTGGGGTCGTCCTCGACCGCGGGCCTGTACAACGTCGTGTCTTATCCGGCACGGCTCGAGCTGTATCTGAGGGCGCATTACAAGGACCACGATCCGCATCAGAACATCCGGATCGACGTGTTCAACCGCGGTAAGGGCGGGGAGGAGGCGCCCGAAGAGCTCGATCGCTTCCAGACCGACATTTTCCAAGACAATCCAGCGCTGGTGATCTGGCAGGTCGGAACCAATGCGGTGTTTCACAACGACCAATACGACGTCGACGTCGTCGCCGCGAAGATCGAGGAGGGACTGGGACGCCTGTGCGGCCACAACTTCGACGTTCTGCTGATCGATCCGCAATACACGACGAAAATGCTCTGGGACGACCGCGCCGAGCTGTCAGACAGGATGGTGCGTCTGATCCGCGCCGCAGCGGACAAGGCCGAGGTCAATCTGTTCCAGCGCTGGGCCTTGATGCGGCACTGGCACGTTCACAACAAGGTCCCGCTCGAGCTGATGGTGGACAAGGCCGATCACGACATGCTGCTGCACCAGAGCGACTGGAGCACCATGCAGGTCGCGCGGGCGCTGACGTCGGCTATTCTCAAGAAAGCCGGCGCGACGAAGAAGTGCGACTGCCTGATTACGACTGGAGATAACGCGCCCGCAGCGCCTCTCGCTCCGCCGGGCCAATCCTGAGCCCGTCCCGCAAATAGGTTTCGAGATCACCATACTCGGCACGCACCGCCTCGAAGCCGGCGTTGAGGTAGGAAGCCTCGACGCTCCCGATCGCGTTGCGCACGTCGTCAGGCAGCTCTGTCGCAGCCGACGCTTCGCGCCGATAGAACTGGTTGGTCAGCAGATAGTCTTCCGCGATGATGTCATCGGACACGCCGAGTGCGTGCAGGATCAGCGCGCTGGCAAAGCCGGTGCGGTCCTTGCCGGCGGTGCAGTGGATGACGAATGGCGCGTGGTCTTCGAGCAGATGGCCGAACAGCGCGCGAAAACTGTGCGTGTTGTGGCGGACATAGTTGCGGTAGGATTCGCGCATGATCTCCAGCGCAACGGGCGCCGTCAGCGTGCCGGCTTCGAGCCGCGCGCGCAGCGCGGCGACCACCGTCGGCTCGATCGGCAGGGAATGTACGGTGATCTCGCGCATGCCGCAGACGCCGGTTGTGCGCTCCTCGACGCCGCGGAAGTCGAACGCGCGCGTCACACCGAGGCCGCGGACGATCGCGACGTCGGCCTCGGTGAGTTGACCGAGATGGTTGGAGCGAAAGATCTGCCGCCAGCGCGTCAGGCGGCCGTCTGCGGCCGGATAGCCGCCGAGGTCGCGAAAATTGCTGGCGCCTTGCAGATTGAGGTGACGGGAAGGGGAGTCTGACATCTGGGCAGCTTGAGCTATCTTGTTGGCGAAGATCGGCGCGTGGCTGACGCGTCGGGCAGTCCATTACAGGGGGCGAACATGGGCCGGCACAAGGCCATTATTTTGGCTGTCGCAATTCTGGCGGGCGGAACTGCGAGCATGCGGCCGGCGGCGGCGCAGACGTTCCAGAATTATCACTGCGCCGATGGTACCAATTTCATCGTCGGTTTTTATGACTACGACAAGCGCGCCTTCGTGCAGATCGACGGCACGTCGCTGCCGCTGAAGAAGCGGGTGACGCTGTCGGGTGCGCGCTATTCGGGAGCAGGGATCACGCTGAAGATCGGCAAGGGCGGCACGACGGTTCAGCATCTCAAGCGGCCGGTCACGGCCTGTGAACCGATCCAGCGATCATGAATCAAAAAGGGTCGAAACGCCGTTGTTTCGACCCTTTTTCAAACTTCCGCCGGGCGCTTGGCGCAGGGCGGTACTTCCGAAGTCGGTAAAGGCATCAGCGATCCCATTTCGGTTTGGCTTCCTCGATCGCCTCCTGATGATACCAGCTTCCGCTGCACACCGTTTCGACCACGGGGGTTGAGCCCTGATTGGCCGGCAGCCTGGGCTCGCCGTAGCGGCGACCCCCGAGGGCGGCACGGCCCCCGACCGGAAACTGGAAGATCTCAGCAGATCCGACACTCAGACCATTGTTCATCATTGCGGTAGTCTCCTTGAGCCGGAGCGGTTGACCTCCATCGTGCGCCCGACTCGTTCGCTTGTGGTTACTGGAATCCCCATATCGGCCGCCCCTTTCGAAATTCAAAGTGCTGAAAAGGAAATCACTACTGGCCTATTTTTTGAGCAGTGAGAGTTCTGCACCCTCCAAGGCAGCCCTTGACTGACTAACGCGTGGGCCATTCCGAAGGTTGCGGGCAGACGGCCGTCGGCTTCGCAAATATTGCGGGCGCCTGATGCGCGTTTCATCGGCAGGGCGGTGCACAACCCCAGGTGCATCAGAATCGGGCGTTTTCCGCGGGATTTTTGCGGTGCGGGGTAACGCAGTCGTGCGCTGCTATGACGCACTCGCCTGTGAATTGCCGCGCGCCGGCGGGACCGGGTTCCCCGCAGTGGAAAACCGCCAGTTCTGCGGCGTTTTGGCACGTTAAATGCTTGTAAGCGGGCGGCCGATGGTGGCCGGGTACAACGTGCGGGGGCCTGAGGTCCCCACCTTTCGCATCATCTACAGAGAGGCTCAATGACCAAGTACAAGCTCGAGTACATTTGGCTCGACGGATATACGCCGACTCCGAATTTGCGCGGCAAAACTCAGATCAAGGAATTTTCGTCGTTCCCCACGCTCGAGCAGCTTCCGCTCTGGGGTTTTGACGGCTCCTCCACCCAGCAGGCCGAAGGCCACAGCTCCGATTGCGTGCTGAAGCCGGTCGCTGTCTTCCCGGACGCTGCGCGCACCAACGGCGTGCTGGTGATGTGCGAAGTCATGATGCCCGATGGCAAGACCCCGCACGCGTCCAACAAGCGCGCGACCATCCTGGACGACGCTGGCGCCTGGTTCGGCTTCGAGCAGGAATACTTCTTCTACAAGGACGGCCGTCCGCTCGGCTTCCCGTCGTCCGGCTATCCGGCCCCGCAGGGCCCGTACTACACCGGCGTCGGCTACTCGAACGTCGGCGACGTCGCCCGCAAGATCGTCGAAGAGCATCTCGACCTCTGCCTCGCGGCCGGCATCAACCATGAAGGCATCAACGCGGAAGTCGCGAAGGGCCAGTGGGAATTCCAGATCTTCGGCAAGGGCTCCAAGACCGCTGCCGACCAGATGTGGATGGCCCGCTACCTGATGCTGCGCCTGACCGAGAAGTACGGCATCGACATCGAGTTCCACTGCAAGCCGCTCGGCGACACCGACTGGAACGGCTCCGGCATGCACGCCAACTTCTCGACCGAGTATATGCGCACGGTCGGCGGCAAGGAGTACTTCGAGGCGCTGATGGCGGCCTTCGACAAGAACCTCATGGACCACATCGCCGTCTACGGCCCGGACAACGACAAGCGTCTGACCGGCAAGCACGAGACCGCGCCCTGGAACAAGTTCAGCTACGGCGTGGCCGACCGCGGTGCTTCGATCCGCGTTCCGCACTCCTTCGTCAACAACGGTTACAAGGGCTATCTGGAAGACCGTCGTCCGAACTCGCAGGGCGACCCATACCAGATCGCTTCGCAGATCCTGAAGACGATCTCGTCCGTGCCGACCGACAAGAAGGCGGCCGCCTAAGATCCTCCGGCCCGGGCTGGGGGGCTTGCCCGGGCTGGCAATCAAATCCGCCGAGGCCGAAAGGCCTTGGCGGATTTTTGCATTTTCATGACAACTCGCCCGCGCGGCGAAATTGGTGCGGCATTCTCGGTGCGCGCTATATCCAGCCTGGGCGAAAGCGGGATAAACTGCGTGCCGGATGCGCGCAGGCCGGGGACGGCTGGTGTTTGAAGGTTTCTACAAGGTTCAGTATGGCCTCGCCGGCGCCGTCGGCCGGAGCGTGATGCATGTCGGCAACGGCAAGATGCTGGGCGGCAACTCGGCCTTTGCGCATATCGGCACTTACGAGAAGACCGCCGAAGGTCTCACGATTGAGATCAAGACCTTTCGTCACAATCCCGATCCCCACTATCGCGCGATGGCGGGGACCGACAATGCGACCCTGATCGCCAAGGGTTGGGCGGACGGCGATCTCGTTCGCTTCAAGGGCGAGATGAAAGAACTGCCCGGCGTGCCCTTCCAATCCGTGATGACGCCGCTGAGGGAGGACGAGGCGCCGATCGCCGGCGGCGTCGGCGAGGGCGGCATCGTCGACGGGCTCTACTCCATCCATTTGCGGATGCTCGACGGTGTGGACGGCGGCTTGACCGGCGTGATGCTGCTCAACCAGGGCCGCATTCTCGGCGGCGATGCCTCCTTCTACTATCTCGGCAGCTACACGGCCGCGAATGGCCGCTGGAAGGGGCAGATCCTCAACCAGGAGCATACGCCGGCGCGCGACGAGAACCCGGTGTTCGGCGGCCATGAGGTCGGCATCGGCTTCTCCGGCACCTATGACGACGATCACGCGGTGCTGGAAGCAACCGCGCTGGCGGGCAAGCGCAGCCTGCGCCTGACCGCCACGCTGCGGCTGATGCACCGCCTCTGATCGGGCAATCTAAGCAGGGCTGTCCATGGACGACACGATCCGCATGCTCTCCACGCTTGGGCTAATGGGCGCGATGCGCAGCCTGTCGTCGGTCTGCGAAGCCGCAATTGGTATGCGCATCGACGCCGACTACGCGCCGACCATGGCGCTGCTGAAGCGGCTGCGCGCGGGCGAGACAGCCGATCTCGTGATCCTCACCCGCGAAGGACTCGACGAGGTCATTGCCGAGGGCCGCGTGGCCGCCGAAAGCGCGGTCGACCTGGCGCGCTCCTACGTCGGCATCGCGGTCAGGGCAGGGGCTGCGTATTCCGACATCACAACCGAAAGCGCGCTGCGCAAGACGCTGCTTGCGGCGCGCGCGGTTGCCTATTCGCGGCTGGGGGCGAGCGGCATCTATTTCGCGCAACTGATCGAGCGCCTCGGGATTGCCGATAAGATCAACGACCGCGCCGTCATCGTGCAGCAGGGCTTTACGGCCGAGCGGCTGGTGAGCGGCGAGGCCGATCTCGCCATACAGCAGGTCAGCGAATTGAAGCAGGTTGCCGGCATCGAGGTCGTGGGTCCGATTCCGCGCGAATTGCAGACGCCGGCGCTGTTTTCCGCCGGCCGGATGGTTGCCGCGAAAGACGCTGTGGCCGCCGACCGGTTGCTGCGTTATCTCGCATCCGCCGAGGCCGCGCCGGCCTTGCGGGCGTCGGGACTCGAGCCTTGAATTTGCCGATTGCCGGACGCAACCTGCGCGCCATGCGAAAGATCGCCTTCGTTCTCTTGCTCGCTCTCGCGTCGCCCTTTCAGGCGCACGCGCAATCGGCCGACCTCGTGCTGTGCGACAGGCTGGCAGCCGATCCCAGCGATCCCGACAAGCCGGCCGATGTCCGGGGCGTGGCTGACGTTGCGTCCGCGGACATTCCGACCGCGATCAAGTTCTGCAAGACGGCGTCGGGCGCCTCGCGGCGCGCGATGTTCCAGCTCGGTCGCGCCTATGCCGCCAACCGGCAGATGCCGGAAGCGATGGCGGCCTGGCGCAAGGCCGCCGACAAGGGCTCGACCTCGGCGATGGTCGAGCTCGGCGTGCTCTACGGCACGGGCGCGGGCGTCGCGAAGGACGAGGCGCAGGCACGAAAACTGTTCGAGAAGGCGGCGGAAGCCGGCAATCCCCGCGGCGTCAGCAATCTCGCGGCCATTGGCGGCGGTACGGCCGCGCCAGCCGATCCGGCGCGCTCGCGCGAGCTGCTCGGCAGGGCCGCCGAGACCAATGCGGAGGCGCAGTATCAGCTCGGCCTGATGCTGTCGAACGGCAGCGGCGGCCAGCAGGACGACGTTGCGGCGCGTGCGATGTTCGAAAAGGCGGCGGCGAAAAACCATCCCGGCGCACTGGAGCGGATGGGCGCTTTCGCGCAGGAAGGCCGCGGCGGTCCGAAGGACAAGGACGCCGCAAAGGCCTATTACGAGCGCGCCGCGGCGCTCGGCGACGAAGATGCCAAGAAGGCGCTGGAGCGGATTCGCTGTCCCTACGCGATCAAGAACAAGCAGGGCCAGCTCGTCACCACCCTGTGTTTCTGATCGCATCCACCAGATTCGGAAGGCATTGATCGAGCGCAACACCCTGCGCCGCCGCGGCACGATAGATTGCATCGCAAGAACAACAACGGAGCTTGCGATGAAACTTCGATGCGGGATGGTGGTGCTGGCCTGGCTGGCATCCTCCACGGTGGTTGCGATGGCCCAGGATCTCAAATCACCGACCGCGAGCGACTATGTGCCGAAGCTCGGCGATATCATGAGCGCGGCGCAGGCGCGTCACCAAAAGCTCTGGCTCGCCGGCAAGGCCCAAAACTGGGAGCTCGCGGCCTACGAGCTGCATCAGCTCAAGGCAAGCCTCGTCGAAGCGGCCTTGCTCTACTCCGGCATTCCCGTCAGCAACGTCACGACGCTGGAGCCGTCATTGCAGTCTGTCTCGGATGCGATCGGGGCCAAGGACGGTCGCAAGTTCGCGAAGGCGCTGGGCGAACTCACTGAGGGCTGCAATGCCTGTCACCGGTCGATGGGGCGGAGTTTCGTCGTGATGCGGGTTCCTGTCGACCAGCAGCCGTTCGGCAATCAAGCGTTTCAGCCGCAGGGCAAGCCGTGAAGGAACTTCCATCTTGCGGTCGCGCTTGAGGGGAAGGGGGCGCCAAGAGGAGGAGCGATCATGATCCGCAAGCTGCGATCCGGCGAATACCGGCTCTATTCGCGCAAGGTCAATCCGAAGACCGGCCGACGCCGCAACCTCGGCACCTTCAAGAGCCGCGCGGCGGCCGAGAAGCACGAGCGCGAGGTGCAGTATTTCAAGCGTCACTAAGGCGTGATGAGCGTCCTGCCGGTGCCAAAAAACAAAACGTCGAAAACAACCCCATGCACAGTAGAAAAGGAGAGCGTTACGAGCGATTGCTGATTTTACGAAAATCGCTTGACCCGTCGGGCAAATCAGGTGTATATTGCCATCATCGCGAGGGATGGGCCCACCAACGGCGGGACCGCGGAAAAGCCTGATGGATCCCGATGGATTCGGTGCGGCGGCGGTGCTAGGTAGCGCGCAACTCGCAAATGGTTTTCCGGGATTTTTTTCGTTGCCGAACGGGCTCTACAAGGTCGAATGCGGCGTCAACGACGCCTTCGGCCGCAGCATCATGTGCATGCACAACGGCAGGCTGCTCGGCGGCAATTCGGCGTTTGCCCATCTCGGCACCTACGAGGAGCGCGATAGCGGGATCATCGCAGAAGTGATCACCCAACGTCACAACCACGACCCCTATTACAAATCGCTGTTGGGGAGCGACGCGATGTCCGTCAGCCTGCTCGGCCGGCCCCACGAAAAGGGCATCCGCTTCGAAGGCGAGGCCGCGCCGGCTCCGGGTTCGCTGTTCTGGGCCGAACTCACGCGGCTCGAGGACGATGCATTGCCGCCGCGGGGCACAGTCGGAGCAGCCGGCATCGCGAACGGGCTCTACTCCATCCACCTGAACGCGCTTGACGGTGTCGATGGCGGGCTGTCCGGCGTGATGCTGCTGATGGACGGCCGCATCCTCGGTGGTGACGCGTTCTTCTACTATCTCGGCTCATATTCGTCGGAGAACGGCCGCTGGAAGGGCGAGATCCTCAATCAGGAGCATACGCCGGCGCGCGGCGAGAACCCGGTATTCGGTGGCCATGAGGTCGGGATCGGCTTTTCCGGCAGCTGCAACGACGAGGGTGGCGAGCTGGAAGGCATCGCGCTCGCGGGCAAGCGCAGCCTGCGGCTGGCGGCGTCGCTCAAGCTGATGCGCCGCGCGTAGAACGTTAGGACGTCTATTGGCTCAACCACGGAAGCGTCGACTGCGGCATTTGTCGGGTGCCGTCGACTGCGTCGCTAGCGCTTTGGCTTGGACAACGAGCGCTTTTGAGCGGCTTCTTGAGCATCTTGCAGGGACTTCGGCAGCAATTTGACAGCGTTAATATCGACGGTCTTCTGCTTGTCTCCACTTCCGTCGATCGAGAATTCATGCGGCTTTATTTGCATGATGCCTGGCTGCATTTTCAAGGTTTCGAATCGACTATCCTTTGCGCGAGAGTCTGATTCCGGGCACGTCCCACCTGGAGAGCTCTCACAAAAGCACCAGCCCACACCTGTGACAGTGTCGGTCTCGTCTAGGCTGTCAAGGATGGTTTGACCGTTAATTCTGCAAGCTGCCGGCGTCGAGAACTCCATGGTGGTGCTGCTCTTGAGCGTCCATACAGACTTGGCTTTACGTGTTGCCGTATCCACGTGTTGAGCCGGCGGAGTGGAGAACAACAAGAGGAATAGGACGTATTTCATTGAACGGCCTTCAGGCTGCGGAGCGTGTTTTGCAGTTGCTGAAGATCAAGACGCTGGTTGGCAACGGTAGCGGAGATCGCGGCCGCATTGCGGACATTCGAATTGATATCTGCAACTGGCAGAGTTCTGACAGTGTACGGCTTTGGCGGTGGATCAATGGGCGTCATGCTAATCTGCAACTGTTCGTCGATGGAATAACTTCCCGATGCAGCAACAAATGCGCCGCCAAACGGAAACGCGTAGCTATAACTTCCGTCGCCGTTGAACCTGATCGTTATTTGAGTGTTATAGCTTGGACTGTCTGCGTTGGCGGACGGATTGACATTCAGTGCGGAAGCACTCCGAACGAGCCAATCATACAAGCCTAGGTTATTCGTAAGTGCGTTGAATGTCGGGCTGGTGTCGCTGCAATCGAGTCGGATTTCCTTGATCAAATCGCCCGAGTTGATCTTGAAAGTGATCGCACTGTTGCGCTCACCCGTCGCGTTGACGGCTAGACCCGGTGGAGATCCGATGACCCACGAAGTGGAATAGGGCGCCCCGATCGAGGAGCTTCTTCCATTGTAACCTGCGCCGGCCGTGATCGCGGAGTCGACCTTCGGCAGGAGTGCGATGCTGATCAGCCAATATCGCGGCTTGAACCGGGCGAAAGTAGGCTGGTCCAGATATCTAAGCGCTGTCTGCAGCCCACAGCTTGCGTTCAAAAGAATTTCCGCAACTGGAAGCTGCGTTTCTCGCGGAATATCCGGGACTAGGCTGCAACCTGCAACAAGGGCTGTTGCCCCTGCGGATAAGAACGCTCGACATAGTCTCCACATGATTGCCGCCCCCCAATGCGACCACCACGCGCTGATTGAAATAGGCGCTGTAACCAAAGGTAGAATATCCGAGGATACGGCTTTGGCAAGTGCGCTCGCGGCCGGCGTGGACGCATCCCTCGGGCAGATCGTGCGCGCCCGGCGGAATGTTCCGGAGGCGAATTTCGTCCACGCGGATATGACGAGCATCCAGCTCCCTACCGGGTCGTTTGACGCCATATCTGCTTTCTGTTCGATGACGCATGTGTCGGGGAACGAGCATGCAGCCCTCATTCGGCGCATCGCGTCGTGGCTTCGGCCGGATGGGATCTTCGTGGCGAGCTTTGGATCGGCGGAAGGCGACTGGCTGAGATTGGCTCGGCACTCCGATGTTCTTCAGCCATCTTGATCCCGATGAGACGAAGCGACTCGTCGTCGACGCTGGTTTCGACATCGAGCAAGCAGAGTTGCTCAAGCAGGACAACGAAGATGCAGTATTCCTTTGGATCTCGGCGCGCCTGAGCATGAGGGCACGTACCGACAAGGGGCGGTCAATGTCCGCTTCGCCCCGATAGCGATGCTCGCACCGCGTCCTAGACCTGCGCTTGCGCCCTCGTCTCCGGGCTGCCTTGACCGAGGCGCGGCTCCATTCCCGCCAACAGTCGTTGCATGTTGGCACGATGGCGAAGATGATGTAGAGGCCTGCGATCACCATCAGCCGATAGGGCAAGGGGTGGTCGAGAGCCCAGACGAGAACGATCGCGGTCAACGCTGCGAGCATCGAGCCGAGGGATACGATCCGGCTTATCGCCAGCACGATGCCAAAGGCCGTCGCAGTGCCTAATCCCACGGGCCATGACATCGCCAGCAACACGCCGAGCCCGGCGGCTGCGGATTTGCCGCCCGTTAAGTTCAACCAGATCGAACGGCCATGCCCGAGCAGCACGGCAATTCCGGCCAGGCAAACGGCCCACGGCACCCAGACTTGCAAATCAGACGCCGTCTGCGGCGTTGGAGATAGCACTGTATAGAGCCAGGGACAGAACGAGCGGGCCACCATGATAGCGGCCACGCCTTTCAGCACATCTGTCATCAGCACCACCAGGGCCGGCCATTTTCCAAGCGTCCGCAGGACATTCGTGGCGCCGGTGGATTTGGAGCCATGCTCCCTGATATCGATGCCTCTCAGGAGCTTTCCCGCCAGATAGCCCGTGGGGGTCGAGCCCAGGAGATAGGCGATCACCAATCCAACCGCGCTCGCTGTCCAGAAACCCATGATTTCGTCTCAAGGAAGCGGTGTGATCGTCATCAAATCGAAGCGCGTCACGCTGTCGGACTTGGTCCAAAGCGCAACGCCACCGGCCTCCGTGAACGTAGTGTCGGTTACCTCGAACAGCATGGCGCCGTCATAGACCACGGTGAAGCGCTGACCTTGCGCTTCCAGTGTCAGCGTGTGCCAATCGCCCGAGGTGACGCGAAGGTTCGCCGTGCCGAGTTGTTGCCGCTTGCCGGCGACGACGCGATAGAAGCGCACATTGTCCTCCAACGCATTGGCGCGCGCGATGTAATAATTGTCCGGGCCGTGCATCCGAACGGCGATGCCGGCAGCTCGATCCACCTTACCGCTCACCGCCTTGAATCTGATCTCGGCTTTGACATTCTTCCCTGAAATCGTGGTGGGGATGGCGAGCGGAAAGCGGTAATCGGTTGTATCAGTGCTGGATTGCTCGATCGCAAAGCCCGTTTTGGCGGTGGGATCGGCAACGACGGTCCATTGCCCCTGGGTGCCCCGGCCGGTGCGCGCAAACGAGAAACCCGGCGGCGGCTTCCCTGCTGTCATTTGGTCAATCTGGATCATGTTGATTTCTCCCTCAGCAAATGCCGGAGCGCTGACGTGTGCGACAATCAACGCAATGGCTGCAGTGATCGCCCTCAAAGACCAAGAAGACCTGTGCATGTGCGCCCTCCCGATCTAGGAATCCGCGAGCACGAGCACCCCGCCATGGACCGCCGAGATCACATAGAGCCGGTCCGGCGGCACCAGCACCGTCGTGTGCGCGTCGGCAGCCGTGACGGTCTGCAGTCTGCGGCCGCTGACGGGGTTGATGGTCTCGACCACCCCTGGTTCGCCAATCGCGACATGGACATTGCCGGTTACCGGATTGAAGAACGTGACATCCGGGGGGCCGGCGATCGGCCAGACGTTGGTGACCTTGCCGGATTGGCTGTCGACTTCGACAAGCTCTGCGTCATCGCAGGCCGCGTAGAGGCGTCCCCGCGCATGGTCGATGTCGAGGCCGTGCGCCCCACCGGACGGAAGCCGCCATTGGGCGAGCGGACTCAGGTCAGGCAAGCTTGCGACCAGGATCATCGAAGGCTCGCGGATGCAGAGAAACAGCCGCTCGGCGACCGCATCCGTCACGCACCAGCGCGGGCGACCGGGCAGGTCGAGGCTCGTGGTCCTGCCGCCGCCGAGACGAAAGGCCTGCAGTGTCGGCTGCTCCCGCTCGTCGCCGATGCAGGCGACGATGCCGAGCGCGAGCCGCTTGACGATTGCGGCGCCGTTCGGCCGGGCGCCGGTTTCGTACACCGCCCTGGTCGCGAGCGTTTCAGCATCGAGCCAGGCAACGCTCGCCGCGCCACGATTGGTGACGAGTATGTCTCCGTCATCGGCGACGGCGCCGGCGCAGCCGGGAAATCCCGACAGCGTTATGGTATGGGAGCCGGCGAGGGGATCGATGACCTCGACCGTGCTGCGCGCGGTGTGGGCGATGAAGACGCGGCGGCTCTTCGGATCGAAGATGCCGTGATCGAAGGAACTCCCCGCGGCATCGGGTATGTCGATCACGCCAATGCGTCGCAGCGAAGCGGTGCTGTCGTCTCGTTGCGCGGTTGCGGTCTTGTCGCGGAATCCGTCCATGTGCAATCTCCCGGAAGAAGCCGAGCGTTGCACAGGCTTGGACGGCGGAGCCGTCTGGCGGGGAGCCTGTGGTGTCCCCGTGCGCGAAACCTAGCGGCGGAGCGTCTCCGCGGCAAGAAACTTCGCGGTCAATATTTCGGCCGGTGCGAGTTAGCCCATTCGCGGGCGTGCCCGATGGGTAGCCGTTGCACCGCCGCGCGGACCTTTTGCGTCGCCGGCAGATTGTCCATGCGCTCCCGCCAGCGGCAGAACGCCGGGAACTTTGGATACATTGCCTGTCCTTCCGCCGTCAGGCTGAACGCAAAAGTGCTCGGCAGCAGATAGAAATCCGCGATCGAAAGCTGGTCGCCCAGCAGAAAGTCCTTGCCGTGAGCCAACTCGCGTTCGACGACGCGAAGCGCTGTGTCGACCTTGGGGAGCGCATGTGCGACGACCTTCTCATCGGATGCGATGCCGAGCTCGGGGAACACCAGGCGTTCGTGCGTCACATGGTAGATCATGTACGGGTAGTAGTAGGAATTGACCGCGCCGATCCACTGGTTCATGCGCGCCCGCGCGCGAACGTCCTGCGGTGTCAGGCGCGGCCCGTTGAAAGCTTCGTCGACGTAGGTTGCGATTGCGCTCGTCTCGTAAACGGTGAAATCGCCGTGCTTGAGGATCGGCACGCGGTTGAACGGGTGCAACGCCAGGTGATCCGGCTTTCCCATGACGGACTCGAGGTCATGGAAGCCGTAGCTGACCCCCTTGTGAGTCAGGAGGAGGCGGACGATGTTGACGAATGTGCTGCGCGGAAAGCCGTAGACGATTGGATCGAACATCCGTTTTCCCCTTTTTGCTTGTCGATCAGAGCGCGAACCAGATCCAGAACGACTTTGCGGCCTCGCGCAGCGCCTGTTCTTGGGTTAGGCCGATGTCGTTGAGCAGATGCGGGTCATCCGCAATCTCGCGGAGCACGGCACGTTCATAGGGCTGGTCGAGCCAGCTCCACCAGCCGCGCCGTCGCGCGGGTCGGGGCCCTCGTCCTGAGCTGGATTGAGGAACTGGCGCGGCCGGCTCGACGGCCTGCACCGGCGGGATCGACAAGGTGTCGGTTAAAAGGAGGGACATCGACAAGCTCCAAATCTCGTGAAATGCTTCGCTGGAGCTTCCCAATAATGGTGCGGGGCGCCGCCCCGCAAAGCATCGTTTCTCTTGCCTGCCCTAGTTTTTCTCATGAAGTCGTGTGATGCGCCCACGCCTGCCGCCGCTGAATGCCCTGAAAGCCTTTGAAGCCGCTGCGCGGCATGAGAGTTTTACGCGCGCCGCCGAGGAGCTTTGCGTCACGCAGGGTGCGGTCAGCCATCAGGTCAAGGCGCTCGAGGCCGAGCTTGCGGTCAAACTGTTCAACCGCGAGCGGCAGCGCCTGATCATCACCGAGGCCGGCCGCGAATATCTCGCCGTCGTGCGCGATGCGCTAGACCGCATTGCGATCGGTACCGAGCGGCTGTTGCAGCGGCAGAATTCCGGCGTGCTGACGGTCTCGACCTCACCGGACTTTGCCGCCAAATGGCTGGTGCATCGGCTCGGCAATTTCGTCGAGGCGCATGCGGGGATCGACCTGCGGGTCTCCGCAACGCTGCATCATGTCGACTTCGCCCGCGAGGAAGTCGACCTTGCCGTGCGTCATGGCGACGGCAACTGGCCGGGGCTTGACGCGGTGCGGCTGAGCCCGGAGCAGCTCTTTGCGGTCTGCAGCCCAAAACTTCTGTCCAGCCGCAAGCGCCTCGGCAAGCCGGCCGATCTCCTCAAGTTTCCGCTGATCCATATGGACAGCCGCGCCGACTGGGATAGCTGGCTGCAGGAGGCAGGGGTCGACCGGGGGGCCGTCACGCATGGTCCGGTGCTCAACCGCGCCAGCATGGTGATTGATGCGGCGATCAACGGGCAGGGGATTGCGCTCGCGCGCACCACGCTTGCGGCATGGGATCTCCTCAAGGGTCACCTGGTGCGACCGTTCGCATTGTCGCTGCCGTTGTCGAAGACATATTGGATCGTGTGCCCGAAAGCGACAGCCAGCCTGCCCAAGATCGTCACGTTTCGCGACTGGTTGCTGGCCGAAGCCACGCGCGATCTCCGGCAGCTTCAGAAGAAGGGAGCCCGGAAAACCTGACGATGTCGTCGAGTTCCCATTCGATGTGCCTCCCTCATACTCCCTTGTGATCGCGCGGGACGCGCTGGTCCCTCACAATTATTGCATGGCCATCGTGATCGGCGGTACTAATGTCGGCGGGGACAAGCAGACTCCCCTTCAGACGCGCGTCGTCCAAGCTCTGCGCAACACTCGATTTGTCGAGGGGATTGCGCGTGGACGAGCGAAACCTTCCCAATATTCCTTCCGAGATCGCCGTCGAATCCGAGCAGAGGATCAAGCGCGGACCTTCCGCGTTTGTCTTTGCCGGCGATCCGGCCCGCGTCAGGGAAGGCTTTGAACTCGCGCTTCACATCATGGGCATCGGCGCGTCGATGGCGGATGAGATCGGGAACGATCCATCCGAACAAGGAGAATGACCATGCGAAGCGTGCTCTGGCTGATAGCCTCGATACTCGCGATCTCCTTCACCACGGTCGCGATGGCCCAAGATATCGAGTGGCAAAAAATCGACGAAGCCTTCGGCAGGAAGGCGGCCGTGTCCGGCGACGCGCACCGCTATGGCTTTCCCCGCAGCGACCTTTCGGTCACGCTGGATGGCGTGGCCATCAAGCCGGCATTCGCTCTGGGTGGCTGGGTCGTGTTCAAGCCCGCCCATGGCGGCGTGATGGTCATGGGCGATCTCGTGCTGCTGGAGACCGAGATCAACCCCGTCATGCTGAAGCTGATCGAGGGCGGGTTGGAGGTCACGGCCGTGCACAATCATTTGCTGCGCGCGAGCCCCGCAACTTTCTACATGCATGTCGGCGGCCACGGCGATGCCGTGAAGATTGCGAACGTAATTCGGGATGCGCTCGGGGCCAGCAACACGCCGCTTGCGACGACCGTCGGTGCCGCTCCACCGCCGGCCGTCGATCTCGACACGGCGCAGCTTGACCAGATCATCGGCGTCAAGGGCCAGAGTAATGGCGGCGTTTACCAGTTCGCCGTGCCGCGCCGCGACCCCGTCAGCGAGGGAGGCATGCAGCTTGTCCCGGTCGGTCCGATGGGCGTTGCGGAGGCGATCAATTTCCAGCCTACCGGAGGCGGCAAGGCGGCGATCACCGGCGACTTCGTTCTGACCGGCGATGAAGTCAACCCGGTCATCAAGGCGTTGCGCAGCAACGGCATCGAGGTGACCGCGCTCCACAGCCACATGATCGATGAGCAGCCGCGCCTGTTCTTCTGCCATTTCTGGGCCAACGATGATGCGGTGAAACTTGCCAGGGGCCTGCGCGCGGCGCTCGACAAGAGCGCGGTGAAGCTACAATGACCGAGGAGGGCTTGTTGACTCGGCTGCTTGACGTCGCGCGCAACGACGGACCGGCTTTTACTGCCCCTTGGCCCTCTGGTCGAATGCGCTCAGGACGGCGAGCGTCATTGCGGTGACACCGGTCTGGATGGTCGGCTTCGGCACCGGCGCGTACAGCGGGGAATGGTTGCCCGGAAGCGGCGGGCCGCCATTGAGCGACGCGGCGACGACTTCAGGATCGTAGACGCCGATATTGAAGAACATCGAAGGCACGCCAGAATTGATGTACTCGGAATAATCCTCGCTCGCGGTGACCGGCGGCGCGAAGTTGAACCTGTCGCCGAAGGCCACCTTCAGCACCTTCTCGGCGGTTGCGCCAACAACGGCATCGTTGACCAGCGCCTTGACCCCTTCGGTAATCATGATGTCAGGCGCCGGCGCATCCGCCATGTCGGCGACCGCCTTGGCGGTTCGCTTGATCCCGTCATGCATTTTGGCGCGCACGTCAGCATCGAAGGTTCTGATGGTGCCCTGTAGAACCGCCTCGTCGGGAATGATGTTGCCGGAGGTGCCGGCATGGAACGAGCCGATCGAGATAACGCCGAATTTGGTCGGGTCCTTCTCACGGCTGATGACGCTCTGGACATCGACTACGAAACGCGACGCCATCGTCACGGGATCGATGGTCGCCTGTGGCGACGCGCCATGGCCGCCACGGCCCTTGAATCTGATGAAGAGGGCGTCGGCGCTGGATGAGCGGACCCCGGGGGTGAAGACGACGGAGCCGTAGGGGAAAGGCCCGCCGCCGCTATGGAGGGCGAAGCCGACGTCGGGCTTGGGAAAGCGGGTGAACAGGCCGTCCATCAGCATGGCCATCGCACCCGCGCCCACCTCTTCGCCGGGCTGGGCGATGAACATCAGCGTGCCCTTCCACCGATCCTTCAGTCCGACCAGCGTTTTTGCCGTTCCGAACCAGCTCGCCATGTGGATGTCGTGGCCGCAGCTATGGGCCACGAAGGTTTCGCGCCCCTGCCAGGTCGTCTTGTCACGGCTTGCATAGGGCAGGCCGGTCTTCTCTTCCATCGGCAGCGCGTCAAGCTCGGTGCGCACCATGATGATCGGGCCATCGCCATTCTTGTAGAGCGCAACCAGCCCGGTCCTGCCGACCTTCTCCGTCACCTCGAAGCCGATCGCGCGCATCTCGGCGGCGAGTTTTGCGGCGGTCTTCTCCTCCTGGAAGGCGAGCTCGGGATGCGCGTGGATGTCCTTGTAGAGCGCATCGAGCTTTGGATATTCGCGCTCGAAGGAGGTCTCGATCGATTGCTTCAAGCCTGCCGCGTCGATCTCCGCATGCGCCGGCAGCGCAACGATGTTGCCCAAAGAAAATGCGGTGGCCAGTGCTGTGAGCAGGGGCTTTGCAAACCGCATGGTCAGACCTCCCTTGAGCTTTCTCCTCGGCCTTGCTTCCCCCACCCAGAATATCGCGATGCAGGAATTTTGACCACCTTCCGCCAAATGCAGGAAGCTCACACAGGCAAGGCCGCGGATGACACGGCTGGCCCGCTCGCTGCACCGCTTTGGCGCCAAAAAGGCGACATCTCCTCCTCGGTTGAGTAGAGTGGGAGGGGAGCGTCGCAGGCCGGGTGTGAGGGGTAAGATGATGAAGAGCGTCTCGGCGGACATGATACCCGAGCACTTCTGGCGAGTTAGGTACGACCAAGACCACGATCCGAATACGCCGACGCTACCGAGCATGTCCGACAGCCCGAACTGCCAGAATTTCGCGTACGCCCTGCTCAAGCACTTCGGATTTGAAATATCCCCGTTTCGGTCCAGCAACCTATGGCAGGACACCAGGGAAACCCATGTGGTGTCGGACGAGTTGAGACCACTCGACCTTTTGCTTTTCAATCGGACTGAAAATCCCTGGGGAGCGCATGTCGCGCTTTATCTCGGCGAGGACCATGCCATTCATCTTAGCAAAAAACAGTCAGGACCGGTGATCTGGCCGCTGGACCAATTCCTCCAGCTTGCTGAGTATCGAACGTTCATCGGGGCAAAGCGGCTCCGAAATATCGGCGTCTGCCCATAGTCGAAGGCACATGGAATGAAGACACGTGCCCGCGATTCCCTGGCGATCGTAGATCCGCTGTGAATGCTGGGCGAGTGGAGGGGGCAATGGAGTGCACGATCCGTCCAGCGCTTGAACATGACGCGGACGAAATAAGCGCGGTCATCTTGCGTGCATTGCGCGAAACGAATGCGAGGGACTATACAGACGAGATCATCCAGAGGGTCGAGCGCAGCTTCAGTCCCAGCGCCGTGCTGGAGCTGATCGGCAAGCGCACGGTCCTTGTTGCCACGATTGACGGCCGCGTCGCTGGGACAGCAAGCCTCGATGGAAGCGTGGTCCGTTCAGTTTTTGTCGCCCCTGATGTTCAGGCTCGGGGGATAGGCAAGCTGCTGATGGCCGCGATCGAGCGCACAGCGCGCGAGAGAAACGTCCCCAGATTGGCCGTCCCCTCTTCGGTCACCGCCGAAGCCTTCTACGCGCGGCTTGGATTCAGGGCCGTGCGCGATAGCTACCATGGTGATGAACGCACGATCATCATGGAGCGATTGCTGGATGAACCACCATAACTCTCGTTAGGTCGAAACCGGGCCTCGCGACTGGTCGCTTCGAAGGTCAGCTGCCTGAAGGTAGCTTCGGCAAAAAGCCGACGCTGGGCCCGCCGCGGCGTTGGAGCGCTTAACGCGCCGGGCAGGCCGCGCCAGTCTTGACCCAGGCTTCGACGAGTGCTCCGGCCTGCTCCTGCGTGCCTGGCGCCGGCGCGCGGCCGAAGCCCGGCTTCCAGGCCCAGCCGACCAGCGTGTCCTTGCCGATGTGCTCGATCAGGTCTTCCACCTTGCGGCCGCCATTGCGCGCAGAATCTGATATCTGCGCGCAGATTTCGCCGACGGTCTTGCCTTCCCAGGCCATCTCGCGCGGCGCCAGATGCCATTCGGGATGACCGGGCACGCGGCCGGGCTCGAAATTGGCCTTCTGGTGGCAGGTGTGACAGCGCATCGTCTCTAAGCCGTGGCCGTCGGCGCCGCGCGTCACCGGCGGCTGATGGATGCGGGGATTGTCACCCTGGCGCGGACTGTCGCCGGCCGGGTGGCAGTTGGTACAGCGCGGATGGGTCAGGACCTTGCCGAGCTCGGTGAACATCGCGGCCGATCGCTGCGCGGTGTCGCTGATGCCAGCAAAGCTATCGGGGGAGGCCAGCGCATGGCTTGCCGTCTCCGAGGCCGCGTAGCCCGCGCAAAGGCTGCTCGTGAGTGCCGCGACGGCAACGACCAGTCGAATTCGCGCGCCGGATTGCATGGCTCTCAACCCCGCGCTCATTTGGTGGCGATCAGGTAGCGCTTGGCGTCGGCCAGAATCACGTCGCGCACGGCCTCGTGGTACTTGATGTAGCCGGTGCAGCGGCAGAGATGGCCGTCGAGCGCCTCGGAGATGGTGGCCTCCAGCGCGTCGCGCGCCACCGGCGTGCGCGAGAGACGTTCGAGCAGCACCTGTCCCTCGTTGAGGAAGCCCGCAGTGCAATAGCCGCATTGAAAGGCGAAGTGGTCGATGAAGGCCTTTTGCAGGGCGGAGAGCTCGCCGTCCTTGGCGTGACCCTCGACGGTGCGGATCGACTTGCCGTCAAAGTTCACGGCCGGTGCGATGCAGGTCGGGCTGGTATAGCTCGTGCCGTCGGGGTTATCGACGATGATGGCGCAGCTCAGGCATTGCGCGGCGCCGCAGCCGAATTTTGTGCCGGTCATGCCGAGCATCTCGCGCAAAAGATCGTTCATCGAGAGATCGTCGCGCACGTCCATCGGACCGTGCTTGCGGCCGTTGATGGTGAGGCTAAGTGTCGTCACGCGAGCACTCCCTTGAGCAGGCTTGCGGTGACCGGCAGCGCGCGGAAGCGGTGGCCGGTGGCGTCGAAGATGGCATTGATGAGGGCCGGCACGATCGGGATCATGACGACCTCCGCCATGCCTTTCGGTGGCTCATCCGGCGTCAATGGCTTCAGCATCTCGATCTCGAGATCGCGCAAGGGCAGGTCGGAGCCGCGCGCGACCAGATAGCGCCCGAGATTCCATCCGCCGTTGCCGGGGCCGCCCTCGAATGGCGGCAGGCTCTCAAGCAACGCGTAGCCGACACCCATGGCAAAACCGCCATGCGATTGGCCCATCACCACCTCGGGCACGAGCGCGGTGCCGCATTCGAACACGCTGTAGGCCTTGGCGATGCGCAGGTTGCCCGAGGCGCGCTCGATCTCGACGCGCACCAGCGTGCCGCACATCGAGGTGTAGGAGGTGCCGATGCGGTTATTGTCGGTCGGTGGAAATTTGACGCTGGTGCGATTGACCCGCTCGAATTTGCCATTGCCCTTGCGGATCGCCAGCGCGTCGATGTCGGCGCGGTACTGCTCGCCGAACAGCGGGAAACGCGCCCGTGACCAGGCCCAACGCGAAAAGCTATGCGCGACCGCGCCGGTGACGAAGCCGCGCGCATGGGCAGTTGCGGCCAGCGCCGGTAGCGCGAGGGGCGCGAGGCCTTCCATTGTGAGCTGGCCGTTCTGCCAGCGCGCATCAGCCCATTGCTTCGCGCGCGGATCGGTTTTCGGGATGCGCCACAGCTCAAGTGCCGCGGGCCACAGGCCGAAGCTGAAGATGACCCGCGCGGCCTCGGCTGCGGAATGCGTGCCGACATGGGCGCCGATCGAGGCTGATGTCGCCGAGCTGATCGACGGCACCCAACGCGGGTTCTTCTCGGCGGCGTCCTGAGTCTTCTGATCCATGGTGTAAGGATCGCCCGAGGTGACGAGGCCGAGCACGTCGTAGCTGTCGACGCGGGCGACCGAGACTTCGTCGGCGATCGCGCCGAGATGCGCGGCGACGCGGTTTGCAAGCGCCGTGCCGATGCCGTTGCCCATCTCGACATGATCGCAGAAGATCGCGATCTTGCCGTCGGCACCGAGCTCGACGCGGCCGAGCGAGCAGTCAGCGCCCGCGCCGTAGTCCTTGGTGACGCAGGCAACGCCGGTGCCGACCAGCCGATCTCCAGACGTTTGCTTGAGCTGCGCGCGCTGCTGCCAGATCGGATGCCTTTCGAGCTTGTCGAGAATTTCAGGCGTGCGCACCGAGACGATGTAGGGATTGCCGGTCATGGTCCGGCCGTTCTGCTTCAAGGCATTGCGGCGGCGGAATTCGATCGGATCGAGCTTCAATTCGGCCGCCGCTTCGTCGATCAGCACCTCCAGCGCCGTCATGGTCTGCAAGGTGCCGTAGCCGCGCATCGAGCCCGCGGTCACGCCGCGAGAATGCAGTGCGACTGTTGTGACGTCGGCCTTCGGGATGTCGTAGATGCCGATCGCAGCGGTGGCGGCGACGGTGGCGACATTGGCGGAGAAGTTGGCGAGACCGCCGCCGTCGAGGACATGGTCGGCGGCGAACGCCTTGATCTTGCCGGTGGCCCGCTCGATGCCGATGCGCGAGCGCATCTTGATCGGGTGACGCTTGATGCCGCCCTGGAATTGCTGGTAGCGATCATGCGCCAGCCGCACGGGCTTGCCGGGGAAGCAGACCGCGGCGAGTGCGACATAGAGCACGAATGGCGTATGATCGCGGCCGCCAAAGCCGCCGCCGACATGGGCGAACTGCGCGTTGATATGCGCGGGCTTGTAGGGCGCGCGGGCCTTGCCGAGCAGGGTCGCGATCGACTCCGCGGCCTCATAGGGCGACTGCACGCCGAGGACCAGTTCGAGATTGCCGCCCTTGCCGTTGTACCAGGCGAGCCCGCATTCCGGCTCCAGGAACATCGGGTCGACCGACTGTGTTTCGAACTCGCGATCGAGCACGAGCATGGCGGCGTTGTCCGCAGCAAGCTCGGCGCGAATCTGCTCGCCATAGCGGGCCGCCTTGGCGTAGTCGGGCGGGGTCTCCCTTGCGAGGGGCGACCACACCGGCAGCGCCGCGGTCTGGACTTTTTTCGGCGAGACCCAGCCCGCCTGGATCGGCGAATACACATCTGGCTGCTCGGGCGAGGCGCCCGCGACGCGCGTGAAGCGGTAGGCGCCGTAGTCGGGAACGATGACCGGCCCGGTTTCCTCGCCGAACCTGACGAAGGTGCCGTCGCGCAAGGCGAGCCGCGCCTGGTCGAAGGCGTCGAACCGCTCGAAGATCAGAAGCGCGACCGGCTGGCCCAGATAAATCGGCGTCTTGCCGACCGGACAGAACAGGTCGCCTTTGTAGAACTCAGGAACCTGCGTGCCGATCCGATCGAGATCGGCTGATGTGACGACCACTGACGGCTTGAGCGCTCCGGAAAGGCGCGCGAGGTCCATACCGGTGTAGACATGCATGGCGTCGTTGGCGCGCACGAGGATGGCGTGCGAGGTGGTTGCGGGCCAGCCCGGCAGGTCGTTGGCGCGGAAGTCGGAGGCGTAGAGTTTTGCGCCGGTGACCTTGGCGACACCGTCGACGCGGCCGGCGCCATTTGCCGCGGGATTGAAACGGCCGCGTCCGGGAAGCGTCTCGTGCGTCGCGAAGGGGGCGTCCTTCGCGAGTGCCAAATGCGACAGGCTGACCGAGATGCCGCCCGCCGATAACCACTTCACGAACTCGCGTCGCGAAGGCCGCATGAGCCGATCCTTGCACAAGGTTTTGAGGGGCACGTCGATGCTGACGGCATCGATGCCCGGGGGATCATCGTTGCGACGTCAGGAGTCGTCGCACCACAATAGAAGCGGGTCGGGCGTTACCATTCGGTGAAGACGGCGGCGGTGTTGCCGCCGCCGTGTGTTCCGATGTTTCCCGGGCCTACTTGAGATCGGCGATCGTCGCGGGGCCGGGCCCCGGCGTGACCAGCGTCGGCCACTGCTTTGAGCCGAATGGAACCAGCGGCGGCAGGAACGGTGTCATGCCGCGCTTGGCCGTCTCTGCGATGATGGCGGCGCGCGCGTCGCCTCCCATCAACTCGTAGTCCATCAGGTGATAATTGCCGAAGAACAGCGAGCCGACCGAGCGGTCGGCGATGATCCGCGTCAGCGATTCCAGCATGTCGGCCGGCGTCGTCGTGAACGAGACGGTCTCGATCAGAAGGAGGCGGGTGTTGATGGCATCGGGGCCGAAGAATTGCGCGAGCACGCTGAAGATCACGTTGTTCTGCCGCGCGACATAGATGGTGTTGCTGGCGGCATAGGTCTTTTCCCAGTCGGGACCGAGTTGCGCCTTCCAGTCCGCGAGCACGCCCATCCAGTGTGCGACCTGGGTTTGCGCGGCCCAGGCGACGTTCCTGGCGAGGGACGGCGCCTGCTTCTTGCCGAACGCCTCCAGTTTCGCGAAGGGAATGGCGCCGGCGGCGAGGCATTCATCCATGAAGGCGAGATTGTTTTGCAGGATGGTGCGGTTGTTGTCGCGCCAGTCGGCCTGCATCGGGGTCGCATCCAGGCTGTCGAGCGCCGACTGCATGCGGCTGCGGAAGGCGAGCATCGGGCCGCGCCACGACTTGTTGTCGGGATTGTCGACATAGGGGCCGACGACTTCGGCCAGGGCCATGGTGCTGTGGCCGACCGATTTCAGGAGCTGATAGACGATCGGCACCTGCGGCGCGTCAAGAGGCGGCTGGCCCGGCCGGTACAGGATCAGGCGGCCGCCGGCGCCGGAGAACAGGCCGAGGATGACCGGGTGCTTGCTCAGGATGTTCTTCTGGAACAGCTTTGCGGCGTCACCATAGAGCTCGAACATCGCCGTGTTCAGCGCAAGCACGTCCTTGGTCGCGACCTCGCCCGGCGCGGCCGTGCTCTTGCCGGAGATCGGCGCCATGTAATCGGGCAGGGTTTGGGCGGTTGCGGCCGCGCCGCTGCCCAGCATCAGTGAGGCGGCGACGGCCAGGCGAAAGTGATGTTTCATCGGCACTCCCCAGGGGCATTTTCAGAAGGCGTTACATCGCCACACGCCCGTTAAGATTCCGCTGGGCGCGCCCGCGCTTTTGGCGAAAAATTGCTAAGGATTCGTCAGGAACGCCTGAACCCGGGGCAAGACCAGGAGATTGCCGGGCTTCCCCTTGCCGCCCATATGGACTAAGACGCGGCAACGCAAATTTCCCCCAAAATGACCTCATGATCCGCCTCGACAACGTCAGCAAGCAGGCTGGCCACCAGATCCTTTTCATCGAAGCCTCCGCGGCCCTGAACAAGGGCGAGAAGATCGGGCTCGTCGGCCCGAACGGCGCCGGCAAGACAACGCTGTTCCGGATGATCGCCGGCCAGGAACTGCCCGATGAGGGACAGGTCTCGACCGATCGCGGCATCACCATCGGCTATTTCAGCCAGGACGTCGGCGAGATGTCTGGCCGCAGCGCCGTGGCCGAGGTCATGGACGGCGCAGGCCCCGTCAGCGAGGTCGCGGCCGAGCTTCGCGAGCTCGAAGCCGCGATGGCCGACCCCGACAAGGCCGACGAGATGGACGAGATCATTGCGCGCTATGGCGAGGTGCAGCACCGCTTCGAGGAGCTCGATGGCTATGCACTGGACGGCCGCGCGCGGGAAGCGCTCAACGGCCTCGGTTTCAGCCAGGAGATGATGGAGGGCGATGTCGGCGCACTCTCCGGGGGCTGGAAGATGCGCGTGGCGCTGGCGCGCATCCTGCTGATGCGCCCCGACGTCATGCTGCTCGACGAGCCGAGCAACCATCTTGATCTGGAAAGCCTGATCTGGCTGGAAAAATTCTTGCACGATTACGAAGGCACGCTGCTGATGACCTCGCATGACCGCGAGTTCATCAACCGCGTGATCTCAAAAGTGATCGAGATCGATAGCGGCTCGCTGACGACCTACACCGGCGATTACGAGTTCTACGAGCAACAGCGCGCGCAGAACGAGAAGCAGCAGCAGGCGCAGTTCGAGCGCCAGCAGGCGATGCTCGCCAAGGAGATCAAGTTCATCGAGCGTTTTAAGGCACGCGCGTCTCATGCAGCTCAAGTGCAGAGCCGGGTGAAAAAACTCGACAAGATCGAGCGCGTCGAGCCGCCGCGTCGCCGCCAGAGCGTCGCGTTCGACTTTCCGCCGGCACCGCGCTCCGGCGAAGACGTCGTGGCCTTGAAGAAGGTCCACAAGGGCTACGGCAGCAAGCGCATCTATGACGGGCTCGACTTCATGATCCGCCGGCGCGAGCGCTGGTGCGTGATGGGTGTCAACGGCGCCGGCAAGTCGACGCTGCTCAAGCTGGTGGCCGGTGCGAGCGAGCCGGACGAGGGCACGGTGGCGTTAGGGGGCAGCGTCAAGATGGGCTATTTCGCCCAGCACGCGATGGACCTGCTCGACGGCGAACGCACCGTGTTCCAGTCGCTGGAAGACGCGTTCCCGACCGCGGGGCAGGGATCATTGCGCGCGCTTGCCGGCTGCTTCGGCTTCTCCGGCGACGACGTCGAGAAACGCTGCCGCGTGCTCTCGGGCGGCGAGAAGGCGCGCCTGGTGATGGCAAAGATGCTGTTCGACCCGCCGAACTTTTTGGTGCTGGACGAGCCGACCAACCATCTCGACCTCGCCACCAAGGAAATGCTGATCACGGCGCTGTCGGATTTCGAGGGCACCATGCTGTTCGTCTCGCACGACCGGCATTTCCTGGCGACGCTGTCGAACCGCGTGCTGGAGCTGACGCCGGAAGGCATCCATCAATATGGCGGCGGCTACACCGAATACGTCGCCCGCACCGGGCAGGAAGCGCCGGGATTGCGGAGCTAAAGCATGATCCGGTTTCCGAAAAGATCATGCTCAAACAAAGACCTAAAGCGCGATGACGAGTCAGCCTAACGCCATCGCGCTTTAGGGCGCGCCGAACTTCGCGCGTCAGAAGCTGTCGTCTAACGCCGCGACGGATGCTTACGCGCGCGTCGTCAAGGTCGATAACTGATCGGTGTCGTAGCGGTTTCGAAGATCGGCAAGCGCTTTTGGATCGGGCGCACCTTGCGCCGCGAGTTTGGCGAGTTCTTCGAAATAGTGCTCGTGGCCGGGCGGAGAGACGGTCATCAGCACGCGGGCCGGTTTCTCGCTGACATTCGTGATGTTATGCGGCACCCCCGGCGGGATGAACAGATAGGTTCCGGGCGTTGCGCGGACCGTCTCGCCGCCGATCTGCCACTCGCACTCGCCCTCGAGCAGGTAGAAGGTCTCCTCCTGCACCCGGTGAACGTGCCGCCCGGTGGCGAACCCCGGCGGGATCGTCCAGTCGAACATGCTCGTGTGCTTCGTGTGTTCGCCTGTCACGAGAAAAACCATGGGATGACCGCGCAACATGACGCCCTTGTTCTCATCGGGCAGGCGAATGACGGCGTGGGCGCTCATGTGATCCTCCAATGACCAGGTGCTTGCTTCTGCTGGCATTTGTGAACATCCGCCGTTCGGGCCGGGAAGTCGTGAATCCATTCCCAAAAATTTGCTAAAAGCGTCCAATGACAATGGGCGGTGACCACTACCGGTTCGGTCCGTTTCGCCTGGACCCGGCGGCCGGCATTCTCTACCGCGGGGCCGAGCCGACCATGCTTGGCCACCGCGCAGTCGCGCTCTTGCGGCTCCTGCTCGACAAGGCGGGGGCGCCGGTTTCGAAGGACGCGCTGGTCGAGGCTGGCTGGGGCGGATTGGCGGTTGCCGACAATAATCTGACGGTCCAGATCGCGGCGCTCCGCCGGGTGCTGGCCGAAGGGGCGGATGCCGAGAGCTGGATCGAAACACTGCCGCGCCGCGGTTATCGCTACGTCGGACCGGCCGTTGCGGCCATTGGCCTTGACGCGGCAGCCGCCCGTGCCGCGTCGGCACCGACACTGCCCGATAAGCCGTCCGTGGCGGTCCTGCCGTTCTCGAACCTCAGCGACGACCCGGAGCAGCAGTACTTCGCGGATGGAATAGTCGACGACATCATCACCGGCCTTGCACGCATCAACTGGCTTTTCGTGATCGCGCGGAACTCGAGCTTCGTCTACAAGGGCCGCGCGGTGGACGTGAAGCAGGTCGGCCGCGAGCTCGGCGTGCGCTATGTACTCGAAGGCAGCGTGCGCAAGGCTGGCGGCAGCGTGCGCGTGACCGCGCAGATGATCGATGCAACGACTGGCGTTCATGTATGGGCCGAGCGCTACCACCGCAGCTCCGAGGACATTTTCGCGCTTCAGGACGAGATCGCGCTGTCGGCGGTGGGCGCGATCGCGCCGAGTGTCCGCCGCGCCGAGATCGAGAGGGTAAAGCGCAAGCGACCCGACAGCCTCGACGCTTACGATCTCGTGCTGCGGGCCCAACCTGACGTCGATTCAGGCATGCCGGAGCAGGTGACGAGAGCGCTGGCGCTTCTCGAGCGTTCGATTGCGCTCGAGCCGGCCTATGCGCTGGCGCATGGTAATGCCGCAATGTGTCACCATTGCCTGTTCCTGCGTGCCGGCTTTAAGGAGCTCGACCGCGCCGCTTCGATCCGGCACGCCAGATCCGCCATTGCCCATGGACAAGACGATGCGCTCGCTCTGACATGGGCCGGATTTTCCATCGGTATGGATGCGCATGATCGCGCGGCGGCCTTCACCGCACTGGACGCCGCCCTCGCCATCAGCCCATCATCGGCGCTGACCTACATTCTCGGCAGCGTCATGCTCGGTTGGGGCGGTGAAGCCGATCGCGCGATAGAATGGAGCGAGCAGGGTCTGCGGCTAAGCCCGTTCGATTCGTGGACCTGGGCCGCGTTGGATGCGCAAGCAATGAGCCATTTGCTGCGCGGACGTTATGAAGAAGCATGTCGTGCGGCCTACAAATCCGTTCAAGCCAATCCGGCACACAGCATCACTTATGTGCAATTGACCGCCGCGCTGGCCAAGCTTGGCCGGTTGGACGAGGCGAGGGCGGCCGCCGCGCGCGTGCTCGAGCTTCAGCCGGCCTTTCGATACGGCCGCCAGTTTGCTGGCGTGAACTGTGCGCCGGCGCTTGCAGAAGCGCTTGGGGGAGCGTTGCGGTCCGCCGGACTCCCGGAGTAGCGCGGGCGTTCGCCGCGGAGCGTATCGCCATCGACGCCACGCGCTAGTTCCTCGGCCCGTTGACGAGACCGGCGACCATGTCGATCTCGTTGGTGAGAATGCCGCCCGAATAATGCCTGGGCAGGCGTGCAAAAAGTTCGGGCGTGTCGATCCCGGTCGAGAACTCGCCGCCATGATAGGGGCCGAGCACGAACACAACGCTGTTTGCCCCGCGCATCCGGTCCAGGAAGCGATCCGGCCAGCCCCACAGCCACGGCGCGACGTTAATCGGCACCAGGACCATCGCGTTGTGACACGTCTGCGGCACGAGGCCGGTCCAGCCATAGCCGATGTAGCGAACCAGGCAGCTCCTGATCGCCGATCGCGAGATCGTCCGGATTTCCGGCGCGCGGGCACGAAGCGCCTCGATCGGCTCGTCGCCGCCATAGACCATGATCCGGCTGCGGCGCGTGGCTGGCAGATTGTTCAGCACGGCGGCGAGTTTCTCGCCTTCGCCGGGATCGCGGCTTTTCACATTGATCAGGAGCCGCCTGTCAGGAAAGGTCTCGAGCACGTCCGCCAGCGACGGCATCATGCCGATTCCCTTGCCGCGAAACGGAAACGTCCTGCCGTTGTCGGCGGTGTAGCCATAGCCGACGTCCAGCGTTTTCAAGCTGGCCATGGTCTGCTCCCGCGTCACGCCATGACCATCGGTGCGGCAATCGAGCGTCCAGTCATGAAATACCGCGAAGGCGCCGTCGGTGGTGGGATGCACATCGAGCTCGACGATATCCGCACCGGCGTCGAAGCCGGCGCGGATCGCCGGGAGCGTGTTCTCGAGATAATCGTGAGTCGGCGGCAGCATCCGCGCCGCCGTGCAGGTCTCATTCGTCAGGCCCTGTTCGTCGAAACGTTGGGCCTTGCCGCGATGCGCGAGCAGCACGGGTTTGTCGGCACGATGGGAGGCGAGAAGGCTGGTGTTGTTGGCGTAAATCCCAGCTGTGATCACGAGGGCAGCGGCCGCGGCGTATTTCAGTTTCCTGCCCAATGAGTCACCCCGGCTTCGTGCTCAGTGTTGCTGGGCATCAAATTCGGTCGATTTGCGGCGATGACGATGCGCCAAGGTGGAAAAATCGTAACCCGGCGATCACGGCGCGCAGCTGTCCGAGGAACGCGCAATCCGGCTATCGTGCCCTAGTAGGTGCGGCCTTGTCGCCCGCGGACGCGCCCCGGCGGTGCCTGATGTGTCTGCGGGCCGTATGGGTTGGCGAAGCACGTCGCTGAGAGTCCCGACGCCGTCGCCCTGCACTGTTCCAGGGATGTATAGCTGCAGTCTATGTAGGTGGAGCCGCTCTGTCCCCACCGCTGGAGGCAAACCGGAGATTGGGAATCGTATCGTTGGGCCGTGGCCGGGGCGACGGCCAGGATCGTCGTGAACGTCGGGATTATCCAGCGAAGCAAGCGCATCGCAACCTCGTTCCAACCGGCGCCATGGAATAGGACACCGCCGACCCGCGCAAGGTGCACTTGGCCGCGCTCAAGAAGAAGTGTGCGATCGGCTTGCATAGACGATCTTCGATCGTCACGGCGAACAAGGATCCGCCAGGACAAAGTGCGTCGATAGCGAACGACGTGACGACCGACGATGCGTGGACGTTTGAGATGCCATGCGGTGCCGTAGCTTGAAGGTCCGTGGACAGCCCGTTACGCTCGCCTCGCTTTTTGGGAATGCGGGAGTTTTCGGGATGGGCGGCTTGGTGATCGCGGGTGGCCGGGTGGTCGATCCGGCCAGCGGGATGGATGCCGTCGGCGACGTCGCCATCATGGATGGCCGGATCGTTGCCGTCGGAACCGGGCTTGGCGGAGCTGAAAGGACGATCGACGCGACCGGGCTGGTGGTGGCGCCCGGCTTCATCGATTTGCACGCGCATGGTCAATCGCTGCCCGCCGACCGCATGCAGGCGTTCGACGGCGTGACGACGACGCTGGATCTCGAGGCCGGCGTGTTGCCGGTCGCGTCCTGGTACAAGAAGCAGGCGAGCAGGGGGCGCGTGCTCAACTACGGCGCCGCCGCGAACTGGGCCTTTGCGCGCATCGGTGCGATGACGGGCTCGAACTCCGAGAGCTCGCTGGAGGCGTTTGGCAATGCCATGCGCGACCGGCGCTGGATCGAGAACGTGGCGAGCGAGACCGAGGTTGCCGGCATCCTCGATCGCCTTGGCGGCGGGCTCAACGAGGGCGGCATCGGCATCGGCATCCTCAACGCCTATGCGCCGGGGGCCGGCGTGCAGGAGCTCACGGCTGTGTGCCAACTGGCGGCCAAGCACGACGTGCCGACCTTCACCCATGTCGCCTTCATGTCCCGCATCGATCCGGAGAGCGCGGCGGAGGCCTATATCCGCCTGATCGGCTACGCCGGTGCCACCGGCGCGCATATGCACATCTGCCACTTCAACTCGTCCAGCAAGACCGACATCGAGCGTTGTGTCGCGCTGGTGGCGAAGGCGCAGGCGCAGGGGCTTCCGATCACGGTCGAATCCTATCCCTACGGCACCGGGTCGACGGTGCTCGCGGCGGCGTTCTTCAGCGACCCCGAATTCGAGGCGCGCAACGGCACCGGCTACGATTCAGTGCAGCGGGTCACCGACGGCAGGCGTTTTCGCGATCGCGAGGAGCTGCTGGCGGCGCAGGCCGCCGAACCCTCCACGCTGGTGCTCTGGCACGTCCTCGATATCGAGAACAACGCGCATCATCGCGATCTCCTCGACATGGCCGTGCTCTATCCCGGCGGCGCGATTGCCTCCGATGCGATGCCCTGGACGCTGTCTGATGGCAAACCCTATACCGGCGATGCCTGGCCGTTGCCGAAGGATGCCACGTCGCATCCGCGCTCGGCCGGCTGCTTCACGCGCTTCATCCGCGAGTGGGTGCGCGAGCGGCGAAAAGTGTCGCTCTCGGAAGGCATCCGCAAATGCTCGCTGATCCCGGCGCAGATTCTGGAGCACAGCACGCCCGCGATGCGCAGCAAGGGACGGCTCGCGGCCGGCGCGGACGCCGATATCGTGGTGTTCGACTACAACACGCTGACCGATCGGGCCGAGTTCTCGGCGATGAACCGCCCGTCGGAGGGCGTCCGCCATCTCGTGGTCAGCGGCCATCCGCTGATCGCCGACGGCGTGCTGGATCTGGCGGCCCGGCCGGGCAAGCCGGTGCGCCGGCCTGTTGTCGAGGCCTGAGGCGTGGCCGTCCCGGTTCTGCTCGTGACGGGCTTCCTCGGGGCGGGCAAGACCACGGTCGTCAACCACCTGTTGAAGCATGCCGAGGGCCGGCGGATCGCCGCCGTCGTCAACGATTTTGGCGCTGTTAACATCGACGCCGAGCTGATCGCTGATGCCGCCGACGGTGTGGTGAGCCTCGCCAATGGCTGCATCTGCTGCACGCTGGAAGGCGACCTTTTGCGCACGCTCGCTGGTCTCCTGCGGCGCGATCCACGACCCGAATTCATCGTGATCGAAACCAGCGGCGTGGCCGATCCGGCCGACATCGTGCGCAACCTGATGGACCCCGTGATCTTTCGCGAAGCGCCGCTGGAGACGGTGCTGTGCGTGGTGGACGCGTCGATGCCGGTGGCAAAGCTCGATGACGCGCTGCTGCGGTCCCAGGTGCGCGCAGCCGATCTGGTCGCGCTGAGCAAGGTCGATCTGGCTGACGCGGCGGGCGCCGCGCAGATCCGCGAAGCCGTTCGTGCGCTGCGCCCGGCGGCGGTGGTGGTCGATGCCATCAACGGTGAAGTGCCCGCGGCGCTGCTTTTTGCACCTGATGTCGATCCCGTCCCAGTGCCGCGCGAGACCGGCCCGCGACGGCCGACGGTCGAGCGCTTCGAGACGCTGAGCTGGACGTCGGACAAGCCGGTGTCGTTGCCGCGGTTGCAGGCGGCGATCGGCGGGCTTGCGCCAAGGCTCGCGCGGGCGAAGGGATTTTTTGAGACGGTCGAGCAGCCCGGCCGCTCGATGGTGTTTCAGCTTGCCGGCGGGCGGGCGACGCTGGCGCCCGGCGGATCGGCGCCAGCGGGGGTGCCAAGGACGCGGATCGTCTTTATCGCGGAGCTGGGCGTGCTCTCGCACGAAGAGATCGAAACGGCCATGCAGGGATGCGTCGCATAAGGCGCACGCGCGGCATCTGGCGAAGCGGGACTGACTAATCCCTCGCCGTCATGGCCGGGCGTAGCCGTGCGAAGGACGGCGTCGCTCACGCTCGCCTGTGCCCGGCCATCCAGGTCTATCCAAAAACGTGGATGCCCGGGACAAGCCCGGGCATGATGAGTTCGTGGAGTCATTGTTCGCTAAAGAGGCAGCGAACTTGCGGCGCCTTACGCGCTGGTCGCGCACTTCTTCATAAAACTGTTCTTGGCGGCGCCTGCGAGCGGCTTGCCGTCGGAGCCGACGGCCTTGGGGGTGCAGGCATCTTCCTTGCACTTCTTCAGGAATGACGTCTTGGCGGCGCCTGCCAGCGGCTTGCCGTCCTTGCCGACCGCCTTGCTCTCGCAGGTCTCTTGCGCGAATGCCGAGCCGGCCGCGAAGGTGGCAACGACCGCAGCCAGGAAAATCCGCTTCATCATGGGTGTCTCCCTAAACCAGAATTGGCGCTTCGAATTGAACGCGGAATCGTGACGCAATCAAGCAGGATCGTGTGAACACGTCGTTCATATTCATTTCTTCCAACGCTCGACGGCGGCTTGCGCCTTGGTCAGGACATCGCCGAGCGCGGCCTGATTGGCGCCGACGGACTGCCGGCGCGAGGAGGGCTCGTCGAAACCATGCGTCGCGCCCGGATAGAGCGTGATGTCGATCGGGGTGCCGGCAGTCCGCGAGCGCCCGGCGATATCCTGGCATTTCGCCGCCGATACTTCCTCGTCACTGGTGCCATGGAAGATCGCAATGGGGGTGCTCGTGACGACAGTCTGCTGAAGCAGAGCCTTCACGCCGCAGCCGGGGTAGAACGCCAGCGCGCCGCGAAAGCCCGTGCCTGAGCCCTGCCGGATCATCACGTTGAGGGCCGTGCTACCGCCGTTCGACCAGCCTTGCAGAAAGACCTGCCCGCTACTGACGTCGCTTCGGCTACGCAAATAGGCGAGCGCGCCTTCGGCATCGAGCGGACGCACCGTCTTTTCATTGACGTCGTCGCGGTCGGGATCGCCGTGGGTGAAGCGGCCAAAGCCGCGCGCCTTGCCGCGCGGCCCAAAGCTGTCGGGCAGCAACGCCAGGTAGCCGCGATCGGCCCAGTACCGGCCCCACATGACATTGCGCTTCGACAGCGTCGAGGCGTTGCAGGCCGATGGTGTCTTTGGTGAGACGAGGGTGCAGTCGGCATTGTGGTTGCTCGAATAGGGCCCGCCGCGGCCGTGCAGCATGACCATGGACGGGTAGGGGCCGGCCGTCTTCGGCTTGAAGACATAACCGACGATGTCTGTCGTGCCGTCACCGCTGCGGAATGACACCGTCTGGGGTTCGGCGGCGGCGGCAGCGCCGGTGACCAGCCACGCCCCGGCGGAGAGGCCGATGAAAAGTCGGAACAGGCAAATTGGCATTGACAGCAGAATCTCCTTGGCGCGCAGGAGACACCGCCGGGAGACAACATTCAACTGCACTTGCTGCACTGCGCGCTGACCGGCCTGCACAAAGCTGTTAGCCTGCCCAAAAATCCAGGTGAGAAAAATCCAGGTGGAGGAGCACCGTGATGGACGCCGTGAGCCCGACAGGCCCCCAGACCGCCGATCAGCATTCCCATCTCGTGCAGCCGCAAGGCATGGAATGGCAAACAACGCGTTTTCCCGGCTGCGAGGCCAAGACGCTGCTGTTCGACCGCTCCACCGGACTGATGACGGCCCTGATGCGCTTTGCGCCGGGTTCGGTGCTGCCCGACCACGAGCATGTCGGCATCGAGCAGAGCTACGTGATCGAAGGCGCGCTGGTCGACAAGGAGGGCCCGGCCAAGGGCATCGCCTGCAAGGCCGGTGAGTTCATCTGGCGTGAGGCCGGCAGCCGCCACGCCGCCTGGTGCCCCGACGGCGCGCTGATCCTGGCGATCTTCCAGGTGCCCAACAAGTTTTTTGAGGCCGACGGTCGTGTGGTGGATGCGTCGGGTCAGGACTGGGACGAGACCTGGGGCCACACCGACGCGCAGCGGGCGCGACGGGGCTAGCCTTCCTCTCAGACGCCGCGCGCGAGCAGGGCCTTGAAATCAGAGCGGGCGCGCTGCGCCTCGGCGCGCGCGACCTCCGACGTCTCGCCCATGCTGAAATAGCCGTGGATCAGGCCGGGGCCTTCGTGATGCTTGACGCGCACGCCGGCGGCTTCGAGCGCCCGCGCATAGGCCGCGCCTTCATCGCGCAGCGGATCAAACCAGGCTGTCGTGACCACGGCGGGTGCGACACCCGCGAGTGACGCGGCACGCAGCGGCGAGACGCGCCAGTCCGTCGCTTGACCAGGATCCGCAAGATAGTGACCGGCAAACCATTCCATCACCGCGCGTGACAGAAAATAGCCTTCGGCGTTTTCGCTGCGCGAGGGGAAGCGGGCGTTCTCGCGCGCATCGGCGTAATTGCCGACGGTGTCGGTCGCGGGATAGACGAGAAACTGTCCGGCGAGCTTGATGCCGGCGTCGCGGCAGGCAATGGCCGTTGCAGCCGCGAGGTTGCCGCCGGCGCTGTCGCCGGCCACCCCGAGCCGTTTTGCATCGCCGCCAAATTCCGCGACACGGTTGAAAATGTCACGTGTCGCCGCAAAGGCGTCCTCGAACGCGCCTGGGAAGCGCGTCTCCGGCGGCCGCCGGTAGTCCACGGACACGACGACCGCGCCGGTCTCGATCGCGAGAAACCGCGCCTGCCGGTCATGCGTTTCGAGATCGCCCGCGACCCAGCCGCCGCCATGGAAGAACACCACCGTCGGTGCCGGTCCCGAGCCGACGCGATAGACGCGCGCGGGAATCGGCCCTGCACCGCCTTTCACTTCGATATCCCCGACGCTGTCGACGGCCGGCGGCGGCACCGCCGCGCGCGCGGCAGCGAGTGCACGCAAGGAATCGCGGGCGCTCTGCGGTGTCATGGTCGCGGGGTCGCGCAGCGGCAGCAGCGGAATGATCTGGGCGATGACGGGATCGAGCGGTGCAGCCATGGCTATTCCCTGGATTTCCTAAATTGAGGCTTCTTGGTTTCGATTGGCCGTTAGCATAGATTTCGCGCGCCGCGCCGGCAATCGGCCGGTCCGTCATGCCCGCGTTGCGTCGATGCAAGTGTCGGGCGGGACGCGCGCAAGGGCAGGGAGCAAGAGACGTGGAATTCGAAGAGCTGGTGCAGTCGCGTCGCAGCGTGCGCGGTTTCAAGAAGCAGGGCGGTGCCGCGGCCGGTGATCGAGGCGATCATCGATGTCGCCAAGCGTGCGCCGTCCTCGATGAACACGCAGCCCTGGCACGTCCACGTGCTCACGGGCGCGCCGCTCGAGGACGTTCGTCGCCGCAACATGGAGGAGATGGTCGCCGGCGCCAAGGTCAAGCGCGACATCGTCAGCCATGGCGAATATCAGGGCATTCATCGCAGCAGGCAGGTCGACATCGCCAAGAAACTGTTCGGCGCGATGGGGATCGCGCGCGACGACAAGCCGATGCGGCAGGATTGGGTGCTGCGCGGCTTCCGCCAGTTCGACGCGCCGGTGTCGCTGGTCCTGACCTACGATCGCGTGCTGGACCCCGGCGCGGTCTGCCACTTCGATCTCGGAGCGCTCTGCTACGGTATCGTGCTGGCGGCGTGGGATCGCGGGCTCGGCTCGGTCATCAACGGGCAGGGCATCATGCGCTCCGACATCGTGCGCGAGGTCGCGCGCATCCCCGAAGACGAGGTCATCATGACCTGTGTCGCGATGGGATATCCCGACGATACGTTTGCCGCGAACGCGGTGCGCTCCGATCGCGAAGATAACCGAGAGTTCGTGCGCTACGTCGGGTTTGCCGATTAGCGCCGTCGTTGCGCAACGAATCATGTGCAGGCTTGTTCGAACGCAGGAAAGATAATTCCGATTTCGAGATGCGTCGCGTTGCTGACGATGGCTCGCCGTTCGAGCGCCCGCAATTCCACGGCGTTGCCTTAGCCGTTCGGAGCATTTGATACCGACCAAGGTCGTAGGCCGCACCAATCATAACTGAATGGCAATACCGAGCGCGTAGGCGTCGTGGCCAGAGGCGCAGCAGGCGTCGCTTGGGGTATTCCGATGCTTTCTTCTCTTTTCAAGGCAAATCATAAGCAGCCGACCGTTTCCATCGTTCCCGACGTTCACGACGAGCCCCCGGCCGTTCGCGCGGCTTGCGCGATCCGCGTGCTGGAGTGCGACGACCGGCTGAACACGATCTCCCCTGAGGATTTCATCTTCGACGGCGTTCACGCGCCGCTGGCGATCGCATTCGTCTCACCGCACACCGACTTTGCGCGCGTGACCTCGTCGCTGCAGCGGCTGGCCGGCACGACGCCGGTCATCACGGTCTCGACGGCCGGCGAGCTGTGCTCGGCAGGCCAATCCCTCTACAAGCCGACCGGCACGACTTGGTCGTCCGTCGTCGTGCAGGTCTTCCCGCCGGATCTTCTGCAAGCGATCAGCATCCACAGCATACCCCTGCACAACTCGGACATTCGCAGCGGGCAGCCCGGCACGGCGCACGAAGCGCGCATCGATGCGATTGCCCGCGACGTCGCCTCGATCAGGACGCCTTTCGCGATCGACGTGCGTGACACGATTGCGCTCGCCATCGTCGACGGCGTGTCGGCCTCGGAGAGCTATCTGATGGAGGCCGTGTATCGGGCCGGCAAATTCCCGTGCGCCTTTGTGGGTGGCTCTGCCGGCGGCAAGCTCGATTTCAAGAACACCTACCTGAGCGACGGCCGCAAGATTCTCGAGAATCACGCCGTCGTCATCTTCATGAAGCTTGCGCCGGGTCGCGCCTACAGCGTGTTCAAGACGCAGAACTTCAAGAAGACGGGCAAATCCTTCGTCGTGATGGGCGCCGATCCCGACCGGCGCACGGCATCGGGCGTGATGGATGTTTCGGCGAACGAGATCCGGCCGTTCGCCGCCGTGCTCGCGGAGGCGCTGAACACGACGCCCGCGAACGTGATGTCGAAGATGTCGCGCTACTCGTTCGGCATCGAGGTCGGCGGGGACCTGTTCGTGCGCTCGGTCGCCGGCATCGATGCCGAGACGGGCGTGATCTCGTTCTTCTGCGACGTCAATTCGGGCGATCGGCTCGAGCTACTGGAAGCAACCGATTTCGTCGATCAGACGCGGCGCGATCTCGAGGCCTTCCTGCGGGACAAGCCGCCTCCGATCGGAGCGATCCTGAACGACTGCATCCTGCGGCGTCTCAACAACGAGGCACAGTTGCGCAGCATGAGCGGCCTATGGCCGATGCCGGTTGCGGGCTTTTCGACCTTCGGCGAGCTGTTCGGCATCAACATCAACCAGACGCTGACGGCGATTGTGTTCTTCGATGTCAGGCAAGAGCCGCTGTCCGATCCCTTCATCGAGATGTTCCCGATCCACTACGCGCATTTCGTCGAGTATTTTACCCGTGCCTATCTCAACCGCATGGTGATGTTGAACCGCATCAAGGACGACATCGTCCGGCGGCTGACGGACTATCTGGGCGCAAGCGCCGCGCTCAGCGGCAAGGTCGAAGGCGCGATCCGGCGGACCGCGTCCATCAGCACCATGGTGGAGCAGATTCGCGCGGTCATCACGGCGAACGCGCAGTCGGCAGCGAAGGCCACCGACACCACCGCGCTGTCGCAGGAGTTTGCCGGCCTCACGCAGTCCATGAACGGGTTGCGCGATATCTTGAAGATCATCGATACGATCGCAGGCCAGACCAATCTCCTGGCGCTGAACGCGACCATCGAGTCGGCGCGGGCCGGCGAGGCGGGTCGCGGCTTCTCGGTGGTGGCGACCGAGGTGAAAAAGCTCGCCCAGGACACAAGAAGCAGCCTGACGCGCACGCACACCTCGATTGGAGGCATGGAGACCTCAATCGAGTCGCTTGGCAGCAACATCACCGCGACCCGCGATCAGCTGATCCGGACCCAGGAAGGCTTCGACGGCATCGTGACTCAGATCGAGGAGATGTTCAAGAATCTCCAGACGATCAACACGGTGCTCGCGGGTCTCGAGACATTCGTGCGCGACCGCAACGGGGCGTTGACCAGCGCCATGCACGATATCGAGACGCTGAAGCGGATCGGGTAGGCCGGTACGCTCCGCTGTCCGATAAAATTCGGTGACGACGCGTGAGTTGGGTCTTGCAATCTCTTCGCATCAGCAGGAACAATACAGCTCCCAAGAGGGTTGTTGCTGGCGCGAGGGATTTAATATGCGGCGGCTGGCTAGCCTGGTTCGATGGTTCTTCGGGCCACGTGTGCGGCGTCCGGTAGAGGACGATCCCAGCCTGCCTTTCACACCCGACGAGTTCGGCCGCCTGATCCGCTCTGGCAGACACGAAGACATGAAGCGGTTGGCGGACGGGCTGGCGTCTCAGTCGATGCTGCGCCGATCCAGATACCGCGCCACGCACTGATCGGCGCGATACCGATCACCGCGTCAGGGCCACTGGCTTGAACGACGCGACCAGCGCCTTCTCCAGTTTTCCGTTCATCCCGCAGAGAATGTCGTAGGCCTCCTTGCGCGGCATCGTCGGCCTGTAGGGCCGGTGCTCGATCAGGGCCGCGAAGATGTCGGAGATGGTGAGGATGCGAACGATATCGGTGATGCTCTCGGCGCAGAGCGCATCCGGATAGCCGCTGCCGTCGAGAAATTCATGATGATGCCTGACGGCGTCGAGGATCTCGGGCGAGATGTCTTTGTGGTCCTTCAGAAAATCAAATCCCGCGGCGGGATGTGTTTCGATCAGCGCGCGTTCTTGCGCGTCGAGACGTCCGGGCTTGTCGAGGATCGCCAGCGGAATCCTGGCCTTGCCGATGTCGTGGAACATGGCGGCCGTGCAGAGCCGCTCGACGTCGGCTTTCCGTACTCCAAGGCTCAGGCCAAAGTCGATCGCGATACCCGTCACCAGCAGGCAATGCTGATAGGTTCCCTCATGATGGCGCCGCACGGTCGTGAGCCATTCGGACAAGCCATGCTCGGAAATGCGGGCCGCGATCTTGCGGCCGGCCTCCCTGGTGCCGTCGATATCGATCGCCTCGCCCAGCATGAGCGAGGTGAACATGGATGCGATGGCGGTAGCCCCGGTTTCGGCGGCGTCGTCCGACCGCGGGGGGTGGCCTGACGATCCGGCTTCCGCCTCGGCCGGATCGCTCAATGCAGCCAGCAGCCTGATGCGGTCGATCGTTCCAGGAAGCACGAGCGTTGCGCCGAGGGCGTAAGCCTGCGAGATGCTGTGGTGGGAGTATTGCTCGACGATGAAGATGCGCTTGGCCGCCTTGGCGAAGCGGGAGGCGCGCCTCTTCAGCGCCGCGATGTTCTCGACCGCACGCAAATCGGCGCGCACCACAACGGCAAGCGGGGTGTGGGGAAGCTTTGCCTCGGCGTCGAGCCGTTCGCCGGCGACGGTGAATCTGCGTCCCAGGATCGAGCAAACGCCCGTCAGCTTGTCCGAGCTGTCGGCCAGCACGTGCACAAAGGCGTTCGCCATCGCCGCATCCCGGGTGCCGTCGCGATTTTCGGCGTGCCTGACTGGCCTTGCATTCTGCACGAGTCGTCTAGGTTCTGTTGGAGTTCAAAGTGATCCGGTGTGTGTCTTATTTGCTCGCCGCCGGCTTCTGCTGCGCCGTGGCCAACGGTGCGGCTGCCTTCTGGCCCTTCTTGTTCGCGAGGATGAAGTGAACGCCCGCTGTGGTGCCGTCGATCCAGACCAGCTCGCAGCGCCGGTAGGCCAGTCCTGTCGACGACAGCACCAGGAAGAACTCTTTGGCCTGGAGCACGTCGAGGGTTCCTTCGACTTCGACCTTGGCGCCGGTGTCCGAGATGTCGAGCAGGACGCAACTACGTCGCCACGTTCCATCCGAGCCCATCAAATTGACGGGCTGGCGGTGATCCATGCGCACCCGAAGCGCTTTGCGATTATCGAATCTCATCGGCCGCCCTCCGATCTTGCAACTTTGCCGTCCTTGGACGCAGCTCCCGCGCCGGCGGCCATTTCGCCCCAGCGGACCGCCCATTGGCTGGTCGAGAGGTACAGCGTCTCGAATAATTGCTGGGCGCGTTCGCGCTCGTCGAAGGAGAGCCGCGAGCCGCCGCGATTGCTGAGAATGGCAAGTGTGGTCTGCCAGTTCAGGCGGGACGCCCGGCAGGCCATTACCAGGCCTTCGCAATCTTTGTCCGCAACGACCGTTTCGATGATGTCGATCGGGGCTCCCGACAGAACTGACAATGCGGTCAGCAAGTTTGCGGTCTCGCCGCGGATGGCGAAGCGGTTCACGGCGGAGTCGTTCAGCTTGCCGATGCGGTTGAGCGCAACGATCTGGGGGCGCGCATCCGCATAGTCGGCGGCGCACGGCCGGCCACCAGTCCTTGCCGAGCCGCCAGTCTCGATGGACGTGGCCGCGCTCTGCACGCTCGCTGCCGCCTCCGGCGATGCCGCCGCGAGCAGTTTTCGGACCACCATGTCGGGGACGTGCGGTCTCAGCACCAGTTCCTTCGTGAGCTCGCCGTCATGCTCGGCCCGGGCCGCCAGGATCGCAAAGGCGGCGTCGGACAGTTGGGCGCCCTGGTTCCTGGCGATCGCGAGGCAAACCTTCTTGCCGCCGCGCTTGGCCAGGATATCGGCGAGCGCTTTCTCGATTTTGCGCCGGCCCGAGATTGCGAGGAGATGCTGCTCGCCGCGCGCCGAGGCGATCGCTTCCAGATCGTCCTGCGTGAGAAGCGGCGAGTTCCGCAGGACGGGGGCAGCGACCGCGGGATCCTCATGAGCGGCAAGACGTCGCAGCATCTTCTTAGGGCCGATCTTCAGGTCGGCAAGCGAGACGCTGAGTGGAACCAGCGCATCGGGCGCGATGCGTTCCATCAGGTGGAGGAGGATATCGTCAAGAAGACTGACCTGTCGCTCTTTGAGCCGATCCTGGCTTGCAACGAGCAACGAAGTGGTCTGCTCGAGGATGAGGAGGCAGCGTTCGGGCGGGCAGGCCGCGATCGCATCCTCCAGCTCGACGACAATATCCGCAGGCGAAATCGCGCGCATGGCGGGCCTGGTAAACTCTGAAAAAGCACTACGTTCTAACGGTTCAATTGCGCGCCAAAGTTGTTAACATGAGTTATAGATTTGAGTCGTTCGGGTATTTCAGCGCCGGAAAAGACTATCGAAATTTGGCAGATCACGCCGTCTGCAGTTGTTCTTTCGATTTTATGCATTGCAACGAGCATATGTGAGCCGACGGATTGGCTCACGGGGATCGCCAGCAGGGAGGGAAATAGCGCCGGCTATTTGTCGGACGCGCGTCATTTAATCACGCGCCATTTTCAAGAAGTTCCATGGGCATTGATGACAGAGCGCCAATGTTGGCGCCAAGGACGTATCGATTTACCGACGTTGACGAGTTCCGCAGTTCCATACGAGCTCTCAATGTCGAATTCACGCCGCTCGTGCGCAAAATCGCGGCCGAGCAGGTGATCCTCAATCTCCCCGGCTGCAACGTCAGTTTCACCAAGGCCTTTCCGCGCGTCATCGATGCGCAGCTCGCGCCGAACTGCACCGCGGTCGGCTTCTTGATGGACGACCACGAGGTTCCCGTTCGCTTCAACGGCGCACAGCGCGACCGTGCGGCGATCGTGATCGGAAGCGGCGGGGGCGCCTACAACACATTTGAAGAGGTGGAGCGACAATTTGCTTTCGTCGTGTTCACACCGGAGGTGAAGGATCGCGGCTGGCCCGAGACGAAGGCGAGCTTCAGGATTGCTGAAACGAGCACAGTCGCACTTCATCAGTTGCGACGGCTCATCACGGAAGTGATCGCCGCCGCATCCGAGCCTGCTGACGCGATCGAGGCGCGCCTGAAGGCGGCGGCGATGCGGCAATCCCTGCTTGGTGCGATCGATGCAGCATTCGCAGCCGTCGTTCCGGCGCGATGGACGGTGCGCCCGAACGATGAGCGGCACCTCAAGATTTTCCAGAATATCAGGGCGCTGCTGTCGGACGATCTCGGTCAGCCCATTTACAGCGAGCAAGTGGCGAGGAAACTCGGCCTCTCTGTCCGCAGCATCCACGACGCGGTTCAGCGCTATCGCGGCATGAGCCTGCACCGGTATCTGCGCCTGAGGCGGTTGTGGCTCGTGCGCAAGAGATTGCTGACCGGCCCCGAGAGTGTGAAGTCCACAGCTCTCGCTTTCGGTTTCTGGCATCTCAGCGATTTTTCCAAGAGCTATCGCGACCGGTTCGGCGAAACGCCGTCGGAAACGCTGGAGCGCGCCCGCAGGACGTGAGGACTTGCGCGGGCGCGACTCGGCCCGCATCCAGCCATGCGCTAGATCCTTGTTGGACGCGTTTTCTTGACGCGAACCGGTATCCATTTCGCTTGAAAACGCTTTAGTATGCCGTCATGAGCAACCGCATCCTCGTCCTTTACGGCTCCTACCGTTCCGACCGCATGGGCATTCGCCTTGCGCATTTCGTCATCGAGCGCCTGCGCCGCCGCGGCGAGGACGTCGAGCTGATCGACGCCAAGGCCATCGGCCTGCCGATGCTCGATCGCATGTACAAGGAACATCCCAAGGGCCAGGCGCCCGAGGCGCTGGAGAAGCTCGCGACCCGGATCCGGGAAGCCGACGGCTTCATCTTCGTCACCGGCGAATATAATTGGGGCATCCAGCCCGGCCTGAAGAACCTCACCGATCATTTCCTCGAGGAGTGGTTCTGGCGGCCCGCGGCGATCGCGAGCTATTCCGCCGGCCGCTTCTCCGGCGCGCGCGCGGCGACCGCGTGGCACGGAACGCTGTCGGAAATGGGCATGGTGGTGGTGTCGAGCACGATCGCCGTCGGCCCGATCGCGCAGTCCTTGTCGGAGGCAGGCGAGCCGACCGGCGAGGGCGGTGCCGCGCTGGAACGCGCCTTCCCGCGCTTCGCCGACGACCTCTTGTGGTGGGTCGAGGCCGCGAAAGGCCAGCGCGCCAGAAAGAAACCGCCTTACTAGGGGAGAGCGTTACGCAGCGCGGACTTCGGACAGGAAGCGGTTCACCTGACCGGCGAGGTCGCGCGACTGGGTCGAGAGCTGCTCGGCCGCGCCCAGCACCTGGTTGGCGGCGGCTCCGGTGTCGTCGGCGGCACGCTGCACGCCGGTGATGTTGCTGTTGACCTCCTGGGTGCCGCGGGCGGCCTCCTGGACGCTGCGGGAAATCTCCTTGGTCGCAGAACCCTGCTCCTCGATCGCCGACGCAATCGCAATCCCGATCTGGTCGATCTCGGCGATGACGTCGGCGACGTTGCGGATGGCGGCAACCGTCTCGTCGCTGGCAGTCTGGATCGCGGAGATCTGCTCGGAGATTTCGGTGGTGGCCTTCGCGGTCTGGCCGGCCAGCGATTTGACTTCGGAGGCGACCACGGCAAAGCCGCGGCCGGCATCGCCTGCGCGCGCCGCTTCGATGGTGGCGTTGAGCGCGAGCAGATTGGTCTGTTCGGCGATGCTCTGAATCAGCGTGACGACGTCGCCGATCTTCTGGGCGCCTTCGGCGAGCGCGCGCGCGGTGTCGCCGGTGCGGCGGGCGTTGTCGACGGCGCGGGATGCGATCTCGGTGGATTGGGCGACCTGACGGGCGATCTCGGCGATCGAGGAGGTCAGCTCCTCCGTGGCGCTCGCGACTGTCTGCACGTTGGTCGAGGTCTGCTCGGACGCCGCAGCGACGACGGCTGCCTGGCTGTTGGTTGTCGATGCGGTCGAGGTCATCGACTGGGCCGTGCTCTCCATCGTGGCTGACGCCGACGACAGCCCGCCGACGAGCTCGCCGACCTTGGTCTCGAAGGCGCGGGTGAGCTCGTCGAGCACCTGGGCGCGCCGCATCTTGACGTCGTTCTCGGCCTGCTTCTCGGCGGCGAGCCGGTCGGCCCTGATCATGTTGTCCTTGAAGACCTGGACGGCGGCGGCCATGTCGCCGATCTCGTCTGAGCGCGCGGCGCCGGGAATTTCACCGGCCATGTCGCCGCCCGCAAGGCCCGACATCCGCGAGGTGAGGCTCACGATCGGCGCGCAGACGCGGCGGCGGACCATCGCGACGAGGCCGATGCTGGCGACGAGCACGGCGGCGAGGCCGGCAAGCGCGATCATGAAGCTCAACCGCGCGGAGGAATAGGCGGCGCCAAGGACCTGCTCGGCATTGTCATAAAAGGCCTCGCGCACGCCGATGACGGCGCCCAGGCCGCGCTGCGAGCCCGCATAGAAGGTGTCGATGTCGATCTCGTATTTGCCGCTTGTCGCGCCGTCCTTGACCAGCTTCAGCTCGCGGCCAAAGCCCTCGACATAGTCGGTGTTCATTTTCTCGAGCGCAGCGGCGACGTTGGCCGGCGTCGCGGGGTTGCCGCGCAATTCCTGGAGCGACATCAGGATCTGGTCGTTGCGGCCCTGCGTGCGGGCGATGTCGATCTTCTCGGCGTCGGTAGCCGCCTTCCTGGCGCCGACGAGGTTCTTGTGCAGGCTGGCGTTCAGGCCGCCGACGTCGCGCAGCGCCCAGGCGACGTTGGCGTAGCTTGCCTGCCGGTAGGCGTCGCCGTTGAGGATCGCCATGCGGCGGACCTGCTCGTTGAGCAGCGCCGTGACGCCGCTGTTGAACACGGCATTATCGGCGACGATCTTCTTCGCCGCGTCCTTGCGCGCGTCGGCAGGCCCATCGATGGCCTTGTCGATGGACTCGCGCAAGGCGCCAAACTTCGCATTTAGCGCATCAATCTGGCTCGCGATCGTGCCGCCGTCGTCGAGCGATCCCGGCAATTGCTCCTTGCGCAGATTGTTCATCTTGTCGCGTGCGCCGTCGGTCAGCTTGCGCAGCTTCTCGTGCTCGGCGCGCTGGCTGGGGTCGACCGTCGCGGGCCCGTAGAGGATGTTGGTGGCAAAACCGCGCTCGGGGTTGAGATAGCGCGGGATGTCGCCGACCGCGCGCACGATTCCGAGCCGGCTCTGCGCCTCCGCGATCCGGTCCATGGTCTGGTACCGGGAGACGGCGACGTAGACGGCAAGGCCGCCGCCGACGGTCGAGAGCGAGACGATGGCCGCGGTCAGAAGCGTACCGATTTTCATGATGGGGTCCGGGCAATTTGCTGCGGGCGGAAAAGCGCCGCAACGATAGATTGGCCGGATTAATCTCGGGTTTACGATCAAGGCCGCGATGGGCCGGCGCGGGGCTAGATTCTTGTTTTGACGCGCTTCCCTTACGCGAACCGGGATCCATTTCGCTTGAAAACGCTTTACGCGTAGGTCGCCGTCCCGTTCCGAAGGGGCCGAAATCGGCCAGGCTGAGGTCCATCGGCGTCTTCCGTTTATTTTGTTGTTTGGCTGAGTGCGTCGGACAGGATCAGCTCCAGCTCCTGGTCCACCTGATCGAGCGGCAGCGCGCTGCGCGCCGCGCGGCATAGCGCAACCGTCCCCTCGATGGACGCGACGACAAGCGTGGCAAGGCGTTTTGCGCGCGGCGCCGGCAGGCCCTCGCGCCGCAGCGCCGCGAGCATGATCTTCTGCCAGTCGGCGAATACGCCGTTGGCGAGATCGAGCAGATGGTCCTGCGCGGCGGCGTCGAGCGCCTCGGCCTTGTCTGAGGGCTCGCCGACATAGTGATCGACGGCAACCGCTAGAACGGGGCAGCCGGCCTCGAACGTCGTCGTCACCAGTCGACGGCGCCAGGATGCGACGAAGGCCTTTAGCCCTGCGATCGCGCCAAGCTCGTTGAGTGCTTTTTCCAAGGGAATGGAGACCTGCTTTCCGGCGAACATCACGGCTTCCGCGATCAGTTGCGGCTTGCCGTCGGGGAAGTGGTGACCGATCGAGCCGCGCGGCGTCGCGGTGTAGCGCACGACGTCGCGCATGCTGGTGGCATTGACGCCGCGACGGCTCATCAGGTCGGCGGCGCCGGCGATCATCTTGTTTCGTGTGGTGGAATTCATCGGGATCCAGAGAATATGACGCTTGACATACTAGCGTCGAAGTGAAGTATGACAAGTGTCATATAAATCCAATCGGCGGCCACGCGCCAACGCACGCCAAACAGGGAGCACGACATGTCCGAAGGACAGATCCGCAGCGAGGCCCACGGCCACATCTTCAAGATCATCATCGACAATCCCGCGAAGAAGAATGCCTTCAGCCCAGCGATGATGGAGCAGCTCTCGGATGCGCTGACCGAGCTCCATACCAACGAAACCTATTGGGTCGGCGTGATCTGCGCCGAGGGCAGGGACTTTACCGCCGGCCTCGACATGCCAAAATTCTTTGGTCCGACGGCGGAGAAGCGCAACATCAAGGAGGGCAACGTCGATCCCTTCGGCCTCAGCAAGCGCTGCAGGAAGCCTGTCGTCACGGCGGTGCAGGGCATCGTCTTCACCATCGGCATCGAGCTGATGCTCGCGGGCGACATCGTGGTGGCGGCCGACGATGCGCGCTTCTGCCAGATGGAATCCAAGCGCGGCATCGCGCCGCTCGGCGGGGCGCATTTCCGCTTCCTGTCGCGCGCCGGCTGGGGCGAAGCGATGTATCACCTGTTTCTGTGCGACGAGTTCTCGGCGCAGCGTGCCCGCGAGATCGGTCTCGTGCAGGAGGTCGTGCCGGCGGGCCAGCAGATCGACCGCGCCATGGCGCTCGCCGAGATCATTGCGCGCAACGCGCCGCTCGGCATCCAGGTCACCAAGGAGGCGGCGGCCAAATATATCGAAGGCGGGGAGGCGGCGGCGATCGGCTACATCCCTGACATCAGGGATCGTGTCCTCAACAGCGCCGACGCGAAGGAAGGCATCCAGTCCTTTGTCGAGCGCCGGGCGGCCGTGTTTCAGGGCCGCTGATCGAGCCTCGCCAGGATGTCCAGCGTCGCGCGATCGCGCTCGCCGCCGAAATATTTGGCGAGCGTGCGGTCGAACACCGGATTGTCCGAGACGGCGGCGAACAGCGTCATTGACGAGCGCAGCTTGACGTCGTCGGGCGAGCCCATGATGCCATTGATGGTGCGGTCCTTCACCGCGAGGACGAGGCCGGTGCATTCGAGCAGCCGCGGGCCGAGCAGGGGGTGCGCCAGGTAGGCCTCGGCCTCCTCGCGGGAGCCGATGGCATAGCGCTGCGACATCGCGCTGAAGCCGAGGCCGGTGACCTGCGGGAAAATGAACCACATCCAGTGGCTCCGCTTCCGGCCGCCGGCGAGTTCGGCCAAAACCCCCGGATAAACCCCGTCCTGGGCCTCGACGAAGCGATTCAGGTCGAAAGTTGCGGTCATTAGCTACCTGGGGCTGCCTCGACGGTCGCGATTATGCCTCACTTTTGGACGCTGATATGATAGCTGGTATAGAGTCTCGACGGGGTTGGGCACCCCGGGGGTTAGGGTCGATTTTGGGGATCTGATGGTTTCCGACGCAAGGCATGCCGAAAGGCTGTTGTCGCGCCGCCGCCGTATCGGGCGGGGGGAGACCATTATGCTGTCGCTCGCTGCGATGGCGCTGTCGCTTGGTGCTGCGGCCTGGATCGCCGACGTAGATTCGGCAGCGCCTTTTGCCTCCGCAGCCCTGACCCCGGGCCCCCAAGCCTCGTTTGCCGACCGCTTTGCCCCGCCGATGGCGAGCGCGCCGGCCGGCCCCGATTCCAGCATTCGGCCGCTTGAGCGTTCGGCGGTCAGCGCGTTCCGCCTCAAGCTCCAGGATGCCAAGGCGCTCCTGGCCCAGCAGCTGCTCTACCAGGACTGGCGCGCGGGCCTTTCCGAAGATACCGATGACGACGACGCGCCGGCCGAGGACGCCAGGCAACCGGTGCAGAAGACCGAAATCCCGATGCCGCGGTCGCGGCCGGCCCAAGCCGATATTGCGGCCCAGATCGCGTCCAGCCAGGCCTTTGCCAGCACAACGCCCGCGACCGACAACCGCACGATGCTGCAAAAGCTGGGCGATTTGTGGCCCGGGAAGATCCGACTGGCGTCGCTGACGCCGGGCGACGGTCTATTCCGCAAGGGGCCTGACCTCGCCGCCCTCGGCTATGATTCCCAGACCGCGGTCTACGACATCTCAGCGCGGGCGGTGTACCTGCCGGGTGGTCTTGTCCTAGAGGCGCATTCGGGCATGGGCAACCTGAAGGACGATCCGGATCACGTGGACAAGCGCATGGTCGGTGCCACACCGCCGGCCACCTACGACCTGAAGCCGCGCGAAAAACTGTTCCACGGCGTGCGGGCCCTGCGCATGACTCCGGCCGAGGGCAGCAGCGCGCTCGGGCGCGTCGGCCTGTTGACCCACAGCTACATGCTCGGGCCGGGCGGCGATTCCAACGGCTGTGTTTCCATCAAGGACTACGAGCGGTTCCTGAAGGCCTACGACAATGGCGAGTTCAACCGCCTCGTCGTCGTGCCGAACCTGAGCGGCGCGGCCTCCGCATCACGCCGCACGACCTCCGACTCCTGACACCTGTCGAAACGGCGCGCGCTTGCGTTGTCGTTTCGTTAAGCCGTCCTCCTCCAGAAGCAGCGTATGAGCGACCCGTCCAATTCCGAAACCCCGCTGCGCACCACGTTCAAGATTCGCCTGAACGGCGATACGCTGGCGATTGCGACCGTCGGCCAGGCCTATCAGTTCCTCACCAACTTCAACTCGGTCGAGTGGATGGAATTCCGCACGCTGCATGACGAGGCCGTCGCGGCGCTCGAAGGCGCGGCCGAGAACGCGATGCTCTCGGTGCAGGCGACGAATGCCGTCCGCGCACTGTTCGTGAGCGCGAAGCTGCTCTGAGAACTGCGTCACCGTCACCCTGAGGTGGCCGCTTCTTCAGCGGCCCTCGAAGGGCGACGGCCCGGCTGCATCGGGGCCGTTCATCCTTCGAGGCTCCCCACGCGACGCGCTGCGTCGCATGGTTCGCACCTCAGGATGACGGGTCGAGCTCTCGAACCACTTCTCGCACTGCTGCGACGAACACCCGGACCTCATTGGACAGGGAGCATGTCGCATGGACCTCGCAAAATTCATCTCCGGGATCGATTGCGGCGATGCGTCGAAGCCGACGGCCGCCGCGCTCGAGGAATTCGAGGCCAAAATCGGCTGCCGGTTGCCGGACGACTATCGCCTGTTCCTGCTGGCCTGTGCCGGCGGCTATTGTAATGCTGGCGCTGAATTCAACTGGCCGCACGGAGACTGGGCCGGTGCCGTCCAGATGGTCGGGGGCTTGCGTCAGGACGATCCCGACTCTTCGCTGCTCCACGCGCGCAACGAGCCGCAATGGCCGACCGTCGACGAGTTGCTCTGGATCATGTGCGACCACGGTGGCAATCCCATCTGCATGACGATCGATCCGGCGCATTTCGGCCAGATCTGGTTCGTCGACCATGAACTCGCCGAATACGAGAAGCCATGGACCCTGGCCGAGGCGATGTCGGACAATTGGGGCTACGTCCTGCCGCTCGCGCCGTCGTTCAGCGAATTCATCGCTGGACTTTACGAGGAAGCGCAGGCGGCCTGATTCTCGCGCCTACAGCCGTGTGGACGACGCAGCTGTGGGCCCTCGTTGCGCTCGACGGGCCCCGATCGGGTTGTTAATCCCGCTCTCCGCTGGGGGAGAGTTTGAGTCGGAATATGACTGTTGCGATCGAGATGGGGCACACGAGCGCCGGCGCCCCCGCGACTCTCGACCTCGAGGAGTTGCTTGCGACACGCCTGCTGGTGCAGGGCAATTCAGGTTCCGGCAAATCCCATCTCTTGCGGCGGCTCCTGGAACAGAGCGCCGCCTGGGTGCAGCAGGCCATCATCGACCCCGAAGGCGACTTCGTGACGCTGAACGAGGCTTTTGGTCACCTCGTGATCGATGCCGAGGACCATACCGAACGGGGCCTTCAGGTCGCGGGCGAGCGGGCGCGCATCCACCGCGTCTCGACCGTGCTCAATCTCGAAGGGCTGGACGCCGAAAACCAGATGCGGCGCGCCGCGGCCTTCCTCAGTGGCCTGTTCGACGTCGAGCGCGACCACTGGTATCCGATGCTCGTCGTGGTGGACGAAGCCCAGCTCTTTGCTCCCGCCGTCGCGGGTGAAGTTTCGGACGAAGCGCGAAAACTTTCGCTCGGCGCCATGACCAATTTGATGTGCCGCGGCCGCAAGCGCGGGCTCGCCGGCGTGATTGCGACCCAGCGCCTGGCAAAGCTCGCCAAGAACGTCGCGGCCGAGGCCTCCAACTTCCTCATGGGCCGGACCTTCCTCGACATCGACATGGCGCGCGCGGCCGATCTGCTCGGCATGGAGCGGCGGCAGGCCGACGCCTTCAGGGACCTGGAGCGCGGACAATTCATGGCGCTCGGCCCGGCGCTCTCCCGCCGCCCGCTCGGCCTGCGCATCGGTTCGACCGACACGCGCGCGCGCAATGCCAGCCCAAAACTGATGCCGCTCCCCGAAGCCGCGCTCGAGGATGCGCGCGCCGTGATCTTGGCGGCCCCGCCGCCCGAGGCCGGCCGGCCCCAGCGCCGGCCGTCACCGGATCTTCTTGACCAGCTCCGGGCGGCAAAGGCGGCGGCGACAGAAATCCGTCCCGAGGCGATCGAAATTCCCCTCAGCGCCGAGCAGATCGCCGAGCTGCGCGAGCGGGTCGACGGCATCCTCAGCGCGATCCTCGCCGAGCCCGATGCGGGATTTCGCGCTGTCGGCGTGCTCTATCAGGAGTTCGTGGTTCGCTGCCGCATCGAGGGCCTCGGTTCTGATGTGCCTGACCTCGGCGAATTCCGCCGCATGCTGACGCGCGCTCGCGCAGGCCTCGGCTCCGATCTCGCTGATGACGAGGCGTGGGAGGACGTCACGCTTCGCGCCGGGATCTTGCCGGAGGATATGCAGGGCGTCTTCATGATGATCGCGCGCGCGGCGAAGGAGGGCTGGCCGTGCCCGAGCGATATCGCGATCGCGCGCGCCTATGGCTCGCACTCGCTGCGCCGCGCCCAGCGCCTGCTCAGCTACATCGAGGAGCAGGGGCTGATCGTCTGCCAGCTCGACGGCGCCGGCCGGCGCATCGTGACGCTCGTCGAGCTCGCCTGGGCGACGGCGCCGGGTGATCCCAATGCGGAAGAGGCGATGCAGAGCCGGGTGGGCTGAGCTTCGCGAAACCCGCGCTCCAGGCTCCTTGCTCGCCTCCTGGGGTGACGGTTTGCGTCAAGTCAAAGGGCGTCTCCTGAGCGGCGGCTATAGCTGGAATCGGGAGGCAGGGTGACCCCAATGCTACCCTTTGCGCAGGACGAGTTCCTTGCGGTCTTTGTGGCGTATAACAGTGCCATCTGGCCGGCCCAGATCGCCGCGTACCTGCTCGGCGGTGTAGCGGTTGCGTTGCTGTTTCGAAGAGGCCAGCTCGCGGATCGCGTGATCGCCGGAATCCTGGCTGCGATGTGGCTGTGGACGGGGATCGCATATCACGCACTCTGGTTCTCGCAAATCAACAAGGCCGCCTATCTCTTTGCGTCGCTGTTTATCGCCCAGGGCATTTATCTCCTATATGCCGGCGTGTATCGTTGCCAAATTCGCTTCGGATTGCGATCGGACCTTGCAACCGCGGTCGGCGTCGCATTGGTCGCCTATGCTGCGATCATCTACCCACTCATTGGCGTCATCGTTGGCCACAGCTATCCGGAGCTGCCGATGTTCGGCGTGACGCCGTGTCCCGTCACCGTCTTCACGCTGGGATTTTTTCTGCTGACGACGGAGCGCCTGCCGCGCTCCCTTCTTGTGGTTCCCTTCGCTTGGTCGTTGATCGGCGGAAGTGCCGCCATTCTCCTTCACGTGCCGCAGGACTGGTTGCTTCTGGCCAGTGGCTGCATCGTGGTCGTGCTGATTGTCCTCAGGGACCGGCGGGCGGCGGCCGGTGTCGGGACGGCATGACGGCGTACCTGCGATCGGCCAGGGTTCACGGGCTCGACGTCTGCGAGTCCGAGGCCGCCGTCGGACAGAACATCCGAGTCATTTCAGAGGCGCCGCTGGGGGCGCCGTCGGATGCGATAGACGGATGCCGGGGGGATATTGAGCGCCGTTCGTCCGACCAGGCTGGCCTTCAGTCCAAGACGATCGAGAATCGGCCGTGGCACCGGACAACGCGGTCCGTATGTGAACTGATAGAGCGTGCCTCCCTCCTGCATGTGGCGAAAGGCTCCGGCCAGGATTGCGATCACTTTGCGCGGCGACATCGACAATAGCGGCAGCCCGCTGACAACCGCAGAGGCTGGCGCCATGAACGGCTCGTGTTGCGAGAGTTGGCGCGCATCCATCCAGAGCAAGCGCGCCCTCGGAAAACGCTGCTGCAAAAGGCGGACGAAATCTGAGCCGTATTCGACGAGCAACAGGTCGCGTTCCGGCACACCGCGCCGTATGAGCGCCTTGGTGAAGATACCGGTCCCAGGCCCCAGTTCGATCACCGGTCCGGTGCCGGGTACGATCTCCTGCGTCATCAGGCGCGCCAGCGATTGACCTGATGGCGCTACGGCCGAGACTTGCCAGGGATTGGAAACGTACGAGCGGAAGAACTGAAAGAAGTCTGCTACGGCGCTGGCGTTCATCACTGTCCTCTCTTTCCATTCACGACAAGCAAACGGACGCGTTTCATGAAAGGCGGCAGGGCACGACTACGATGCGATGTTGTGCTGCCTTGCATCGCCTTGCGCTGCGTTGGAAAGAGGCTCCCACGCTTCCCACGTCGCGAGCCGCTCGGCGTAGGCAGCGCGGGCTCGCGGCAATCCTTCCGTACCGACAAAGAACCGCAACGGAGGGTTCTTGGCGTCGACGATCTTCAGGATCGCATCGGCCGTCGCTTGCGGATCCCCGAATGCGAGCTTGGCGCCCGCCGCAAACATCTCTGCCCTTGTATTGCTGTAGGCGTCAATGACGGGCGAGATCCTGAGCGAAGCCATGCTGGCGAACCCTGTCGCGTAGGCGCCCGGCTCGAGCAGCGTGACCTTGATCCCGAAGCTCTTGACCTCCTGCGCCAGACTCTCATGAAGAGCTTCGAGTGCGAACTTCGAGGCGTTGTAGAACCCGGTGATGGGACCGGCAACGACGCCCGCGACGCTCGATACACCGATGACATGGCCGCTGCGCTGCCGTCGCAGCAGGGGGAGGGCGGCCTGAATGACCCGAAGGGAGCCGAAGACGTTCGTGTCGAACTCGGCACGAACATCGGCCTCGCTTGCCTCCTCGATCGCGCCAACGAGTGCGTAACCCGCGTTGTTGAGGACGACGTCCAATCTTCCGAAGTGCATGTAAGCCCTGGTCACGACGTTCTGGACCGCGTGAGCATTGGTCACGTCCAGCGTCATTGGCAGCACCGCGTCACCGTAGCTGTCCGCAAGATCAGCGACGTCCGCCATGATGCGGGCGGTGGCCGCTACCTTGTCGCCGCGCTTGAGGGCGGCCTCGGCCCAGATGCGGCCAAAGCCGCGCGATGCCCCGGTGATGAACCAGACTTTGCCAGACATGCGATATCCCTTTGTGAGTTGAGTTGGTCTGCAGGTTTTCTCGTAGCGCCGGGAGGGTCGATCGGCAGTGGCGAACCGCGCCAACGAAGTTGCCACAGGCGCCAAAGAAGATGCAGGACATGCGGAGGGCAAGGCGCTCTCAGTATCGCCTCAATGTTGGCTGCGTTCGGCTCCGAACGGTCAGTGAACCTTGTTGCCGTGCAGCTCGCGCCAGCGGCTTGGCGTCACGCCTTCCCAGTATCGGAAAGCGCGATAGAAGGAGCTTGCATCCTGGTAGCCCAGCAGGCACGCGACCTCATCGATTTCAGCCGTTGGATCCGACAGAAGTTGCCGCCCGAGTTCTTGACGCGCCTCAACGAGTAACTCACGGAAGCTCGCACCTTCCTCGGTTATGCGCCGTTGGAGGGTCCGCTCGCTAGTCCCAAGGTCACGCGCCACGTCCGACAGTTCCGGCCGTCCGCTCGCAAGGCTTCTCTTGAGTACGACCTTCACTTGCTCCTTGATCGAGCTGCGCGCTTGCAGCTCGCCTAGTGCCGACGCCAGTGCTGGCGTCAGAATTTCGAGCAGTGCTTGGTTGTGCCCCGGAAAAGGACGATCCAGGTCAGCGGTTTTCAGGATCAGCAGGTTTCGTGCCGAGCCATAACGGATCGGACATTCAAAATACTTCTGGTAGACATCGCTGCTGGGGCGGGAACGGACCAGCTCCACGCGTTTCGGCGTCAAGTGTTGCCAGGTGCCCCGACGCCCGAGTTCGACCAGGGTTGCGAAGGTCACGTCCGTCGAAATCGAGGGCTCAGGTTCGCTTGCGTACGGCCACTCTGCCGTGATCGTGCATTCGTCTTTGCTCTCCTTAACCTGCAATTGCTCGGGCGAGCAAAGCCGCTTGAAACGTGCAATGCGGAGCAGTCCGTCGCGATAATCCCTTGCGTAGAACGCAGCCAGGCTCGACGGGGGATGAACGGCCGATTCGGTACTCTGGACCAGCCTGAGACCGAGACCGGGCTCGGGCTTCAACTCCTCAAGGGCCTTCCAGAGAGCAAAGAACTGCGCAGTGGTGACCTGCCCCTGTTCGTTCAGGTGCAAGGTTGCGGGCAACTTGGCCTGTCGCAGCAGTGCCGCCGGCGGGACCCCGATCTGCTCCACGGTCTGCCAGAAGGCCCGTGGCACCTTGCATCTGTCTGCTGCCATCCCACTCATTGCCGGTCCCGATCCCAGCGCATCTGACTCATGATCACGCGATCGAACATGCGATCGCCGAACCACTCGCGGATCTTGATCATGGGCAAGGCGTACTTGCCAGCGACGTAGCGTGTACGCGGCTTGGCCTCATTCACGGCCTTGGAGACGACGTCAGCGATGACGGTCGGGTTTGTGCCGCGCCCCTGCCCATAAGCATCCCGGGTCGATTTCGCGACCGCGTGCGTCAGCCTGGCATAGGGGCCTGTACCTGAGCGCTTGAGCAGTCCATTGGCAACCACGTCACCGAATCCTGTCTCGATCAGGCCAGGCTCGACCACAACCACTTTGATGCCGAACGGAGCGAGTTCGAGCCGCAGACAATCGGACCAGCCTTCGAGTGCATGCTTGGTTGCGTGGTACCATGAACCGAGCAAGGTGTAGATCTTGCCGCCCATCGAGGTGATGTTGATGATCGTCCCGGAGCGCTTCTCCCTCATTTTCGGCAGCAGGAGCTGCGTCAGCCGGGCGGCACCGAACAAGTTCACTTCGAACTGGTACCTCGCTTCGTCGATGCCGACGTCCTCAACGGGACCGTACAGTCCGAACCCGGCGTTGTTGACGAGCACGTCGATGCCGTCGACTTCTTCAAGGATGGCGTCAACAGCCGCTTTGATCTCGGTGTCCTTGGACACGTCCATACGCAATGGCTTCGCGCCGAGCTTTGCGAGGTCGCCCATTTTCTCGATGCTACGTGCAGCAACGTAGACCTGGAAGCCGTCCTTCATCAGGCGCTTTGCGATTTCCTTCCCCATGCCGGAAGAAGCTCCGGTCACGAGCGCAGTTCTCTTCGATTTGTCAGACATGCCAACCTCTCTTCGTTCTCGGTTATCTTGTGGGGCCTCCATGAAGCGAATTGACTAACAGAGCGCGCCAATAGACTTGCACAACGCGCCAATTCCGACGACTGTTTTAAGTCATTGTACATGCGAGGAAATTCGCGGAGGAAGGCGCGGCACATGGGCCGCGCCTTGGCAAGGCGGTTCGGAATTGCCGGAAACCTGCTCACCCGCGGGCGCGGTGGAAAGTGCGGGTTTGCCCCATGGCTGGAAGGCCGAGATATCCTCTCAGGTGCATCTTGCCGTCCTTGACGGTGGCCTTGCAGTTGTAGGTGCGGCCCGACGAGGCATCGTAAATCGAGCCGCCGCTCCACTCGCCGTCTCCCCAGCGCAAGCCCGTGATGAAGACGATGTTCTTAAGGGTCCGCGAACGCAGCGCGGGGTCAGGGTTCTTGGCGTCCTTCTTGAATGTGACATTGTCCGCTTCCACGATCTCGTTGCCGTAGAGCATGCGCGCCTGGAATTCCGCTCCGGCCTTGAACATGTCGAGTTTGACGGTGCCGTCGTCCGCTTCCCAGGTCCCGACGATCGTATCGGAGGCAGACGGCTCGCCGTGAGCCATCGGCATCAATCCGATGTTCAGTGTCGCCATGAGCAGGAAAATTGCGGATCGTCGGGAAAGCAGGGCTGTTTGCATGTTGTGTTCCTTGATTTGCAATTGGGAGGAGCGATCAAGTCGTTCGCTCGGTGGGCTCGCAGGTGTCTGTAGATTTCGGCGCTGGAGCCGGCAGCGGCAGAAGGCGCCAGCCGAATTGCGCGACGCGCCAATCAAGGGGCATGACGTCTCAAGCGAGGGCTGGACTAATCTCTTGCGCGCTGTCTCCCGATGTCGTCCTGGCGTTCGCCAGGACGACTCCAGAGCGAGGTGGGGCCATTAGCTCTTAATGGCTGACACGGCTATCCCCCGGTTCCGCGTAACCCCACGGAGAAGTTAACCCGCCATTAACCATCCCGGGTCGATCATTAACCATTCAATAACAAGGACGAGTCGGCCGCCATGGAGGCAGCAGCAGCAAGACCTCAACGCCAGTTGGTGCGCCTGCGCGGGCGCTCCTATGTTGCCTTCGTCTTCGTGCCGACGGTGCCAATCGTCGACTGGCTGCAGGAGATCGACGCGACCATCGCGCGCTCGCCGGGATTTTTCGTCGGCCGGCCGGTGGTGGTTGACCTGTCGTCGGTGGACCTCAGCCAGTCCGGCATCACCCATCTCCTGGCGAGCCTTCAGGAACGCAACATCCGCGTACTCGGCGTCGAGGGGGTGGAGGAGGCGCGGCTGACGCCGGCGATGCCGCCGCTGCTCACCGGCGGCCGTGCCTGCGCGATCGAGCAGAACGCGCCGAAAAAGCCGGCGGCCAAGATCGACCTCAAGCCGACCTCGCTGCTCCTGGAGCACCCGGTGCGCTCCGGCCAGACCGTGATTTTCCCCGAAGGGGACGTGACCATTCTCGGCTCGGTGGGATCCGGGGCCGAGGTCGTGGCGGGCGGTTCCATCCACGTCTATGGCGCGCTGCGCGGCCGCGCCATGGCCGGTGTCAACGGACACTCCTCCGCGCGGATCTATTGTCAGAAGATCGAGGCTGAACTGCTTGCAATTGATGGATTTTACCAGACCGCGGACGACATCGACGCCGCCTTGCGCGGCAAGCCGGCCCAGGCCTGGCTACAGGGGAATACCATGCGAATTACAGCACTGAACTGACCAGAAAAGGAGACATTTCAGATGAGTAAGGTACTGGTCGTGACATCAGGCAAGGGCGGGGTCGGCAAGACCACGACCACAGCCGCCCTTGGCGCGGCGCTGGCGCAACGCGGCGACAAGGTCGTCGTCGTCGATTTCGACGTCGGCCTGCGCAACCTTGACCTCGTGATGGGCGCCGAACGCCGCGTGGTGTTCGACCTCATCAACGTCGTGCAGGGGGTGGCGAAGTTGCCGCAGGCGCTGATCCGCGACAAGCGGCTGGAGAACCTCTGGCTGCTGCCGGCCTCGCAAACCCGCGACAAGGACGCGCTGACGGAGGAGGGCGTAGGGAGCGTCATCTCCGACCTACGCTCCCGGTTCGACTGGGTGATCTGCGACAGCCCGGCCGGCATCGAGCGCGGCGCCTCGATGGCGATGCGCTTCGCCGACGAGGCTGTGATCGTCACCAACCCTGAAGTCTCCTCGGTGCGCGACTCAGATCGCATCATCGGCATGCTCGATTCCAAGACGGTCCGGGCCGAGCGCGGCGAGCGGGTCGAGAAACACATTCTCATCACCCGCTACGATCCCGCGCGCGCCTCGCGCGGCGAGATGCTGACCATCGACGACATCCTGGAAATTCTGGCGACGCCCTTGCTGGGCATCATCCCCGAAAGCCAGGACGTGCTGAAAGCCTCCAACGTCGGTACGCCCGTGACGCTGTCCAATGCGGACGGTGCGCCCGCGCGGGCCTACATGGACGCGGCGAAGCGGTTGTGTGGCGAAAACATCCGGATGTCCGTGCCTTCGGAGAAAAAAGGCTTCATGGATCGCCTCTTGCGACGGAGGGCGGCATGAGCATGGGTCTGCTCCGGCTTCTGCGCGGCAAGAAGGCGTCTGCACCGGTCGCTCGCGAGCGGCTGCAGATCCTGCTGGCGCACGAACGCGGAATGCGCGGTCAGCCCGATCTGCTCGGTGTGCTGCGTGAGGAAATTCTCGCTGTCGTCTCCAAGCATGTGAAGCTCGACCCGACCAAGGTCATCGTGCGGCTCGAACGCGGCGACGAGGTGTCGACGCTTGAGGTCGACATCGAGGTGCCCAACGATTTTGAACGCAAGCGCGTGGCGGTCGCGTAGGGAACCGGACATCGGCTGAACCGTTGATCGGTAACCGCGGTGGATCTTGCGAGACCCGCCGCGGTTTCGACGTGTCAAACGGGAGAGCGCCCATGATGTCCGAGCTCCAGGTCCACACCATCGCGCGACAGATGCTCGAACGGCACGGTTATGCCGCGATCGCGAAAGCCGCCGAGCAGGCCCAGGCCTGTGAAGGGCGCGGTGAGGCGGAGGATGCCAAGGAATGGCGTCACATCGAGGACGCCATGAAGATCATCCGCGGACCGCATCAGAGCTGAGTGCGCGTGAAGAGAACGCGTCAAGACTAGGCGCTAAAGCTCCGTTCCGATGTCATCGGAACGGAAAATGCCTCAGTGTTGCTGCTGGTCGCCGGCCTGTGCGGGCGGCCGATGCGGCGTCTGCGTTTGGCTGTTGCGCTCGCCGGTCTCCTTGCATGGGAGCTGGATCCACGACCCGTCGTCCGCCTGCTGATAGGCGCTGCAAGCTGTCGATTTATCCTCGCCTTTCTGGATCTCGGAGTTCTTCGCAAGCACCGGTGTGGTGAGGGCCGCGAGCGCCATGAACGCGGCGGTGGCGGTTGAGGCAATCCGCATGGACGTTCTCCGTCTGGAAGCTGCATCCATGCTTGTGAGGATTGTGACGATTATTGGCCGCGCGGCGGGTTCCATCGCCGCGTGCTTAACTCGGCGAAAACGAAGGCGAGGTTTCACTGCCCGGCGGGCTCGATCGCGATGCCGTTGCGGCGGGCGCAGGCGCGCAGCCAGCCGATCACGCCGCCATGGACCGAGAATTCGTACTTGTCCTCGACCTTGCTTGCCCTGAGCTCGAAAACGGAGCGCTTCTCGATCGCGGCCAGGAGCGCGTTGCCGTGCTGCGGAAACAGGCCGATCTCGTCGTGACCCTGCATCTGCGCGGTGACGGCCGGAAACGGCTCGCCGCCGACTTTCAGCGTCGCCTCAAGGGGCGCGCCTTCCGGCAGATCGAGCTTGGAATCCTTCACCATCATCGAAAAACCCTTCAGCCGGCTTGCCATCAGGAAGGTGCCGAACCGGCGCGGAGGGGCGTCGCCTGGGATCACGTAATGACGGCGGATGAAGCAGACGATGATGGTGCCGTCGCGGTTGCGCAGCTCCGAGGCATCCCAGCCCTCGATCTTCTGCTTGTCCTCGATGCCTGGCGGGCCGGCCGGTGTCGGCTGCATGACCGCGATCTTCGGCGAGCGCGGGCGCGGCGTGGGCATGTCTGGCGCATTGGGATCGGTCGGCCTGTCGATCGCGATGTCAAAGGTCTTGCCGCATTGCTTGAGCCAGCCAAGCGCGTCCTGCGGAAGGTTGACGGTGATGGCGCCGGAATCGACGCCGGCGCCATCCGACCGCAGCGTGACAGATTGGGCCTTGCCGAGTGCTGCGAGCGCGCCATCGGCATCGCCGGGGTGCAGCGCCAGCGCCGTGCCGACGGTGAACCCCACGGCGGGAAAGGTCCGGCCGTCGATGATGACCTCGCCCTGGTCGTCCAGCACCTGTTCGCTCGGAAGGCGATCGTCCATCATCGTGAAGACGAGGCCGGAGCCGCGGCTGATGTTCAGTGCAAAGCGGGTCTCGACCTTGCCGCTTCCGTTCGCGCGCGGCCTGAGGGCGACCAGCACGCATTGGCGGACCTGGCCGTCGGGACCGGTCTGGGGCAGGGCGCTCCAGGCACCTTGGGGAAAGCGGACCTGCTGGCCTGCGACGGGCTTGTCGGCCGGTCCCGCCAGGGCGACCGGCGGCACAGCCGCAGCGAGCAGCGTTACCAGCGCGGCCGCGGCTTTCCCAAAATGTCCAGAGCTTGCCGGCATGGGCCCCTCGCGCGATGTCCTCTGCGGATTGGACGCGGAGGGCCGGGCCGAGGTTCACGGACGGCGCACCGTCCGTGGCCCAGAGGTTAGAACTTCCGTTCCGATAGAATCGGAACGGAAGCTCTGGATTCCTATTTTGACGCGTTTTCTTGACGCGAACCGGTGTCCACTTCGCTGGAAAACGCTCTAGTTGTTGCGAATGAGGCCGGCGAGGACGGCTTTCTGGGTGTCGCACCAGGTCTTCATGCCGAGGCGGCGCTGATCCATGTCGGTGGCCTGGGTCGCGACCGCGACCTCGGCCATCAGATCGTCGTCCTGCTTCTCGCCCATCTTGCCGCCGGTATGCATGAAGGCGATCGCCTTGCGGACCTTCTCGGTCGTGCCGTCGGGCAGGTGCATGTCCTGCGCCCGCTGCACCATGCCTTGGTAGACGACATCCGTGCCGGGGCATTCCACCTTGGCTGCAAACGCCTGCAGCACCATCGTCACATAGACTGACCGCGGCTCAGCCTGAGCGGGTGCAGCAAGCAAGAGCAGGCCGGCGATCAACAAACCGTAGCGCATTCCAATGTCCTCCCGTTTTTTGGGAGGCTAGCGTCCGCTGCGCCGCTCTGCAATGGGCCGTGCGCCGGATTGTCGATGGCCGCGCGGCCGCGCTATCGTGAACGCCTTTGGTCCGGGAGTCCGACATGAGCCTGTTGAGCACGCCGTTCGATCCCGCGCGCGACACGGCAATCGTGACCGGCGCCGGCAACGGCATCGGCCGCGCCATTGCGCTGGCCCTCGTCGGCGAGGGCGTGCGGACGGTGTTTGCCGACGTCAGCGAGGAGCGGGTGCGTGCCGCGATCAAGGCGGTGGCCCGGCCCGAGCTTGCGCTGCCCTGGGTCGGCGATCTCTCCAGTCTCGAAGCCTGTGATGCATTGCTTGCGGCCGCGCACGCAGCTTTCGGCGACGTCACGCATTTCGTGCACAGCGCATCGCCGCCGCGACGGGAGGCCGATCACGCGCTCGCGGTCGATCGCCGGACGTGGCAGGAGATGCACGCGGTCAACCTCGATGCGGGCTTTCATCTGTCGCGCGAGATCGCGAAGCGGCTGATCGCGGCGAAAGAGCCCGGCTCGTTCCTGTTCCTCACCTCGCTGCACGCGGGCACGCCGCGCAACCTGCCGCATTATTCGACCGCAAAGGCGGCGATGGCGATGCTTGTGAAGGAGCTCGCGAAGACGTATGGCCGCTACAACATCCGCGTCAACGCGCTAGTGCCGGGCGCAATCGCGGCGGGCGGCTTCGTCGCCGATCCATCGCTTGCGCGGCACATTCCGCTCGGCCGTCTCGGCGAGGCCAGCGACCTCGCACCGATGGCGCTCGCCGTGCTCTCGAACCGAGTGTCGGCCTATATCACCGGCGCAGCCTTCGTCGTCGACGGCGGACTGTCGCTGACGAACTGGTTCGAGCCGCCGGCGCTCGAGGGTTGATTAGCTCGATCGTCGCCAACTCGGCACGGGATCGAGCGGCGTGCGATAGAGTTCGTTGTGATCGCGGTCGGTGACGCGCACTGCGCAGCCCTTGCTCTGAAGCTCGGGCTTCACTTGCGACAGCTCGCTCGCCAACTGGTGGGCGCGATCGGAAGCGACCTCCAGGTCTTCGAGGATAATGCCGCCCTGGTTCTTGAACTCTTCACCAACCACAAGATCGAAGTAGTAGTAAGGCATCCGAATTCCCCGAGTCCAATGTCCTCAAGTCCAAGTTCATGAGGGATCGTATCACTGAGTCGATCGTTATCGAATGAACACGTCGCGCAATCTCTGTGCGTATGGCGCAAAAATCATGTGCAGTACGAATGCTCGTTAAGTTTTTATTAAATATGTCGGGGCGATGCTCGCCTCATGGAATTGCAACGGAACCGGGCTCCGGGAACCGGCAGTTGCAAGAGAAGGCCGCCGGCATAGATCCCGGCGGCCTTTTCTCTGTGCGGCTTCCTTTCACCGTAGTCGCCCGGGATTAACGCGTCCCACCGACTCGGACAGCGTTACTGCTGCTTTCGCGCTACGATCCATCGCGCCAACGCGACCAGTGCATAGACGGCGATTGCCACGGGCGTGAACAGCACGAGCATGCCGAACAGGGTCATGGCGTCGGCGACGAAATTGCCCGACGCCTGCGTGCCTGCAATGCGCGCGATGATCACGCTTGCGATGCCGATCAGCGCGAACGCAGCGATCGTTGCAAGCAGGATGACGAGCGGCGGTGCCGCCAGCCACGCATTCGAGATCAAGCGTCGGACCGTCATCACAAGATTCGACCAGCGGACCGCCTGCGGAATGCCGCGGACCTCTGCTTTGGTGTCCGTCGCGCCCTGATCGGTTCAGTGGCGCGTTAGAGCATGATCCGGAAAAGTGTGTAGAGTTTTCCCTCGCGACAAACGCGGCACGCGTTTGCGCGGAGAGCATGCTCGAATAAGTTCTAGCGTACCGGCATCGGTGGCCGCACCACCGGCCCATCATCATCGGCGACGGCCTGCGACGTCGGCGCCGGTGGCGGAGGAGCGGCAGCGGCCTGCGATGGCGGCGGCGCGATTGGCATCGGCGCATAGCTCGGTGCGTAAGCCGGCGTGATGACCGGCTTCGGCTTGCGCACCGGTGGCGGCGCCGCTGCTGCGGGCGGCTTCGGCGCGAGCGCGGAAACCCTGGCGCGGGGATCGACGATCTTCGCTTCGGCAGGCTTTGGCGCCGACGCTTTTGCCATCTCGCGCGTCATCTGCTCCTGGCCGGCCTTCAACTCTGCAATCGTCGCTTTCAATTGCTCGATCTGCTGTCCCATCGCGGCGAGATCTTGCGTCATCGATTGCAGCGACTGCGGTGTGTCCGGTGTCGCCACAGCCGGTGCCACCGCGGCCGGTACCACCGCGGCTGCATCCTGAGGCTGCTCGGCGGGCGCTGCCGCGGGTTGATCGGCTGCGGCCGCCTGAGTCTCGGATGCGGCGGGTTGCTCGGCGGCGGCCGGCGTTGCCTTCGAGGCCGTCAGCGTCGGCACCCACGCTGCAATCATCTCCTTGGCGGTGTCGCCATGCGCCTGCCAGGCGATAGTGGCGGCCGCGCTGCCCGCAGCGAACAGCATGCTGAGCGACGCTCCCGCAAGCCATTTGCCGACCCTCGAACGCTTGCGGGTGACACGAAGATCGTTCGCCGCTTCACGTACTGCCGTATCGACCGAAGGCGCGGCAGCGGGGGCTGCAAGTGGTGCCACGCTGATCTTCGGCTCTGTGCGCACCGTTGGGTCGGGCGCGAGCGGGGCTACATTCGTGTTGACGCGCGCGCCGCGCAAGATGTCGGGCGAGATCCTGAACGCGTCGTGCGGATCGTTGTCCTTCACGCCGTCCTGTGTGGTGTCCTTGACGATTTCCTTGGCGATTTCCTTGGCGGTGTCCTTGACGATTTCATCGACGATTTGCTTGCTGTTCAGCGTCGCGAGCATCGAAGCTCCCCTAAGGCCTGATCGTCCGCATTCGCGCGAGCCGATTGAATTGAGGTCAGCGGACCCCTGTCCCACCCCGCACGACTCCAGCCGGGTTTGACCAAAGCAAGGCGAAGGGAAGGTGACTGTGAGGCCGTAGTTTGCCGCACCCGGCGAGTCCCCCTCGATGTCGAATTTCTGTTAGGGTTCCCGGCCGGTTGCCATCTTTTCTGCACGATTTGGGCAGCAAAGTTTGATCCCAAGCTGCACTGGAGGCAGGCGGTGCAAAAATCTCTTCTCACGGGGTTGCTGGCGATCGCATTGCCGCTCGCCGGCTGTATGCAGGCGACGCTCGCGCCGCCATCCGACGCGAGCCTGACGCCGCGTGATCGGCAGTTGCTGGCGCACGCACCCTACGCGCAGGCGAGCGTGCCCGAGCAATATTTGCGGCATGTCGTCGACTATTCGCGCAAGGAGCGGCCCGGTTCCATCCTGGTCGATACGGACGCGCGCTATCTTTACTACGTGCTGCCCGATGGCAAGGCGATCCGGTACGGCGTCGCGGTCGGCGAGGAGGCCATGGCGTTTTCCGGCGTGGCGCAGGTCGGCCGTATGGCGGAATGGCCCGACTGGATTCCGACCGCGGAGATCCAGGCGCGCCTAGGCCCGTATCCGGCGCGCGTTCCCGGCGGCCCCGCAAACCCGCTCGGCGCGCGAGCGCTCTATCTCTATGCCGGTAACAAGGACACCCTCTACCGCATCCACGGCACCAACCAGCCCGAATATATCGGGCAGGCGATTTCATCGGGCTGCATCCGGATGCGCAATGAGGACGTGATCGACCTCTACGGCCGGGTCAAGCAGGGCTCGATGGTGGTGGTGCTGCCGCCGCGGGCCGCGGCCGAGACAGGATCGCGCTGGCGCGGGTGAGGGACGCCCGCGCGACTTACTCTTCCGGCCGGGCGACGCGCCAGAGCATGGTCGTGGCGATGCCGTTGATGTCCCCGGGAGCCTTGTCCGCGAGCGAGGTGTAGAGCGGGCGATAGCGATAGGCCCACATCTTGCTGCCGTCGTTACGGGTGATGATCGTGAAATCGCCGACCGCCTTGGCGTCCTTGGGCGCCGAGAGCGGGGTCCAGTTCTCGGTGCATTTGCCGTCGCAGCTCGACGTCTTTCCGCTGGTATCGCGCTCGTAATAGTACAGCGTCATGCCCTTGAGATCGACGAGCTTCGGACCTTGCTTGGTCTGGACCACGCGCGCCGGCGAGGTCTGCGCGTCCGGCTTCGGCGGCGGTTCCGAGGAGCCGCCATGTCCATTCGCAAGCGCCTGGTCCGCCGAGACCAGCAGGGCCGCGGCCAAAAGTGCGAACCTCAACATCCCAAGCCCCCGATCGCAAAGTTAATCGCGCGTTAAGCGCCGAATGGAATGCGGATGGTAGCCGCAGAAGGTTAGTTCCAGGTTTCGTGCGGCTGCGACAATTATGGGCAAGCGCGCGCGTGGCCCCCGGCATGAACGGCAGATGAACGAGGCGGCGCGCGTTGCGCAATCGCTCCACCTTTCGACGAATGCCGCGGAACGCCTCTTCTGCTCGAACGTTCGGCCATGAGAGGAGGAGCATGTCATGAAGCTGAAAGGCATTTTGATAGCAGCATCGCTGCTCGTGCCCGGTGCAGCGCTCGCGGCGCCGGGTATCGTCACCGCATCGGTAGGCCTGCGCGCAGGACCGGGACCTGGCTTTCCGATGGTCGATCGCATTCCCGCGGGTGCCCGCGTCAACATCCACGGCTGCCTCAAGGGTAATGCCTGGTGCGACGTGAGCTGGACCGACGATCGCGGCTGGGTATCGTCGCAATATCTCGAATATCTCTACCGCAATCGTTACGTCTATCTCCCCGATTATGTCGACGAGATCGATGTGCCGGTCGCGCCGTTCGTGCTGAGCTCGTACTGGTCGAGCTACTATCCAGGGCGGCCCTGGTACAATCGCCGCGCTTACTGGAATGACTATTGGAGCTCGCATCAGAGCACCGCGACGCGGCTGACCATCGATCCGCGCGCTGCCCGTATCGGCCGCGCCGCTGCCGCGCGCGACGCCACGATCGCCGTCCGCGGTGACGCCGCCAAGCGCGACGCTGCAGCGGTTGCGGGCCGGACGCGGGCCGGTGTCAGCGAACGCTTGACGCGCGAGCAGACCATCGACCGCGCGCGCGGTGCGCGTGAGGCGCGTGGTCGCGCGCTGGACGCACAGGCGCGCATGACGCGTGAGAACGGTCCGGCGCGTGCCGCTGCCCGCGTGCAGCAGCAGCCGATCGCGCATGCGCGTCCGCAACCGCCGGCGATGGTGCGCAGCCATGAGGCGCCGCGGATTTCGGCCAGCCCGGCGGCACGTCCGGCAACGCCGCACGTCGCGCAGCCCAGCGTCAGCCACGGTCCGCCGATGAACGCGCATGCGCAGATGCCGGCGCCGCGCGCGGCCGCGCCTGCGATGCCGCACGCCGGTGGCGGCACTGCGCCCCACGGCAACGCCGCGCCACGCGTCGGTGGCGGTCCGCCGGCCGGCGGCCCTCCCGGGCATCAAAAGCACTGACCGTCTAATCGAAAGCCCGGCCCCGCGCCGGGCTTTCCTTTGCTGTCCTATAAGGGGGCAGGGAACTCGCAAAGGGTGCAATTTGATCCAATTGCACCCAGGCGGATTTCATCGATCGTAACATCTTGCATCAATGCTGAAACCATCCACTCGGGCAGGGGGCTCGGAGGGATGAACGATGAAGCAGAGCCAACTGGAGACGCGGCGCCAAAATGTCGCTTTGAAGTCGATGTCGAAGGAAGCCAAGCAGCTTGCAGGTCTGATCGCCGGCCTTCGCAAGTCGATCTCCGGCATCGACAAGCAGCGGACCAAGGACGGGTTGTCGAACGCCGATATCGGGATCTTGGATGAGCGGCGGAATAATTTGCTCGTGACGATTGCAGCATTGGAAGACCGCTTGTCGGCGGTGCAGGGATTGATCGACCTGGGGCGGCCGCACATCATTCGCGTGCACTGATCGGTCCTACGTAAGCGGCACACGACCCGTTTCCAAGCGAAGGCGGCGGCCTCGGGGGACCGGGCAGTCCTTGCATTCCCCGGCAAATTGGTGAAACCCTTGGTCCATAAAATGGACTGAGGGAGATCCGCCATGACCTTTTCGCTCTATGATGCAACGGTCGCCAATTATCTGCAGATCCTTGGCGCCGCCAGCGGTTTCCTGGACAAGGGCCTCGCCCATTGCAAGGAGAAGGGCATCGATCCGGCCGAGATCGTGGAGACGCGGATCGCGCCCGACATGCTGCCGTTCCGTTTCCAGGTCGTCTCGCTCGCGCATCATTCGCGCGGCGCGATGCAGGCGGCGAAGAACGGCGTGTTCGTGCCGCCCGCGCCCAAGGGTGAGGATTATGCCGCCCTGCAGGCGCTGGTGACGGTCGCGCGCGACGAGCTATCCGCCTTGAAGCCCGACGAGGTCAATGCGCTGCTTGGCCGCGACGTCATGTTCAAGCTCGGCGAGCGCACATTGCCGTTCACGGCGGAAGGCTTTTTGATGTCGTTCTCGCTGCCGAACTTTTTCTTCCACGCGACGACCGCTTACGCGATCCTCCGCCACAAGGGCGTGCCGCTCGGCAAGCGCGACTTCATGGGGCGGTTGAATCTGAAGATGTAGGTCCGTAGCGCGGATGAAGCGTTAGCGAAACCGGGATTCCAACGCCGATAGATCCCGGATTGCGCCGCGCTCCATCCGGGCTACGGGCACCCGCTAGCTGGTTGTCTCGCGCAGCGGCGCGCGGCTCAACTCGTTGCCGGCGGCGATGGCCTTGCGCATCAGCCGCATCAATTCGGCCGCCTCCTTGGGCGTGAGGCCGCGCAGCATGATGCGCTGGGCCTCCTCGACCGCCGGCGTGATCGCGCGCAGCGTCCGTTTGCCCTCGTCGGTAATTTCCAGTTCGCGGGCGCGGCGGTCGCGGCTCGAGGCGCGACGGACCAGCAGGTTCTTCTGCACCAGACGGTCGACCACGCCGGTGATGGTGGTCCGGTCGTAGGCGATCAATCCGGCCAGCGTCGCCTGGTCGATCCCCGGATTCGCCTTGATCGAGGCGAGAGCGGCGTATTGCACCGGCGTCAGGTCGAAGCCGGCCTCTCCGACCTCGGCCAGGAACACCGCCACCGCGATCTGCTGGAACCGGCGGGCCAGATGCCCGGGCATCTCGTTGTTGTCTCTCACGGAAACCTCCGAAGCGGCGGAATATTGACAAGTATACTGATAGTCAGCATACTGAGCAATATCGAAAACGAACGCCGGGTCGCTTGATGCGGCCCACGACGGGGAGGAGCGGGTCATGCAATTCCATCTCAATGGCTTTGAGCCGGGCGATCCCGAGATTTCCGATCCCGCCGAGCGCGTTGCGCCGTCGGGTATGCCTGGTTCCGTTCCGAAGGAGGTCGACGTCCTCATCGTCGGCTGCGGGCCCGCCGGGCTGACGCTGGCGGCGCAGCTCTCCCAGTTCGCCGACATCAAGACCTGCATCGTCGAGCAGAAGGCGAGCCGGCTGTTGCGCGGCCAGGCCGACGGCGTGGCCTGCCGCACCATGGAGATGTTCAACGCCTTCGGCTTCGCCGAGCGCATTCAGAAGGAATCCTGCTGGATCACGGAGACGACGTTCTGGAAGCCCGACGCGCAGCGTCCCGACAGGATCGCACGCAGCGGACGGGTGCAGGACGTCGAGGCCGGGCTGTCGGAATTCCCCCACGTCATCCTCAACCAGGCGCGCGTGCATGACAGCTATCTCGACGTCATGCGGCGATCGCCGACCAAGCTCGAGCCGTATTACGCGCGCCGCCTGCTCGACCTGACGGTCGAGCCGACCGCACCGCATCCGGTGACGGTCAGGCTCGAACGCGTCGATCCCGACAACGAGGGCAAGGTCGAAACCGTCCGGGCCCGCTACGTCGTCGGCTGCGACGGCGCGCGCTCGGCGGTGCGCAAATCGATCGGGCGCGAGCTCGTGGGCGAGTCCGCCAACCACGCCTGGGGCGTGATGGACGTGCTCGCGGTGACCGACTTCCCCGACATCCGCTTCAAATGCCTGATCCAGTCCGCCCATGACGGCAGCATCATCATCATCCCGCGCGAAGGCGGCTATCTGGTCCGGCTCTATGTCGAGCTGACCAATCTCGACGCCGGCGAGCGCGTCGCCAACCGCAACATCAGCCCCGACGATCTGATCGCGAAGGCGCGGCGCATCCTCAATCCCCATACGCTCGAGGTGAAGGAGATCGCCTGGTGGTCGGTCTATGAGATCGGCCAGCGCCTGACCGACAAGTTCGACGACGTGCCTGAGAGCGAGGTCGCAACGCGCCTGCCGCACGTGTTCATCGCCGGCGATGCCTGTCATACCCACAGTCCCAAGGCCGGGCAGGGCATGAACGTCTCCATGCAGGACGCCTTCAATCTCGGCTGGAAGCTGGCCGCCGTGTTGCGCAACGCTGCGCCGCCGAGCCTGTTGCACAGCTATTCCGCCGAGCGCCGTGCGATCGCCAAGGAGCTGATCGATTTTGATCGCGAATGGGCAGACATCCTCGCTTCCGCCAAGGGCGACGGCGCGGGCGGCGATGCCGCGAAGACGCAGGACTATTTCGTGCGGCACGGGCGCTACACCGCAGGCACGGCGGCGCACTATCGGCCGTCGCTGCTGACGGGCGAGGCGACCCACCAGCATCTTGCCAAGGGTTTTGTGATCGGCATGCGCTTTCATTCGGCGCCGGTCGTGCGCCTGTCGGATGCAAAGCCTGTTCACCTCGGTCATGTCGCCAAGGCCGATGGCCGCTGGCGGATCTATGCCTTTGCGGATGCGGAGGAGGCAGGAATTCGCGGCTTGTGCAGCTTCCTCAGCGACGACCGGCAGTCGCCGGTCAGGCGCTATACACCGATCGGGGCTGATATCGATGCGGTGATCGACGTCCGCGCGGTATTCCAGCAGCCGCATGCGAGCCTCGACATCGCGGCGATGCCGTCGCTGCTGCTGCCGGCGAAGGGACTGTATGGCTTGCGCGACTACGAAAAAGTGTTCTGCCCCGATCTCAGGGGCGGCCAGGACATCTTTGCGATGCGCGGCATCGACCGGACCAAGGGCTGCATGGTGATCGTGCGGCCGGACCAGTATGTTGCGCATGTGCTGCCGCTCGACGCGCACCGGGAGCTTGCGGCGTATTTCGACGCGTTCATGCTGGCGCAGGGGTGAGGCGGTACCGCTCGCCGGCGCCACAATTGTCTCGATCCAGCCTCAAAGTGCGCTACGATGGCGCTCAGCGCGCGTCAGCCGCGCAGAGAGCAACGAGACGATTGAGGAAACGATATGAAGGTGACGAAGACGAAGGCCGCGGTGGCTGCGCTGGCCGTGGTGGGCGCGGCGATGACGGCGGCTTTTGCCCCGAGCTGGGCCCATGGACCGACCCGGCAGAAAGTGCGGGAATCCATCGAAATCAACGTGCCGCAGGCCAAGGTCTGGGCGGCGATCGGCAATTTCCAGGACATGAGCTGGCTCGCGCCGGTTACCAAGACCGAGGGCGAGAAGGGTAATGAGATCGGCGCGACGCGGCGGCTGACGCTGACGGGCGGTGCGACCGTCGACGAGGAGCTCTATAAATACGAGCCGGACATGCTGAGCTACTCCTACCGGATCACGGCCGTGGACGTGAAAGTGCTGCCGGTCACCAATTATTCCTCGACGCTGACCGTCTCGCCCGCGTCGGACGGCAAATCGAAGGTGGAATGGGCCGGCGCGTTCTACCGCGGCTTCCCCAACAACGACCCGCCGCCGGAGCTGAGCGACGAGGCCGCAGTGAAGGCGGTGAGCGGGCTTTACAAGGCCGGGCTCGAGGGGCTGAAGAAGAAGCTCGAAAGCGGAAGCTGACCGGTGCGCGTCCTGGTTCTGGCGGCGTTTGCCGCCAGCATCGCGCAGGCAACAATTGAGCACGCCTTCGCCGAAGAGGCGTTCGTCACCAATCAGCTCAGCGACAATCTCACTGTGGTGGATCTCGCAAAGCTGCGACCGGTCGCGACCATCGAGATTGGTGGCAAGCCCGTCGGCGTTGCCGTCACCGCGGATGGGCGCTTTGCCTATGTGACGAGCCCCGACGCCAAGGTGCTGACGGTGATCGACGCCGTTGCGCGGAAGGCGGTCGGCCGGATCAACGTAGGCGGCGGTCCGCTCGGGGTCGTCGTGGCGCCGGATGGCGGGACCGTCTATGTCGCCGACTGGTACGCCGCGGCGGTGCGCGTGATCGATCCCAAGGCACAAGGCGTGGTCGCGAGCATCGCGGTCGGCGCCTCGCCCTCCGGACTTGCAATGACGCCTGACGGCCGGCAGTTGCTGTCGGCCGATCGCGACGCCGACAGCGTCTCGGTCGTGGACACGGCGACGCGCGAGCGACGGGCCACCATCAAGGTCGGCACGCGCCCGTTCGGCATCGCCATCGATGCAGAGGGCAGGCGCGCCTATACCGCCAACGTCGGATCCGACGATGTGTCGATCATCGATATCGCCGAGGGGCGCGAGATCGGCCGGGTGGCCGTGGGCATGCGCCCCTATGCGGTGGCGCTGGCGCAAGGCCGCGGCTTCGTCACCGACCAATATGGCGGCACCGTAAGTGTGTTCGATCTTGTGAGCCTGAAACCGGTCGCCCGCATAACGGTCGGCGACTATCCGGAAGGAATTGCGGCAACAGCGGATGGCAAGCGCATCATCGTGGCAAACTGGGAGAGCAACTCGCTCAGCATCATCGATGCGGTGGAGCTGAAGGTGGTCGGCGAGGTCAAGGTCGGCGACGGCCCGCGGGCGTTCGGCGCGTTTTTGCGGAAGACGGAGTAGGGGCGGCGTGCCCTAGTGTCGTTCGGCTTCGGCCTCTTGCTCCAACTGCAGGATATGGGCTCGCAGTGCCTCAAACCTCGTCTCCGTGGCATCGCTGAACAGTGGATCCTTATGCGGGGACAAGGCCTGGGCGATTTCGGCCCAATCGTGCGGCTGCAACGCCTTCGCGGCCGCAGGAAAGAAATCACGATCCTCCATTGCGATGTGGCGTCGCTCGTGCTCCAGGAATTCGCGGATGATGGTATCCACATTCTGGCGAAGCACCTCGCGGCCTGCGAGCACGCTGTCGACCGCCATTGCCATGCGATGCAGTCGCTCGGCCCCTTTCTTATGTTCCTGTGCAAGGTCGCCCACTTTCGCGGCGGCAGCGGGGTCGCGAAGTTTCAGCTTGGCAAAGACCCGATCTTCCTGGGGGTGGTGGTACATCCCGGTGTAGACTTCGAAATATGCAATGATCGCGCGGATAACCTCGTAGTCCGGTCGGTCCGCGCGGTCGAAAATATCCAGCTCGTGTTCGAGGACTGTGAGCAACCGTTCAATGTTGCGGTGCTCACGGCTGAGCAACTCGACGATCATTGCCGTGATCCACAGAGTGAACTTTACAAAGAATGAAGCAATGAATCGCCGAGGCATTGCGCTAGATCAAATGCGAAAGCAAATAATCGCTACGCCATATCGGGATTGAGGTGTCGCTACGCTGAGCCTTCAGTGATCTGTAGCTGAGAGACCTGCCTGCCATTGGTGGGTGCGGAAAGGTTCGTGTCAAAACGGAACCTCGCGGGGAGGTTTTTTTGGCAGGAGCAGACCGAGAGCAGCTTAGAGACCCGCCTTGCGCAAGCCCTCCCGAATCCGCTCGCGATCGGCCGAGTCCCGGAAAGACTCACCGTACTGATCGGCTGCAAAGAACGGATACAGGCGGCGCACATTGGCGGCTGCGCGCTTCGCATCATCCGTGCGTCCGGCCTCGGCGTAGGCCGCCGCGAGCGGGATATAGAGTGGAAGATGATCTGGATAGCGCCCGATAGCGCCTTCGAGGGTCACGATCGTATCCTCATAGCGCCTGTTCAGGTAGTAAGCCATGGCGAGATTACCGAAGGTATTCGGCACAGGTTTTGGGTCGAACCGGAGTGCCTCTTCCAAGATCGTGATTGCCTCACCCGATCGGCCGGCCGAAAGCAGTACCCATCCACGATCGCCATGATTTCCCGTGTAGTTGGGATTGGCTTCCAGCGCGCGCTCGAGCTCGGCAAGTGCAAGCTCATACTGTTGCCGATATGTGTAGAAAACCGCGAGCACGACACGTGCCAGTTCCGTCGACGAATTAATCCGAAGGGCTGTTTGGGCAAGATCGTGCGCGCGGTCGAGCGCCTGGTGCGGCCGCAGGGCCCAACCAAGCTCCGCGGCCTTCACATACGTCAACGCCAGCGCCGCATAAGCCTCAGCATAATTGGGATCTAGCTCGATGGCCTTTTCGAAAAGTTCTTGGGCACGCAGCGTCGTCGACCGAGTGAACTGCCGGAAGATCTGCCGGCCTTGTAGATAATGGTCGTAAGCGCTGAGATTGCTGGTCTGCTTGGCCGAGGCCCGTTCCTGTTCGATGTAAGTTACCCGAATCGCCATCGCACTGACGATCCGACGCGTAATGTTGTCCTGGACGGCGAAGATATCGTCAATCACCTCGTCGTAGCGTTCGGACCAGAGAAGCGTACCGCGCTCGGCATCGGAGAGGCGCGCCGTCACGCGAATCCTGTTACCTGATCTGCGCACGTTGCCATCCACGACGTAGCGAACGCGTAGATCCCGAGCTAGTTGCTGCGGGGGTGCCGCCGCGCCCTTATACGCGGCAACGGCGTTCCAGGATGTGACACTGACGTTTGAGAACTTGCCGAGTGTCGCGATCAGGTCCTCACTGATACCATCGCTGAAGTAGTCGTCGGCCGCAGGGGTGCTTTGGTTCACGAAGGGCAGAACCGCGATCGATGCTCTGGTTAACCCCGGCAGCGTGGATCTTGGCGCCGCCACGAAGTCACGAAGTCCGGAAGCCAGCGGCGGCATTAGCTGCCAGATCGTCCACCCCGCGGCCAGGGTGAGCAATGCTGCCGCTGCGGCGCGGCGCCATCGCCGCTGTGTGATCCGGCTCGTGTGTACGTGCGTCGGGTGTCGCTCTACGCGATAGATCCGTACCGGCTCGACAATGTTCTTGACCTTCTGTTGGCCCAGGAACTTGAAGCCGAATGGCAGCTTGGTCTTGATCTGATCATAGATGCCACCGGAGATGAGAATGCCGCCCGGATCTGCAAGCGCTTGCAATCGGGCAGCAATGTTGACCCCGTCGCCGAACAGGTCGGTGCCCTCGATGATGACATCGCCGAGGTTGATGCCGACGCGAAACTCGAGGTGGCGATCATGCGGTAGGCCGAGGTTTCGCTGCGCCAATTCGTCCTGGACCTCGGTTGCGCAACGTGCCGCCTCGACAGGACTTGCGAACTCCGCGAGGATGCCGTCACCGGCAGTGCCGACAATGCGGCCACAGTGACGGACGATGAGCGCATCGATGGTCGCCCGATACGTCATGAGCGTGCGCAAGGTGCCTTCTTCGTCCGCCTCCATGAGGCGGCTGAACTCTTTCACATCGGCGGAGAGAATCGCGGCGAGCTTGCGCTTCGGAGCGTTGGCCTCAGCCAATTGGTCCGTTTCCCGCGCAACCTTGGAATCGGGTGCCGTCATCATAGCGCCGACCGGCATGCAGGCTGGCCAGAACTCCGCAATCATAGACTTTTTCGCTCGCCTGTGCCATTCTTCCCGTCAAAGGATCGAGAGGAGGCCCTCATGGTCCGACGGTTCACAGCGGCCTTTGCCGCACATTGCGCCGGTGCCTTGATCGTGTTTGCCCTGGCCTCTCCGGCTGCAGCCGAAAGCGCGCATGTCATCAACAAGGACCGCGACGATATCGCGATCCGCGGCTACGACACTGTTGCCTATTTCACCGAGAAGCGCGCAGTGGAAGGCAAGCCCGAGTTCGAGCACAAGTGGCAGGATGCTCGGTGGCTGTTCGCCAATGCCGCGCATCGCGACCTGTTCGTGCAGAATCCGGAACGTTATGTCCCTCGCTTTGGCGGCTTCTGCACTGGCGGCATGGCTTTGAACTACATTCAGGAGCCCAACCCGGAGAACTGGGCGGTGATCGATGGCCGGCTCTATTTCAACACCACCAGCCCTCCATTGGATCGACGAGAAAATCCGCAGGCTGTGATTAAGGCCGCCGAGAGCAACTGGATCGTGCTTGGCCAGCAATATGATCCTACCGCGCGTCGCCCGTGTACAACTTGCGCGGTCCGCTAGATATTGTCTGGATATAGGGTCGCGAGGACGAGCCAGCCCATCCCTATATCCGGTTTGGGTCATGAGCGGTAATGCTCTAACTGATCGTAAGATTTTCCGCTCGGCCGTCAGAAGCCGCCCTATGAGTACACGTCCTAGCTAGTCTGATGCGGCAAAGGCCTTCAGCTTCAGGAAGAAATCCTTCAGGATTGGATTGCGGTTGACGAAGGTGACATAGCGGATCGCGTGACGCCGGCGATCGGTGCTCCATGTCATCTGATCCGTCAGAACCGGCGCCGGAATGATCACGCTCGGCGCCCACTGCGGGTTCAGAAGCCAGCCGACCGGCGCCATGTCCCAGATCTCCTTGGCCCAGCCGAGATGGTCGGATGAATACTCCTTGAACCTCTGAGCGAGGAACGCGCCGATGCTGCCGTGCGGTTCGACGTAACGCTCGATCTCCGGCACGGTCGAGTGGAGATGCGAGGTGACGCCCTTGCAGGGCACGAGCACCAGCGGCACGCCGCTGTCGAGCAGCACCTGAGCGCCGCCGACGTCTTGCTTCAGGTTGAATTCGACCGTATCGGGCCATTCCAGCGCATGGCCGCCGAGCCAGACCACGACGGTGCGATCGATGATGTCAGGCGCCTTCAGGAGCGCCGAGGCGACGTTGCTGATGGCGCCGATGGCCACGATATAGAGCGGCTTGTCCGGCGAGCCCGCCCGCGCCCGGGCGATCATGTCGTCGACCGCGGGCGCCTGCCGGGCCTGCTTGGCGGGGCCGACATAGTCGGTGACGCCACGATGGACGAGGCCCTCGGGCGAGATGCTCAGCCGCTCCAGCAGGCGCAGGATTTCCTGATAGCTCAGCTCCATGCCATGGCCGGGGCCGTCCGCGCGCTTGTTGAAGAACGGCGCGGCATAGATTGCCTCGACGTCAAAACGCTCCTTCGACAGCAGCATCTGGACCAGCGCGAACTGGTCGTCGATCTCGTTATAGGTGTCGGTGTCGAGCACGACGCGCACCCGGCCGACGGGCGGCGCCAGGAGCTGGAGCCGGGCCGCTTCCGTGATCGCCATCATCGTCTCCCTGGACGCACCTCGGCTTTGCCCACGCCTGCGCCGGAATCCGGCACAAGCATCGCCACGATCTCGTCCATCCGCTCAAAGATGTGATCCGGCGCCAGCGCCCGCAGCGCCGCCGGCGCGGCATAGCCCCAGCACACCGCGCCACAGGCGATGCCGGCGCTGCGCGCCGCATCGATGTCGCGCACCTCGTCGCCGATGGAAATGACCTCTGCCGGCCCTACGCCCGCGCGCCGCGTCACCCGACGGAATTTGGCCGCCTTGCCGAACAGCGAGGACGAACAATCGTAGTGCGCAAACAGCGACGCGGCCTCGCCGAGCTTCTCCCGGGCATTGGCCTCGCTGTCCGACGTCACCAGCGCCAACTGCACGCCGTTGCCGGCCAGTGTTCGCAGCATCGCCTCGACCCCGGGAAAGAGCGGGATGGTCGCTGCATGCTCCGCCTTCAGCCGGCGCACATAGCGGGCGATCATCGGCAGTTTCCACAGCGGCACCTCGAGCGTGCTCAGGATCTCGCGACTGGAGGCATGGCGCAGCGCCTCGATCTCGTCATCCGCCACGCGGCGAAAGCCGAAGCGGTCGGCGATATCGTTGATGGTGCGCAGAAACCACGGAAAGCTGTCGGCCAGCGTGCCGTCGAGATCGAAGATGGCGAGGGAGTAGGACACTGAAATGATGCTGCTATTTGCTAAGGCCGGTGGGATGGGCGGCCGCCGGCTTACGCCACCTCGGCGGTGGATTCAATGGAGCCGGCGAAGCCGCTGCGGGGCCCCTCGACGTCGATTGGTGGGCGTGTGTGGCACGAGAGTGACAACCTGCCGCAGGTGCGTCGCGTATGATTGGAGCCTCGATTTTGAGCGTTTTCGCCCGAGTGGGATGATCCGACCGATGATGAAGTCGCTTTGGGCCGCTGCCCTGATGTCCATCCTGTTCACGGGTGCCGCTGCAGCCGCTGACATGCCGCTCAAGGCAGCTCCGAGGGCAGTCGCCGCCGTGTACGATTGGACGGGCTTCTATGTCGGCGGCAACGTCGGTTATGGCTGGGGCGAGGGCACCAATCCGTCCATCTCGGCGGTCGATCCCGGTGGCGTGTCCGGCGTCGGCGCGTTCCTGAGCCCGGCTGGCATCTTTCCTGGCTTCAGCAGCGGAAACATCTACCCCGGCCTCAACTCCTCCGGCGTGTTCGGCGGCCTCCAGCTCGGCTACGACAAGCAGTTCGGAAACTGGGTGGTCGGCGTGGTCGCCGATATCCAGGGGGCGGACTTCAAGTCCAGCGGGGTCGCCTTCACCAATGCTGCCGCCACGTGCTGCAACGTCACCGAGAGCATTTCGGCCAAGATCGACTGGTTCGGCACCTTGCGCGGCAAGGCGGGCTTCGCCGCGAACGACTGGCTGTTCTACGGGACCGGCGGTCTCGCCTATGGCAATACGAGCAGCAGCCTCGGCTTTGCCTGTACGCCGGGCGGCGTGGGTTGCGGCTTTGCCACGATCGGTTTCACCGGCACCGCTTCCGAGGTGAAGGTCGGCTGGGCCGCCGGCGCGGGCGTCTCGAAGGCGTTCGGCAACTGGAATGTCGGCGTCGAATATCTCCACATCGATCTCGGCCGCTCGTCGGTGACGGCGACCTCCACCACGGGATTCTTCACGACCACGACGATCACGGCCAGCCAGCGCTTCATCGAGGATACGGCGCGGCTGACGGTGAACTACAAATGGGGCGGCTCGGTCGTCGCGAAGTATTGAGCGCGGCGGGGCGGTCATTTGATGCCGTCGACCGACACGAGACGGACAAGATGCCGGTCGATCAGGTTCAACTCAGCAAATTCCTGAGCTTTGTGCTGCGGCACAAGCCCGATGAGATCGGCTTGACGCTCAGCGCCGATGGCTGGGCGAACGTCGACGAACTGGTCGAGAAGGCCAACGCGGCGGGGACGGCGTTCGACCGGGACGACCTGCTCCGCGTCGTCGCGACCAGCGACAAGAAGCGGTTTTCGCTCTCGCCTGACGGGGACAGCATTCGCGCCGCGCAAGGGCACTCGGTCCGTGTCGAGCTCGGCCTGGCGCCGCAGGCGCCGCCGTCAATCCTGTATCACGGGACGGCGACGCGGTTCGTCCAAGCGATCCTCTCCGAGGGCCTGAAGCCGCAGGCGCGCCAGCAAGTGCATCTGTCCTCCGATGAGGCGATAGCGGAGCGTGTCGGCCAGCGCCACGGCAAGCCCCACATCTTCAAGGTCGATGCAGGTGGCATGCACGCGAAAGGATTCAAGTTTTTCCGCGCGGATAATGGCGTGTGGCTGACCGATCGTGTGCCGCCGGAGTTTTTGGCGTAGGCAGGACGGCGGCGCAAAATCGCCGGTTGATTGACGATTCGGTGATTTGCCTCCGTGGGCGAGCGTGCCGGCCGCTACTCCGCCGCCTCGCTCGCCGTCCGCCTCCGCTTCGGCTTGTTCGCCTTCTCCAGCACCGGCGCCAAGAACTTCCCCGTATAGCTCCTTGGCGCCTTGACGATATCTTCCGGCGGGCCCCAGGCGACGATTTCGCCGCCGCCGTCACCGCCTTCGGGGCCGAGGTCGATGACCCAGTCCGCGGTCTTGATGACTTCGAGATTGTGCTCGATGACGACGACCGTGTTGCCCTGGGCGACCAGCTCGTGCAGCACCTCCAACAGCTTCTTGACGTCGTGGAAGTGCAGGCCGGTGGTGGGCTCGTCGAGGATGTAGAGCGTGCGGCCGGTGGCGCGCTTTGACAATTCCTTGGCGAGCTTGACGCGCTGGGCTTCGCCGCCCGACAGCGTCGTAGCCTGCTGGCCGACGTGGATGTAATCCAGGCCGACGCGGTGCAGGGTGTTGAAGGTTTCGCGGACGCGCGGGACCGCCTTGAAGAACTCGGCGGCTTCCTCGACGGTCATGTCGAGCACATCGGCGATGCTCTTGCCCTTGAACAGGACTTCAAGCGTCTCGCGGTTGTAGCGCTTGCCCTTGCAGACGTCGCAGGTGACGTAGACGTCGGGCAAAAAGTGCATCTCGATCTTGATGACGCCGTCGCCCTGGCAGGCCTCGCAGCGGCCGCCCTTGACGTTGAAGGAGAAGCGGCCGGGCTCGTAGCCGCGCGCCTTGGCTTCGGGGAGCCCGGCAAACCACTCGCGGATCGGCGTGAAGGCGCCGGTATAGGTCGCAGGATTGGAGCGCGGCGTGCGGCCGATCGGCGACTGGTCGATGTCGATGATCTTGTCGATATGCTCGAGGCCCTCGATGCGGTCGTGGGGCGCGGCGCCTTCGCTGGCATTGTTCAGCTTGCGGGCGATGGCGCGGTAGAGCGTGTCGATCAGCAGCGTCGACTTGCCGCCGCCGGAGACGCCGGTGACGCAGGTGAAAAGGCCGAGCGGAATCTCGGCGGTGACGTTCTTGAGATTATTGCCGCGCGCGTTCACCACCTTGATGGTGCGGCGATGGTTCGGCGGGCGCCGCTCCGGCACCTCGACCTCGAGCTCGCCGGTGAGGTATTTTCCGGTCAGCGATTTCGGGTTGCGCATGATCTCGGCCGGCGTGCCTTCGGCGACGATGTGGCCGCCATGCATGCCGGCGCCGGGGCCGATGTCGAGCACGTAGTCGGCAAGCCGAATGGCGTCCTCGTCATGCTCGACGACGACCACGGTGTTGCCGAGGTCGCGCAGGCGCTTCAGCGTGTCGAGCAGGCGCGCATTATCGCGCTGGTGCAGGCCGATCGAGGGCTCGTCCAGCACGTAGAGCACGCCTGTCAGACCCGAGCCGATCTGCGAGGCCAGGCGGATGCGCTGGCTCTCGCCGCCGGAGAGCGTGCCGGAGGAGCGGGAGAGGGTGAGATAGTTGAGGCCGACGTCGAGCAGGAAGGTGAGGCGCTCGCGGATCTCCTTCAGGATGCGGCCGGCGATCTCGTTCTGCTGCTTGTTCAGCGCCTCCGGCACGGTCGCAAACCACTCGCCGGCGCGCTTCACGGAGAGCTCGGAGATGTCGCCGATATGCTTGCCGCCGACCTTGACGCAGAGCGCCTCGGGCTTCAGGCGATGGCCCTTGCAGGCCTCGCAGGGGACGTCGTGAAAGTACTTTGCGAGCTCCTCACGCGCCCATTCGCTCTCGGTCTCGCGATAGCGGCGGTTGATGTTGGTGATGACGCCCTCGAACGGCTTCTTGGTGTCGTAGGAGCGCACGCCGTCCTCGTAGGAGAACTTGATCTCGTCCTCGCCGGAGCCGTAGAGGATCGCGTTTTGCGTCTTTTTCGGCAGATCCTTCCACTTGGTGGTCGGTGTGAACTTGTAGTGCTTGCCGAGCGCAATGAGCGTCTGCAGGTAATAAGGCGATGACGACTTGGCCCAGGGCGCGATCGCGCCCTTGCCAATGGCGAGTTCCTTGTCGGGGATGACGAGGTCCTCGTCGACATGCTGCTCGACGCCGAGGCCGCCGCAGGCCGGGCAGGCGCCGTAGGGATTGTTGAAGGAAAACAGTCTGGGCTCGATCTCGGGAATGGTGAAGCCGGAGACCGGGCAGGCGAACTTTTCCGAGAACAGGATGCGCTCGGGCCCGCTCTTGTCGTGGATCTTTGCGGTCTTCTTCTTTTCCTCAGACTGCGCGGCCGCCGGCGCGTCGGCGAACTCGACGACGGCAAGGCCCTCGGCAAGCTTCAGCGCGGTCTCAAAGCTCTCGGCCAGGCGCTGGCCGATATCGGCGCGCACCACGATGCGGTCGACGACGACGTCGATGTCATGCGGGAATTTCTTGTCCAGCGTCGGCGCTTCCGCGAGCTCGTAGAAGGTGCCGTCGATCTTGACGCGCTGAAAGCCCTTCTTGAGCCACTCGGCGAGCTCCTTCTTGTACTCGCCCTTGCGTCCCCGCACGACGGGCGCGAGCAGGTAGAGGCGGGTACCCTCCGGCAGCGTCAGCACGCGGTCCACCATCTGCGAGACGGTCTGGCTCTCGATCGGCAGGCCGGTGGCCGGCGAATAGGGCACGCCGACGCGCGCCCAGAGCAGGCGCATGTAGTCGTAGATCTCGGTGACGGTGCCGACGGTGGAGCGCGGGTTCTTCGAGGTCGTCTTCTGCTCGATGGAGATTGCTGGCGACAGGCCGTCGATCTGGTCGACGTCAGGCTTCTGCATCATCTCCAGGAACTGGCGGGCATAGGCGGAGAGCGACTCGACATAGCGGCGCTGGCCCTCGGCATAGATGGTGTCGAAGGCGAGCGAGGATTTGCCGGAGCCGGAGAGGCCGGTGAACACCACGAGCTTGTCGCGGGGAATCTCGACGTCGATGTTCTTGAGGTTATGCTCGCGCGCGCCACGGATCGTGATTGCGCGCAGGTGTGATCCCGCGTTCTGTTGTTGGCGCTTCGCCTTGATCACTTCGTCCATCCCGGTGGTCCCCAAGGAAAAACCCAAAGACGCCGAACGCGCCGATGGTCAGGCGCGCCTCGCCCGGAACCGGGGATGGACGCCATTGGGTGTGCTGCGAACGTAGGAAGAACGACGGCGGATTTCCAGTGCGAGTTGCGAATCGTCAACGGATTGTTGGGCGCGTGGCGGGACGTGGCAGCAGCGGCCGAGACGGTGAGGTGTGAGATTCAGACCGCAATCTCAGATTGTGCTAAAGTACATTCAATAGTTTTACTGACGTCTATTTCATTTCCGGGAGGGCACATGGAAGTCCTCACCAAATTCGCGATCTATTTCACGGGCGGCCTGGCGCTTCTGGCCTGCAATGTCTGGTTCTTCAGCGCGGTCTACCAGAGCGTAACGGGCGGAAACCTCGTCGTCGCGCCAGTCAAGGTCGTGGGCGGAACCGGCGATCCGAACCTCGCCGGCGAGGCTTTGGCGCGGCTGATCATCGCCCGTCTCCAAGCGCTGGAATGGGACCTGAAGGAGTCGCAGTCGTCCCTGACGTCGGAAAATCAGCGTCAAATTCAAGCGCAGCAGCAGGCCAGGCCGGCGGCGTCAGAGATGCCTCGCGGGGTGGCCGCTGGTATGCTCGGAATCCCCCAAACCGCAATCCTGAATGCGCAGTTGTTCGAACCGACGACGATCGACGTCAAGGTGGCCGGTGTCGACGTCGGCGGGATGCTGCCCGGCATCCAGCGCTGGTTCGTCCACGACAAGACGCTAACCTTCGCTGTCTCCATGGACGGGACGTCCGCCATTGTTGCGGGGAACATCGATCCGCTCGCACCCGGCAAGGCCAAGCCATTATGGATGTCGGTCAAGAACGCCAATCCGAATGCCATTGCGGACGCCATCGCGCTGGCCCTCATTCACCGGCGCTGGGCCACCGACAGTCCTCAATACCGAGAGCTCAGCGACGAAGAGTTCAGTCAGCTCGTCGAGTCCATCAACGGGACGGCGAAGGCCAATCGCCGCTTCGCGGTCTACGGTAATAAAGCCAAGCCTGATTTCGTGAAGATTTCGGACGCGCTCCATCCGCTCGCGGATCGCATGGTGAGCTGGAACGAACTGACATCCTTTGCCGCCTCGATTGCGGAGAGCGCCGAGAACTATGAGCGCGCGCGAGACTATTATCGGCGACTGCAGGCCTCGCCGAAGCCGGGACTGGACCCGCAAACCCTGCAGGCCAAGATATCGGCGGTCGAGGCGCTCGCTGCCAAGCTCGCCCCGGCGGCTGCCGAGCTCGCCCCTTCGAGGGAAGACGTCGCGCTGAAGAAGATGCGCGGGCACGTCGCCGACGCCACCCGCATCCTAAACGGCCTGTTCAACGCGAGTTTGCCTGAACCCGAGCTTAAGCTCATTTCGGACGACCAGCGCAACGCATACTGGGATGGCACAACGATCAACGTTCCCCCGAGCGTTCAGGACATCCCTGATGTGATCTATCACGAGGTCGCCTGGCCGTTCGTTCAGTCGCGCTGGCCCAGGTTCAAGTATGAGGGGCAGGAGGGAGCGCTGATCCAATCCTATACAGATGTGCTCGCGACGCTGGTGAAGCAGAAGATGCTGAACCAGACCGCGTCGACTGCCGACTGGGTCATTGCGCCCGGGGCGATGGCGTGGGTCGAGGGCAAGCCCGATCGCACCGACACGCGGCCGCTGCGCTCGATGAAGGCACCCGGGACGGCCTATGACCGGGATGCGCAGTCGAACCATTTCAGCAGGCTCTACAAGGCGCCCAACACCGCCGCCGGCGATTTCGGCGGCGTGCACATCAATTCCGGGATTCCGAACCGCGCGTTCTACGAGACGGCGATGAAGATCGGCACCGACAGCGCGGGAAAGATCTGGATCGCGAGCCTTGACCAGTTCAAGTCACCGACGGACCTGCGCACGGCGGCCAAGGTCATCCTCGAGACTGCCACGAAGCTGAACGGCGCGGACAGCAAGGAGACGAACTCCGTCAAGGCAGCGCTTGATACGGTCGGACTGCTTTAGGACGACGTCGTCTCCCTGCTTTTCGAAAAGCAAAAAGGCCGGCGCTAGGCCGGCCTTTCGCAACGTGGATCAATCTGACGATCAGTACTTCGCGACCACCGGGCCGCCGAAGTGATAGTTCACGCCGACCTGAACGCTGTGCAGGTTGAGCGTCCCGCTGGGAGCACCGAAGTAGTCTTCGCTGCCCAGGCTGCGGTAGAGGTATTCGCCCTTGACCGACCATTGCGGGGCGAAGAAGGCCTCGATGCCCGCACCAACGGTCCAGCCATTGTGGAAGTGGCTCTCCGAGGCGGTGACGCCCAGCGCGCTGACGCTGATCTTGTTGTCGATCCATGCATAGCCACCGGTCGCATAGAGCAGCACCTGATCGAAGGCCACGCCGACGCGGCCGCGAACCGTGCCGAGCGCGTCGATGCGCGAGGTGGTGGTCACGGGAACGACAAGAGCGCCGAAAGCGATGCCCACCGTCGAGGAGGCATTCACATCAGCCCAGGCGCCGTCGGCTTCCAGACCGAAGACGATGTTGCTGGTCTGCCAGTTGTAGCCGATCGTGCCACCGACAAAGCCGCCCTTCATCTTGGGGTCGCCCGAGGTGTTTTCCGAGGCGTAGCCGCCCATGGCACCCAGATAGAACCCGGTCCAGTTGTAGACCGCGGCGACCGGCGCCGGCGCCTTGACGTAGGGCCGCGCAGCCAGATCGGCGGCCATGGCCGGCGCGAACGTGCTCAGTACCAACAAACCGGCCGAAGCCAGCAAAACCTTATTCATTTCAACGATCCCCAAATTACAGAGTCTTCTTGCCTTCCGCAGTCCGGAAGGTGTTCGGGCGTTGCCGCCCGACCAGTTCGATCCTTACAGGGATAAACGCGCAAGTTGTGTATCAGGTCAGCAACACTGCACCAAAAACGTGTGGAGGTATGCAATCCGATACTGGCAGCTATGCCCTGCCCAGCAAAAAGGCCGGCGCGAGGCCGGCCTTTTCAGGAGAAGACGATGTTGGGCGAAGATCAGTACTTCACATCAGTACTTGGCGATGATCGGGCCGCCCCAGCGGTAGTTCACGCGGATCAGGCCGAGATCCACATCCTGGCTGATGCGGTCGCTCTGGACGGCGACGGCGGCGGCGTTGTTGAAGGTGAGGGTGCTGTTGCCGGTGAAGATGTGGTTGTACTCGACGCCCACGGACCAATTCGGCGCAAACCCGACCTCGAGGCCGGCGCCGACCGTGCCGCCCCAGCGGGTTTCGCGGGCCGAGGCGATCAGGACGCCGCCGGGCGTGGTGAAGATGTCGTATTTGTCGCCGACGACCGCGGCGCCGCCCTTCACGTAAGCGAGGACGTTGTTCCAGGCGTAGCCAATCTGGCCGGTGACCAGGCCGAAGGCGTCGATGCGGCTCCGGTTGAGCTGGGCGGGGAAAAGAACGCTGGTGTTGCTGCCGGAGAAGTCGGCCCAGTTGCCCTGGCCTTCGACACCGAACACCCAGCTGCCTGACTGCACGCGGTAGCCGAGCTGGCCACCGACGGTGCCGCCAGTTGCGTTGTGGCAGCCTTCACCGCCGACCAGCGCACCGGCGAAGGTGTAGTTGTCCCAGCACTTGTGAGCGGAGCCGCCACCGCCGTTGAGACCGATATAGAAGCCGCTCCAGTCGTAGATTGCGGCGATCATCGGGGGTGGGGCCTTGGCGTAAGGACGCGCGGCGAGGTCCGCAGCGCTTGCCGGAGCCGACAGGCTCAACGCGATCGCACCGAGTGCTCCCAGCAAAATCTTCTTCATTTTGTATCCCCGGCTGTGGCCGCTTCTTGCTGTCCCCGAAGCGGCCAATCAGGCGCGACGCCCAAATTCCGGTGCGATCCTAACCCGATTTGGCGGCAGCGTCCGTCTCCCAAGTGCAACACTCCGGCGAGAAGCGTCGAGGGTACAAGCCAATGCGGATGAACGGATTTTCCCGACGCGCCGACACGGCATCGCGCCTTGTACGCGCCGTGCAATGGCTGGCTGGCGGCCAGCAAAAAGGCCGGCGCGAGGCCGGCCTTTTCAAGAGATGATGTCAGTGGCTGGTGTCAGTACTTGGCGACCACCGGGCCACCCCAGTTGAAGTGGTAGTTCACGCCAGCCTTGACGGTGTGAACGGTGTCGGTCCACTCGGAGCGGTTGGCCGGAACGGCGAAGTCGTACTGGAGCGTGCTCCTGCCGAAGTCGATGTAGTTGTATTCGACCTTGGCCGACCAGTTCGGGGCGAACATGTATTCGGCGCCGGCGCCGACCGTCCAACCCCAACGGGTGTTGTTCTGGACGAACACGTTGCCGGGAACGCCGTCATAGCGATGCTGGATGTCGGCGACGGCGGCGCCGCCGCTGATGAACCACAGCGCCGGACCGGTCGAGTAGCCGAGGCGGCCCTTGATGTCGCCGAAGCCGCGGATCCGCGTGAAGTAGGTGTCGCCGACGCCAAGGTTGACCTCGGCGGAACGGCCGTTGATGTCAGCCCAGTGATAGTCACCCTCGATGCCGAACACCCAGTTGCCCGCCTGCCAATTGTAGCCGAACACGCCGCCGACGAAGCCGCCGCTGGTGTCGTAGTTCTGGCTGCCGAGGAACACGGCCGAATTCGGGAGCAGGAAGAAGGTCTCGTTGCTGCGGCCCCAAGCGCCGCCACCCTGGATACCAATATAGAACCCAGTCCAAGTGTAGATCGGGGCAGGCGCCACGACCGGAGCCTTCGTGTAGGGGCGCGCAGCCATGTCCGCTGCACCGGCGGGGGCCGAAACGGCCAAGGCGATTGCACCGACAGTACCCAACAGAATCTTCTTCATCGTTTTTCTCTCCAGTACGGTCCGCTCTGATGTCCCCAAAGCGGAGGTCAGGGGCGAGGCCCAATCAACTAATCCGTGTGCATGGCTTAGCTCGATTCCGAGGCAAAGTCCGTCTCCGAAACGCAACACTTGGACGTGAAGTAAGCCGATGAATAATAAGAATTTTTTCCTGTTTTTGGGAACCCAGAAAGGGTTCCATCGGGTTCCATCCGGTTCCGCCTTTTGAGCGACTTTTTGCCGCCCGATTGCCGACATATTCGGCATCATTTCGCCCTGGAACAAAGCTGGAACGTTCTGGCGGCCAATGCTATATGTGGGGATAACCTGCGGGATCGCGGGCTCGTCGGCGCGGCCCGGCGTATAGGGTCGTCGGCGAGGGCGCGGCTAGCGGGTTGCGGGCGAGGTCCCGGCTTTTTCGAAATTTTGCAGTTTGGAGTGGAGAGCGGCGATGGCGGGAAGCGTCAACAAGGTCATTCTGGTTGGAAATCTCGGCAAGGATCCCGAAATCCGTCGCACCCAGGACGGTCGGCCGATCGCAAATCTGAGCGTCGCGACGTCGGAGACCTGGCGCGACAAGGCGACCGGCGAGCGCAAGGAAAAGACCGAGTGGCATCGCGTCGTGATCTTCAACGAAGGCCTCTGCAAGGTCGCCGAGCAGTACCTGAAGAAGGGTGCCAAGATTTACGTCGAGGGTGCGCTCCAGACCCGCAAATGGACCGACCAGAGCGGCGTCGAGAAATACTCCACGGAAGTGGTGCTCCAAGGCTTCAACTCGACCCTGACCATGCTCGATGGCCGCGGCGGTGGCGGCGGTGGCGGTAGCTTCGGCGACGAGCCGGGCGGCGACTTCGGCTCCAGCGGACCGGTCTCGAGCGCGCCGCGCCGCGCCGTGGCCGCCGGCGGCGGCCGCAACAGCGATATGGACGACGACATCCCGTTCTGAGGCTTGAGCGGGGAGAGCGGGACGTTGAGGTCCCAAGACCGGGTCCCAAGACCGGGCCCGTTTGCGCCTACCTGAACTGTCAGCAGTTCTTACCAATCTACCGGTATCGCTAGCGATTTCCGGCTGCGCTCAAGTTTTGCATCAGGCTCTTTGACGGGGGTGTGATGTTAATGGTATTAACTTCATGTTAACGCCATTTACATCGCGCCCTTGAGCAAGAGGGGCCATTTGGGCGCCGACCATGAGCCTGTTGCCGTTACTGGAAGCCGCCCCCGCGATCCCGCTGCACGCCTTCGCGGCCATGGGTGCCTTCGTCCTCGGCCTCGTTCAATTCGCCGCGCCAAAGGGCACGCTGCCGCACCGGACGGTCGGCTGGATCTGGGTTGCCCTGATGCTGCTGGTCGCAGTGTCCTCGTTCTGGATCCACACCATCCGCCTGGTCGGCCCTTTCAGCCCGATCCACCTGCTATTGATCCTCACTCTGGTCGTGCTGCCGCTCGCAGTGTGGCGGGCACATACCCATCGGGTCGCCGATCACCGGCGGATGATGATCTTCCTGTTCGCCGGGGCGCTGGTGATCGCAGGCGTGCTCACGCTGCTGCCCGGGCGGGTCATGCACCACGTCATTTTCGGGGCGTGACAGGCGGTTTTTGCTGTTCGATTCCGGGGCCCTGCAGAGAGGCTTCGCAGGGGCCGTAAGTCTCTGGAAAAATTAGCGGAAAAACCGCCCCGAAAATCTGCCCAAGGGTGGTTATCGGGCCGTCGATACGCTATATGATTCTCAGCTAAAAACTCACCGGATTTCCCCTTGGCCGACGACGACAACAAGCCTGGCGACAAGCCGGAGCCCTCTGACATTCGCCCCGTCTCCATCTACGAGGAGATGAAAAAGTCCTACCTCGACTACGCCATGAGCGTGATCGTGTCGCGGGCGCTGCCCGATGCGCGCGACGGGCTGAAGCCGGTGCACCGCCGCATCCTGTTCGCGATGAACAATCGCGGCGACACGCCGGACAAGAAGCACAAGAAGTCCGCCGGTGCCGTCGGCGAGGTTATGGGTAAGTACCACCCGCACGGCGACCAGGCGATCTACGACGCGCTCGTGCGGATGGCGCAGGACTTTTCGATGCGGGCGCCGCTGATCGACGGGCAGGGCAATTTCGGCTCGGTCGACGGCGATCCGCCGGCGGCGATGCGCTACACCGAGTCCCGTCTGACCAAGATCGCGCTGAAGCTGCTTGAGGACATCGACGACGACACGGTCGATTTCCAGGACAACTACGACGGCTCCGAGAGGGAGCCGGTGGTTCTGCCCGCGCGCTTTCCCAACCTGCTGGTCAACGGCGCCGGTGGCATCGCGGTCGGCATGGCCACCAACATCCCACCGCACAATCTGGGTGAGGTGATCGACGCTTGCGTGGCGCTGATCGACAATCCCTCGCTCACCATCGACGAGCTCAACGGCATCATTCCAGGGCCGGATTTTCCGACCGGCGGCATCATCCTGGGTCGCCAGGGTATCCGCAGCGCCTATCATCTGGGCCGCGGCTCGATCGTGATGCGCGGCAAGGTAACGATCGAGACGATCCGCAAGGAGCGCGAGGCGCTCATCATTACCGAGATTCCTTACCAGGTGAACAAGGCGAGCATGGTCGAGCGCATCGCCGAGCTGGTGAAGGAGAAGAAGATCGAGGGCATCGCCGATCTGCGCGACGAGTCCGACCGTGACGGCTACCGCGTGGTCGTCGAGCTCAAGCGCGATGCCGTGCCCGACGTTGTGCTCAATCAGCTCTACAAGTTCACGCCGCTGCAGACCAGTTTCGGCGTCAACGCAGTCGCGCTCGACTCCGGCCGTCCCCAGACCATGAACCTGAAGGATATGCTGACGATCTTCGTCGGCTTCCGCGAGCAGGTCGTCACCCGCCGGACCAAGCACAAGCTGCGCAAGGCCCGCGAACGTGCGCATGAACAGGTCGGTCTTGCGATCGCGGTCGCCAATATCGACGAGATCATTCGGGTGATCCGGACCTCACCCACACCGGCTGCCGCGCGCGAGACACTGATGACGCGCGACTGGCCTGCCCGCGACGTCGAGGATATCATTACGCTGATCGACGATCCGCGCCATCGCATCAACGAGGACGGCACGATCCGGCTGTCGATGGAGCAGGCCAGGGCAATCCTGGAGCTGCGTTTGGCGCGCCTCACCGCGCTCGGCCGCGACGAAATCGGTGATGAGCTGTCCAAGCTTGCTGCCGAGATCGGCGATTATCTCGACATCCTGCGTTCGCGCGCGCGTATCCTCGGCATCATCAAGGCCGAGCTCGCCGAGGTGAAATCCGAGTTCGCGACCCCGCGCCGGACCGTGATCATGGAGCAGGAAGGCGAGGTCGAGGACGAGGACCTGATCCAGCGCGAGGACATGGTCGTCACCGTCTCCCACGCCGGCTACGTCAAGCGCGTACCGCTGTCGGCCTATCGGGCCCAGCGCCGCGGCGGCAAGGGCCGGGCGGGCATGCAGACCCGCGACGAGGACTTTGTCAGCCGCCTGTTCGTGGCCTCCACGCACACGCCGGTGCTGTTCTTCTCCTCGCGCGGCCAGGTCTACAAGGAGAAGGTCTGGCGACTGCCGATGGCAGCGCCAAACGCGCGCGGCAAGGCGCTGATCAATATCCTGCCGCTGGAGCAGGGCGAGCGTATCACCACCATCATGCCGCTGCCGGAGGACGAATCCACCTGGGGCGAGCTCGACGTGATGTTCGCCACGACAGGCGGCAACGTCCGCCGCAACAAGCTGTCCGACTTCGTCGATGTGCGCCGCTCCGGCATCATCGCCATGAAGCTGGAGGAGGGCGAGGCGATCGTCGACGTGCAGATCTGCACCGAGCGCGACGACGTGCTGCTCACCGCGGCCGGCGGCCAATGCATCCGCTTCCCCGTCACCGACGTGCGCGTGTTCACGGGCCGCACCTCGATGGGCGTGCGTGGCATTGCGCTGGGCGATGCCGACAAGGTGATCTCGCTGGCCATCCTGCGCCATGTCGAGACCACGTCGGACGAGCGCTCGGCCTACCTGAAGATGCGCCGCGCGGTAGCCGGCGAGGGCGCGACCGAGGAGACCGCGGCCGATGCCGAGTCCGAGGAGACCTCAAGCGCGAGCGAACTGACGCAGGAGCGTTACGTCGAAATGTCGGCGGCCGAGCAGGTCGTGCTCACCGTCTCCGTCAACGGCTACGGCAAGCGGACCTCGTCCTACGAGTACCGCACCACCGGCCGTGGCGGCAAAGGCATCGTCGCCATGAGCGTCAACAACCGCAACGGCAATCTAGTCGCCTCGTTCCCGGTCGAGGAGGCCGACCAGATCATGCTGGTGACCGACAAGGGGCAGCTCATCCGCTGCCCGGTCGAAGGCATCCGCATCGCCGGCCGCTCGACGCAGGGCGTGATCGTGTTCGACACCGCAGATGACGAGCACGTGGTTTCCGTCGAGCACATCACGGAAGAGGCCGAGAGCGGGAACGGTGCGAATGGGGAGTCGAACGGGGAGTGATGCGTCATCCCCGCAGTCCGGATGGAGCGAAGCGAAATCCGGGGCTCCGTACGAGACGAGACCCGGATTTCGCTTCACTCTATCTGAGCTACGCACTTGGTGCCGAGGAGCCAGTCACGAATGGCCGACATTTGATTTCCGGAACTGCGCTGAGAGCCGCCGCAGCTAGATCTCCAGCTCCGTGCCGAACTCCACCACCTGTCCGGTCGGCACGCCGAAGAACGCCGCTGACCGTTCGGCATTCCGCTGCAGGAACGCGAACAGCGACTCGCGCCACACCCACATGCCCGGAATGTCCTCGCGCGGGATGATGGTTTCGCGGCCGACGTAATAGGTGATGTCTGAGAGGTCGATGCCCGGCAGCTTGCCCTGCCGGCAGGCGAGCTTCAGCCCCTCATAGATGGTCGGGTTCTGCATGAAGCCGTAATGCAGGACCACGCGCGCGATCGCCGGGATGATCTCGATCACCTCGGCGCGCTCCTCGTCGGGAACGTGCGGGACCTCTTCGATCAGTACGGTGACGAGAACCACGCGCTCGTGCAGCACGCGGTTGTGCTTGACGAACTGGGTCAGCGCAAGCGGCACGCCTTTCGGCGCCGAGGCGAGGTAGACGGCGGTGCCGGGGAGTCTCGCGCGGCACTTGTTGACGGCGGTCTCGATCAGGTCTTCCTCGGGTTGGCGCAGCTTGCCGCGGGCGCTTTCGACCAGCTTCACGCCACTGCGCCAGGTCAGCATCAGGAAGGCGACGAAGCCTGCGAGCAGCAGCGGAAACCAGCCGCCCTCGAACAGCTTGATCGAGTTGGCCGAGAAGAAGATCAGGTCGATCACGAAGAAGAAGCCGTTGACCGCAACCACAAGCCACGGCGAATAGCCCCACTGGATCGCGACGAGGGCGGCGAGCAGGGTGGTGATGGCCATCAACAGCGACACCGCGATGCCGTAGGCGCCGGCCAGCGCGTCCGACGAGCCAAAGGAGAGCACGGCGCCGAGCGTTGCGGCGGCGAGCAGCCAGTTCACCAGCGGCACATAGATCTGACCCATTGCATGGCTGGTGGTGTGACGGATCTGCATGCGCGGCAGGAAGCCGAGCTGGATCGACTGCTGGGTCAGCGAGAACACGCCCGAGATGATCGCCTGCGAGGCGATCACGGTCGCGACCGTCGAGAAGGCGACCAGCGGATAATGCAGCGCATCGGGGCAGAGCTGGAAGAAGGGATTGTCGATCATGCCGGGATCGGTGACGAGAAGCGCGGCCTGGCCGAAATAATTCAGCACCAACGCGGGCAGGCAGATCGCGAACCAGGCGAGCCGGATCGGGAAGCGCCCGAAATGCCCCATGTCGGCATACATCGCCTCGCCGCCGGTGACAGCGAGGAAGGCGGCGCCGAGGATGCCGAAGCTGACGTGGAAATCCTGGTGGATCAGGAATTCAAAGGCATAGAGCGGGCTCAGCGCCGCCAGCACCGCGGGCGCTTGCACAATGCCATGAATGCCGAGCGCTGCGAGCACGAAGAACCAGGCGAGCATGACCGGGCCAAAGATCCGTCCGATGAAGGCGGTGCCCTGTTTCTGCATCATGAACAGGCCAACCAGGATTGCGATGGTGAGGGGTACCACGACGGGCGCCAGCGACGGGGCGTCCACCTTCAGGCCTTCGACGGCGCTCAAGACCGAGATCGCGGGCGTGATCGCGCCGTCGCCATAGAGCAGCGCCGCTCCGACGAGGCCGACGATCAGGAGATGGGCGCGCCAGGTGCCGGGCTGGGCGTGGCGGGCGTGCAGCAGCGCCAGCAGCGCAACGATGCCGCCTTCGCCGCGATTGTCCGCGCGCAGGATCAGAAGCGCGTATTTCAGCGAGATGATCAGCAGTAGCGCCCAGAGGATCAGCGATGCCACGCCGAGCACGGCGTCAGGACTGATCGTCCCACCATGGGCGGCGGCCCTGGCTGCTTCCTTCAGGGCATAGAGGGGGCTGGTGCCGATATCGCCATAGACGACCCCGAGGGCGCCCATGGTCATTGCTATCGGGATTGGATCGGGATGGTGTCCGGTGGCGACGGCGGGCGTACTGGACAAAGGGCGACCCCCAATGGCGGCGCGCCCGACGGGCCATTCCGCGGGGCGCGTGCATTATCATGCAGTCTGCGACGAGACGTCGCAAATTTCCATGGGGTTTATGTGACGAAAGGGTAGGCAGCCAGATTCTTGTTCTACGCGTTCTCTTGGAAAACGCTCTACGGGGTGCGGTCTGCGGACACGAGACGGGCGACGCGAACGTCCTTCTTGGTGCCGGCCTGGCGGAGACATGAGGCTTCAAAGTTCGGCCAGGCCTGCTGCGAGCAATCCTTGCCGATCACGCGGATGTCCAACCGGTCGCTCTTGGCAAGCGGCTGCGGGACGCTGGCTTCCACCTTCGGGGCAAAGCCCGGCAGGACGGTGAGGGCTGCGGCCACGCATGCGGCAAGAGCGATGGCTGAAAGAGCCTTGATCATTGACGGTCCCCTGTGATCGGCCGCTGCGCCCAGTTTGCTGCGACCCGTCGTTTCGTTGGCGGGATTAGTAACCATGGCCAGTTTCCGGACGTCTTCGCGGTTGGGGAAAATGGTTTCGTTCGCCATCCGTTTTGTTTCGTCGCTGCCCCAAGGACGAAACAGATCGATGGATTCCGACAGGTTATGCGGAAAAACCGGCAGAAAGCCTGTCCGGCTTGCCGGGTTGCCCGGGGCGCGGTAGGACGGGTCCATGCCACGCATCGCCTTTTATCCGGGTTCCTTCGACCCCATCACCAACGGCCATCTGGACGTCGTCCGGCACGCCGTTCCCCTGTGCGACAGACTTGTTGTCGCAATCGGTGTCCATCCCGGCAAGAAGCCGCTGTTCTCGACCGAGGAGCGGCTGAAGATGCTCCATGACGTCTGCGGACCAGTGGCTGCCCAGGCCGGCTGCACGCTCGAGGCCACCACCTTCGACGACCTTTCCGTCACTGCGGCGCAGAAGCACGGCGCGACCATCATGATCAGAGGTCTGCGCGACGGCACCGACCTCGATTACGAGATGCGGCTCGCCGGCATGAACGGGGCGATGGCGCCGGATGTGCACACGGTTTTCCTGCCGGCCTCACCGACAGTCCGCCCGATCACCGCCACACTGGTGCGTCAGATCGCAGCCATGGGCGGCGATGTTTCGACGTTCGTGCCGCCGCTCGTTGCGGCCCAGCTCAAGGCGAAATTCGCCTGACAAAGGCGACTGTTATTCTTACCTGATCCGGAGTTTTCATGATCCGTCGTCTCGCAATTCTTGCCACGATTTTCGTCGCGCTCGCCGGTGCGGCCCCGGTTGTCGCGCAGTCCCTGCCGGCGAACCTCGACAAGGCCAATGCCATCGTCATCGACACCACCAAGGGCCGCGTCGTCATCAAGCTGCGGACCGACATCGCGCCCCAGCATGCCGAGCGCATCAAGCAGCTCACGCGCGAGGGCTTTTACAACAACGTGCCGTTCCACCGCGTGATGGACGGCTTCATGGCGCAGACCGGCGACGGCCAGAACGGCAACGGCACCGGCGGCTCGAAATATCCGAACCTGAAGCAGGAATTCTCCAAGGTGCACTTTGCGCGCGGCATCGTCGGCATGGCCCGGCGCGGCGACAGCGTCGACAGCGCCAATTCGCAGTTCTTCATCATGTTCGCGGACGGCGGCAGCCTCGACAACAACTACACCGTGATCGGCGAGGTCGTGCAGGGCATGGACGTCGTCGACAAACTGAAGAAGGCGCCCCCCGGCTCGGGCAGCGGCACCGTCACCGATCCCGACAAGATGGTGAAGGTGCAGGTCGCCTCCGACATCAAATAGAGAACGCCATGGCGCGCCGCGGCGAAAAGCTCATCGTAGCTGCCGCGGTGCTCCTGCTTGGCATCGCCAGCGCGGCCGCCGAGGAGCGGCCGGACCGGGTCGACAGCATCCGCGACGTCTTCGCGCGCATGCGCACCTGCTGGAAGCCGCCGCCGGCCTCGAAGGCTCACCCCATCGACATCACCGTCATAGTGAGCTTCAACCGCGACGGAAACATTTTAGGCCATCCGCGGATCACCTACGAATCCGCGGGGGCCAGCGACAATGACCGGCTACAATACCGGATCGCGGTGATGGAGGCATTGCAACGCTGCACGCCGATGCCATTTACCGAAACGATGGCGGGCGCCTCTGCCGGGCGCCCATTCGCGATCCAGTTCCGCGGCCGGAAGAGTTCACCACAAGAAACACCCCAAGCCAAAGAGAGAAGAGCATGACCGTCACCGACAACACCTTGATCCTCGAGACCACCCAGGGCCCCGTCACCATCGAGATGCGTCCGGATCTCGCGCCGGGCCATGTCGCCCGCATCAAGGAACTGGTGCGCGAGGGCTTTTACGACGGCATTGTCTTCCATCGCGTGATCGACGGCTTCATGGCCCAGACCGGATGCCCGCACGGCACCGGCACCGGCGGCTCCGGCAAGAAGCTGAAGGCCGAGTTCAACGCGGAGCCGCATGTCCGCGGCACCGCCTCGATGGCGCGCGCCGCCAATCCCGATTCCGGCGACAGCCAGTTCTTCATCTGCTTCGACGACGCCCGCTTCCTCGACAAGCAGTACACCGTGTGGGGCAAGGTCACGTCAGGCATGGAGAATGTCGACAAGATCAAGCGCGGCGAGCCCGTGCAGAACCCCGACAAGATCGTCAAGGCGTACATGGCTGCGGACAAGAAATAAGCCAAGCATGTCATTCCGGAGGCCGCGCGAAAGCGCGGCAATCCGGAATCTCGAGATTCCGGGTTCGATGCTGCGCATCGCCCCGGAATGACGCCAACTGAGGCGCAACGGCGCAATGCGCACCGATCTCTTCGACTTCCACCTCCCTCCCGAAAACATCGCGTTGCGTCCGGCGCATCCGCGCGATTCGGCGCGGATGCTGGTGGTGGAGGGCGGTGCCTTGCGCGATCAGATCGTCTCCGCGCTGCCGCAATGGCTGAGGCCTGGAGACCAACTCGTCGTCAACGACACAAAGGTGATCGCGGCGCAATTGAAGGGACGCCGCATCGGGCGCGAGACCGAACCGAAAATCGAGGCGACGCTGATCAAGCGGCTCGATGGCTCGCGCTGGCAGGCGCTGGTGAAGCCGGCGAAGAAGCTTGTCGCCGGCGACCGCATCCGCTTCGGCAATGAGGGAAAAGTCTGCCTGCTCGGCCATCTCGATGCCGAGGTCGAGGCCAAGGGCACCGAAGGCGAGGTGACGCTGTCGTTTTCCTTCCACGGGCCGAGCCTCGACCAGGCCATCGCCGATCTCGGCAGCCCGCCGCTGCCGCCTTATATCGCCTCGAAGCGCACGCCTGACGATCAGGACACCGCCGACTACCAGACCATGTTCGCGGCCAATGAAGGCGCGGTGGCTGCACCGACCGCGGGGTTGCACTTCACGCCAGAGCTGGAAGAGGCGCTGCGCGCGCGCGGCGTCGGCATCAGTCGCGTGACGCTACATGTCGGGGCGGGCACGTTTTTGCCGGTCAAGGTCGAGGACACCGCCGGCCACAAGATGCATGCGGAGTGGGGAACGATCTCAGCGGAGACCGCGGAGACGCTCAATGCTGCGCGGCGCAAGGGCGGCCGCATCGTTGCGGTCGGCACCACCTCGCTGCGGCTGTTGGAGAGCGCAACCAGCGAAGACGGCACGATCCGCCCCTTCGAAGCCGAGACGTCGATCTTCATCACGCCGGGCTATCGCTTCCGCGCGGTCGATATTTTGATGACGAACTTCCATTTGCCGAAGTCGACCCTGTTCATGCTGGTGTCGGCGTTTGCGGGGCTCGACACGATGAAGCAGGCCTACGCGCATGCGATCGCGGGCGGCTACAGGTTCTATTCGTATGGCGATGCGTGCCTGCTGTTTCGGGCAGCAGGCACAACTCCATCGCCGTCACCCTGAGGTGCTCGCCTCTTCGGCGAGCCTCGAAGGGCGACGGCCCCGCTACCGCATCTTGGCCGTTCATCCTTCGAGGCTCCCCATGCGGCGATTCTCGCCGCATGGCTCGCACCTCCAGCGACAATGGCTTCGCCATTGCGCGGGGATGACGGGTCGAGATTTGCGGGCGTGGCGTTATGCCATCACGCGCTCCGGCAACAGCTCCGCGATCTGCACCGCGTTGAGCGCCGCACCCTTCAACAGCTGATCCGCCGCGACGAACATCGAGATCGAGTGGCCGCTCGGATCGCTGAGGTCCTTGCGGATGCGGCCGACCAGCACGTCGTCCTGGCCGGAGGCGTCGATCGGCATCGGAAAATAGTTCCTCGCACGGTCGTCGACGATCTTCACGCCGGGCGCCTGCGCCATGATCGAGCGCACCTGGTCCTCCGTGATCGGCTTTTCGCATTCGAAGGTGATGGCCTCGCAATGGGCACGCAGCACCGGTACGCGGACGCAGGTGACGCCGACGGCGATCGTGTCGTCCTCAAAAATCTTGCGGGTTTCATTGATGACCTTGGTCTCTTCGTCGTTGTAGCCGGTCTCGGGGTCGACGGCGGTATTGTGGTTGAAGAGGTTGAAGGCGTAGGGATGCGGCATCACCTTCGGCGTATAGACCTGCCCGTTGAGGTTGGCGCGGGTGGATTCCACGAGCTCCTCCATGGCCGCGGCACCGGCGCCGCTCGCGGCCTGGTAGGTCGCGATGATCACGCGCTTGATGCGGTTCTTCTGGTGGATCGGCCACAGCGGGACCAGCGCGGTGATGGCGGCGCAGTTCGGGTTGGCGATGATGCCCTTGTTATCCCTGATGCGGTTCGCGTTGATCTCGGGGATCACCAGCGGCACGTTCGGATCCATGCGGAAGGCCGAGGAGTTGTCGACCACAACGGCGCCCGCCTTCACAGCGATCGGCGCGTACTTCTTCGAAATGCTGCCGCCGGCGGAGAACAGCGCGATGTCGACGCCGTCGAAGGAGCGCTCGGTGAGCTCCTCGATGACCACCGGCTGGCCGCGGAAGGAGACCGTCTTTCCGGCAGAGCGGGCGCTGGCGAGCGCCTTCAGCTTGCTGACGCGGAAACCGCGCTTGTCCATGGTGGCGATGAATTCGGCGCCGACGGCGCCGGTGACGCCGACAATCGCGACGACGGGATCGTTACTCACTTTGTCCTCCGTTTCCTGAGCTTGAGACAACAAAAAAGCCCCGGACCATCACGGTGCGGGGCTGCGGTAGAGTGGATTGCGTTAAGTCTGTGACTACGCGCGCACGCCTCCCCGGGCCCCAAAGGCCGTGGTGGTTTTCGTCGTGCGTTTCGTGGTCATGAACATGGCGGCGACTTATGCGTGAGAGTTTTGTCGCCGTCAACGGCTTTTCGCCACAATCGGGACGGCACCGCGGGCCGCGCCGGTGCCGTCACTTTCGCCCGGCGGCGCCCGGGGGCTCGAGAATGACCTCCTTCAGCTCGGTGCCGCTGATGACGACAATCGCAAAATTCAGCCGGCCGCGTTCGCGGATCAGCCCGCCGCTGATCGCCTTGCCCGATGCCGCGTGTTCGGCCACCCGCACCGCATCGGCCAGCCGATGCCGGACGGCACGGAGTGCGGCGAGATTGCTGCGGTCGTCGGCGTCGAGTTCCTTCAGCGGGAGGGCCGCCGCGCCGCCCACGATCTTGCCGGTGGTGGCGTCGATGGCGTGTTGCCAGATCCGGTCATTGTGGAGGGTCTTTACCCGGTACACCGGCGCTTGCGATGCGCCGTCGAAGCTGACATCGGCCGTCGTCGAGCCGGCGTGCAGCGCTTCGGCGATCGCCATCGCCTGGCTCAGCGAGATCGCCGAGCCGTGGAAGAGCTCGATCTCCCGGCTGACCGCCTGCTGATCCTGTTCGGCACCATCGCCGGCATCGTTGCGCAGATAGACCGGCGAATCCGTTGACGAGGCCACTGCAAGGACCGGGGCAGGGAGGAGGAGCGCCAACAGGGCGATCGTGAGCAACTGTCTCCAACATCTCGGCGTGCGCATTGCTGTCTCCATCCTGAAGCGTGTGTCTACCGGCGGATGGGCCGGATCGTCTTGTACAAAAATGCGGCCGACCCTTTGGGCACACGGGTCGGCCGCGGAGCGTCCGAAACGGGACTGTATCCCGTCGCGGCTTTCGGAGTTCTAAAGGCGGCGCGGACCCGCTGGGGCTAGGCGAAAGCAGATGTCGCATCGTCTTTATAATAAAACCATACCGTATCGTTTTGTTATGGTCAATGACGGATCGCCGCCGCGCCGGGCGGCAGCGCATGGTCTCACGGAATTGTCAGCGGGGTGGGCGGCGGCGCGCCGGGCCCTTGGACGCGGCGGTCTGGACACGCTCCGGCGGCCCGAGGGCGCCGGCCAGGAACAGCCGGATCGCCGAGCGCATGCGCTTTTCGGCAGTCTTCAGCTCGAGCGCCATTCCGAAGGTCGCCATGCGGTGGGTGTGGCCGACCACGACGTCGAGAAAGACCTCGGCTGCGATCGTGGTGTCCTCGAGGTCGAGGGCGCCCTGCGCCACCAAATGATCGAAGAAGCGCGCAGTGGTGGCGACGGCCTTCTGCCAGCCCTCTTCCTTGCCGAGCTTTGCGAACTCGGGAAAGTTGATCGATTGTGCCGTCAGCATGCGGCTGAAGGCCGCCGCATCCGGGCCGCAGGTGAACATCAGCATCTCGCGCCCGACGTCTACCAGCCGCTGCTCGGCCGAGACGGTTGCAGGGCTCGTGAGCTGGACTTCCGCAGCCTTCGCGAGCGGGGCAAGCCAGCGCTCGATCTCGCGCCTGAGCACCGCCGCGAAGAGACCGCGCTTGTCGCCATAGCGGGCGTAGACGGTAGGCTTGCTGACCCGGGCGGCTTCCGCGACCGCGTCGAGCGAGGTCGCGTCATAGCCGCGCTCGAGGAAAAGCCGGGTGGCCACCTCGATCAGCCGCTGGTCGCGCTCGAGCGCGGCTGTCTTGGTCGGCCGGCCGCCGCGCGACTTCGGCACGTCGCGTCTTGCGGTTCTCGCCTTGGCCGCAGTCACTCCCATGCCCGTTGATTCCTGCGCGGTTGCGGACAGTCGCCATCGCTCTATAACGTGCGGCAATCGGGGCGTCATCGCCAATCTGGACGAATTGCTCCTGTTTTCAACGGTCTAGAGCATGATCCGGACAAGCTTTACGGCAGCTCCGAGCTCCATGCGCGGCCGGTTGCCGCCTTCTCATATCCGTACTGATAGAGCGCGCGCATATAGGCGGTATCGAACCCTTGCGAGGCCGCCGACGGGTATTCGCGCTCGATGTAGGAGAGGTGAAAGCCCAGCCGGTTGCGCCTGGCGAAGTCATAGGTCGAGAAGATGACGGAGCGCGTCTGCGACTGGGTGATCGACGTCAGGCTGCGCGAAGCGACGTTGATGGTGCCGTTCGGCACGAGCTCGAAGGTGCGTTCGATCTTCTTGTTGACGAGGATGTAGATGTTGAGGCGGCTGTTTTCGGGCAGGCGGCCGTGGAACAGCAGGGCGTCCGGCAGCGTGAGCACCGGCGCGGTCACGCCGCCATCGACATGCATCTCCTGAAAGCGCCGGCCCTGGCCTTCGGCTTCGATCAGGATCGGGGGAAACACCAGCGGAATGCTGGCGGAAGCCGCCATCACGTCGCGGAACAGATGCAGCGCCTCGGGCGAGCCGATCGTGGCGATCTTCCCCATGTCCCAGATGGCGGTCCGCTGGGTATCGAGATCGGTGGTCACCACGAGCAGTCTTCGGCCCTTGGCGTATTCGCGCGCGATCTGGGCCAGGATTTCGGGGCCGACATAGCGAGCGACGAGCTCGCGCAGCCGGGTATTGCCGAACAGGCCGGATCCGAACAGCACGCGCATGATGCTGGGATCTTCGAGCAGGCTTTCGGCAACACCGCTGGTGTAAACCTCCCTCAACGTGTCGTCATATTGCGGCCCAAGAAACGCGAAGGGCGCGATCAGTCCGCCGGTGCTGACTCCGGAGACGATTGAAAAGGTCGGGCGGGTGCCGGACGCGGTCCAGCCATTCAGCACGCCGACGCCATAGGCGCCGTCGGCGCCGCCGCCCGAGAGTGCCAGATAGGTTCTGGTCGCCGAGACGTCGGCCTTCTCAAAGCGGAAGTTCGCGACCGGCTCGTCGGTGTAGCGCCTCAGGCCATCGAGGTTGAGGACGCGGGAACTGCTGGCCTCGGCCGCCGTGTAGGGGGTGCGCGGCAGGGCCGTGCAGGCTGATAGCGCAAGGCTGCACAGCAGCAGGGCCGGCTTGAGACATGATGGGGAGGGCATTGGCCGTCGGTTACCGTTCACGCACACTCTGCCGCCGGCAGCATCGCTGCGGCGTTCCGTTCGGCCCCATCGATAAAACTATACGGTATCGTTTTATTTAACAAGCATACGATGGAACCGTTGCCGTTGCCAATTGTGTCCCGGGTTGGGTAAAGGGGCGCCGAGACGGGGCACTGGACGGGTTGATCGACTGTTCCGGGCACGCAATAAGCAGCCGCATGAGTCTTCCCAATCATTTCGAACTGTTGGCAACCGATGGTGCGGCGCGGGCCGGCCGGCTGACCACGCCGCACGGCGTGGTGCGAACGCCCGCCTTCATGCCGGTCGGCACCGCGGGCGCCATGAAGGGCATGCACTGGCGCGAGGTGCGCGACGCCGGCGCCGACATCGTGCTCGGCAACACCTATCACCTGATGCTGCGGCCGGGCGCCGAGCGGATCGCGGCGCTGGGCGGCCTGCAAAGGTTCACCACCTGGAACGGGCCGATGCTGACGGATTCCGGCGGCTTCCAGGTGATGTCGCTGTCGGACCTGCGCAAGGTTAGCGAGAACGCCGTGACCTTCCGGTCGCACATCGACGGCGCCAAGGTGGAATTGTCGCCGGAGCGCTCGATCGAAGTGCAGCGTCTCCTCGGCTCAGACATCGCGATGCAGATGGACGAATGCGTGCGGCTACCCGCCGAGCGCGATGACATCGAGCGCGCGATGCGGCTTTCGCTGCGTTGGGCCGAGCGCTCGAAGCGCGCCTTCGAGAGCGCGCCTGACGGCTACATGCTGTTCGGAATCGTGCAGGGCGGTGACGTCCCGGTGCTGCGCCATCAAAGCGCGCAAGGCCTCGTCGAGATCGGCTTCCACGGCTACGCGATCGGCGGCCTTGCGGTCGGCGAGCCGCAGGCGGTGATGCTCGCGATGATCGAGGAGAGCGTGCCTTCGCTGCCGACCGATCGGCCGCGCTATCTGATGGGGGTGGGCACGCCTGAGGACATCCTCGAGGCCGTGAAGCGCGGCGTCGACATGTTCGACTGCGTGATGCCGACCCGCAACGGCCGCCATGGTGTCGCCTTCACGCGCTTCGGTCAGGTCAACCTGCGCAACGCGCGCCACGCCGATGACCCGCGCCCGTTGGACGAGGAGAGCGCATGGCCGGCCGCGCGCAACTATGCGCGCGCCTATCTGCACCATCTCGTCAAGTCGGGCGAAACGCTGGGGGCCATGCTGTTGTCGGAAATCAATATCGCCTACTACCAGCACCTGATGCAGGGCATCAGGGACGCTGTCTCACACGGAACTTTCGAACAGTTTTATCAGCAGACGCGTGAAGACTGGGCGAGGGGCGACATCGCGCCCCGCGCGTGACGTCAGTTGCAAGTGAAGCGCTTGACCGAATGCTTGGTCACGAAGCCGTAGCCGCAGGTGTCGCAGGTCCAGAGATAGCTGATCATATGGTCCGAGACATAAGCGGAAGCTTCGGCGGCGACCATGGAGTCGGCGCATACGGGACAGGTCGGCAACTCGCTGCAACGCGGATCGTGGTTACGCGCGACGGTCGTCAAGACTTCAGCAACTGCTGACATCTGGTGACCTCCCTGCTTTTTTCTAGACCTAAGTCTAACATAAGCAGAATCAGTTGACGAGGTCGCAACACAAATGCGTTGGTTTTCTGTTATTTACAACTCACGCGATTTTGCGATGCAGCGAATTTGGACGCTGTCGCATTGTTGCTTGCGCGTCGCCGCAAGCTGCCTCTAACTGATCAAGACCGTAAATAACGCGCATATTGTCGCCACAGGGAGTTTCTCATGGACGCATCGTCCAACACGCGTGCAGCGCACCAACCCGGCCGCGGCCGGGTCTTTGACTCGATCGTCGACACCTTCGGCGATACGCCGATCGTGCGGCTGCGCCGGTTGCCGGGCATGCAGGGCGTGAACGCGACGATTTTAGCCAAGCTCGAATACTTCAATCCGGCCGCGAGCGTGAAGGATCGCATCGGCGCCGCCATGATCATCGCCATGGAAAAGGCCGGCCACATCAAGCCGGACACCGTGCTGATCGAGCCGACCTCCGGCAATACCGGCATCGCGCTCGCCTTCGTCGCAGCCTCGCGCGGCTACCGGCTGAAGCTGGTGATGCCGGAGTCGATGTCGATCGAGCGGCGCAAGATGCTGGCCTTCCTCGGCGCCGAACTGGTGCTGACGCCGGCGGCCCAGGGCATGAAGGGCGCGATCGCGGCGGCCGAGGAGTTGTTGCGCACGACGCCAAACTCCGTCATGCCGCAGCAGTTCAAGAACCTTGCCAATCCTGACGTTCATCGCCGCACCACGGCGGAAGAGATCTGGAACGACACCGGCGGCAACATCGACATCTTCGTCGCTGGCGTCGGCACCGGCGGCACCATCACCGGCGTTGGCCAGGTGCTGAAGCCGCGCAAGCCATCCTTGCGGGTGGTGGCAGTCGAGCCGGAAGAGAGTCCGGTGCTGTCAGGCGGCCAGCACACCCCGCACAAGATCCAGGGCATCGGTGCGGGCTTCGTGCCCGACATCCTCGACCGCTCCGTGATCGACGAGATCGTGAAGGTCAATTCGACGACCGCGATCGAGACTTCACGTGCGTTGGCTCGGCATGAGGGCATTCCGGGCGGCATCTCCTCGGGCGCCGCGATCGCCGCCGCGCTCGCGATCGGGAAGCGGCCGGAATCCGCGGGAAAAACCATCCTGGCGGTGGTGCCGTCCTTTGCCGAGCGCTATCTTTCGACCGCACTGTTTGAGGGAATCTAGGACATGGCGGATCAACCGCGGCGGCCGCGCACGCTCGGCGATGCGAGGTCGGAGGCCGAAGCGGCGTTCAAGAAGGTGACCGCCAAGGTCGCCCAGGCGCCGCCGAAGACGAATGCCGTTCCCGGCGTGAAGGAGCAGGTCACGCTGCGGATCGATCAGGATGTGTTGGAGCACTTTCAGTCCGGCGGTCCCGGCTGGCAGGACCGCATCAACGACGCCCTACGCAAGGCAGCCGGGAAGTAGGCACATCCGGCGGACAAGAAAAAAAGCCCGGCAGCGAGCCGGGCTTTTGTTTTTGACTCGAGGCTGCGCCGCCTTAGCGGCGGAACATGCCGCCCACCATGCCGCCGACAACGCCGCCCACGAAGGCAGCGCCGGCGGCATCGCCGCCGCCGCTGCGCTGAGGCGCCGGAGCCGGAGCCGGAGCACTTTGTTGGGCGGGCGCGGTGTTGGTGGCGCGCCGGGCCTGCTTCGGGCCGTCGCCGCTCGCCGTCGCGGGCGCGGCAACGATCTCGGAAAGCATGGCCTTGTGCTGGAGCTTGTTGAGATAGCCCGTGGACGGGTAGCCGCGCGCAGCCTGCCAGCGCTTGATCACGGAGCGGGTTTCGTCAGTGAACTCGCCCGTCAGCTTGGTGTCGAAGCCGAGCCCGGTCAGGCGGCGTTGCACGTCGCGGCGCTTGCCCTTGTCGAGCCCGATCTGATCCTCGGTGACCTGGCTGGCCTCGTCGGTGAAGGTCGCGGGATCGACGCCGGCGTTCAGGGTGCGCGTCGTGGTCGACGGACCGCTCTTGATCGCCGCAAGCCGCGCCAACGCCAGCGACTTGAATTGGCCGTTGGGATAAGCAGAGATGTAGGCGTTGAGCTCTTCCGCCTTGTTGGACTCCTTCACCGATCGCCAGAACTCGAGTTCGGCCTCGGAACCGCCCGAGGCGACCGGAGCGGCGGTCGCCGTCGGCGCGGCGTTCGCAACCTGCGTTCCCTGTGCCGGGTTGAGATAGACGGCGCCGATCAGGTTGGTATGGCCCCAGGGAAGCTGACCCTTGTGCGTCTCTTCGTTGACCTGGGCGCGGACCGACGTCATGGCCTGCTGGATCTCGATGCCGGGCTTGGTGATGTTGTCGATCAGCGCGCGGGTGAACGGGCTGTTGTTGCCCTCCTGGCCGTCGAGCGCCGTCTGGCCGGGGCCGGTCGCGAAGGCGATCAGCGTACCTTCACCGGACTTCATCTCGGCCAATCCGCTTCCGACGTTGACGCTGCGGGTCGCCGAATTGGACTTGATCTTGGCGGCAAAGGGATTGTCGCGGCAGGCGTCGAGGAACACCAGCTTCACCTTCGCATCGCCCATGGTCTGGTCGAGCGTCAGGTCGATGTTGATGGCGGCGCCGAGCTTGACGTCCATCTCCGTTTTGATGTCGGCATCGACAGGCAGCAGATAGTTGGTGCCGCCGACGGCGATGCCGTGACCGGCATAATAGAACACCGCGACGTCGGTGCCCTGGGCCTTGCGGCCGAAATCCAGGAGCTTCTCGGTCATCTGGTCGCGGGTGAGGTTCGAGCCCTCAATCACCTCGAAACCGACATTGCGCAGCGTTGCCGCCATCGCCTTGGCGTCGATCGGCGGGTTCGGCAGTTGGGCAACGTTCTTGTAGGCACCGTTACCAACCACGAAGGCGACACGGCGGTCGGCATTCGCGGCGTCCACGGTGGCCGCCATGCAGACGAGCGACAGGAGGAGGGTGAGATAGCGCATCTGAAATCCCCAACAGAATCGAATTCGAAGCAGCAACAGGATTGGCTCGAACTTACACAAATCGCCGGTTGTCGCGCCAGCAAATCGAAGATCGCCCAAACCCATCGCCCGCAGCCGAGTGTGAAGGATGGAACCCCCGTTCTAACGTGATCCAGATCACGGACGACTGCTTGGATTGGTCGTTCGGAGTCGCCTAACGGTTCACGGCGCCGGTAGCCGGAATCGGTGGCGCAGGCTTCAGATTCAGAAGATTGCCAGACAGGATCAGCGCGGCGCCGACAACCGTCCAGGCGTCGAGCCGCTCCGAATACAGCAGCCAGCCTGCGGTCGCGGTGAGCGGGACCCGCAGGAAATCCATGGGGACCACGATACTCGCGTCCGCATAGCGCATCGCGCTGGCGAGACAGTAATGCGAGAACGTGCCGCAGACGGCAATCACGATGATCCAGCCCCAGGCATAGGCTGACGGCCAGGACCAGACGAACAGCGTCGGAACGAACCCCGCGATCGATTGCACCACCAGCATCCAGAACAGAATCGAGAGCGCCGTCTCGGTCCGGGTGAGCGATTTCACGAGGACCATCGAGATCCCGAAGCCGATGGCCGCGCCGAGGGCGATCAACTGGCCCGGATTGATCTCGCCGGTCGCGGGCCGCACGATCATGATCACCCCGACGAGGCCGAGCAGGATTGCTGTAATCCGCCACGACGTCATGCGTTCCGACAGGAAGGTGGCCGCAAGGATCGCGGTCCAGATCGGCATGGTGAATTCGATCGCCACCACCTGGCCGATCGGAATCAGCGTCAGCGCGACGAACCAGGCGAGCTGCGCACCGTAGTGGATCAGGTTGCGTCCGATGTGCTGGGGCAGGCGGGCGGTCTTGAGCATCGCGAAGCCGCCGGCACGATGGATCATCGGATACAGCAGCAGAAAGCCCAGGAGCGAGCGCATCTCCATGATCTGAAAGACGCTGAGCTCGCGCGTGGTTTCGCGACCGGCGATCGCCATGATCAGCATCAGCGACAGCCAGCCGGCCATCCACAGTGCGGCCATCGGGATCGACGGGGATTTGCTCATCGGCAGAGAACGTCGGCGGGAGGAGACTTCGAGAAAGGGGCAGGCCGGTATCCGCGACATCGGCCCCCTTTGCAACGGCCAAAACTGCGGATGCAGCGATGCGCGGGCCAAGGTCGAGATCGAGGTCACGGCCTTCGTTCCCAACCCATAAAGCAAAAACGATCCGGCGCGGGCGCCGGATCGCGTTGTAGGGTCTGCGCTGTTGTTACTTCGACAGCGAGATGTTGGCACCGCGGAACTGGCTGTCGGCCTTCAACGAGACCGTCTGCTTGTTGCCGCTCGTCCTCAACGCGAGGTTGGCGTTGAAGCCGGCCGCGGCGACCGCCAGATCGTAATTGCCGCCGTTGCCGCGGCCCTGCAACGAGCCGCTGATATTGCGGCTGGTCTCGGTCCAGCTGCCTGAAACGGCGTTGCCTTCTGCCCTGACGCTGGCGCCGAGGTTGAATTTGTAGGCGTCGCTGGCGCAGGTCAGCGACATCTCCATGGTCGGACCGATCGGCGCATATTTGGCGCGGCAGCGAATGCGCTCGGTCGATCCGTCATCGAGGACGACGGTGCCGCCGCCCTGCCACGACCCGGCCAACGGCGCGAACGGGCCAGACTGCGCCTTGCCTTCCGTGGCCGCAAAGGACGCCGCAAACAAAACGGCGGCCGCCATCAGCAGCCGCCGGTTGTTGGCGCTTCGTCCAGTTAGCTTATTGGCGCGATGCTTCCCACCGCCCGCTGCAGGGTATGCCTCCAGATGCTCCATTCCACTTTCCCGATCCGGCGTTGCCGCTGAGTTGACCGTTGGCATATGCACCATTGATCGAAACTCGCACAAGGCCCTCGCGGCCAATGGTGCCGGAAACGTTGGCTCCCGGTGCCGTGATCTTGCCGTCGGCGACAGTCAGCATCGAACTCGCGGTCGCGTCGCAGCTTCCGGTCTTGGTCACAATGGTGACCTGCCAGTTGCCGTCATAGGGGCTCTGGGCGAACGCCGGGGCGACGGAGCCGGCAAGAAGCGAGGCCGCGGAAATCAACGCAATGCGATCAAAACGCATGAATTCTGTCCTTGGATATGTCTGAGATGGTGACGGTTATTCGGGGCAAATGTGACAGAAATTTGCTGCGCCGCCAAAACCAGATTTGTTCCTTTTGGAACAATGGTTTATTTGCGATCCTTCGGACGGTTTTTAGGGCGATTCCGGCCCGAATCGCACATTCCAGGGTTAATGCGCCGACAGGCTCGGCGCGGAAGTGGCGAATTCCTCGTCCTGAGGCTTGGCCGGCAGTGCTTTGTGGACAATCGCGTAGTCGATGACCTCGGCCAGGAGCTTCAACCCGAGCGGGGCGAGGGCGCGCTCCCACAACTGCCGTGCCGTCTCGCCTTTTTTCACGAAGCACCAGTCCTGCGCGGCGATGGCGCCGGCATCCATGCGATCGGCGAGGTGATAGATGGTGCCGCCGGCGATCGGATCGCCTTCCTTGATCGTCCATTCGACGGCCGCCTTGCCGCGGTGGCGGGGCAGCAGCGAGGGGTGATAGCCGATGCCGCCGAACCTTGCGACGGCAAGCGCTTCCTTCGATATCCGGGCGTGGCTGTGCGCGGTGATGATCAGGTCGGTGTTGGCGGCGATTTCGGAGGCCACCACGAGCTTTGGCTCGGCCTGCACCACTACCTCGATGCCGGCGGCGCGGGCGGCATCGGCCAGACGGTCATCGGCGTCGGCGACCACGACCCGTACGATAACCGAGCCGTGCTCCCGGAGCATGTTGAGGGTTGTCACGCCGAAATGGCGGGAGCCGACTAGGGTGATGCGCATGGTTTTCCGATCCGTCTGGCGGGCTGACATTTCCCGATAACACGCCGGAGGGCGCTGTCACCACCCGATGCCGGCTTGCGCCGGTTATCAACAGAGCGCGGCATGCGAGGCGGCGGCAGAGCGCCATTGCACGCGCGGCCTTCCGGTGTTTCCATGGCGAGACGAGGCGATCCCTCGCGGAGGTCCGACATGCGCCGAGCGTGCTTGATTGTTCTTGCGGCCCTCGCGGCAGCCGCCGCGCAGCCCGCGCGCGCGGGCGAAAGGTTCATTCCGGTCGTTCCGCCGGAGATCGGTGTGGCGCCGGTCGTGGGACCGACCTGGGACGCGTTTCGATGCAGCGACACGCCCGCCTATAATTTCTACCATGACGCCTATTACGGCGAGGAGCCGCCGGCGCAGTATCGGGGCTACGTCTATCGTCCGCACTACCGCTACACGGCCTATCGCCGGCTGCCGCGGACATATTTTTGCGTGAGCGAGTAGCGCCGCATCCGGTAACAACTTCTCAATCCGCATCGCGTATCGACGAATCCGTCGCGGATTTGTATTGCGTACCGTGACCTCGGAATTCGCCCCGCCGGTGCCGGCGGGTCTTCCGCTTGAGACCGAATTTTGGAAATGGCCTGATGCCGAGCGCGATTGAACAGATCGTCGATACTTATGTCCGATTGAAGAACCGCCGCGGCCTGGAAGAGCTGATGATGCACCGGCAGCGGCTCGCGGTCGATCTGAAGGGGCGCTCCGGCTACGATTTCAGCCTGCCGATCCGCCAGATCGAGGAGGAGATCGCGACCATCGAGGCCGGACTGGGCGCGTTGCGGTCGGCAATATCGGCAGCGGCATAGGGCTCTCGTTCGCGGGCGCCCATTTCGGCGCAGCAGCCTCAGAGCACGATCGGATGGCGGTATTTGCGCGCCAGCTCCAGATCGACATAGCCGCTGGCATCGATCCACTCATGGGGGCAATAGGCGAGCGTATCCGCGTCGATGTCGAGGCCGTCGCGCGCGATGGCTTGGCGTGTGCCCATCCGGCCGGTGGAGACCTTTTCGCCAAGCTGGGGGTCAAAATGCAAGGCGTCGAAGACCGCAGTATCGTTCGTCATTGCCGCAATCCATTGGATGAAATCGTCGCAGTGCAATGAGCGGATGGTATCGCGGGAACCCGGGAGTGCAAGCGGGATCGTTTCCGCAAGTGCTCAGAGACATCGGGGGCGTGGCACATTCGGAGATCGCGCGGATGGGATCCCAGGCGGACGCAGCATCGCCGCTCAGCGCGCCACGGCTCCCGCTGCATCCTTCTTGACGTTTTTGCTGCCGTCCTTGGTATCGCCGCTCTTGGTATCGCCGCTCTTGGGTCTGGCTGCTTCCTTCGCGCGCTGAGCCATCCAGGCGTCGTATTCGGGTGTGCCGCGGCGCGGGGGCGCGTCGGCCGGCAACCCGCCCATCCAATGCGGCATGTCGGCGAGGCGCGCGCCCACGCTTGCGTTGGCGCCGTCGGAGTGCGGGGTGCTCGCGCAGCCGGCGAGCGACAGGCAGAAAAGGCAGAGGAGCAACCGGGTCATGGCGTGCCGGTTAAGAGCCGATTGTGGCCCAAAGCGGAAGGATCCGGGTGCAAGGACAGCCGCTCTCATGTCGAAATGAAGGCCGGGGCGGCTAGCGCCTGCCGCCGTCGATCACCGTGAACAGCGGTTTTGCCTGGGTCGGCTCGACCAGAAGCTCCTCGACCAGCGCGCTCGCCGCCTCGACATATTTCCGCGTCGGCTTGTCGAGCGGGCGGGTGGCTTCATCCGCAAGCGCGATGCGGGCCGCCTCGACCAGCTTGCGCATCCGCACCGCCTGCTCGTCGCCGGCCGTCAGCGACGCCCGTGCGAGCGAGCGCAGGACGAACAGCTCGCCTTCGAGCCTGAGCAGGCGATCGTTGAGCTTGGCGAGGACGGCGTTGAGGTCGGGCATGGTGGCGATTTAACCGTCCAGAGGTGAATGATCCCCAAACGTCCCGCGACGAAATCTGCGGCCGCCTTTGTACCGCGCGTTCCGCATGCCCGGCCAAAAACAAAATGTCGAAAACAACCCCATGCAAAGTAGCCCGCGCGCCCGGCCGCTATGGCTTGGCGGCCTGCGCCTCCAGGCATTGATTGAGATAAGCGGTGCGGTCCCTCGGCAGCACCTTGTCGGCATCCGCCTTCCTGGCGCACTCCGATTGGCGGATCTGCTCGGCGCGGCGCTTCTCGGCGGCCTCGCGAAATTCGGGCGCAACCTTGTCGGGATCGACCAGCCTCTGCGACCTTGCGGGAGCGACAGTGAGCAGCGCAACTGCCGTGAGGATAATGATTTGCTTCAAATGAGCCTCCTGAAAGGGCCCATCCTAGCGCCGCGTGGGCGAATGCTCAAACCAGGAGGGCGGCGAGGCGTGGTGTAGCCGGCTACCCGCGGCGCCGTCCGCTTGCCCCCGAGCTCACGCGGCCCGATTTTTTTCGTCACGTGTGAACTGCTTCACAAACAGGATGAGGATCATCCGCTATGGATGATGCATTGCCTTATTTAGTCATACTTGAAAAAAACACCCCCGGCGCGCAAGCGCTGGGGGTTTTCACATGGGCGGTCATTTCGTGTTGCGATATCCCATCGCCGGCACGGGCGGCTTTTTCCAGTTGAAGTCCGGCCGCACCTCTGCGCCGCGCTTGCCGCAGGCGGTGCAGACGAAGCGCGGCTCGATGTCGGAGAGCCGCACATCGTCCGCCCAGCGATCGGCGCCGAGCGCAACGCTGTGGCTGCAGCGGTAGTCCGCGCAATAGACCAGCACGCCGCGCACGCCGGCATCGCGCATGTCGCCGAAGGTGATCTTTTGGGGCCGCATGGCCCCATCAAGGCGCGCGGTTTTTGGCTATCGCAAATTATCAATGGCTGGTGGTTCGGAGCGCGCGCGGCACACTTGGCGTCGTGGGTGTGGACAAGTGACGAGAAGGGGCCGCCGGGTGGTCAATGTGGCGCGCCTTCCAATGCGGTGATCGACACATCGCCGCCCGGTAATCCTACGGGCAGGAGCGGGCCGGGCCGCTAACGTGGAATTAATCCAAGAAGCCTACAATTTAAGACAGTTGTAGATGAGTGCTGCGTAGAGGAGACGTCGCGAGGACGTTCCGGCGATGGCCTCCTCTTGCTCGCTCATTTGAGGTCAATGCACGTGACCACGACATCGGAAGTGCAAAGCCAGGCCGAACAGCTCGACCCCGCAGCACTCGCGGCCGCAGCCGCAGCCTTTGAACCTGAAGCCCCCGAAGCCGACCTCCCGATCAGGCAGTCCAGCCGGAAATCGGTGGTGGCGCTGGCGGTGTGCGCCCTGGCCATCAACGGCGCGGCGGCGATTTATACGTTGCCAGCAGGTCTTCAGCTGCCGGACGTCGGCAGTGTGGTGGCCGATCTGATTCCACAGCCGAAGATGTCCACGACGAAACCGGATCCGGTCGTCGCCGCCTTGAAAGATATTCAGTTGGCTCAGAAGGAACACGCGGCTTCGCTGCAGGAGAGCAATCAATCATTGCAGCAACAGACCGCGCAGATGCAGCAGGATTCAATGCTGCTCCTGTCCCTGCGCCAGAGCATCACGGATGAGCGGGTCGATGTGAGGAAGATCTCTTCGCAGTTGTCCACGCTCATCGCAAAGATCGACTCGCTGCAAAATTCGATGATGTCGGACGTGACGTCCTCGATCCCACGATCGTACGCGCGTAGCCGGATGTTCGTGCGCAAACGGATGGTTCGGGAATCCAAACCCGTCGCGCCGGTAGCGCCGGTCGCGCCGGTTGGGCCTGTTTCGGTTGGCGGAGCTCCTCTAAGTGCTCCGGCCACGATGGCAGGCCCGGAAAGCTGAAGCCACGTCAGGCAAAGCGCTTGGGACTATGTCCGCGCTAATCTGGCCCGCCGGTTCACGCCGGCGGGCCTTCTTATGCCGACTTCGACTGTACCCCCGCCGTCGCCCATCTTGAGCGGCGCCATACCCTTGGCCAACCCTTTTCGTGACCGACCTCACATACCCTCCGCTTGCCTTTCGGCAGGCTGCGAATACGCTGCTCACGTTTGATTTGGGGCTGTAATGGGCGCGCTTCGTTTTTTCTTGATCGTTTTTGCTGTGTGGCTCGGATGCGGACCGGCGATGGCCGAACGGCGCGTCGCGCTGGTGATCGGCAATTCCGCCTACAAGAACGTGGCCCGGCTTACCAACCCGGCGAACGATGCCACCCTGGTCGGCGGCATGTTCAAGAAGGCGGGTTTCGATGCCGTCGACGTCAGGCTCGACCTCAATGTCGCGGAGATGCGAAGGGCACTGCGTGACTTTGGCGACAAGACCAGGGATGCCGAGGTCGCCGTGATCTATTACGCCGGTCACGGCATCGAACTTGATGGCACCAACTATCTGATCCCCACGGACGCAACGCTGGAGAGGGATAGCGACGTTCTCGATGAGACGATTGCTCTGGACCGCGCGCTGTTCGCGGTCGACCCCGCGAAGCAGCTCCGCCTGATCATTCTCGATGCCTGCCGCGACAATCCGTTCGCCAAGACGATGAAGCGGACGATCGCCTCGCGCGCCATCGGGCGCGGCCTCGCCAAGATCGAGCCGACGAGCCCGAACACGATGATTGCTTTCGCGGCGAAGGCGGGCTCGACGGCGTCAGATGGCGATTCCAGAAACAGTCCGTTCGCGGCGGCCCTTGTCGAGCGCCTCCCGACGCCGGGGCTCGATCTGGGCAAGGCGTTCCGCTTCGTCCGCGACGATGTCTTGAAGAATACCGGCAACAAGCAGGAGCCCTATGTCTACGGCTCGCTCGGCGG
>NZ_JAFCJM010000021.1 GCF_018130955.1 Bradyrhizobium liaoningense
CCGCGGGTTGCTGCCGCGGCAGGCCATTCCTCACGGAACACGCCGACAATATCTGATTGCGCTATTACAAGGGTGGGCAAAGGCGCGAAAGCGCCGTGCCCACCATGTTTCCTCAGCGTTTGGCGGAAGAGGTGGGCACGCTTCGCTTTGCCCACCCTACAAGCTACAAGCTATCGCTGAATATACGGCACCTTCAATTCGCCGATCCGCTCAAACGTCTTCTCCGCCAGGCAGCCATAGGCCCAGGTCCTGCTGCCCGAGCCGCCAGGCTCTCCGACGACTCCCCAGCATTCGGCATCGCGATAGGCTTCCCACGCTTTCTGGCTTGCGGTGATCCGCTCCGCCGAACTCGGTCCGTTGCCGGATGGCGGCGGCCAGGTGTTTCGCGCCCGCGCGTCCGCTTCCAGCGCCGTCGCACGGTCGACCGACCGGCGATAGATCTGCTCGAGCTCGGCTGACGCTGTGCGATAGAGGTCGTGCAGGCAGTCCCGCTGCTCGGCATTCGATCTGCGCTCATAGCACGCCTTGATGCGGTCGTTGTCGGCGCGGCCACAGCCGGCCAGTGCGAGCAGCAGGGCCACGCTGAAGCAGGACATGCCGTTCGAAAACTTCGTCAAATCGGTTTTCCCGCGCACACTTGCATCGCCTTCGGTTTCATTGGTGGCCGTCGAACCCAGCCGGGTTCAACGGGAGGCGGTTCTACTGTGCATGGGGTTGATTTCGAGAAAAAAGAAACGACATAGGCCGTGGGTAAATCGCGTCTGCGATCTTGCTCGCCCTGACGGCGAATTGCGCCGAGCCGCTACCCTCTCGCCCGACGGAATATTTCCGCGCTTGCCAAGCTGCCAGCGGCGGTTCAGAAAAACGGTGCAAGAAGAAACGCCAGCGGAGAACCTGAGTTTGACCATCAAGGGCAAGGCCTACATTGCCGGGATCTACGAGCACCCGACCCGGCATGCGCCGGACAAATCCACAGCCCAACTCCACGCCGAGGTCGCCAAGGGCGCGATCGAGGACGCCGGGCTCACCAAGGACGACATCGACAGCTATTTCCTCGCTGGCGACGCGCCGGGCGGGGCCTGGCCGATGGTCGATTATCTCGGCCTCAACACCAAAAAGCTGCGCCACATCGATTCCACCGAAACCGGCGGCTGTTCCTACCTGATCCATCTCGGCCATGCCGCGGAAGCGATTGCCGCAGGAAAATGCTCGGTCGCGCTGATCACGCTGGCGGGCAAGCCGCGCACCGGCGCGATGCCGCCGCGCGCCGCCGGCGCCGAGGTTGATTTCGAGTCCGCCTATGGCGCGACCACCCACAATGCCTATGGCATGTGTGCCATGCGCCATATGCACGACTATGGCACCACCAGCGAACAGCTCGCTTGGATCAAGGTCGCGGCGTCCCATCACGCCCAGTACAATCCGCACGCGATGCTGAAGGACGTCGTCACCGTCGAGGACGTGCTGAACTCGCCGATGATCTCCGATCCCTTGCACCGCATGGATTGCTGCGTCGTCTCCGATGGCGGTGGCGCGCTGATCGTGACGACGCCCGAGATCGCCAAGAGCCTGAAGAAGCCCTTGGTGCGCCTGATCGGCCATGGCGAGGCGATGAAGGGACCGCGTGGCGGCAAGGACCTCGATCTCACATACTCCGCCGGTGTCTGGTCCGGCCCGCGTGCGTTCGAGGAAGCCGGCATCACGCCGAAGGACATCAAATACGCCTCGATCTATGACAGCTTCACCATCACCGTCTTGATGCAGCTCGAGGACCTCGGCTTCTGCAAGAAGGGCGAGGGCGGCAAGTTCGTCGCCGACGGCAATCTGATCTCTGGCGTCGGCAAGCTGCCGTTCAACACCGACGGCGGCGGCCTGTGCAGCAACCATCCCGTCAACCGCGGCGGCATGACAAAGATCATCGAGGCCGTCAGACAATTGCGCGGTGAGGCGCATCCAAAAGTGCAGGTGCCAAATTGCGATCTCGCCATCGCCCACGGCACCGGCGGACTTTTGGGCGTACGCCACGCCGCCTCGACCTGCATCATGGAGCGCGTGTGATGGCTGAAGCGAAGAAATATCCGGCACCGGTGACCAATCCCGAAACGGCGCCGTTCTGGGAAGCGGCGAAGTCCGGCAAGTTCATGATCAAGCGCTGCACGGCCTGCGGCGAAGCGCATTACTTCCCGCGTTCGATCTGCCCGTTCTGCTTCTCCGACAAGACGGTGTGGGAGGAGAGTTCGGGCGAGGGCACGATCTACACGTACAGCCTGATGCGGAAGTCGCCGACCGGTCCTTACGCCATCGGTTATGTCACGCTGAAGGAGGGGCCGTCGGTGCAGACCAACTTTGTCGACTGCGACCTCGAGAAGCTGAAGATCGGCCAGAAGGTGAAGGTGGTGTTCAAGCCCACCGACGGCGCGCCGCTGCCGTTCTTCACACCGGTGTAGGTCCTTTCTTCCTTCTCCCCCTTGTGGGAGAAGGTGGCGCGCAGCGCCGGATGAGGGGTCTCGCTCGGCGGAGAGACTCTCTGTGCTCAACCGACCCCTCACCCAAATGAGTTTGTTGCACCGTCTTCGCCGCCCTCTCCCACAAGGGGAGAGGGCACCTCAACTGGCGGTGCCGAAGACATTCGGGAGGAAACCAAAAAGATGTCCGCGCGATACGAAGAACTCAAAGCCCTGAAAAACCTCGGCCAAAAATACGCCTACAGCGATCGCGAGGTGATGCTTTACGCCTATGGCATCGGGCTCGGTGCCGACCCGATGGACGAGAAGGAGCTCGCCTTCGTCAATGAGGGCACGCTGACGCCGCGGCCGCTCAAGGTGGTGCCGACCTTCGCATCCGTCGCGGCCTGGGGCGCAGGTCCCGGCGAGATGAACCTCAACCGCGTGATGGTGGTGGACGGCGAGCGCGACATCACCTTCCATCAGGCTTTGCCTGCCACTGCCCACATCACCGCCGACTCCTCCGTGCTCGAGGTCTACGACAAGGGCAAGGACAAGGGCGTGGTGATCAGCCACCAGACCGTGCTGAAGAACGAGAAGGGCGAAAAGCTCGCAACGCTCGTCGCCTCGCGCTTTGCCCGCGGCGACGGCGGCTTCGGCGGGCCGAACCTGACCCAGCCCGATCCGCACAAGATCCCGTCGCGGTCTCCCGACAAGACCGTCGATATCGTCACGCGTCCCGACCAGGCGCTGGTCTATCGTCTCTGCGGCGACCGCAACCCGCTGCACAGCGATCCCGAGTTCGCCAAGAAGGCCGGCTTCCCGCGTCCGATCCTGCACGGCATGTGCACCTACGGCATCACCTGCCGCGGCGTGCTCCAGACCTATGCCGATTACGATCCGTCCGCCTTCCGCCAGCACATCGCGCGGTTCTCCTCGCCGGTCTATCCCGGCGAGACCGTGACCATGGACCTCTGGAAGGACGGCAACGTGGTCTCGTTCGAAGCCAAGGTGAAGTCGCGCGGCGTCACCGTGATCAAGAACGGCAAGACGGTGCTGGCCTAACTTACGCAGTTGCGCACCTGAGAATCTCGCGCGACGACCTCTGGATTCCGGGTTCAGCGCTGCGCGCTGCCCCGGAATGACAAGAATAAAATCAGGGAGAAGCCACCATGGGACTACTCGACGGCAAGGTTGCGCTGATCACCGGTGCGGGCGGCGGGCTCGGTGAGGCCTACGCAAAACTGTTCGCGCGCGAAGGTGCAGCCGTCGTCGTCAACGACCTCGGCGGTCCCCGCGACGGCTCGGGCGCCGACAAGTCAATGGCCCAGCTTGTGGTGGACGCGATCAAGGCCGAAGGGGGCAGGGCGGTTGCCAACGGCGCCGACATCTCCACCATGGAGGGCGGCCAGTCGGTGTTCGACGACGCCATCAAGAATTTTGGCCGCGCCGACATCCTCGTCAACAATGCCGGCATTTTGCGCGACCAGACCTTTGCCAAGGCGTCCGAGGCCGATTGGGACAGGGTCATCAAGGTGCATTTGAAAGGCACCTTCTGTTGCACCATGCCGGTGTTTCGCTGGATGCGCGAGAACGGCGGCGGCGTCATCGTCAACACGTCCTCGACCTCGGGCCTGATCGGCAATTTCGGCCAGACCAATTACGGCGCGGCCAAGGGCGGCATCTGGGGCCTGTCCAACGTGCTGGCCATCGAGGGCCGCAAGTACAACATCCGGATTTGGACCCTGGCGCCGGGCGCGCTGACCCGCATGACCGCAGACCTGCCCCGCTACAAGGAGAACCCTGGCGCGGCGCTCGGGCCGGACGGCATCGCGCCGGCCGTGCTATACATGGTCAGCGATTTGTCGGGCGACCAGACCGGCAAGGTGCTGGGCGTGTCCGGGCCCCGCGGCGTGCGCGAAATGCGGATGATGGAGATGGAGGGCTGGAAACCACCGCACACGGGCTGGAACGCCCGGGACATCATCGATCACGCCAAGGAGATCTTTTTCTCCGAGGAGCAGATCAAGATGGGCGCGCGGCGGTTTTAGCTTGATTTGTCGTTCCGGAGCGCGACGAAGTCGCGAGCCCGGAATCCATAACCACCAGCCGGGGTTATGGATTCCGGGCCTGGCCCTTCGGGTCATCCCGGAATGACGACAGATGATAGGACAGAAGACCAATGAAACTCACCGCCGAAGCCAAGGGCACCTTTGCGATCGCGCCGACGCCGTTCCACGACGATGGCCGCATCGACGAGCGCTCGATCGATCGCCTGACCGATTTCTACGAGGAGGTTGGCTGCGACGGCGTCACCGTGCTCGGCATCCTCGGCGAGGCGCCGAAGCTCGATGCGGCCGAGGCCGAGCAGGTGGCGGTTCGCTTCGTCAAGCGCGCGAAGACAATGCAGGTGATCGTCGGCGTCTCCGCGCCGGGCTTTGCCACCATGCGCTCGCTGGCGAAGGCATCGATGGATGCAGGCGCGGCAGGTGTGATGATCGCGCCGCCGCCATCCTTGCGCACCGACGACCAGATCATTGGTTATTTCAAGCAGGCGGCCGAAGCGATCGGGCCCGATGTTCCCTGGGTGCTCCAGGATTACCCGCTGACGCTGTCGGTGGTGTTCACCCCCGCCGTGATCCGCAAGATCGTCATGGACAATGCGAATTGCGTGATGCTCAAGCACGAGGACTGGCCGGGCCTGGAAAAGATCTCGACCCTTCGCAATTTCCACAAGGACGGCTCGCTGCGGCCGCTCTCGATCCTCTGCGGCAATGGCGGCCTGTTCCTCGATTTCGAGATGGAGCGCGGCGCTGACGGCGCCATGACCGGCTATGCCTTCCCCGAACTTCTCATCGACGTCGTGCGGCTCTCGAAGGAAGGCAAGCGCGACGCCGCGCATGATCTGTTCGATGCGCATCTGCCGCTGATCCGCTACGAGCAGCAGCCGGGTGCGGGCCTTGCCGTGCGCAAATACGTGCTGCAGAAGCGCGGCATCATCGCCTCCAGCGCGCAGCGCAAGCCGGGTGCTGTCATCACGCCGGCCGCGAAGGCCGAGGTCGATTATCTCCTGTCGCGCGTCGCGAAGGTCGACAAGCGCGCCAATCTCCAACTGCAGTCCAGCGCAGCAGGTTAACTCCATGGCCGAGATCGCCGCCGTCCGCCCCGCGTCCACGATCCTCCTGTTGCGCGATGGTGCAGCGGTTGTCGACGGCAAGAGCCGCGACGAGATCGAAGTCTTCATGATGGTCCGCCATCATCAGATCGAGTTCAATTCGGGCGCACTGGTGTTTCCGGGCGGCAGCGTCGATGCCGGTGACAAGGAGATCGTCGCGCGGTCTGATCTCTATTCGGGCGGCGAAGGCCTGAGCGAATCCGATCGGGGCTTTCGTATCGCCGCGATCCGCGAAACCTTTGAGGAGAGCGGCATTTTGCTGGCGCGCCCGAAGGGCTCGAGCGCACCGATCGACGCCAGGCGCGCCGGTGAGCTCGCCGATGCGCATCGCGTCGCGCTCAACGAGCACAAGGTCAGCTTTCTGAGCATCCTGGCTGACAACGGCCTCCAACTCGCGCTCGACACGCTCGTGCCCTATGCGCACTGGATCACGCCGGAGGGCATGCCAAAGCGCTTCGACACCTGGTTCTTCCTTGCTGCCGCTCCTCCGGATCAGCTCGGCGCCCATGACGGACGGGAGTCCACGGACTCGATCTGGGTGTCGCCGCGTGAGGCGGTGGAGGGCGGCAAGAGCGGACGCTTCATCTTGCCGTTCCCGACCACACGCAACCTGATCCGGCTTGCCAAGCAGCCCAACGTGACGGCCGCGCTCGACGACGCCCGCGGCATGTCGATCGTGACCGTCATGCCGGTCATGACCAAGACCGCAACCGGTCGCCAGCTCCGCATTCCCCGCGAGGCCGGCTATGACGGCGAGGTCTTTGAGGTGGGGCTGCCGGCTAGCACAGTTCGACCCACAGCGAAGGATCGCGACCTCCGGCCGCGGTAGGTTCCGTCTGATGGAAACGAGACGGAACGTGCAACATGGACGGCCGGCAAGACACCAATATCGCCGTCGAGCTGGCGTTGCTCGTCCTGCTCGCAACGCTGTGGGGCGGCTCCTACACCTTCATCAAGCTTGGCGTCGCCACCATTCCGCCGATCACGCTGATCGCGGCGCGCACTGCGATTGCGGGCCTGCTGCTGCTCCTGGTGATGCGCCTGCGCGGCGTCACCATGCCGACGGACCTTGCGACCTGGCGCCGATTCGCCTTCCAGGCCGTGCTCAACAGCGTGATCCCCTGGACGCTGATCGCCTGGGGCGAGCGCCACGTCGATGCCGCGCTCGCCACCATTCTCAATTCGGCCGCGCCGATCCTCACCTTCCTGCTCACGGCGATCGTCACCCGGCACGAGGCAACGAGCCCGCGAAAGCTGTTCGGCGTCGTCGCGGGCATGGCCGGCATCTGCCTGATTGTCGGCGTCGATGCGTTTCACGACGTCGGCCGCGGCTTCCTTGCGGAGGCCGCCATCGTGGCCGCCACCATCTGCTACGCCTGCGCGGCGATTTTTGGCCGCAGCTTTAGGGGGCTCGACCCGATGGCGCCGGCGGCCGGCTCGCTGCTGGCGGGAGCCGCTGTCCTGATCCCGGCTTCGCTCGCCTTCGAGCAGCCCTGGACGCTGTCGCCCTCCATCAGCTCGGTGCTGGCATTGCTCGCGCTCGCGGTGTTCTCGACGGCTGTGGCGTTCGCGATCTACTTCCGCCTGATCCAGGCGCTCGGCTCGGTCGGAACGACCGCCCAGGCCTATCTGCGCGTGCCGATTGGCGTGGCGCTCAGCGTGGCGTTGCTGGGCGAGACCCTGAGCAAGACCGCCTGGATCGGGCTCGCCTGCGTCGTGCTCGGCGTTGCCGCCATGACCATCCCGGGGCGGGCGCCGGCGGCGGCCCGCGCATCGCCCTGATGGCGGGGCAGGGGCCGATTGGTTAATTTTCGGCCGATTCAGCCATGTTCCCCCAGGGCCGGCATCCGTCGTATATTGCGCCGGCCAGGAGTCCGGTTCCCATCAAAATGCCCGCCGAATTGACGCCAATACCCGAAAAGAAGCGTGCGTTCTCGCTTTCCATCGGACAGATGACATTCGGCAGCTTTATGCTCGTGCTGGCGGTGATCCTCGTCACCTCGACCGCGAGCGTGATCGCGATCCGTCACATCGATGCGACCTTCGCCGAGCTTCAGCGGCTCCAGAGCGTCGGCGACCTTGCCGAGGATATCGACCGCCGGATGAACGAGCTCAGGCTCGCCGCGCGCGACTTCGTCACCGATCCAGGCGCCGGCGTTCAGTTCAAGCAGGTCGGCGAGGCCGCCTCCACCCTCAGCGACATCCTGAAGAAGACCCGCATCGAGCTTGCGCCCGAGCAGCAGGACATGATCGACGGCGTCACCGAACGCCTTGCGACCTATCGCACCGGGCTCGAGCGCATCTCCGCCCTGATCGACCGCCGCGCCCAACTGATCGCCGGTCTGCCGCCGCTGCGCGAGCAGTTCGACGCCGCCATCAGCGCCTCGACCGACCGCGAGCTCGCCTCGCGCCTCGCCGAGGCGCAGAGCCGGATCGCGGTTGGATTGCTCGCCCGCAATCCCTCCGCCGCCGAGCAGGCCGCGCAGGGCATGCGCGCGGCCGACATCGGCGATGCCAGGCTGAAAATGGCGGTCGACAATTATGCCGAGGCCATCATCGCGGTTGCGGTACGCGAGCGGCAGATCGCCGACATCGACCGCGAGGTGCTGGGATCGGAAGGACGGCTGATAGGGCGCGTCACCGAATTGTTGCGCGACGTCAGCGACCGCCGCGGCCACGTATTGTCGCGCGATTTCGCGCGGACGCTGGCCGAGGCGAAGTGGCAGAGCATCGTGCTCGGGACCATCGGCGTGCTGATCGGCATCGCCGCGGCGCTGTTCGTGGTGAGCCGGACCGTTCGTCCGCTCGCCCAGATCGCCCGCTCGATCCGGGCGCTTGCAGGGGGCGAGAAGAACATTTCGATCCCGTCCGCCGAGCTCGACAACGAGATCGGCGACATCGCGCGGGCCGCAGAGGTGTTCCGCCGCGCGTTGGAGGAGGCCGACACCGCGCGCGAGGCGGCGGTGCGCGCGCTCACCGAGCAGCGCCTTGCCGAAGAGAGCTACCGCAAGCTGTTCGAAGGCTCGGTCGACGGCATCTACGTGACCACGCCGGCCGGCGACCTCGTCAACGCCAACCCGGCCCTGGCGCGGATGATGGGCTATGCGAGCCCGCAACAACTCATCGACAGCATCAGCGACATCGCCCACACGATCTACGTTCACCCCGAAGCGCGCGCCGAGTATCAGCGGCTGATGGAGCGCGACGGCATGGTACGCGAGTTCGAGTATCAGGTGCGCCAGCGCGACGGCGACATCCTGTGGCTCTCCGACAGCGCCACCGTGGTGCGGGACGAGCAGGGGCAGATCGTTCGCTACGAAGGTACGCTGCGCGACATCACCGACCAGAAGCGCGCCGAAGATGCGATCGCCGAAGGCCGGCGCCTGTTGCAGCAGGTTATCGACACCGTGCCGGCGGTGATCAACGTCAAGGACCGCGACCTGCGCTACGTGCTGATGAACCGCTATATGGCCGGCATCTTCGGCATCGAGCCCGGTGACGCGCTGGGACGCACGACGGGCGACCTGATGTCGCGTTACGGTGCGGCCAAGACCGACGAGAACGACAAGCGGGTGCTGAAGGTCCGCAAGGGGCTCGGCTTCTACGAGGAGGAATACAAGGATTCGTCCGGCAACATGCGGCAATGGCTGGTCAACAAGCTGCCGCTGCTCGACGCCGACGGCGAGATCGAGCGGATCGTCACCGTTGCGCTCGACATCGGCGAGCGCAAGCGGGGCGAGCAGGAGATGCGCAAGGCCAAGGAGGCGGCCGAGACCGCGCTGCGCAATCTGCGCGAGACGCAGGCCTCGCTGATCGAGGCGGAAAAGCTGGCCGCGCTCGGACGGCTGGTGGCGGGCGTCGCGCATGAGGTCAACAATCCCGTCGGCATCAGCCTGACGGTCGCCTCCGCCCTGGAGCGCAAGACGGCGATGTTCACGGCCGAGGTCGAGCGCGGCGAATTGCGCCGCTCCACCCTCAACGACTATCTCAACACCAGCCGCGATGCGTCCTCGCAGCTCGTCGCCAACCTCAACCGCGCGGCCGAACTGATCCAGTCGTTCAAGCAGGTTGCGGCCGACCGCAATTATTCCGACCAGCGCACCTTCGACCTCGCCGATCTCACCGAGCAGGTGGTGATGAGCCTGCGGCCGGGTCTGCGCAAACACAATCTGACGCTCAACGTCGAGTGCCAGCCCAATCTGATCATGAACAGCTATCCCGGCCCCTACGGCCAGGTGCTGACGAACCTGTTCCTGAATTCGGTCGCGCACGCGTTCCCGGACGGGCGGCCCGGCATTATCGATATCCAGGTGCGCGAGTCCGGCAAGGACAATGTCGAGATCATCTTCTCCGACAATGGTTGCGGCATGTCGCTCGACGTGCGCCGCCGCGCCTTCGACCCGTTCTTCACGACGAGACGCGACCAGGGCGGCACCGGGCTCGGGCTGCACATCGTCTACAGCATCGTCACCAATCGCCTGGGCGGGCGGCTCGATCTCGACTCCGAGGCGGGCGAGGGCACGCGCATCCAGATGATCCTGCCGCGCGTCGCGCCGCTGGAGCAGGCCGCCGAGTAGTTCGCGGTCGATTCTTGTTTAGGCGCGTTTTCTTGACGCGAACCGGTAGCCACTTCGCTTGAAAACGCTCTAGCCGATGTCGGCGAGCTTGCGCAGCGTCGCGCCGAAAATCTGGCTGGCCTTGCCGACGAGCGCGGTTCCCGTCATCTCCGCGTGCGTCCCGGTGAAGGTGCCGGTGACACCGATACCGACCGGCGCCGGTCCGCCGAACAACGGGTTGTCGTCATTGCGCGGAGAGGTGTGTCGCTGCACCAGCACCTCGCCCCTGAAGGTGTTGTCCTTCACGGTGTAGCTGCCGGTGTAATAGAGATAGGCATCGCCGCCGAGGATCTGCCCGTCGCGAAACAGGATCACGCCGCTGCCTTTGCCGACGCGTCCATCGAGCAGCGTCACATGTATCGAGTAGAGGCCGTTCTTCATCACGTCCCGCGGCCGATCGCCTTCGCCCTCGGCCGACCGGTCCATCTTTTATGCCAAAGCGCGTTGGCCCGCGCAACGCGGCAGTTTGGCTGCGGACCGCACCTCACGCCTCGCAAGCCGTAGTTGTCCCGGCTTGCAGTGACGCTTGTGTGACGGCCTGATGATGAGGTGAGGCCAAGCCAGACGAAGCAAGTCAGGCGAATCAAACTGGCCCGCGAAATGCATAGCCATTGTTGCACTGGCCGCGGGGTGCTGGAGCAAGACGAACGTGACAAACTGGATCGATTCCGGCGGCGATCAGCCGCGTCTCTACGGTAGGCGTCTGGACAATGTCAGGTGTAAGGCCAAGCGGTGGCGGATCGGAAGCGCGACACGCTGGCGCGGCGCGCTTCAGCTGAGCTGCGCGGTGCTCATGTTGGCGCTCGCTACGCCATACGGACAAGCGCGCGATGACGGGCGCTATGCCAATTCGCCGTTGAAGGAATGGTTCGATTCCTTGCGAAGCGGCAAGGGGCCGTGCTGCTCCGACGCCGACGGCTCGGCGATCTCGGATTCCGATTGGGAAAGCAAGGACGGGCGCTATCGCGTGCGCGTGCCGCGCTACGGCTATTTGCTCGACGGGCAGCAGCAGGAGCTGGTCTGGGTCGACGTGCCCGACGACGCCGTGATTTCGGAACCCAACCGGGTCGGGCGCACCATGGTGTGGCCGATCTACGGCTATATGGGCGTGGCGATCCGCTGCTTCATGCCGGGATCGATGACCTGATCATCGCGCCATGATCGGCGTCACTCATCCGAGTGGCGCCGACGCGCCGATCCCGCATGCGCCTCAGGTGTATTTCTTGTCGCGCTCGAGCAGCTCGACGGAGATGTTTTCCGGGCCGCGGATGAAGCAGACGCGAACGCCGGGGCGGATGGTCGTAGGCTCGCGCGTGAACTCGACGCCCTTGGCCTTGATCTCGGCGGCGACGGCGTCGATGTCCTTGACGGTGAGCCCGATATGGTCGAGCCCCTGATGCGGGTGCGGGGGCGGTGGGTTCATCGGCTTGTTGGGCTCGAGCGGCGCGATGAAGATGTTGGCGCCGCCAAGCTTGACGTCGATGCGTCCCGGACCGCGGACAATCTCGCCGCCCAGCACATCCCTCAGCCAGGCTGCCGTCGCCTCCGGATCGGGGCTGCGCAAGTGAACGTGATCCCAGGTGACGACCGGCATTTCCATCTCCTCTATGAAGCCTTGCCGCATTGCAGCGCATGTTAGAGCGTTTTCAAGCGAAGTGGACCCCCGGTTCGCGTCAAGAAAACGCGTCAAAACGAGAATCTAGAGCCCGTTTCGATTCCATCGGAACGGAAAGGGCTCTAACAATCCCGTCGCGCGATGACCACACGCGGCGGTCGCCGGACGGGAACCCGGAGCGATCTCGCGGGTTGAACAACGCGTGGCGGTCCGCCGTCAAACGGCCGTATCGGCACGCTAGCGGTGAGCGGCAAGGGCACGACGCCTTGCCCGAGATTCGGTGACGCATGAGCGCTGGGCTTGGCCGTATCGGACGTATCAGCTTCGGCAAGCGAAGTCTGGTGCTACTCTTCGCCCTCATGCTCCTCGGCCTTGGCGCCTGGCTGTTCCTGCCCGCCTCCAACGGTCGTGTAGCGGGGACCAAGCCGCCGGCCGCAAATCTTGCTTCCCTTCAGGGCGAGGCCTCCGAGGCGGCGACAATCGGGCTTGCGACCTCGTCAACGGATGCTGCCGAGCTGCAGCGGCTGCGAATCTCCTCGCAGACCTGGCGGCGCGGCGGGCTCGGGTCGAAGGCGCTGGTGACCTTCACCCTGCGAAACGACAACGACTATGCCGTGAGGGACGTCGAGATCTCCTGCGCCTTCAACCGGCGCGACGGCAGTCATCTGACGGACCGCAGGCGTGTGCTTCCCGAAACCGTGAACATGAAGAGCCGCAAGACCTATGCCGAAGTTCATATCGGCTTCGTCAACATCAACGCCAGCCAGGCGAGGTGTTCGGCGGTGGCTGCGCGCCGTAGCTAGCCGTATCTAAAGGTCGGCACGTTCCGGTAGTGGAAAACTTACTGTTCTCCTCCCTATCGCCAAAATACCCGCGTTGCCGTTGAACCTGATGCCATCAGCAGGAACCAATTAAGAGATCGCCGGTTTAAGGCAGAGAGCCTGTGCGCAATGCGCGGGCGGAGCGTCACCAATGCCCATCCTTCGCTATTTTGTGTACGTCGGCGGGGCGCTGCTCGTCCTGCTGTTCGGTGTGAATCTGGTTCTGCCGCAAGCCGCACATGTCGAGACCGTCGCGTCGGAGGCCTCCATCAGCGATGCCCCGATGATCCGGATCCGCTCCGAGCGAAAGCTGCCCGAGCGGGTGGTTCTCGACACCAGCCAGCCGACGGTCGTGCCGGTGAAGACGGCCGAAGTCACTGCTTCGAACCAGCCCGCCCAAACTTCGCAATCCCAGGCGCTGGCCGACCTGTCGGCCAAGGCGCGCGTGCGCGATACCTTTGCCCAGTTCACGCCGGAACCGAAGGCTGATGCCGCGGCCGGCAAGAAGGGCGAGGTCAAGCCGCAAGTGGCCCAGGCGGCGCCGCAATCTGCGCCGTCGCCGAAGCACAAGGTAGCCCGGTCGCGCTCGATGCAGCCGCAATACTATGGGCAGCAATATTATGGGCCGCAGTACGGATACTATGGGCCGCAATACGGTCGTCCCATGAGGGTGGCCCAGCAGCCGCATTTCGGCCTCTTCAACAACACCTGGTAAGCTCCTCCGGCCTCCTGCAATTGCGCGGATGGGGCTTTTGCTCCGCGAACCTCTCTGCTAATCCGACCACGACATCGGCCCGGCGCCCGGGCCGCACGCGCTCGTAGCTCAGCTGGATAGAGCATCGGATTTCGATTCCGAGGGTCGGAGGTTCGAATCCTTCCGAGCGCGCCATTCGCAGCCCGCGTTCCCTTTACGTTCCGTCGATGCCGGCTGCCGTCAGCCTCGCATCCGATCCGCCGCAGCGAAATGCGCCATCTGGTCTGCGTGCGCCTTGGCGAAGAAGGGGCGGGCGGTGGCGCGCGCGACGTAGTCGCGACAGGCGGGCGTATCAGCCAATCCGTTGAAGCGATCGACCAGGCGCAGCACGTCGGCCATGAGAATGTCGGCAACCGAGAACGATCCCGCCAGCCACGCGCGCTTTGCCAGCACCGCTTCCATGTGCCGGAGCCGGGCCTTGTGGAATTCGTCAAACAGCTTCCGTGCCGGCGTCGCGCCGGTGTCACCGGAGAACATGAACAGCGACCAGGGCAGGCTCGCCATCTCGACTGAATTGAGCGCCGCGAACACCCATTGCAAGACATCGCTGCGGCCGCGCGGATCGGCAGGCATCAGGCACGCATGTCGACATCGCTGACGAATTTCTCGCCACCGATATGCGAAGGGGCCCAGAGGGCCCCTTCAAAGTCTCACCAGTAACGGTAGCGCGGGCCGTAGACGCGCGGCCCGTAGCCATAGTACCTCGGGCGGTAATAGGGCCTTGGACCATAATAGCCATAGTAGCTCGGGCGCCACCAGCAGCGTCCGTAGATGTCGCAGACGTAGCGAACCTGCTCGACGTCAGGCGTCACCTGCGGGGCAGGCGCGATCGGCATGGCCGAGGCAGCCGGCGACGCCGCGAGCGCGGCAAACAGGGACGCGGCAACGAGGCCAATTCCAAGCTTCATAATGTATTCCTCCGCTTACGCGTCCAGAATATCGAACCTGTTCCGCTCAAATTGTGGCGAAGGCGAAATGTAATGCTGATGAACATATGTTCAGTCAGCCCAAGCCACCCAGCCGCTTCCTTGATCTCGCGCAATCAGCCTGCGCGCCTTCCCGGCTAGTCTTTCTCGGTGGGAGCCACCAAGCGCCGGCCCCCGGAAAGCGAGTGACGATGACGACAATTCCGAATCTGTCGATTTCGCCGGAGAAGGTCTTCTTCATCATTTCGAAGTCGCGACAGTCCGACAGCGGGGCCGCCGGAGGCGGTGTCATCCTGGAGTCCGGCGACGACGACTTGAGCTACGGCCGCGGCGGTCGTGGCGAGGAGACCGATCGGACCGAACTCGCGGGCTTCATTCGGGATCTCAACATGGACGAGCAGATCGACCTGGTCGCCCTGACGTGGCTCGGCCGCGGCGACGGCGATCTTGCCAATTGGCGCGAGTTGCATGCCCAGGCCGCCCAAGCCCACAACAGACGCACCGCGTCCTACCTGATCGGGACGGCGATGCTGGCCGACTATCTCGAAGAGGCGATGGCACAGTTCGGAAAATCCTTCGAAGAGTTCGAAGCGCATCTCTGATCGAGCGTTTCGCTAGCGGTGCCGCGGGCAGCCACGGTTGGCGGCCTCCGCACGTTTCCTGGAGTCCTGCAATGAACAAAATGAGAATCGACAAGGGCGATTGGCTCGTCGTGTGCGACGGGCGCAAGGCGCTGATCCTGGAGAACCTCGGCGACGAGATGTTTCCCAATCTGCACACCCGCGAGGTGCACGAGCAGCCCAACCCGTCAACCAGCGCGCAAGGGACCGATGCGCCCGGCAGGCTCAATGCCTCCGTGGGCGGAGCCCGCAGTTCGGTCGAGCAAACCGACTGGCACGACGAGGCCGAGCGGGCCTTCCTCAAAACCCTGGCCGGCCGGCTCGACACCGCCCTGACCGCGGGCGAGACGAAAGCGCTGACCATGGTGGCCTCGCCACGCGCGCTCGGCATGATCCGCGAGGACTATTCCGCCGCTTTGCGCAAGGCACTGCGGGGCGAGATCCACAAGGACCTCGTCAAGCTGCCGGTCTACGAGATCGAGAAGCAGTTGCTGGAATCGGGCGCCGGCAACTAGCCGGTCACCTCAGCACCCGCGGCACCCCTCAGTAGCAGGGGTGCCGGCGGCCGTCCTGGCCGATATAGGCGGCCGCGCTCTGGCGGCAGTGATTGGTCGAGGGACCGTCGTAATAGGCGAAGGTGCCGGCCGTCAGGCCCGGCCCGTAATTGTGCAGATAGCTGATCGGATAGGGCAGCGGATTCGCGTGATACCGGTGGTAGCGGTGATGATGCCGCGCCTCCGCCAGCGCAGGGGCCAAGGTTACCGCCGACAGGACCGCAAGGGCGGCAAGACGCGTCAATTTGCTCATCTCATTTCTCCGGAACCGGCGCTAACGAACCGATATCTTATAGCCATTTTGGGCAGGCTTGGTACCTGCCAGACCGGCGGAAATGGTAGCAGATTCCACAGATTCGGTCGTCGCCGGATCGAAATGCCGGTAGGGCCGTCGGGAGCTGCCCATTTTTGGCCTTTTCTGGATGCTTAACGAATTGCCAACACAGTTTGGCCAAGAGTCGTTCAAGTGTCCTGCGGGCCGGCCCTTTGGGGGTCTCTATCGAGGTCGGTCCGTGTCCCAGAAGGCTTCAGCCCGTCGGCTCGCATGCGCATCACGTCCGTAAGTCTGCTGTTGCTCTCCCTCGTCGCGGCCGCGCCGGCGCGCGCGGAGCTGCACATCACCCGTGACCATGGCGGCTACGTCGAGGAGTACAAGACGAAGTACAAGCGCATCCGCGACAAGGGCGAGCGGGTCATCATCGACGGCATCTGCAATTCGGCCTGCACGCTGGTGCTGGGCATCGTGCCCATGAACAAGATCTGCGTGACGCCGAAGGCGAGCCTCGGCTTCCACCAGGCTTATTACGACAAGGCCTTCACCTTCGGCATCAAGGTCACGAGCGCGGAGGGGACGTCCGACCTGATGTCCTACTATCCTGACACGGTGAAGGACTGGATCCGCCGCAATGGCGGGCTCACCACCGAGATGAAGAAGATCAAGAACGGCACCGATCTCTGGAAGATCATCGATCCTTGCCCCGAGGAATGGTGAGCGGCTGAGCTGACGCCGCTGCTTCCGTCGCTTCTCCTGCAACGCAACATCCGTCACACGTAAATTCGCATTGCCGCACCGCCTGATCGGGCCGGCATCTTCCATAGCGCGGTGGCCGGCATCCTCGTCCACGGCTTCTATCTCGGCGGCACGGCGATCGCGATCGCGCATTCGATTCCCGCCGGCCTCTCCGCGCTCATTCCGGGCCTGCAGCCGATCCTGACCTCGACGATCGCCAACCGCTGGCTCGGCGAACGGGTGACGCCGTTGCAATGGGGCGGGCTGCTGCTCGGCCTCGGCGGTGTCGTGCTGATCCTGCACAACCGTCCCATGACCGGGGAGGCCGGGCTCGGCTGGCTCGCCTCCGTGCTGTCGCTGATCAGCATCACGCTCGGCACGCTCTACCAGCGCCGCTACTGCAATCACATCGACTGGCGTGCCGGCAATCTCGTGCAGTACGTCGCGGTCACCATCTTCTTTGCGACCGGTGCCTTCCTGTTCGAGGAGCGGGTAGTGCACTGGACGCGCGAGTTCGTGCTTGCGTTGGCCTGGCTCGCCGTCGTGCTGTCGATCGGCTCGATCGGACTGTTGTACTGGCTGATCCGGCATGCGGCGGCGACCTCGGTCGCGAGCCTGTTCTATCTGGTGCCCGCGGTCACGGCGCTGATGGCCTTTCTTCTCTTCGACGAAAAGCTCGACGCCATCGCGGTCGCCGGCATGGCGCTCTGCGCGGCGGCCGTGTTCCTGGTCAACCGGCGGTTCTAGCGAAACCGGAGGTCAGCACAGCTCTGGCGTGTGTCGCGTGCCATGCTAGAGTGGCGGCGCCATTTCACACGGTGATCTTCAAATGACGACAACCAAGCGCGCATTGCTCGGCGGGGCGAACAAGCCGGTTCGGATTGCATGCATCAACCACGCGAAGCGATCGCTCAACGTGCCGATGGCGAAGCTCACGGCGGCGCTGCAAAAGTGCTACGACAGGCACTTCCTCCCAGTCTGGGGCTATCCGGTCAAGCTCTACAACACGAACGATCCGAGGCCGACGGACTGGCAGCTGATCTATGTGAACAACTCCAGCCAGCGGAAGGGGTTGTCAGGTCGTCATGAGCTGACCTATCGCGGCCAGCCGATCTCAAAGATATTCGTCGAGAGGGTGCTTGCCGGCGGCGAGGACGTGAGCCTTGCAGCCTCGCACGAATTGTTCGAGATGGTCCTCGATCCCATGGCGAACCTGTGGGCGGACAAGACCAAGCGTACCCAGTACGCCTACGAGGTCTGCGATGCGGTGGAGGAGGACTCTTTTGAGGTCGATGGGCTGCCGATGTCGAACTTCGTCTATCCGTCGTGGTTCGAGCCGTTCGATCATCCGCGCGGCACCAAGTTCGATCATTTGGGAAGCCTGACAGAACCCTTCACCATGACCGAAGGCGGCTATCTCATCAAACGGGTGGACGGCAGGGACATCATCAAGGAGTTTGGCTCCCTGGCCAAGCAGCGACGCTTCGAGGCGGAGGACCGGCGCGGGCATCGCAGCGAGTTTCGCGATCCGCGCGGGATTCATCTCGCGCCCAGGGGCCGGCGATAGGCCGAAAAGCAAGACCCCCGGGGCGCGGTGCCGCCGGGGGGCGTGTTGCGGTCAGCGCTTGGCCTTTTTGGCCTTCTTCTTCTTGGCGGTCTTCTTGGCTGCTTTCTTTGCGGCTTTCTTGGGTGCCTTCTTGGCTTTCTTGGCCGCTTTCTTCGCGGATTTTTTGGCGGCCTTCTTTGCCTTCTTCGGCGCCTTCGCTACCTTCTTTGCAGCCTTCTTGGCAGCCTTCTTTACAGCTTTTTTCGGCGCGGGCTTCGGCGCTTCCTTCGGTGGCTCGGGAGCCACCACTGTCTCCATCACCGGCTCAGCTACGGGCGTGTCGTCGTTCATGTCGTCCCCCAGGGTTTGAACGGAACGATGACGATAGCGGGATTCCACAACCTGTCAAAGCAGCGCTCACTTCTTGCGGATCTTCGCATAGGCTGCGAGCGCGCGCTCGCGTCCGTGCGCGTGATCGACGACCGGCTGCGGATAGGTGTCGCCGAGCGCGACACCGGCACTCGCGAGCTCGACCGGCGTCGCGCGCCAGGGCTGATGGATCAGCTCGGCCGGAAGGCCCTTGAGCTCCGGCACCCAGCGCCGGACATAGGCGCCGTCGGGATCGAACTTTTCGCCCTGGAGCACCGGATTGAACACGCGGAAATAGGGCGCGGCATCCGCGCCGCAGCCGGCGACCCATTGCCAGTTCGCCGGATTGCTGCCGGCGTCCGCATCGACCAGCGTGTCCCAGAACCAGCGTTCGCCGCAGCGCCAGTCGATCAGGAGATGCTTGACCAGGAAGGAGGCGACCACCATCCGCACCCGATTGTGCATCACGCCGGTGTGCAAGAGCTCGCGCAGGCCGGCATCGACGATCGGGTAGCCGGTGCGGCCGCGTTGCCAGGCGGCGAGCGCAGCGGCATCGCGCTTCCAGGGAAACGCGTCAAAGCCGTCCTGCAGGTTCTGGTCCGCAAGCTCGGGGACGTCGAACAGGAGGTGGCGGCAGAATTCGCGCCAGCCGAGCTCGCTCAAGAATTTCTCGACGCCGGGAGCGAGGGTGGGCTCGGCGTCGGCGGCAAAGCGCGCGGCGTGCCAGACCTGGCGCGGGCTGATCTCGCCGAACCGCAAATGCGGCGACAGGCGCGAGGTGCCAGCCAGGTCGGGCCGGTCGCGATCACCTGCGTAAGTCCGGACAGTCGTCTTGAGGAAGTCGCGTAGCCGGGTGCGGGCGGCGGCCTCGCCAGGCGTCCAATTGTCGCGCAGGCCACCGGCCCAGTCGGGCTGGGCCGGCTCGAGCCCGTAGTCTTCGAGGACATCGCTGGCGATGTTTGGGACGGATCGCAGCGCCTTCGGCGCGGCCTGCGGTTTGGGCGGATCGCCCATCGCCAGCACGCGGCGCCAGAACGGCGTGAAGCCCCGCAGGCCGCGGTCGTCCTTGTTGCGGATCGCGGCCGGCGGGACCAGGAGGTCGCCAGGAAAGCGCTGCGTTTCGACCGCAAGCTTCGCCAGCGACGCCTCGAGCTGCTCCTCGATTGCTTGATGGGGTCCTTGCGCGATCTCGTTCCAATAGACGGCGCCGGCCGTGCTATCGCGCGCCAGGTCCGGGATGATCCTGGCCGCCGCTCCCTTGCGCAAGGTGAGCGATCCCCCGATCGCCGCAAGACCAATCCCTAATGCGCGCAGCGATTGCGCGAGCCACCAGCGCGCCGCGCCGCCGGGCGGCCGTCCCACGGTTTCGTCGAAGACGTAGAGGCAGATCACCGGCGCGCCTGTTTTGGCCGCGGCATTGAGCGCCGGATGGTCGGCGAGACGCAAATCGTCACGAAACCAGACGATGATCGGCTGCGGGTCAGGCATGATCTGAGGCAATACCTTTGTTTACGGATTGGAAAGGATGTCTCGGACGTCAGACGTTTCCGAATCTTCCCATCGTTAATCGGAAGGTAAGCTGATCCCTCAAATATACGGCGTTCTTTTGGGGGAGTTTCATGTCCAGCCTTTTTGGGAAGTTCCTGCCGCAGCTCAAGCTCAAGCTCGGCACCAAGGCCGTCGCGGCTGCGGTGCTGCTGATCGCTGTGAACACCGCGCTCGTGGTGGGCGCGGGCTATTGGTCTCTGACGTCAGAATTCAACGATCGCGCCCTGCGCGACATCGAGGTCAATCTGCGCACGCTTGCATTGGCCTTCACCGAGACCGTTCCGGACGCCAAGATCACGATGAAGGACGGCATGGTCGTTCGCGCCGAAATCGCCAAAATGCCGGAGTTCAAGGATCACGCGATCGTCGATCGCGCTGTGTCCTACACTGGCGGCAACGCGACGCTGTTCGTCTTCGACGACGCGAGCGGGCAGTTCGTGCGCCGTTCGACCAATGTGAAGAAGGAAAACGGCGATCGCGCAGTCGGCACGCAATTGGCAGCGGACCACCCGGGCCAGGCGCCGCTGCGCAAGGGCGAGGCCTATAAGGGGCCGGCCGTCCTGTTCGGCAAATCCTTCATGACCGCCTATTTTCCGGTGCTGGGCGCGGGCGGCAAGGTGATCGGCATCCTCTATGTCGGCATTCCCATGGCGCAGTTCGAGGCCATGCTGAACGAAGCGATCCGGAACATGGCGATCGCCGCCGGCATCGCGGCGCTGCTGGTGTTGGCCCTGACCATGCTGCTGGTCAGCCGCGTCACCAAGCCGCTGACCTCGGTTACGAGCTCGCTGACGGCGCTCGCCGATGGAAAGAACGACATCGAGATCGAGTGTGAGGACCGGGCCGACGAAATCGGTGAGATCGCGCGCACGGTCGCGGTGTTCAAGAGCAACTCGCTGGAACGCCAGCGGCTGCGCGGCGAGCAGGCGGCTGCGTCCGCGGCCGCCGCCGAGCAGCGCAAGTCCGAGCTGCGTGGCTTCGTCGACGAGTTCCACGGCAGCGTCGGCGGCATCCTCGACAAGGTGCTGGATTCCTCCGGCGAGTTCGAGCGCGTGGCGAAGCAACTGACCGACACCGCCCGCTCGACCGCCGACCTGTCGGCACAGTCGGCCGGCGCATCCGAGACCGCGTCCGATCACGTGCGCACGGCGGCGGCCGCCTCCGACGAGCTCTCCAAGTCGATCTCCGAGATCACCCGCCGGGTGCAGGAATCCAACGACATCTCCGCCGAGGCCGTCCGCCAGGCTGAGGCGACCGACCAGCGCATGGCCCAGCTTTCGGAAGCGGGCTCACGTATCGGCGACGTCGTCAAGCTGATCACCACCATCGCCGAGCAGACCAACCTGCTTGCGCTCAACGCCACCATCGAGGCGGCGCGGGCGGGCGATGCGGGCCGCGGCTTCGCGGTGGTGGCCCAGGAGGTGAAGAGCCTCGCTGGCCAGACCGCGAAGGCGACCGAGGAGATCTCCAGCCAGATCGCCAGCATGCAGCTTGCGACCGAGGAGTCGGTCGGGGCCATCAAGGCGATCGGAGAGACCATCGAGCGCATTAGCGGCATCTCGACCTCGATCTCGGCCGCGGTCGAGCAGCAGAAGAGTGCCACCCACAACATCGCCCAGAGCGTCCGTGCGGCCGCGAGCGGAACGGCCAACGTCGCCACCAATGTCCGCCATGCCGCCCAGGGCGCGAACGAGACCGGCGAGACCTCGAGCCAGATGTTTGCTTCCGCCCAGGCGCTCTCCAGCGAAAGCCTCAACCTCAAGGCCGAGGTCGAGAGGTTCCTGGACCGCGTCCGGGCGGCTTGATGTGAAAGGAGTGGCGGGCTGAAACCACACAGCCCGCCGCGCCGTATCTGGCGGCATCCGATGAGGCCCGCCATGAACCGCTATCTCGTGCTTTATGTCACGACGCTGGTCGTCCTGATGGGACTGGACTTCCTGTTCCTCGGGATGATCGCCAAGGGCTTCTTCACGTCGCAAGTCGGCGACATGCTGGGCGAGCTCAAGCCGCTGCCGGCCGTGCTGTTCTACCTGCTCTATGTGGGCGGGATTCTCGTCTTCGTCAGCGGATCGCTGGCCACGACCTGGCAATCGACGCTGCTCTATGGCGCGCTGTTCGGCCTGTTCTGCTACGCGACCTTCGACCTGACCGCGCTTGCGCTGCTCAGGCACTGGAGCTGGCCGGTCGCGTTCGTCGATATCGGCTGGGGCGCGGTGGTAACCGCGGTCTCATCGACCGCGGGTCTCCTTGTTGCGGATCGTGTGACTTCCTGACTCCCTGTCGTTCCGGGGCGATGCGTTAGCATCGAACCCATTGCGCAATTGCGCAATGTGGAATCTCGAGATCCCACAATGCGCAATTGCGCATTGGGGTTCGCTTCGCGCCCCGGGATGACATTCGCGATTGCTTGGCGCAACCGCGACCGTCATTTCGGCTGCGGCACGATGCGGATGTAGGGCTTCGGCTCCTTCCAGCCCTGCGGCCAGATCGTCTTAGCCTCGTCGTTGGATACTGAGCCCGCGATGATCACGTCCTCGCCCTGCTTCCAGTCGGCCGGCGTCGCGACGCGATGTTTCGCGGTCATCTGCAGGGAGTCGATGACGCGCAGAATTTCCTGGAAGTTGCGGCCCGTGGTCATCGGATAGACCAGCACCAGCTTGATCTTCTTGTCCGGGCCGATGACGAAGACGTTGCGGACCGTCTGGTTGTCGGCCGGCGTGCGGGAGAGGGGATCGCCCGAGGTCGAGGCGGGCAGCATCTCGTAGAGTTTCGAGACGTTGAAGTCGGTGTCGCCAATCATCGGGTAGTTCGGCGCGGCGCCTTGCGTCTCCTTGATGTCTTCAGACCATTTGGCGTGGCGGTCCACCGGATCGACCGACAGGCCCATCAGCTTGACGCCGCGCTTGTCGAATTCGGGCTTCAGTTTCGCCAGCAGACCGAGTTCCGTGGTGCACACCGGCGTGAAGTCCTTGGGGTGCGAGAACAGCAGTGCCCAACTCGAGCCAATCCAGTCGTGGAATTTAATTTTCCCCTCGGTGGTTTCGGCTTCGAAGTCGGGGGCGGTGGTGCCGATCGGAAGTGGCATGGTTCTACCTCATCTCATTGAAGTTAAAAGTAATTTCTGTCTAGAGGCGTCCGGCCGAGTATAGGCCGGAGAAGGTCCCAAGTGAACCCGTTCAAGTAAAATGTGAAATCATTCTCTGAAGGGCCCGATGTTCTAGCATCTTCTGGCTGCTGGCGCTGCTGCGGCGAAATATCCCCGCATCCGGGAAAAGGTTTGATTGCCCCGATATTGCCTTTTATGACCCGCATCACGCCCGCCCCGACGTTGATGGAACCGAATTGATCCTGACAGCGACTAATCGGCAACCATCTAGAAAAGTCGCGATCCCCGTATCGAATCATTAACCACTCGTTTACGCCCGCATGAAAATGCTGGCCGATCAGAAGAAATCTGGAAGTGAACTATGTCTGCCGCTGCGTCGAATACTGTTGAGTTGTTTCAATCCCTCGAACCGTCCTGCCGTGATACTGCGGCTCATGCGCTGACCATCGTGCGCGACGGCGTGATTACCGGTGAAGGCCCCACCACCAAGGGCCGGGTGCATTTCTCCCGTGCGCTCGATTCCGATGACGCCGCCTGGTGCGTGCGCATCCTGACCGCCGCCGCCGTCAACGACCAGCCGATCAGCCGCGCCGAAGCCGAGGCGCTGTTCGAGATCAACGAGGCCGCGACCGAGCGTAGCGACGGCGGCCGCTTCGAGGATCTCCTGGCCAAGGCCGTCGCCCATCACGCCGCCAGCGCCTCCGGCCTGGCGGTGCCGCCGCGCAGCGTCGCGCTGTCGCCGGAAACCGACATCGAGAGCTGGGCGCCGGGTTATGCCAGCCGCGTCAACCGCGACATGCTCGAATGGATCGCCGGCCAGATGCGCGGCAGCCGCCAGGGCAACCGTCGCCTGATGGCGATGGTGGCGACCTTCGTCGGTGCTACCGCACTGCCGCTGGCCGGCCAGTTGCCGAACGTGTTCGACATCGGCATGTGAGATTTTTGCGCCCGCCTAAAGCGCTATCGCGCTTCAGGCGGTTGTTTGCGCATGATCTCCGCGCAAACGCGTTCCGCGTTTGTCGCGAGGGAAAACCACTGCACACTTTTCCGGATCATGCGCTTGTGCGCGACTGAGTTGCAGAAAGCGGCGGGGTTATTTCCCCGCCGTTTTTGTTTTGTCGTCCGCTTCGAGCCCGAGGGTGCGTCCGGGGAAGCCGGCGACGTCGAAATAGCGCTGGCTGCCGACGCGCTGGAAGTTCAGCACGGTGCGAAGCCCGCTGTCGGCCGGCCGCGACTTGACCGACCCGACATAGGCCTTGGGCGTCTCGCCGTTCGGCATCGCCTCCGTCATCACGCGCCCGATCAGGCTGCCCTTCGGCTTCGTCGTCAGGCCCATCAGCTTGGCTGCGGTCGCGCCGACATCGGCGTTGCTGACGGGGAGCTCGTCGACATAGCCGGCTTTGAAGTCGGGCCCGATCGCCGCCATGAAGTTCATGGTGTCGCCGCGGCTGAAGCTGCCATGCATGCCCTGGCCCTGGCGCAGCACGGTGTCGGCGACCTGCACCGAGCAATTGGTCGGCGCCTCGCCGCAATCGCTGGCGTAGGAGCGGAAGTTGACGACGATGGCGGGGTGGGGCGTTGCCGCCTTGCCCTTCAGGCTGAGTTGCGACAGCGGCAGCGTGCCCGGGAAATTGCCGAGATCGTCGTGCACGAAGAGGCCGCTGACATAGTCCTGCGCGAGCAGCGCGTTGATCACCTTGCGGGCGAGCTTGCGGTCCTTGCTCGGGATGTAGATGAGGTCCGATCCGCCGTTGGTGGCGACCACCACGTCCGGCTTGGTCGGATCCTTGCCGAGCACGCCGTTGCCGGCCTTAGGATGCTTGTTGCCTTCGACCTTGGCATTCTTGTCGTTGGGATCGAATAGCGGCAGGTCGAGCGCCTTGGCGAGATCGAGCGCGACAAAACCCATCGGCAAAAAGTCCTTTGGCGTGTCGTCATAGCTGACCTTCGCCGATGGGCTGGTCTTGCTCTCCTTGGAGATCGTCGAGAAGCCGTGGTCGGCCGAGACGATGATGTTGGTCGAGGCGGAAAGCCCGAGCTCGTCCAGCGCCTTGCGGATCTGCGCGAGGTTGTTGTCGGCATTCTTGATGCCGGCCATCGAGGTCGGGCCGTTGATGCCCGGCTTGATCTGGTTGAGGCTGTCGCCGGTGTTGTGCTGGCTGCCGTCGGGATCGCGCGACCAGAACACCAGCACGAAGGGCTTGTTGCGGGCCTTGAACATCGGCAGCACGACCTTGGTGGTGACGTCGGCCAGATAGGCCTGCTGCGCCACGTTGGCGACGGTCGTGCCCGGCGTCTTGGCGTCGCCCGCCTTGGCATTGTCGCCGCGCGACGGCGTGGCGAGCGGCAGGCCGGCCTTGGTCAGGGCCGCCTTCATCTCCTCGGACAGCGGTACGCCGTGCTTGCCACCGGTGGCATCGTCCAGCACGATCGAATGTAGCCCGGCCTGATCCGGACGGTCGGTATGGTCGAACTGGTAGGTCGGCCCGTGCTTGCCAAGCGCGGCGGTCGAGAAACCCATGTCGCGGGCGAGCTTCAGGATGGTGTCTTCGTTGAGATAGTTGCCGTTAAAATGCTCGTCGATGTCGCCGAGCACGGCGTCGTTCTCGATGAAGGGGACGACGGTGTCGCCGGCCGGCACGGAGGTGTAGGCGGTGTAGATCGTGTTGGAGAACACGCCGGTGTCGCCGAGATAGTGTCCGGTCGACATCGCCGAGCCGTTCGCCATGGTGAAGGTCGGAAACAGCGAATGCGGGTTTTTGAAGTTGATGCCCTTGTCGCGGATTTCGGCCATGGCGGGCGCGGTCTCAGGGCTGACCTTGAGCGCGCGCAGGCCGTCGGGAATGAACAGGATCAGGTTGCGCTGGGTATTGTTCTGGGCGGACGCCAGTCCGGTGGACATGAGCATCAGTCCGGCGGACAGCAACAATCGTGAACGGCGCATCAATTCTCTCCCTGCGATCAGGCGGATCGGCGACCGGCGCGGCCGCAGCCCTCCTTTAGTTTTGCTGCGTGACCGTTTTGTTACAAGGGGCGGGGGTTAGGCAAGAGTGATGTTGGGGAGCGGGCACGTAATGCTGTCATTTCGTGCGACCCGGCGGCGCCAAGGCTTTTGCGCCAAGGCTTCTGCGTCAGGGCTTCGCCGGGCTTGATGACCACGACCGCACTTTGGGGCTGGGATGGTTGATACAACCGACAATTACAAACTCTAAACGATGAAAAATATGCTTGCTGCAAGGACCTGACAGGACGTTGTTAATTTGTCCGACGCGCGGGCTATCCAATCAATCCTTGCGCACCCAAGGCTGGCTCAGTGCATCGTAGGCTCGTCACTTCGACGCGGAATGCACGCTCGGATTCCCGGCCATTACCGGCGGCGCCTTTTCCGGTGCCTGAAAACTTCCGGCGTTGACCAGATCGCGGCGCAATGAGGGTGGCGCGGCATGAAGGGCGAAAATAATGGCAATCTGCGTTCTATTCTGGAGGCGGTACTTGCGCATGATGTTGCCGATATGTGCGCGCACCGTATTTTCGGAGATCTTGAGCTCATAGGCGATGTTCTTGTTCTGAAATCCGCGCGCGATAAGCATCATGAGCTCACGCTCGCGGGGCGTAGGTGTGATCTGTTCTTTTGGATCTGGGCTCATGACTAGCTCCTTCCTGGCCTGATGGTTGATTTGGCCATCGCAACACGTTCTCATTCCGTCTTGAGCGCCTCGATCGGGCTAAGCTTGGAAGCCTTGTGAGCAGGATAAAAACCAAAAACGAGACCGGTCGCGATCGAGAAGACCAGGGCGAGCCCAATCGCCTCGGAATCGACCGATGTGATCCAGCCGGCCATGCGGGCGACCGTCATTGAAAGCGCAATTCCGCCGACAACGCCTATGGCGCCGCCGAGAAGGCAAAGGACGAGCGCCTCGCAAATGAACTGAAGGCGAATGTCCCGCATGCGGCCTCCGAGGGCGCGGCGAATCCCGATCTCGCGGGTGCGCTCGGTGACCGACACGATCATCACGTTCATGATGCTGATGCCGCCGACGAGCAGGGAGACCGAGGCGATGGCAACCAGCAGCAGTGCTACCGTGCGGATCGCGCCCTGCTGCGCCTCCATGGCCGCGGCCGGATCCTGGACCTTGAAATCATCCTCCTGTCCGACGGGGATTCGATGGCGTTGCCGCAGCAGGCTCTCGATTTCGGATCGAGCGCCCGCCATCTGACCGTCGGCAGCCACCTTGGCGATGATGTAGGCAACCGAGTCCCGGTTGATCCCGCTGGCGCTGCCGAGAAATCGCAGTTTGGCCGTGCTCAGGGGAACGAAGGCGACGTCATCCTGCGCGGGACCCTTGCGATCGAGCACGCCGACCACCTCGAGCGGGACATTCATGATCCTGATCTGCGCGCCGATCGGGTCGTCGCCCGGCGCAAACAGCTCGCGCGCAACCGTGCTTCCGAGGATCACGACCTTGCCAGCGCCGGTCTCTTCGGGGCCGGAAAAAAACCGGCCGGACGAGAGCTGCCAGTCGCGCACCATGAAATGCCCGGTCGTCGTGCCGTTGATCGTGGTGTTCCAGTTCTTGCTTTCGTGGATGGTCTGTGCGGTCCCGGCGATCGAGCCGGCCGCGGCCTGGACCTCCGGAATCTGCTCGAGGATGGCCTGCACGTCGCTTTCGGTCATGGTCAGCTTGGTGCCTTCCTTGAGACGAACGCCGCCCTGGTAGACCGCGCCCGGCGTGATCATCAGGACATTGGCTCCGATCGAGCGGATCTGCTCCTGAAGCCGGAGCTGGGCGCCCGCGCCGATCGCAAAGACCGTGACGATCGACGCGACGCCGATCACGATGCCGAGCATCGTCAGGAAGCTGCGCAGCGGATTGAGGCGCAGCGCATGAAGTGCGATCTGGAAGCCCTGAAGCACTGTCATGACGCCGCAACCCTTTTCGGCACGAGCGGGAGCTGTGTTTCGTCGCTGACGAGCTGGCCGTCATGCAGACGGATCGTGCGCCGGCATCGCGTCGCGATGCCGGGGTCGTGGGTGATCATCACGATGGTCTGACCGGCCTCGTTGAGGGCGTCGAACAGGGCCAGGATCTCGCCGCCGGTGCGGCTGTCGAGTGCGCCCGTCGGCTCGTCGGCAAGTACAATCAGCGGGGATGCGATCAGGGCCCGCGCGATCGCAATTCGCTGTTGCTCGCCGCCTGACAGCTGCCGTGGAAAGTGCTGCGCCCGGTGCAACATGCCGACGGCCTCAAGGCTTTGCTCGGCCCGTGTGATGCGCTCCTTGCGGTTCACGCCGCAATAGACGAGGGGAAGCGCGACATTCTCGACCGCGTTGTGCCGCGCGAGCAGATTGTAGGACTGAAACACGAATCCGATGCTGCGCGCACGCAGGACCGATCGACGGTCCTCGGAGAGATCGGCGACGTTTTCTCTCTCCAGGTAGATCGCGCCTTCGCTCGGCAGATCAAGCAGCCCGATCATGTTCATCAGTGTGGATTTCCCGGAACCGGACGGTCCCATGACGGCAAGAATCTCGCCCCGCGCAATGTCGAAACTGACATTGCGGACAGCCGTCACCGCCACCCCATCCATGCGGTAGGTCCTGCACACCGATCGGAGGCTGATGAGAGGAGGGCGGCCCGTCATGATCCCAACCTGATTCCAAGAAATTCCATGCCTGCGGGGCGGATCGCCTGTCCAACCGCGACCTGACTGCCTTCGACCAGATCACCGCTCTTGAGCGCCACCTGTTCTGCTCCTGCGGTGCCAACAGTCACGGGGATGCGCTGGAGTGAACCGCCGGCCGTACGGAGCCATACGCCGCTGTGTCCGGGGGCTCCGTCCGGCTGCTTGCCTGAGGGCTGGAAGCGCAGGGCGGCAAGCGGCACTTTCAGCACGTCGTCCTGGCGCTCGATCACGATCCTCACGAGCGCAGTCATTCCGGGCAGCAGCGCGCCGTCGAGATTGGAGGTCGCCAAAACTACCGTATAGGTCACCACATTCTGCTGGGTCTGCGGCGCCTTGCGCACCTGCCTGACGAGCGCTTCGAAACGGCGATCAGGATATGAATCCACCGTGAAGTGCGCGCGCTGGCCGGGCGCAATGCGCCCGATGTCCGCTTCATCAACCCGCGCGTGAATCTCCATGTCTTCCAGGCGGTGCGCGACCACGAAGGTCGTGCGAGATTCAAGGCCGACCGCGAGCGTTTGGCCTTCGTTGACGAACCTGCCGACGACGACGCCGTCGATCGGCGAGCGGATCACCGTGCGGTCGAGATCGGCCTGAGCCGCCGCGAGGACAGCCACTTTCTCCGGAACCGCCATCCTTGCCTGGTCCAGTTCGGCTTCGATCCTGCGCAAATCCGCTTGCGCACCCTCGACCGAGTAGGCGTTCAGCGACATGAGGACCTCGGCTTCGCGTTCCTGCGCCAGTCTCGCGGTGAATTCGGTCTGGGCGTCATCAACCGATGCGGTCGCCACGACATTCTGTGTCTGAAGCGCCAGCTTGCGCTGAAGCGTTTTTTGCGCCGACGCCTTGACGGCCTGGGCGCTCTCGAGCTTGGCGGCGAGGACGGCCCGGCTGCCTTTCGCGTTCTCCAGATCGACCCTGGCGCGATCGAGCTTGGCCCTCTCAAGGTCGACAAAGGAGTTGGCCACTTCCACCGCCGCCTTGGCCTCGTCGACCTTGGCAGCGAAGGTCCGCGGATCGATCAGCGCGAGCGGCTGGTCCTTCCTGACCGTGTCGTTGAAGTCGACGTAAACCTTGGACAGCTGGCCGGACAGTTGGGAACCGACCTCGATCGTCTTCACGGGCTGAAGGGCGCCTGTGACGGTCACGGTCTGCTCGATGCTGCCGCGCTGTATCGAGGCGTAGCGGAACACGGGGGCATCCGACCCGAAGGCGGCGGCATTGCGTTCGATGGGCGGAATGGATTGGACGGCCGCCCGATAGGCGCGGCTTGCTTCGCTCGCAGCCCACGCAGCAGCGCCTCTGACCCCCGGGGGATCGGCGCCGTATGTTGCAGCCAGGCCAGATATGACGGCAAGCGGAACAATGACTGGCACAAATCGCATATCAGAAACCCGCCTTCTGAAAAAAGATGAGATCGCGGCGGAAAACCAGAGCTCGCGTAATGGTTGTAAAGGAAAGGTGTAACACCTGCATCTAGGAGTATGTCGCCGCTTCCGGGGTGACGGACGGGAGCGCTGCATCATCCAGATGCAAAAATTGCGGACGCGATCATTCGTGACTTGCGCGGTTCCTATACGAGGCGTATGCGAGAACGTGTGTGCGGTATCAAGTACGATCATTGATTGAACGCCCCGGCTGATGCGGATCCAATGCGACCGTCAGTCGATGCGTTCGGAGAAGTCGTGACGCCATGAACTGCTCTGGGAAAGACCTGGCGACAGCGCGGCCAGTTCAATCCACTCACCAGCCGGACGTGAGATGTGCGGCCGCCATGTCGGTGGTGCGCATCTTCCGTCTCTCGCGCGGTGTTCATGTCGTCGACGGCGACGCCCGATATCGCGATGATCAATCCCAATGTGTGAACGCGTTCACTCGTTTTCGGGAAGTATTGGGCTTAAGACGGTCGAGTCGCCCGGGCAGGGGCGATGCGTTCGACCTGCGGAACGTCCTTCAAGCACCTTAGCATCGCTCGCAAGAAGAATGGACAGCTCGATGTCGGATCATCGAGCTAAGAGGAGTCCAGGAGTCGGTTGCCATGGGTTCGAATCAAGCCACGGTCTATGTCGTTGACGACGAATTACAGATAAGGAATGCGATCGGAAGTCTTTGCGAGGAGACCGGGCACCAGGTGAAGTTGTTCGCCTCGACGGAGGAATTCCTCGCGCAAAGCCTCGACGTCGGGCCGTCCTGTCTCGTGCTGGACGTCCGCTTTCCCGGCACATCGCCGACCGGGCTCGAATTGCAGCGTACGCTCGCGCAATCCGGCGTGCCCATTCCGATCGTGTTCATCAGCGGCTACACGGACGTCCGCGTTTCGGTCGAGGCGATGAAGCGTGGAGCGGTCGAGTTTCTGCCAAAGCCGTTTCGGGAACAGGAACTCCTTGACGCCATCAGGCACGGCCTCGAGCGCGACCGCAGGCGGCTCGAACGTGACGACAGGCTGCGTGACGCCAGGCAGCGTGTCGAAATGCTGACCACGCGCGAGCGCGAGATCATGTTGCTGATGGCAGAAGGGCTTGTCGCCAAGCAGATCGCGGCAAGGCTGAATGTCAGCGAGGTGACGGTGAAGGTGCATCGCGCACGGATGATGAGAAAGCTGGAGCTCCGCTCGCCGATCGAGGTGGTCAGGCTGATCGACAGCATGGGGCCGGAGTTCGATGCGAGACGGATCGGCACGTCGCAGTCGCCTTTTCAGGCCGGCGGATCCTGACATTTCGCGCAACGTCTAGAGCATGATCCGGACCCGTTGAGCCGCGTTAGCGCAAAGTGTGTAGCGGTTTTCCCTCGCAACAAACGCGGAACGCGTTTGCGCGGAGATCATGCTCGAACAAAGAGCTAGAGCGCGATGACGATTCAACTTGATCTCATCGCGCTCTAGTCTGTCCAGACTAGCATGAATCACAGTCTGTCGCATGGAGCGCTATCGGTTCAGAGTCATCCCCATGATGTCGGCGTCCTCCAAACGGCATCAGAGACTTGATCAGATAACTTGACAAGAAAGGGATACTCCATGCGTAAATTTCTTCTCGTTTCCGTCGCAGTGTTCGCTCTGTCGTCCGCCGCTCAGGCCGCCAACACCTCAACCACGGTGCAAGTTGGTGTCGTGAACGGCTCGAGCGTCACCCAGAACGGCCTCACCAACGACAGTTCGTCCACCAGCCAGCTCGGCATCCTGAACACTGCGTCCACTTCGCAGGGCACGAGCTCCCCGTCGCTCAACAACGTCAGCACGGTCAACCAGGTCGGCGTGCAGAACACGGCGGCTACCGGTCAGGTCGCATTCGGCAACAACGGCAGCTCGATCACCCAGAATTCGTTCGGGCCTCCGGCGCTGCAGAACAACGCTGCCGCCGTCGGTCAGCTCGGCCTCGGTACCAATACCTCCGTCATCTCGCAGACGGCGCACTGAGCCAGCCCCACAGCGTCCGGACGCGTCACAGCGCGGCGCGTCCGGGCCATTCTCCAGAGAACCGCAATCAGGCTGATTGACCCAACGGCGGATCGACGGCCGATAGTCGCGGAGGAAATGACATGCGGATAAATTACTTTATTGCGACGATTGTCACGCTCAACGCGTTGACCGCCATTGACGCCCATGCCGGCAACACGGCCAGCGTGTTGCAGTTCGGGACGACGAACAGCTCCTTCATCTCCCAGAGCGGTTCGACGAACAACAGCGCCACCACGCTGCAATTCGGTGCGACCAACCAGGCGACGACCTTGCAGACGGGATCGCTGGCCACGGTCAATACGTCGGTCATTGGACAGGGCGGCACGACGAGCACGGCAACTAATACGGCGGTCGCCGGCCAGGTCGGCGGTGTCAACTCGAGCCTGATCGGTCAGATCGGCGCGAACAACACGGCCGGCGTAGGTCAGCTCGGCATCCTGAACGGCTCAACGATCCTCCAGCAGGCGCCGTGACCGCGGGGCCTTCCCGATGTCCGCAACAGTGATGAGGCATGTCATGAAACACCGTCTTCCCAGCGTCGCAAGTTTGGCAGCTCTCATTCTCTGTTGCGGGCAGAGCGGACCGCTGCACGCCCAAACGGCTGACATCAAGACCATCGTGTCGGTCGGCGGCCCGCCAGTCGTCCTGAACCAGAACAGTCAAACCAATATGGCGGGCGTGTTCATGGTTGGTGGCACCACCAGCGCGACCGTCGTCCAGACCGGCACCAACAACGCCACGGGAATCCTGCAATTTGGCGGAGCCAACTCGGCGGCGGTCGGCCAGAACGGCATCAGCAACTTCACCTTTGTCGGTCAATCCGGTCAATCGGCCAGCAGTACGCTGTCCCAGCTGGGCAGCATGAACACAGGGGTGATCGCACAGTTCGGCGGTACGAACTCGTCGACCATCGTTCAGACCGGTCCGTGAGCCTCGCGGAACCCGCGAACAGCGGGAATCCGGGCCAACAGGGGGAAGTCCGATGAGACGGCGTCCGCAAGCCTGGGCGGCGGCTGCGCTGCTCGCCGCCTTGAGCGTGAGCACGGGAGCCTCCGCAGGCTCCCTCGAGCGCAGCCGGGTGAATGGAAATGTGAGTGTCGAGACCATCGTCCAGTTTGGCAACGATGTGCAGCCGGTCACGATCAACGAGAGCAGCCGTTTCAATATCGCGCGGGTCATCCAGATTGGCGGATCGGCAACGACGGCCGACGCGACGATCATCCAGAACGGGACACGCAACTACGTGGATATCATCCAGGTGGGCGGCACCACCAATGCTGCGATCGGTCAATCCGGCGTGAGCAATACCGCCAACATTACGCAGATCGGCAACGCGACGAACGCGCTGTTGTTGCAGATCGGGGACATGAACACGGGATCCGTCAGGCAGTTCGGGCGTTTCAACTGGTTGGCGATCTTCCAGTTCGCTCGATGATCCGAAGGGAGAGGTGCGACATGAGGTCCATCTTTTTTGCAGCGGGAGTGTGCATCATGATCTCAAGCGGGTCAGGACCGGCCGGGGCCGGAGGCGATGACGGGCACACGACCGTGGTCCAGGACGAGAACGGCAAGACCGTCATCACGCAAAGCGGTGATCCCGCCGAGGCCGAGGTTCGCATCGACAAGGAGCCGGGGCGAACCACGGTCTATCGCCGCAATGGCGGCAACACGACGATCGTGACGCAGAGCAGCAGCGGGTCGGGAGTTCCGCAGGACCTGCTCGAATGGCTGCGCAAGCAGCAGGGCCGCTGAACTTCGCCCGTCGTCCGGTATCGGGTGCGGGTGGAGCCTCGGCGTGACCAAACGCCTCTGTATTAATGTTACGTCTTAACCAATAATTAAGTATGGGTTTGCGGGCGACGAAGAGGCCGGCTTAGCGTCTCCAAAGAGGGGCGGAGCAGCCAACGAGTTGGTGCGTAACATGTCGTATCGAGTGTTTGGGGCGTTGATCGCCTCCGTGAGCGCAATGCCGCTCTTGCTTGCCGCCGAAGACGCTTCTGCGAGGTCAGGCGGTGCGGTGCCCCCGGCAGCCATTGCGGCGCCAGCCCCGGCCGTCCGCGCGCCGGTCGCGCCAGGGGCGCGGTTTCATCATCACCGCGGCGTGCGGGGCGCATGGAACATGTGGCCGGCAGGCGGTGGCTTCTTCTACGGGCCGTCGGGCAGCGAAGGTTTTGCGGAAGCTGCGCCGCCGCTCTCCAACGATATCCGCTACACCTATACGTACGACGTGCCCTGGGATTGGGTGCATCGCTATCCGCCGAACGTCGTGCCGTCCGACCGGCCCTATGTGCCGAGCTGTCCGTCCGAGACCGTCGTCGTTCCCGGCCGTGGCGGCCAGGAGCACACCGTCAACGTGATGCGCTGCTACTGAGGCGTTGCGGCACGCGTGTCGTGCCGCTCATTTTATGCTGTCCAGGATCGAGCGTGCGAGCTCGGTCACGCCGGTGAGCATGATCTGGACGCCCACGCAGAGCAGCAGGAAGGCGGACAGGCGGGTGACCACGCTCGTGCCTTCCTCGCCGAAGATCCGCGCCATCACGCTCGACTTCGCATAGGCGTGATAGATGATCGCGGCCATGGCGATGGCCACGAGCAACGACACGATCGATGACGTGAACAGGCCGTCGAGATCGTCCGGCCGGTGCGTGCCGATGGCGATCGCGGTCGCGATCGTGCCCGGACCCGTGGTCAGGGGAATGGTCAGCGGGAAGAACGCCATCCGCTGCACGATGGCGAAGTTGTCGGACGATGTCGCATGGGCGCCGGGTGCCGTCGGGGCTGCGTGCAGCATCGACCAGCCGGCCGCCGCGACGACCAGCCCGCCGGCAATGCGCAGGGCCGGCATGGAGATGCCAAAAATCTTCAGGACCTGGCTGCCGACGAACAGAGAGCCGAGCATGACCGCGAACGCATAGAGCGCAACCCGCAGCGCGACGCGGGCGCGTTCGCTGTCGGACAGGCCCATCGTCCGGTCCAGGAAGATGAAGGCCAGTCCGTAAGGGTTGATGATCGCAAACAGCGCGCCGAACGCGAACAGGAAGTCGCCGATCCAGCGGGATGCGAAGAATTCGGCCATGCGCTACCCCAGCTCGAAGGTGGTGACGCCGAACACGCGGTCGATCCGCAGCGGCGGGATCGCACCGGTGTACATGCGCGCGGTCTCGAAGGTCGGCGCGAGGCCAAGCGCTTGCGCGAGCGCGACGGCGTCGGGGTTGACCGCGGGAACGTCGAGGAAGATCTCGCCGGGACCTGCGCTTGCGAGCAGGGCGAACAGGACCGTTTCCGCAGCCGCACGGTCGTCGGCAACCAGCGGGCCGATCTTGCAGCCGTGCCGGCAGGGACGGATCACGCCCCATCCGGCAAGCCGGCCGTCGCGCATCAGGGCGCGGCCGACATGGCCGGGCGCGCCGATCCAGGCGCGCAGGAATGCGCTGCGCGGAGCGGGGAAAACGGTAGCGTCGTCCGTCTCGATCATCGCAAACGGGACTTTGTCGAGCGCGACGCTGTCGGCCTTCGGTGCGGGAACGAACGCGACGGTCCCGCCATAGCGGATGTTGGCATAGGCGCGCGTGAATCCGGATTTGCGATAGTTGTCCTGCTGCGCCACGACTCCGTCGAGCCCGATCACGCGCGGTTTTGCATGCGCGATCGCGGCGTTCCAGACGGCGAGGCCATAGCCACGGCCGCGCATGTCGGCGCGCACGATGTAGAAGCCGAGGAAGGCGAAGGTCGTGCCATAGTTGACGCATGAGACGGTCGCGACCGGCTCGCCGTCGACCTCGCCGACGAAAAATCCCTCGGGATCGACGGTTGCGAAGCAGGCGGCGTCCGCGAGCCCGGGATTCCAGCCCTCAGTGGCGGCCCAGTCGACGGCAAGCGCAATTTCGTCCGGCCGCAGGTTGCGGATGTGCAGATCGCTCATGGCGGCTCCCTGAGGCTTGGACTTATGCCGGCGCAAGTCTGGATGTAAAACACCTCCAATGATAGGCCCCGCACTCGGCAGGCCTCAACAGCAAGACTTAAGGAATCGTCATGGCAGGAGAAAAGGTCGCGCTGGTGACCGCGGGCGGCAGCGGCATGGGGGCAGGGGCCGCGCGCAGGCTTGCCGCCGACGGGTTTCGGGTCGCGATCCTGTCGTCCTCCGGCAAGGGCGAGGTGCTGGCGCAGGAACTCGGCGGGTTAGGGGTGACCGGCTCGAACAGGTCGCATGACGATCTGAAGCGGTCTCGTCGACGCGGCGCTGGCGAAGTGGGGCCGGATCGACGTCCTCGTCAACAGCGCGGGCCACGGGCCGCGCGCACCGATCGTCGAGATCACGGACGAGCAGTGGCACACCGGTATGGACACCTATCTGCTCAACGTCATCAGGCCGACGCGCCTCGTCGTGCCGGCGATGCAGGCGCAAAAGTCCGGCGCCATCATCAACATCTCGACCGCCTGGGCGTTCGAGCCGAGCGCGATGTTTCCGACTTCGGCCGTGTTCCGCGCAGGCCTTGCAGCCTTCACAAAAATCTTCACCGACACCTATGCGCCCGACAACATCCGCATGAACAACGTGCTGCCGGGCTGGATCGACAGCCTGCCGGCGACCGAGGAGCGGCGGGCGAGCGTGCCGATGGGCCGCTACGGCAAGGTCGAGGAGATCGCGGCAACCGTTGCATTCCTAGCGTCCGACGGCGCCGCCTACATCACCGGCCAGAACATCCGCGTCGATGGCGGGCTGACGCGGTCGGTGTGAACAGGCGCGGTTGACCCGTCCAAATCGGCGGACGATGCGTGGCGGACCGGCCACACAAGTCGGTTTCTTGCGCAACAGCTCGCCGACTGCGCCGTAGTCCCAGCGAACTGCGTCGCCGTCCAAGACCGCAGACGGTGCGGTGCTTATGCCCGACATGCACTGGATGCTTCCCGATCGCGCTTGGTCACGCGAGCACGAATCGCGTCAGGGGCCTGGAGACTTGAATGAAGACAATATCACTCGCGACGTCGCTGGTCCTGTTCGGGACTGCTTCCGCATTGGCCGCCGATCTCGCGCCAAGCTACACCAAGGTCCCCGCGATGGCGCCCGTCTACAACTGGACCGGCTTCTACATCGGCGGCAATGTCGGCGGTGCCTGGGGCAACGCGGATCCGGCTACATCGACCGTGTACTCGCCGATCGGCTATTTCGCACCCACCAGCGTGACCGCCGTCAATGCGGTCGGCGCCCAGAACGTCAACAGCTCCAGCGTCACAGGTGGTTTCACGGCCGGCTACAACTGGCAGGTCAACAACGCCGTCTTCGGCCTTGAAGGCGACATCAACTATTTCGGCTTCAAGGGCCGCGCGGTCGGTTCGGCGGCGTATCCATTCTTCGGTTCCAGTTTCACTGTCGGCTCGTCGGTGTCGGCCGACTGGCTTGCAACTATCCGCGGTCGTATCGGTTTCCTCGCCACCCCGCACTGGCTGCTCTATGCCACAGGCGGTGCGGCCATTGCCGACGTGAAGGGTGACTTCACTTTCACCGACACCTGGGGCGACGCGACCGAATCAGCTGCGATCCGAGGCACGCGCGTCGGCTGGACCGCAGGCGTCGGCGGCGAGTATGCGGTCGGCAATGGTTGGTCACTCAAGGCGGAATATCTCTATGTCGATCTCGGCCGCAGCACTGTTACCAGCGCCAACCTGAAGGCTTTCGCCGTCCCGGTCTCCTACCCAGACAACGTATTCACCCACTCCGTCGACCTCAAATCGAACATCGTTCGCCTCGGTGTGAACTACAAGTTCGGCGGGCCGGTGGTCGCCAGATACTGAGCCGCGAACCGCGCGGAGGCCGACACAGCAGAGCCCGGATCAAACCGGGCTTTTCTGCGTCATCTCACCGAGACCAGCCGCGCCAGCGCGGGCAGGATCTTGTAGCGGGCGATCTCGTGGGGGTATTCGCCGCGATTGGCGAGCAGAACGATCGCGAGCTTGTGCGTCGGCACGAGGCCGAAATAGCCGGAGGCGTTGTTCAACCCGCCGGGCTTGTCGACGACGGTGACGCCGTCGAGATGGACGGTTTCCCAGGCCATCGCCTGTCCGAACTTTTCATCGACACGAAAGCTCTCGCGCTGGGTCAACCGCAACGCATCGCGCAGCTCGGGCGCGACCGAACGCCCGTCGACGCAGGCGGCCACGAAGATCGCAAGGTCTCGCGCCGACGAGAAAATCTGGCCGGTACCCGGAAAGTCGAAGTAGCTTTGCTGGTTGCCGGGCGGGCCGATCGCCGTGCCCTGATCGGAGTAGCCCTGCGCGGTCCGTTGCATCGCCTCATGGCTCATGATCGCGCGATTGTCGGGGCCGCGCTCGGGAACGAATGTCGACGTCATGCCCAGCGGTTTCAGGATGCGTCTGTCGATGAGCTCGCGGATCGGTCTGCCGTAGCGGCGCTCGAGCGCGAGCTGGAGCAACACGTAGCCCGCGTGGCTGTAGATGCGCTGCCTGCCGGGCTGCTCGCCATGCTGCGGCGTCCAGGCGTTGAGCATGTCGAAGAATTGGGCTTGCGTGAAGGTGTCGTCCGGCCAGGGCGGGTGATCGGTCGGCAGCAACAGCCCGGATGTGTGGGTGACGAGCTCACCCATGGTGACCTTGCGAACATAGTCGCCGCGCAGTTCCGGCACGTATCGGGTCACGGGGTCGTCGGGCCTGAGCTCGCCACGGAGCGTGCCCAGCGCAACCAGCGCGGCCTCGAAGGGCTTTCGCAAGGAGGCGAGGTTGAACAGCGTGTCCGGCGTCACGGGCTGTCTGGTGGTGTCGTCGGCAAGGCCATAGTCGAAAAATTCGACATGCCGGCCCGCATAGAGCGCGGCGGCGAGGCCGCCCGGATGGTCCGGCGTCGCGGTCGGCGCCAGCTCGGCTGTGACGATGTCGCGCATCTGCGCGATCATGTCGGAATCGGCGGCGGCGCGGCGCGGCCGGGCAAGCGTGATCGTGAGCGGAAGCAGGGCGAGCGCCCGCCGGCTGATTGAGGTGTGGCCTGAGGTGACAAGAGTCGACACGTGACGAGATGAACAGATCGCTGGCGCCCCCAGCCATGTCCTATCCGCAAACCGCCCCGTGTCTCAATTCACAATCGCGCGTTGGAAGTTCCGCGCACGAGCCTCCAAAGCGCGATGGCGTTAGGTTGAATCGTCATCGCGCTTTAGGTCTTTGTGTGAGCATGATCTTTTCGGAAAACCGCTGCGCACTTTTCCGGATCATGCTTTAGCCGCCGCCGAGCTTGTAGTTGACACCGACGCGAATGACGTCGTTGCGCACGGTGGATTGTGTTCCCATGGTCGGGAAGGTTTGGCCGGTCGTCGCGAATGTATGATTGATGCTGCCGAGATCGAAATGCAGATATTCGATCTTCCCGTCCAGTTTGGCCCAGGGCAAGAATCGTGCGGCGCGATTGAGCCACAATTGCCGATGCGTTGGCTGTGACCGGCCGGCCACAATCCCAGGTGTTTGAGTCCCCGTTTCGCTCGTTCGCAGGCGCGCGGGTGGTTCACTTAGCCATTCGGCTAACAGATGTTGACGCGGCCTCGCGGTCCGCCTATAGTTAGCGTCATGGCTAACAATGTAATCCAGCTCGACCGCATTTTCGCAGCGCTCGCCGACCCGACGCGGCGGGCGATCGTGATGCGGCTTTGCGACGGCGAGGCCTCTGTGGGCGAGCTCGCCGATCCCTTCGACATGGCGCTGCCGAGCTTCATGAAGCACATTCACGTGCTGGAAATGAGCGGCCTCGTCCAATCGGAGAAGGCGGGCCGCGTCCGCACCTGCCGGCTGCGGCCGGAGGCGATGGTCGGGGCCGAGGACTGGCTGCAGCACCAGCGCGCGATCTGGGAAGCGCGGCTCGACCGGTTCGAGGCCTATGTCATGAAATTGAAGAAAGAGAAGACGGAGAGGCCGGCTCCCAAACGGCCGTCTGCGCCAAAAAAAGGAAAGGCTTAAGTGATGACCAGTTCTGCCATTTCAGCGCTGTCGCAATGGTCGCTCGATCGCGAGATCGTGCTGTCGCGCGTGATCGACGCGCCGCGCGATCTTGTCTTCCAGGCGTGGACCGACCCAAGACATCTGCCGCAATGGTTCGGTCCGGCAGGCTTCAAGATCGAGACCAAAGAGATCGACGTGCGCGTCGGCGGGCTATGGCGTTTCGACATGATCGCACCGGACGGCACGCTGTATCCGAACCGCATGCGATTTCTTCGCATCGAGAAGCCGCGGTTCATCGAGATCGACCACGGCTCGGACAAGGACGAGGATCCCGGCATGTTCCGGACGACCATCACATTCGAGAGCCAGAGTGACGGCAAGACCGTGCTGACGATGCGGCAATTGCACCCGACCGTGGCGCAGCGCGAGGCGGGGATCGGCTTTGGTGCCGTCGAATACGGCTACCAGACGCTCGACAAGCTGGCGGCCTACGTGGCGGCGGCGAACCGCTGATTGGTTCGGCGCCGGATGAATTGTGACAGTCGGCTGCCGGCAATTGTGACAGGAAATGAATTGTGACAGCGGGCGTACGCGGCCCGCTCACGCATTTTTTTGTCGCGGTTCGTTCCGCTCATGTGACAGAATTGCTACCGTTGAATGTCATTTCGACTACGACGGAGCAGATCATGTTGCGGTGGCAGGCGCGGACCAATCCCCTGGCCTGGTGGTGGGGTTCGCTGACGCTTGTCAGCAACGTCAATATCCTCGTCTGGTTCATGCTGTACCGCGTGTTCTACGAGGCGCCGGTGGGCAACGCCGCGGCCCCGTCCGGAACCGGGCTGATGCTGCTACTCTGCGCGGCCTATGTGTTCGGCTGCGCGTTCCGCTCGTTCCTGCCGCGCGCCGACGTACAGCGGATCTGCCTGTTCGACACCTGGCTGTCGAGCGTGTTCGTCGGACGCTCGGTGGCAACCGTCGCCGAAGTCTGCTTCGCGGCGCAGTGGGCGATCATCCTCCATCAGCTCGGCGGCATGGCGAACGCAGAGACCGCCGTCAACATCGCCTGGGTGATCGTGCCCGTGATCATCGTCGCGGAGTGCTTCTCCTGGTACGCGGTGGTGACGACCAACTATCTCTACAATGCGATCGAGAATTCGCTGTGGGCGGTGGTGTTCTTCCTGGTTGGCGTTGCGCTCGTTCGCCTCGTGCCGGAGTTCTCCGGTCCGGTGCGCTGGGGCCTCGTCGCAGGGATTATCGGCATCGCCTGTTATCTTGCCTTCCTCATCACCGTCGACGTGCCGATGTACTTAAGCCGCTGGCGGGCAGGGCACGGCGAGGGCGGCCGGCTCCTCGGCCTGCTCGAGGGGCTGCACGATGTCAGCACGCGCTGGGTCGTGACCCACGACGTCGCGCACTGGAAGGGCGAGCTCGCCTGGATGGCGCTCTATTTCAGCCTGGCGGTGTGGTCGAGCCTTGCGCTGTGCGCCTTCTACGCCATGCCGGAGTACTTCGCGCGTTACCTGACCTGAGCCTCAGGCTTCGCCGAGATCGATCTCGGTCAGGATTTTCTGCCGCAGCGCGAGCCGCACCAGCTCGATGTCCGAGCCGACGCCGAGCTTGTCCTTGATCAGCGAATGCAAATTCGCCACCGTCTTTGGGCTGACATGCAGCGTCTCGGCGATCTCCTCCGTCGTGCGCTCGGCAAGCAGCAGGCGCAGCACCTCGAATTCGCGCGCGGTCAACACGTCGGCGGCGGAGGATTCGCCAGCGAGCCGGCTCAGCGCCAGCTCATGGTCGATGTCGGGGCTGATCGCGATCTTGCCTGCGAGCACGTCCATCACAGCCCGCACCAGCGTTTCGGGCGGGCTCGTCTTGGTGACATAGCCTCTGGCGCCGGCGCGGATCGCCTGCGCGGCAAAGCCTGCGTTCTGGTGCATGGTGAAGACCAGGATCTTTGCCGCCTTGTCCCATTGCCTGATGCGCCTGACGGCCTCGATGCCGCCGATCCCCGGCATGCTCAGATCCATGATGACGAGATCGGGCTTTGCGGCCTTGAACTGCCGATAGGCCTCGGCGCCATCAGAGGCTTCGGCGACGACGCGCAGGCCCGGTTGCTTCTGCAGCACCGAGCGATAGCCCTCGCGGACCACGGCGTGATCGTCGACCAGCAGGATGGCCCAGCCTGCATCGCTCATGCCGCGTGCTCCAGCGCGGCGGGTTGATGCGGCGTGGCTGCTGGAATGAGGACGCGCAAGGCGCAACCGCGCTCGGGGTTTGCCTCGAAGCTGAGGCGGCCGCCCAGTGCGGCGACGCGCTCGCGCATGCCGAGCAGGCCCATGCCGCTCCTGACCGCCGACTCGTTCGGCCGGCCGTCGTCGGCGACGACGAGATCGATGTCACCGTCGTGCATCGCCACGTGCAGGGTCACCCGCGTGGCGCCGGCGTGCTTGGCGGCATTGGTCAGCGCCTCCTGCACGATGCGATAGAGATTAGCGCTGACAGCAGGGGCGAGGTGCTCGAGATTGCCGGAAAAGCCGATCTCGAAACGAGTCTGTCCGCGGCTGCGGCCATTCCAACCCGCGACCAGGCCATCGAGGCTTCCGACGAGGCCGAGCTCCTCGACGTCCGGCGGGCGCAACCGGAACAGCGCGCCGCGCAGCGTCTCGGCCATGCCGGTCGCGGTTCGCGCGATGCCGTCGCATTCGGGCAGGAGGGTAGGGCAGTCCTGCGCCGCGGTCTGGCGGGCCGATGCGGTCAGCGCGCGGATGGCGGCGAGCGATTGCCCGAACTCGTCGTGCAGCTCGCGCGCCAGATGCCGGCGTTCCTCGTCCTGCAGCGCGATCAGTTTTCGCGTGAGCTCGCTGCGCGCGGCCAGCGCGGCCTCGAGGCTTTCGGCCAGGTGATTGAAGACGTCGCGGATGGCGGACAGCTCTGCGAGGTCGAACGGCGGCAGCCGCGCCGAGAGATCGTTGGCGGCGATCCGTTCGAGCCCGGCCCTGATCAGTTGGGTCGGCCGCAACGCGCGCGCCAACGCCGCGTAGACCAGGATGCAAAGCAGCGGTAGCGCGAGCGCCAGCGCAGCCATCAGCCGGCCGGCCTCATGCCAGGCCTCGGCCGTCAGCACCAAAGGATCGACCCAGACGACGGCGTCGCCGACCCGCACGCCGCGCGAAGTGACGGGGCGCGCCGCTTCTCGGCCGGGCTCGAACAGCGCGCGGTAGAACGCGGCAAAGGCCTGCGGCGGCTCGCTCATGCGTCCGCCCGTGCCGCCGCAGAAGCGCTGCAGCATCTCGCCATTGGCGGCGCGGAAAGCGAGGCACAGGCCGGGCGTCATCACGGAGGCCGCGACATTGTCGAGGTCGGGAAAGTCGGTGCGCGGACTATTCACCCATTGGATCTTGCCCTGCTGCAGCTCCAGCGTCTTGGCGGCGAGGTCGGCGATGGCGTCGGTCCGCGCATGCACGGCGCGGTCGGCGGTGATGAGGAAATAGGCCGAGATAGCTGCGAAGCAGAGCGCCGCTATGGCTGCGACCCGCAGCGTCAAACAGACTTTCAGGTCGGACCTCGATCGGTTCCACATCGCGGCGCACCTCGCAGGCTGCATGTACCGTCGCCATTTAACGGCAGAAGTGAGATGGCGGAAAGCGCGGCCGGCTCGGGGAGGGCAATCTCGTGAAATTTTCCCGGCCTGCGCCGGGATAGCGGCGGCTGCGGACACGAGAGCGCCCGGCATAGGTTTCCACCCCTGTCCCAGCCTGCGAGGCCCCTCATGCGCCGCCTGATCCTGCCAGTCCTGATCCTGCTCGCCCTTATCCCGGGTGCCCGTGCCCAAACCACCGCCCAGCCCGTCAGCGTTGCCGTCGACGATTTCAGCTTTACCGATACGTCGGCTGAGCCAGCGGACCAGACCGCGGCCCATGAAAAACGCCTCAAGGCGTTCATGGTCGCGCTGCGGCGGGACATCGCGGCCGACGGCCGCTACCAGCCCGTCCCGGCCATGCAGGCCGACGCACGGTTCAAGATCATCGGCGGCGTGCAGAAGACGAGCACGTTGGTGCAGTGGGCGAAGGCCGTGGTGATCGACGCCACGGCCAAAAAGATTGTGCTGGAACGGCTCTACACGTTTCGCGGCGACACCGACGAGGCGTGGGATCACGCCGAGGCGTTCGTCTCTCGCGAGATTCGCGCGGCACTGGACAAGGCGCTCGCGCCTGCGCCGATCGCGCTCGCGGTGTTCGACTTCGAGCTGGAGGATACCACGGCCGCGCCGTCGAGCGGGCTTGCCGCGTCAGACGCCGCATATCTGGCGGAAGCGACGGCGGGCGTGCGCGATCTCCTCGCACAGTCCGGCCGTTACCGCATGATCGATGTCGGTGGCGTCGGCGCGGAAGCCGCCAAGGCGCGCAAGCTGCGCGACTGCGGCGGCTGCGAGGCGGCGATCGCCCGCGAGCTCGGCGCGGATCAATCGCTGATCGGCGTGGTGCGGCGGGTCAGCCGCACCGAGTACACGATGGGATTCCAGGTCCGCGACGCGAAGACCGGCGCGGTGGTCTCGCGGGGCGACAGCGGGCTTCGGATGGGCGCCGACTACTCCTGGAAGCGCGGCGCCGTGCGGCTGGTCGGCGACCAACTCGTCGAGGCGCAGCGCTAAAGCCACGACCGTCCAAGCGTAGGCCGCGTCAGAACGTCAACTGCACCTTCATCGATTTCGACCGGTCGCTGGCGAGCTCGAAGGCGGCGACCGCGTTTTCGAACGGCATCACGGCCGTGATCACGGGCTTCACATCGATCAGGCCTTCGCCCATCAGGCGCAGCGCCAGCTCGAACTCGGGATCGAAGCGGAAGGTGCCGCGCAGTTGCAGCTCTTTTGCGACGATCGAATTGATCGGCAGCGTCATCTCGCCGCCGAGGCCGAGCTGTACGATGGTCGCGCCCGGCCGCAACAGGTCGAGTGCGGTGCGCAGCGCGGCCTGGTTGCCGGAGGCCTCGAACAGCGTATCGAACACGCCCTTGCCGGCGCGCCAGGGATCGAGTGCTGCGGCGTTCGATGCGACGTTGATCGCATGGCTGGCGCCGAGTGTCTTTGCGAGCGCCAGCGGCGCATCCGCGACATCGGTCACCACGATCTCGGCGGCGCCGCCGAAGCGTGACACCAGAATCATCAGCGCGCCGATCGGGCCGCAGCCGGTGATCAGCACGCGCTTGCCGAGCAGGGGACCGGCCTGTTTTCCCGCATGAAGACAGACCGCAAGCGGCTCGGCCACCGCGGCTTCGGCGAGTGACAGCCTCTCTGCGATCGGAATCGCCTGCGCAGCGTCTACGGTGACGTATTGGCGAAAGCCTCCCTGCACATGGGGATTGCGCATCGCGCTGCCCATGAAACGCATGTCCAGGCACTGGTTGCGCATCCCTTCCTGGCAGTGCAGGCACTGGCCGCACGGCTTGCTCGGATTGACCGCGACGCGGGTGCCAGGCTTGAGATGCGCAACACCGTCGCCGACCGCGGCGACGACGCCTGCGATCTCATGTCCCAGCGCCATCGGCTGCTGGATGCGGACGGTGCCAAAACCGCCATGGTGATAATAGTGCAGGTCGGAGCCGCAGATGCCGCCATTGGCGATCTTGACGCGGACTTCGTTCGCGTCAGGTGCAGGGTCTGGAAAATTATCGATCCGAAGATCCTTCGGCGCGTGAATGACGACGGCACGCATGGGCTTACTCCCTGATAGTTGTTCGGGGCAGGGCGCGGCTACATCGCGGCCATCATGCCGCCGTCGACATAGATGATCTGGCCGTTGACATAGGTCGCGGCGTCCGAGGCGAGGAAGATCGCGGCGCCCACCAGTTCGTCCGGCTTGCCCCAGCGCTTGGAGGGGACCCGGCCCATCAGCCAGTTGTTGAACTCCGGATTGGACATCAGCGCCTCGTTCATGTCGGTCAGCATGTAGCCGGGACCGATCGCGTTGGCCTGAATCCCGTGCTGCGCCCATTCGACGGCCATCGAGCGGGTCAGGTTCTTGATGCCGCCCTTTGCCGCGGTGTAGGGGGCGATCGTCGGTCGCGCCAGCTCGCTGCCGAGCGAGCCGATATTGATGATCTTGCCGCGCTTGCGGGGGATCATCCGCTTGGCCGCCTCGCGCCCGATCACGAAAGCGCTGGTGAGGTTGGTCTCGATCACCAGGCGCCATTCCTCGGTCGTGAACTCGGCCAGCGGCTTGCGGCGCTGGATGCCGGCATTGTTGACGAGGATGTCGACTGCGATGCCCGCGCGATCGAAGTGCTCGAAGGCAGCAACGATCGCAGCCTCATCGGTCACGTTGAAGGGCGCACCCTCGGCCTCATGGCCGGCGCTCCGAAATTCGGCGACCGCCTTGTCGACGCCCTTGGGATCGACGCCGTTGATGATCAGCTTTGCGCCGGCTTTCGCCATGCCTTCGGCGATGGCACGGCCGAGGCCGCGCGAGGAGCCGGTCACGAGCGCGGTGCGGCCGGAGAGATCGAAGAGGGCGGTGCTCATGTCGGGTCCTTATGCGTTGGTGCGGCGCACCGTGAGATCGCTGCGGTCGAACACCGCAGGGAGCAGATCGACGCCAAGCCCGGGACCTTCCATTGGATAGACGTAGCCGTCCCTGATCACGGGCATGGTGGTGACGAGCTCATTGTACCAGCCCTTGTAGAACGCGCGTACCGATTCCTGGATCAGTGTGTTCGGCTGGCTGAATGACATGTGGATGGCGGCGATGAAGCCGACCGGGCCGATGCAATCATGCGGCGCGAAGGGCCGGTGATAGGTCTCGGCCATCGCCGCGATCTTGCGGCCCTCGGTGAGGCCGCCGGTCCAGCACAAATCGGCCATCACCACGTGCATCGCGTCGCGGTCCAGCATGTCCTTGTAGGGGAAGCGCGAGCCCAGCGTCTCGCTGGCGCAGACCCAGACGTCGGTCGAGCGCGCATATTCGGCGAGTGCCTGCGGCGAGTTCATGCGGATCGGATCCTCGTACCAGGTCGGCTTGTAGGGCTCGAGCGCACGCGCGATCTGCTTTGCGGTCGGCAGGTTCCAGAGCGAGTGGAGCTCGACCATGATCTCCATCCTGTCGCCGACGGCCTTGCGGATCTTTTCGAACGGCTCGATCGCCTGCTTCATCTGCGCGGCCGTGATGAACAGGCCCTTGTTCTCCTGGGCCGCCGGATCGAATGGCCAGATCTTCATCGCCGAGATGCCGCTCTCCAGAAGGCTTTCGGCGAGCGCGTCGGCGCGGGTCATGAAGGCGTCGAGGTCTTCGTACTGGCCCTGGGTAGCCCCGAGATTCCAGTTCGCGACCGGGCTGATATTGGTGGAGCGGACATATTTGGTGCCGGCGCAGGTGTTGTAGATGCGCTGCTTGTCGCGGCAGAGGCCGCCGAGCATCTGGTGCACCGGCTGGCCGCAGACCTTGCCGAACAGATCCCACAGCGCGATGTCGATCGCGGAGGCCGCGCGGTATTCGACGCCGGTGGAGGACTGCGCCATCGGCAGATTGAGCATGTCGCGGTGGATCGCCTCGATATGCAGGGGATTGCGGCCGATGAGGCGGCCGGCAAAGGTGTCGTGGATCTGCGCCTCGACGGCGCCCGCGCCATAGAAGGTCTCGCCGAGGCCGATGACGCCGGCATCGGTGTGCACGCGCACCCAGATGACGTTGGCGAATTCTTCGGTGCGCAGAGTCTCGATTGAGGTGATCTTCACCGCGATATCCTCCCGGCCGCGTCGGCGGCGCTCTGTTGTTATTGGTTCCGAACGGCCACTTTGCGGGCCGCCGGGCAGGCGCATTCTTAACGCCACTTGTAATATATCACAACATGTTTTATGAAGGTCACAAATGAGGCGCCGCCCGGACAGGGACAAGCGGGCCGACAGGGAGGACGACATGGTGCGCCGCAAACGCGCGCTCGAGGTGGTGCAGCCCGACGGTGAGGGCAGGCCCAGCCGGCGCAATCGCGTCAATTTCTTCCAGCTTGCCTATCAGAAGATCGAGGACCTCCTCGTCAATTGCGAGCTCAAGCCCGGTCAGTTCCTGACCATGCTGGAGCTTCAGCATCTCACCGGCTTTGGCCGCACGCCGGTGCATCACGCAGTCAACACGCTCGCCGCCGATACGCTCATCACCATCCGCCCGCGCCACGGCTTGCAGATCGCGCCGATCGATCTCGCCCGCGAGCGCATGCTGCTGGGCCTGCGCCGTGATATGGAACGCTTCGTTATCCGGCTCGCTGCCGATCGCGCCAGTCTTTCGCACCGGAACCAGGCGCTGCATATCGAGCGCCTGCTGAAGGAGCGGCGCGCGAGCCTCACGCTCGACGAGTTCAACCAGATCGACCGCCGCATCGACGCGCTGATCCTGGAGTCGGCCGGCGAGCCGTTCCTCGCGCATACGCTGCGGCCGCTGCACACGCTCTATCGCCGCATCGGCTTCATCCATCACCGCTGCATGCCGGGGCAGGGCGACCTGTCCGGTACCATCGACAGCCATCTCGCCATTCTCAACGCGGTCGCCAATCGCCGCGTCGACCGCGCGGTCAAGGCCAGCGACGCGCTGATCGACTTCATGGACTCGATGTTCGAGGGGATGGAGGCGGGGATCGATCCGCGCCTGCTCGACTGCAGCATCGAGCCGCTGCTCGGCGCCTGATCAACAAGCAACAAGGGACAGGGAGGAACGGGAATGCAAACAATGGCCGTGCCGCAACAGACCGCGATCGACAGCGCGGTGCGCTACCTCATCACCAACTACAGCCCGAAGGGCAACAAGGTCGGTTGGCTGATGATGGCCTCGATCCTGGTCGAGGCCTGGGATCTCTATTCCATCGCCTTCGTGCTGATCTTCATCCGCGAACAGTACAATCCCGATCCGCTGATGCTCGGCCTTGCCGCCGCCGGCACGCAAGGCGGCGCCTTGATCGGCGCGCTGATTGGTGGCTGGCTGTCCGACAAGATCGGCCGCCGCGTGATGTTCCTGGTGACGATGGTCCTGTTCATCATTCTGGCACTGGCGCAGGCCTTCGTGCCCGGCGTCGGCTGGCTCGTCGTGATCCGATTCCTGCTCGGCATACCCTTGGGCAGCGACATCTCGACCGGCTACACCTACATCATGGAATCCATGGCCAAGGGAGAGCGCGAGGTCATGGGCAATCGCTGGCAGTTCATGTTCGCGGTCGGCGAAGTCCTCACCGTCGGCGTCATCGTGCTGTTCCTGCTGGTCAACATCAACCACGAGACGCTGTGGCGGGTGACGCTCGGCCTCGGCGCGTTGCCGGCGCTGATCATCCTGGTGATGCGGCACGACGTGCCGGAGACTGCGGTGTGGCTGGTGCAGAAGGGGCGCTTCCGCGAAGCCAAGCAGGTGGCCCGCGAGATGTTCAACGACAATCTCGACATGCTGCCGAACCATGACGTCGTGCTGCCGAAGGCCAATACGATGGCCTTCCTCGCCGACCTCAGGAAGGATCCGATCCGCTGGCGCGCCACGGTCTATGGCTGGATCGCCTGCTTCGCCCAGGCGAGCGAGTTCTCCACCTTCGCCTTCTACCTGCCAGTGCTGTTTGCGATGGTCGGCGTCTCCTCGGTGCTCGGCAACAACCTCGTGACCATGGCGCTGTTCTCCTTCGCCGCGCTCTCTGGCTGGGTCGGGCCGCTGCTGACGCCGAAGATCGGCCATCGCGGCATCGCGATTGCGGGTTTTGCGATCGTGCTGGTGTCGCTGCTGGTCGCGGCCTTCGCGCTCTACACCGACAACAAGGTGCTGCTGCCGCTCGCCGCCGCCGGCATGCTGTGGGGTCACTACTGGGACGCCTCGAACTGCATGACGATCCCGACCATGGTGGCCCGGCCGCAATATCGCGGCACGGCCAGCGGTTTTGCCTACATGTTCGTAAAACTGCCGGCGTTCTTGGCGATCTTCCTGTTCCCGTCGCTGTTCGCGGCGATCGGTCAGGCCAATGCGACGCTATTCGTCGCGATCTTCCCGCTGATCGGATTGCTGGCTGCGATCTTCATCCTGCCCGAGGTTTACGGTTACGAGAACGACTAAATGGGACCTACCTGATCGCGGCCGCGAGCGCCGCGATCAGGGCGGGCGGTGTCACCAGCATGCCGAGCTTGAGGAACGGCCAGGCGCCGACCTCGATCTTCTCGCGGCGGAGCGCGACCAGCCACAGGATGGTCGCGAGCGAACCGGTGATCGAAAAGTTCGGTCCGAGATCGACGCCGATCAGGATCGCGCTGACGACCGATGCCGGCAGGTGATCGGCTGATACGATCGAGCCGGCGACGAGGCCGACCGGCAGATTGTTGGCAATGTTGGTGGCAACAGCCGTGGCGATGCCGACGCTCCAGGCGGCCTTTGGCACGGATTGGCTGACGGCCTCATGCAAGAGCCCGCTGAGATGGCCGATGACGCCGGTCTTCACCAGCGCTTCCACCATCACGAAGAGGCCGCCGACCAGTGGCAGCACGCTCCAGGAGACGTGCTTGAGGACCGGGATCGGTGACTGCCGGCTGAGCAGCAGAACGAGCGCGGCCGTCACCACACCGCAGATGAAGGTCGGCAGGCCCAGTTGCTTGTCCAGCGCCGAAGCCGTGACCAGTACGGCACCGATCGCGGCGATCCCGATTGCGGTCAGCTTGCCGCCGCGGGTGAGCTTCGGATGCGGCACTTTCTTCGCAATGGTCTCTTCCTTCAGCGCGCCGTGCTGGCTCAGGCGCAACGCCACATAGGTCAGGGTGATCGCGGCGACCGAGGGCAGGGCGAACTGGCGCAGCCATTCAGTCAGATGCGGCATGCGTGAACCGAACACCACGAGGTTTGCCGGGTTGGAGATCGGCAGCACGAAGCTTGCGGCATTGGCAATGAAGGCGCAGACGAAGAGATAGGGCAGCGGCTTTGCACCCGCCGCACGCGTGGCGGCATAGACGGCCGGGGTCAGCACGATCGCGGTGGCATCGTTCGACAGGAGCACGGTGACCAGCGTGCCGACGATGTAGATCAGCAGGAACAGCCGCTGCGGCGAGCCGTGTGAATGCTCCACCGCAAGGGCTGCGAGGTAGTCGAACAGGCCCTCGAGCCGGGCAAGCTCGGCGATCAGCATCATGCCGATCAGGAACAGATAGACGTCGACGCCCTTCTCGACGCCGGTGAGCGCCTCGCGCCATGTCAGGAAGCCGAACAGCACCAGCGCGACAGCGCCGAGCAGCGCCCAGATCGCCTCGGGCAGGCGAAAGGGCCGGATGATGACGGCTGCGGTGGCGGCTACGATGATACTCCAGGCCCAGAAGGCGTCAGATGGCACGGTCGGCAAACTCAATCCTCAATGCAGGTCCATTCCGCTGCGATAGCCGAACCGGCCGCGGTTGTCTTCCCCGGCCGCGAGCGCAATTACCTCGCCACCGGCAGCTTCTCGGAAATCGCCTTGCGCAGGATGCGCGAGAGCGACTCCACCGAATACGGCTTCTGGATCAGCTCAAAGCCGCGATGGGCATTTTCGGCGAGCACGTTGCTGTAGCCGCTTGTCAGCACGACGGGCAGGCCGGGATAGCGCTCGCGGATCACGCCGGCGAGCTCGACGCCGTTCATGCCGGGCATGATGACGTCTGAAAACACGAGGTCGACGGAGAATTCGTCGTCGGACAGGATCGCCAGCGCCGCATTCGCGTCGACCACGCGCCGCACGACATAGCCGAGGTCCTCCAAAAGCTCGGTGGAGAATCGCCCGACATCGTCATTGTCCTCGACGACAAGCACGCGGTAGCCGCGCCCGGTGGCGGCGGACTCGCTTGCGATGGCCGCGGCCGCCTTCTCGCCCTCCGGGCTCGGTGCCTGCGGCAGATAGATCGTGAAGGTCGCGCCCTGGCCTTGCGTGCTCGCCACCGCGATGTCGCCCTCGGACTGTTTTGCGAAGCCAAAAGCCTGGCTGAGGCCGAGGCCAGTGCCCTTGCCGACCTCCTTGGTGGTGAAGAACGGCTCGAAGATCGCCTCGAGATTTTCCGGCGCGATGCCGGTGCCGGTGTCTTGGAGCGAGATCGCGACGAAGTCGCCGCCGCGCGCCGACTGCGCCCGCAGGCTCGGGATGCCCTGGACCTTCTTCACCGAGATGGTCAGCCGGCCCTCGTCCTTCATGGCGTCGCGCGCGTTGATCGCGAGATTGATCAGCGCGGTCTCGAACTGCGCGACGTCGGCGATGGTGAAGCAGTCGGCCGACTGGATGTCGACCGCGATCTGGATGCGGGCGCCGACCAGGGGGCGGACGAGCTGCGCCACGCTCTCGACCTGCGTGCCGACGTTGAACACCTGCGGCTTCAGCGGCTGCCGGCGCGCAAAGGCCAGCAGCTGCGCGGTCAGGTTCGAGGCCCGCTCCACCGTTTCGGAGATCGCATCGACATAGCGGCGGCGACGCTCCTCCGGCAGCTCGCGGCGGCGCAGGAAGTCGGTGGCGGAGCGGATGATGGTGAGGAGGTTGTTGAAGTCGTGCGCGACGCCGCCGGTGAGCTGGCCGATCGCTTCCATCTTCTGCGACTGGCGCAGCGCCTCCTCGCCGCGGCGCCGCTCCGTGATGTCGACCGCTTCGGGCACTGCGCCGAGAATCTTGCCGTGCTGGTCGAGCAGGGGGCGGATGCTGAAGTCGAAATAGCGCTCGCCGATCGGCAGGCGAAGCTGCATTTCGATCCGGACGGCTTCACCCGTCAGCACGGTGTTGAAGGCCTCACGAACGGTTGCGGGCATGCCCGGGGTCGCGGTGAACCACGGCGTGTCCCAGAACGGCTTTCCGATCACGTCCGAAGGCTCGGCCTTGATTCCGGCGAGCGCGGTGTTGTTGGCATAGAGCCACTCGCCGGCCAGATTGAGCAGCCCCTGGTACTGGTTGCTGGTCTCCAGGATCGAGCGCAGCCGCGCCTCGTTGGATTCAAGCTGCGCGGTGCGCTCGGTGATGCGCTGTTCCAGGGTCTCGTTGAGCCGCCGGAGCTCCATCTCCGCCTGCTTGGCAACGGTGACGTCATGCGCCACCCCGATGAAGCCGATATGCTTGCCGTTGGGATCCCAGCGCGGTTGCGATTCCGAGCGGAGCCAGCGCCATTCGCCGTCGGCGCGCTTGTAGCGGGCTTCCAGCACGAACGGCTTGAGCGAGGCCTCGCCTTGCACCGATTGTTGCAGGACGTGCGGCAGGTCGTCCGGATGCAGCACCTTGCGCCAGTCGAAATCGATGGCTTCCTCGAAGGGCAGGCCGAGGAAATCGACATAGGCCTGGTTGGCAAAGGACCGTTTGCGATCGAGCTTGGTGACCCAGATCGGCACCGGCGCAGAGTCGGCGATCAGTCGGAAGCGCGCCTCGCTCTCCTGCAAGGTAGCCTGCGCCAGCATCTGGTCGGTGACGTCGATGTCGGCGCCGATCAGCCGCAGCGCGCGGCCGGCGGCGTCGCGTTCGATCTTGCCGACGACGCTGATCCACCTGATCTCGCCGTCATTCTGGCGGATGATCCGGTACTTGTCGGAATAGTCCTCGCTGTTGCTCTTGAGCGTGGCGAACAGGCGCTCGACCGTCCGCGCACGGTCCTCGGGAAAGATCCGTCCGACCCATTCCTCGTAGGTCTCCTCGGCAGCTTCAGCGGGCAGCCCGTGGATGTGAAGATATTCCGGCGTGCGCCGGTTCCTGACACCGCGGCACAGATCGATCTCGAGACCGCCGACGCCGGCAATGCGCTGGATCTGCGCGAGCTCGGCCTCGCGCTGCTGGAGCGCGTAGTAGGCCTCATCGCGCTCGCGGGCGATTTCTTCGAGATGCTGGCGCAGCCGTTCGGCGGCGATGGTTTCGGGCAGTGGATCGTTCAAGGCGTCGGCCGTTGTGATGCGTGCCTGCACGTGCCGGAGCGATACTCACACATGCGCGTTGCGAATTCCATCGCTCCGAAGGCAAAGCGGACAAGAAAGACGTCGGCCTGCTGTTGGTCGATCGTGCAAGGTGCTTGGTCCGGTGTCGGGAAAAGTGAGTGACAAGTCAACGACTGACAGCGCAAATTGTTCCAATTGTTGGAACGATACTGGCGCGGAAACGTCTTCGCAGGCGCCCGCGGTCCGTCTGCTCAAGCAGCACTTGCCGAAGAGGTTAAATCTTGAAGCTTTTTGCCTGCCAGGCCTGCGGCAACGTGCTGTATTTCGAAAACCGCGTCTGCGAGCGTTGTGGCCACCGGCTCGCCTTCCTGCCGGAAAGGGAGACGCTCTCCGCGATCGAACCCGATGGGGCTTCCTGGACGACGCTCGCCGACAAGGGCAGCGGGCGCATGCTCTGCGCCAATGCCGAGTTCGACGCCTGCAACTGGCTGACCGATCCCGGCAGCGAACAGGCCTATTGCCGTGCCTGCCGGCACAACGGCACCGTGCCCAACCTGTCCGATCCGGCGCAGCTCGCCGCCTGGCGCGAGCTGGAGGTGGCGAAACACCGGCTGTTCTATTCCCTGATCCGCTGGCGGCTGCCGCTGACGACGCGCTGGGAGGACCAGGCGCACGGCCTGATCTTCAATTTCCTCGCCGATGATCCCAATAGCAGCCAGCGGATCATGACCGGCCACGACAACGGCCTGATCACGATCGCGCTGACGGAAACCGACGAGATCGAGCGCGAGCGTCGCCGGCTCGAGATGGGCGAGCCCTATCGCACGCTGCTCGGCCATTTCCGCCATGAGGTCGGGCATTATTTCTGGGACGTCCTGGTGCGCGCCGGCGGCAAGCTCGGCGAATGCCGTGCGATGTTCGGCGACGACACCGTCGATTACGGGCAGGCGCTGCAACGGCATTATGCGGAAGGTCCGCCGCCGGACTGGCAGCAGAATTATGTGTCAGCTTACGCGACCACGCATCCCTGGGAGGATTTTGCGGAGACCTGGGCGCACTACCTCCACATCGTCGACACGCTCGAGATGGCCTCGGAATTCGGCATGCAGGTGCGCCCCCGGGTCGACCGGGACGGGGAGCTGACCGCGCGCATCCGCTCCAACCCTTATGAGGCGACGGATTTCCAGGTGCTGGTCAATGCATGGCTGCCCTTCACCTTTGCCATCAACAGCGTCAACCGCGCCATGGGCGTGCGCGACCTCTATCCCTTCATCCTGTCGCCTGCGGTGATCGCCAAGCTGGGCTTTATCCACGCCCTGGTGCGGGGCGCGGCAAAGGCCGGCAGCAACTAAGCGCAAGTCGGCCGGACGGCGGACGCCTGGGGTGCTGGTACGCCAGGCCAGGGGTGGATTTAGACCGTTGCCTCCGGCCCATTTTGATGTACGACGGACACCTCACGGCCCGTCCGCCAAGGCCCCAACGGCCAGGGAGGGGTCCCGCCCAAGGTTCAGACCCAAGAAAAGCATGTTCAAACGCATTCTGATCGCCAATCGCGGCGAAATCGCCTGCCGGGTCATCAAGACTGCCCGCCGTATGGGAATTCAGACGGTCGCGGTCTATTCCGAGGCCGACCGGGACGCCCTGCATGTCGAGATGGCGGACGAAGCGGTCCTGATCGGGCCGCCGGCCGCCGCCGAGAGCTATCTGGTGATCGACAAGATCGTCGAGGCCTGCCGCAAGACCGGCGCCGAGGCCGTGCATCCCGGCTACGGCTTTCTGTCCGAGCGCGAGGCCTTTCCGCGCGCTTTGAAGGCCGCAGGCGTCGTCTTCATCGGTCCCAATCCCGATGCGATCGCCGCCATGGGCGACAAGATCGAATCCAAGAAGGCGGCCGCGAAGGCAAAAGTCTCGACCGTGCCGGGCTATCTCGGCGTCATCGAAGACGACAAGCACGCCGTGCGGATCGCCGACGAGATCGGCTATCCCGTGATGATCAAGGCCTCCGCCGGCGGCGGCGGCAAGGGCATGCGCATTGCGCATTCCAAGAGCGAGGTCGCCGAAGGCTTCAATCTCGCCAAGGCCGAGGCAAAAGCCTCGTTCGGTGACGATCGCGTCTTCGTCGAAAAGTTCATCGTCGATCCCCGTCACATCGAGATCCAGGTGTTGGGGGATAAGCACGGCAACGTCATCTATCTCGGCGAGCGCGAATGCTCGATCCAGCGCCGCAACCAGAAGGTCATCGAGGAGGCCCCGTCGCCGCTGCTCGACGAGAGCACCCGCCGCAAGATGGGCGAGCAGGCCGTCGCACTCGCCAAGGCCGTGAACTACGATTCCGCCGGCACCGTCGAGTTCGTCGCGGGCCAGGACAAGAGCTTCTACTTCCTCGAGATGAACACCCGTCTCCAGGTCGAGCATCCTGTGACCGAGCTCGTCACCGGCATCGACCTCGTCGAGCAGATGATCCGCGTCGCCGCCGGCGAGAAGCTGGCGATCGCGCAGAAGGATGTCACGCTGACCGGCTGGGCCGTGGAATCGCGCCTCTACGCCGAAGATCCGTTCCGCAACTTCCTGCCCTCGATCGGGCGGCTCGTGAAATACCGCCCGCCGGCGGAGCTCAGCAAGGACGGCATTACCGTGCGCAACGACACCGGCGTGCAGGAGGGCGGCGAGATCTCGATCCATTACGATCCGATGATCGCAAAGCTCGTTACCCATGCGCCGTCGCGGGCGGCAGCGATCGAGGCTCAGGCGACCGCGCTCGATGCGTTCTACGTCGACGGCATCAGGCATAACATTCCGTTCCTGTCGGCGCTGATGAATCATCCGCGCTGGCGCGAGGGCAATCTCTCGACCGGCTTCATCGCGGAAGAGTTCCCCAAGGGCTTTGCGCCGCGTGCGGCCGAAGGCGAGGTCGCACGGCGGATCGCCGCCGTGGGGGCTGCCATCGATCACGTGTTAGGGGAGCGCAAGCGGCAAATTTCCGGCCAGTTGGGCGGCCGTGTCGTGCAGCGCGAACGCCGCCGAGCGGTGTGGCTTGGTCGCGAGGAGATTCAACTCGAGGTCGGACGCGAGAGCGAGACCATCGCGATCCGCTTCGTCGATGCCGACGGCAAGGCCGGCAAGCCGCATCTGTTGGACTCGCCGTGGAAGCCCGGCGATCCCGTCTGGCAGGGCACGGTCGACGGCCATTTCATCGCGGTGCAGGCGCGTCCGATTCCGAACGGCATCCGGCTCGCCCACCAGGGCGTCGAGGTGCCGGTCTATGTCTGGACCGAAGCTGAAGCGGCGTCCGCGCGGTTGATGCCGGTCACCACTGCCTCCGACACCGGTAAGAAGCTGTTGTGCCCGATGCCCGGCCTTGTGGTCTCCATCGCGGTGACCGAGGGACAGGAGGTCAAGGCCGGCGAAACCCTGGCGGTCGTCGAAGCCATGAAGATGCAGAACGTGCTGCGCGCCGAGCGCGACGGCACGGTGAAGAAGGTCCACGCCAGCGCCGGCGCGACGCTCGCCGTGGACGCGCTGATTCTGGAGTTCGCGTAGGCGTGGTGAAGCACTGGCGGCGCCACAAGCGCCGCAATGGAGTATGTTGTTGCAGCGTCGCAACTGACTGAGACATCACCATGGCCTTTCGTTCCCGGCGCGAAAAACTGCGATCGATCCTCACAGGCGACGACTGCATCCGCCCAGGTTCGGTCTATGACGCGATCTCGATCCGTATCGCCGAGGATCTCGGTTTCGAGATGGGGATGTTCGGCGGCTCGGTCGCCTCGCTCGCCGTGCTCGGCGATCCCGACATCGGGCTGATCACGCTGACCGAGCTCGCCGAGCAGATGCGGCGGATGTCGCGGGCATCAGCGCTGCCGGTGCTGGTCGATGCCGATCACGGCTACGGTAACGCGCTCAATGTGCGCCGCACCGTGCAGGAGCTGGAGGCCGCAGGTGCGGCCGGCCTCACGATCGAGGACACGTTGCTGCCGCAAGCCTTCGGGGAAGCCAGGACGCAGCTGATCTCGCTGGAGGAGGGCGTCGGCAAGATGAAGGCGGCGCTCGATGGCCGCGGCGATCCCTCGCTGGTGATCCTCGGCCGCACGGGTGCCGCCGCGATCACCTCGCTCGACGATGCGATCCGCCGTGCGCAGGCCTATGAGGCCATTGGCGTCGATGGACTGTTCTTCACCGGCATCAAGTCGAAGGCCGAGCTCGAGGCGATTTCGGCCGCGACACGATTGCCGATCGTGCTGGGCGGCGCGCCGGAGGACATGAGCGTATCAGACTATCTCAGGGGACAGCGGGTGCGCATCGCGCTCCAGGGACATGCGCCGATATCAGCCGCAACGCAGGCCGTTTACGAGATCCTCAAGGCGCTGCGCGAGGGTATGCCGCCGAAAAACCTCAAAGGCCTCGCATCGTCGGAGCTGACAAGCCGTGTCATGCGCGAGGCCGACATGAAGTCCCGCGGTGCCGATTTTCTCGGACTGAAGACATGAGCCGGGCCATCCTCCAGGTCACGATCCGCGGCCGGGTGCAGGGCGTCGGCTATCGCGCCTGGATCGAATACCAGGCGACCACGATCGGTCTGGAAGGCTGGGTGCGCAATCGCCGCGACGGCAGCGTCGAGGCCTTGTTTGCGGGACCGCCGACGCGCGTTGCCGAAATGATCGCGCTTTGCCGCCACGGCCCGCCATCCTCGCGCGTCGAGAGCGTGACCAACGAAACCGCCGGCGAGGAGGAGTTGAACCTGCGCCGGGCAGGTGAGGCGTTCTCGGTGCTGGGGACGGTGTAGCGAGTAGCGATGAAGGGTCGCCCGTTGCGCGGTGTTCACCTCTCCCCAGCGGGGAGAGGTCGGATTGCACCTGGCGATGCGAAGCATCGTCCAGTGCAATCCGGGTGAGGGGCCGCAGCAATCGGTGAGACTGTAACCCCTCACCCGGATCGCATCTTTCTGCGATCCGACCTCTCCCTACGGGAGAGGTGAGCTACCGCGGCAGCTTCGCAATAGCCTCGCTCAGCTCGTGGATTTCGTAAGGCTTGCGCAGGATCGGGAAATCGCCACGCGCGTCGGCGGCGGCGTCGCTGTAGCCGGTGGCGAGCAGGACCGGCAGCTCGGGACGGATCTCGCGCAACCGGTGCGCAAGACTGAGGCCGTCCATCTTGCCCGGCATCACAATGTCGGAGAACACGAGGTCGATGCCGTCCAGCTCGACCTCGCGTAGCGCGGCCTCGGCGTCGGGGACGCGCCTGACCTTGTAGCCAAGCTGCTCCAGAAGCCCGGTGCTGACGGTCGCAACGTCGGGGTTGTCTTCCACCAGCAGCACCGTGCCGCTGCCGCGCGACAGCGTCGGGGACCTGTCCTGGCGCGGCTCGGCCGTTTCCCGCGGCAGCAGGATGGTGAAAGTGGTGCCCTTGCCGAGCTCGCTCTCGACCTTCACCGTGCCGCCGGCCTGATGGGCAAAGCCGTGCACCTGGGAGAGGCCGAGCCCGGTGCCCTTGCCGATCGGCTTTGTCGTGAAGAACGGCTCGAAAATCTTGTCGCGGACATCGGAGGGGATGCCGAGGCCGGTGTCGGCGACGCTGATCGCGACGAATTCGCCGGCGTGAAGGATTTCCGACAGCACCACGTTGCGCGCGCTGACCGTCACCGTGCCGCCGTCGGGCATGGCGTCACGCGCGTTGATCACGAGATTGAGCAGGCCGGTCTCGAGCTCGGAGACGTCGGCCCTGATCGGCCAGACGTTGCGGTCGATATTGAAGGCAAGCTGAACCGAGCTGCCGGCGCCGGTGTGAAGCACTTCGCGGATCGCCTCGATCCGCTCGGCGAAACGGATGGGCTGTGGATTGACGCTCTGGCGCCGGGCAAAGGTCAGGAGCTGGCTGGTCAGTGCCGCGCCGCGCCTTGTCGCCGTCTCGATCGCCGCGATCGCACGCTGCAGCTTGGCATCCTCGCTGGTCCCCTTCTTCAGGGTGTGCAGGCTGCCGCTGATGATCATCAGGAGGTTGTTGAAGTCGTGCGCGACGCCGCCGGTGAGCTGGCCGAGCGCGTCGAATTTCTGGGCCTCGGCGAGCTGCTTCTGCATCGTCTCGAGTCTCAGCTGCGTATCGCGCCGCTCGGTGATGTCGCGGGTGATCTTGGCAAAGCCGACGAGCTCGCCGTCCTCGTAAATCGGGTCGATGATCACGCTCGCCCAGAAGAAGGTGCCATCCTTGCGGACCCGCCAGCCTTCCTCCTCGTAGCGACCATGATCCCGGGCAATGCCGAGCGCGCGCATCGGCTTGCCGTTGGCGCGGTCGGTTTCCGGGTAGAAGCGCGAGAAATGCTGACCGACGATCTCCTCGGGCCTATAGCCCTTGATGCGTTCGCCCCCGATATTCCAGCTCGTGATGATGCCGGCTGGATCGAGCATGTAGAGGGCGTAATCCGCAACCCCCTCAACCAACAGCCGGAAACTGCGTTCGCTTTCGAACAAGTCCCTCTGTTGCTTGAACTTTACTACCATTCTGGATCCAGCCTCAACGCGGGCAAACGCGTGGTCGCGGGTTTCGTTCCCGACAGCTGGAACATTTTTGGGCAAATTCGGCAAAAGGCCGCCGCATTGTGTACAGGGGGAAGCTGCTTGACAGTGCGTCAAGATCGTCAGATATTTCTGTCATGACAGAAATATCCGGCAAGAAGAAATTGCCCTCGGCCGTCGAGCGGTTCATCCTGCACTGGGGCGACATGGGCGACCAGTGGGGCGTCAACCGCTCCGTCAGCCAGATCCACGGCCTGTTGTATCTCGCCGAGCAGCCGATGACGGCGGAAGACATCGCGGAGACGCTCGGCATGGCGCGCTCCAACGTCTCCAACTCGATCAAGGAATTGCTGGCCTGGAACCTGATCCGCCGCGTGCCGATCCTCGGCGACCGCCGCGATCATTTCGAGGCGGAGACCGACATCCTCGAAGTCGCAGCGCGCATCGCGGCGCGGCGCAAGGAGCGGGAGCTCGATCCCGCCATCTCAGCGCTCCGTGCCTGCGTGACCGACGCCGCCGAGGACCCCGCCATCAGCCCGGTCGCGGGCAAGCGGCTGAAGGAGATGCTGGCCTTCACCGAGCTCGCCGACCGCTGGTTCATGCAGATGCTCACCGTGCCGCGTCCGCGTCTCGTCGCGCTGATGAAGCTTGGCGAGAAGATCGTCAATTTGCTGCCGATCGGCAGGGCCAGATAGAGGCGAGGAGGGGTTGCGATGACATCGGCAAGGAGTTTTGCCTCTCACGCAGCACCGCCCGCCCATACCAAGCTGCTCGACGATCGCCGTTTCCGCGCGCTGCTGCCGGACGAGGATTGGGGGCGCCTTCCGGTCGCGACCTGGCGGCGCTTTTCCAAGCGCGTCTGCGACGGCGACAGCGTCGTCTATGTCGGCCTCATCGACGAGGTCATGTTCAGCGACATCGGCTGGTGGCTCGCGCAAGCCGCGCGGCTGATCGGCGGGCCGCTGCCGACCGGCCGCGACACCGGCGTGCCCATGATCGTCACGGTCACCGAGGATGCCGCCAGCGGCGGACAGATCTGGACGCGCATCTGCGCCCGCAGGAGTGGGTTTCCGCAAGTCATCCATTCCGCCAAGCGCTTCGACGGGCCGACGGGGCTCGAAGAATATGTCGGCTTCGGCGTCTGCATGGCGCTACGGATTTCCGTCGTGGACCAGGCGCTTCGGTTTCGCAGCGCCGGCTATGCCTTGCAGGTCGGAAGGCTGCGCCTGCCGCTGCCGGCTTGGCTCGCGCCGGGCGAGATCACGGTGACCCATCGCGATCTCGGCGAGGGTGCATTCCGCTTCACGCTCGACGTCGTTCACCCGCGTTTCGGCGCGCTCATTCGCCAGTCCGCCGTGTTCAGGGAGGCCGTATCATGACGCCGCTGTTGTGGACGCTGATCGCGATCCAGATCGCGATGGGTGCGTTCGACACCTTCTATCATCACGAATTCACCGAGCGTCTCGCCTGGCGTCCATCGCAACGGTTCGAGCTCCAGCTCCACGCCGTGCGCAACATGCTCTATGCGCTCTTGTTCCTGGTGCTCGGCTGGCTCGAGATCCATGGCGTGCTCGCGATGCTGATCGTCGCGCTGCTGATTGCCGAGATCATCATCACGCTGATGGATTTCGTCGAGGAGGATCTGAGCCGGAAGCTGCCGGCGAGCGAGCGCATCAATCACACGCTGCTGGCGATCAACTACGGCGCCATCCTGGTGCTGCTGCTGCCGGTGTTGATCGGCTGGGCGACGCGGCCGTTCGGCGTGGCATTTGCCTATGCGGGCTTTGTCAGCATCGCCGCGGCCGTTTGCGCCGTCGGCGCTGCGCTGTGCGGCCTGCGCGACATTGCGGTCACGCGACGGCTCGCGCGCATGACGCGCGCGCCGGCGCGCGATCTCGTCGACAAGCTGGCAGGTCGCCGGACCGTGCTGATCACCGGCGCCACCGGCTTCATCGGCAGCCATCTTGCTGCAAGCCTCAGCGCAGCGGGCCATCACGTCATCGCGCTGATCCGCAATCCGGCGAAAGCCGAGATGCTGCCTCCGCCGGTCACCCTGATCACGAGCCTCGATCAGCTCGCGGATGACATCCGCATCGACGCCATCGTCAATCTCGCCGGCGAGCCGATCGGCGACGGCCGGTGGACCGAGGCCAAGCGTACCGAGATCATCAGTTCGCGGATCAACGTAACCGGCGAGGTCGTCAAACTGATCGCGCGCCTCGAGCGCAAGCCGGACGTGCTCGTCAGCGGCTCCGCGATCGGCTGGTACGGGCTGTGGGCCGATCAGGTGCTGACGGAATCCAACAAGTCGCATGCCTGCTTCAGTCACGCACTGTGCGAGGCCTGGGAGAAGGCGGCGCGGCCGGCGGAAGAGCTCGGCGTTCGCGTAGTCTATTTGCGGATCGGCCTCGTGCTCGGCGCCGGCGGCGGCTTCGTCGCGCGGATGTTGACGCCGTTCGAATTCGGCCTCGGCGGTCCGCTCGGCACCGGCCGGCAGTGGATGTCCTGGATCGAGCGCGACGATCTCATCCGTCTAATCGCCTATGTGATCGCAACGCCCGATCTGGCGGGACCGATCAACGCGACCGCACCGATCCCGGTTACCAATGCGAAGTTCACCGCGGAGCTCGGCCGCCGTCTCAATCGTCCCGCGGTGTTTCGTATCCCGTCAGGCCTGCTGCGCCGGCTCGGTGGCGACTTTGCCGATGAGCTTCTCCTGGGCGGCCAGCGCGTGCTGCCGAACAAGGCGCTGAGCCGGGGCTTCGTATTCCGCCACGAGACGCTGCGCAGTGCGTTCGACGCGATTTTGTGAGGTGATGCGATGTCTTGCGGTGCTTGTCCTCGTGCGCTGAACGGCTGGTTTCGGGCATGCTTGACGGCTGCCGCGACATTGGCGGCGTTGCCACGATCCCGATGCTTCCACATCGAGGCTTCCAGGAAAGCCTTGGGGCGACTGCCGCCGTGGTCGTGTTTGTCTTGCTGATGTTGGTCCTTACCTGCTTGCTAAGCATGATGCCTGCTGCGCTCGTGATATTGTTGAGCGAGTCATGCCGCATTCGGTCCGTACTGTTCTACGCGCCGAGTGGCGCTACGATTGGAGCCCTGATTGCTGGTGTTATTTTCGGGACAAGCACTCCGTTTAGCGCGCTCTTTGGTCTCGCTGGATGCCTCGCTGGAATCGCATATTGGTTTGTCGCAGGCCGATACGCAGGCGAGCGTTGATGCTCGAGCGCTATGTGGCTGTACTCCGAAACGTCGCCGCCACCGCACGTAGTGCCGCAAGCTTGGCGGGGTCGCTGACTTTCGAATGCAGCATCACCTTCGAGCTGCCGAGTTTCGGTAGCTTGTGCGCAGGCCCGATATCGATCAGACCGGGAGGTGCGATCCGCCGTGCCAGCGGCGCAATTGCGAGCCCGGCAAGCGCGGCGGCGACCACCGCTGTGACGCCGCCGCCGACAAAGCGCTCGCGCCAGACGATGCCGGCCTTGTCGAGCGCGCGCACGGCGATGGCGCGGACGCCGCAGGGCGGGGCGAGAGTGGCGAGCGGCAGCGCTTCACCCCTCGGCAGGGAGAAGCGCCGTGCCGCGAACCAGCCGAACTCATCCTCGGTCAGCCTCTCGCCGCCGCGCCGGCTGCCTTCCTGTCGCACGATCACGGCGTCGAGCCGGCCCGCGTCATAGGCATCCTGCATCTCGCGCGAGAAGCCGATGGTGACGGCGAGGGTGAGGTTCGCCGACATTGCATGCAGGCGTTCCAGCAGCGACACCAGTTCGGGCCCGGCGGCGTGGTCGGAGATGCCGAGGGAGAGCGACTGCGCGGCCGACGCCTCGCCCGACAGCGCGCGATCATGCGCTGCGATCAGCGCGCGGGCGCGATCGAGGAAGCCGGCGCCCTCGGCGGTCAGCCGGACCGCGCGCGGCGAGCGCTCGACGAGACGCTTGCCGAGCAACGTCTCCAGCCGCTGCAGCTTGAGACTGACCGCTGCCTGCGTCGTGCCGAGCGCTTCGGCGGTGCGCGTAAAATTTTGGAGGTCGGCGACCAGGAGGAAGGCCTGCACGGTGGCGATGTCGAGGGCGGCTGTCATTATGATTCGTTATCATTGATATCAACAGAGATAAGATACCAAAATGAAGGTGCAGGGTCTAGCTTTCCCCCAGCGCAATGAACGCCCGCGCAAACGAAGAGGAGAACGACCATGCCGCTGATCACCGTGACCTATGCAACCTCCCGCCAATCGCCGACGTTGAAGGCCGACATCGCGAGCGCCGTGTCCGAGCTCACCGCAAAGATCCTGCACAAGGATCCTGAGGTCACCGCCGTCATCGTCAAGGCAGTGGATGCCGCCGACTGGTTCGCTGGCGGCAAGTCGCTCGCCGAGCACAAGCTCGCGAGCTACTGGATCGACACCCATGTCAGCGAAGGCACCAACACCAAGGACGAGAAGGCCGCCTATCTCGCGGCGATGTTTACGCGCATGAGCGACCTGCTCGGCCCGCTGCATCACGAGACCTATCTGCATGTCGACGAGGTCAGGGGCGACGCCTACGGCTTTGGCGGCCTCAGCCAGGAGCGACGCTATATCGCGGGCAAGCTCGAGGTCGCACGAAAGGCGGTATGACGCGGCGCGGGAGCTCGGTACGGTCCCGTGGCGCTGTCGTCAAAGGTCGCGTGTCACGGGATAACGGGCACCGTTGCCAGCGGTTCGTGGTGGTCGCCGAAAGCGAGGCCGCGGCCGAGCGACCAGTCCACCGGCGCGTTTTCGGTGAGCGCAATCATGATGTCGTCTCCGGAGAAGCCGGCACTGACGGCGCGCTCTGCGATCGACCGGAACAGACGCTTTTTCTGGTCGATCGACCGTCCCTCGAGAAAGAGAATCTCGACGATCGATGCCTCCGCCGTGCGCGTGACATTGGGGAAGGCCGGGTCAATCAACATCATGCCGGGCGCGTAACGGCAAACGAGCTGAAACCGATCGTTGGACGGGACGCCGCAGGTCTCGACGAGGCCCTCATGTACAGCGTCGGCGAGCGCGTGGACCCGTTCAATCGGGAGCTGAGCGGGGACGGAAATGCGGGCGAGAGGCATGGATTGGGGGCTCCGGGGGTCTTGCTCACCTTATTCATGCTGAAAACGGATATAAATCTCGATATAGAGAAGCAATCATTCCCAGCAGTCATGAATATGCCATCGCACCCCATCCCCGATCTCAGCGCGTTTGTCCGTACCGTCGATCTCGGAAGTTTTGCTGCGGTCGGCGCCGAGACGGGTCTGACCGCCTCCGGCGTTTCCCGCATCGTGACCCGGCTGGAGCGCCGCCTCGGGGTGGCGCTTCTGCACCGGACAACCCGGCGGCTCGTCCTGACGCAGGAAGGCGAGACTTTTCTGGCTCACGCACGAAGCATTCTGGCGGCAGTCGAGGCTGCCGAGGCTGACGTTGCATCCGTGCACGGACGCCCGCGCGGGCCGATCCGGGTCAACAGCGGCACTGCGTTCGCACGCCGGCGGCTTGCGCGAAGGCTGCCTCAGTTCATGGCGCAATATCCGGACATCCGGATCGATCTCGGGGTCAGTGACCATCGCATTGATCCGATCAGCGAGCAGATCGACGTGACGATCCGGGTCGGCCCGCTCGCCGACAGCGACTTGATCGCGGTGCGCCTCGGTGAGATCAGGCGCATCATCGTCGGCAGCCCGCAATATCTCGAACGCAATGGCGTGCCCGAGCAGCCCTCCGATCTGATGCGGCACAATTGCCTCCAGCTCAGCGGCTACGCGCGGCTTGCGCAATGGCCCATGTTCGAGCACGGCAAGCCGGTGGCGATTCCCGTCGACGGGACGATCCGGTCGGACAGCGCCGAACTGCTTCTCGACCTCGCACTGGCGGGAGCGGGTCTCATTCGCCTCGGCGATTTTCTGGGCGAAGAAGCCTTGCAGGAGGGCAGGCTGGTGCCTTTGCTGTCGCATTGCCACGACGCCGATCCGCAGCCGATCACCGCGCTGATCCTGCCCGGGCGGCAAGCCATTCCCAGGGTCCGTGCTTTCGTGGATTTTCTAAAGACGAACTGCTGACGGGATTCAGATCGCCGCTTCCGGCAGCAGCGCCTTTGTCGGGCCGAACAGCTCCTCAAAAGCCTGCCGGAGCGCGACGTCGACATCGGCCAGGGTGACGGGATGGCCGAGATCGACCAGCGAGGTGACGCCATAGCGGGGATCGGCGACGCCGCAAGGTACGATGCCGGCGAAATGCGACAGCTCCGGCTCGACATTGATGGCGATACCGTGGAACGAGACCCAGCGCTTCAGCCTGACGCCGATCGCCGCGATCTTGTCCTCATGGCCGGGGCCCTTGTCCGGCCGCCTAACCCAGACTCCGACCCGGTCCTCGCGGCGTTCGCCACGGACGTTGAAGGCGGCCAGCGTCCGGATGATCAGCTCTTCGAGACCTGCGACATAGGCCCGGACGTCCGGCCGCCGGCGCTTGAGGTCCAGCATCACATAGGTCACCCGCTGGCCGGGGCCGTGATAGGTGAGCTGGCCGCCGCGCCCCGTCGCGAAGGTCGGGAATCGGGGATCGAGCAGGTCGGAGGCCTTGCCCGAGGTGCCGGAGGTATAAAGCGGGGGGTGCTCGAGCAGCCAGACCAGCTCCGCCGCTTCGCGCGCCGCGATTGCCGCCGCCCGCGCCTCCATGGCCGCCACGGCCTCCGGATAGGGCACGGGGGCGTCCGAAATCCGCCATTCCACGGGGGTGCCGTCGGAGGCCGAAAACGATGTCAAATCGAGGTGTTGGCGGTCGTTAACCATTGGCTAACCATAACGTGGTGATCATTGCGGGAGCAAATGCGAAAGTCTCAAGTTGTGGCGGTGCCGTAGTGTCCACCCTCGATAAAGTCACCGTGGATCTCATGGTGGTCCTCGGGACCACCACCATGCCGATCCATCAGGTATTACGTCTTTCCCGCGGCGCCATCATCGAACTGGACGCAACCGAGGCCGACGAGGTCAAGGTTTTGGCCAATAACCTGCCGGTGGCCAGCGGCGTCGTGCTGGTCGACCGCAACCGGATCGCGGTCGAGGTCAAGCAGATGCTGCCGCGCTCCCCGGGCACCCGCTAGCCAGAGCGTTTTCCAGCGAGTTGGGCAAACCGGTTCGCGTCAAGAAAACGCGTCAAAATAGCAATCTAGAGCTTCCGTTCCGATTCTATCGGAACGTGAGCTCTGAAACGGCCGGGCAGGGACCGGAACCGCCTCGAAAAGCTTGTGGAATTCGAGGCCTCGGCAGGCTTGTACCCCTCTGATCGATTTGTTACATCGGCGCCGTTGATCCGGCAGGCCTCAAGCCTTATAGCCGGCTTCCCAAAGCGCTCGTGGCGGAACTGGTAGACGCGCTGCCTTGAGGTGGCAGTGAGTAAAATCGTGGGGGTTCGAGTCCCTCCGAGCGCACCAAAGACGTAAGCCATTGACACGAAAATCGTTTTCGTTGTCCGGCTTCACGCCTAGGCCACCATGTTCTTTGGCGTGCCGTTCCAAAATCCCTCGACATTATCGACAAGCTGATCGGCGAGCGTTTGAACGGCTTCCCGACTGGCCCAGGCAACATGCGGCGTCAGAATGAAATTCGGCAAGCCGGCCAGTTGCATCAGCGGATGATCGGCCTGTGGCGGCTCGACGGTCGCCACGTCGAAGCCTGCTCCGGCGATCTGGCCGGAGCGAAGCGCCTGGCCGAGGGCGACCTCGTCGACGAGGCCGCCCCGCGCGGTATTGATCAGAATCGGCCTGCGCTGCATCAGCGCAAATTCGGGCCCCGCGATCATGTTGCGTGTCTGCGGCATCAAGGGCGCATGTAACGTGATGATATCGCTCTGTCGCAGCACGTCCTCGAATGGCGTGTAGAGCGGGCCCATGCCGGCTACGCCCTTGTAGGACGAGAACAGCGTGCGCATTCCGAAGGCTCTTCCAATGTCCGCAACCGCGCGGCCGAGCGCGCCGTCGCCAATGATTCCGAGCGTGGCGCCTGAGAGGTCGTTGATAGGGTGGTCGAAATAGCAGAACTGCCCGGATTCGGCCCAACGGCCCGCGCGCACTGAATCACGATAGGCGGTCAGGCTGCGACGCAGCGCGAGAATGAGCGCGAAAGTGTGCTCGGGCACGGTGTTGACCGCGTAGCCGCGAATGTTGCAGACGGCGACACCGCGATCCGAACAAGCCCTGACATCGACGACATCGGAGCCGGTGGCCGCAATCGCGATCAATCGCAATTTCGGTGCCGAGCTCAGTTCGGCGAACCGTATGGGCACCTTGTTCGTGATGACGATGTCCGCGTTCGAAATTCTCTCGGCAACCTGATCCGGCTCGGTAGCGCCGAATTCAAGCAATTGGTGCGGGAATGCGAAGGGACGAAGGCGGATATCGGCAGGCATCGTATCGCGGTCGAGAAATACAATGCGTGCGGGCTCGGCGGCCTTCATGATTTCGTCTCCCAGGGAATCCGCGACGGCGCGGTTGAGCTAGAGGAGGGCCAATGCAGCCCTAACGATCGCATCAGCCGTGATGTTGAAGTGTCGGTAGAGTGCGTCGGCCGGGCCGGACGCGCCGAAACCGGTCATGCCGACGAAGGCGCCATCGTGGCCGAGCCAGCGTTCCCAACCAAATTTCATCGCGGCCTCAACTCCCACCCTGGCAGTGCCGGGGCCCAGGACGGAGGCGCGATAACTCTCGTCCTGTAGTTCGAATAGCTCCCAGCACGGCATGGATACCACCGCCGTCGGAATACCCTTGGCCTGCAGGATCGCTCGCGCCCCGATGGCCAAGGCCACTTCTGAACCCGTTGCGAGCAGCGTAACGCGGCGGGTCCCCTCAGCTTCAGCAAGGACGTAGGCCCCGCGTCGCGAGGAGTTTTCACGACTTGCATCGGATCTCTGCTGCGGCAGCGTTTGCCGGGCACAGACGAGCGAGACCGGCCCCGTGGTGTGCTCGAGCATGATCTCCCAGCATTCCGCCATCTCGGCAGCATCGGCCGGCCGGAAGACCAGCATGTTCGGCATTGCCCGTAGCGAGGCGAGGATCTCGACCGGCTGATGGGTCGGGCCATTCTTGCCGATCCCGATCGAGTCGTGGCTGAAGATGAATTTGACAGGCAGGCCCATGAGCGCCGCCATCCGCATCGCTGGACGCTCGTAGTCGGCAAAAGCAAGATAGGTCACCGCCAGTGGAATGACGCCGCCATGGGCGGCCATGCCGTTGGCAAGCGCCCCCATCGCGTGCTCGCGCACGCCGCAATGGACGTAGCGGCCGCGGTTGTCGCCGGCTGTGAAGGCTGCGAGCTGACGCTTGTGGTTGGTCGGCGCCTCGAGATCGGCGCAGCACGTCATGATATCGGGGATGACATCATAGAGTGCACTCGCGACCTCGCCCGAGGTCTCGATTGAGGAGGCCGGTTTTCGCTCCACGATCGAACGCGCCTTGTAAGTGGACGTCACGTCGCGCCATCCTTCCGGAAGGCGTCCCACCATGGCTCGCCTGAACGACGCTTGATCCGAGCCGTCCAAGGTCGCGGCGCGTCGCTGCCAGGCGTCGTATTCAGCCTTCGAGCGAGTGCCCGCATCGAGCCAGGCTGCGGCCACTTCGTTTGGAACGGCGAATGGTGTCGCGGGCCAGGTCAGCGATACCGCCATCTCGTCGCGATCGGAGTCAAACAGCTTGCCGCTGTGCCCGCCTCGCTGGCCCTCGAGGCGCCGGATACCTCTCGCGATCGTGGTACGGCAGGCAATCAGCGACGGACGATCGTCCTTTCGTGCTTCCGCGAGCGCCTCGCTAACGGCCTCGATATCGTGCCCGTCGACCTCCAGGACATGCCAGCCGGCAACCCGAAAACGTTCGGCCACGTTCTCGGAGATACTGAGGGATGTCGCGCCGTCGTCTGTAATCTCGTTGTTGTCCCAGAGAAACACGAGATGGCCGAGACGCAGGTGTCCGGCAAGCGAAATGACCTCTTGACCCACTCCTTCCTGCAGGCATCCGTCACCGACGAACGCGTATGTCATGTGATCGACGATTTTGGCGCCGAAACGCGCCCGCAACCGAGCCTCGGCGATCGCCATGCCGAGAGCGTTGGCGATGCCTTGACCGAGCGGCCCCGTCGTCGTCTCGATGCCGGCCGCAGGATCATATTCGGGATGTCCGGCACAGTGCGAACCGAGTTCGCGGAAGGATTGTACTTGCGACAGAGAAATCTTCTCGTAGCCGGTGAGGTGGAGCAAGGCGTAAAGAAGCATCGATCCGTGGCCGTTCGAGACCACGAAGCGGTCGCGATCCGGCCAAAGCGGGTCCTTCGGGTTGAACTTTAGATGGCGCATGAACAGTGCCGTGGCGATCTCCGCCATGCCGAGCGGAACCCCCTGATGACCTTCGCCGGCCTTCAGGATGGCATCGACCGCGAGGAAGCGGATCGCATGGGCGAGACGTTCGTCCATCTCGCCGACTGGACATGCAGGGGCGAAGTCCGCGGGGGCATCAGCCGACATAAGCAAGGCACCATTTTCTTACGGCGCGGCTCCTGCCGCGGCCGCAACTGTCAGACGCGCATCCGGCGCATCACGGGAGAAAACCGGTAGAAATCCAGGGAACGAAGGCCACGACGAGCAATCCGACAACCAGCGCGGCGAGATAGCTCCAGATCCGCTTCAAGCCTGCATTCGGATCGACCCGACCGATCGAGCATGCGGCGTAGTAGCCGAGCCCGAATGGCGGAGCGAAGAGGCCGATGCCCATAGCCAGGATGACGACCATCGCATAGTGCACCTCGTGCACGCCGAGCTGCTTGGCGACCGGAAACAGCAACGGGCCGAACAGCACCATGGCCGGGATACCTTCCAAGACGCTGCCGAGCACAATGAACAGAACGATGGAGCCGATCAGGAAGCCGTACTTGCCGCCGGGAGCCTGCGCGAGGACCGCCGCCAGAGCATGCGAGAAGTTCGATTGCGTCAGCGCCCAGGACATGCAGGTCGCAGCGCCGATGATGAACAGGATCGTGCCTGCCAGTGCCGCCGTACCGACGAGCGCGGGATAGAGCTCGCGCCAGTTGAACGAGCGGTAGACGAGAATGCCGATGACGATTGCATATGCGATACCGATCGTGGCGACCTCGGTGGCGGTGGCCACGCCTTCCATGACGGCAACACGAATGATGACCGGCAGCAGCAAGGCCGGTACGGCGATCACGAATGTCCGGCCGATTTCACGCATGGTCGTCACGCCGCGCTCGGCGTCGGATCCCTCCGCCATACGGCGACGCGCAATGATGGCGAGCGCCAGCGCAAGCACGACGCCCGGCAGGATGCCGCCGGTGAACAGCGCCGCGATCGAGACGCCGGTCACCGAGCCGATGATGATGAGCACGATCGACGGCGGGATGGTTTCCGCCATGGCGCCGGAGGCCGCGAGCAGCGATACCAGTTCACCCTCGTGAATGCCGCGCTTCTTCATGTCCGGAAACAGCACCGGCGCGACGGCCGCCATATCGGCCGTCTTGGCGCCGGAAATGCCCGAGACAAGCAGCATGGCGCCCAGCAGGACGTAAGCCAGACCGCCCTCGACATGACCGACAAGCGCGGCGAGAAAGTTGACCATGGCGGTCGACATGCGCGTCATGACGATCAGATAGCCGAGCAGGATGAACAGAGGCACGGCCAGCAGGATCAGCGAGCTGACGCCCTCGTCGATGCGCCCCGGAATCACCTCGAGCGGCGTCGTCGTGGTCAGCATGAGATAGGAGACCGTGGACAGCCCGAAGCAAAACGCAATCGGCACGCCGGCAAGCACGCCGAGTCCGAGCAGGAAGGCGAAGAAGATGACGAGATTCCAGTTGCCGATCCCCCGCATCCAGGGACCAAGCGCATAGAGCAGGCCGGCCAGCGCTGCGATCACCGCGATGGCAAGCACGAGGTCGCGCCAACCGCGATCGGCACAGCGAACGAGGCTGGCCGCCAGCATGAGCACGATACCGACCGGCAAAGCCGCGGCACGGACGACGTCGTTGAGACCGAGGGCCGGAGTATGAACGAAGGTCTGATCCTCAGCGAAATTGTACGCCGGGTGAAGAACCAGCAGCAGAAACAGCGCGGGCGCAGCGGACCCGGCGGCCTCGAGCAGGCCACGCAGCCATCCCGAGAACATTCCGACGAGTGCGGTCATGCGCATGTGCTGACCGCGCCGCTGTGCGATGGCCGCGCCCAGCATGGCGAGCCACAGGAACATGATCGAGGCAAGCTCGTCCGACCAGGTCAGCGGATGATTGAACACGAAGCGCGCGATCACCCCGGTGAGCAGGACGAGAATTTCGGCCACGACCACGACGGCCGCCAGCGGCTCGGTGAGGAGCGCGAGCGCCCGATCGAACGGAGCGGCCAGGCTCGATACGGGCGCGGCCGCTTCTCCCGACAGCGTCTCGGCGGTCATCCGAGCTGACCCACGGCCTGTTCGAGCAGGGTCCAGCCCTTGTCGCCGAACTTCTGGCGCCAGTCCTTGTAGAAGCTGGTCTTGGCGAGAGACGCGCGGAAGGCAGCCTTGTCGACCTCGACGAACTGCAAGCCCTTGCCCGCGAGCTCGTCGCGCAGCGATTTCGAGAGCGCAGCAATGTCCGCACGCTCGGCGTCCGCCGCCTTGTTCAATTCGCGCGTGACGATCTCCTGAGCATCGGCCGGCAAGCGCTGGAAGGAGCGACGGTTGCCGAGGATGAGGTAGGCGTCCCAGACGTGGCTGGTGAGGCTGCAGTATTTCTGCACCTCGTAGAGCTTCGCGGTCGCGATGATCGCCAGCGGATTCTCCTGTCCTTCGACGACCTTCGTCTGCAAGGCGGAATAGACCTCATTGAAGTTGATCGGCGTCGGCCCGGCACCGAGGGCCTGGAACAGGCCGGTGAGGATGGGCGCCGCCGGAACGCGCATCTTGAAGCCCTTCAGATCGTCCGGCGTCTTGATCTCGCGGGTAGACGAGGTGAGCTGCCGGAATCCGTTGTCCCATGACTTGCAGACCTGGAGGACACCGACGTTCTCGACCTCGGCCTTGACGAATTTTCCGAGCTCGCCGTCCATTGCCTTCCAGACCTCGTCATAGGAGGAGAAGGCGAAGCCGGTATTCACGATGCCGACGCTCGGGACGAGCGTTGCGAGCACCGAGGAGCCGATGTTCAGATAGTCGACGGCGCCATTGCGGATCTGGCCCAGCAGGTCGGTGTCGGAGCCGAGCTGGTTGGCCGGGAACAGATTGATCTCGACACGCCCGCCGGTCGCTTCCTTGATGCGGTCGATCGCTTCACGTGCCCGCTTGTTGACGGGATGCGACGGATCCTGTCCGGTCGCGAATTTGAGGGTGAATTCGGCCGCGTCGCCGCGTCGCGAGAGGATCGATACGAACGGGATCGATGCACCTGCCGCCAGCACGACGCGTCGGCTCAGGCCCGTCTTGGATTGCTTGGTCATTTCGTTCTCCCTTGGATTTTTTGTTGGTGTCGTTCGTGAGAAGGCGGCCGGTTCACAGCCAACTTTTGACGGCAGCGCATATCGCTTCCGTCGAGATGCCGTAGCGATCGTGCAATGTCGGCAGCGCTCCGGCGGCGAGGAACTCGTCGGGCAAGCCGATCTGCTGGAATGCGGGATGGACGCGCGCACGCATCAGCGCACTCGCCACCGCTTCACCCAGCCCCCCGATCACGGTGTGGTTCTCGGCGACGACGACGAGGCGTCCGGCCTTGCGGCATGCCTCCACGATCGTTTCGGTATCGAGCGGCTTGATGGTTGGCACATGCAGTACCGCGGCCTGGATCTTGTCGGCTTCGAGACGCTTGGCAGCCTCTAACGCGCGCATCGTCAGCAGCCCCGAGGAGACGAAGAGCACGTCCGCGCCGTCGCGCAGCAACTTCGCCTTGCCGAGCTCGAACTTGTAGCCGTACTCGTCGAGCACGAGCGGGACCTGTCCGCGCAACAGTCGCATGTAGACCGGACCCTGGTGGCTCGCCATCGCCGGCACGACCTGCTCGATTTCGTGCGCGTCGCAAGGATCGATCACCGTCATGTTCGGCATGGCGCGGAACAGCGCGAGATCTTCCGCCGCCTGATGGCTTGGTCCATATCCCGACGTGAGGCCGGGCAGGGCGCAGGCAATCTTGACGTTACGGTCCTCCTCCGCGATCGTCTGGTGGATGAAATCGTAGGCGCGGCGAGCCGCAAAGACGGCATAGGTCGTGACGAACGGGGTAAATCCTTCGGCCGCGATGCCCGATGCAGCGCCGAACAGGAGCTGCTCGGCCATGCCCATCTGATAGTAGCGGTCCGGGAATTCCTTCGCGAACACGTGGAGGTCGGTATACTTGCCGAGGTCGGCGGTCATGCCGACGATGTCATGTCGCGTGCGTGCGAGCTCGACGAGCGCATTGCCGAACGGCGCCGGCTTTGTCCGCTGCCCTTCGGCAGCGATCGAGGCGATCATGGCCGAGGTCGTGAGGCGAGGCTTGGATGGCATGGTCGCGGTCCCAGTGGTCGCCTTCACGCGCGCCTCCCTTCATCGAGAGCCTGCAGCGCCAGCTGCCACTCGTGCTGATCGACGCGCATGAAATGATTGCGCTCGCGGGCCTCCAGAAACGGCACGCCCTTGCCCATGAGAGTGTCCGCAATGATCATGCGCGGCTTCGCGTCCTCATGCTTCTTGGCGGCGTCGAACGCGGCAACCACGGCATCGAGGTCGTTGCCGTCGATGCGCTGCACGAACCAGCCGAACGCCCGCACTTTTTCCGCGAGCGGCTCGAAGCCCATCATCTGTGTGGAGGGGCCGTCGGCCTGCTGATTGTTGACGTCGACGATCGCGATGAGGTTGTCGAGCCCGTAGTGTGCTGCCGACATCATTGCTTCCCATTTCGAGCCTTCGTCGAGCTCGCCATCGGAGAACAGTGTGTAGACACGGCTGCTGGAGCCTTTGCGCTTCAAGCCGAGGCACATGCCGACGGCGATGCTCAGGCCAAGTCCCAGCGATCCTCCCGACATCTCCATGCCCGGCGTGTAGGAGGCCATTCCGGACATCGGAAGCCGGCTCTCGTCGAACCCGTAGCTCTCAAGCTCCGCCTCGGGAATGATTCCAGCCTCGATCAACGCGGCATAAAGCGCGATGGCATAGTGGCCGTTCGACAGCAGGAAGCGGTCGCGCTCCTCCCAGGTCGGCTCTTCCGGGCGGTAGCGCATCGCATGGAAGTAGGCGACGGCCAGCACGTCGGCGATGTCGAGGGCCTGGGCGATGTAGCCCTGTCCCTGAACTTCACCCATTCGAAGCGCATTGCGGCGGACGCGATATGCGCGTTCCGCAAGCGTCGGTTCATTGGTTCGCAAGTCGGCTCCGGCCATGGCTCGTCCCCTCCGCGTCGTCAGTGAATGTGCATGCCGCCGTTCACGTCGATCACGGCCCCGGTCGTGTAGGCCGACAGTTCGGAAGCCAGAAACAGGAAGATGTTGGCGACGTCCTGCGGCCGGCCGAGGCGGGCGAGCGGGATGCCGGCGAGAATCTCCTTCTCCTTTTCAGGCGCGATCTTGCCGATGTTGATGTCGGTGACGATCAGGCCGGGCGTGACGCAATTGACGCGGATGTTGTTGGGGCCGAGTTCCCGGGCCATGGCTTTGGCGAGGCCAAGTACGCCGGCCTTGGCGGCCGAATAGTGCGCGCCACCGAGAATGCCGCCGCCGCGTTGTGCGGAGACCGAGGACATACAGGCGATCGAGCCTGCATTCCGCGCGCGCATATGCGGCATGAGCGCCTGCGAGAGATAGAGCACGCCGCGCAGGTTGACGTCCTGGATGCGGTCCCAGTCCTGAGCGGTGATATCCCAGACCTTCACGGGCTGGGTGATGCCGGCATTGTTGATGAGAATGTCGACCTGGCCGAAGGCCTTGAGCACATCGGCCACGGCACGTTCGCAGTCGGCCTTGTCCGTGACGTTGCAGGCGAGGCCGAGATGCTCCTTGCCGAGTTCGCTGGCCGCTCTGGCTGCGCCGGCGCCATCGAGATCGAGGATCGCGACGCGCGCGCCCTGGGCAGCGAACGTCTTTGCGGTGGCGAAGCCGATGCCGCGCTCACCGGCCGCTCCGGAAATGATCGCGGTTTTGCCGGCCAAAAGCATATTCCCTCCGAGAAATTTTGTTTCGATTGGCGGGGAATATGGTTGAGGCCAGAGACCACGAAAATACGCGAAATTTGCACTAACAGGTGAATTGTGTTCACCTGTCGCATGGCTCCGCTCCCCCTTCGCTCTCTCCGGGTTTTCGAGGCGGCTGCACGCAGCGGATCGTTCCGCGCGGCCGCGAGCGAGCTCGGGCTGACGCCGAGCGCGGTCAGCCACGCGATCCGGGACTTCGAAGGGCAGATCGGGACGACGCTGTTCGAACGTGACGGGCGTAGAATGCTGGTCAATCAGGCGGGCGAAGAGCTGTTGCGGCGCGTGTCCGGCGCCTTTGATGAGCTGAGGAATGGGCTTGAGGTTGCCAGCGCACGCTCATCCAATCTCTTGCGGATTCATTGTGCGCCGAGCTTGGCGGCGCAATGGCTGATGCCCCGGCTGCGAGGCCTGATCGAAAAGCATCCCGAGCTGGAAGTGAGGTTGGCGGCAGGAACGGACTATCCCCATTTTCGCAACGACGAGTTCGACCTCGACATTTGCTATGGACCTCCGCGCCAGGAAGGCATGGCCGTTCTGCCGCTTGGCGAGGAAATCGTGCGTCCCTTGTGCGCCCCCTCGCTTGCCGGCGCCATCCGCGAGCCGGCCGATCTGCTGAAGCACTCGCTGATCGAAAGCGAGCAGAAGCGGGTTCGCTGGAATGCCTGGTTCGCGATGAACGGCCTTTCGGCCCCGAGCCCTGGCGGGTTTCGGTTCGATCGCAGCTTCATGGCAATTGCCGCGGCCGTCGATGGTCTCGGCGTGACACTGGAATCGACATTGCTGGCCGAGCGTGAACTTGCCACCGGCAAATTGGTGGCGCCCCTGGCCGGCCGCGCGAGCGATCCGTCCTATGTCGGGCACTATCTCGTCTGTCCGCCGCAAACCAAGCATCGGCGCTCGGTCCGCACCTTTACAAGATGGATCACAAAGGAAATGGGTTTGGCGGAAGATGGCCAAAAACGTTAGATGCCTCGCAACTTCCGCTGTGTCGAAGTTTCAAGGCAGCGCGGCGGGAAATGCACCTGGTTTCGTTATCCATCTCGGCAAGGCGTTGAAATCGAAGCAAATACCGCCGCCGTCCGAGCGCACCAGCCTCGAAATTCCTGACATTGAAGACGAAGGGCTTGGCCGTCGGCCGCTCAGCCGTATTCGTCGCCGATGCCGTATTCCTTGTAGATATCCAGCGGATCCTGGTCGGGGAACAGGCGGCATTTGGCCTGCGCGAGGTGCAGGCTCACAGTGGCCGGCTCCTTGCCGTTGGAAAGCAGTTTTCGGATGTCCTCCATATGCGCCTGCGGCTGGTGCTTGGGCGCGAGCTGCTCCAGCGCGACGAGGGCCGTCGCCAGGGCCTCGGTGAGGACCCATTCGTCGTGGCCCGTGATTCCCTTCTTCGACATCGGCAGACCCCACATAGGTGGCGGCCGTCACTCTACCGCGAGTTGGACCCAATCTCCATTGAGCCGTTGCGGCGTCCGCATCCGGACAACGTCGCCGCCGCCGGCTGGCCGCGATCCCTTGCATTATGCCCGTGCGAGGCTAAAAGGCGCACTGCGCGCCGCGCAACCGACGCCGCATCACGCAGAGGCACTTTTACTCCTTGCTGCAACAATGTTGGCGTAGACCAGCACGCGCAGCGTTCAGGCCGGCCGTTCCGGCTTGCGACCGACAATCCCGCAATTCGCAAACGCTCAAACCGTTGCACCATTCCCGGCTGGAGCAAGCATGGTCTTTCTAAGCTTCGTCTACCGCTTCCTGACGAACTTCCTGTTCCTGGCGGTGGTCTATTTCAGCCTGAATGTCCTGGAGAAGTACGAGAACAAGGCGATTCTCGCGATCCTGGTGCTGGTCTACAGCGCGATGCGCGCGGTCTCGACGCTGCGCTCATTCTATTTCTACCAGAAGATCGAGAAGCTCGAGGCTGAAGCCCGCAGGTTGCAGGCGCCGATCAACGACGGCTCCGGCGGGACCAATGTGCGCAAGCAGGTCGTGACCGACGTCGCGAAGCTGCGGCGCGACGGCGAGCTGAAGGCCTATATGGACCTGTTCTTCATGGCGCTGATCGTGCTGCTCTGCGTCGCCAAGATCCTGACCAGGTAAACGACCAGCTCGATCACTGCTGCCGTTTCTTCAGGCTGGCAACGCGCGTCGGCTTTGGCGTCGCGGCGTGGCGTTGCGCCGGGCGCTTCGAAGCGGCGCCGTGCGCCGGTTGCGCGCCGTGCGGGGTGGCTGCGGCGGTCTTCGCACGGGCCTTTCCCTTGCCCTTGCCGTTCTTCGGGCTCGGCGTGAGCGGGGCCGCGGCCGGCTCGGCCGACACCAGCCGTGTCGCGGTGCGCCGGGAGGAGGACGCCATCAGCACGGCCAAGGATTTCTCGGGGATCTCGAAGATGTCGCGCCCGGGCACCGGCAAGATCGGCGCGCTCGCCTGGGCCGCGATATGGCGCGATAACGCGACCGGGCGCGGCAGCTCGGTGTTCAAATCGGCCAGCGCCGGGGCCGGAAGCATCTCGGTGCGGGCGAAGACGAAGTTCGGGACTCTTGGCCAGCGCGCGATCGGCACGGTCTCCGACGGCGGGCGCATCAGCCATTCGACGGACTCGGTCGGCGTCGCCGGTCGGTCGGCGGTCGCCGGCACCACATGCACGATGCGGTAGCCGCGCGCCTTGAGGTCCCGGATGATCTTGGGCAGCGCCGCGACGGTGCGTGCCTGGATGTCGTGCAGCAGCAAGATGCCCTTGCCCTTGGCTTCCAGCCGCTGCATCGCGAGCTGATAGACCCGGTCGGAGGAGACATGCCGCCAGTCGTCGGCAGGGAAGTCGGCGCTCCACACCTGGATGCCGCGCGAGGCGAGGTAATTTTCGACGCCTTCGGCGCGCATCAGGCCGGGAATCCGGAAGAACGGCGCCAGCGCCGACGGATCGGTCATCGCCGCCTGCGTCCACTCGATGCCGCCATTGATCTCGGCCTCGGCCTTTTCGATCGGCATCCTGTCGAATGTCAGCGGATGATTCATGCTGTGCGTGCCGACGGTGTGGCCGGCGGCCACCAGCCTGCGCACGCCGTCCGGATTGGCCTTGGCCTGGCTGCCGATGATGAAGAAGGTCGCCTTGATGCACTCGTCGGCGAGCATCTTGAGCACTTGATAGCTGTATTTCGGCAGCGGACCGTCGTCGAAGGTCAGGACGACCTCATGGTCTCTGAGCGGCAGCGTCTCGCGGTACTGCATCGTGCCGAGGAGTGGATGCTCGCGTGGATCCACCACGAGGGTGCGGGAGGTGCCGAGCGCGCCCGGATTGCCGGGGCAGTCCGCCGCCGTTGCCGTCGCACTGGCAATCGTCGAAGCGGTCACCAGTCCGAGGCAAAGACCGATCCAGGATCGTGTCCCAACTCCACTACCGATCATGAATCACCAAATAGCCTCGCACCCGATCCGCGTTATGTCCGAACGTTGGTCTAAAAGCGGCCCATGGCGGTTCAGGCCCGCGGAGCCGCTATGATTGCACGGCCTAGCATGAACAGAGCCTTAATTGGCTCATTTTCGCCGCATTTTGCCGCGGCGTGACATTCCGGCATCTTTGCCGGCGTCAACGGCCGGCGTCGGCGTTCCGCTGCGCGTGGCCGGGCGGGACGATGTGGACGATGCGATAACCGTTCTCGCGCAGATGGCGCAGGAACGCGGGCATCATGGCGGCCGTCCGCGCCTTGGGATCGTGGAACAGGATGATGCCCTTGCCGGCGGCATTGAGGCGTTCCGTCACGAGCTTCAACTGCTGCTCCGGGGTCATTTCCTCCCAGTCGCTCGCCCAGAGATCGGCGCCGAACACGGCGATGCCCCGTGATTGCAGCAGGTCGAGCGTCGCCGGCGTGGACTCGAAATAGGGGAAGCGGAAGAACGGTGTCGAGGGTGTCGATGTCGAGGCCCCGTTCAGCGCCATCTCGTCGGCCGCGATCCCGCGATCGATGTTGTCCCTGGCCTGCTCGAAGCCGATCTTCGACATCAACGGGTGCGACCACGAGTGATGGCCGATCGTGTGGCCCTCGCGCGCGATCCGCTTCACCATGTCGGGATGCTCCGCCGCGCTCTGGCCGATCAAGAAGAAGGTCGCGCGCACGCATTCCTGCGCCAGCGCCGCCAGCACCTTCGCCGTGGTCGGCGGATGCGGGCCGTCGTCGAAGGTCAGCACGACCTCGTGATCGGCGAGCGGCAGTGTCTGCGGGAAGCTCTTCGTCCCGACGCGCGGAAAAGCCTTGGGATCGACTGTGAGGACGCGCGCTGTGCCCAGCGCATCCTTGCGCGGGCAGTCGGCAGAAGCGGCGGATGTCACGCCGGCGACCGCTGCGATCATCGCGCTAGCAAGCATCAGGGGCCGGATCTGCGGACGCATCTTTGTCATTGCACTCGACGTTGCCTTGTGGGTATTGCCTGAACCCACAGCTCAAATGAATTGATCCAATCTGTCAAACGGCGAGGCGCGCCATGGACGAGCAAATGGACGTTGCCCCCTCCGCCGAGACGTCGGTACTCGACCACGTTCCGATGCGCAATGAAGATGGCGAAATTCGTCACGAATTCGTCGAGGAAGTTGCCCGTGCGATCGGGGCCGGCGACGCGGCGCCGCTGCGGGCCATCGTCGCCGAGTTGCACGAGGCCGATCTCGGCGATCTGATCGCGGCGCTCGCGCCCGACGACCGCGTCCGCCTGGTCGAGCTGACCGGCCGGGATTTCGACTTCTCGGCGCTGAACGAGGTCGACGAAACCGTCCGCGAGGAGATCCTCGAGGAACTGCCGGCGGAGACGGTCGCCGAGGGTGTCCGCGAGCTCGAATCCGATGACGCCGTCGAGCTGCTCGAGACCCTCGACGAGGAGGAGCAGGAAGAGATCCTGGAAAAGCTGCCGCCATCGGAGCGCGTCGCGCTCGAGCGCAGCCTGCTTTATCCGGAAAACTCCGCCGGCCGGCGGATGCAAACCGAGTTCATCGCGGTGCCCCAGGATTTCACCGTGGGTCAGGCGATCGACTACATGCGCGACACGCCCGATCTGCCCGACCGCTTCTACGAGATCTACGTCGTGGACAAGGACCGGCACTGGCTCGGCGCGGTCCCGCTCGACGTGCTCCTGCGCGCGCGCCGGCCGGTGCCGCTCACCGACCTCACCGACGAGGATCGCCGCCGCGTCTCCGTCCTGGAGGACCAGGAAGAGGTGGCGCGCATGTTCGGCAAGTACAATCTGGTGGCTGCGCCCGTGCTCGACACCCAGGACCGGCTGGTCGGCGTGATCACGGTCGACGACGTCGTCGACGTCATCGAGGAAGAGGCCGCCGAGGACTTGAAGGCGCTCGGCGGCGTCACCAGCGACGAAGAGCTTTCCGACACCGTGCTGACGATCGCGCGCGGCCGCTTCAACTGGCTCTTGGTCAACCTTGCGACCGCGTTCCTTGCGTCCTCCGTGCTGGGCCTGTTCGAGGGCCAGCTCGAGAAGATGGTGGCGCTCGCCGTGCTCGCGCCAATCGTCGCGAGCCAGGGCGGCAACGCTGCGACCCAGACAATGACGGTGGCGGTGCGGGCGCTGGCGACGCGCGAGCTCGGCGCCAGCAATGCCTGGCGCGTGGTGATCCGCGAGGGGCTGGTCGGTCTCGTCAACGGCCTCGCCTTTGCCGTGATCACGGGCATTGCGGCGGTGGCCTGGTTCAAGATCCCCGGGCTCGGGATGGTGATCGGGCTCGCGATCATCGTGAATCTCGTTGCCGGCGCGCTCGGCGGCATCTTGATCCCGATGGGGCTGGAGCGGGTGAGGGCGGATCCGGCCGTGGCCTCCGGCACCTTCGTCACGACGGTCACCGACGTCGTCGGCTTCTTCTCCTTCCTCGGCATCGCCACGCTGTGGTTCGGCTTGAAGTAGGCTACGACCTTCCGTCTCCACAAACTCAACCGTCATCCTGAGGTGCGCGCCCTTGCGCGCCTCGAAGGATGGGCCGCGAGTGCCCGTGGCCCATCCTTCGAGGTTCACCTTGCGATGCCAGCGCATCGCAAGGCTCGCACCTCAGGATGACGCCGGAGTGTGTGGTAGGCACTGGAGACCGGATGGAGCGCAGCGTAATCCAGCCGCGCCAGCCTATCGTTAATCCGAACTTAAGCGACCTGACGCATCATGCCCGCGCACTTGGGGATGAACATGCGGCTACGGCTGAAAGCGGACGGACGGATCGTGGAGCTGCGGGACGGTCAGGAATTTCCGCTTCCTGCCGCCGCCTCCGGTGAAGGCGGCTCGCTCGAAGTGCGCGACCTGCGTCGCCGCGCCTGTCTCACCCAGATGGAGTTCGCGGCAAAGCTCGGCGTGCCCGTCGAGACCATCCGCAATTGGGAGCAGGGCAAGCGCGCGCCGCGCGGACCCGCCCGGGCGCTTCTCGCAGTCATCGCGCATGCGCCCGATACGGTGTTTCAGGCGCTCGCCAAGGGCTGATCAAGGCCCGATTAAGGGCTTGCCGTGAATCCCTCTCCGGTTGCGGCCGCCTCGGTTGGCAGCTCCATTGGCCCGGTCCATAATGCGACGGGGCCAGCGAAGGCGAGGGATTCCTCATGCTGTTCGTCGAAGCCAATGGTGCAAAAATCCCGGCGATCGGGCTCGGAACCTGGGAGCTGAGCGGCCGGACCTGCGCGCGCGTGGTCGAGCAGGCGCTGCGGCTCGGCTACCGCCACATCGATACCGCGCAGGTCTATGAGAACGAGCGCGAGGTCGGCGACGGCGTGCGCGCCTCCGGCGTGCGGCGCGACGATATCTTCCTCACCACGAAAATCTGGACCAACCACTTTGCGCCGAACGATCTGGAGCGCTCGGTCAAGGAGAGCCTGGTCCGGCTGCGGCTTCCCGCGGTCGATTTGTTGCTGCTGCACTGGCCCAATCCGCATGTGCCGCTCGCGGAGACGCTGGGCGCGCTGGCGCATGCGAAGAAGATGGGCCTGACGCGGCATATCGGCGTCTCCAATTTCACGGTGGCGCTGATCGAGGAGGCGGTTGCGCTGTGTCCGGAGCCGCTGGCCTGCAACCAGGTCGAGTATCATCCCTATCTCGACCAGGCGAAGGTGAGGGCGGGCTGCGACAGCCATGGGCTTGCGCTGGTCGCCTACAGCCCGATCGCGAAGGGGCGCATCAAGACGGACCAGACGCTGGCGCAGATCGGGCGCACCCATCGCAAAACGCCGGCGCAGATCTGCCTGCGCTGGCTGGTGCAGCAGAACGTCTCGGCCATCCCGCGCACCTCGCGCATCGAACGGCTCTCGGAGAACATCGAAATCTTCGATTTCGAGCTGTCGGAGGACGAGATGCAGCAGATCTTTGCACTCGCCAACCCGAAGGGGCGGCTGACCGATTTCGGCTTCGCGCCGAAATGGGATTGAGGGCCCGATCCGGTATGCTAGGACCAGAGCGGCAACCGAATATCTGGCGATGGAACCGCGGCGCATCATACGGACGGACATTGCGGCATCAGCGATCGCGCATCTGACGCTGGTGGGGCTGATCATCCTGATCAGCGAGGTCCATCCGTTTCACGCCGCGCCTACCGAGACGGTTACGGTCGACATCGTCACACCCGAGCAGTTGAAGGAGGAGGTGGCCAAGGAGGAGGCGAAGGAACAGGTCAAGGAGAAGGCGCCGGAGCCGCCCCTCGACCTGAAACTGCCCAAGCTCGATCTCGCCGACAAGGCGGAGGCGGCCGCGCAGCCGGCCAAGCCGTCGGCGCCGGCACCAACGCCATCACCCATGCCGAAGGCGTCACCCGAACCGCAGCGACAACAACCGCAGCCGGCATCGGCGCCAAAACAGCGCGAGGCCAACGCTCAGCCGCAAGCGCAAGCGAGGCCGCTGCCCGCGCAGCAACCGCCGCCGCAAGCTGCGGCCCCGGCCTATATTCCGCCGGAGCCCGACGTCACCCTCAAATACGGCGTGATGCTGGGGCTGCCTCCGGAGCTGCCGGCCGCGCCGAAGGACGCGACCAAGGACGCGTCGAAGGACGATGGTGGCGCTGCCCAGGACTCGGGCGCAGCCAAGCTTGCGCCCGAAATCGTCGCGGAGTTTCGCCGCCACCTGCGAAGCTGCACCAAACTGCCGGCCGAAGTGGCGCCGACCGACAAGGTGCACATCAAGCTGCGCACGGTGATGGCCACCGACGGCACACTGGCGCGTGAGCCGATCCTGGTCGAGGCCAGCGCATCGCCGGCGAAGGGCCTGGCCATGCTGCAGTCAGCCAAGAGCGCGCTCCTGGCTTGCCAACCCTACAAGATGCTGCCGGCGGACAAGTATGAGGAATGGAAGGTGCTCGACCTCACCTTCACGCCGAAGGATTTCGGTGCGTCGTAGAGTTGCTGTTCGGGCTGGCTTCGGAGGGCAAGTGGAAGTTGTCCCGCTGCTGTCATCGAAGGGTTACGACCGAATTCGGACGTGTGGCATCGCAGGCACACGGGGAACATAATCAACGGAATCGACCAGTGGGACATTGACCCCAAAATCCCCGCACTGTTGGCTTCAATGACATTTCTATTTCAGCTCGGGAATGCGACGAGGACGATGCACTGATCCTTGGAGGCGATTCATGAAGCGCCGCGACTTCTTGTTTGTCACCGCGATGTTCGCGCCGGCCATGCGAAATGCCTCAGCGCAGCAGCCCGCCACGAAGAAGCGTCTTGCGGTCATTAGCTCTGCGAAAGTCGAAGACATGAGGATCGGACGCGAGCCAAATTCGACAACGTTCCTGGAAGAACTGCAGCGCCTCGGCTACGTCGAAGGTGGAAATCTCGTTGTCGACCGGTGGCAACTTCAGCCGGGACGTCTCGAAGAGATTGCACGCGAGGTGGTTGACACAAAACCCGATGTGATTGCCTGCCAGGGAACGCCGATGACTCTTCGCCTCAAAGCGGCGACGACGACTATCCCCATCGTTGCGGCAACGGGCGACCCAATTCGGTTCGGGCTGGTTTCGAATCTCGCCCGTCCCGGCGGCAATGTCACGGGTGTGAGCGTGGACGCCGGAGTCGAAGTCTGGGCCAAGCGCCTTGAATTGCTTTCCAGCGCTGTTCCCAAAATGCACAATGTCGTTTTCGTGTCATCGGAAGGAGCTTGGACGGGCGCAGGTGGCCAAGCGGTGCGCGACGCGGCACAAAGGATGGGGATTTCCCTGGTGCTGGGTGCCGTCAGCAGCCCATATGGCGAAGCTGAATTCCGGAGCACATTCTCGTCGCTCCAGCGAGGTCAACTGGACGGATTGATCCTTTCGGATGAGGGGCAGGTGCATCTTCCTAAAAAGCCCCTCCTGGTTCAGCTGATCCAGCAGATGCGACTTCCCGCCATTTACCCATACCGTGATTTTGCGGAAGCAGGCGGACTGATGACCTATAGCTCCGACCTCAAGTCTGTCATTCACAGGCAGGCAGCGCAGATCGTCGAAATATTTCGAGGAGCCAATCCGGGCGACATCCCGTACTCTCAAGCAGTGCGGTTTGAACTTGTTGTTAATCTAAAGACGGCCAAGGAGCTGGGAATTGAGATGCCCGCCGGGCTGGTTGCCGCCGCGACTGCGTTTATTGAGTAGCACACTCGGGTGCATTTCCGCTTTTGGCCGAGGCCGACATGAGGCCATATCGGCTTCAACATCGCCTTGTGAGGGCAAAGCGGACACGACGCGGACACGGAATCAAATGTCAGCACCTTTATTTTGATCATCACGCTCTTCTGTGCCCTGCAATTCCCTTTGCGCTCGCTGCCAGAACTCGTCTTCGCGTCCTTCAGGTTTGCCCGCCTGCTCCCACAGTTCGAACGCGCGTTTCCGTATCTGCTCTTCTGTTGGGTGGGCCATGATGAATTCTCCCAGAGCGCGGAAATCCAGCTTTGAACAGGAGGCCCAAAAAGAGCGGACCGCCGGGTCAATTTTTACCTGTGGCTTAAAGAGTCAATTCGGGCCTGGGAGAGTCGTTCGCCCAAGACAAGAAATTAGGAACGGATCGACCTTGTCCGATTTGTCCGTTCATAACGATCCGTAGCGACGCCCTCGGAGCGTTGTTTTTGCCCCTGCGGACCGGCCCGGCCGATCGGGCGATAGGTGCGCAGTGGATGATCCTCTCCGCAACAAACTCTTAGCTCTCCTTCCGCTTCGAGACCTCGACTCTATAACGGGAGCATCATCACTCGTGGGCTTTGCTACCGGCGATGTTGTCCAAAAGGAGAGGCAAGTAGTCGCGACTATTCACTTCCCGCTATCGGGCATGTTCTCGCTTTTGGTGGTGCTGAAAGGTGGGCGGACGCTTGAAACCTCCGTCGTCGGTCGGGAAGGCATGATCGGAGCCCGTGCGGGCCTTGGATCCCACACATCCCTCATTCGCGTCGTTGCCCAGCTGCCCGTTCAAGCCTTAGCAATTTCGGCAAAGGATTTTCGGAAGCTCGTCGCAGATAGCACTTCTATGGCCGGGTTATGTCTCAGGAATGCTGACCTATTACTCGATCAAGCGAGGATCACAGCTGCCTGCAATTCGTTTCACTCCGTTGAGGAACGATGCTGTCGGTGGTTGCTCCATACCGCAGACCGCGCTGAAAGCGATCACTTCGCACTAAAGCAAGAGTTGCTATCCGAGATGCTGGGCGTGCGCCGCACCTCCGTCACGGATGCCGCGAACAGACTCCAGAAACGGGGAGCCATCGCCTATTCGCGGGGAAAAATCGAGATTCTGGATCGCCGCGTCCTCCAACGCCTATCGTGCGAGTGCTACCGGCTACTCAAGCGAAATAGTTCCTAAGATTTTCCTCGCGGATGGCGAAATTTATGTCGACAACCGGACATAACGAGAATCTAGTGATGCGATCACCGCACCGTCCTTAGGCAGTTATCGGTGATGAGAACGCCGGTTGCGCTCCCGCCCCAACTTAAAATGGAGCCGCGCCGATGCGACGTCGTTTCACGCAAACGACCACTCTTGAACAGCGACTACTCGACGAGGCGGCACGTCTGCGCGCACAGGCCCAGCGTGCTCCGCCGGGCGTCGACCGCGAAAGACTTCTGCGCCGCGCGCGCCAAGCCGAGACGACGTCCCACCTTGACAAATGGCTGTCGTCGAAGGGATTGCAGCCGCCAACCTAATGCGGGGACAATCGGATGGGCGTATCGAGCATGTGTTATCGATGAGAGCGGTCACATCTGCGATACGCGCGAGTTTGAGGCCGCCAATGATGAGGCCGCCGTGAACATCGCGCGTCGCTTGAGAAAGCGTCACGGCATCGAGATATGGCAACTCAATCGCAAGGTCGCGATTCGCGGCGCCGATGCAGTGCAGAGCGCTGAAAGCAGATTTCAAGACGGGAGGACGTTCATGAGACGCTTCCGGTTCAAACCAGATCGGACGCTGGGCGAGCGACTCATCAAGGAAGCTCGGCTAGCGAGGGAAAAGGCAGATCAATTGCCGCCAAGCGAGGAACGTGAAGATCGTTTGAAGCAAGGCCGCGAAGCTTATATCGCCGCCAATACTGACGAATGGCTCAACTCGCCCGGATTGCAGCCGCCGAAGAAAGCCGTGTGATTCTAGCTGATTTGCAAACTATTGGGGGTAGGGCTTGGCAGCCGACCTGGTTTTGAAAATCGCTATCATCGGACTGTGCATCTTTTCGACGGTCCTGGCGTCTATGCTGTTCTTGAATCTGTAACAGAGGCCGTCTCAGGTGGTGACCTCTTTTGGACTCGGTCAACCTCGTGTCGCCTATTGGCCCGGATCCAACGAATTCGGACACTTATCTCAAGGACGTCTGCCAAGGATAAACCGGTCCTCGTCGGCGTCGGCCGCCAATTCCATGTCTGCCCCTCCGAAAAAGAAGTAACGTGTCCTGGGGTCACATCCGAGGAGCAACAACATGACCCTCGAGATCTCCGAGGTCATTCCCACCAGGATCGGCCGTCGTGTCTTCGCGATCACGGGCAACACGATGCCGCCCCGAGATCCTGATGACGACGAGGACGAGGACGAAGAGAACGACGAGGGAGACCAAGAGAACCAGGCCGACGAACCGCCGGTCGTGCGCGAGCCGGACGAAGATTAGGCAGGATGCTTGGGATCGCAGAGCCCGAGCTTCAGAAACGAATGTCTCAGGCGTTGCCCGAGTTTGATCCGTTTAACCCTGTAGGTCATCGTGCTCTCTGCTACGGGCTAGATTCACTTGCGGAGCAACCGCGTTGCGGCGGGCACGTCCGCGTCGTCAGGCGCCATCGCCGCCCACGCGCTCGATGCAAATTGCCGCCGCCATGTGACGATGACCACCGCAGCCGTCGTCACGAACAGCACCCAGGGGCTGACGAACCAGCCGAGATAGCCGAGCGCGAAGAAGAAGGCGCGCTGGCCGCGGTTGAAGTGCCGGCCGGCCGCTTCGAACAGGCGGGTGGTGCGGATGACATGCGCCTCGGCCTCCGGCGTGTCGCGCTGGGAGGCCGGCGGCATGCCGCCATAGAGGATCGCGACATAGTTGAAGAGGCGATAGGCCCAGGCGAACTTGAAGAAGGCGTAGACGCAGATCAGCACCAGGCCGACGCATTTCAGCTCCCACAGCGCCGGCGAGGGGCTGAGATCGATCGGCAGCTTGCTCAGGATGACGAGCGCGTCATTGGTCGCCCGCAGCAGCGCCAATGCGCCGCCGATCGCGAACAGGCTGGTGGAGGCGAAGAACGCCGTGCCGTTCTGCAAGGATGCCATGATCTGCATGTCGACCATGCGCGCCTCGCGCTCGAGCAGGCGGCGGACCCAGACCTCGCGATAGCGGTTCATGCGCGCCGACAGGCTGTCGCGGCCATAGGCCGACTGCTCCAGCGTGAGTGCGTAAACCAGCCATTCGAGGGCAAAGAAGCCGACCGCCGTGATGTCGACCCAATATCCGCTCATGTCGATCCCCCGTTGCGACAGGATTGCCATGTATGTTTCATCGCGGCAACGATTGATTGGCGGCGGGCGAAGGCGCTACAAGCACCTCGCGTGATGGACAGACGAGAAGGAGCACTCACATGGCAGCGCTGACGCTTGCGATCGGTAACAAAAACTACTCCTCTTGGTCGATGCGCCCCTGGCTTGCTCTGCGCGCGAGCGGCATCCCGTTCGAGGAGGTCTTCATTCCGCTCTACACCGACCAGGCGGACAAGGACAAAATCCTCGCCTTCAGCCGCGCCGGCAAGGTGCCGGTGCTGGTCGATGGCGACATCACCGTGTGGGATTCGCTTGCCATCATCGAATATCTCGCGGAGCGCTTTCCGGACGCAAAACTGTGGCCGGAAGACCGCGCGGCGCGTGCCCATGCGCGCGCGGTCTGTGCCGAGATGCATTCGGGCTTCCAGGCGCTGCGCAACGAATGCGGCATGAACCTGCGCCGTCCGATCGGGCCGGTCGCGCTGTCGGCGGATGCCGAGGCCAATATCGCGCGGGTGCAGGAGCTCTGGCTCGACTGCCGCGCGCGTTATGGTGCTGGGGGGCCGTTCCTGTTCGGCCGCTTCGGCGCGGCGGATGCGATGTATGCCCCCGTTGTCCATCGCTTCCGCACCTACGCGATTCCGGTCGCGCCTGAGGTCAAGGCCTATCTGGACGCGATGATGGCGCTGCCGGCGTTCCAGGAATGGACGACGGCCGGCATTGCCGAAACCCTCGTCATCGAGAAGTTCGAGACTGTGTAGGCCGCCGGCGATTGTGAAGGGGCCGCCGCTTGACCATGCGCTGTCGAGCGGCGCTCAATCGCATCAGACTGGCCATGGGAATTCTCGACTCGCTGGAAAACAATCCGGCGATCCGCAGCGCGCTCGGCCAGCTCGGCGCGGCGGTGCTGCCAGCCGTGCTGAACGAGGTGCTCGGCAGCAACAGCCAGGGCGGCCTCAGCGCGATCGTCGCCAAGCTTCAGCAGGCCGGTTTCGGCGAGCAGGTGAAGTCGTGGCTCGGCAATGGCCAGAACCTGCCAATCATGGCCGACCAGCTCCGCCAGGTGCTCGGCAACGACACGGTCAGGCAGCTCGCCGCGCGCTACAACATCCCGGTCGACCAGCTCGGCCAGATCCTCGCCCAGGAGCTGCCCAAGGCCGTCGACCACGCAAGCCCAGAGGGCCGGCTACCCCATACCGCGTGAGTGGCGCAGGCGGTGGCCCCGCGTCCGTTCTAATACGGATCATGGGCGGTTCCGGTGCAGCTACCGCGCTGAAAAGACTGAAAATTTGTTCATTTTCCATGCTCGTATACCACTGGCCAAAAAGCCCGGGCGCGTGCTATACGTCGCCCGGGTTTCCAGCCAGCCGTCGTAAGCGGGACCGTGGGCGGTGGCAGGCGTTGTTTGCAAATGGAGAGGGCGTTGAAGCACAAATTCCCTGTGGGCGCGCGCGTTTTGTACACTGCCAGCAATGTTGCGCGCCCGGCCGCGAGCGGTGCGTATGAGGTGATCCGCCTGCTGCCGACGGAAGGCGACGACTGTCAGTATCGGATCAAGAGCTCCACCGAAGCCTTCGAGCGGGTGGCCAAGGAAAGCCAGCTCGCTTTGTCCTGACGGTTGAAGGGAATAGCGCATTGGCGTTGGGATGGATTTGTTTCATCCCGCCGTTAAAAGGCCCGGTTCAAGTTAGCAAGTAGCTACGAGGCGGTTGCCGACTCGCGGCGCTTGCTTTCACCAAATCAGCTCTTTCGCTCGCGTGAAGGGACGTCGCGCATGAATTGGGCATGGGCCACTTCGCTCGACCATCTCTGGCGCTCGCCAACCCTTCCCATGTGGTTGACGTTGGCGGCGGCCGGTTTCTTCGGCCTGATCGTGCTGTTCACGCTGCTGCGCGCCGAGAAATCGGTCGCCAACGGCGCACTGGCCGTGATCACACTGCTCGCCGTCGGTATCGCGGTGGCGGCCACCATCCGATTCTACGAGCCCGAGGGCAGGGCGGCGCCCAATGAGGCTGCCCGGGCGCAGCCGGTGACGATGGCGGCGCTGCCGGCCTTGTCGTGCATCGACGATCTCGCCGGTGACATCGTGCTCTTGGCCTGCGAGAAGGCGCTGTTCGGCTCGTCTGACGCAGTCGCCGCCGCAGTCAGCTATGCTGCAGCCCAGATCAGTCGCCTGACCGCGGTCGGCGATGTCGCGAGCGCCAACAAGGCCATGACCCCCGAACTGAAGGCGTTGCGCCGTGCGGTGGAGCACGACCGCTATGGCCTGGTCGCGCAGGTGCTGGCAACGCGCGACAATTGCACGCCGTCCGATTGCGCCGCGTTCCTCTCGGTCACCGATCGTGCGCAGATCGTCGCCAACATGGATGCGCATGTCTTCGAGGGCCTGGTCGCGCGCTATGCGCCGGCCTGGAACGCGCCTGTGGCGCAGGCGCCGCCGGGAGCGCTCGCCGCACTGCCGCCGTCGTTGCCCACGGGCAAGCCGACCAACGCGGAATTCCCGAGCGCATCATCGACGCCCCCGGTCAGCATCATGTCGCCCGAACCGGCTATATCAGCCGCGAAACCCGCGCCGGCAGCACCCGCAAGCGCCCCAGCGCCGCGTCCGGCGGCGGCCGCAGCACAAGCCACAGCCCCGCCGCCCGCCGCCAAGAAGCAGCCGGCGCCGAAGGCCGCGCGTGCGCCTGCGGCAGCCCCCGTGCAGATCGCGCCGCCGCCTGCATCGACGGCCGCGCCTGCGGCTGCGGATAACGAGTAGCCGCAGCTTTCAAACGACGGCATTGCCCGCTATTGGTGGGCCATGCCGCTCCATCTGATCAAGCTCGCCGTCGGTTGCGATTCCGTCAAGGAACTCAAGCAATGGGTCGCTGAACGCATGCAGGCCGCGAAGAAGAAAGGCCTGCCGCAACAGCACGTCCACGTCACCCGTATGGTGCCCAAGCGCGGCGACGAGATCATCGGCGGTGGCTCGCTCTACTGGGTGATCAAGGGCGAGATCGCGGCGCGCGAGAAGATCATCGGCATCGAGCCGTTCCGCGACAAGGACGGCATCGGACGCTGCCGCATCGTGATGCAGCCGAAGGTGATCTCGGTATCGCCGCGGCCGATGCGTCCGTTCCAGGGCTGGCGCTACCTGACCGAGGACGCCGTGCCGCCCGATCTCGGCAAGGCCGCCGCCGGAACGATCGCGGCGATGCCCGAGCCGATGCGCCGCGAACTGCGCGATCTCGGACTGCTGTAAGCAATCGGATTGCCGTCGCTAGGCGGCTCGCGGCGATCATTGCGCCATGGCCGCGGATTTGATCGCCGCATCAATGATTTCGTAAAATCCAGAGGGGCCGGCGCCGGCAGACGCCGGCTACTTTGCATGGGGTTGTTTTCGATCTTTACGTTCGCCACGCCTCGGGACGTCGCGATGCTGCTCGCGAGCGGAGCGTAAAGAACTGTCGTGTGTTTGTGGGATTGATCGCAGACGAGCGCCGTCGCGCGATTCATGATTAAGATGAACGTGGCGCGATTTGAGCATCCTGACACGCATTTCACTTGACCGTTGACGCGGTCGACTCGAAGATATTTCGCGCGGGGGTTTGAGGATCATTATGCTTGTGCAGACCAGCCAAGGCCAGTCGGGCTCGGCGCACGTAGTCGTGCTCGGCAACGAGAAAGGTGGCTCGGGAAAATCCACCACCGCCCTGCACATTGCCGTCGCACTGCTCAAGGCCGGCCAGCGCGTCGCCACCATCGACCTCGACTGCCGCCAGCAGAGCTTTACCCGCTACATCAACAACCGCTCGGCCTGGGCGCGCCGCACCGGGCTCGACCTCGAACTGCCGGTGCATCGCTGCATCAAGCTCGGCGAGACCATGCAGATCGCCGACAACGAGAACTCCGAATTCCAGCAGTTCATGGAAGCCGTCAGCGCCGTCGAAAGCAGTTTTGACTTCATCGTCATCGATACGCCGGGCACCGACAGCTACCTGATGCGGCTGGCCCACTCGATGGCCGACACGCTGGTCACCCCGATCAACGACAGCTTCCTCGACTTCGACGTGCTCGGCACCGTCGACCCCGCCAACTACGCGGTAACAGGCGAGAGCCACTACGCCGAGATGGTGCGGGACGTCAGGCGCAAGCGCCGCCAGCTCGACGGCTCCACCACCGACTGGATCGTGGTGCGCAACCGCCTGTCGATGCTGGGCTCGCGCAACAAGCAGCTCGTCGCCGATGGCCTGAAGGAATTGTCGCTGCGGCTCGGCTTCCGCTCCGTCGACGGCTTTGCCGAGCGGGTGGTCTACCGCGAATTCTTCCCGCGAGGACTGACCGCGCTCGACGACATCGACGAGGCCACCCTCGGGATGCGGCCCAATCTCGGCCACGTCACCGCCCGCGAGGAGGTGACGGGCCTGCTGCGTCAGCTCAAACTGCCGCTCGATGATCGCGGCCGCCGCCGCGCGGCGAACCGCGCCGAATGGTTCACCCAGGTCGACAAGCCGCTCGAAGTCCACGACATCCTGGGCGCCTGAGCGCAGCGGTAGGACTCTACTTCCCAAACCGAAAAATTCGCGTCGGCGCGGCCGGTTCCCGATGGAACTAACCGGCCCGGTTCGCGGTTCTATGTCGCAGCCTCTCAGTATTGAACCGGAATTGGAGAAGTTGCGTCCGAAGGAGTAATGCAGCCTGAAATCGCTCCCCTGGAATGGGCTGCCCAACAAACGTGTGCGACGCACAATGAAAGGGCTGTCAGTTCACAATATTTGGCCTTCCTGTCACGTCGCTGTGACATATATTAGGGAATAACCGACAAGAGGCCCCAAGAGCCTCCAAGCAACACGATGACAACTGGGATTTCAGGCCAGAAGGCCTGAGGCTGAGGACGATCATGAAGCGTGGAATTGCCGTTCTGGTTTCGGTCACCGCTCTCGCGGGCCTTGGCTACTTCACGATGAGCAAGTGGGCCATCAAGCACGAGACCATCACGTTCTACGACGCATCGCGCGACAACCGTCCCGTGCCCGTCCACATCGCGATCCGTCGCGATCGGGAATTCCAGGCTGATGCCGGCCTGATCACGCTGCCCGTCGCAGTCCTCAATCACGGCAACACGGTCAAGCACACCGAGTACGGCTTCCTCTCCAACGTTTTCGCGATGCGCGGCTACCTCGTGATCAGCCCGCAGCATGACCTGCCGACCGACCCGCCCATGGTGACCAAGCCGGGCGAGCTCTATGTCGGGCGCCTGCCGCAGATTTTGCGCGGCGTTGCCAACATCCACCTCGCCATCGCGGAGATGAAGAAGATTCAGCCCAACGCCAACTATGAGCGAGTGACCATGGTCGGCCACTCCATGGGCGGCGACATCTCGATGTATTTCGCAAAACAGTATCCGGACGAGGTCAAGAAGGTCGTCACGCTCGATAATCTGCGCGTGCCCTTCGTCACCGCCGGCAAGTTCAAGATCCTGTCGTTCCGCTCCACGGATCCGCAGTTCAAGACCGATGCCGGCGTGCTTCCGACCGACGAGGAATGCGAGAAGTCCGGCATCACGGTCGTGAAGACCGACTTCCAGCATAACGACATGCGCGACACCGGTCCCGATGGCGCGAAGTCCTCGATTCAGAGCATGCTCGACAAATTCCTGAGCGACACCGACAGCGACGTGGGGCCGGTCGATACGCTGAAGGCTCCGCCCAAGATTCTGGAGCCCGGTCCCGTCGCGCTGATGGGCGCTGCCAAGAGCTGACTTGTGAGCCGACTTGGCGCGCTGCTGACCTGACACGCTGACTTGGTCGCGACTGCTAACCCAAAGCCTCCGCCGGCGCCGCCTGCGGAGGCTTTGTGCATTGACCGCCGCAGCCGCGCTATCCACATTAGTCTCCTGATCAGGCGAATGAGCAGGGATGCCCGGCGAACCGACCAAACCGCGCGGCCGCGATGCCGCCTCGCTACAGGGCGAGGCGTCCGGCACGCTGCCGCAGGCGAAGACGTCGACCGCGGACGACATCGCCGCCTTCGTCGCCAGGGCGCGCGCGATGTCGCCGCATGCCCCCGGCGCGAAGGGCCGGATGATCTTCGCGCTCGATGCGACCATGAGCCGGCAGCCGACCTGGGACATGGCCTGCGCACTCCAGGCCGACATGTTCCGCGAGGCGGCTTCGCTCGGTAGCCTCGACATCCGGCTGGTCTATTACCGCGGCTTCAACGAATGCCGCGCCTCGAGCTGGATCTCGGACAGCACCAAGCTCGCCGGCCTGATGAGCAAGATCGATTGCCGCGGCGGCAACACCCAGATCGGCAAGGTGCTCACCGAAGCCCGGCGCGAGGCGGCGGCCTCCGGCGTGCGTGCCGTCGTCTTCGTCGGCGACGCCATGGAGGAGAAGGTCGACGAGCTCTGCGCCAAGGCCGGTGAGCTCGGCATGCTCAAGGTCCCGGTCTTCATGTTTCAGGAGGGCCACGACGCCGTCGCCGAGCAGGCGTTTCGCGAGATCGCCCGGCTGACCGGCGGTGCCTGGTGCCGGTTCGATCCCGGTGCGGCAGCGCAATTGCGCGAGCTCCTGCGCGCGGCGGCGGCCTATGCCGCCGGCGGCCGCGAGGCGCTGCTCAAGCTCGCCAAGACCGCAAGCGGCGCGGCCCTGCTGATCGGCCAGATGAAGTGATGCGGGACTGACGTCCGGTCGCATGCTTTTTGCGACCGGGGGGACTATATTCAGGCCATGCCCACCCTGATCGCCGGCGCTGTCGCTGTTGTCACACTCTATCTGCTGCTGCAGATGTTCCGTGCCGCTAATCCGGCCGTGCTGGCGCGCGCGATCAAGGTCGTCGGCGGCGTGGTGGCGCTGGCGGTTGCCGCCTTCACCGGCCTGAAGGGTGAGCTGGCGGTCGCGATCCCCATCGGCATTTTCGGCGCGGGCCTCCTGGGCTGGTCGCCGTTCAACACCGGCTTCGGCAATATCGGCGGGCTGTTCGGCGGCGGTGCCTCGCGCGCGCCCGGCCAGACCTCGCGCGTGCGCTCGCAATTCCTCGATATGCAGCTCGACCACGATTCCGGCCGGCTGGCGGGCCAGATCGTCGCCGGTCCCAATGCCGGCAGGCTGCTCGACGAGTTCGATCTCGCCGAGCTGGTGGCGATGTGCCCGGCGTTCGACGCCGAGAGCGTGGCCTTACTTGAAAGCTATCTGGACCGCCGGTTTCCCGCTTGGCGTCAGAACGCGCAAGGCGACGCGGCAGGGCGGCAGCGCCGCCCGGCGCCGAGCGGCAAAATGACGGCGGAGGAGGCCTATCAGATCCTTGGCCTGCAACCGGGGGCGGGCCGCGACGAGATCAGCCGAGCCCACAAATCCCTGATGAAGAAACTGCATCCCGACCAAGGGGGGTCGACGTATCTCGCCGCCCGTGTAAACGAGGCCAAGGATACTCTGCTTCGCACGCATAACGGCTAACTCCGGCATCACGCTACAAACTGTGCCCGCGTGAGCCCTGTACGTCTGTCTGCCGTCGCCCCGATGCGCCCGCCAATTGTCGGCGTGGTCGATCCCTTATGGAAAATTTTAACCCTAAATTCTTGACGAGAAGTTTTTAACGGGCAGATCGCCTGGCCCGAAAACGACGATGCCCGCGCGAAGCGGGCATCCGGATCGGTTCTCTCGTGAAAGAGGCTAGAGCGTTTTCGAGCGAAGTGGACACCGGTTCGCGTCAAGAAAACGCGTCAAACAGGAATCCAGAGCCCCGTTCCGATTTCCATCGGAACGGAAAAGGCTCTAGTTGCGGACGGTGATGCAGGAGATGTCGGCGCGCTTCAGCGTGCGGCAGACGGCTTCCGCCTGATCCCGTTCCAGCCCTGCGAAGCGGGCGCGGAACAGCTTGCGATTGTCCTTGGCAACGACCGGCTCGGTGAAGGGATCGGCCTTGCTGAGCAGGCCGCGGGCCGAGCTGCGTGCGGCCTCGATGCGCTGCTGGGCCTCGCCCTCGCTCTCCAGCGCACCGACCTGCACGATCCAGCCGCTGTGGGTGACGACCGGTTTCGTCGTCGCGCTCATCTGGATCGGCTGCGGGGCTGGATCGGCCGAGGCAAGGCGCGGGGCGGGCGCCGGTGCGGCGGCGGTTGCCGCCGGCAGGACGCCCAAAATGCCGTTTCCGGTACCGTGTCCGACCGGCTGCGGCGGCAGCTCGGCGCGGGCGGCTTCCGGCTTGCTGATCTCGGACTTGCTGATTTCAGATCTTGCGATGTCGGCCCGGGCGACAACCGCGCCCGAGGTCTCCGCGACTTCGGCGCGCGCGCTCGAGATCGTGCTGGTGACCGGAGGGGCGGGCTGCACGGGGGTCGCGGAGGCGACCTTGACGGCGCCGGCCTTCACCTGAACCGTCTTCACCTTGACCGGCTTCATCGGCTCCGACGAGCCGGGAATGATGGACAGCGGCTGGCTCGCGATCACGCCGTTGGTGAGCGGGGCGGGCGGCTCCATCTTGGCTTCAGCCGTCCTTTCGGCTTTGGGCGGGGCCGGGGGCATCGCAGCGGTGGCGGCTGCCAGTGCCGACATGCGCGAAGCGGGCGCGGTGCGCGCCGCCGGTTCAGGGGCGGCTGCGGCCTGGGGCTGCGGCACAGCGCGCGCCGGGGCCTCGGAGGCATCGGCCATTTCGGTCTGGGCTTCGGAATTCCGCTCGGCGATTGCGACGGCGGTGCGGGAGGTCGCGGCCTTCTCGAGGTTCTCGGCGAGCAAATTGCGCATGATGGCATCGCGCGAGCCGCCGCTGCGGCCGCCGAGCACGACGCCGACCAGATGGCGGTTGCCGCGGCGCATTGAGCTCACGAGGTTGAAGCCGGAGGCGCGGGTGTAGCCGGTCTTGATGCCGTCCACGCCCTCGACGCTGCCGAGCAGGTGATTGTGGTTGCGGATCGACTGACCGCGGAAATTGAACGTCGCGGTCGCGAAGTAGCGGTAGTAGCGGGGAAAGCGATCCTGGATGGCGCGGCCGAGGGTGGCCTGGTCGCGCGCCGTGGTCACCTGCTCGTCGTTGGGCAGGCCCGAGGCGTTGCGATAGACGGTCTTGGCCATGCCGAGAGCGCGCGCCTTGCGCGTCATCATCGTGGCGAAATCGTCCTCGTCGCCGCCGATCGCTTCGGCGATCACGACGGCCGCGTCGTTGGCGGAGCGGGTGACGAGACCCTTGATGGCGTCTTCGACGCGGATGGTTTGGCCGGGGCGCAGATTCAGCTTGGTCGGATCCTGGCTGGCAGCGTGCTGCGATACCGGCATCTCGGTGTCGAGCTTCATCTTGCCGGCTTCCAGACGCTCGAACAGCAGATAGAGCGTCATGATCTTGGTGAGCGAGGCGGGATGGCGGAGTGCGTCGGGGCTCGTCGCCTGGAGCGTGGCGCCGGAATTGCCGTCCACGATGATCGAAGCGAATTGCGGGCTGTAGCTCGGCGTGGTGTCGCGATGCACGCGGTGGTGCGCGTAGTGGCGATGACGATGGCGCCGTGCCTCGGCAGCTTCCGTCGTGAAGATGACTGCGGTGGTGACCGTAAGAAGCCCGAAAACCCCAACCCGCGCCAAGCGCGAGGAAGACAAGTTTTTACGAAGCATGAAACCCCGTCCCCGTTTCTGACTTGATCACCGGCTCGTGAGGCGAAATTGTGCCCTTCGGACCCGATATCATTACCTGCCTGGACCACTGCTTCGCGGATGCTCGTGCGAGGCGGTGAGGGCCCAAGCCGCTGTTCTGGCTAAGGTGGTGTTCTCAAACGGCTTTTGACCGCCTGTCGGAAGCTGAACACGTCCAGGGAATCAGGGTAGGGGCCTGCGGTTTCCAAAAGCTTAAAGAACCCTTGCGTAGATCCCCGGGAATCACTGCAAATTGCGTCTTTTTGTGCGTCGCACAAGATTCTTGACAATTTTTGTGCGATGCACTATATCTGGGCAGACGTCAGGGAGCCGGGCTTCCCGACGATAGCCAGGGAAAAAAGGATTCCATGATGTTCAAGGTTGAAGACTTCCAGAACTACGGCAAAGAGCACTTCGAGCAGGTCGTCGCTTCCGCGACCTCGGTGCAGCACGGCCTGCAGGCGATCGCCAGCGCCTATGGCGACTTCACCAAGAAGTCGTTCGAAGACACCAAGTCCTTCGTTGAGAAGCTTTCCGGCGTGAAGTCGCTGGACAAGGCCCTGGAAGCCCAGACCGAGTTCGCCCGCTCCAGCTACGAGACCTTCGTCGCCGAGTCGCAGAAGATCGCGGGCCTCTACAACGATCTCGCCAAGCAGGCGTTCAAGCCGGTCGAGACCATCGTGGCGAAGTTCACCCCCGCCGCGCAGTAAGTCTGCCGACAGGTCCTGGAATCAAAAAGCCCGGCTGGTTTCAGCCGGGCTTTTTCGTTTGGTGTTTCGTGGTGGTTACTTTGCAAGCCGCAGCTTGCTCAGCGCCGTACCGATCTCTTTGAACGTCGTCACGATCTGGCTCGAGCTCGTCAGCATGTAGAACTTGTCGGAGCTGCTGGCGCAGTTCTGCAGCACGGTCGACGTTGCATCGGCGGGCGAGCTGGTGTTCACCTGGATCGTGTAGATCGTGTACATGTTCTGGCCTTTGGAATCCTTGGCGGCCTTCAGGTTGGTGCACATCAGCGCCTGCCGGGCGTCGATCGGATTGCTCGACGCCTGCGAACTGCCGTTGCCGTATTCGGGCCAGCGGTCCTCGGTGTTCAAACCGTCGGAGAGCAGGATGATGACCCGGTTGTAGGTCACGTTGGCATCCTCGGTCGGCGTGTTGAGGGGACCTCCGACCAGCAGCGACTGCCAGGCCCAGGCCAATCCAACCGCCTGGTTGGTGCCGCCCGTCGGCTGCATCGCGTTGACCGCGTTCTTGAGCGCGGTCCAGTCGTAGCTCAGCGGAATGACGGTCTCCAGCGTAGTGGACGCGCTGCTGCTGCAATAGGCCGTGCTGTTCTCGTAATACTCGTTGGCGGGGAACTGCGTCGTGACGTCAGAAGAGCTCGGCAAGACGCCGGTCGCATCATTGGGCTGGGTGCGGTCGGCGACGCAGCCGGTCCAGGTGCTGATCGGATTCGTCGATGCCTGACGGTAGTCGTTCAGGACGGTGGGCGTGGTGTTGGTCGAGGTATATTTGTTGTTGGTCCAGCCGACGACCGCGCTGACCCGGGGCTGACCGGTATCATGCGTCGTGTCGTTCGGTCCGGGCTGCGTCCAGTTGTGGACGTAGAGATTGCCGGTGCACGATTTGACGCCGTTGGTCGTCGAGCAACTGCATCCCGCGATCGCATTGTTCGACGAATCCTTGGGACAGGAGCAGCTGTTGGATCCCGTGCAGAACACGCCGGTGCCTGCGGCCTCGCTGGTCCAGCAGCCGTTGTACCGCGCATGCGAGTTCGCATCCACGCTCGGGCAGATATAGCCTGAATAGCTGCCGCTCGAGGGAATCGTCGAGGTGCTGGACGTGCTGGTGGGACCGGTCGTGCAGTAGAAGCCGCCATTGCCGTTCGAGAACGGGCACTTTGCGCCGGGACCATAGGCGTGCCAGTTGATCGGCAGCGAAGCCTGATAGCTGCCGTTATTGGGCTGCGTCGTGGGCGGGTTCAGCCAGTCGGTCCGGTCGAGGTAGCTTTGGTTGTAGTTGCTCGAGCCGAGATTGACGACCTTCGCAAAAGGAATGACCGAGATGTAGACGTCGCCATTGGTCTTGCTCAGCGCGCTGAGCTGGTCGATCAGTCCGCCGGTGCCGGCAACGGCGTTGCGCAGCGCGGTGATCTTGCCGTCCGACGCCATCGAACCCGTGTTGTCCAGGGCCAGCGCCACGCGCATCTTGACGTTGCCCCATGTGGTCGTCGACGTCGCGTTGAAATTGAGGGTCGGGAAGCCCGCGATCTGCATGAAGTCGGACTTGATATTGCCGGCGCCGTTCAGGACGATGGTCGCCGGCGTGCTGCCGGCGGCGGCCGTATAATTGACGGAGACCGAGACGCCCTGCGCCTCGGTGTTGGTGTAAAGTCCGGTGAAATAGGTCTGGGCCTTCGCGTTGATGTCGGAGGTCGAGATCGTGCCCGCGGTCAGGTCCTTCGAGAGCATCAGAACGGCGGAGTCGAGCGCGGCTTGCATCGACGAGCGAGCGCGAACCGCGCGGCTATAGTCGACGGCCGCGCCCATGAAGCTCAGGACCGGCACCAGGACGATGGCAAAGATCACGGCAATATTGCCCTGCTCGGCCCTGGTGAAGCGGGCGAGGAGCCGACCAACTCGATCAACGACAGGCAGGCGAGACATGACGATCCCCGGAATCTGTGGTTTTGCCTGATTTCGAGGTGGACCCTTGAAGAGCGGGTAAATTGGACCGTGCAAAACCGGGGGTATGCCCGCGCGAAGCCGCCGGGACCCGTTAACGCCGGGTTCCTGGTCAACAGCCGCTGACCAGCGATATGGAATTTTTTGTCAAATTGATTGGAATTGACTAACCTTGGGCGGGATCGTCTGGATCGGGAATCGGACGGCTGCGGTCCGCGTCGGATGAGTCTTTGCGCGCTTGCGGTCAGCCGGGGTCGAGCCCATATTCTTATGGCTGACCCGGCCTCGCTGGATCGGCCGGGAGCGGCGATCCGCAAGATGGCGCGTGCGCGGGGTCTCGAAAGCGGGACCGCGTGGCAAGCCGCTGTATGCTTCCGTGGGGATTTTAAACGCCTGAGCCATGTCGCAACTAACTTTCAGCCTCGATCCTTCAGCGTCAGCCGCCGTCTGTGACGCTCCCCGCATGAGCAACGACGAGAATCGTCCCGGCAACACCACGGGGCCGACCACCTCGGTCATCACCAAGGTGAAGCCCAAGACCAAGCGGCCCAATCTCTATCGGGTGCTGATCCTCAACGACGACTACACGCCGATGGAGTTTGTCGTTCATGTCCTGGAGAAGTTCTTCCAGAAGGACGTCGAGGCCGCGACCAAGATCATGCTGCATGTCCACCATCACGGTATCGGGGAGTGTGGCGTGTTCACCTACGAAATCGCCGAGACGAAGGTTACGCAGGTGATGGATTTTGCGCGCAAGCACCAGCACCCCCTGCAATGCGTGATGGAAAAGAAGTAACCGCGCTGTGACGGGCGCGTTTGTCGCGCTCGGGCATCCGACATCTTGCGCGGCGTTCCCGCCGTAGCCGGCGAACTACGGGGTTTTGATCGCCGGCGCCCCTTCCTGCCTCAATCGGAACGGGTTTTGCATCGAAAATACCGTAGGTGCGTAACCAGAGTCGCGGAACCGGTCTGTTGCCGCGGTTTTGTATAACTATATTTGTCGAAGGTTGTTGTTGCCTGACCGGGTGATGGCGATCATGATGGTGGGGGCCATAGAGGACGCGAATGCCGACTTTTTCCCAAAGCCTTGAACAATCCCTGCATCGTGCACTGGCGATCGCAAACGAGCGTCATCACCAATACGCGACGCTCGAGCATCTTCTCTTGTCGTTGATCGACGACTCCGATGCGGCCGCCGTCATGCGCGCCTGTAGCGTCGACCTCGACAAGCTGCGCACCAGTCTCGTGAACTATCTCGAAACCGAATTCGAAAACCTGGTGACCGATGGCGCCGACGATGCCAAGCCGACCGCCGGCTTCCAGCGCGTTATCCAGCGCGCGGTGATCCACGTGCAGTCGTCCGGTCGCGAAGAGGTGACCGGCGCCAACGTCCTGATTGCGATTTTCGCCGAGCGCGAGAGCCACGCCGCGTACTTCCTGCAGGAGCAGGACATGACGCGATACGACGCGGTCAACTATATCAGCCACGGCATCGCCAAGAGGCCGGGCGTCTCCGAGGCGCGCCCCGTGCGCGGCGTCGACGAGGAGACCGAGGCCAAGGGCAACGAGGACGCCAAGAAGAAGGGCGAGGCACTCGAGACCTATTGCGTCAACCTCAACAAGAAGGCGCGTGACGGCAAGATCGATCCGGTGATCGGACGCAACTCCGAGATCAACCGCGCCATCCAGGTCTTGTGCCGCCGGCAGAAGAACAATCCGCTGTTCGTGGGCGAGGCCGGCGTCGGCAAGACCGCGATCGCGGAAGGCCTCGCCAAGCGCATTGTCGATAGCGAGGTGCCTGAGGTTCTGGCGGCCGCGACCGTGTTCTCGCTGGACATGGGCACGCTGCTCGCCGGCACGCGCTACCGCGGCGACTTCGAAGAACGCCTGAAGCAGGTGCTCAAGGAGCTCGAGGCGCATCCCAACGCCATCCTGTTCATCGACGAGATCCACACCGTGATCGGTGCCGGCGCCACTTCGGGCGGGGCGATGGACGCCTCGAACCTGCTCAAGCCGGCGCTCGCCTCGGGCACGATCCGTTGCATGGGCTCGACGACCTACAAGGAATACCGGCAGCACTTCGAGAAGGACCGCGCGCTGGTGCGGCGCTTCCAGAAGATCGACATCAACGAGCCGACGGTCGAGGACGCAATCGCGATCCTCAAGGGCCTCAAGCCCTATTTCGAGGACTACCACCGGCTGAAATACACCAACGAGGCCATTGAGGCCGCGGTCCAGCTCTCCTCGCGCTACATCCACGACCGCAAGCTGCCGGACAAGGCGATCGACGTGATCGACGAGTCCGGTGCGGCGCAGATGCTGGTCGCCGAAAACAAGCGCAAGAAGACCATCGGCATCAAGGAGATCGAGACCACGATCGCCTCGATGGCGCGGATCCCGCCGAAGAGCGTGTCGAAGGACGACGCCGAGGTGTTGAAGCATCTCGAGCAGACCCTGAAGCGCGTGGTGTTCGGCCAGGACAAGGCGATCGAGTCGCTCTCCGCATCGATCAAGCTGGCACGTGCCGGTCTGCGCGAACCGGAGAAGCCGATCGGCTGCTACCTGTTCTCAGGTCCGACCGGCGTCGGCAAGACCGAGGTCGCCAAGCAGTTGGCCGCGTCGCTCGGCGTCGAGCTCCTGCGCTTCGACATGTCCGAGTACATGGAGCGGCATACCGTGTCGCGCCTGATCGGCGCGCCTCCCGGCTATGTCGGCTTCGACCAGGGCGGCCTGCTCACCGACGGCGTCGACCAGCATCCGCATTGCGTCGTGCTGCTCGACGAAATCGAGAAGGCGCATCCCGATCTCTACAACGTGCTGCTCCAGATCATGGACCACGGCCGGCTCACCGATCACAACGGCAAGCAGGTCAACTTCCGCAACGTGATCCTGATCATGACCACGAATGCCGGTGCTGCCGATCTGGCGCGGCAGGCGTTCGGCTTCACCCGCTCCAAGCGGGAAGGCGACGACCACGAGGCGATCAACCGGCAGTTCGCGCCGGAATTCCGCAATCGTCTCGACGCCATCGTCTCCTTCGCCCACCTCAATGCCGACGTGATCGGCATGGTGGTGGAGAAGTTCGTGCTGCAGCTCGAGGCGCAACTCGGCGACCGCGACGTCACCATCGAGCTGTCCGACGAGGCCAAGGCCTGGCTGATCCAGCACGGCTATGACGAGCAGATGGGCGCCCGGCCGATGGCCCGCGTGATCCAGGAGCACATCAAGAAGCCGCTGGCCGATGAGGTGCTGTTCGGCAAGCTGAAGGGCGGTGGCCACGTCCGCGTCGTCCTGGTGAAGGACGAGGCTGACGAGACCAAAGACAAGATCGGCTTCGAGTTCGTCGAAGGGCCGGTCACGCCGAAGCAGGAAAAACTGCCCGGCGCCCGCAAGCGGCCACCCTCCGGCAAGTCCAAGCCGGGCGGCCCCGGCGGCTCCCCCGGCGGTGGCTCCAAGGGGCCGACCTCCAAGGGACCGCTGGTCAAGGTCTGATCAGGCGTTACAAAATGCGAAAAGGGCCGGCTGTTCAGCCGGCCTTTTTTGTGGTGCGCCAGGCATGGCGCGGAGCGCCATGACTGGCGCGATTTGACCGGAGTGGTGTCCGGTCGATGACTTGGAGGTGAGAGTCCTCTACGGACCCTGGTGATGGGAACCGTTAGCCGAACAGCAAGGGCGTCGCCGCGAGGCGGGGTCTGAAGGAAGCTGTAAGCAAAGTGCCGGCTCGACGAACAGCCAGCGCATATGAGGCGTCCGCATCTGGGCGAGGGAGCCACAAAACTCGAAGCCCGATATCACCCGGAAGGTGCGGCCGTAGATGCGACGAGTGTATGGCACGAAGGTCACGCGAATGACCCTGGGAGGTCTGTCATCCTGCCCCCGGCAACGGGTGTGCTACCGGCGTCGCAAGGCGTCGGGATGGGACGACAGAAGTCAGCAGAGGCCGTAGTAGTCGGCAGCACCAAGCCGGCGAAGGGCCGAACGTCGAGTACCGGAGGAGGCCGGTCTGTCGATGGCGGCAACAGATGCAGACGATGACGCTGAGATGCGTTATGCCCGTCCCGAGGGCAGCGGCCGGAAGCCGCCAGAGCAGGGGCTGGGTGCGTCAATCGCCACGGCAAGACCGCAACCTTCCGCTCCGGAGGTGGAAGTGCGGCTGATGGAGGAGATCGTCAGCCGAGCGAACATGATGGCGGCCTACCATCGGGTGATGGCGAACAAGGGCGCTGCGGGCATCGACCGGATGACCGTGGAGCAGTTGCAGCCGCATCTGAAGGAGCATTGGCCGCGCATCAAGGAAGAACTGCTGGAAGGCCGTTACCGGCCACAGCCGGTGCGCGGGGTGGAAATCCCCAAGCCCGGCGGAGGGATGCGCCAACTGGGCATCCCGACTGTGGTGGACCGGCTGATCCAGCAGGCGATGCATCAGGTGCTGATGCCGCTGTTCGATCCAGGCTTCTCCAAGGCTTCGTACGGCTTCCGTCCGGGGCGCAGCGCGCACGATGCGGTGCTTGCCGCGCGAGCGCATGTGACTGAGGGTCGACGCTTCGTCGTCGACCTCGACCTGGAAAAGTTCTTCGACCGGGTGAACCATCACGTGCTGATGGCACGGGTGGGACGCCAGGTTGCGGACCAACGGGTGTTGCGGCTGATCCGCCGCTACCTGCAGGCTGGGTTGATGACGGGCGGGATTACGACGGCACGGCGCGAAGGCACGCCGCAAGGCGGCCCTCTGTCACCTTTGCTGTCGAACATCCTGCTCGACGATCTGGACAAGGAACTCGAGCGACGAGGCCACGCCTTCTGCCGCTACGCCGACGACTGCAATATCTATGTTCGGACGCGGCGGGCCGGCGAGCGGGTGATGGCGTCGATCACGCGATTCCTGACCGAGCGGCTGCGGCTCAACGTCAACGCAGCGAAGAGTGCGGTTGACCGTCCCTGGGTGCGGATCTTCCTCGGTTACACCATGACAGCCCACAAACGACCGCGCCTGCGGGTGGCGGCCAAGAGTGTGAAGCGGTTGCGGAGCAAGCTGAGGACGACATTGCACCAAGGGCGTGGACGAACACTGGCAACGACCGTCAGAACCCTGACCCCCATCCTGCGCGGCTGGCTGCAATACTTCCGGCTGGCGGAGGCCAAAGGGGTGTTCGAGGAGCTTGACGGCTGGATGCGGCGCAAACTGCGCTGCGTCCTCTGGCGCCAGTGGAAGCGACCACGGACACGCCTCAAGCGCTTGATGCAACGCGGGCTCGATCCGGAGCGGGCATGGCGGTCGGCCTATAACGGCCGCGGTCCCTGGTGGAATGCCGGGGCCAGCCACATGAACGACGCCTATCGCGCCGCCTTCTTCACGCAGCTCGGCCTGCCGTCCCTCATCGGACTGCACCGCCACCTCAATCGTGCTTGACGAACCGCCGTATACGGGACCGTACGTACGGTGGTGTGGGAGGGGGAAGCTGCAAGGCTTCCTCCTACCCGATTGTGCCGAGCATGATCGACAGCTTGGAGGTGGAAGTCTTCTATCCAGCCTGATGGCGGCGAAGGATTAGCAAAGCGC
>NZ_JAFCJM010000022.1 GCF_018130955.1 Bradyrhizobium liaoningense
CTCGCACGGCAGCCTGCACGCCAAACCACCGATCAGCCGCCTCGCCCTCCCGGAGAACGACCTCTTGAGATTCCACAGCTAACCCACCCTACGAAGCGGGGCCTAGCCCGCCTCGCGGCGGCGGCCGTCGTGGGCCTTGCGCTGCGCGAGCCGGGCGCGGTGCAGGGCGAACAGGTCCTTGATCTGGTCGGCCGGCTTCGCGGCGCTGAACAGATAGCCCTGCATCTCGTTGCAGCCGAGCGCGCGCAACAGCCGCTGCTGCTCCTCGGTCTCGACGCCTTCCGCGGTCGTCGTCATGCGGCGGGCGCTTGCGAGGCCGACCACGGCCTGCACGATCGAGGACGAGCCGTCGGGGCCTGCGATGTCGTTGACGAAGCAGCGGTCGATCTTGATCTTGTCGAACGGGAAGCGGTGCAGATAGCTCAGCGACGAGTAGCCGGTGCCGAAATCGTCGAGCGCGATCCGCACGCCGATCGCGCGTAGCTGATGCAGGATGGTGAGCGCGGCCTCGTCGTCGCGGATCAGCACGGCCTCGGTGATCTCGAGCTCCAGCCGGCTCGCCGGCAGATTGGAAGCGGCAAGCGCGGCCATGATCTTCAGCGCCAGCGTTCCACTCTTGAACTGCACGGGCGAGACGTTGACGGCAAGGCGGATGTCGTCAGGCCAGTTGGCGGCGTCCCGGCAGGCCGTGGCCAAAACCCATTCGCCGATCTCGTTGATCAGTCCGGTATCCTCGGCGATCGGGATGAATTCGGCCGGCGAGACCATGCCGCGCTCCGGATGGCGCCAGCGCACCAGCGCCTCGCATCCGGTGATGCTGTCGTCCTTCAAACTCAGGCACGGCTGGTAGAACACCTCTAACCCGCCATAGGCGATGGCGTGCCGGAGGTCGATCTCGAGCAGCCGCCGTTCCCGCACCCTGGCATCCATCTCCGGCTCGAACACACGATAGGTGTGGCGGCCGGCGGACTTGGCCGCGTACATCGCCAGATCCGCATTCTTCAAAATCTGGTCGAGCGCTACGCCGTGCTCCGGCGCGAGCGCGATCCCGATGCTGGCGTCGGTGGTGAGCTGGTGGCCCAGGCAGTTGAGGGGCCGGCGGATGGCTTCGAAGACGCGCCCGACGAGTTCGGTGACGCGATCCGGTGAGGTGACCGCGCGCTGCACGATCGCGAATTCGTCGCCGCCGAGTCGCGCCACGAAATCGCCTTCGCCGGCGCAACGGCTGAGGCTCGTCGCGATCGATTTCAGGAGCTCGTCGCCGACGAGATGGCCGAGGGCGTCGTTGACGCCCTTGAACTCGTCGACATCGATGTAGTGCACGGCGAGCTGCTCGCCATCAGCGATCGTCGCCAGCTCATGCCGCAGATGCTCGTGGAACATCGCGCGGTTCGGCAGGTCGGTCAGCGCGTCGTAATGCGCCAGATGGGTGATCCGTTCCTCGATGCGCCGCCGCTCGGTGATCTCCTCATGGGTCGCCACCCAGCCGCCGTCGGCCAGCGGCTCGTTGGCGATCTGGATCGACCGGCCGTCCGAAGTGTCGATGACCATCGCATTGCGCATGTGGATGTCGCGCAGCACGCGGTCGACGTATTTGTCGACGTCGCCGGTAAAGGTGCCTGTGGACTTCCGGTGCGCGATGATGTCGCGGAAGCTGCAGCCGGGTTTCACGACCTCGGCCGAGAGCCCGTAAATGTCCAGATAGCGCTGGTTGCAGACGATGAGCCGTTGCGAGGCGTCGAACAGCAGGAGGCCCTGGGTCATGTTGTTGACGGCGCGATCGAGCCGCTGTTTCTCCAGCGTCAGCCGTTCGCGCGATGCGCGGAACTGTTGCAGCAATTTGCGCACGACCGAGGTCAGGAGCCCCGCGATGACGAGCGCGGAGGCGGCAGCGACCGAGATCAGGATGCCGATCTGCTCGCGCCAGTCCGCGAGCGCAGCCGCCGCGGTCGTCGTCGCGACAATCACGATCGGGAAATGAGGCAGCGCGTATGACGAGATCAGGCGGTCTTGCCCATCGACCGGATTGATGAAGCGGCCGGCGAATCGATCGACTTCGAACATCCTCTGCTGAATGTAGGGGCCGTTCCTGTAGTTCCGTCCCATGACGTCGTCGAGATGGGGGAAGCGCGCCAGCAAGGTCCCGTCGCGGTGAAGCATCGTGATCGTGGCGCCTTCGCCGAGTGCGACGGAGGAGAAGAACTTCTCGAAATTGGCGGGTTCGATGCCGCGTCCGACCACGCCGAGAAATTCGCCGCTCGGCCCCCGGATCCTGCGAAGGATCAGGATCGTCCAGGCGCCGGAGATGCGGCTGTGCACCGGTTGGACCAGTACGTCGGGCGCGTGCGGATCATACTTGAAGGTCTTGAAATAGGCGCGATCGGTCACGTTCACCTTCGCCGCGGGCCACGCCGTCGACGAATTGATCAGATAGCCGTCGGCGTCGATGACGTTGACGCTGCCCAGATAGGGCAGCGCCTCGATCTTCGAGCGCAGCATCAAATGGATGTCCTGCCCGGAGAGCCGCTTGCGAAAATCGTCTGCACTCGCAACCCCGGTTGTGCGCACGTAGTCTGTGAAGTCCTTCTGGATGACCGCGAAATCCTGGAGCTGCTGATCGAAATGATGGGCGAGCAGCAGTGCGGTGTTTTCCAGCTCGCGTGCGCTGTTGCGCAATGCGCGCTCGCGGAAGTTCTGCGCCATCAGCGTCGCGCCGATTGCGATCGCGGCAATCAGCAGCGCGCCGCCCACGACCAGCCAGCGGATCGGTCCGCTGCGGATCAGGGGCGTTCGATCGAGGAGGCGGCTGCCGTATCTCGTCATCCCAGGAATCACTGTCGTGCACACGCCAGGATCAATTCTTGAGCCCGGCACATCCGCACGTTTACGGGGTCGGTATGGAGGTGGGGTTAGGAATTGCGGTTAACGCGCGATGAATGGCAACGCGCGAATGCAAGCGATGCGCGCTGTGCGCACCGAGCAGGAATTGCCGAAGGGGTTGCGCGGTGCCGGTCAGTTCTTGCCGGTCGATGCGACGTCAACCAGGTCTTAACCATCTAACTCGCTGGAGCCGCTCAACGCTACATTGGCACGGCATTTGCGAATGATCCTCGCATCACGCAGAGAGGATCGAACTGTGAAAAACACTTTGAAGAACTTTTGGGCCGACGAATCCGGTGCGACTGCGATCGAGTACGGCCTGATCGCGGCCGGCATCGCGCTTGCCATCATCACCGTCGTCAACGGCTTGGGCTCCAAGCTCAATACCAAGTTCGGATCGATCAGCTCGTCGCTGAAGTGACGGCGCGCTCAGGCCAGATAGTGGCCGGATTTGCCGCCCTTCTTCTCGACGAGGTGGATGCCCTCGATGCGCACGCCGCGCTCGACTGCCTTGATCATGTCGTAGACGGTGAGGCAAGCGACCGACACCGCCGTCAGCGCCTCCATCTCGACGCCGGTGGAGCCGGTGACCTTCACGCTCGCGCGCACGAGGCAGCCCGGCAGCTTTTCGTCGGGCTCGATGTCGAGGGTTACCTTCGACAGCGCGAGCGGATGGCAGAGCGGAATCAGTTCCGAGGTGCGCTTGGCTGCCATGATGCCGGCGATGCGGGCGGTGCCGAGCACGTCGCCTTTCTTGGCATTGCCCGACAGGATGAGCGCGAGCGTCGCCTTGCTCATGATCACGCGTCCCTCGGCGACCGCAAGGCGCTCGGTGGCCGGTTTGTCCGACACGTCCACCATCCGCGCCTCGCCGGAGGCGCCGATATGGGTGAGGGCAGGGCGCGTCTTCGACAGCTTCCGCGCCATTGTCAGCGCGTGCCCGTGGCGCGGGGCGCGGCCTCGCGCGCGAGCAGGGTCCGCGTCGCGGCGGTGACGTCGGCCTGCCGCATCAGGCTCTCGCCGACCAGGAAGGTCGACATGCCGACGCGTTCGAGCCGGGCGAGGTCCGCGGGCGTGAAGATGCCGCTCTCGCCGACCATCAGACGCTCGCGCGGGATCAGCGGCGCCAGTGCCTCGCTGGTCGCGAGCGTGGTCTCGAAGGTGTGCAGGTTTCGGTTGTTGACGCCGATCATCGGCGACCGCAGCTTCAGCGCGCGATCGAGCTCGGCGCGGTCGTGGATCTCGATCAGCACGTCCATGCCGTAGCCGAGCGCTGCGTCTTCCAGATCCCTGGCGGTGGCGTCGTCGAGCGCCGCCATGATGATCAGGATGCAGTCGGCGCCGTGTGCGCGCGCTTCGGCCACCTGATAGGTGTCGAACAGAAAGTCCTTGCGCAGCACCGGCAGGGCGGTCGCCGCGCGCGCGGCCACCATGAAATCGAGGTGCCCCTGGAACGACGGCGTGTCCGTCAGCACCGACAGGCAGGCCGCGCCGCCGGCTTCATAGGCCTTCGCGAGCAGCGGCGGATCGAAATCGGCGCGGATCAATCCCTTGGAGGGCGAGGCCTTCTTGATCTCCGCGATCAGCGCGTAGTCGCCACCTGCAAGCTTGCTGCGGATGGCGCGCAGGAAGCCGCGCGGTGCGGGTGCCGTCCTGGCGCGGGCATCCACCTCTGAGAGCGGATGCGCACGCTTGGCGGCCGCGATCTCCTCGCGCTTGTAGGCCTCGATCTTGGTCAGGATGTCCGACATGGAGGGCTCAGCTATTGGAGACGGCGATCAGGTGCTTGAGCCGCGCGGTGGCCGCGCCGCTGTCGAGCGATTTTGCGCCGATCGCAACGCCTTCCTTCAGATCCTTGGCGCGGCCGGCCACGACGAGGGCCGCCGCCGCGTTGATCAACGCGACGTCGCGATACGGGCTCGGCCGTCCGTCGAGCACGCTTTGCAGCGCGATCGCATTGGCCTCGGCGTCGCCGCCCTTGAGCGCGGCGGTCTCACAAAGGGGCAAGCCGGCATCCGCAGGGCTGATCTCAAAACTCTTGATCTCGCCGTTCTGGAGCGAGCTCACAAAGGTCGGGCCGGTCAGCGTGATCTCGTCGAGCCCGTCGGAGCCGTGCACGACCCAGACGGCGTCAGAGCCGAGGTTCTTCAGCACCTGCGCCAGCGGCTGAACCCATTGCCGCGAGAACACGCCGACCATCTGGCGCTTGACGCCGGCCGGATTGGAGAGTGGGCCGAGCAGGTTGAAGATGGTGCGGGTGGCGAGCTCGACACGGGTCGGGCCGACGTTTTTCATCGCGGGGTGATGCGCCGGCGCAAACATGAAGCCGATGCCGCACTCCTGCACACAGCGGCCGACCTGCTCGGGCCTGAGGTCGATCTTGACCCCGAGCGAGGCCAGAACGTCTGCGGCACCCGAGCGCGACGACAGCGCGCGGTTGCCGTGCTTGGCGACCGGGATGCCTGCGCCCGCCACGATGAAGGAGGCGCAGGTCGAGACGTTGACCGAACCGGAGCCGTCACCGCCCGTGCCGACGATGTCGACGGCCTCGGGCGGCGCGGTGACGCGCAGCATCTTGGAGCGCATCGCCGACACCGCGCCGGTGATCTCGTCCACGGTCTCGCCGCGCACGCGCAGCGCCATCAAAAGCCCGCCCATCTGCGAGGGTGTGGCCTCGCCGGACATCATCGCGTCGAAGGCCGATGCGGCTTCGTCACGCGACAGGCTGGCGCCGGTCGCGACTTTTCCAATGATCGATTTCAGGTCGTCCATCGCGTGCTTTCAACTGCCTACTGGTTGTTCGCGCCTGTCACTTGCAGGAAGGCGGCCTGATTGATCGTGGTCCCGATATCGTTCTGGATCTTGGTGACGTAGGCCGCGACCTGCTCGTCGGTGAGTGCACGGTCGAGGCTGTCCTTCAACTTCTTGATCGGGTCGGAGGCGAGGTCGACCTGGGGGTCGATGATCTCGGTTACGCGGAAGACGAAGACGTCGCCGCCGCCGGTGGCCGCGGTCTGGCCGACGCCGTCCTTGGCGGTGCGGAAGGCGGCATTCACCAGGCTGGCAGGCACGCCGGCCGGCGAGTCGTCGCGCTTGAAGCCGGTGGCGGTCTCGACCTTGAGGCCGGCGCTTGCGGCTTCGTCGGCGAGCTTGCCGCCCTGGCCGAGCTTCTGGACCATCTCGGTCGCCTTGGCCTTGAGCTTGGTCGCAAGCTGGTCCTGGCGCCAGCGCGCCTCGACCTGGTCACGGACCTCGTCGAGGCTGCGCTCGCGCGAGGGCGTGATGGCGAGCACGTCGTACCAGACATAGCCGCCGCGGAACGAGATCGGGTCGTTGTCGACGCCGACGTCGCTGTTGAACGCCTGCGAGACCACATCTAACCCCTGCGGGATGTTGGTCAGCGGTTGGCCGTTCGGCGCGCGGCCGGAGCGGTCCACGGCATCGACGGTCACGGCGGTGAGGCCAAGCTTCTGGGCAGCATCGACGACGCTGGATCCGCCGCCGCGCTCGTCCTCCATCTTGTCGCGCAATTCCGAAACCTTTGCGCGGGCGCGCTCGGTGGCGAGTTCGCGCTTGATGTCGGCTGCGACGGTGGTGAAGTTCGGCTCGACGGCCGGCTCGATCTTGTCGACCTTGACGAGGGCTACACCGAAGCGGCCCTGCACGGGCTGGCTGATCTCGCCAGCGGGCAGGGCGAAGGCGGCGTCGCCGACCGCGGGGTCGAGGATTGCGGACTTCGTCACCAGCCCAAGATCGGCATCGCCGGCGTTGAGCCCGCGTTCCTTGGCGAGATCTTCAAACGACAGGCCGCCGGTCAGGCGGGTGCGCGCGGCCTGCGCCTCCTCGACGGTCGGAAACACGATCTGATGCACCTGCCGCTTTTCCGGCGTGCCCATCCGGTCCTTGCGCTGGTCGAACAGCTTCCTGGCGTCGTCCTCGGAGACCTCGGTCCACTTGCCGATCTCTTCCGGCGAGACCACGACGAACGAGATCTTGCGGTACTCGGGCGCACGGAACTGGACCTTGTGATCCTCGAAATAAGCGGCGAGGGCCTCCGGCGAGGGCGGATCGATGGTGCCGGCCTGCGCGGCGTCGAGCCTGACGAATTCGATCGCGCGCTGCTCGTTCTGGTAACGGGTGAGCGCGTCAATCAGGGCCTTGGACGGCTCGAGGCCGGCGCCGATCGTGCCGGTGATCTGCCGCCGCAGCGACACCTTGCGCTGTTCGGCGATGTAGCGCTGCTCGGTATAGCCAAAGTTGCGGATCACGGCCTGGAAGCGCTGCGGGTCGAAGCTGCCGCTGACACCCTTGAAGTTGGGGTCGTTCATGATGAGGCGGCGGATCTCGTCGTCGGACTGGCCGAGCCCGAGCCGGCGAGCCTCTTCGTCGAGCGCGGCTTCGGCGATGGTCTGCTGCAACACCTGGCGGTCGAACCCGAAGGCACGCGCCTGGTCCTGGCTCAGCGGGCGGCCGATCTGGCGGCCGATCTGCTGCAGGCGGTCGGTATAGATCTGGCGGAATTCGTTCAGCGAAATTTCGGTGCCGCCGACCTTGGCGACGGTCGACTGCCCAAAGCCGCGGAAGATGTCGGCGATGCCCCAAATGCCGAAACTGATGATCAACACGCCCATCACCACGGCCATAATGGTCTTGCCGAGCCAGTTTGATGAGGCCTTGCGCATTCCTCGAAGCATTGGGTCCAACTTGTTTGGCAGGAAAGGGAACCGGGCGCGCCTTAAAGCAGATTCCGCAAAAGCGCATCACCGAATTGATCTGGCATCATAAAGTGGCGGCTTTCCCCCCGCAACCTGTGGCTCCCTTAAGGTGTGTTAAGGGCGTTTCCGTCTCTAGAACTGCGGCGTCCGCTCTGCTAGCGCATGGGCGAGCCCATTTCGCTGGATTTTGACATGACCGACGCCATCCGCCCCCTGATCGCCGGCAATTGGAAGATGAATGGCCTGAAGGCCGCCGCTGCCGAATTCGACGCCATGCTTAGTGGCGCGGCAGATGTGGCCGCCAAGGCCGACCTGCTGGTGTGCCCGCCGGCTACGCTGATTGCCGCCTTCGCCGAGAAGGCGCGCGGCAAGAAGGTCGCCGTCGGCGCGCAGGATTGTCATCCCAAGGTATCAGGCGCCCATACCGGCGACATCGCCGCGGAAATGCTTGTCGATGCGGGGGCGAGCGCCATCATCGTCGGCCATTCCGAGCGCCGCGCCGATCATGGGGAGAGCGACCTCCTGGTGCGGCAAAAGGCCGAAGCCGCCTGGCGCGCCAGGGTGACGGCTATCGTTTGTGTCGGGGAGACGCAAGCTGAGCGCGATGCCGGCAAGACCCTGGATATCCTTCGCGGCCAGCTTCAGGGGTCGCTGCCTGACGGCTCCCGCGCCGCCAATCTGACGGTGGCCTATGAGCCGGTCTGGGCGATCGGCACCGGGCTCACCCCGACGGCCAAGGATGTCGAGCAAATTCATGGGTTTATCCGCGAACTGCTGATCTCCCGCTTCAGCGCCGAGGGGGCTAAGATGCGCATCCTCTATGGCGGCTCGGTCAAACCCTCGAATGCGGCCGAGTTGATGGCGGTGGCTAACGTCAACGGTGCGCTGGTCGGCGGCGCCAGCCTGAAGGCGGCTGATTTCCTTGCGATCGCCAAAGGCTGCCCCTAGCTAACCGCAAGCGGCGATCGGGGGTGGCATTGCCGGTCCCGATCGTGTAACACCGCGCAACTTCAGGAAAACCCGCAAAGCGCGCTGGCAGCCGGTATCGGCGCTGACGGCTTGTGACGGAAGGATACCATGCAGACTGTCGTTATCGTCATCCATCTCATGATCGTCGCCGTCATGATCGGCGCGGTGCTGCTGCAGAAGTCGGAAGGCGGCGGCCTCGGCATGGGTGGCGGCGCGGGCTTCATGTCGAGCCGCGGCACGGCAAACCTGCTCAGCCGGACGACGGCGATCCTGGCCGCGGGTTTCTTCCTCACCAGCCTGTTCCTGACCTGGTATGCGGGCTACGACCGCAAGCCGGCGTCGATCATCGGCCAGCCCGCGTCGCAGACGCAGCCGGCAGGCGGCGCGGTGCCGGTGGCGCCGCCGACCTCGGGCGGCGTGCTCGACACGCTCAAGAAGGCCGACGAGCAGCAGCAGAATCAGGCTCCCGCGGCTCCGCAGGCGCCGAAGTCGCAATAGCGGCGCAATAAAGCAGGGGGGCCATGCAGGACGGTGCCTACCGCCCCGCATCAACAATCCCCATCAAGGCTCTGGCAACACACTCAGTTTTGGCTCACCCACAGGCCCGCAAAATGTTTGGGGCGGAACACGAATCGCTTTGGCGAATCGAGTTCGGGGGATTAAAGGTTAAGTCCCATGGCGCGGTACATTTTCATCACCGGCGGCGTGGTTTCTTCGCTCGGAAAGGGTCTGGCTTCAGCGGCACTCGGTGCTCTGCTGCAGGCTCGCGGGTACAAGGTCCGCCTCCGCAAGCTCGATCCCTATCTCAACCTCGATCCCGGAACGATGTCGCCGTATCAGCACGGCGAAGTGTTCGTGACCGATGACGGCGCGGAGACCGATCTCGATCTCGGTCACTATGAGCGCTTCACCGGCAGGCCTGCCACCAAGCAGGACAACATCACCACTGGGCGCATCTACCAGGACATCATCTCCAAGGAGCGCCGCGGCGACTATCTCGGCGCGACCATCCAGGTGGTGCCGCACGTCACCAACGCCATCAAGGAATTCGTGCTGTCGGGCAATGACGAGTACGACTTCGTGCTGGTGGAGATCGGCGGCACGGTCGGCGACATCGAGGGGCTGCCGTTCTTCGAGGCGATCCGCCAGCTCAAGAACGAGTTGCCGCGCGACCATGCGGTCTACATCCATCTCACGCTGCTGCCGTATATCCCGAGCGCGGGCGAGCTGAAGACAAAACCGACGCAGCACTCGGTGAAGGAGCTGCGCTCGATCGGCATTCAGCCGGATATCCTGCTCTGCCGCACCGACCGCGAGATTCCGAAGGAAGAGCGGCGCAAGCTCGGCCTGTTCTGCAACGTGCGCGAAAGCGCCGTCATCGAAGCGCGCGACGTCGACAACATCTACGCTGTCCCTGAGGCCTATCATGCGGCCGGCCTCGACGACGAGGTGCTTGCCGCCTTCGGCATCGGCTCGCGCATTCCGCCGGAGCTGCAGAGCTGGCAGCAGATCAACGAGCGCGTCCGCAATCCCGAAGGCAACGTCACGATCGCCATCGTCGGCAAGTACACCGGCATGAAGGATGCGTACAAATCGCTGATCGAGGCGCTGTCGCATGGCGGCATCGCCAACAAGGTGAAGGTCAATCTCGACTGGATCGAGAGCGAGATTTTCGAAAAGGAAGATCCCGCACCGTTCCTCGAGCACGTGAACGGAATCCTCGTGCCCGGCGGCTTCGGCCAGCGCGGCGCCGAAGGCAAGATCCGCGCGGCGCAGTTCGCGCGCGAGCGCGACGTGCCGTATTTCGGCATCTGCTTCGGCATGCAGATGGCCGTGATCGAGGCCGCCCGCAATCTCGTCGGAATCGAAGAGGCGAATTCGACGGAGTTCGGTCCCACCAAGGAGCCCCTGGTCGGACTGATGACGGAATGGCTGCGTGGCAATGAGCTCGAAAAGCGCTCGCAGGCCGGCGATCTCGGCGGCACGATGCGCCTTGGTGCATATCCTGCGGCGCTCAAGCGCGGCAGCCGCGTCTCGCAGGTCTATGGCGGCGCCACCGAAATCTCCGAGCGCCACCGTCACCGCTACGAGGTCAACACCGCCTACAAGGACCGCCTGGAGCAGCACGGCCTGAAATTCTCAGGCCTGTCGCCCGACGGCGTGCTGCCTGAAATCGTCGAGTACGAGGATCATCCCTGGTTCATCGGTGTGCAGTTCCACCCCGAGCTGAAGTCGCGCCCCTTCGAACCGCATCCGCTGTTTGCATCGTTCATTGCGGCGGCGGCGAAGCAGAGCCGGCTGGTGTAGCATCGCCAAGTTACCCCTCATGGTGAGGAGGGCGCGTTCAGGGGGCAGCGCGCTTACGCTCCAACCTTGAGATCCAGCGGGTCGACTTGAAGACCCAAATTATCCAGGCCAAAGGTATCGCGAAGACCGGCCTGGCCAGCCGTTGTCAATTGCACCGCCCGTGTATCATCGACTCGGGTGAGCCAATTCAGCTCCATGCAGCGTCGTTGGATCTCGGCTCCGACGTGACCGGCGATGTGATACCGGCGTTCGCTCCAGTCGAGGCACGGCTTGCAGAAGATGCGCCTATTTCTGCGCTTCTGGCTCAGGTCGACTCCAAATTCGGTCAATAGCTTCGCGCCGGCGTCGGTGACATCGCCGCCGTCTTCGCCAAGGACGATGCAATCGCAGGCGATCAGGGAGTCCGCAATCGCAACGCCCAATCGACCCGCCAAATGATCGTAGCAGGTGCGACCGAACCGCAGCGCCGCGTCGCGCGCAGATCGAGGTTGATATCGCTGAGGAACCTCGAGAGCTGCCACCAGCTTGATGCTCTCGAGCATGCAGGCAACCAGTGGTGAGCTGATGCGGTAGTACCGATAGCTGCGCTTCCTGGTCACCGAGATGAGCCGGGCCTCGACCATCCTGGACAGGTGCTCGCTGGCTGTCGGTCGCGAAACTCGCGCAAGGAACGCCAACTCACTTCCGGTCAGGGATTGTCCACCCATGAGGGCGGACAGCATGGTCGCGCGCGCGGTATCGCCGACGAGCGCCGCAACCTCGACCAAGTTCGCCGCTGCAACCATAGCGTCCTCTACCATTGTCCGCACCGGATCAACAAGCGAGGTGAGTTCGGCATGCACCGAACTCACGACTGGAGACATTGAGCTCGTCGGATGCGACAGCATGGGGACCACTTGATCGATCGTGTCCTGGAGGCTGCCGTGAAGCGCGAACCCATCAGAGTTGAACCCATTTCCACCTATCTGGAGCATCGGCGGAAGGGACCAATCTGTCCTGTCATCGTCGCCGGCGAGACGGTGTATGTCTCAGGCATGCCGCCCTTTGACACGGTCACCGGTGAGGTCAGGCGATTGCCGTTCGTACAGCAGGCCGAGATCGTTCTCGAGCAAATGAAACTTTGCCTGGAAGTTGCCGGCTCGTCGTTGCAGCACGTCGTGAAATGCAACGTCTACTGCACGCCTGATAGTTCGAATTTCGCCGCGTTCAACGATGTGTACCAGCGCTATTTTCCCGTCTCGCCACCCGCACGCATCTTTCTGACGGTGCCTTCCTGGCCAGGTGAATTCGATGTGGAAGTCGATTGCGTTGCGATCAAAGCCGACTTGGAAGATCGGCTGGCTTCGGCAAGGGACATGAACGCACTGAAGCAGCTCAACGCCGGCTATATCCGCTCGGTCGTCATGAAGGATGTCGATTGGTTTCGCGAACATCTGAGCGACGATTTCCTCAACAGCAACCCTGACGGATCAGTGGTCGATCGTGCCGGATTCCTCGAACAGATCGCGAAGCCCGCGGCCATATCGAATTTGGGATACGAGCACGAGCGGATCCGGATCATGGGCGACATGGCGATCATCCATGCACGGACGACCTATCTCAGGGCCGATGGGTCGGCCGGCTTTGGACGATACACCGACAGTTGGGCGCGCCGCGCCGGCGTCTGGGTTTGTGTCGCCGCTCACGTCACGCGGGGATGAGGACGAACGGAATTCGGCCGCAAGGCAGTCATGCGCGCCGGGCCGCGCAGGGTGCATGATCACATCAAGACACCCCTTGCCGCAGTCGCTATAACCGGCGCGCAAGAAACTTGGAGGAACCAGAATGATCTACGAAATGCGCGTCTACCATTGCCTGCCGGGCCGGCTGCCGGCGCTGCTCAAGCGCTTTGACACGGTGACGCTGAAGCTGTGGGAGAAGCACGGCATCCGGCAGGCCGGGTTCTTCACCACGCTGATTGGGGCGTCGAACCAGGAACTCACTTATTTCTTGGCCTGGGAATCGCTCGCCGAACGCGAGAAGAAGTGGGCCGGCTTCATGAGCGATCCGGACTGGATCGATGCGCGTGCGAAGTCGGAAGCCGATGGCCAGATCATCGCCAATATCGTCAGCCAGTTCCTCGCCCCGACGGCGTTCTCCGCCGTGAAGTGACGGCCGGCCTCGCGCCGCGCGGCCCTGCTGCAACCCTGATATTCAGGGAGCAGGGCCGAATTGGGTTGATCGGACGCGCATCGCCGCTATGGTCGCGCCGGAACGAGGATTTTGGTCTTGAGCGAAAGTAACTCCGCAGCGTCAGTGGTCACGGTTGGACCGGTCAGGTTCGGCAACGATCTGCCGATCTCGATCATTGCCGGCCCGTGCCAGCTCGAGAGCCGGCAGCATGCGCTTGAAGTGGCATCAGCGCTGAAGGAGATCGCGAGCCGGCTGAACATCGGGCTCGTCTACAAGACCTCGTTTGACAAGGCGAACCGCACCAGCGCATCCGCCCAGCGCGGTCTTGGGCTTGCGCAGTCACTGCCGATTTTTGCGGAAATCCGTTCCTCGTTCGGTCTGCCCGTGCTTACCGACGTGCACGAAGCGACGCAATGTGCCGAGGTGGCGCAGGCTGTGGACGTGCTCCAGATCCCGGCGTTTCTCTGCCGGCAAACCGATCTGCTGCTCGCGGCGGCCGCGACCGGCAAGGTCGTCAACGTCAAGAAGGGGCAGTTCCTGGCGCCGTGGGACATGGCGAATGTGGTCGCCAAGATCACCAGCGCCAACAATCCCAACGTGCTCGTCACCGAGCGCGGCGCCTCCTTTGGCTACAACACGCTGGTATCAGACATGCGCGCGCTGCCAATTCTGGCGCGCACCGGCGCGCCCGTGATCTTCGATGCCACCCATTCGGTGCAGCAGCCGGGCGGCAAGGGGGCATCCTCCGGCGGCGAGCGCGAATTCGTGCCGGTGCTGGCACGCGCCGCGGTCGCGGTCGGCGTTGCCGGCCTCTTCATCGAAACCCATCCCGATCCCGATCGCGCACCGTCGGACGGCCCGAACATGGTGCCCTTGCGCGAGTTCGAGGGGCTCATCCGCAGGCTGATGGCGTTTGACGCGGTCGCAAAGGGCAAAGCGATCTGATGCTTCAGTCGGAGGTGGGGCACGAACACGGCCTGCCGCCGGCGCTCTACGTCATCTCCGGCGCAAGCTTCGCGGCGGCGCTGTCGGCGCGGGCGCTGGACCCGGTGTTGCCGCATATCGCCGAGGATCTCAGCGTCAGCATCGCGACCGCCGCCGGCCTCGCCGCGGTCTTTGCCTTCACCTTTGCGATCATTCAGCCGATCATTGGCGCGGCGGCCGATCTGTTCGGCAAGGCGCGGCTGATGGTCGGCTGTCTGGCGGTGCTGGGCTTCGCCAGCATATTGGGCGCCTTGTCGACGTCGTTTCCGCTGCTGTTTGCCACCCGCATCCTCGCCGGCATCGGCTCGGGCGGCGTGTTTCCGATCGCGCTGAGCCTGACCAGCGAGCTGGTGGGACCTGAGAAGCGCCAGATTGCGATCGGACGAACGCTGGCGGGTGCGATGACCGGCAATCTGCTCGGCGCATCGGCGTCCGGCCTGATCGGCGATCTGCTCGGCTGGCGCGGCGTCCTTGCCGCGCTCGGCGTGCTCGTGATCGTCGCCTCGATCGCGGTCGCGGCCGGCTTCCGCGGCGCCAGGCTGAAGCATCCGCCGAAGACGAGCCTGTCGGCGCTCAAGACCGGCTATCGCACGATCTTCACCAACCCGAATGCGCCGATCTGCTATTCGGCCGTGTTCATCGAAGGCTGCTGCGTGCTCGGCCTGTTTCCCTATGTCGCGTCATTCCTGTTCGATCTCGGCGAAACATCGCTGTCGATCGCGGGCATCGTCATCGCCGGTTTTGCGATCGGCGGATTGTTCTACACCGCCACCGTCTCGCTGCTTCTGCCGCGCCTCGGCGTCAAGGGCATGATGATCGCGGGCACCATGCTGGTCGCCTCCCAGCTCGTCGCGGTCGCCTTCGGTCCGCGCTGGGAATTGCAACTGCTCAATCTCATGGTGATGGGGTGCGGGTTCTACATGGCTCATGGCTGCCTCCAGGTTTTTGCCAGTGAGCTCTCGGTCGAGGCGCGCGCCACTGCGCTCTCGCTGCACTCGTTCTTCTTCTTCATGGGCCAGACCGTCGGGCCGATCGCCTACGGCTTTGGCCTCGCGCATGGCGGCAAGGTCGCGACCATGCTGACGGCGGCCGCCTGCATGGTCGTCCTGGGGCTCGTGTGCGCGCGACTGTTGAAGCAGCGGACGCCGGCCGATGCCCGCAGTTAAGGCAGGGGAAGTACCGACGTACCGCGTCTCCGTAGTCTCCGCATTTCAACGGTCGCCAATTCCCCTCGATTTTAAATCAAATCTCACCTTTCGATCCCAGAGTGCCGGCTCAGCCGCAGGCGGTGCGGCGCCATTCTGTTGGATCATTTGATGCAAAAGCAGCGTTCGGTCGCCCGGATCCTCGGGGCTGTGGTCGGCTCCCTCGGTATCGTGCTCGTCGTCATCTGCGCCTACGCCCTGAAGCTGGCGGTCGGGCACTATTCGGACAGCAACCGCATCGTGTCGCTGGCGGTCGCGAGCCGCGACCTGACCAACGCGGTGGTGGTGTTCCGCCTCGAGCGCGGCGACACGCTCAGCCATCTGTCGGCCGCGCCGCCTGCGACGGACAAGGTGCTGGCCTCGATCGCCGAGAACCGCGCCACTGCGACGAAGAACTACAATGAGGCTTTGCAGAGTCTCGGCGCGGTCGAGCTGCCAGGGCTCGCCCAGCGCTTGGACAAGCTGCGCGGCACCTGGGCGCAGTTGGAGGAGCTGCGGCCGCGCACCGCGGCCGGACTGCGTCAGGAGAAGGCCGCACGCGAGGCCAGCCTGACACCCGCCTGGGCGAAGACGAGCGATGCCTATATGGAGGCCATCGGCGACGTCACCGCGCTTGTCGACAATGGCATGACGCTGATCGATCCGGTCTTCGATCGCCTGGTGATGGTGAAGCAATCCGCCTGGCAGGTCCGCGCCTCGCAGGGCCAGACTATCCTCATGCAATTCAGCGCAATCCTGGCGGGGAAGAGCTGGGGTCCGCCCGAGGGCATCGAGTTCGCCGACCTGCGCGGCCGTCTCCAGCAGTCCTGGAAGATCGTCCGCGACCTCAGCGCCAACGTCGCCGACGCTGCGCTGGAGCAGGCCATTCGCGACGCCGAGCCGGCCGTCTCGGGTGCCTTGAACGAAGAGCGCAATGCGATCGCAACGCGTCTCCTGAAAAGCGAACCCGCGGGCGTTGCCGGTCTGGACTACCGCGATCGGCAACTCGTCGGCGCCGACAAGATCGTCACCGTCACCAAGTCCGCACTCGCCAACATGATCGCGCGCGCGGAAGACGGTGCTTCGCGCGCCCGGCTCAGCCTGATCCTGTTCGGCCTTCTGTTGCCGGCCTCGCTCGCCTTGACGATGGGTGGCCTGCTCTTGATGCGCAACCGCGTGACGCGCCCGTTGACCGCCATCACCGGCGTGATGACCCGCTTTGCCGCCCATGATTTCGCAAGCGACGTGCCGAGCCTCGAGCGCAACGACGAGATCGGCCGCATGGCGTCCGCCTTGCAGGTGTTCAAGGAAGCCATGATCAACGCCGAGCGCCTGTCGGGCGACCAGGCCGCCGAACGCGCCGCCAAGGAGGCGCGGGCGGCCGAGCTCGCCGGCCTCGTCCGGCAGTTCGAAAGTCGCATCGGCCAGATGGTGCAGACGCTGTCGGAGGCCTCCAACGAGCTCGAGACCACCGCGCGCTCGATGTCGGGCACCGCGACCGAAGCGCAGGATCAGGCGGGCTCGGCCTCAAATCTCGCCGACCAGGTCGGCGGCGGCGTGCAGACCGTGGCGGCTGCGGCCGAGGAGCTCAACGCCTCCATCCGCGAGATCAACCGCCAGGTCGAGCAGGCAACGCGTGCCACCGAACAGGCGGTCGATACCGTGAAGGAGACCGACACCACCGTACGCGCGCTCGCCGACGGCGCGGACCGCATCGGCGAAGTGATCGGGCTCATCACCTCGATCGCGGGCCAGACCAATCTTCTGGCGCTGAACGCGACCATCGAAGCCGCGCGCGCCGGCGAATCCGGCAAGGGTTTTGCGGTTGTCGCGAGCGAGGTGAAGAACCTGGCCTCGCAGACGGCGAAAGCGACCGAAGAGATCAGCGCGCAGATCACCCAGATCCAGGAAGCGACGCAGAAGGCGGTCTCCGCGATCGACGGCATCGTCAAGACCATCGAGGAGGTCTCGAGCATCAACCGCGTCATCGCCTCGGCCGTGGAAGAGCAGAACAAGGCCACCGCCGAGATCGCCAGCACCGTGCAGCACACGGCGGAGGCGACCTCGACCGTGACGCGCAACATCGCCAGCGTCTCGTCGGCCGCGAACGAGACCGGCCGCGCGGCCGCCGGCGTGCTGAAGGCCGCCGGCCATCTGTCGAGTCAGTCAACCGCGCTCACGAACGAAGTCGACAACTTCATCCGCAAGGTGCGGGCGGTGGCGTAATGGGCCTCCGCAACAGGGTGCCTGGAATAGGGGCCCGCTGCAGCATCCGGCTGCGGCGGGCTTGGTCGTTTCGCGCCATCGTGACATCCACGTTCCGTATACATGGCACGCCGATTGCTTGCGTTTTGGGCAAAAGCAGAGGTGTGAGATCGTGGATGTTCGTTCGACCAGTACGGCCAGCCCGCCCGGGACGACCGGCTATCCTACCAGGCCACCGCTGCGGCGCTTCCTCAGCGATTGCTACGAGCAGTTCAGGTCGGACAATTCGGGCGCGGTAGCCGACTACATTCCCGAGCTGAAGCGCGCCGATCCCGCCCATTTCGGCATCAGCCTCGTCACCATCGACGGGCACATCTATGAGGTCGGCGACAGCGCCGTGCCTTTCACGATCCAGTCGGTCTCAAAAGCCTTCGTGTTTGCGCTCGCGCTCGAAATGGTTGGCGAGGCGCGGGTGTCGGCGACCATCGGCGTCGAGCCGAGCGGCGAGGCATTTAATTCGATCCGGCTGACGAACGACAACCGTCCCTTCAATCCCATGGTCAATGCCGGCGCCATCGCCTGCTCGGGGCTGATCTATGAGGTGGAGGGGAAGGGGGCCTTCGAGCGCATCCGCGCAAAACTCAGCCAGTTCGCCGGCCGTGAGCTCGGCGTCGACGATGCCGTGCATGCCTCGGAGACCGCGACCGGCAACCGCAACCGCGCGATTGCGTGGCTGCTGCGAAACTATGCGGTGCTGCCTGACGACGTCGATGCTGTGCTCGACGTCTATTTCCGGCAATGCGCGATCCTCGTGACCGCACGCGATCTCGCCGTGATGGCGGCAACGCTCGCCAACCGCGGCATCAATCCGGTGACGGGCGTGCAGGTGATCACCCCGCATATCGTTGCCCGCACGCTATCCGTGATGACCAGCTCGGGCATGTACGACTATGCCGGCGAGTGGACCTACCGCGTCGGCATCCCCGCCAAGAGCGGCGTCGGCGGCGGCATCGTCGCGGCGCTGCCCTCGCAGATGGGGCTCGGCACCTTCTCGCCGCTGCTCGACGACCACTTCAACAGCGTGCGCGGCCTGAAGGTCTGCGAGGCGCTGTCGGCGCGGTTCGACCTGCACATGCTCAACCGCAATGCCGACGTCCGCACCAGCATCATGGCCGATTATGACATCTACGGCATCTCCTCGCGCCGCAGCCGCCAGCCGCACGAGCAGCAGATTTTGGACGAGCGGCACAGCGACATCCGCGTGCTCGAGCTGGTCGGTGCGATGAATTTCGGCACCATCGACTACGTCACGCGAAAACTCACCGGCGAGCCGCCGAACGCGCCGCTCCTCATCATCGACTTCCGCCGCGTCCCCGACATCACCGCCGCCGGCGCCGAGCTGTTCGGCGAGACCTTGACCGCCCTCGGCGATGGCGGTGTCACCACGATCGTTTCGGGCGTCGAGCGCAGCTCCACGCTCTGGCAAGCAATTTCCGAGCGCACGGCCGATGCGCGTCGGCTGCGCTGCTTCACTCTGCTCGACGACGCCATCGAATGGGCCGAGGATCAGGTGATCTACCGGCATGGCGGCTTTACCGACGTGAAGGAGAGTTCGCATCTGCACGAGCAGGCGCTGTTGGCGGAGCTCGGCGAGGACGAGATCGCTGCCATCGTCAAGCTCTCGACCACGCGCCGCTATGAGCCGGGTCAGCGCATCATTGGCGCCGGCGAGCCCGCCAGTTCGCTGTTCTTCCTGCAAAGCGGCATGGTGAGCGTGAAACTGCCGAGCGGCGTGCGACTGGCCTCGCTCGGTCCCGGCATGGAATTTGGCGAGATGGCGATTTTGGAGCAAAGCCGCAGTGCCGACGTCTTTGCCGACACGCCCGTGACCTGCCTCGAATTGCCGCTCGACAGTTTTGCCGACTACCGCCGACTGCACCCTGAGACGTCGCTGAAGATCATGCGCAACCTCGCCGCCATTTTGGCGCGCCGGCTGGTCGCCGCCAATGCCAAGGTCGATCTGCTCAGCGCGTATTAGGACGCCTCAGGCCGCTGCGCGGACGGCGAGGGCCTCCTGACGCGCGATGCCATGGGCCCCAATCACGAGAACCTGATCTTCGACGAACTCATCGCCGACAAGAAGCACCAGTTCGTCTGCAGTTTCACGCCGGGGCGCCACGGGAAGCAGCGGTCCGATCGCGATTGCCTGAGCAGGGCGCGCCGGCGTACGCGCTTTAGCAGGTGCGCCCAAGAAGACAGGCCCGTCGCAGTGCAGGCTGTAACGGGCCTTTGTTTTGAGAATTGGCTCTTCCTGAAGGAGCGGACATCCGGTTAGTGAACTACAAGAACCGGGACGCTTCCGTCCGCAAGAACCTCGGATGTTTGACTGCCCAAGAGTAGTTTCCTGAAGCCCCGGCGCCCATGAGAGCCCATGACGATCAAGTCGCAGCCTCGGGAGTTCGCGGTTTCGATTATCGCATCCGCTGGGCGCTTATTCGGAACGTGCAAAAGTTCTGCAGATATCCCTATCTGCTCTGCCATTGATCGAACTTCATCGAGCACCTTGCCCGCACGTTCCTTGCAGGCAGCGTCGAAGCTATCAACTTCTTGCTGCGTGGGAATCCAGCCCGAGTCGTGTCCGCCTCCATAGTCGATCAACAGCGGTTCCGTAACGGCGATCACCGTCACCTCAGCGTTCAGGGCCTTTGCTAATGCAATCCCATGCTTGATGCCTTTTCTCGCGATATCCGATCCATCCGTGCTCAAGAGAATATGGGCGTACATTCGCGATCTCCCGTGCTCGTTGGGCGCTCTCGCTAAAATTGCGATCGTTGCGTTGTACTATGCCTCGATCCGATTGTCTGGGCGCTATGCAATGCACTGAAGGGAGTGGAAAAGCAGCGCCGACGGAGTCCTCGTAAGCCTGTCCAGATGCGCCGGGCGAGACAGCGTGGGCTGACCCTGCCCACCTGGCTGCGACAATCTGGTGCAGTCGGAACCATTTGCGCTCGCGATGCCGTGAAGTCGTTTCGTCGTTCGTGTTCCGGCGAAGCACCAGTGCTCTGGACGAAGCCATTTTCCGAGCGCGACGACATCGCATCAAAGCACAGGCGGCTTACTCTCCTCCCAAATCCCATTGAGGGAGAAGTGACATGTGGTTCCATGAGAGTCTTGCCGCACCAATCGTCATTCTGTGTTTCTCCGCCGCCAGTATCGCCACGCTCATGATGGTTGGTGCCTGGTGAGCGCGGCCGGGAGTGTTCCCATGCGTGAAGAATTCACCTCTTTCGGCTTTCTTGCCGTGGCGCTGGCAGGGGTCGCGTTGCTCTGCTCGGGGCTGCTGGCCCTGGTCCTCGTCTGACGGACGAACTCAGCCCCGCCCGCGATAGGGCGCGACGCCCTGGTCCGGCACCCATAGGCCCTTCGGCACGCGGCCGGTTTGCCAGAACACGTCGATCGGGATGCCGCCGCGCGGATACCAGTAGCCGCCGATGCGCAAGAATTTCGGTTTGATCTCGGAGGCGATGCGCTTGCCGATCATCACGGTGCAGTCCTCATGGAAGGCGCCGTGATTGCGAAAGCTTGCGATGTAGAGTTTTAGCGACTTCGACTCCAGCAGCCATTGGCCGGGCGCGTAGTCGATCATCAGATGCGCGAAATCCGGCTGGCCCGTGACCGGGCAGAGCGAGGTGAATTCCGGCACGGTGAAGCGCACCAGATAGTCGGTACCCCTCTGCGGATTGGGTACGCGGTCGAGCTGGGCTTGTTCCGGCGTGTGCGGCCATTCCACCGCGCGGCCGAGCTGGAGAGACTTTTTCGCCATCATCTTGCGTCCTTTGGAGCATGATCCGGAAAAGTGGACGCCGGTTTTCCGAGAGATCATGCTCAATCTAAAAAATAGAGCGCGATAGGATCGCGCTCTTGGCTGCGACATGGACGCAAGCGAGGGTCGCCGTCAACCCGAGGCGGTCGTCTGGATCAGGACAATCCGGTCGTTGCCGGACTCGCAGCCCCAGAGCTCGCCGGATCGGCCGTCGAGTTGGCGGACGTTGGCGTTGGCGCGGTCGCTCGGGAAGCTCGTGAATTTTTCCGTCACTGGGTCGAAGCGCACGATCGCGTTGGCTGAAAAATCCGTCAGCCAGACCTTGTCCTTGTCATCGACGAAGACGGCGTAGGTGCGGGGACGTTCGCCCGGCAGCTTCCAGCTTTTCCAGGAGCCGTCGGCGGGGTCGTGCACCGACACCTGCCCGCTGTTCCACTCAGAGACCCAGATCCGGCCTTTGGAATCCGACCACACACGCCGCGCGCCCTGGTTGGGCGTCGGCGGCTGGACGACAGTGGCATTGCCGGTCGCAAGATCAATCTTGCCGATATAGCTGCCGGCGAGCGAGGCGTACCAGATGTCGCCCTTGGGCGTGACGGTGATGCCGTAGGGCCCGACGCCCTTCGGCGCCTTGAACACGTCCATGGTGCCGGACTTCGGCTCGAGCCGCCCGTAATAGCCGGACTGGCCCGTGAACCAGTAGGTGCCAGCCTTATCGAACACCCCTGTGTTGAGGTTGGCGGCGGCGAATTTTTCGGGCAGGCGGAACAGCGCGACCTTGAGGTTATCAGGGTCGACCCGCGCAATCGCGTTCTGGCCGCCCTCGGTGATCCAGGGCGCACCATCCGGCCCGATCGTCACGCCGTGGGGAGCCGCGCCCTGGCCGAGGCTGACCGTCCTGAATGAGCCGTCCTTGGGGTCGAGCCTCCCCAGCATGCCCTTGCCCTGCGCGGTGAACCAGACCGCGCCGTCGGGGGCGGGCGTCAGGTCGTGCAGGCCGATGCCGGCGCTGATCGGGTAATATCTTGTCCGGAACGGCCCTTCCTGGGCAAAGCCTGGGCGGACGGCGAGGAGGGCGGCGCTGGAGGCGAGAAACTGGCGGCGATTCATTGCGTTACCCCGACTGTTTCAGATTGCGGTTCGAGACGCAGATCAACCGGATGAAAGCTTAGAGCGTTTTCGAGCGAAGTGGATACCGGTTCGCGCAAAGAAAACGCGTCAGAACAAGAATCTAGAGCCCCGTTTCGATCCGATCGGAACGGAAAAAAGGCTCTAGTCCTGACCTCTTCACCCGTCGGGCGAAGGGCGCAGGCTAAGCGTTCACATTTGCTTGCGCTCCGTGTAAGACCCGCGGCGAAACGACCTGCCTTCACACGACTTCACAAGACCTGCCTCTCAAGACCTGTCTCTAACGAACGGAAGCCAATATGACCGCCATTGTCGACATCATCGGCCGCGAAATCCTGGACAGCCGTGGCAATCCCACCGTCGAGGTCGACGTCGTGCTGGAGGACGGCTCGCTCGGCCGTGCCGCGGTGCCATCCGGCGCCTCCACCGGCGCCCATGAGGCGGTGGAACTGCGCGACGGTGACAAAGCCCGCTATGTCGGCAAGGGCGTCCAGAAGGCGGTTGGCGCCGTCAATGGCGAGATTTTTGAGGCGCTCAGCGGCCTCCATGCCGAGCACCAGGTCCAGATCGACCAGATCATGATCGACCTCGACGGCACGCCGAACAAGAGCCGTCTCGGCGCCAACGCCATCCTCGGCGTGTCGCTGGCCTGCGCCAAGGCGGCCGCGCTGTCGCTCGACATGCCGCTCTATCGCTATGTCGGCGGCACCTCGGCGCGCGTGCTGCCGGTGCCGATGATGAACATCATCAATGGCGGCGTGCACGCCGACAATCCGATCGATTTTCAGGAGTTCATGATCCTGCCGATCGGCGCGAAGAGCTTTGCCGAAGGCCTGCGCTGCGGGGCGGAGATCTTCCACACGCTGAAGTCCGAGCTGAAGAAGGCCGGCCACAACACCAATGTCGGCGACGAGGGCGGCTTTGCGCCGAACCTGCCGTCGGCGGACGCAGCCCTCGATTTCGTCGTGAACGCGATCGGCAAGGCCGGCTACAAGGCAGGCGGCGACGTCATGCTCGGCCTCGACTGCGCCTCGACCGAGTTCTTCAAGGACGGCAAGTACGTTTACGAAGGCGAGGGCAAGACGCGCTCGATCTCGGAGCAGGCAAAATATCTCGCCGACCTCGTCGCGCGCTATCCGATCGTCACCATCGAGGACGGCATGTCGGAAGACGACATGGACGGCTGGAAGGAATTGACCGATCTCATCGGCAAGAAATGCCAGCTCGTCGGCGACGATCTCTTCGTCACCAACGTCAAGCGGCTGTCGGAAGGCATCAAGGCGGGGCGCGCCAACTCGATCCTGATCAAGGTCAACCAGATCGGCTCGTTGACCGAGACGCTCGCGGCCGTCGAGATGGCGCACAAGGCCGGCTATACCTCTGTCATGTCGCACCGCTCCGGCGAGACCGAGGACTCCACCATCGCCGACCTCGCGGTCGCCACCAATTGCGGTCAGATCAAGACCGGCTCCCTTGCGCGATCCGATCGCACCGCCAAATACAATCAGCTCCTGCGCATCGAGCAGCAGCTCGGCAAGCAGGCGCTCTATGCCGGCAAGTCGGCGCTGAAGGCGCTGGCGTAACAACGACAAGACAAACAGCAGGGAGGATCTACATGAGCGACGGCAAGAGCGGACTGCAACTGCGTTCGCTGCTCAAGAAGAGCGGCGAACTGGAATTGTCCCTGGTCGACGTGCCGACTCCCGAGCCGGCCGACGACGAGGTCGTGGTTCGCGTCGAGGCGACGCCGATCAATCCGTCGGACCTTGGGCTTTTGATCGGCCCCGCCGACATGTCGGCCGCGCAGGTGTCCGGCACCAAGGATCAACCCGTGATTACCGCGAAAATGCCGGAGGCTGCCATGCGGATGATGGCGGCGCGGCTCGATCAGTCGCTGCCTGTCGGCAATGAAGGCGCGGGCACGGTCATCAAGACCGGCTCGTCGGATGCTGCAAAGGCGCTGATGGGCAAGACGGTGTCGATGATCGGCGGCGCGATGTACACGCAGTATCGCGTCCTCAAAGTCCGCGACGTGATGGAGCTGCCGCCCGGCACCACCGCGGCCGATGGCGCCTCGTGGTTCGTCAATCCGCTGACCGCACTCGGCATGACCGAGACCATGCGCCGCGAAGGCCACAAGGCGCTCGTGCACACGGCGGCCGCCTCCAATCTCGGCCAGATGCTCAACAAGATCTGCATCAAGGACGGCATTGGCCTGGTCAACATCGTCAGGAGCAAGGAGCAGGCCGACATCCTGCACAAGATCGGCGCCAAATACGTCGTCGATTCCACCGCGGCCAGCTTCATGGACGATCTGACCAATGCGCTGGTGGAGACCGGCGCCACCATCGCCTTCGACGCCATCGGCGGCGGCAAGCTTGCAAGCCAGATCCTCACGGCAATGGAGACCGCGGCCAACAAGACCGCCACGGAGTACAGCCGCTACGGCTCCAACGTGTACAAGCAGGTCTACATCTACGGTGCCCTCGACACCCGTCCGACCGAGTTGAGCCGCTCCTTCGGCCTGACCTGGGGCGTCGGCGGCTGGTTGCTCACGCCGTTCCTCCAGAAGATCGGTCCCGCCGAGATCGGCAGGCTGCGCCAGCGCGTCGCCTCGGAGCTCAAGACCACCTTCGCCAGCCACTACACCCGCGTGGTGTCGCTGCCGGAGACGCTCGACCTCGCCAACATCGCCGTGTACGGCAAACGCGCGACCGGTGAAAAATTCCTCATCAACCCAAATAAATCTTCGTGATGTCCGGCGGGGCATGATCCAAAAGAGGGCTTGCCTTCTGAGCGAAGCGGAAGAACATTCGCGCCGCAATTGAATGCGGAAAAACCGCTACGCTTAAGAAGGGGACAAGCCCATGATCGAACTGAATCGCCGTCACATGCTCGCGGGCGCCGCCGCGCTCGGCGCGGCCGCGATCTCGCGGTTGGGAATGGCGGAGGCCAATGCCGCAGTGCCGCAAAGCGGCACCCAGGCGCCGGGCTTCTATCGCTACAAGGTGGGCTCCATTGAGTGCACCTCGATCAATGACGGCGCGCGAACCTTCCCGATGCCCGACAAGTTCGTCACCAACGTGCCGAAGGAAGAGGCGCTCGCCGCCGGCGACGCCGCCTATATGCCGAAAGGCATGGTCACCGTGCCGTTCAATCCGCAGCTCATCAACACCGGCAGCAAGCTCGTCCTGATCGACAGCGGCAATGGTGCGGCGAATTTCGAAGCGAGCAAGGGCGCGGTCGGCCGCACGCTGCAGAACCTGGCGGCGGCGGGCGTCGATCCCAAGGCCATCGACATCGTCCTGCTCTCGCATCTGCATCCCGACCACACCAACGGCATCCGTCTCGCCGATGGAGGCCTGGCCTTCCCGAATGCCGAGATCATGGTGCCCGTGAAGGATTGGGAGTTTTGGGCCAGCGAGGAGAACGCGGCCAAGGCCCCGAACGACATGATGAAGAACTACTTCGCCAACGTGAAGAAGACCTTTGCCGGTCTCGAGTCCAAGGTGACGAAGTACGAATGGGGCAAGGAAGTCGCGCCCGGCATCACCTCGATCGCCACTCCCGGCCATACGCCCGGCCACACGTCCTTTGCGGTTGCATCGGGCGATGCCAAGGTCCTGATCCAGTCTGATGTGACCAACATTCCGGAATTCTTCCTGCGCAATCCGGACTGGCACGTGGTGTTCGACAACGATCCCGCGATGGCGCAGGCGACCCGCCACAAATTCTACGACATGGCGGCCGCCGAGAAGGCGACTGTGGTCGGCTTCCACTTCACCTTCCCCTCGGTCGGCCATGTCGAGAAGGACGGCGCCAAATATCGCCTGATCCCCTCGTTGTGGAATCCGACTCTCTGAGCGAAAGAGCGACCGCCAGACAAGCATCAGGCCGCCACTTGGCGGCCTGATTGTTTTGGTGAGGGTTGTTTTCGCAAACGCTGCGTTTCCAAAACGTGTCGGTCCATGCACTTGCATCCATCGAGCCGGATGGCTTAAGTGCCGCTCCGGCACTCCCGCTGAAGCCTGAGGACATCCATGGCCTACAATATCGTCACGATCGCTGGCAGCCTGCGCAAGGAAAGCTTTTCGCTGAAGATCGCCAATGCCTTCGCAAAACTCGCGCCGAGCTCGCTCTCGCTCGAGGTCATCACGCCTGCGGGCATCTCGTTCTTCAACCAGGACCTCGAGGGTGCACCGCCCGCCGACTGGCTGGCGTTCCGCGAAAAGCTTCAGAAGTCGAACGGCGTGCTGTTCATCACCCCCGAATACAACCGCTCGATTCCCGGCGTGCTCAAGAACGCCATCGACGTCGCCTCGCGCCCCTATGGCAAGAGCTCGTTCCTCGGCAAGCCGGTCGGCATCGTCTCCAACTCGCCGGGACCGCTCGGCGGCGTCAGCGCGGCCAAGCATCTCCAGAATATCCTGCCGGGCATTGCAGGCCCGATCCTGCAGCAGCCGGAGATCTACCTGAACGGCGTCGGCGACGCTTTTGATGCGGCCGGCAATCTGACCAAGGACGCGCTGAAGACCGTGCTCCAGCAGTACATCGACGCCTTCGCCGCGCATGTGGCGAAGAACCAGGGCTGATCGTTCCCGCTTGCCCTTGTCTAAGTCGTCGTCATGGCCGGGCCTGTCCCGGCCATCCACGTCTTTCTTGTCGTGGTGACGAAGAACGTGGATGCCCGGCACAAGGCCGGGCATGACGGACGGAGATACGGGCGTCTAGAGTTAGCACTCCGTTAACCGACCTGTTCGATCTTGGCAGGCATGGTCACCCGTGCCCGCCTCAAATCTATCCTGACCGGTCTTGCCCTCTACACGATGGCGGCGGCGATCGTCGGCTATTTCGGCATCAACGCCTATACCGGCAAATACGGCCTGAACGCCCGGCAGGAGCTCGATCAGGAGATCATCGCCCTGACCTCGGAACTCGCACGGCTGAAGCAGGAGCGGGCCGAGGGCGAGCGGCGGGTGTCGCTGCTGCGCGCGGACAAGATCGACCCCGACATGCTGGACGAGCGGGCGCGCTACCAGCTCCAATATGTCAACCCGCACGATCTGGTCCGGATCATCAACCAGAACTAACGCTTTCGCGCCCTCCGAAACCGAATTCGAAAGCCGCACGGCGAGCACGGCGGCGGTTGTTCCGTCTATGCCGAAGGTCGGTACCGGCGGCGGCGCCAGGCGTCTTGACGGCGGCCGCGCGCAGGGCTCATGGCTTGATAGGCGCCGTCATCCGGAGTTGACGCAGATCAACCTGACGGCGCCGGCATGAACTAAACTGCCTTTCGGAGGAAACAGTGATGAATGGGCAAACGCTCCAGCATCACGCGGCTCGCGTTGAGGCCGCCATTGCGTCAGGCCAGGCGGCACGTTCCGCGCTTGTGGCCTCGTGGTGCCGTTCCTCCCGTTTGCATCATCTTGATCCCTCCGGCCGCCGGATGCCGACCCGGCTCACCGAAGCCGAGCTGTTTTACGCGCGCGAGCGCATCGCGCCGCTGCTTGCAGCCGCGCAAGGTGCGATGGACCGGCTCTACCAGGCGGTCGGCGCCGCCGGCTGCTGCGTGCTGCTCGCCGACGGCGAGGGCATTCCGGTCGATCGTCGCGGCACGCCGGCCGATGACGCGACGTTCCAGTCCTGGGGCCTGTGGACGGGCGCGCTGTGGAGCGAAGAGCACGAAGGCACGAACGGCATCGGCACCTGCCTGGTCGAGCAACGGCCGCTCACCATCGACCGCGACCAGCACTTCTTCACCCGCAACACGCTTTTGAGCTGCACCGCCGTGCCGATCTACGACCACGAGGCGGCACTGGCGGGCGTGCTCGACGTCTCCTCCTGCCGCGCCGATCGCACCGACGCATTCTCGAATTTGATTGCACTGGCCGCGGGCGAAGCCGCGCGGCGCATCGAGGCCGACCTGTTCCGCCGCGCCTTTGCCAATGCCCGCATCGTGCTGACACCGTCGGCGGAGGGGCAGGGCGGCGGCCTCGTGGCCGTCGATGCCGACGATCTCGTGATAGGTGCGACCAGATCCGCCCGGGTCGGACTGGGGATCGTGCCCGGCCGCCCGTGGCAACCGGTGCCCGCAGCCGACCTGTTCGGCGACGATACGGCGTGCGACCACCTTGCCGGCGGTCAGCGCGCCGTGTTGCAGCGGGCGCTGTTGCGCGCGGGCGGCAACGTTTCGGCGGCCGCCAAGGCGCTCGGCGTCAGCCGCGCCACGCTCCATCGCAAGCTCAAGCGGTTCGAGCTGCGCGCGCACTGAGCGTCCGCCTTCCTTCCACTCACACGTCTGCCCCTCGAGATGAGGAGGCCGCCACCGGGCCGCGCGCAGCCATTCTTCGCGACAGCGGGCGAGACGGCTCCTCTGGGTGAGGACAAGTGCTCGTTGTCCCATCACCTGTCGCAGTTCTGCGACAGGTCCGCCGCACCGTCGCTCCCGCCCGGGCTGACAAAAAACGTCTTCCGCGAGATCGTCCCGGCAAGTCGCACGGAGGCGAAACGCCCGCGACGAATTGCTCACACAGCAACAACCGGGAGTGAACATGAACAAGGTCGAGTTCCTTAACGTCAGCAAGAATCCCTTTGCCGAGCGCTATGACAATTTCATCGGCGGCAAATTCGTCGCGCCGAAAGCCGGCAAGTACTTTGACAACACCTCGCCGGTGACCGGCAAGGTCGTGTGTCAGATCGCCCGCTCCGATGAGCAGGACATCGAGGCGGCGCTCGACGCGGCGCATGCCGCCAAGCACGCCTGGGGACGCACCAGCGCGGCGGAGCGCTCGGTCATCCTCAACAAGATCGCCGACCGCATGGAGGCGAATCTGGAGCGGCTCGCGATCGCCGAAACCTGGGACAACGGCAAGCCGATCCGCGAGACCCGCGCTGCCGATTTGCCGCTCGCCATCGACCATTTCCGCTACTTCGCCGGCGTCGTGCGCGGGCAGGAAGGCACCATCGGCGAGATCGATGACGACACCGTCGCCTATCATTTCCACGAGCCGCTCGGTGTGGTCGGTCAGATCATCCCCTGGAACTTCCCGCTGCTGATGGCCTGCTGGAAGCTTGCGCCCGCGATCGCCGCCGGCAATTGCGTCGTGCTGAAGCCGGCCGAGCAGACCCCGGCCTCGATCATGGTCTGGGCCGAGATCGTCGGCGACCTCCTGCCGCCCGGCGTCCTCAACGTCGTGAACGGCTTTGGCCTCGAAGCCGGCAAGCCGCTCGCCTCCAGCAAGCGGATCGCCAAGATTGCGTTCACCGGCGAGACCACGACGGGCCGGCTGATCATGCAATATGCCAGCCAGAACCTGATCCCTGTTACCCTCGAGCTCGGCGGCAAGTCGCCAAACATCTTCTTCAAGGACGTCACCGCCGAGGATGACGATTTCTTCGACAAGGCGATCGAGGGCTTCGTCATGTTCGCGCTGAACCAGGGCGAGGTCTGCACCTGCCCGAGCCGGGCGCTGGTCCACGAAGCCATCTATGACCGCTTCATGGAGCGGGCGCTGAAGCGCGTGGCCGCCATCGTGCAGGGCGACCCGCGTGATGCCGCCACCATGATCGGCGCACAGGCATCCAGCGAGCAGTTGGAGAAAATTCTTTCCTATATCGACATCGGCAAGCAAGAAGGTGCCAAGGTCCTGGCCGGCGGTAACCGCGCCAACCTGTCGGGCGATCTCGCCAGCGGCTTCTACGTCCAGCCGACCGTGTTCCACGGCCACAACAAGATGCGGATCTTCCAGGAGGAGATCTTTGGCCCGGTCGTCTCGGTCACGACCTTCAAGACCGATGACGAAGCGCTGTCGATCGCCAACGATACGCTTTACGGCCTCGGCGCCGGGGTCTGGAGCCGCGATGCCAACCGCTGCTACCGCTTCGGTCGCGCCATCCAGGCGGGCCGCGTTTGGACCAACTGCTACCACGCCTATCCCGCGCATGCGGCGTTCGGCGGCTACAAGCAGTCGGGCATCGGGCGCGAGACCCACAAGATGATGCTCGATCACTACCAGCAGACCAAGAACCTGCTGGTCAGCTACAGCCCGAAGAAGCTCGGCTTCTTCTGATCGGTGCAATCAGGGCGGCGCAAGAATCTTCTCCCATTGCGCCGCCCTGGACTGGCGGGGCACGGCTCATGCACGACAAGGTCAGCGCGACGGACGCAGCTCTGAAGCTCCTGGCTGAAATCTGTGCTGATCACGGCCCCGTCCTGTTTCACCAGTCCGGCGGCTGTTGCGACGGCTCCTCGCCGATGTGCTATCCGGCCGACGAGTTCATCATCGGCGAGCACGACGTGCTGCTCGGTCATATCGGCGGCATGCCGGTCTATATCAGCGGGGCGCAATTCGAGGCCTGGAAGCATACCGACCTGATCATCGACGTCGTTCCGGGACGCGGCGGCATGTTCTCCTTGGACAATGGACGGGAGCGGAGGTTCTTGACGCGGTCACGAATCTGTTCGCGCGGCGGCGACGATTAGAATTGTTGCTGGATCGGCACAAAAGATTTTGCAAAATTTCGGGCACGCTGCACTGCGGCATAATGAATGTCGCGTGCCGGCGCTGCGGTGCTTTCACAGGCGTTTGAGTTGGGTTAGAGAGGGCCTAGTTTTCTCCGACCCGGAATTCCCATGGCCTCACCCAAAAAAGCCGCTGACAAGACCAACGGCAGCTCCCCTCCGGAATTCACCAAAGAACAGGAACTCAAGGCGCTTCGGGACATGCTCCTGATCCGCCGTTTCGAGGAGAAGGCGGGCCAACTCTACGGCATGGGTGCGATCGGCGGCTTCTGCCACCTCTATATCGGCCAGGAGGCCGTGGTAGTTGGTATGCAGATGGCGCTGAAACAGGGCGATCAGGTCATCACCGGCTACCGCGACCACGGCCACATGCTCGCCTGCGGCATGGATGCCAATGGCGTGATGGCCGAGCTCACCGGCCGCCGTGGCGGCTACTCCAAGGGCAAGGGCGGCTCCATGCACATGTTCAGCATGGAGAAGCAGTTTTACGGCGGTCACGGCATCGTCGGCGCCCAGGTCTCGCTCGGTACCGGGCTTGCCTTCGCCAACCATTATCGCGGCAACGACAATGTCAGCGTCGCCTATTTCGGCGACGGTGCTGCGAACCAGGGCCAGGTCTATGAGAGCTTCAACATGGCGGAGCTCTGGAAACTGCCGGTGATCTACGTCATCGAGAACAATCGCTACGCCATGGGCACGGCGGTGTCGCGCGCCTCCGCGCAGCAGGATTTCTCCAAGCGCGGCGCGTCCTTCAATATTCCCGGCAAGCAGGTCGACGGCATGGACGTCCGCGCGGTGAAGGCCGCGGGCGACGAGGCGGTCGCATGGTGCCGTGCCGGCAAGGGCCCCTTCATCCTGGAGATGCAAACCTATCGCTACCGCGGCCACTCGATGTCCGACCCCGCAAAATACCGAACGCGCGAGGAGGTCGAGAAGGTTCGCCATGACCAGGACCCGATTGAGCAGGTGCGCAATCGCCTGCTGGCGGCCAAGGTGAGCGAGGCCGACCTCAAGGCGATCGACGCCGAGGTGCGCGACATCGTGAATGCCTCCGCCGACTTCGCCCAGCATGATCCCGAGCCGGATGCGTCCGAGCTCTGGACCGACGTCTACCGCTAATCGCGCGCAAGCTTTCTTTTGGAGTCGATATGCCAATTCAAGTGCTGATGCCCGCGTTGTCGCCCACGATGGAAAAGGGCAACCTCGCCAAGTGGCTGAAGAAAGAGGGCGAGACGATCAAGTCGGGCGATGTCATCGCCGAGATCGAGACCGACAAGGCGACGATGGAGGTCGAGGCGACCGATGAGGGCACGCTCGGCAAGATCCTGATCCCCGAAGGCACCGCCGACGTTGCCGTCAACACGCCGATCGCGACCATTCTTGCCGATGGCGAGACGGCCGCCGATCTCGCCAAGGCGCCAGCCGCGCCCGCGCCTGCTGTCGCGCAGGAAGTCGCCGAGTCTCGCTCGCCGGTCGGCGAAGGCAAGCCGATGATCTCGGCTCCGAAGGCTGCGGCTGCACCTCAGGCCGTTGCCGAGCCCGATCCCGAAGTGCCCGCCGGCACCGCGATGGTGACGCAGACGATCCGCGAAGCGCTGCGCGATGCGATGGCCGAAGAGATGCGCCGCGACGCCGACGTCTTCGTCATGGGCGAAGAGGTCGCCGAATACCAGGGTGCCTACAAGGTCACGCAAGGCCTGCTCCAGGAGTTCGGGCCCAAGCGTGTCATCGACACGCCGATCACCGAGCACGGCTTTGCCGGCGTCGGCGTCGGCGCGGCCATGACCGGCTTGAAGCCGATCGTCGAGTTCATGACCTTCAACTTCGCCATGCAGGCGATCGACCAGATCATCAATTCGGCCGCCAAGACGCTCTACATGTCGGGCGGTCAGATGGGCTGCTCGATCGTATTCCGCGGACCGAATGGTGCTGCAGCCCGCGTCGCCGCGCAACACAGCCAGGACTACGCGTCCTGGTATTCGAATATCCCGGGTCTCAAGGTCATCGCGCCGTTCTCGGCCGCCGACTACAAGGGCCTGCTCAAGGCCGCGATCCGCGATCCCAATCCGGTGATCTTCCTCGAGAACGAGGTGCTCTACGGCCATACGGGCGAAGTGCCGAAGCTCGACGACTACGTGATCCCGATCGGCAAGGCGCGCATTGCGCGCGCGGGCTCCCATGTCTCGATCATCTCCTGGTCGAACGGCATGACCTATGCGCTGAAGGCCGCCGACGAGCTCGCCAAGGACGGCATCGAGGCCGAGGTCATCGACCTGCGCACGCTGCGGCCGATGGACACCGAGACCATCATCAACTCCGTCAAGAAGACCGGCCGCGCCGTCACGGTCGAGGAGGGCTGGGCGCAGAGCGGCGTCGGCGCCGAGATCGCCGCGCGCATCATGGAGCACGCCTTCGACTATCTCGATGCACCGGTCGCGCGCGTGTCGGGCAAGGACGTGCCGATGCCCTATGCCGCGAACCTGGAAAAGCTCGCGCTGCCGTCGGCGGCCGAAGTGGTCGAGGCCGCCAAAGCCGTCTGCTACAGGTAGATCATGGCAGGGCCCAAGGAGCAGCCACTGCCGCCCGACGTGATGGCCCGCGAGGATGCGATCGAGATCCTGCGCGTGTTCGTGCTCGACGGCGGACTGTCTATGGCGTTCCAGCGGGCTTTCGAAGAGCCCGACATGTGGGGCTTGCTCTTGGTCGACCTCGCCCGCCACGCCGCGCGCGCCTATGCGCGCGAGAGCGAATACACCGAGGAAGAGGCCCTTGGCCGAATCCTCGAAATGTTCGAGGCGGAAATCCAACGGCCGACCGATCTCGGCACCACCACACCGCGCGGACAGAAGGGTCACTGACGCGTGGCAATCAACGCTTTGAAAAGTTTTTCGTGAGGTCAGCATGCCCATCAACATCCTGATGCCCGCTCTCTCGCCGACCATGGAGAAGGGCAACCTCGCCAAGTGGCTGAAGAAGGAAGGCGACAAGGTCAAATCCGGCGACGTCATCGCTGAGATCGAGACCGACAAGGCCACCATGGAGGTCGAGGCGATCGACGAAGGCACGATCGCAAAGATCCTGGTGCCCGAAGGCACGCAGGACGTGCCGGTCAACGACGTGATCGCTGTGCTCGCGGGCGAGGGTGAGGACGTGAAGGCCGCCGGTGCTGCGAAGCCCAGCGCATCCGCCGCGCCACCCAAGGCGGTCGAGGCGCCGGCGGCTGCGCCTGCTGCACCCGCGCCGAAGGCCGCACCGGCTCCTGCCGCTGCACCAGTGCCCGCCGCTGCTCCCGCAGCACAAACCAACGGGCAGGGTGGCCGCGTGTTCTCCTCGCCGCTGGCGCGCCGGCTCGCCAAGGACGCCGGCATCCAGATTTCCATGGTCACCGGCACCGGCCCGCACGGCCGTGTGGTGGCCCGCGACGTCGAGCAGGCGAAGGCCGGCAAGGGCCTGAAGGCGCCGGCCGCGGCGCCATCAGGTGCGCCCTCGATCGCGCCGACCATGTCGGACAAGCAGATCCTGTCGCTGTTCGAGCCCGGCTCCTACGACATCATCCCGCATGACGGCATGCGCCGGACCATCGCGCAGCGGCTCACCGCCTCGATCCAGAACGTCCCGCATTTCTATCTCACCATCGACTGCGACATCGGCAAGCTCCTGGTCGCGCGCGAGGAGATCAATGCGGCTGCTCCCAAGGACAAGGAGAAGAAGCCGCTCTACAAGATCTCGGTCAACGACTTCGTCATCAAGGCGATGGCGGTCGCGCTCCAGAAGATCCCGAACTGCAATGTGAGCTGGACCGAAAGCGGCATGGTCAAGCACCACCATTCGGACGTCGGCGTTGCCGTCGCAATGCCCGGCGGCCTGATCACGCCGATTATCCGGAAAGCGGAGACCAAGACGCTGTCCACCATCTCCAACGAGATGAAGGATTTTGCGACTCGCGCCCGTTCCCGCAAGCTGAAGCCCGAGGAGTATCAGGGCGGCACCACGGCCGTCTCCAACCTCGGCATGTTCGGCATCAAGGACTTCACCGCCGTGATCAACCCGCCGCATGCAACGATTCTGGCGGTCGGCACCAGCGAGGAGCGCCCGGTCGTGCGCGGCGGCAAGATCGAGATCGCGCAGATGATGAGTGTGACGCTGTCCTGCGATCATCGCGCCATCGACGGCGCGCTCGGCGCTGAGCTGATCGGCGCGTTCAAGCAGCTCATCGAAAACCCCGTCATGATGATGGTCTGAGGCGCGGGCTGAGGGCACCAAGGTGCATGTCCGGACACGCGTTCCCTGGATATCCCTGCTGCTCGCAGCCGCGCTGCTGGTCAGTCCTGTCGGTTACGAACTCATCCGCGATGCGTTCTTTGCCCGCGAGCAACTGACGCGAAACATCGTCCAGCCGATCGTCTTCACCGGGTTTGCGATCATCGCCGGTGTCATCGCGCTGGAGTGGTTGGTGAGACTATTTATCCAGAAGCGCCGCGCCCGCGGCGCTACGATTTGAGTTGAATGGGAGCCGCCATGGCCGACACGTCCTTCGACATCATCATCATCGGCTCCGGCCCCGGCGGTTACGTCACCGCGATCCGCGCCGCCCAGCTCGGCTTCAAGGTCGCGATCATCGAAAAATCGTATCTCGGCGGCATCTGCCTGAACTGGGGGTGTATCCCGACCAAGGCGCTGCTGCGCTCGGCCGAGATCTACCACTACATGCAGCACGCCAAGGACTATGGCCTGTCGGCGGAAAAGATCTCGTTCGATCCGAAGGCCGTGGTGCAGCGTTCGCGCGGCGTCTCCAAGCGCCTCAACGACGGTGTCGGCTTCCTGATGAAGAAGAACAAGGTTTCGGTGATCTGGGGTACCGCCTCGATCGACGCCCCCGGCAAGGTCACCGTGAAGAAGTCCGACGTCGAGGCGCCGAAGGGCACGCTGGGCGAGGGGACCTATCAGGCCAAGCACATCATCATCGCGACCGGCGCGCGGCCGCGCGTGCTGCCGGGGCTCGAGCCCGACAAGAAGCTGGTCTGGACCTATTTTGAGGCCATGGTGCCGGACCGGATTCCGAAGTCGCTGTTGGTGGTCGGCTCCGGCGCCATCGGCATCGAGTTCGCGTCGTTCTTCCACACCATGGGAAGCGACGTCACCGTGGTCGAGGTGCTGCCGCAAATTTTGCCCGTCGAGGATGCCGAGATCGCTACGCTTGCGCGGAAACGCTTCGAGAAGATGGGCATCAAGATCATGTCCTCGACCAAGGTGACAAAACTCGACAAGAAGACCGACAGCGTCGTTGCCACCATCGACGACGGCAAGGGCAAGCCCGTCACGACCGAGTTCGAGCGCGTGATCTCTGCAGTCGGCGTGGTCGGCAATATCGAGAATCTCGGCCTCGAAAAGCTCGGCGTCAAAACCGACCGCGGCTGTGTCGTGATCGACGGCCTCTGCAAGACCAACGTGCCCGGCATCTACGCCATCGGTGACGTCGCCGGTCCCCCCATGCTCGCGCACAAGGCCGAGCATGAGGGCGTGATCTGCGTCGAGGCGATCAAGGGCCTGCATTCGCATCCCATGGACAAGAACATGATCCCGGGCTGCACCTATTGCCATCCGCAGGTCGCCTCGGTTGGTCTTACGGAAGCCAAGGCGAAAGAGAACGGCCGCGAGATCCGCGTCGGCCGTTTCCCCTTCGTCGGGAACGGCAAGGCGATCGCGCTCGGCGAGGACCAGGGCCTCGTCAAGGTGATCTTCGACAAGAAGACCGGCCAGCTCCTCGGTGCGCACATGATCGGCGCTGAAGTCACCGAGCTGATCCAGGGCTACGTCGTTGCGATGAATCTGGAGACCACCGAAGAAGAGTTGATGCACACGGTCTTCCCACATCCGACGCTGTCGGAGATGATGAAGGAAGCCGTGCTGGATGCCTATGGGCGGGTGCTGAATATCTAACGGGCGCCCGCCGCCCGCCGCCGTCATTGCGAGCGAAGCGAAGCAATCCAGACTGCCTCTCCGGAAAGATTCTGGATTGCTTCGCTTCGTTCGCAATGACGGGCTGAGAGAGCCGTTTGCAAAATAAGAAGGAAATCACCCCGTGCACGACAACGACAACCTCACCATCGAACGCCCGACCTTCGTCACGCATCTCGAATGCGCGATGGAGGGCGACCATTACACGGCCGACCAGGTCCACAACCTCTCCAAGGCCGGCAAGCCGCTGCTGGTCCGCTACGACCTCACGAGGGTGAAGAAGGCGCTGACCAAGGACGCACTCAAGGAGCGCCCCGCCGACATGTGGCGCTATCGCGAGCTGCTGCCGGTGCGCAAATGCAAGGATATCGTCTCGCTCGGCGAGGTCACCACGCCGCTGATCCGTCTGCCAAAACTGTCGCAAAAGCTCGGCGGCGGCGAGATCATCGTGAAGGACGAAGGACGCCTGCCGACCGGCTCGTTCAAGGCGCGCGGTCTCGTCATGGCGGTGTCGATGGGCAAGGCGCTCGGCATCACGCACATGGCGATGCCGACCAACGGCAATGCCGGTGCGGCGCTCGCGGCTTACGCGACCTCCTGCGGCATCAAGACCACGATCTTCTGTCCGGCCGACACGCCCGAAGTGAATGTCAGCGAGATCGAGCTGCAGGGCGCGACCGTCTATCGCGTCAACGGCTATATCGACGATTGCGGCAAGATCGTCGGCGAGGGCAAAGCAAAAGTCGGCTGGTTCGACACCTCGACTCTGAAAGAGCCGTACCGCATCGAGGGCAAGAAGACGATGGGCCTCGAGCTCGCCGAGCAGCTCGGCTGGGACGTGCCCGATGTGATCTTCTACCCGACCGGCGGCGGCACCGGCCTGATAGGCATGTGGAAGGCTTTTGACGAGCTGGAGAAGATCGGCTTCATCGGCGCGAAGCGTCCGCGCATGGTCGCGGTGCAGGCGTCCGGCTGTGCGCCGATGGTGCGGGCCTATGACGCCGGCACCGAGCATGCCACGCGCTGGGAGGACGCGCACACCATCGCGTCCGGCATCCGCGTGCCGCAGGCGATCGGCGACTTTTTGATCCTGCGCGCGGTGCGCGAGAGCAAGGGTTTTGCGATCGCGGTCGACGACGACAAGATTTCGGCGGCACTCAACGAGGTCGCGCGCGAGGAGGGGCTGTTGCTCTGCCCGGAAGGCGCTGCCACCTACGCCGCCTACAAGCAGAGCCTTGCCGACGGCCGCGTCACAAAGAACGATCGCGTGATGCTGTTCAACTGCGCGACCGGCCTCAAATATCCGCTGCCGCCGGTCACACGCACGCTCGACCGGCACAAGCCGCTCGATTACGCGCAGTTCTAGCGGCAATACGTCACGAACGATCCCTCTTCCCGGTTGCGGGGAGAGGGCAATAAGAATGACGACGCCGGGAGGACAAAATGAAAAAAGCCGTTTGGGCTGCTTTGCTTGCCGTTCTCGCTTTCACCGGCGCGGCGCGCGCCGATAATTTTCCCTCGCGTCCCATCACCATCATCGTGCCGTTCTCGGCCGGCGGTCCGTCGGATGCGATGGCGCGCATCCTCGCCGAACGGATGAAGGTGACGCTGGGGCAGGCGCTGCTGGTCGAGAACGTCACCGGCGCCGGCGGCTCGATCGGGGTGGGGCGCGCCGTGCAGTCGCCGCCCGACGGCTACACCATCTCCTTCGGCCATCTCGGCACCCATGTCGCGAACGGCGCTGTCTACAAGCTCAACTACGATCTCGTCGCCGACCTCGTGCCCGTGGTGCTGCTGCCGAGCAATCCCATGATCGTGGTCAGCAAGAACGCGGTGCCGGCGAAATCGCTTGCGGAGCTGATCGCCTGGCTCAAGTCGCGCACCTCGCCGGCGACCGCGGGCACGGCCGGCGCAGGCTCCGGCAGCCATATCGCCGGCGTCTATTTCGAGAGCGCGACCGGGATCAAGCTGCAATATGTGCCGTATCGCGGCACCGGACCGGCGCTCAATGACCTCATCGCGGGTCAGATCGACGTCATCGTCGACCAGACCTCCAACTCCATCAACCAGGTCCGCGCCGGCACTATCCGTGCCTACGCCATCAGCGACGACAAGCGGCTGGCATCCGCGCCTGACATTCCGACCGCGCAGGAAGCCGGGCTCAACGGCTTCACCATGACGTTGTGGTCGGGCATGTGGGTGCCGAAGGGCACGCCGAAGGACATCGTCGCAAAGCTCAACGCCGCCGCCGTCGAGGCGCTCGGCGATCCCGGCGTGAAGAAGCAGATGGAAAACCTCGGCCTCGAAATGCCGCCGCAGGGCCAGCTCACGCCCGAGGCGCTCGGCGCCAAGCAGAAGGCCGAGATCGCAAAATGGTGGCCGATCATCAAGGCCGCCAACATCAAGGTGGATTGAGAGGAAGGCTGCTCGCGGTCAGAAGGGATCGAGAGCGCAGACTTTTCCATTGCGCAGCGTCATGCGCTCGCTTTTCCGCGATCCTCCAACGCGGTTTCGAGGCATTTGATCAGGGCCGAGGTCGAAAAGGGCTTGGGCAGGAAGCAGGCTCCCGCCTTGAGCGCGCGGGTGTGGGTGGCCTCATCGGGAAAGCCCGTGATGAGGATGAATGGCGTCAGTGCGCCCCGGCCGCGCATCTCCGCCATCAAGTCAAATCCGCTCATTTTCGGCATCTGCACGTCTGTGATCACGCACGACGTGTCGTTCAGCTCGGCCGAATGCAGAAATTCCTCGGCGGACGGAAACGTGTGAGCGACGTATCCGCGCGACTTGAGCATATTTTTCATCGCGGCCCGAACGTAGGGATCGTCGTCAATCACGGAAATGACCGAAGGCATCGACAAGGCGTAGGCTCCCGACATCGGATGCGCCTGCGAGAAATCCGGGGCGGGCCGGAAAGTGAGCCTGTGGAGGCGGATTTGAAATCATACTTAGGTTTGTACGCCTCCCTTCGTACGGGGAATTCCCAGTGCCTCGGTCATTCTCACGAGGTCGGCCAGTGATCTTGCAGCCATTTTCCGCATGATCTGCCCGCGGTAGATCTTGACGGTAATCTCGGCGAGCCCGAGCTCGCCGGCCACCTGCTTGTTCATCAGTCCGGATGCAACCAGGGCCAGAACGTCGCGCTCGCGCGCTGTCAGGCTCTCGTAGCGGGACCGCACATCCGAAACCGACTTCTCGGCATCGCGCCGCTTGCGATCGCGTTCGATCGCCGCCTGGACCGCATCGAGCATGTCCTGCTCCCGCACCGGTTTGCTCAGGAAGTCGACAGCGCCGCTCTTCATTGCCCTGACGGTCATGGGAATGTCGCCATGACCGGTGATGAAGATGATGGGCGTATGCACGTTGGCCTTGGCTAGATCCGCCTGGAGATCCAGGCCGCTCGATCCCGGCAGGCGGATGTCGAGCACGAGGCAGCTTGGGACCTCGGGCAGCTTGCTGTCCAGGATCTCCGGCGCGGAGCCGAACGTCTGGACCTTAAGTCCGACCGACTCGAAGAGATTGGTGAGCGCCCGGCGCATCGACGGATCGTCGTCCACAATGAAGACGATCGCCTCGTCGGCGTTCGCCTGTGCTTGCGATGGCGCGTCGCGTTGGTTCACGACACGTCCTCCTGATGCGGGGGCAGGATGATCTGAAGCGTCGCACCGCCTCCCTGATTGGGAAGGGCTGAAAGCCGCCCACCATGCGCTTCCACGATCGATCGGCAGATCGACAGGCCCATGCCCATGCCACCCGATTTTGTCGTGAAGAAGGGGACGAACATGCGCTGCGCCGTTTCACCGGTAAAGCCGACGCCGCGATCGGTCACGGTGAGGAGCAAATGGCGGGCACCATCCTCATAGGCTTCACTCGCGCGGATCGTCAGCTCCCGCGGTCGGTCGGTGACATCCTGCATGGCCTCGATCCCGTTCATCATCAGATTGATCAGCACCTGCTGTAGCTGGATCCGATCGCCGGAAATCCGGGGCAGTGCGGATGACAGTTCCAATCGGGTGGACACGGCATGCGTGGCCAGCTCGCGCTGAACAAGCGCCATCGCTTCCCTGACGACGGTATTGATGTCGAGCGGAACCATCTCGATATCGGTTTTCTTGGCAAGTGCCCTGACCCGGCGAATGACGTCGCCGGCCCGGTTGCCGTCTTCGATCACCCATTCCACCGAGCGGCGCGCCGCATTCAGCTCGGGCGGATCACGACCAAGCCAGGCGATGCAGGCATCGGCATTGGCAATGACGGCGGCGAGGGGTTGGTTGATCTCGTGGGCGATCGAGGCGGTCAGCTCGCCGAGCGTCGTGACGCGGGTGACGTGGGCGAGCTCGGCTTGCGCTTTGCGCAGCGCCTCTTCGGCCTGATCGGCCCGGATCGCAGCGGTCACATCGGTGCAGACGCCGCGATAGCCGAGGAAGTCGCCGTTGGCGTCGAAGAACGGCTTGCCGCTGGTGCGCACGTAGATCGGATGTCCATCCCGGTCCCTGCTCCGGTACACCAGATCGCGAAACGGAACATGGGCGTCGAGTGCCGCCCGATGCTGTTGCCACTTTTCCGGCTCGAGGTCGGAGTCAGGCGCGATGTCCCAACGCGTGAGCCCGACGACGCCGGAAGGAGCCATGCCGGCTGTATCGGAGTGTTCGGAGATCTGCGTAACGCGATGGTCCGGTCCGGTCTCCCAGAACCAGTCGGACGCGGTCTCGGCGTAGTCGCGGAAGCGCTGCTCGCTCTCGCGAAACCTGCGCTCTGCTTCCTTGGCGGCCGTGATATCGGTCACCGAACCGACGAACTCCATGCCACCGCCGGCATCTCGTATGGCGCGGGCCACCGCACGAACGTGCTTCACGGCGCCGTCCGGCATCACCAGCCGGTATTCGTGATCGTAATCCTGCCCCTCGCGCGCCGCCCGACCCGTGGTCCGCTGCACGGCGAGCCGGTCCTCCGGATGTATGCGTTCGAGCATGAACGGGATTGCGGGCTTCGTGCCCTCGTCGCATTGGAAGATGCGATACGTCTCTTTCGACCAGGTGATTTCGCCGGTTGCCGCCTTCCAGCCGAAGCTGCCGGTGTGGCTCAGTTCCTGAGCCTGGGCAAGGTATGCTTCGCTCTGCCGCAGCGCGTTCTCCGCTTCCTTGCGCTCGGTAATGTTCTCGCAGGCCACCAGCACGATAAGCGTGCCGTCGCCGCGCAGCATGGCCTTGGCATTTTCGCGGACCCACAGGATCGAGCCGTCCTTCCGGATCTTGCGAATTTCCCAGGTATGCGACTGCTCGACGGTCTCGAGGCAGAGCGCGACGCATCGGCGGACGAAGTCACGGTCCTCTTCGAAGAAAACGCTCAGCACGGACTGGCCGATCAGCTCCGCCGCCGTGTAACCGAGCTGGGCGGCGCCAAAGGTGTTGACGTTCACCACGGTTCCGGCCGGATCGACCATGAAGTACATGACCGGATTGTGCTCGAAGACCTCGCGCCATTGTTTGACGGCCTCGCGCAGATCGGCTTCATCCGGCCCAGGAACATCTTCGACACCGCGCGTGTTCGCCGCGTCGCGACGAGACCGAAGCGCCGCAATGCCGCCGAACAAGAGTTGTGCGGCCGTACTTCCAAATTTCGCGATCTGGCCAGGCATCATCGAGAGGCGTCCCGGCTCGCTGGGCCAACGCGAGTAGAGCACTTTGCAATATTGCGGGCAAATCTTTCGAGGAGACCTGCCTGAAAATTCGCGGGTGCCGTGCAATTGCCAAACTGTACGCCGTCTCGTTGCGGGGGCGCGCAAACCCCCGCAAGACTACGGCATACCTAGGTATAGCACCGCCATCCCTAGTCATGGCGCGCGTTTACCTCCGTACAATTGAGCGACCCGTCGCGTGCGGACTAGCCTCGCCGTCAATCGGGAGGAATGGATTGCGGAGCCACGATCGGCGATCGCAAACAAGGGGTGGGCGGATTGGCACCAGCCCCAGTGAGAGGCGTCTCACACCGCGTTGCTCGGGATGCTGCCATTGAGAGTCAAGCTCTGCGCCCGCTGTCCTTACGTGCCGGAAGATCTGTCGGATCATTACGACGCGGGAGCTGCACTTCTTCTCTGCGCGAGATGTGACGGTCGATCAGGTCACCCGGAGATCCAGGACGCTCGACAGGCTCAAGGGAGAGTACAATGTGCGATAGCTCCGAACATTCAGAGTGCCGTTCTGCCGCAGGAGCCTGCGCCGTCTGCGGCGGCAGGTTTGGCCTGATCCGGTACTATTCGTGGCGCACGGCAGTTTGCTCCAAGAGATGCCTCGACCGATTCAGGGAGCGCAGCGAGCGCGACCGCCGATGGCTGTTCCGATTTCGGGCCGCGTGACGATCGTCCGTAGACCCTGCTCAGGTCGACCATTCTGAATTGGGAGGCTGCGTCTTGAACTGGACTTGCAAGCTCCTCTTGTCGGCGGTGCTGCTTCTCTCGTTGACGATGGGAGTTCGCGCTCAGGAAGTCGGCCAGGATGCTGCACAGCGCCATCATCCTCCTCAGGATCGGCTTCTGCACGAGAAATTCTATTCGACCTGGCACATGCCCGACAATCCGGCGCTGGGCTGCTGCAACGACGCCGATTGCTACCCGACCGAGATCAGGTATGTCGAGGGGAGGATCTACGCGCGGCGACGCGAAGACGGGAAATACATTCTCATCCCGTCCCAGAAGGTCGAGCGAAACCGGGACAATCCCGACGGCCGCAATCATCTTTGCGCGCCACCTCCCTCCGTCTCTGCAGTCGATACGGTCTACTGCTTCGCATTGGGAGGTGCCACGTGAGGTTCGTACTGGTGAACGACAGGACCCCGTTCCGCAAGACGTTCTGCCTGCAATGCTGCAAGGAGATCAGCGACGGCTATTTGCGCGAGATCGGGACGCTGATTCCGTACTGCACCTACGAGTGTTACGCGCTTCAACGCGAATTTGAATCACGGCTCGAGAGCCGCAGGAGAGCGGCATCGTGAGCGGAGACGTAATCGGGAGCGAGCGGCGCGCGCGCCTTTCAGTGGGAGAGGAGACGTCGTTGAAGTTCATGCTGGTCAATCAGGGACGGCCGGGCGAGGGCTCTGCTTGCAGCGCGTGCGCGGAGCCTTTGGGCTCAAACTATCTCCGCCATGTGCCTACGCGGCGGCCGTATTGCGACTATGATTGCTACCGGCAATATCGGCTGACCGCGATGGCGATGCCGTGGTCGGACCCCGGTTCGCTCGAAGCCATCACGGTGTTTGCCGCGATCGCGAGCTGGAGCTGGATGATGCAGATCGGCGCGCTGTCGCACGCGCTGACCGAGGCGTTTCTTCGCGCGCACGACCTTCTTCTCCTCCCTGAAGGACGTGACGGATAGCCGACCTATCCCTGCCGCGCGGAGCAGTCGGCCGCAGTCGCCACGTCGAGTTTCGCACCGCGTCCAGCCCCGGGGTGCGAGGCTAAGGCGCCGGGACTGCGGCCGATGTCATTGGAACAGCGCTGACTTCGTGCGTTGGCACGCGCTGCTCGGACTTTGCGGTCGCAACGGCGCTGCTTTCGAACCGCACGCGGTAGACCAGCACGTTCTCCATCACGCGCTGGACGTAGTTGCGCGTCTCCGACAGCGGAATGCGCTCGACCCAGTCGACCGGATCGACCTTGGGATCGCGGGGATCGCCGCGCGCCTGCACCCATTCGCGCACGCGGCCGCGGCCGGCATTGTAGCCGGCAAAGGTCATGATCTGGTTGCCGCGATACTCGGACAGGAGCGCGCTGAGCTCGGCCGCGCCCATCTGCGTGTTGTAGACGGGATCGGAGACCATCTTGCTCCAGTCGTAGTTCAGCCCGAAGCGCTTTGCGGTGTCGCGGCCGGCTTCCGGCGTCACCTGCATCAGCCCGACGGCGTTGGCGGGCGACTTGTCGCGCTGGTCGAATGCGCTCTCGGTCCGCGCCACGCCGTAGATGATGCTGAGCTCGATCTCGGGGGCGACCTGCTTGTGCGGGGGAATGCCGATGGTCGGGAAGGCGTAGTGGTCGAGCGCGAGCCCGCGGGCGAGTGCCGACTTGCCGATCTCGAGCATGGCGCGGGCGTCGTTGCGGCGGCCGGCCAGCTCGCCGAGCGCTTCGAGCATGCGCGCGTCCGTGCTCTGCTCGGCGAGATCGTCGGCGTAGTAATACACGACGTCGCGCTCGCCGACCTCGTAGAGCATCTCGGCGCCGCGCACGCGCTCGTCCATCGGCGCCGTCGTATCAGAGGCAAGCATGGCCGAAGGGGCGCGCAGCGCGATCCGGTCAAGCCCCAGCCTCGCGCGTGCGAGTTGGCCGTAATAGGCAGTCGGATAGCGCGCGGCGGCCGTGTAGCTGGCATGGGCGTCGGCAGTGGCGCCGAGCGCCTCCGCCGCGCGGCCGCGCCAGTAATGCGCACGCGACAGCGCGATCGGGTTGGGTGAGCCCTCGTCGATCGAGGCGAAATGCGCCAGCGCCGTCTGCGGCTCGTCGAGATAGCGCAGCGCAATCCAGCCGCACATGAAGTGGTAGTCGACGCGGTAGACCTCCATCGCTGGCACGGCCGCCGTGCGTACCACGTCGTAAGCGGTCCTGAACTTGCCCTGGTCGAGCAGCTTGCGCGCGAGCAGCCGCCGCTCGCGCCACCAGGCATCGGTGTCCTGCAACGCCATGGTGTCGGGGGCGGCGGCCAGGATCACCTGCGCGGCGTCGTCGATGCGGTCCTTCTGCAGATGCCATTGCGCGCGGCAGAGCACATAGCCGAGGTCCTTGCGCGCATCTGAGGACAGGTCGTCCAGATAGTCCTTGGCCTTGTTGGCCTTGCCGGTGACGGCCGAGCAGGCCTTGACGATCGCCAGCGCATCCTCGTCGAGGTGCTTGGCTGCGCGCCGTGCGCCGGCGTAGTCCTTCACGCCGAGACGCTTGTCCATGCGGGCGCGATGGTCGTCCGCGGTGAGCAGGTCGCGGAACGCCTCGTAGCTGTCTTCCTCGCTACGTTCAGACAATTCGTCGGAGCGCCAGGCGTCGCGGACGAGGCGTGCGGCGCCGTCGCGGTCGCCCTCGGCGAGCAGCACGCGGGCGAGCGCGAACTTGCCCTTGGCGCTCAGCGGCTGATCCGCCGTGAAGCGGTGCACGGTCGCGGCATCGCTCTTCTCCTGCCACAGCCGCGCCTCCGCGCGCTTGCGCAACAACGACATGCTCGGCCATTCCGGATTGCCGGCGATGAATGCCGCGTAGCGGTTGAAATTCGCCGTGGTCTCGGAGTTGCGCAGGATGAACCACTCGGCGAGCTTTTGCCCTGCGGGCTCCGCGATCCGGTTGCGCGCCGCGGTCGCATCGTCGGTCTTGCCCTTGCGGGCGAGATCGATCGCGTCCTTCAGCGCGGCGAGGTCGCCGGTCAGCGCCGGCTTGGCCGGCGTCTCCACTTCATCGTCGTCCGACTTCTTGGACTTGCGCTTGGCCGCGGCGTGCTTCGAATGCCGGTGCTTGGCAGCGTTACGCTGCTTGCCGCCCTTCGAGTCCTTTTTGGCCTCGTGCGTCTTCTTCGGGTGGGAGGATTTTGCTTTCGCCCCAGCCTCCGTCGACAGAAGCGCGAGCGACATGAACGCAAAGACGTACGCAAGCGCACGTAGGCACTGGTTCATTCCATGGTCCCCCTGCGAAACCATCAGTACAAACCAAGATCCCGCGAATCTTGCGGGCTTGAGCGGGACGAACGATACCACAGCATCGATTCGTGTCCTGCACGCTCATGTAACATTGCGGCAAAAATGCCACCTTAAGGTCCGCGAACGAAAATGGAACCGGCAGGCGCTCAATCGTAAATAGGCGTTAACGATTTCGTCGCGTGTTCCCGGGAACAAATCCGGTGTATGAGTTCCCACGGTCGCCCCCGAGAGCTCACCTGTCGCAATCCATGCCGCTGTTCAACCAGTCGATCAGGCGCAAGATCGTCGGTATCGCCCTCGGACTGATCGTCCTGATGGTGATCACCTCCATACTGTCGATGGTGATGTCCAGCCGGGTCGGGGTCCTCTTGGACGAACTTACCAACCGCTACATTCCGGCCTACGGTCATCTGGCGCGGGCCAACATTCGCTCGCTCGAGCGCGCGCTGGCGCTGCGGCGCATGGTGATCGCCAAGATGCAGACGCCCTCGGACGAGGAGTCTTATGCGGCCCGGCTTCGCGAGTTTCAGGCGGCCGATAGCCAGATCGAGCAGGAGGCGGAAGAGGCGCGCAAGCTGATCAACGCGATCATCGACGACGTCAACACGCCGTCGGACAACGCCGCACTGGCGCGGATCGAGACCCGGATCGAAACGGCGGTCACGGAGCTTCGCCGGGAGCTCGACGCGGACCACGCAAGGCTGCTCAAGCAGCTTGACGCCAGGGACATGACGGAGGCGCGCAACACGCTCACGCATATCGACCTGCTGCGCGACCAGTTCACCCAGAAGATTGATCTGGTCCGTGCCGACATGCTGGCGCAGGTCTTCGCCAGCACCTCGCAGGTGATCCGCCACCAGAAGCAGGCGATCATCATTTCGGGAATCGTCACCCTGCTTGCGGCAATTATCGGGCTCGCTTTCGCGCTGCTCGTCAGTAGCGGCATCACCCGCCCGGTGCGGCTGTTGCTCGCGGGCACCCGCGAGGTCGAGGCCGGCCGCTTCGACCAGCCGATCAGCGTCTCCACCCAGGACGAGATCGGCGAGCTTGCGAGAGCCTTCAACCGGATGATCGAGCAGCTGCGCCAGAACGAGCGCATCCGCGAAACCTTCGGCCGCTACATCGATCCCAAGGTGGTGCAGGGGCTGATCGACCGGCCGGAGGTCGCCGTCGACGGCGAGCGCCGCGTGATGACCATCATGTTCTGCGACATGAGCGGCTTCACAGCGATGAGCGAAGGCATGACGCCGCGCGGCCTCGTCAGGGTCATGAACCACTATTTCACGGTCATGTCGGCGCCGATCCGGAAGAGTCGCGGCGTCATCGACAAATATATCGGCGACGCCATCATGGCCTATTGGGGCCCGCCCTTCATCGAGGAGGCCGAGCAGGCGCAGCTTGCCTGCCTCGCAGCACTCGACATGGTGGGCCAGGTGCCGGCGCTGCAGCAGCAACTGCCCGATCTGCTCGGCATCCGTGCCATGCCGGCGCAGTGCGACCTGCGCGTCGGCATTGCAACCGGCGAAGTGCTCACCGGCAGCATCGGCTCCGAGCTGATGATGAGCTTCACGGTGATGGGCGACGCCGTGAACCTCGCCTCGCGCCTGGAGGCCGCCAACAAGATCTATGGCAGCCGCATCCTGGTCGCGCAGGCCACGGCCGAGGCGCTGAAGGACAGCGTCGAGCTGCGCGAGATCGATCGCATCGCGGTTGCCGGCCAGAGCGTGCCGCAGGCGGTGTTCGAGGTGATGACGAGGGCGGGTCAGCTGTCCGCGCAGCAGGAGGGCCTGCGGACACGTTACGCCGAGGGTCTTGCGGCCTATCGCGCGGGGCGCTGGGACGAGGCGCGCACCGCCTTCAACGCGGCGCTTGAATTCGCTCCCGGCGACGGCCCGTCGCGGACGCTGCTCGCCCGCATCGACCAGCTTCAGGCGCATCCGCCGGCCGACTGGGACGGCGCCTGGCGCATGGAGCAGAAGTAGCCCCCGCAGCGCACCTCATCCTGCGGATGCCGTCAGCTATGGAAAGTCGCCCGCCGACGATCGACGCCGCGCCAACAAAAAATAATTCGATCGCATAACGATGTTGGCGGTGACGTATCTGGCGGGCTTAGGTTGGATGTCCTTCGAAGGCGTACTGATGGGGACACGCCGATGACAGATCTCGAGGACAGGCTGGAACGTTTCGAGACGCTCACCGCCGAATGCGAGTTGATCGCCAAGCTTGCAACCGAATCGGCCAAACGGGAACTCTACCTGAGGCTCGCGGAGAGCTATCGCGAACTGGCCGCCGATATGAAACAGGCCATCGCGACCAGGCACGCGGCATAGCGCAGGGGCACCGTCTCGCATCGCGGATGGGAGCGAGCCGAAGTCGAAAGTCCTTCTTAAGAATTGACGCGCATCCTTTGCGGACGTGGCTGATTGCGTCGATGCGCAATTCGCCGTGGTGGGAATGCTGGGGCTTGCTGCCGGTGCAGGAGGCCTCATGGAATAGCGCGTTGTCCTTGCTCTCCAGGGCGATCCCATGCGGGCTGTTGCGGTCATACTCCTTCTTGGACTGACGGTCGCCGGCTGCGAGCCGGAGCAGGACATCACCGGTGCTACGCCCGTCTGTCCGATGCGCCTCTACAGCTCCTTCAATCCCAAGGAGATGAATCAGTGCGTGGCCGCCTGCAAGGCGTGCGACCGCGGCAATACGGTCACCTGCACGACATCCTGCACTCTCAAGGGCGCACGATGACCGGGGCTGAGCCGGCTTTCCGGAACGCAGGCGCGCGCCCGTACATCAGCGCCCGCCACAGCCATTCGATCGGCCCGTAGGCGAAGCGGGCGAGCCACATGCGGCTGATGGCGCTCTGCGCGACATAGATGACGAGGACAAGGTACAGGCCGGTGACGGAGCCGAGCTTGCCGAACAGTCCGAGGCCGTAGCCGTAGAAGATGAAGCCGAGCACGACCGACTGCGTGATGTAGTTGGTGAAGGCCATGCGGCCGACGGGCTCGGCCCAGCGCAACCATCGCACGCCGATGGACGTCTGCTCCGCAGCGATCACCAGGGCGGCGTAGCCGGCCGCAAGGACGATGGGACTGCCGAGGCCCGGGTCGTCATGCGGGCGCGGGGCGAGGGCTAGGCCAAACGCGATCGCGGCGACGCCGACGATCAGGATCAGCGTGCGATGGCGTTGCGCGGTCGCGCCAAAAAGGTCGGCGCGCCAGCACAGGATGCCAACCAGAAACAGTCCGATCGTGCGCGAGAAGACAAAATAATGCAGCGTCAGCATCGCGGGCAGCTCCTGCACGCGATGCCTCAGCACGTCCAGGAAGCTCCCGGTCGGATAGATCTGGTTCGCTGTCTGTACCAGCGTGTAGATGGCGTAATCACTCGGGAAGCTGATCGCGCTCGGAAGCCACGGCTGGAGAACGTAGAAGGCGAGGGCGATCATAGCTGCGACGGCGACGATCCAGCCCGGCGCGAACAGGAACGGCAGTGCCACGAACCCGGCCAGCGCATATTCGGTGAGGATGTCACCGTTCCAGATCAGAACCAGATGGATCAGGCCGAACAGCAGAAGCACGAGGAGCCGCCTGACGAGCAGGATCGTTCGTCGCGGTGATGTTGCGAGCCGGTCGAACTGGATCGCGAGGCCGACGCCGAACAGGAAGGAGAACAGGGCGAACGCCTTCATCTCGACGAACAGCATGAGCGCGGTATTGACGACGCCGTTGCAGCCGGCGTCCGGCGTCACGGTCTGGAATTGCCGGAAGATCGAGACGCGAAATTCGCTCTCCAGGTTGATCGCGAGCACGCCGAACAGCGCGAGCCCGCGCAACGCGTCGATCGCGCCTATCCGGCGCGCGGGGGCGATCGGCGCTTGTGTCATCGTACTTTCCGGTCCCGAAGCAAGGCAGATGTGATAGGATCCGTGTGGCCGAGATCAAGCGGCATTGGCGCACAATCCTACTTTGCATGGGGTTGATTTCGACAAATGGGGACTCGCCTGGGTCGAGGCGTGAGTCGCGTCGGCCGGCGTGGACGGAGATGTGGGCCTGTGGTCCGGAAATCTCAGGTTGTCTATTTGTTGTTTTGGGATGTAGTCAAGGTCGCTGAAATCGTGGCCCGAGAGCCACGAATGTAGCGTCATTGCAACAGTCGGGTCGGATTTAACCGTCATCCCAGCCCGTTTGGGGGCGCGCCGCTTTTTGGCCACACCCCTGCATGAATAAAATCTTCATAAGGTTTTAGGGGCTGCGGCTGGCTCGCGACGGCGAAGGAAATCCCAAGGTCGATTCAAATCTTGGGTCCGATTTTCCGGGTCTGACAAGGTTGGCCGAGGAAACTGGTTCGCGATGAACGTCAAGACCAACATCAAGGGCAGGCTGCCGAGCCGTCACGTGACGGAAGGTCCTGCGCGCGCGCCTCATCGCTCGTACTTCTACGCCATGGGTCTGACCACCGAGCAGATCCACCAGCCCTTCGTCGGCGTCGCCTCCTGCTGGAACGAGGCCGCACCCTGCAACATCGCCCTGATGCGCCAGGCACAGGCGGTGAAGAAGGGCGTCGCCTCCGCCGGTGGCACCCCGCGCGAATTCTGCACCATCACTGTGACTGACGGCATCGCCATGGGCCATGACGGCATGCGCTCCTCGCTGCCGTCGCGGGAATGCATTGCCGATTCCGTTGAGCTCACCGTCCGCGGCCACGCCTATGACGCGCTGGTAGGCCTCGCCGGCTGCGACAAGTCGCTGCCGGGCATGATGATGGCGATGGTCCGCCTCAACGTGCCCTCGATCTTCATCTACGGCGGCTCGATCCTGCCCGGCAATTTCCGCGGACAGCAGGTCACCGTGCAGGACATGTTCGAGGCCGTCGGCAAGCACTCGGTCGGCGCCATGTCCGACGAGGACCTCGACGAGATCGAGCGCGTGGCGTGTCCGTCGGCCGGTGCGTGCGGTGCACAATTCACGGCCAACACCATGGCGACCGTGTCGGAGGCCATCGGGCTGGCGCTGCCTTACTCGGCCGGTGCCCCCGCGCCGTATGAAATCCGCGACGCCTTTTGTATGACCGCCGGCGAGAAAGTGATGGAGCTGATCGCCCAAAACATCCGGCCGCGCGACATCGTCACCCGCAAGGCCCTGGAGAACGCGGCCGCTGTAGTTGCTGCCTCCGGCGGATCGACCAATGCTGCGCTGCACCTGCCGGCGATCGCGCATGAGTGCGGCATCAAGTTCGACCTGTTCGACGTGGCGGAAATCTTCAAAAAGACACCATATGTCGCGGATTTGAAGCCGGGCGGCCGTTATGTCGCCAAAGACATGTTTGAAGTTGGCGGCATCCCGCTTCTGATGAAGACGCTGCTCGACAACGGATATCTCCACGGTGATTGCCTCACCGTCACTGGCCGGACGATCGCGGAAAACCTCAAGAGCGTGAAATGGAATCCGCACCAGGATGTGGTGCACCCGGCAGATAAACCGATCACCGTCACGGGAGGTGTGGTCGGCCTGAAGGGCAATTTGGCGCCAGAAGGTGCGATCGTGAAAGTCGCGGGAATGTCCAACCTGAGGTTTACCGGCCCGGCTCGCTGTTTCGACCGGGAGGAGGACGCCTTTGAGGCCGTCCAGAACCGGACCTATAAGGAAGGCGAAGTCATCGTGATCCGCTACGAGGGCCCCAAGGGCGGCCCCGGCATGCGGGAAATGCTCCAGACCACCGCGGCGCTGACCGGGCAGGGCATGGGCGGCAAGATCGCGCTCATCACCGACGGCCGGTTCTCCGGCGCCACCCGTGGGTTCTGCATCGGCCATGTCGGCCCTGAGGCCGCGGTCGGCGGCCCGATCGGCCTGCTCGAGGACGGCGACATCATCGAGATCGACGCCGTCGACGGTACCCTTAACGTAAAATTGAGCGACGACGAGCTGGCTCAACGCAAGACCAAATGGCGCGCTCGCGCGACTAACCATACGTCGGGTGCGCTCTGGAAGTATGCTCAGCAGGTAGGGCCAGCAGTCGGTGGGGCAGTAACCCATCCCGGTGGCGCGCACGAGAAGCAGTGCTATGCGGACATCTAGGCGTACCATAGTTGCGTTTGTGTTGGGGGCCGCGGCGTTGGCCATGCCGGCGCATGCCTTCGACGGTGCGCCGGTCAATCAGAAAGACGCCACGATTCCAGTGGGTTCGCCGGCGCCGAATGCCGCCGGCGCGCTGCGCAAGGCTGTACCTTCCGCGCCCACCGCACCCGAGACCTCGTCGCTGAGCGCGCTGCAATACGCAGCCGAGGGCGGCCATTACGCCGCGCAGTGGAAGCTGGGGCGCATGTACGCCAATGGTGACGGCGTTGCCCAGGACGACCTGCGCGCCTTCGAATATTTCAGCCGGATCGCCAATGCGCATGCCGAGGACAGCCCGTCGGCGCCGCAGGCGCAGATCGTGGCCAACGCCTTCATCGCGCTCGGCCGCTACTACCTCAGCGGCATCCCGAACTCGAAGATCAAGGCGGACCAGGAGCGGGCGCGGGAAATGTTCTCCTATGCCGCGTCCTATTTCGGCAATGCGGACGCGCAGTACGATCTCGCCCGGCTCTATCTGAAGACGCCGGACGCCTCGCGCGAGGATTTCACCTATGGCGCGCGCTGGCTCCGGCTTGCCGCGCAGAAGGGCCATCACCAGGCGCAGGCACTGCTCGGGCAGATGCTGTTCAACGGTGACCGCCTGCCGCCGCAGCGGGCGCGCGGCCTGATGTGGCTGACGCTGGCACGTGACGCCGCGCGTGACGGCGGGAGCGCTGACGAGGCCTGGATCCAGGAAAGCTTCAATCGCGCCTATGCAAAGGCCTCCGACGACGACCGCGCCATGTGCTACCAGATGCTGGCGCAGTGGTTGCAGGGTCGGCGAGAATAGTCGCCGGTGCTGACCGGCGCGCGCGTCACGCTGCGTCCAGATCCAGATCCGCCCAGACCGGCACGTGGTCCGACGGCTTCTCCCAGCCGCGCACATAGCTGTCGATGCCGACATTGGCGAGCTTGTCGCTCGCCTGCGGCGACAGCAGCAGATGGTCGATGCGCAGGCCCTGGTTCTTCTGCCAGGCGCCCGCCTGATAATCCCAGAACGTGTATAGCCCGGGCTCGTCGGTGACCGCCCGCAGCGCGTCGGTGAGCCCGAGGCCGAGCAGGGACTGAAAACTCTCGCGCGTCTCGGCCTTGAACAGCGCGTCCTCGGTCCAGGCCGCGGGGTTATGGACGTCGCGGGCGGCCGGGATGACGTTGAAATCGCCGGCGAGGATCAGCGGGACTTCTTCCTTAAGCCGCTCCTTCGAATACTGAAGAAGCCGCGACATCCATTTGAGCTTGTAGGGATATTTTTCGGTCCCGACCGGATTGCCGTTGGGCAGATAGAGGCAGGCGATGCGCAGCACGCCGGCTTTGAGCGTGACGACACCCTCGAGGAAGCGGGCATGCGCATCCTCGTCGTCGCCGGCGAGCCCCGACTTGGTCTCGTCAAACCGGTATTTTGAGAGCAGGGCGACGCCGTTGAAGGTCTTCTGCCCATGCGTGACCACATTGTAGCCGAGCGCCTCGATCTCCAGCCGCGGGAAGGCGTCGTCGACGCATTTGATCTCCTGGAGGCAGACGATGTCGGGCGAGCACTCCTTGAGCCAGGTCAGGAGATGCTCGATCCGCTGCCGGACCGAATTGACGTTCCAGGTGGCAACTCTGATGGACATTCGCGGGGACGCTCCGGGCTGGGGCCCCGTTAGAACAAACTGCAAACGCCGTCGTCAAGGAAGCTCCCGCCAGAGATGCAAAATCCCCCAGAAAATTAACCCGATGGAAGCGCGGGCCGGGCAAAGTTCCAAGCCGATGGCATGGCCTGCAAAATCCGCGAAAGCCCCTGAACCGCGCGACGGCTTTGTCGGCGCGCTCTTGTACTGGCTCGGCGGCTTCGAGATCGAGGACGGCCTGACCGCCGATTTGAGCGAGCGCGAGATGCGCCGCATCCGCGCCAAGCAGATCGACGCGGTGACGCAGTTGATCCCGGTGACCATGGCCGTGAACATGCTCACGGTCGGAATGGTGCTGGTCCTGTTCTGGGGGATCGGCTGGAACGGATTCCTGCTCGCCTGGGGTTTTACGCTCGCGAGCGCCGCGTCGCTTGCCGTCCGCTCGTGGCAACGCTCGCGCCAAAATCCGCCGCAGGAGGCTTCTGCACGCGGGACCGAGCAGATGATGCGGCAGGCGTTCTTCCTCGCCGCGATCTGGGGCACGCTGCCGCTCGCGCTGTTCAGCCGGATCGAGCCGACGCATCAGTTGATCCTGGCCTGCCTGATGGTCGGGATGATCTCGGGCGGCGCCTTCACGCTCTCGACGTTTCCGCGCGCGGGCCTGATCTATCTCGCGACCATGACGGTCGCCTGCGCCGGCGCGCTGTTGTTGTGCGGCACCGGCCTCTATCTCGTGACGTCGGTGTTCTTGATGATGTTCGCCTTCTTCATGGCGCGCAACATCGTCTCGCAGGGCAATCTGTTTCTCGGCAATCTCACGGCGCAACTCGAACTCGAACGGCAGACCGAAATCATCTCGCTGCTGCTGAAGGAGTTTCAGGAGAACGCCAGCGACTGGCTGTGGCAGACCGACGCCGAGGGGCATCTGACCGACGTGCCGGAACGCTTCGCGGCCGTCGCGCAGCTTCCGTTGCCGCTGCTCAAGGGCACGCATTTCGCCGATGTGCTGGAGATGCTCTGTCCCGACGACATGACGACCGCCTACAACATCATCGGGTTGATGGAGAACGGCGAGCCGCTGCATGAGATGAGCGTGCGGGTCATTGCCGGGGGCGAGCCGCGGCTGTGGTCGCTGACGGCCAAGCCGGCGCACGACCGCGACGGGGTGTTCCTCGGCTATCGCGGTTTTGGCCGCGACGTCACCGAGCGCTGGCGCGCGGAGAAAGCCGAGGCCGAGAGCCGCGCCAAATCGGACTTCCTTGCCGTGATGAGCCATGAGATCCGCACACCCATGAACGGTGTGCTCGGGCTCGCCAGCATGCTGCTTGAGACAAAACTGGATGCGGATCAGCACGAGGCCGTCACCGCGATCCGCGAGTCCGGCGACAATCTCCAGCGCATCCTCAACGACATCCTCGACCTCTCCAAGCTCGAGGCCGGCCGCTTCGAGTTCGAGGCGATCGATTTCTCGCCGCAGGCGCTGGTCGAGACCGTCGCGGCCGTGGTGCGCGGCAACGCCAGAAACAAGGGGCTTGCGGTAAAGGTCGAACTCGATCCGAACCTGCCAAACGCCTTGCGCGGTGACGTCGCGCGGATCAAGCAGGTGCTGCTCAATCTCGCCTCCAACGCCGTCAAGTTCACGGACGCGGGCGGGGTCACCATCGCCGCAACCTGCCAGTCGCGCCGCGACCTGCTCGCCACCGTGGAATGGACGGTCACCGACAGCGGCATCGGTATCGCGCCTGAAAAAGTCGGGCAGCTCTTCAGCGATTTCGCGCAGGCCGACGCCTCGATAAGTCGTCGCTTCGGCGGCTCGGGGCTCGGGCTTGCGATCTCCCGCCGCATCATCGAGCAGATGGGCGGCACCATCGGCGTCACGTCGACGCCAGGCGAGGGCTCGACCTTCCGCTTCACGCTGGTGCTGCCCTGGAGCCAGGTTCTTGTGGGCGAGCAGGCGGCCGAGCGCAGCGAAGCTGACGAGCTCAAGGCGCACATTGCCGCGCTCGACAGGCCGCTCAGGGTGCTGGTCGCCGAGGACGATGCGGTCAACCGCATGGTCGTGAGCAAGATGCTCGGCGAGTTCGACGTGGAATTGCGGGTCGTGACCGACGGTGTCGAGGCGGTGCAGGCCGCCACCGAAGCCGACTACGACGTCGTGCTGATGGACGTCCGGATGCCCGACATGGACGGCCTCGCCGCTACCCGCGCGATCCGCGAGCAGGGTGGTCGCTTCGATCTCCTGCCGATCATCGCGCTGACCGCCAACGCCTTCCCGGAAGACGTCAAGATCTGCCGCGAGGCCGGGATGTCGGACTTCCTGGCAAAGCCCTTGCGCAAGCCGGCGCTGGTGACGGCGCTGCTGCGTGCGCTGGACCACATCGTTGCAAACGATGCTCCGCTACAGCCCGAGCAGGAGGCGGGGACGTGGAAGATGGTGGTCGATGGCGCGGAGCTTACCCGGCTCCCGTAGCGGTCATGCGCCGCCGCTACAGTTTTCCATAGACTCGCCCGGCGACCGCCTTCAGCCGCTCGACCGAGCCGGACTCTGGATGCGGCTTGACCGGCGCGAACAGGATCGAAGCCTGCCTGCCTTTCTTCCAGACGTAGATGTTGACGGCGTTGCCGTTGCCCTTGGTGCAGGAATGCTCGCCGAACGCTTCGCCGCCGAGCTCGGGTATCGCCACGTGCTGGCACGGCCCGCACACTTCATCATGTTGATGACGGTGTCGCGCGAGATCGCGATCACCGCGACGACCATGGTGTTGGCCTCGCCATCGAACATCATGCAGCTGCCCGCGCCGGTCCGCTCGACCGTCAGTGTGCTCTTGTCGAGAAAGCCGTCTGCATCCGCGGGTGTGAGCCATTCGCAACTGCCGAACCGCTCGCTCGTCTTGCTCATGTTACCGACGGCAGCGCGCGCGACTTCGGTGAGCGGTGCGAGCAGCGCGTCGTCGGCACGCCGGCCGATCGGGTAGACGCTGATCTGGAGAATGTAATCGCCGGACAAGGCGACGACCGAGGCCTCCTGGCGCTGCGCGCCGGCGGCGCTCGTTCCGCCCTGGCTTTCGTCACCGATCCCGGACACTGCGTTGAGCGGCATGCGCTCGCCAAGCGTCTTGACGAAGGTCGCGTACAATTCCTTGGCGCGGTCCTTGTCGGGATTGCGGAACACGGTCAACATCATCGTGTCGCCGCGCCCGCCCTGGTAGATGCAGCCGCGACCGTCCTGATTTGAAATCAGTGACCATTTGAGTGCCGGCATCGCGCCGGCGAGCTCCTTGGCGCTGATGAACGGGCAGGTTTCGGCCGCGCGCGCGGGAAGCACCGGGACGGCTGCGATTGCAAGGAATAGAACGAGGCAAGAGATCAGACGATCGATCATGCGCATTGGATAATTTGCTACCGCTATTGGGGCGCCACGGCCGATGAAGGTGGGCACTCCTGCCTCGCTGTGGCGCTATCAAGCGCTGTCCTAGTCCACGCGGTTGCCTCCCACGGCACGCACGGCCTGCCGGACGGACGTCAAGCGGTCGCACTAAAGCTGGGCATTGGAGCAATCGTTGCCTTCAGTTGGTCGAGACGCGCGTTGATGAGGACTTCATAGTCATCGAGGGAAATAGACCGATCCTCCGCTCGCAACAGGCCGCGAGAGACCGGCACCAGAAGATCTCCCGGCCGGGAACCGCGCAGTGCATTCAGCGCCGCGGGGTCTCCTCCCTGCGGTCCGAGCCCGGGAGCAAGTATGATTGCGTTTGGCAGCAGCAGGCGGAGCCGCTTTCCTTCCTGTGGAGCTGTCGTTCCGATCACTGCTCCGACAGGACTGAGGCGTGAGTCCTGCCCACAATCGCTGCCAATTGTCGCAATCAAATCGGCGAGCCGATCTGAAACGAAGCGATTGCCTGTCATTCGATCCTGCAGCCAACCGGCACCGGGATTGGACGTGCGGCACAAAACGAACAGGCCTTTGCCATATCTGCGAACGCATTCGAGGAATGGCTCTAACGTATCAGGACCCATCATGGGATTGATGGTCAAGCAATCAGCCTCAAAATCACCGCTGCCCCCGTCGGCTGCCGGCGTGAGATAAGCACGCGCATAGGCGGCTGCGGTCGATCCAATATCGCCCCGCTTGGCATCAAGAATGACACCCAGGCCGGCCGCACGTGCCCGCTTCATCGCAAACGATAAGGCGCTCAATCCGGTAAGGCCGTAGGCCTCGAAATAGGCCGACTGGAATTTGACGAAACCGATTCGTCCGATCGTGGCTGCAAGGACGAAATCGAGATAGCGCACCAGCCAATCATTGCCGCCGTCGTCTGGTTCGAACTCGACCGGGACGTCCGGAAGATAGGGATCAACACCCAGAACTATCTCTCCGTAGGAGAGGACATTGCTTTCAACGATGTTGGTCCAGGTCCTGCCTGACATCCATCAACCTCCACAACGCTCCTTCGGATAGCTGATCGCCCGATGCGGGTCTACATGGATGCGAATATTGTCCCCGAGTTGGATTTACGACGTCATCGAGGATGACGTGTCAAAGTTTTTCGTAAGGCCCGAACTGCATCGTGCCGACTACTTGCATGGGGTTGTTTTTCAAATTCTGGATCGGGGCTAGACCGAAAAACTGGTGCCGCAGCCGCAGGACGCTGTCGCGTTCGGGTTGTTGACCCGGAACGAGGCGCCGATCAGGTCGTCGACGAAGTCGACCTCGGACCCCTCCAGGAACGGCTGGGAGGCGGAATCGACCAGCACCACCGCATTGTCGCGCTCGATCACGAGGTCGTCGTCGCCCCTCGCGCGCTCGATGTCGAATTTGTACTGAAAGCCGGAGCAGCCGCCGCCCTCGACCGAAATCCGTAGCATCGCGCCACCGCCTTCGCCCTTGAGGATTTCCCCAATCCGGCGCGCGGCGCGGTCGCTGATCGTTACGGCAGTCGTCATTGCAGTCTCTCCGGTCGGGCCCGCGTCATACCCAATTCACGTGCCCAATTCATTTGGTATCCCGCTCCCGACATAGTTAAGTGCGTCGGTTCGTGGAATCAAATGGATAGGGACTAAATTCGCTGTGTCTGTCGGAATGGCTGCCCCCCGCGCGCCCTATGCCTGCGACCCCGATCGCAGCCGCGGCCGGCTGGTCGCGGAGCCGCCGAGCCGGACCCGGAGCCCGTTCCGGCGGGATTGCGACCGGGTGATCCATTCCACCGCCTTCCGCCGGCTCAAGTACAAGACCCAGGTCTTCGTGTTCCACGAGGGCGACCACTATCGGACGCGGCTGACCCACTCGCTGGAGGTCGCCCAGATCGCGCGGGCGCTGGCCCGGCAGTTGGGGCTCGACGAAGACCTTACGGAGACGCTGGCGCTCGCCCATGATCTCGGCCATCCGCCGTTCGGCCATGCCGGCGAGCGGGCACTGGACTCCTGCCTGAAGCACTTTGGCGGCTTCGATCACAACGCCCAGACCCTGCGCGTCGTCACCTCGCTGGAGCATCGCTATCCCGAGTTCGACGGCCTCAACCTGACCTGGGAGTCCCTCGAAGGCATCGTCAAGCACAACGGCCCGCTGACGGATCGGGCCGGCGCGCCTGTCGGCCGCTATCGCGAGCATGGCGTGCCGGTCGGCATCGCCGGTTACGACAAGACCTACGATCTGGAGCTCTGGAGCTTTGCTTCGCTGGAAGCACAGGTCGCCGCCGTCGCCGACGACATTGCCTATGACGCCCACGACATCGACGACGGCCTGCGGGCGGGCCTGTTCCGCATCGACGATCTCAAGGTCATGCCGCTGATGGCTGACATCATCGGCGCGATCGGCGCGCATTATCCTGATCTGGATGACGACAGGCGCGGAGCCGAGCTGGTGCGCGAGCTGATCTCGCATTTCATCGGAGCGGTATTTGCCGAGGCCGAGCGGAACCTTTCGGCGGTCAAGCCGCAATCGGCCCAGGACGTGCGCCAGCAGGGCCGGGCGCTGATCGGCTTTCCCGCGGCCGCGGCCGGCGAGGAGGCTGCCATCAAGGCGTTCCTCTATCAGCACATGTACCGCCACAAGCGGGTGGTTCGGGTGATGGCCGACGCCGAGCAGATACTGTTCGACCTGTTCGCCCGGTACCAGCAATCGCCCGGCGAACTCCCGCCGGAATGGCTGGTCGGCGCGGAAGCCGATACCGAGGCGGACCGGGCGCGCCGGATCGGCAATTTCATTGCCGGAATGACCGACCGTTTCGCCCTGACCGAGCACCAGCGGCTCTTTGACTTGACCCCGGATTTGCGTTAGGCGGCGGCCTATGGCCGACACATCCTCATCCCTGCATCTCTTCGCCGACGTGCTCGCACGCGTGCACGCCGTCTGCCGTGCGCTTGCGACCGAATCCGGCTGGCCGGAGGGGACCGATTTCGCGCGCGTGGTGGTCGAGCCGCCGCGCGATGCCACCCATGGCGACATGGCGACCAACGCCGCAATGGTGCTTGCGAAAGAGGCAAAGGCGAAGCCGCGCGATCTCGCCGAGCAGATCGCAGCCAAGCTGCGCAGCGACGCCCTGATCGACAAGGTCGACGTCGCCGGACCCGGCTTCATCAATCTGACGCTGAAGCCGTCCGCTTGGGCGGAAGCGCTCGGCACGGTGCTGCGCGAGGGGCCCGACTATGGCCGCCTGAGCGGCCGCTCCAAGGTCAACGTCGAATACGTCTCGGCCAATCCGACCGGGCCGATGCATGTCGGCCACTGCCGCGGCGCCGTCTTTGGCGACGCGCTGGCGAGCCTGTTGCAGTTCGCCGGCCATGACGTCACGCGCGAATATTACATCAACGACGCCGGCGCGCAGGTCGACGTGCTCGCGCGCTCCGCGTTCCTCAGGTATCGCGAGGCGCTCGGCGAGGACATCGGCGCGATCCCGGAGGGGCTCTATCCCGGCGACTATCTCAAGCCGGTCGGTGAGGCGCTGGCGAAGGAGCACGGCGACAAGCTGCGCGGGATGAGCGAGGCCGAATGGCTGCCGGTCGTGCGTGCCAAATCGATCGCGATGATGATGGACGAGATCAAGGATGATCTCGCGGCGTTGAACATCCGCCACGACGTCTTCTTCTCCGAGCGCTCGCTGATCGAGACCGGCAACAACAAGGTCGCCGAGACCATCGCTTTACTGCAGGCCAAGGGCGACATCTACGAAGGCCGCCTGCCGCCGCCGAAGGGTGCGCCGGTCGAGGACTGGGAGGATCGCGAGCAGCTTCTGTTCCGGGCCACCGCCTATGGCGACGACGTCGACCGTCCGCTGATCAAGTCGGACGGCTCCTACACCTATTTCGCGTCCGACATCGCCTACCACAAGAACAAGTTCGATCGCGGCTTTGCCGACATGATCGACGTGTGGGGCGCCGACCATGGCGGCTACATCAAGCGCATGCAGGCGGCGGTGAAGGCGACCACCTCCGGCACGGCCGCGCTCGACGTCAAGATCGTGCAGCTCGTAAAGCTGTTGCGCAACGGCGAGCCGGTGAAGATGTCCAAACGTTCCGGGGACTTCGTCACCTTGCGTGAGGTGGTGGATGAGGTCGGCAAGGACGCCGTCCGCTTCATGATGCTCTACCGGAAGAACGACGCGGTACTCGATTTCGACCTCGCAAAAGTCATCGAGCAGTCGCGCGACAATCCGGTGTTTTACGTGCAGTACGGCCACGCCCGCGGCCACTCGATCTTCCGCAACGCCCGGGCAGAGGTTTTTCCGGAACTGCCGGAGGAGGCAGGCGCGCGCATCGCCTGGCTCAGTGAGTCGGCGCTGGAACGGCTGTCGGACCCTGCGGAACTTGATCTCTTGAAGCGTCTCGCAATTTATCCGCGGACGCTGGAAGCCGCGGCCGCGGCCCACGAGCCGCACCGAATTGCCTTTTATCTCTATGATTTAGCCAGCGAATTTCATGCACTTTGGACGAAGGGGCGCGATTTGCCCTATTTACGCTTCATTATCAATAATGATGCAGAGCTTACAAAGGCGCGACTGGCGATGGTCCAGGGCGTCGTCTCGGTCCTGGCATCGGGCCTCGCCATTCTCGGCGTCCATGCCCCGAACGAGATGCGGTAGTTTGGGGCGAACTACTTGAAGTGGACTTCGAGGGGTAACCGGCAGAAGCCGGATCGCTTACGTTATGCGACTTGGTTGAAAGCCTTGTGGGTGAAGGCCACTTGAAGTCCTCGTGACTGGGTGGCTTTCCCGAAGGGACGCATCATCACGATGGCCGATCGATATCAGAACAGACCGTTGCCTTCCGATGACTATGGTCGCGGCGGCGATCAGCATGGGCGGGCGGATAACGATCCCTTGGCCGAGCTTGCGCGCCTGATCGGACAGACCGATCCGTTCGGGAGCCAGACCCGTCCGGCGGCGCGAGCCCCGACACCTCCCGCGCCAGAACCCTATCAGCCGCCGGCACAGGACTATGCGCAGGACGGCTACGCCGCGCAGGACTATCAGGACAGCTACGAAGAGACGCCACCGCCGCCGCCCGGACCGCCGGCGTGGATGCGGCGTGCCAATGTGCAGGCTCAGCCGGCACCGCTCCCGCAGCAACAGGATTATCAGCCCGCCGTCAGCCCGGTGCATCCGCTCCAGCGCTATGCCACCCAGCCCGCCGCGCCCGAGCCCGACTATCATCAGCAGCCGCAGCCCCATGCGGAGCAGGACGCGCAGCCCGATCCGTCACGTTACGACGATGCGCTGTACGGCCAGCTTGAAGCAGGCGCCCAGGACTATCAGCGCGACCCGTCCTATCCGGACGATCCCTACGCCTATCAGAGCGACTATCCCGAGGACGAACTCGACCAGGAGCCGCCGAAGAAGAAGCGTGGCGGCTTGATCACCGTTGCGGCCATCCTGGCGCTCGCGGTGGTCGGCACCGGCGGTGCCTTCGCCTACAAGACCTATCTGGGATCGCCGCGCAGCGGCGAGCCGCCGATCATCAAGGCCGACAACTCGCCGACCAAGATCGTGCCGGTGCCGAACGACAGTACGGCGAAGGTGCCGGATCGCATGGTGACCGGCGATGGCACCGAGAAGATCGTGCCGCGCGAGGAAGCGCCGATCGACGTCAACGCCAAGTCCGGCGGTCCGCGCGTCGTGTTTCCGCCGCTGAACCAGAATGCCAATCCGCCGCCGGTTGCGAGCGTCTCGCCGTCTGCCGTGCCGCCGCCGACCGCCGGTGCAGCGCCGAACAACGGGACGCTGCCCAATAACGAGCCGCGCCGCATCAGGACGCTGGCGGTGAAAGGCGATCAGACCGACGGCACCACGCCGCAGGGTGCTGTTGCAGCCAAGCAGGCGGCTGCACCCAAGGCCGCACCTGCGCCGGCCGCATCCCGCAATCCACCGACCTCGGCCAACGCCAGCGCCAACCAGCCGATGTCGCTGGCGCCGCAGGCCGACCAGCCAGCTGCAGCGCCGTCGACCCGGATGGCCGCGACCAACCCGACGCAGATCGCGCCTGCACCAAGCGCTGCTCCTGAAGCGGGCGGGGGAAGCTATCTCGTGTCGATTGCGTCCCAGGACAGCGAGTCCGCCGCACGCGACGCGTTCCGCGTGGCGCAGGGCAAGTACGCCTCCGTGCTCGGGTCGCGCTCACCGGTGATCAAGCGGGTCGATCTCGCGGATGGCAAGGTCAAGTACCGGGCGATGGTCGGGCCGTACCGGACACGTCAGGAAGCCGTGCAGTTCTGCACCGAGCTGAAGGGCGCCGGCGGTCAGTGCTTTATCCCGTAGAATATTCCGCGGTTTCCTTGACCCCCTAGCGGGGTACGGATAATCGGCGCTGATGACCACGCGGGCCTTCATTACCGGCGTATCCGGACCCGAATTGACCGCCGAGGAGCGGGCGTTCATCCGTGCCGAACGGCCATGGGGCTTCATTCTCTTCAAGAGGAATGTCGCAACGCCGACGCAAGTAGCTGCCCTTGTTGGCGAATTGCGCGATGCGGCTGGCGCGCCCGACGCTCCCGTCCTGATCGACCAGGAAGGCGGGCGGGTCCAGCGCCTGGGACCCCCGCATTGGCCGGTCTACCCGGCGGGTGCCGTTTTCTCGGCTTTGTACGACACTGATTCGGCCTTGGGCCTGCAAGCGGCGCGGCTCAGCGCGCGCCTGATCGCGGCCGATCTGGCCGATCTCGGGATCACCGTCGATTGCCTGCCGCTGGCGGATGTCCCGGTGGCCGGCGCCGATGCCGTGATTGGCAACCGTGCCTATGGAACGCAGCCTGCAAAAGTCGCGGCCATCGCGCGCGCCGTAACCGAGGGATTGGAACAGGGCGGCGTACTGCCGGTTCTCAAGCACATTCCCGGCCACGGAAGGGCGACGGCGGACACCCATTTCAAGCTGCCGACGGTCGATACGGCCCGCGACGAGCTGATGCGGACCGATTTCGCGGCGTTCAAGCCGCTGTCGGACCTGCCGATGGCCATGACTGCACATGTTGTGTTTAGCGCGGTCGACCCCGCCCATCCGGCGACGACATCTGCGACAATGATCGAGCAGGTGATTCGCGGCGCGATCGGGTTCCAGGGTTTGTTGATGAGTGATGACGTGTCCATGAATGCATTGGCGGGAACCATTGCCGAGCGGACCCGGGCCATCGTTTCGGCCGGCTGCGACATGGTCCTGCATTGCAACGGTAATATCGACGAGATGCGTGACGTCGCGAGCCAAACGCCGGAACTGACGGGGAAGGCGCTGGATCGGGCCAACCGGGCGCTCGCGGCGCGCAAGATCCCGCAGCCTCTCGACCGGGTCGCTGCGCGCACCGAACTCGACGCATTGATCGCAAGAGCGAACACGGCAACCGCATGACCGCAGAAATCCTATCGTTTGAAACCGGGCGGCCCGCCGAGCTCGCCGAGGGCGAACCGGCGCTGGTCGTCGATGTCGAGGGCTATGAGGGCCCGCTCGACCTGCTGCTCGCGCTGGCGCGGAATCAGAAAGTCGATCTCGCAAAGATCTCGATCCTGGCGCTCGCCGACCAGTATCTGCACTTCATCGAAGCCGCGCGAAAAATCCGCCTGGAGCTTGCGGCCGATTATCTGGTGATGGCGGCCTGGCTCGCCTTCCTCAAGTCGCGCCTGCTGCTGCCGGAGCCGCCGAGCGCGGAGGGGCCGAGCGCCGAGGAGATGGCGACCGCGCTTGCCAACCGCCTGCGCCGCCTGGAGGCCATTCGCGAAGCCGCCAACCGGCTGATGAACAGGCAGCAATTGCTGCGCGACATCTTTCCGCGCGGCGAGCCCGAACAGATCGCCGAGGTCAAGCATCCCAAATATACGGCGACGCTGTACGACCTGCTCACCGCCTACGCCGCGCAGCGGCAGTCGCGCGTGCTGGCGAGCGTGCATCTCGCCAAGCGCACGGTGTGGTCGCTCGTCGAAGCGCGCGTGTCGCTGGAGCGGCTCGTCGGCAGCCTCGCTGAATCGGAAGACTGGGGCTGCCTCGACGACTACCTCATGCGCTACGTCGCCGATCCCTCGCAGCGCGCCACCGTGTTTGCCTCGAGCTTCGCCGCCGCACTCGAACTCGTGCGGGAAGGCCAGTTGGAGCTGAACCAGAAAGAGGCGTTTGCGCCCCTCTATTTCCGGAAGGGGCGGCATCAACCGGTGCCAGGCGCAGTTCCTGCGCCTGATGCGCCGGTGAGTTAAGTGCAAGAAGGAGAAGTTGCCATGGCCTTGGCGGAAGTTCGGGTTGAAGAGGTCGAGCCGATGGACAACGAGCCCCAGGCACGTCCCGAAGAGTTGAGGCTTCTCGAAGCGTTGCTGTTTGCGTCGAGCGAACCGCTGGATACCGCAACGCTTGCCAAGCGGATGCCCGATGGCGTCGACGTCAAAGCCGCGCTCGCCCAATTGCAGGCCGAATACGCCACGCGTGGCGTCAACCTCGTGCGCGTCGCGAACAAATGGACCTTCCGTACTGCCGGCGATCTCGCCTGGCTGATGACGCGCGAGAGCACCGAGACCCGCCGCCTGTCGCGCGCGGCGATCGAGGTGCTGGCGATCATCGCCTATCACCAGCCGGTGACGCGAGCCGAGATCGAGGAGATCCGCGGCGTCGTGACCTCGAAGGGCACGCTGGACGTGCTGCTGGAGACCGGCTGGATCAAGCCGCGCGGCCGGCGCAAGACGCCGGGCCGTCCGCTCACCTTCGGGACCACAGATACGTTCCTGTCGCAGTTTACGCTGGAACAGCTCGGCGACCTGCCGGGCCTGGAAGAGCTGAAGGGCACCGGCCTGTTGGATTCCCGGCTGCCCACCGGCTTCAGCGTGCCGACCCCGTCGGACGACCCGGCGCTGCGTGAGGACGAGGATCCGCTGGAACCCGGCGACCTCGACCTGGCGCTGGCGCCTGCGGTCGAGCCGGAGACGCCGGAAGAGGGCGGCAACGAGGGCGGGGAGGGCTGATATCGGCCCGTTCTGCCGCACCCTGCGACAGGTTAACACTAGCGATATTACCTAGTGCCAACAGCGAATTGGCGTTCCCTTGGTCCTTGTTTTTGACACCCGCGAAGCCTAGGTTTCGGGGAGATCAGGCTGGGGCGCCAGCCAAACGCGTTTGGAGGGTTGCAGGATGGGTTCGCTTAGCATTTGGCACTGGATCGTGGTGATCGCAGTGGTCCTGCTGCTGTTCGGCCGCGGCAAGATTTCGGATCTGATGGGCGACGTGGCTCAGGGCATCAAGGCCTTCAAGAAGGGCATGCAGGACGACGACAAGGCCGCCGACAAGCCCGCCGAGCCGGCCAAGTCCATCGAGCACACCGGGGCGCCGACAGCGGCGCGGACGGACGTCGGCAGCAAGGCCGTCTGAGTCAAAGACAGCAGACGTGAGGCGCGGCCCGATCCTGCGGTGGAAGGATTGGGCGTGTCAGCGGCATGCGTGAACGGAAGACTTCATGTTCGACATCGGGTGGAGTGAACTGGTCGTCATCGCGGTTGTCGCGCTGATTGCCATCGGCCCGAAGGAGCTTCCGGGCGTTCTTCGCATGGTCGGCCAGTGGATGGGCAAGGCCCGCAAGATGGCCAGCGAATTCCAGGGCCAGTTCCAGGAAGCGATGCGCGAGGCCGAGATGGCCGAGCTCAAGAAGAGCTTCGACGAGGTCAAGGACGTCGCCACCGGCTTCACGAGCGGCAACGTCATGACCGCGCTCCAGAAGGACGTCAGCGACTCCCTGCGCATCGACGACATTGACAAGCCTGCGGAGGCGTCGTCTTCGACGCCCGCTATCGAGCCGCCGGCGACCTCAAGCGAAGCGCCGGCGACTTCAAGCGAAGCGCCGGCCACGCCGACAACACCGGAGGCGCCCACGCCCGCTACTTTCGTGGAAGCTGAGGCACATGCCGCGGCCGATGAGCCGCTCGCGATCGTCCGCGAGGTTCAGCCGGCTTCCGTGGCACAGGATACCGCGCCAGCTGAGGCGCTGAAGGATGCCAAAGCGTCATGACCGACGCCGATATCGAGGCCAGTAAAGCGCCCCTGATGGATCACCTGATCGAGCTGCGTTCGCGGCTGATCAAGGCGCTGCTCGGCTTTGGCGTGGCCTTCATTTTCTGCTTCTTCTTCGCCAAGCAGATCTACAACGTGCTGGTCTGGCCGTTCGTATGGGTGGCGGGGCCGGAGAACTCGAAATTCATCTACACGGCGCTGCTGGAGTATTTCATCACCCAGCTCAAGCTCGCGCTGTTTGGTGCCGGCTTCATCTCGTTCCCGATCGTCGCGACGCAGATCTACAAGTTCGTGGCGCCCGGCCTGTACAAGCATGAGAAGCAGGCCTTTCTGCCGTACCTTGTCGCGACCCCGTTCTTCTTCGTGTTGGGGGCGGCGCTGGTTTATTTCGTCGTGCTGCCGATGCTGATCCGCTTCTCGCTAGGCATGCAGCAGGCCGGCAGTGACGAGACCGCGCAGATTCAGCTCCTGCCCAAGGTCGGCGAATATCTGTCGCTGATGATGTCGCTGATCTTCGCCTTCGGCATCGCCTTCCAGCTTCCGGTGATCCTGACGCTGCTCGGCCGCATCGGCATCATCACCGCAAAAATGCTCCGCGAAAAGCGCCGCTATTTCATTGTCATTGCCTTCATCATCGCGGCCGTCCTGACGCCGCCTGACGTGCTCAGCCAGGCTTCGCTGGCAATCCCCTTGCTCGCGCTCTACGAGGGCTCGATCATCGCGGTGTCGATGGTGGAGAAGAAGGCGGCGGCCGCGCAGGCCTCGAGCGGCGCGTCATCCAGCGCCAATCCGGCGGAGTAGGGCGGGTTTCAGCCTATTATTATTGCGCAGGTCGGCCGATGATTCGTCGTGCCCGGGCTTGACCCGGGCATCCACGACTTGGTCTAAGGCGGCGAGACGTGGATGGCCGGGATAAACCCGGCCATGACGGGAAATCAGCCATGCACGACATCAAATCGATCCGCGATAATCCGCAAGCCTTCGACGCCGCTCTCGCCCGCCGGGGCCTGAAGCCGTTGTCGGCGTCGCTCTTGGCGATCGACGAGAAGCGGCGCGCGGCGATCCTGGCGTCCGAGCAGGCCCAGGCCCGGCGCAACGCGGCCTCCAAGGAGATCGGCGACGCCAAGAAGGCGAAGGACGAGGCCCGCGCGGCCAAGCTGATGGCTGAAGTGGCCGAGCTCAAGACAAGCATGCCCGAGCTTGAAGCTACCGCGAAGGCCGCGGACGAGGAGCTCGCAAAGGAGCTGTCGGCGATCCCCAATTTACCGCTCACTGAGGTGCCCGACGGCCGCGACGAGCACGGCAATGTGCAGCGCCACGTGTTCGGCAACCGCCGCAACTACGCGTTTGCGCCGAAGCCGCATGACGATCTCGGCGGCGCGCTCGGCGACATGGATTTCGAGGCGGCGGCAAAACTCTCCGGCGCGCGCTTCGTCGTGCTGAAGAGGGGGCTGGCGCGGCTCGAACGTGCGATCGGGCAATTCATGCTCGACCTGCACACGACCGAGCACGGCTATATCGAGGTCAACCCGCCGCTGCTGGTGCGCAACGAGGTGATGTTCGGCACGGGACAATTGCCGAAATTCGAGGACGATCAGTTCTGGGCTCTCAAAGGCGAGCTCTTGCTGACGCCCGACGAGCGGCTGCGGACCGAGCGGCTCGGCCTCATTCCGACCGCCGAGGTCGCGCTGACCAATCTCGTCCGCGAATCCATTCTCGACGAGAAGCAATTGCCGATGCGGCTCACCGCACTGACGCCGTGCTTCCGCGCCGAGGCCGGCGCTGCCGGCCGCGATACGCGCGGCATGATCCGTCAGCACCAGTTCACCAAGGTCGAGCTGGTCTCGATCGCGACACCCGAGACCAGCAAGGACGAATTGGAGCGGATGCTCGCCTGTGCCGAAGAAGTGCTGCGCCGGCTCGGCCTGCATTACCGCGTCATGACGCTCTGCACCGGAGATATGGGCTTCTCGTCGCAAAAAACCTATGACATCGAGGTCTGGATGCCCGGGCAGGGCGAGGGCGGCGCGTTCCGCGAGATCTCGAGCTGCTCGGTGTGCGGCGACTTCCAGGCCAGGCGCATGGATGCGCGCTCGCGCGGGCCGGACGGCAAGCCGCGTTTCGTCCATACGCTGAACGGCTCCGGCACGGCAGTCGGCCGCGCGCTGATCGCTGTGATGGAGACGTATCAGCAGGATGACGGCTCGATCGCGGTTCCCGAGGTGCTCCAGCCCTATATGGGCGGGCTGAAGGCGATCACGCGCAGCTAGGGCCCGGATCTCCGGTTGCGAAGATCGGGCGGGCGGTTATCCTGCGGCCTGCCCGAGAGTTTGAGCCGACCCTTCCATGGCCTTGCATCGCGACATCTTCTGGGTCGGCAGACAATGGGCCGTGACCGGGTTCGGCATCCAGGCCGTCGACCAGCGACTGCGCGGCGTGCTCGACATCGAGGTCGCCCGGCTCTGGGACGACGACTTCGTGCAGAGCCGGCGCGCAAAACCCGGCATCAATGCCGAAGACTTCGACAAGGCGCTGACGGTGGCGCGTACGCGTCACCCGCAAGCGGCCGCATCGATTGCGGTCGCCGCGAAGCCTGCTCCGGTGCCGTCTGCGCCTCGCACGGCTGAAGCGGTGCGGGTCAACGGCAGCGCCGAGGAGGGGAGCCTCCTTGCCATGCTGTCAAAGCTCGAACCGGCCAACATCCCCGCTCCCCCGCCGGTCGCGCCGAAGGTCTCGCCGCCGCCGGTCCGGCCGCCTCTCCAATTGCGGGCGGAAGGCAGGTTGGCGCGCTTCCTGCCGCAATGGCGCATCCGCCGCTGAGCAGCGGTTCCCCCCGGGGGGCTTCCCGGGTTTGCCTGATCGGGCGGAGGGGGATAAGACGGCCCCAACCCCGCCCCACATGCAGGCTCTTGGAATCGAAGCACATGCGCATTCTCTGCACCAATGACGACGGCATTCATGCGCCAGGCCTCAAGGTCGTGGAGGAGATCGCGCGCGCCCTGTCGGAGGACGTCTGGGTGGTGGCGCCGGAGCTCGACCAGTCCGGCGTGTCGCATTCGCTGTCGCTGAACGATCCCTTGCGTCTGCGCGAGGTCGGCCCGCGGCACTTTGCGGTGCGGGGCACGCCGACCGACTGCGTGATCATGGGCGCGCGGCACATCCTGGGCGCGACGATGCCCGACGTCGTGCTCTCCGGCGTCAACAAGGGCCGCAACGTCGCCGAGGACGTGGTCTATTCCGGCACCATTGCCGGCGCGCTCGAAGGCACCATTTTGGGCCTGCCGTCGTTTGCGCTGTCGCAGGAGTTCAGCATCGACACCCGCGATCAGCCGCTGTGGGACACGGCGAAGACATTCGGCCCCGACATCCTGCGCAAGGTGCTGGCGGCAGGCGTGCCGAAGAACACGGTCATCAACGTCAATTTCCCGGCCTGCGCGCCGGAGCAGGTTGCCGGCATCCGCGTGACACGCCAGGGCAAGCGCAATCTCGGCTTCCTCAGGATCGACGAGCGCCGCGACGGCCGTGGCAATCCCTATTTCTGGATCGGCTTTGAGCGCGCCGCGATGATGGATCTGCCGGCCGAAGGCACCGATCTCGCCGCATTGAGGGAGCGCTACATCTCGGTCACGCCGCTTCGTCTCGACCGCACGGATGAAGCCTTTTCGGAAGCGCTCGGCGAGACCCTGAAATAGGGTCAGCCGCCGCGGAGCGCGGACTCGATGGTCTTGCCGAGCGCGTCGAGCTGAAACGGCTTTTGCAGGGCGGGCCGGTCGCGATACTGCTCGGGCAGGCCCGAGGAGCCATAGCCGGTTGCGAAGATGAAGGGACGGCCCTTGGCCTTGATCACGTCGGCGACCGGCGAAATCACCTTGCCGTTGACGTTGACGTCGAGGATGGCGAAGTCGAACTCGGTGGATTGGGCGAGCCGCATCGCCTCGGCGATGTCGCCGGCCTCGGCTGCGACCTTGTAGCCGAGCTCCTCCAGCATGTCCGCGACCATCATCCTGATCATGACCTCGTCTTCAACGAGGAATACAGAACCGCCGGTCGCAGTCATCCAGTTGAGTCCTTGCCCGTCCCGTGAAACGTTCGCAGATATAGGCATACGACGCAATGCGCGTTTGGACGAACCCAATCTGCCATGACGGTTACGGCTGTCCTACGCACACAGATTGTGGTCAATCGCCGTAGCCCTAGATTATCATGGGTTCCTGAGCCGGAACACCGATTCCGACAGGCTACGACAGACGTCTCTCGACTTTGCGACGCAAACGTCGTTCGTCCCCTGGGGAAGCTCCAAAGCAAGACGAAAACAAGTGTAAAATGGCCAGCAATCAGCATCCGCCGGAAAAGATGATGTTTCAGCTCACGCTGAGACGCCGCGGGATCAGCGACCAGTCGGTGCTGCGCACCATGGAAGAGGTGCCGCGCGAACTGTTCGTCGAGGACGCCGACCGGAGCGATGCCTACCGTGACAGCGCGCTGCCGATCGCCTGCGGCCAGACCATCAGCCAGCCTTTCGTCGTCGCCTATATGACGGAGCAGCTCCAGGTCCGAAAGCATCATCGCGTGCTCGAGATCGGTGCGGGGTCGGGCTACCAGGCGGCGGTGCTGTCGCGGCTTGCCGGGCAGGTGCTGACGGTCGAGCGCTACCGCAGGCTTGCTGACGTCGCGCGCGCCAGGCTCGAGAAGCTCGGCTGTCACAATGTCGAGGTGATGCTGGGCGACGGCCTTAACTTGCCCGCCAATATCGGCCCCTTCGACCGGATCATCGTCACGGCCGCGATGGAGCGGGTCCCGGACAACCTCATCGAGCGGCTCGAGGTCGGAGGCGTCCTGATCGCGCCGGTCGGGCCGCATCAGGGGGTCCAGACGCTGGTCCGCCTGACCCGCTCGCAGACCGGCATCGAGCGCAAGGAACTCGTCGACGTCCGCTTCGTACCGGCGCTGCCCGGCGTGGCCCGCGAGCTCTAAGTTTCCGGATCGGTTGTGCCACCAACACCTTATTGGGAGGGTTAAGCCGTTATTTACTCGGCGCGTGTTTACTTAAAAGACCAGTTCTGTTGCGTACGAGTGAGTAACCATGTCCGCTGTAGCCGAGTTGCTTTACTCGCGCCGCGTGCCGCAGGTCGCGGTACTGGCGCTGATCTCGTTCGGTTTCGCGGGGTGCAGCGCCGACATGTCGTCGCGGCTCTCCCAGCAAAATTTCTCAAATCCCTTTGCGTCCCAGGAATCGACTGGCGCGGTGCAGCAGCAGCCCGTCCAGCGCGAGCTGCCGCAATATGCGCGGCCGCAGACCCAGGCGCCGGCTTACCAGTCGCAGCCCTTGCCGCCGCCGGCGGTCTCTGCGCCGCAGTCCTATCCGGTGGCGGGTGGAGTGTCCGGAGGCGGTCGCGGGGTCGGCTCCTACACGCCGCCGGCCCAGCCGCAACTTGAAGCCACCGGCGCCGTGCCGCCGCGCTCGGTTGCGGCCGCGCGTCCGGCAGGCGGGACCACGATCATCGTCGGTACCAGCGACACGCTCGACGTGATCGCCAAGCGTTATCACGTCACGCCCGCGGCGATCCTTGCCGCCAACGGCTACAAGGGCCCGCGCGTCCTGTCGCCCGGCCAGAAGTTGATCATTCCGCATCAGGCGGCGGCAGCAGCGCCTGCGCCCGCGATGGCGCCGGTTGCGGCGGCCCCGGTCATGGCGGCGCCGGTCGCCGCAAAACCCGTTGCCGCGCTATCAAGCACCCACTTCGTCAACCGCGGCGACACGCTCGCCAGCATCGCCCGCAAGAACCATGTGTCGGTTGCCGAGCTCGCACGTGCCAATGGCCTCGAGCCATCGGCCAAGCTCAAGCTCGGCACCAAGCTGACCGTGCCCGGCGGCAAGACCGCCGCGCTGGCTGCACCCGCCGCAGCACCTGCACCGGTTGCGGCTGCGCCCGTCGCTGCCGCGCTGCAGCCGCCTGCGGCTGCGCCCGCGCCGGCCATGAAGGTTGCGGCCTTGCCCGCGCCGCAGCAGAGCGCGCGGCTTGCCCAGGCCACCACCAATATCGAGGAAAAGCCTGCCGCCGAGGCTCCGGCCAAGGCTGCGGAAACGACCGGCGCACTGCCGACCTTCCGCTGGCCCGTGCGCGGCAAGGTCGTCACGGGCTACGGCGCCAAGACCAACGGCAAGTCCAATGACGGCATCAACGTTGCGGTGCCCGAGGGTACGCCGGTCAAGGCGGCTGAAGACGGCGTCGTTGCCTATTCCGGCAACGAGCTGAAGGGTTACGGCAATCTGATCCTGGTTCGGCACTCCAACGGCTACGTCACCGCATATGCCCATGCGAGTGAGCTGATGGTGAAGCGCGGGGACACTATCAAACGCGGCCAGATCATTGCCAAGTCGGGTCAATCCGGTGAGGTGGCGTCGCCGCAGCTCCACTTCGAGATCCGTAAAGGATCTAATCCGGTTGACCCGCTTCAATTCCTGAACGGGGCGTGAGGCGCGAGCCCACAGAGTAGGGCCACGCGATCGCCGCAAAGACGCTGTCATCGCCCGCCCTGTGTGCACTTGCGCACTGGAGCGGGCGATCCAGTATTCCAGAGGCGACTGCCGTGCACCGTGGCGTAGATTAGCACGTAGCTCAATTTCTGATTAGCAAAAATTTGTCGAACGCCGGAAGCAGATCGTGTTCATGCGATTTCGCTCCGGCGGAAGGTTTGTGCTTGCTCCTTCTTTTCCGGCAAGCTCTCTGAATCCCGATCCATTCAAAATCGCTGAGTTCGTCGCGTATGACTCTTTTGTGACCGGACAATCAAATTATCGAAAAACAACCCCATGCAAAGTAGCCGATGGCTGCCGGTGCGATGTCCTAGTGTGCTGAATCTGCTTCGGTTTCGATGGCGCAGGGGACATGGCTAGCGACCCAGCGCCGTCGTGAATGACCCAAATGGAGCAATTGATCTAGATCAACCTGGAAGAGTGGCGTTCCGTTTCCGTGGCAGCGCAGGCCAATGACGCACGGTCGGGAGATCGGCATGAAACTGGCTGATACGAAATCGTCGCCTGATTCCGGACAATCGCTCCAGCATCCAGCAGGTGAGGGGATGCTGTACGTGCCGGGCGGCACGTTTCGCATGGGTTCGGATCGGCACTATCCGGAGGAGGCGCCGGTCCACCGCGTTACCGTGGATGCGTTCTGGATGGATTGCCATCCAGTGACGAACCGGCAATTCAAGGCGTTCGCCAAGGCTACCGGCCACGTCACCGTTGCCGAGATCGTGCCCGATCCAAAGGACTATCCCGGAATACTCCCGCATATGATCTACGCGGGTTCGCTGATGTTCTCTCCGCCCGCGTATCCGGTCAGTCTCCGGGACTTCAGCCAGTGGTGGACCTTCGCCAAAGGCGCGGACTGGCGGCATCCCTATGGACCCGGGAGCAACATCCGTGGGCTGGATGATCATCCCGTCGTGCATGTGGCCTTCAGCGATGCGCTCGCCTACGCAAAATGGGCCGGCAAGGATTTGCCAACCGAGGCGGAATGGGAATTCGCTGCGCGCGGCGGGCTGGACGGCGCCGAGTTCGCATGGGGAGATGAATTTGCGCCCGAGGGCCGTCACATGGCCAACACCTGGCAGGGCGAATTTCCACGCCAGAACACCAGGGACGACGGATACGAACGGACATCGCCGGTCACCGCATTTCCGCCGAACGGATACGGGCTGCACGATATGATCGGCAACGTCTGGGAATGGACGTCAGACTGGTATTCGCCTCGGCATGAAGCCGACGCACCAAAGACCTGCTGCATTCCCCAGAATCCGCGCGGCGGCTGTGAAGCGGATAGCTACGACCCAAGAACGACCAACGTCAAGATTCCACGCAAGGTCATCAAAGGCGGCTCGCATTTGTGCGCGCCGAATTACTGCCGGCGCTACCGGCCGGCTGCGCGGCATGCGGAGCCGGTCGACACATCCACGAGTCATCTTGGCTTTCGGTGCATCAGGCGAGGAGCCTCTGATGCATCATAAACAGGAGAGCGTGACCATGCTGAGTTCCATATTGCCCGACAAGCCGCCCTTTATTGCAACGCCGCCACGCAAGACACCTGGTTTGTACAAGAGGTTCTGCGCCTCGCTGCTTGGCGCGACGATATTGATGTCGCTGTCCGGGGTAGCCAGCACGCCGGCGACCGCACAACCGGCACAGAAACCCAATATCCTCTTCATCATGGGTGACGACATCGGCCTGTACCAGCCGAGCATCTACCATCGCGGCCTGATGGTCGGCGAGACGCCCAACATCGATCGCATTGGCAACGAAGGCGCGATCTTCACGCATTACTATGCCGAGCAGAGCTGCACCGCCGGTCGCAATGCCTTCTTCACCGGCATGCATCCGCTACGAACGGGAATGATTCCTCCGCAACTGCCCGGCAGCCCGTCCTATTTGCGGCCCGGCACCCCGGCGCTCGCCAAGTTCCTGCTCGATCTCGGCTACAACACCGGCGAGTTCGGCAAGAACCATCTCGGCGATCACACCGACGCGCTGCCGACCGCGCATGGCTTCCAGGAATACTGGGGCTACCTGTATCACCTCGACGCCATGCAGGGCGTGAGCTTCCCGGACATCAACAAGACTCCGAGCCAGCAGACGGTTGCCCCGCCCTGCAAGAATACGCCGATCCCCGGCATTCCGGAGGTGCCGGGCGCGGTCGATCCGAAGACGACGATCTGCCTGACGCCCCCGCGCAACGTTCTGTCGTGCAAGTCGGATGGTACATCCAGGACTCAGCAGTGCGTTGATCAGGGCCCGCTGACACTCGAGCGATCGAAGGGTGTCGACGAGGAAATCTCGGCCAAGGTCATCGACTTCATCGATCGCAACGATCCGAAGACGACGGGCAAGCCGTTCTTCGTCTGGTACAACCCTGCGCGCATGCACATCACGACCGTGCTGAATGACAAGTACGCGGCCATGGTCGGCGAGCAAGGCGGCAAGGACTGGGGCCTCAACGAGGCCGGCATGAAGCAGATGGATGACAACATCGGCTATGTGCTCAAGAAGCTCGAGGACATGGGTCAGCTCGACAACACGATCATCGTGTTCACGACCGACAACGGCGCCGAAACCATCACTTTTCCAGACGGCGGCACCACTCCGTTCAAGGGCGGCAAGCTGAGCACCTGGGAAGGCGGCATGCGCGCTCCGGCGCTCGTTCGCTGGCCAGGGGTCATTAAGCCCGGTACCATCAAGAACGACATCTTCGCAGCGCTCGACTGGCTGCCCACGTTTGTCAACATCGCCGGCGGCGCAAAGGGAGACGCGCTCAAGAAGCGCATCGAGGCCGGCCAATATCCCGGCATCGTGAAGACCACGCTCGATGGCGTCGATCAGACCGAATACCTTTCAGGGCGTTCGGAAAAGTCGGCGCGCGATACCTTCTTCTACTATTCGGGCAAGGATCCGTCGGCGGTCCGCTACAAGAACTGGAAGATCTACTTCACGATGGTGTCCGACGCGCCGCAGGGCTTTATTTCCGGAGCGCTTCCCTATCACTGGGCCCAGGTCGTCAATATCAAGCGAGACCCGTTCGAGACCTCCATTGGTGCACAATACAAGACACTCATGGGCATGGGCGGCGTAATCGGCTCCCCTTCTACAGCCTACGTCTACGACTGGAACATGCTGCCCATCGGCCAGGCCCTGTGGCTGAAGGAACTCGAGAGCTATATCGCGTACCCGCCGCTGCAGGACCCGGCGAGCTACAACCTCGACCAGGTGTTACAGCAGATCAAGCAGGCCAAGACGGCCGGCCGCAGCGACTAGCTGCGTGAGACGAACGTGATCTGACGAAGCGGGCGCCCCACGATGGGGGGCGCCCGCCAACGGAATTGCGAGCAAAGTGATAACGGCCCGCGCGGGCCGGTCGGCACCTCCACAAGCCATTTCGGCTTCCGATGCATCAAGCGAACAGAACCAATTGCATCACAACGGAGAGGAGCACGTCATGAGTAACAAGCTTCCGCCAGAAGAATCCCACGACGTTGCGCCGCAATCGGGCGGCGGAATGAAACGCCGCGATCTGCTGCTGACCGGCAGTTCGCTTGTGGCCGCTTCGGCGCTCACGGCTGTCGGGCTGACAACCACAGCGCAAGCACAACAACAACCGGCCGCACCGGCCGGTCGGCGGCCGAACATCGTCGTCATCATGGGCGACGATGTCGGCTGGTTCAACATCGGCGCCTACCACCGGGGAATCATGTCGGGGAAGACACCGAACCTCGACAAGCTGGCGTCTGAAGGCATGATGTTCACGGACTATTACGCCGAAGCCAGCTGTACGGCGGGCCGGGCGAACTTCATCACCGGCGAGCTGCCGATCCGAACCGGGCTGACGACCGTGGGCCAGGCCGGTGCCGACGTCGGCATCCCGGCACAGGCGGCAACGCTTGCGACTGCCCTGAAGGAACAAGGCTACGCCACCGGGCAGTTCGGCAAAAACCACCTCGGTGACCTCAACAAGTATCTCCCGACCCTGCACGGTTTCGACGAGTTCTTCGGATACCTGTACCACCTCGACGCGATGTCGGACCCGTACTGGTACTCGTTCCCCGTCGACGAGAAATACTACAACACCTACGGCCCGCGCAGCGTGATCCACAGCTTTGCGACCGACACGGAGGATTCGACCGAGATGCCGCGTTGGGGCAAAATCGGCAAGCAGAGGATCGTCGATGAAGGCCCTCTGCCGCCGTTCCCCGACATGTCGAACGTGCCGAACATGCACGACTTGCCGTTCCTGAAGCCAAAATACGACATGACGACCTTCGACGAGGTGTTGGTCAAGGCTTCCACCGACTTCATGTCCAAAGCCAAGAGGGAGGGCAAGCCGTTCTTCGTCTGGCACAATACCACGCGCATGCACGTCTGGACGTTTCTCTCCAAGAAGTACAGCTCGATGCAGAACAGCCAGACGAACTATGGTCTTGAGGAAGCCGGCATGACGCAGATGGATGACAGCATCGGCGCACTGATGAAGCATCTCGACGACATCGGCGAGGCCAACAATACCATCTTGATCTTCACGACCGACAACGGCGCGGAAGTATTCACGTGGCCGGATGGTGGCATGACGCCATTCAAGAACACCAAGGGCACCGTCGGGGAAGGTGGCTTCCGCGTACCGTGCATCATCCGGTGGCCAGGCCAGATCAAGCCGGGCACGGTCGAGAACGGAATCTTCTCCGGCCTCGATTGGTTCCCCACCCTGATGGCCGCGGCGGGCAACCCTGATATCACCAATCAGTTGCTGAAGGGCGTGAAGCTCGGCGAGCGGAGCTACAAGAATCATCTCGATGGCTACAATCAGATGGATCTCCTTACTGGTAAGGGACCATCCAAACGACGCGAGCTTTTCTACTTCGGCGGCCCGCATCTGGGCGCGGTTCGCTTGGACGACATGAAGTTCACGTTCTTCGCGCAACCTTGGGGCTGGCCGGGCGAAAAAGTCACCACGGACATGCCCCTCCTGACCAATCTCCGCCAGGATCCGTTCGAGAGGTTGTCGATCATGCGTGGCGAGTCGCTGAACACCGGGTCCCCTGGCTACATGAACGAGTTCTTCGCCCGTGAGTTTTGGCGCTTCGTCCTGGTGCAGCAGTATGTCGAGAAGCTCGCGTTGACGGCGGTCGACTATCCGCCGATGCAGGACCCGGCTTCCTTCAACCTCGATGCTGTCAAGAAGAAGATCGAAGACATGATCAAACACCGCGAGGGACAGTAGCTACTCGCAAACCCGCAGATAGGGCGCCCCGTATTGGGGCGCCGCTTTGGTGTCACAACAAACCTCAGTCCATTGAGGGATTCATTATGGCTTCACGCTGGCCACTTGGCATCAACCGTCGCATTTTGCTCTCGTCCCTGGCTTCGCTTCCATTGCTCTCTGCCTCGCTTCGTTCGACCCCGGCGGGAGCTCAAGCGCAACGCGATCCGCTGCCGTCCTGGAGCGAGGGAGCGACCAAGGCCTCGATCCTCGATTTTGTCGCGCGGGTCACAACGCAAGGCGGGCCCTTCTTCGTCCCGGTCGACCAGCGCATCGCGACCTTCGACAATGACGGCACGCTCTGGATCGAGCAGCCAATGTACATACAGCTGGCCTTCGCACTCGACCGCGTGAAGGCCATGGCGCCCATGCATCCGGAATGGAAGACCAAGCAGCCATTCGCAGCGGTGCTCGACAACGATCTGAAGGCGCTGGCGGCTTCCGGCGAAAAGGGATTGGTCGAGATCATCGCGGCAACTCATGCCGGCATGACGACGGCAGAGTTCGAAAAAATCGTGACCGACTGGCTCGCGACCGCGCGCGACCGTCGCTTCAAGCGCCCTTATACTGAGCTCGTCTATCAGCCGATGCTGGAACTGCTTGCCTATCTCAGGGCCAACGGCTTCAAGACCTTCATCGTGTCGGGTGGGGGCATCGAGTTCATGCGGCCCTGGACCGAACGGATCTACGGGGTGCCGCCGGAACAGGTCGTGGGATCGTCGATCAAGACCCGATTTGAGATGAAGGACGGTGCGCCGACGCTGTTCCGGCTACCCGACATCAACTTCATCGACGACAAGACGGGCAAGCCGATCGGTATCAACGAGCACATCGGCCGGCGTCCGATCGCCGCCTTCGGCAACTCCGACGGCGATCTCGAAATGCTGCAATGGACGACGCTCGGCGCCAGTGGCGCGCGGTTCGGCCTGATCGTCCACCATACCGATGCGGAACGTGAATATGCCTACGATCGCCAATCACATTTCGGCAAGCTCGATGTGGCGCTGGACGCCGCAGCGGTGAACAGGTGGACCTTGGTCGACATGAAGAAGGACTGGAAGCGGATCTTTGCCTTCGATTGACGTCCGAGTCCGGTCAACGTGATGGTTGATTGACCCGAACTCCACGCATGGACGCGCTCGCTGGAGAGGAGGCGCCGTCGGAACATGCTGTCTAACACGATCAGCTTCCTCCGGGATTACCTCTTCACCATGCCGGTGCTCGCGAAGTTCGCGGTGGGGATGGTCATGCTTGTCATCATCCCCCGGCTTTGCCGCCGATTGCATGTTCCTGTACCTGTAGGTCTGCTGCTTAGCGGCGTTTTAGTTGGGCCGTATGTTCTGGACATCTTTGGCAAGGTCCGACCGATTGCAGATTTCCTGGCCGAATTGGGCAAGCTGCTGCTGATGTTTTTTGCGGGCCTGGAAATCAATCTTGAGCTGTTTCGGCGCGCCCGAAACCGCTCGATTGCCCTCGGCATCGCCACGACCGTCATTCCTCTGGTGCTCGGCACCATCGTTGGGCTCGCATTCGGCTACACCGCGATTCCGGCGATCGTGATCGGGTCGCTGCTGGCTTCGCACACGCTGCTAGGGCTAAGCATAGTGAGCCGGCTCGGCCTGGGCAGCCTGGAGCCGGTGACGGTAGCGGTGGGTGCCACGGTGATGTCCGACACTCTGTCGCTCGTGGTGTTCGCTATTTGCGTCTCGATTTACACGACCGGTTTTTCTCCGTCCGGTCTGGCGCTGCTGCTGGCCGAGATCGGCGGCTATATCGTGCTGGTCCTGTTCGGCCTGAGCCGCCTCGGTGCCTATATACTCAAGCGAGTCGAGAATGAGGAGGACGCTTACTTTGTGCTCATGCTAAGCATCATGGCCGTCGCGGGCGTGCTTGCGGATGCGATCCAGCTGCCGGGCATCGTGGGTGCGTTCCTTGCGGGGCTCGCCATCAACGCCTCGGCACGAGACGCGCCTGCAAGTGCCAAGCTAGGGTTTCTAGGTAAGTCGCTGTTCATTCCGATATTCTTTGTCGTTACCGGATTCCTGATCAACCCGATCAACTTTGTTTACGGAATTTTCGACAACTTCTTGCTCGTTGCCAGCATCATCGGTGCCCTGCTCGTCGGCAAGTGGATAGCCGCCTGGGCGGTGGGGCGCGCGTTTGGCTACAACCGGAATGAACAGCTCACGATCTGGTCGCTCACGCTGCCACAAGTTGCCGCCACGCTGGCCGCGACACTGGTCGCGCATGACACGCTCGGAGCGGCCGGTCAACGGCTGCTCGACGATCGAATGCTCAATGTCGTGCTGGTGCTTGTGTTCGCAACATCAGTCCTCGGTCCGGTGTTGACTGAGCGGTTTGCGTCTCGTCTGACGACTGACACCCCCCGAGCTGGCATTGATCGTCGATCGGGTCCGCACCAAACGTAACGCTGGCGATTTTGATTGCGCAATCTTGCGCGTCCCGCCGCGGAAGATTCATAGCCGACGGATCGCCATGATGGTTGATTGAGCTGACAGCAAGATGCGGCGGATGGCCAACTAAGGAGTTGGAAAATGCACGTGAACAAACGCCTTTGGCTCGGTTCGTTGGCTTCGCTCGTCGCCGTGACGATTGCGGGCGTGCCCGCCGCGACGCAGCAGCCGAAGAAGCCCAACATTGTTGTTATTCTCATGGACAATTTGGGCTATGGCGAGTTGGGCGTATATGGCGGCGGAATCCTCCGCGGCGCGCCCACGCCACGTATCGACGCGCTCGCCGGTGAGGGCACGCGCCTGCTCAACTTCAATGTTGAGGCGCAGTGTACGCCGTCCCGATCGGCCCTGCTTACGGGGCGCTTTGCCATCCGCTCCGGCACGTACGAAGTTCCGATCGGCGGCATCCCCGACGGATTAACACAGTGGGAGATCACGACCGCGGAGCTGTTGTCGGGGCAGGGCTACGCGACCGGGATGTGGGGCAAATGGCATCTCGGTAGCGCCGAAGACCGGATGCCTACCAATCAGGGCTTCGACGAGTGGTACGGCATCCCGCGTACGTATGACGAGGCGATGTGGCCATCCCTCGACGAGACAAAAAGCATGTGGCCGTCGGTCGGAAACAGGCAGGGCTGGAATGCGGGAGTCGTTCACCCCCAACATATCTATGAAGAACGCAAGGGCGATAAACCTCGACAGGTCGCTGTGCTGGATGTGGATCACCGCCGCTCCATGGACGCGGAAATCACCAGCCGTGCAGTGGAGTTCATCAAGCGCAACGCGAGCTCAGGCAAGCCGTTCTATGCCTACGTTCCGTTCGCGCAGGTTCACATGCCGACGCTTCCAAATCTTGAGTTCGCGGGCAAAACCGGCAACGGCGATTGGGCCGATTGCCTGGCCGAAATGGACTACCGCACCGGGCAAATCCTCGATGCCATCAAGCAAGCAGGCATCGAAAATGACACGCTTGTGATATTCGCCAGCGACAATGGCCCGGAGGCAACCAACCCCTGGGAGGGTGACAGCGGACCTTGGCGCGGAACTTACTTCACGGCGATGGAAGGTTCACTGCGGGCACCGTTCATCATTCGCTGGCCCGGCAAGGTGCCGGCGGGCCGTATCAGCAACGAAATCGTTCACATCGTCGACCTCTTCACGACGCTTGCGCGGGTAGGTGGCGCAGAGGTCCCTACGGATCGCGCGATTGACGGCGTGGATCAGCTAAATTTCTTTTTGGGCAAGCAGGAGGCCTCTAACCGCGAAGGGTTCCCCGCCTACGTGGCCGACCGGCTGTCAGCCGTCAAATGGCGAAACTGGAAATTCCATTTGATCTGGCAGGAAAGTATGTACGCCACGCCGCAGAAATTGCCCTTGCCGAGAATCATCAATCTTCTGACCGACCGGAAGGAGGAGCGCGATGTTGCCGCGCAAAACTCCTGGGTGGCTGATCCCGCAGTGAGAATCATCGGAGAACTGGAAGCGAGCTTCAAGAAGTACCCTCCGATCAAACTTGGTACCCCAGATCCCTACACGCCGGCAGAGCCGGTTCTTATGCGCGCGCGCCCTTGATTCCCCGCCTTCGGGGGAAGACAGCCGAAACTGAGTTGCGATCCGACCGCTACGTCGCCGTCAGCCTCACGCCGAGCCGGCCCGCGAGCTCCTGCACGAACTGCCAGGCGACGCGGCCCGAGCGTGAGCCGCGCGTGGTCGACCATTCCAGCGCCTCGCGCTCCAGCGCCTCATCATCCATCTCGATGCCGAAATGGCCGCAATAGCCGCGCACCATCGCGAGATATTCGTCCTGGCTGCAGCGATGGAAGCCGAGCCACAGGCCGAAGCGATCCGACAGCGAGACCTTTTCCTCGACGGCCTCGCCGGGATTGATCGCGGTCGAGCGCTCGTTCTCGATCATGTCGCGCGCAAGCAGGTGACGGCGGTTGGAGGTGGCGTAGAGGATCACGTTCTCGGGCCGGCCCTCGATGCCGCCTTCGAGCACCGCCTTCAGCGACTTGTAGGAGGCGTCGTTGCCATCGAAGGAGAGGTCGTCGCAGAACACGATGAAGCGGTAGGCGGAGTCGCGAAGCTGCTCCATCAGCGCGGGCAGCGTCTCGATGTCCTCGCGATGGATCTCGATCAGCTTCAACTTGTCGGCCGGCTTGCGGTCGGCGTTGATGCTGGCGTGCGCCGCCTTCACCAGCGACGACTTGCCCATGCCGCGCGCGCCCCAGAGCAGGGCGTTGTTGGCCGGGAGGCCGCCTGCGAAGCGCTCGGTGTTCTCGATCAGGATGTCGCGCATCCGGTCGATGCCCTTGAGCAGGAAGAGCTCGACCCGGCTGACCCGCGGCACCGCCGACAGGCGTCCGTCCGGGTGCCAGACGAAGGCGTCGGCACGGTCGAAGGATTCGGGGGCGGGGCCTGATTGAGTCGGGGCCGACAGGTGCGCTGCGATCGTCTCCAGCGCGCGGACGATGCGCGCCTGCGAGGGGTCGGAGGCCGCGGTCGTGGGGCGTTTTGCCGCGACGCGGGCAGGCTTTTTGGCAAGCCTTTTGGCGGGCTTGGAAGCCGTGGTTTTGCTTGGTTTTCTGGGCATGTCCGAAGTTCCTGAGAAAGCAGCCTTATCGGGCCTTGGGACGCGCCGCAAGGTGGCCAAATCGGGGGTCTGGCAGCGTTGCAATTGGGGCAATGGCCGCTATAGTCCGCGCGAAATTTGACCGAACCGGTCGCCTCTTGGGGGCGGGACCGGCCTTCTCCCGTTCACGAGGATTGTTCGAATGCTGATTACCCCTGCCTATGCCCAGGCCGCGGCCGCAGGCGATACCAACAGCATGTTGATGTCGCTTCTGCCGTTCGCGTTGATCTTCGTGATCATGTACTTCCTGATTCTGCGCCCCCAGCAGAAGAAGGTGCGGGACCATGCCGAACTCGTGAAGAACATCCGCCGCGGCGACACCGTCGTGACCTCGGGTGGCCTCGTCGGCAAGGTCACCAAGGTCGTCGACGACGACCAGATCGAGTTCGAGATTTCCGACGGCGTGCGGGTGCGCCAGATGCGCCAGATGATCTCCGGCGTGCGCGCCAAGGGCGAGCCGGCCAAAGAAAGCGCCAAGGACGACAGCGCCGCAAGCTGATCGTTCTCGCATTCTCCTGATCTGACAGGTTCAAGCGATGTTGTATTTCACGCGGTGGAAGGCGCTGGGGATCATCCTGACGGCGTTGATCGTGTGCCTCTGCGCGGTCCCGAACTTCTTTCCCGAAGCGCAGGTCAAGACCTGGCCCGCCTGGGCGCAGCGCCGCCTCGTGCTCGGCCTCGACCTTCAGGGCGGCTCCTATCTGCTGCTCGAGGTCGATTCCAACTATGTGAAGAAGGAAAAGCTGGACCAGGTTCGCGACGACGTCCGTCGCGTCCTGCGCGAAGCCAAGATCGGCTATACCGGGCTCGTGACCCGCGGCGATTTCGTCGAGGTCAGGGTCAAGGACACCGACAGCCAGGCCGCGCTGGCCAAGCTGCGCGACCTCCCGCAGCCGCTCGGCGGTCTGATAGGGTCCAGCGGTCAACGCGACCTCGAGGTGACGGACGCCACCGGCGGCCTGATCCGGCTGAGCATTCCGCAGCCCGCGATGCTCGAGCGCATGCGCAAGACCATCGAGCAATCGATCCAGATCGTCGAACGCCGCGTCAACGAGCTCGGCACCGTCGAGCCCGTCATCCAGCGCCAGGGCAACGACCGCATCCTGGTGCAGGTGCCGGGCCTGCAGGACCCGACCCGTCTGAAGGAATTGCTCGGCAAGACCGCGAAGATGGAATTCCGCATGGTCGACACGTCCGTGCCGCCGGATCAGGCGCAGCAGGGCAGGGTGCCGCCGGAGTCCGAGCTCCTGATGAGCGCGTCTCCGCCGCCGACCCCCTACGTCGTCAAGAAGCAGGTGCTGGTGGCGGGCGGCGACCTGATTGACGCCCAGGCGACCTTCGACCAGCGCACCAGCGAGCCGGTCGTCAGCTTCAAGTTCAATACGTCGGGGGCACGCAAGTTCGCGCAGGCCACGCAAGAGAACGTCGGGCTGCCCTTCGCGATCGTGCTCGACAACAAGGTGATCTCGGCGCCCGTGATCCGCGAGCCGATCACCGGCGGCCAGGGCCAGATCTCCGGCAGTTTCACCGTGCAATCGGCCAACGATCTCGCGATCCTGCTACGCGCCGGCGCGCTGCCGGCGCCGCTCACGGTCGTGGAAGAGCGCACCGTCGGTCCGGGCCTCGGCCAGGACTCGATCGAGAAGGGCGAGCTTGCGGCTTACGTCGGCTCGATCCTGGTCATCGTGTTCATGCTGTTGACCTACCGGCTGTTCGGCGTGTTCGCCAATATCGCGGTGGCCATCAACGTCGCCATGATCTTCGGCCTGTTGTCGCTGCTCAACGCCACGCTGACGCTGCCCGGTATCGCCGGCATCGTGCTCACCGTCGGCATCGCCGTCGACTCCAACGTGCTGATCTACGAGCGCATCCGTGAGGAACTGCGCGGCGGCCGCAACGCGATCTCGGCGATCGACGCCGGCTTCAAGCGGGCGCTGGCGACCATCCTCGATTCCAACATCACAACCTTCATTGCCGCCGCAGTGCTGTTCTACATCGGTACCGGCCCGGTGCGCGGCTTTGCCGTGACGCTCGGCATCGGCATCATCACCACGGTGTTCACCGCCTTCACGCTGACCCGGCTGATCGTGGCCTGGTGGGTGCGGTGGAAGCGGCCGCAGAGCGTGCCGATCTAGGAGCCTGATTGTGACTCACTACGTTCTCATCGGGCTTGGCATCCTCATTGCCGTCCTCACCGTGGTCGCGGCGCTCGGCCTGCTGCCGTCGCTGCGCATCGTCCCCGACAATACGCATTTCGACTTCACGCGCTTCCGCCGTATCAGCTTTCCGATCTCGGCGGTGCTGTCGATCGTCGCCATCACGCTGTTCTTCACCCACGGCCTGAATCTGGGCATCGACTTCCGCGGCGGCTTGCTGCTGGAGGTGAGAGCGAAGTCAGGTACCGCCGACATCGCCGCGATGCGCACCGCGGTGGAAGCGTTGCGTCTCGGCGAAGTCCAGTTGCAGCAGTTCGGCGGCCCCGCCGACGTCCTGATCCGTGTTGCGGAGCAGCCCGGCGGAGACGCCGCCCAGCAGGTGGCCGTGCAGAAGGTCCGTTCCGCACTCGGCGATTCCGTCGAGTACCGCCGCTTCGAGGTGCTCGGCCCGCGCGTCGCCGGCGAGCTGTTGGCCTACGGCATGCTCGGCCTGATGCTCGCGATCGTCGCCATCCTGATCTATCTCTGGTTCCGCTTCGAGTGGCAGTTCGCGCTGGGCGCCATGATCGCCAACGTGCACGACATCGTGCTCACCATCGGCTTCATGTCGATCAGCCAGGTCGATTTCGACCTCACCAGCATCGCGGCGCTGCTGACTATTCTCGGCTATTCGCTCAACGATACGGTGGTCATTTATGATCGTATCCGCGAGATGCTTCGCCGTTACAAGAAGATGCCGATGCCGCAGCTTCTCAACGAGTCCATCAACTCGACGCTGTCGCGCTCGATCATCACCCACGTCACCGTGACGCTGGCGCTGCTCGCGCTGCTCTTGTTCGGCGGACACGCCATCCACAGCTTCACCGCTGTCATGATGTTCGGCGTGGTGCTGGTCGGCACCTACACCTCGATCTTCATCGCGGCGCCGATCCTGATCTATCTCGGCGTCCACAGCCAGCGCGCCGAAGCGGCGGAAACGGATACGCCGGCGAAGAAAAATCGGCCATGATCCGAACCGCATGCCCTCGCGCGCGTTCGCGAGGGCAGTGAGAATAGTCGGACCAACCCCATGGCAGGCGATCCCAACGCTCCGCATTTCCCGCGCTCGGCGCCGATCGACGCCTATGGCAAGGGCGGTTTTGCCTTTGCCGGCATGTCGCATCGGGGATCGCTGCTCTGCCTGCCCGATGCGATCTGGGCCTGGGACGTGACGGACCCTGCGAAGATCGACCGCTATTCGCTCGACAAGGTGTTTGCGGCCGCCAACAGCATCGACACCTTGCTGGTGGGCACGGGAACCGGGATCTGGCTGCCGCCGCCGGAGCTGCGCCAGGCGCTGAAGGCGGTGAGGGTGGTGCTTGATACGATGCAGACCGGCCCCGCCGTGCGCACCTACAACATCATGATCGGCGAGCGCCGGCGCGTCGCGGCCGCCCTGATCGCCGTGCCATGACCGCGGCAAACCCGACCGCCGACGCGGCCGCGTTCTGCGCCGACCTCGTCCGCAGCCACGATTTTCCGCGCTATGCCTCGACGCTGTTCGTGCCCGCGACGGAGCGTCGTGCGCTGCTCGCGCTCTATGCCTTCAACGTCGAGATCGTGCGCGTCCGCGACCAGGTGACCCAGCCGTTGCCCGGCGAGATCCGGATGCAGTGGTGGACCGACATGCTGGCCGGCCATGCGCATGGCAGCGCGGAGGGCAATCCCGTCGCGGCCGAGCTCCTGCGCGCCATCCGCGACTACGATCTGCCGGTCGAACCGCTGTCGCGCCTGTGCGAGGAGCACCAGTTCGACCTCTACAACGATCCGATGCCGACGATTGCGGCGCTGGAGGGTTATTTGTCCGCAACCTCGTCGGCGCTGTTCGCGCAGGCGGCGCGAATCCTGGCGCAGCCGTCGGCTGAGGCCGAGCATCTGGCCCGGCATGCCGGCCTCGCGCAGGGCATGGTTCAGGTGCTGGCAAACCTGCCGCGCGATGCCGCGCACCGCCAATTGTTCGTGCCGCAACAGCTTCTCGACAGCCATGGCAGCGGCATGGAGGAGGTGTTCGCGGGCAATGACGCGCCGACGCTCCGGGCGGCCCTCGAAGCGCTCGGCGGCGAGGCGCGGCAACATCTGGCGACCGCACAATCGCTGCTGGCCGAGGTGCCGCCTGCGGCGCGGCGCGGGTTCCTGCCGCTATCTCTGGTGCGTCGCGACCTCGCACGCCTGACCCGTGCCGACCGCAATCCCTTCCTGCCGCAGCCCGCATCGCGGCTGGCAACCCTATGGACCCTGTGGCGCGCGTCACGGTCGCGTGAATTTACCAAATAGCCGTCGTCATATCGCTCGCGACGGCCAAATGCTCTATGCTGTCCCATGGCCGAAGCAACCCGAACCGTCACGTCAGAGACGCTAGCATCCTCAGTCGATCTGAGCGGCCTGCCGGTGACGCTTGCCGACCTCCATGCCGCGGCCGAGACCGTGCGCGGCGCCATCGTCGAGACGCCCTGCAGCTACAGCCGCACGCTCAGCAACATCTGTGGCTGCGACATCTGGCTCAAATTCGAGAACCTTCAGTTCACCTCGTCCTTCAAGGAGCGCGGGGCGCTCAACCGCCTGACCGCCCTGTCGGACGAGGAGCGCCGGCGTGGCGTGATCGCGATGTCCGCCGGAAACCACGCGCAGGGCGTCGCTTATCACGCGAAGCGCCTCGGCATTCCCGCAACCATCGTCATGCCGGTCGGCACGCCGATGGTGAAGATCGAGAACACGCGGCATCACGGTGCCGAGGTGATCGTCACGGGCGCGACGCTGGAGGAGGCCGCGGAGTTCGCGCGTGAGCACGGGCAGGCGCGCGGCATGGTCTTCGTCCATCCTTATGACGATCCGCTTGTGATCGCGGGGCAGGGCACGGTTGCGCTCGAAATGTTGAAGGCGGTGCCGGAGCTGGACGAGCTCGTCGTTCCCATCGGCGGCGGCGGATTGATCAGCGGCATGGCGATTGCGGCGCGTTCGCTCAAGCCGTCGCTGCGGATCATGGGGGTGGAGGCCTGGCTCTATCCGTCGATGTACAACGCGATCCACGGCGGCAATCTGCCGGCGCGCGGCGACACGCTGGCCGAGGGCATTGCGGTCAAATCGCCCGGCAAGATCACGACCGAGATCGTGCGTCGCCTCGTCGACGACATCGCGCTCGTCAATGAAGCCGAGCTCGAGCGCGCGGTCGCGACCCTGATCTCGATCGAGAAGACCGTCGTGGAGGGCGCGGGCGCGGCCGGCCTTGCCGCGATCATGTCGGACCCGTCGCGTTTTGCCGGCCAAAAAATCGGCCTGGTGCTGAGCGGCGGCAATATCGACACGCGGCTGATCGCCTCGGTGTTGACCCGCGAGCTCGCGCGCGAGGGGCGGCTGACCCAGCTCTCGCTCGACATCCCCGACCGGCCCGGGCAACTGGCCGCGGTCGCGGCGCTGCTCGCCGAAGCCGGCGCCAACATCATCGAGGTCTCACATCAGCGGACCTTTTCCGACCTGCCGGCCAAGGCGACGCTGCTCCAGCTCGTCATCGAGACCCGCGATGCCGCGCATCTCGACGAGGTCATGGCCAAGCTCGGTGCCTCCGGATTGAGCGTGCGCTGCGCCTGAGCAGCGCGGCCGCCCTGCCTCAGATGCAGAGGCTGAGCAGCTTGATGTGGCAGGTGCTGGCTTTGGGCTGGCTTGCGGGAGCGGCGTCGCGCTTCACGGCGACGAGCGGCTCCTTTTCCTTCTTGCGCTTGCCCGGCTTCGGCTCGTAGTCGCCGGCGATCACCATCGCCCAATAGGTGCGCTTGCCGCTTGCATTCCTTGCGCTCGCAATGCCGACGCGGGAGGCGTTGTGCAGGAGGAGATTCTTGCGGTGCCCGGAAGAGTCGATCCACTGGCCCAGCGTCTTCTCAAAGCTCTCGTAACCATAGGCGATGTTCTCGGCAGCGCGACCCGCGCCGGCCGGTGCGACGCGCCGGTTGAACGGGCCGAGGGCATCGTGGCTGAGATCGTCCTTGGCGGCCATCGCACGGGCCTGATCCATGGCGATGCGGTCGAGTGCTGCATCGCGCACGACGCGGGGCTCGCCGTGCTTCTGGCGGAAGCTGGAAATCTGCTCGGCCGGCGATTCCGCGGCCACTGCAGGCGCGGCGGCCAGCAGAAGGCCTGCCATCACCATGCCAACCGCGCGACGTGTCATCCCCCAGTTGCCCATTGTCCACCGTGATGCTCGGCCCCTTCTCCACCGGCAATGTGGAGGCTTCAAGGCGCGGGCCCGCGCCCTAGCTAGCCGGCAGGTCAGCCTCGAAATTGAAGCGGTCGCGCAAATTCTTGCGCTGCTCGAGGATGTCCTTGAGGAATGCGCGGTCCTGGTCGCTTGTCATCATCGGCTCGATCAGGTCGAGCTGGTTCATCGCGACCAGTTGCAAGATCTCCGTGCGCGGCTTGCCGGCGGCATCGCGCGGCAAGGCGTGCACCACCTGGATGTGCTCCGGCGGCTTTGGTCCCTTGGCCGCGGTGAGCTGATCGCGGAGCTGGGTCTCCAGCGCGGCTTGATCGGCTTCGACAAAGGCGTAGAGCCCGACGCCGGAACGGCGGTCGGCGAAGGCCACGATGGCGGTGTCGCGCACGGCCGGGTTCTTGCGGATGAGGTCGATCAGCACCGGCGCGTCGTTGACGAGCCTCCGGCCGCCGCCCTCGCGGTCGGTGAAGTTGAACAGCCCTCGGGTGATGGCGCGATAGACCTTCTTGCCGGTGGCGAGCCAGAGACTCGCGGCGAAGGATTTCTTCGCCAGGATCTTTCGCTCGCGCGGCGTCAGCGCTTCGGGCGCGTAGGATCGCTTGTGCTTAAGCAGATGCCGGAGGTCTTCATAGGCCAGGATGCGATAGAGCCGGCCGCGCCGCGCAAAGCAGGCCGCGAGCTGGAAATCGGTGACATAGGCCCGGCCGTCGCGCCCCACCAGCCAGTTCTGCTCCTTGGCGAGATCGTTGTGGCAGATGCCGGCGCGCCGCAGGCGGCGCAGCGCATCCTTGGCCGAACGGAAATAGGCGAGGTTGCCGTGCGGTTTCGCCAGGTGCAGCGCCACGCCGTCGACGAAGCCGCGCACCAGCGCGCGCCGGCCGGCCCAGAGTAGCTCGGGGCCGATATTGAGGCCCTTGGCGAGCGCCAGCGCATGCTTCTCGCGCGCGAACAGATGGCGGGCGAGCAGGAACGACCACCACGGCACTTCGTCCAGCCGACGCAGCACCGCGTCGACCTCGCCGCTCTCGGAGCGGAAGCGTCCGCGCTCGACGGTCGAGAACACGTCGCGCTTGAGCAGCACGCCCTCGGTCCAGCGCGCCGTGAGCACGGCGCTGTCGTCGTTCGGAAGGCTCATGAATGGCTCACGCCGCCGCAGCAATGCGTAAATTGTCGGCGATCCAGCGATCGAGATCGGCGAGCGCGCGGGCGCTCATCGCCTGCTTCTTGGCGACCGTCTTCTCGTTGCCGCGCAGCCGCGTGCCGTCGGGCTTCTTGGTCGGGACGCTCGCAAGCGGCGGGAACAGGCCGAAATTGATGTTCATCGGCTGGAACGAGCGCGTGCCCGGCTCGATGGTCTCGATATGGCCGCCGGTGATGTGGCCGAGCAGCGAGCCGAGCGCCGTCGTCGCCGGCGGGGACGCGAGCGTCTCGCCATGGGCGTCCGCCGCCGCATAGAGGCCGGCCATGAGGCCGACGCTGGCGGACTCCACATAGCCCTCGCAGCCCGTCATCTGGCCGGCGAAGCGCAGGCGCGGCTCGGCGCGCAGGCGGAGCTGCCCGTCGAGCAGTTTTGGCGAGTTGAGGAAGGTGTTGCGGTGCAGGCCGCCGAGGCGGGCGAATTCCGCATTCTGAAGGCCCGGAATGGTGCGGAAGATCCGCTGCTGATCGCCGTATTTCAGCTTCGTCTGGAAGCCGACGATGTTGTAGAGCGTGCCGAGCTTGTTGTCCTGGCGGAGCTGCACGATCGCGTAGGGCTTTGTCGTGGGATCGTGCGGGTTGGTGAGCCCGACCGGCTTCATCGGTCCGTGGCGCAACGTCTCCGGACCGCGCTCCGCCATCACCTCGATCGGCAGGCAGCCGTCGAAATAGGGCGTGTTCGTCTCCCACTCCTTGAACTCGGTCTTGTCGCCGGCGATCAGCGCGGCGACAAACGTCTCGTACTGCTCCTTCGTCATCGGGCAGTTGAGATAGTCGGCGCCGTTGCCGCCGGGGCCGACCTTGTCGTAGCGCGACTGGAACCAGGCGACCGACATGTCGATGGACTCGCGATGCACGATGGGGGCGATCGCGTCGAAGAAAGCCAGCGCATTCTCGTCGGTCAGCGCGCGGATTGCGTCGGCGAGCGGCGCCGAGGTGAGGGGGCCAGTCGCGACGATGACGTTGCCCCATTCGGCCGGCGGCAGGCCTGCAATTTCGCCGCGAGCGATCTCGATCAGGGGATGCTCGCTAAGCGCCTTGGTGACGGCGGCGGAAAAGCCCTCGCGGTCGACCGCCAGCGCCCCGCCGGCGGGCACCTGGTTGGCATCGGCCGCGCGCATGATTAGCGAGCCCAGGCGGCGCATCTCGGCGTGCAGCAGCCCGACGGCGTTGTTGGCGGCATCGTCGGAGCGGAAGGAGTTGGAACAGACGAGCTCGGCGAGCCCCTCGGTGCGGTGGGCCTCGGTCATGCGGCTCGGCCGCATCTCGTGCAGCACCACGGGGATGCCGGCCTTGGCGACCTGCCAAGCGGCCTCGGAGCCGGCAAGGCCGGCGCCAACGATATGGACGGTTTGGGACTTGGTATCGGACTTGGGACCTGTCATGGGCGCGACAGGTAGCGCTTTTCGAAGGCAAGTGGAATCGCGGAGATGGCGTTCCCAACCACTGGATACGACAACGCCCGCACGAGGCGGGCGCTATCGGCTTGGTCCGGTCGGACGAGCTTTTGGCTCAGCCCTGGTATTGGCCGGCTGCAACACGCGGAATGTCCGAGCGATCGAGGCCGATATCGGCCAGCTCGCGATCGCTGAGCTGCGAGAGTTCAGCAACATTGCGCTGATAGTCCCGGAACGCGTGGATCATGCGGATGAGCGAGAGCAACATGGTAGTCTCCTGTAGTTCGATTCAGCCTTTGATGGCGGCCTCATCGTTGAAATGAATATAGGTGGATGTGCTGCACTGCGGAAGTTCCGATGTTGCGATGCAGCTAAGCGATAAACGCATGACGATGGTAAGAAACGATTAACCTCTCGGCACACCCACCCAAGGGATGTGCGGGCCTCTCCCGAGGCAGTAATAAAATCTCGAATAATCACAGGTTTATGATAGATTCAGTTGGTCCCATCTCTTGCAGAAAATAGGACGCATTCCGTGGCCGGCAAGGTTTTCGAATAGCGCCTAATCCCAAGTTTTCCATGCACGATTCGCATGCAACTCACCGTCGAATAAGTGAATAATTATTCATTTCAAGAGAGCGGCCGCGACTTTGTGGAGAGCGCCGACTCCCATCCGATTCCGCCGCTTCACGGCCCGTCCGGTATCCCGGCACGCCCGGCAGGAGCAGGGGCTCCGGACTCTGATGGGCGCTAGCACGCCGAGCGTGCACCGGGGTCTGATTACAAGCTTGTAATGAAAATCAGAAATTCTGCATGCGTCCCTGCGGGACACGCAACATCACGTAGTTCTCGCGGGGAATTCATTCTCACATGTTACGGCGAGTAGCGGACAATCCTGGCGCAGAGTCCGGCAATGGAGTCGGTGCTGTCCAAGAAGAGAACGAAGAACAGAAGGAAAGTAACATGATGAAGACGTTACTCGGGGTTATGGCAATCGCAGCCGTTACGTTCGCTGTCGCGCCGGCGCAGGCCGCCAAGCATGCGGTGGGCGGTTGCAGCGGCGCCAATCTGGAAAAGACCGAGACGGCGATCGAGAACATGCCCGACGGTGACAGCAAGATGGTCGCGAACAAGGAAATCACGGCCGCGCAGGACGCTTTGCTCAACGGCAAGATGGGCGTCTGCGGTGCGCATCTGAACAAGGCGATGCAGGCCACGATGGGCAAATAAGCGGAGAGGCAAACGCTATAGGGAGGGCCGGTCGCAGCTCCTGCGATCGGCCCAACGCTTTTTTTAGGGGGCCCGCGACAGCTGGGTCGCAAAATTGGCGACCGTCTTGGCGTAGACCTCGCTCTTGTTCCACTGCTGAAGCACCGTGAAGTTGGGACCGCCGGGCTCCCAGTCCTTGCCGCGCTGCCAGCCATAGTTCGCGAGATAATTGGCGGTTGACGCCAGCACGTCGGGGGCGCTGTGCAGGAGATCGCGCCGGCCGTTGTTGTCGAAGTCGACGGCGTATTTCATCCAGGACGACGGCATGAACTGGGTCTGGCCGAGCTCGCCGGCCCAGGCGCCTTTCATCTCGCTAGGGGCGAGATCTCCGCGCTGGACGATGCGCAGCGCGTCCATCAGCTCGCCGCGAAACTGCTCGGCACGCCGGCAGTCGTAGGCGAGTGTCGCCAGCGAGCGTATGGTCTGAAACTTTCCGGTGTTGACGCCGAAATCGGTCTCCAGTCCCCAGATGGCGACGATCACTTCGCCGGGCACGCCATAGGTCTGTTCGATGCGCGACAGCACCGAGCCGTATTGCTTCATCATGTTGGAGCCGCGCGTCATCCGCGGCGGCACCATGCGGCCGGAAAACTCCTCAAAGCTCTGGCTGAAAACCTTTTGCGAGCGGTCACGCTGCAGCACCGACTGGTCAAGCGTCACGCCGGCAAGACCTGCCATGATCGCCTGCTGCGAGATGCCCTTGGCGGCGGCCTCGGTCTTGAAGTCGGCGAGCCAGGCATCGAAATTGCCCGACCCGCATGCGGTTGCGGCGAGCGTTGGCCCGGCGAAGGCTATCGAGACGGTGAGACTGAGGGCTGCGAGCGAAAGACGATGAAACGTCGGGGTCATTCGAAAGAATCGATTTCCTGAAAGTGATATGACCGGCCGCAGCCATCTTGGGAGCAACCGCGGCTAAAACAAGGCCCGTGAGCCGGTGGAACCTGCCCGAAACACGGGCAGGGTTAAGGATTGATGTGGGACGCTTCCGCCGGTCGACAAGCGGCCGGCGGAGCACCATGACGTGACCTACTCTCCGGTGCGATTCCGCCAGGGGAACAGATTGGCCGGGAAGTCGGCCGCCGGCTTGCGCGGACGATGCGGCGGAGGCGGCACCGGCCGGGCATTCGGATCCGACACGATCACCTTGCGATAGAGATGCCAGGTGGCGTGACCGAGCAAAGGAATGACAACCGCGAGGCCCAGGAAGGCGGGCAGGGTTCCGAGCGCGAGCAGCACCGCGACGATCAGGCCCCAGGCCGCCATCGGTACCGGATTCTTCGCGACCGCCCGGAGCGAGGTGACCATGGCTTCGCCGGCGCTGGCATGGCGGTCGAGCATCAACGGGAACGAGACGACGCTGATGCAGAGCGCCGCGAGCGCGAACAGGAAGCCTGCACCGCAGCCGACGATGATCAGCCACCAGCCTTGCTGCGTCGTCAGCACGCGCGTGATGAAATCGCCAATGCCGGTGACGCCTTCATAACCGAATGCCGCGATATAGATCGCTTGCGCGGTAGCGACCCAGGTCACGAACAGGGCGAGCAGCAGCGTGCCCAGCCCAAGCATGGCCCCGAAAGAGGGCGAACGCAGCACCTCCAGGGCATCCCAGGCGCTCGCTTCCTCGTAGCGTTCGCGGCGGCTGCTGAGCTCATATAGTCCGAGCGCGGCAAACGGTCCGATCAGCGCGAATCCGGCGGCGAGCGGGAACAGCAGCGGGATCACCGAATAGCCCATCGCGACGCGCGCGATGACGAGGCCCAGCACCGGATAGATCACGCACAGGATGACGGCGTGGCTCGGCACCGCCTTGAAATCCTCCCAGCCGCGCTTCAGCGCGTCGTGGAGGTCCGAGAGTTGGATGGTCCGGATGGTTGGTCCAGCCGCTTCAGTGGACTGGGCCATGCCGGGGACATTGCCCTGGTAGAGTGTCGCCATGGTCGCTAGCTCCCTTGCCGCGCAGCCGCATCTGCGCCGACAAACGGCGCAAGCGGCCGCATTTCCTAGACAATTGCGATCCAGACCAGACGCGAATTCCAGACGGGATCGCGGACTGAGACTCAACGGTACTCCCAATTCGGAGGGCTGTCCTGCACTGTTGGGTGAATATTGTTGCCGCAGCGCAACCTCGTCATTTCGTCGTCATTTCGCCGCAGATAAGCTCATGCTGTGCAACGCGTCGTGTGTCTGCGCAAGAATCAGGTCTATTGAGTGCCACTCAGGCCCTTCCTTCGGATCCTTTTTGGGGAGCAACTATGAGCATTTTCGGAAAAATCATGAGCGCGATCTTCGGCAGCCAACCGGCAGCGGCAGCGCCGGCGGGCGGCGCGAGCGCGCCCGCAAGCTCCGGCGCTACCGCGTCCCCGGCATCCGCTCCCGCGGCAGCGCCTGCGCCGACCGTCGACGTCGCGCCGATCCTCGACAAGGCGGTCGCGGCCAAGAAGGAGAAGCTGGAGTGGCGCACCTCCATTGTCGATCTCATGAAGGCGCTCGACATCGATTCGAGCCTGGCCGCGCGCAAGGAGCTCGCCAAGGAGCTCGGCTTCACCGGCGATACCAACGATTCCGCCAGCATGAATGTCTGGCTGCACAAGCAGGTCATGACCAAGCTTGCGGCCAATGGCGGCAAGCTGCCGCCGGAGATCAAGCACTAAGCGTTAGCGCGCTTCGTCGAAAGGGCCCGCCATCGTGCGGGCCCTTTTGCGTTTGGGGCGTCACGCGATGAGGTCGGCATCCTCCGGATGCTTGTGCAGGTAGTGGACGACAAAACCGCAGCCCGCGATCACCTTCTTGCCGTCCGCCCGGATCAGCTCCAGCGCGCCCTTCACCAGCTCCGAGGCGATGCCGCGGCCGCGCAAGCTGCGCGGCGTCTCGGTGTGGGTGATGATGAGGGCCTGCGGCGTCAGCCGGTAGTTTGCAAAGGCGACCTCGCTCCCGACGTCGAGCTCGAAGCGGTTCTTGTCCTTGTTGTCGCGTACGGCAGCCGACATGCGAATCCTTCCGAGATTGTCGTTCCAACCCCGATGTAGGCGGATGAACCCGCTTCTGGAAAGATGCGACCAACGGACATCGTCGCAGGGGAGATATCCGGCAAATGCGTGTCTCGATTGGCCATCTGGCGTCGCTTGCCGTTCTTGCGCTCAGTTTCGCCGCGTCCGCGCCCGCTGCGGCCGAGGGCGGCCCGGCGTGGGAGGCCTGTGTCGGCCTCGCCAGCACGCCCGACGAGCGGGTCAAGGCCTGCTCTACGGTGATCGATACCAAGAGTGAAACCGGCCGCCGGCTCGCGGGCGCCTATTGCAACCGCGGGCATGGGCTCACCGAGAAGCGCGAGCTCGATGCCGCGCTCGCCGATCTCGACGAGGCGATCAAGCTCGCTCCCGACTATGCCTGCGCCTTCAACAACCGCGGTCGCGTCTATTCCTTCAAGCGCGACTATGATCGCGCGATCACCGAATACGACCAGGCGATCAAGCTCGATCCCAAGCTCGCGCTCGCCTACAACAATCGCGGCGACGCTCGTGTCAACAAGGGCGATATCAACGGCGCCCTGGCTGACTTCGACGCGGCGATCAAGGTCGATCCGAAGCTTGCCGCAGCCTACGATAACCGCGGCTTCCTCTACTATCGCAAGCGCGATATGACGCATGCGATCGCCGACTACACGATGGAGATCAAGCTCGCCCCCGATCTGCTCGCCTTCATCAACCGCGGCAACGCCTATCGCGATTCCGATCAACTCGACCGTGCTGCCGCCGATTATGGCGAGGTCATCCGGATGGCGCCAACGGATGCGCGCGGTTGGCGCAACCGAGGCCTGATCCGGCTCTATCAGGGCGACAACAAGGGTGGCCTCGCCGATTACGACAAGGCGCTGCAATACGATCCGTCCGACGTGTTCTCCTGGAACAACCGCGGCCAGGCCAAGATGCGCCTCGGCGACAAGCAGGGCGCGATCGCGGATTTCAGGAAGGCCTTGGAGCTGCGTCCGGACCTGTCGACGGCACGGGAATCGTTGCAGCGGCAGGGGGCGATGTAGTCTGCAAATGACTCACGACGTCACGCACGTTGCTTGATTGACGCGACCTCGCGGACAGCTTTCCTGCTCATTTCGCCAGGGTGTGACGGGTCGGCATCTCCGGGGTTGCGCCGGAGATCTCGAACGTCAGAAAAGTATTCCAACCGGATGCGCGATGGGCCGCGAGGAACTCGCCGTAACCTCTCAGGTTCAAAGATCCCTGCATCTTCCCGATCGGAAAAATGTAGCCGATTTGCGGACCGATGCCGATCACGCGCGACCTGAAGGGTCCCAGGATAGGGTGTTGGCCGGAGTCAGCGGTAACTTGCTGATACGCATACCCCACAAGGCCGATGAAAAGTTGTTTTGACAGGTATTGCGACGCTCCCCAATCGAAATGGAAATCAATGCCGTTCTGGTATTTTGTCTGTTGATTTTCGAAGTTGTAGGTAAAGCCAGCGACAGCGGAAAATTCTCGACCTGTTGCCGAGTTGAAATAGGTATATCCGCCGCCGCCATCGACCGCTCCGTGGCCAATCCCGATGTTGGAGAGCCGTCCCCGATCATAGGCTCCGACAGGAATGTCGCCCGTACCATAGATCACCCAGTTGTGGACGCCTTGCCCCCATTTCAACGTCACTATCGGGCTGAGATCGCCAACCGACGTGAAGGAATCCAAAATGGTACCCGTGCGGGTCGCGGTGACCGAACCGAGTTGGGCCGTCAGAGTCCCGTCGAGGCGCGCGTCGACGCGACTGAATGATCCGGCCATGCCAATCGCCAATTGGCCGCCGAGCACTGAATTGGCAAAGGCGTATGTGGGCGCCAGGATGACCTGATCGGCACGCGCGCTCAGATTCGCATTCAGACTGACATTTGCGTTTGCCGGAAGATTTCCGATGGCAATTTGTCGGGAAGCGGAAACGCTGCCGGAGGCGGCTACGGAGGTGTGATAATAGACAGTGTCTAGCGTCCAGCCGGGCGTCGAAGGCGCCGCGGCGAGACTGCCAACTTGCCCTGGAAGCCAGAACGACACACCCCCTTCATCGGCGTTGGCAATGCGGCCGGAAAGCGCGAGCTGAGCTGCAACCGCCCCAACAAACAGCAGCCGTCCCAAACAACTGTGCCCCAAGTCGAATCCAAGGCACTGCATTCGCGTTCTCTTTTGTCCAGAACGGAAACCGGCCAGCAAGGTTACAGTTCGTGCGAAGGGTGCATGAGCACTCGCACAAATCTAGGACAATAGCGCGAGGCTGGAAAGTTGCGCTAATCGCAGCCTGTGACGCGCTTCACCGCCTTCGTGTACTTCAAATGCAGCGAACCGTTAGGTTCGTTCGAAGGAGCATTACGACTGAGGAGACGATCTGAGTCCAGGCAGGTCTGGAGATCGAGCTGGATGTGCGAGCAGGACCCCAGGGCGTTCTTTTCGGCCTCGTCCTTCGAGGCGCCAAATCCGACAAAAGTCTGTACACGCCCGGCCTCGATGTCGACCGTCGATACAACAGTGATTTCCGAAATGTAATAGGACGAGCACGGGGCAGCGAGCACCTCGGCGGAAATCCCAAGCATTGCAAGCCAGAATACGCTCAGTGAAGCGGCTTTCACGTTGGCTCCATGTTTTGCTTCTTGGAGGGCCGGCGCACTGTTGAGAAAGCAAGATGGACAAGCGATGAGCATCAGCATCCCTCCGGATGCATGCTCAGGAGCCTCATTCATACAGAGCGCAGACGCCTCCTTGCCAGCGGACGCACCGGCGGACTGCTCGACGGGTCTGACGGATGGTGGTGCGTGCGACGCAGACACCGTTCACGAGCGTTCGGCCCGGGCCGCAGCCGACGGCTACTTGCGTGATCATGTGATCTGATTGGACCAGCGGCGCAGGTGTTATTGCCTGGGCCGAGGTTGTAACCAGGACGGCGAAGCCCACAATGGCTAGTCGGATCATTGTGCTTCTCCTTGCGGTTCAAATACCGATGTCCCATCGGACGGACAAATACCGGACAACCGTTGAGCTAAATCAAAGGGACAGCGTGCATACCGGACTGGGCTCGCGCCAAGATCAACCGCGCCAGGGGCAAGCCCACGTGGGAACCTTCGCGGGCAAGTGCGGTTCCACTGCAACAGGCCGCGGGACCAGTGCGCTCGTCAGCCAGCTCCGCGAGACGACGCGTTCGGAGGTCACGTGAGATGACGCCAGCCTGGTATGTCACTTTTGAGAGTCGTCCACGCAGTCTGCGCGAAAGAAGGCGAAGCCCGCGCGAAACCAGAACATTCGCAACCGAAGATGAAGCCAAGAACTTTGCGCGCTCAAAAGTCGGGGACGGACTGATCGTCTTTGCGGGTACGATCAATCCCCATCTGCCGCGGCGGCATATCCCGTCCAGCCACCTTCACCTGTGGCTTTCAGAAGGCCACGAGGACGCAGCCGAAGGCTCACCGGTTCCCGACAACGAATGAACCCCGGAAATGCCCTGATCGGATTTCGATTGAGTGTTGCCATCTTGTTACGGGGGCTTGAAGGACTCGCGACTAAACTCGCGATTGGCATGGTGAAGTTATGCACGCTCCCGTGCACAAGAAGTTGTGGGTCAACAATAAGTTCTGATACGGAGACAATCACATGAGGAAACTGCTAATTGCCGCTGTAAGCGTCGCAGCCATGGGCCTGGCTGCCCCTGCATCGGCTGCCGACATGGCGGTCAAGGCGCCGCCGCCGGCCCCGGTCGTGGCAATCTATAACTGGAGCGGGTTCTACATCGGCGGTAACGGCGGATGGGGCCAAAGCCGCCAGTGCTTGGATTTTGTAACGCTCGCAGGAACAGTCGCGGGTGGTTGCGCTGATCGCTCCGGAGGTCTTGTCGGCGGACAGATCGGGTATCGCTGGCAAACCAATCAGTTTGTGTTCGGCTTGGAAGCACAGGGCGATTGGGCCGACATCAAGAATACGCGCGTCAGCCTGATCGATCCGCTGATTTCAACCACAGGGAAAACCGATGGCATTGGCCTCTTCACGGCCCAACTCGGTTGGGCGTGGAACGCGTCACTGTTCTACGTGAAGGGTGGCGCGGCCGTCACGCACAATAGCTTTGATGTATTCAACAACGTCACCGGCGTCGGTCTGGCCTCGGCAGGTCACACGCGCTGGGGTGGCGCCTTGGGTGTCGGCTGGGAATATGGCTTCGCACCGAACTGGTCCTTCGGTATCGAATACGACCATCTGTGGATGGGGCATGACAACAGGTCGTTCGCAGGCGTGGTTACTCCCGGTGGGGCCACCCTCGTGGGCACCGGGGTCAGCCAGGACGTGGACATGGTCACCCTGCGCTTCAACTATCGCTTCGGCGGCTACACGGCCCCGATCGCAGCGCGCTATTAGTTCAATCTCGGTACCCAGCAACCTGGCCCCGGGGATCCCTCCGGGGCCTTTTTTGTGTGTGCCGAGTATGAACGACAGCTTGGAGGTGGAAGTCCTCTATCCAGCCTGATGACGGCGAAGGATTAGCGAAGCGC
>NZ_JAFCJM010000023.1 GCF_018130955.1 Bradyrhizobium liaoningense
AATGTGATTCAAGGCCTTTCGACCTGTTTGGGACGGGAGGCATGGGATGTCTTTTGGCGATATTCGGGTTGCTGAGCGAGCTGATTGGCTGATTGAGCGGGTGGCCACGGCGGGAACGCTGGTGCTGCGCAAGCTGGGGGAGACCCGCGCCGGCGAGAAGGCGGTGCACAGGTTCCTGTCGTCGCCCTACGTCTCGGTTGACCGGATCGTAGAGACGCTGGCTGCGCGCACGGCCCAGCAATGCGTCGGCTGCCGAGTTCTGGCGGTTCAGGACACGACGGAGATCAATTTTGCTGGCCGTGACAAGAAGCGTCGCGGCTTTGGGCCTGCAGGCGACGGCAAGACGCCCGGCTTCTTCATTCATCCGGTGGTTGCCATTGATGTCGCGTGTGAGGCGATGGTGGGCCTCGTTGATGCGGAGATTTGGACGCGTTCGGCGGATCGCGTCACGTCCCGCCGCAGCCGCGCGATTGAGGACAAGGAATCGGCGCGCTGGCTGTCGGGCTGCCAAGCCGCGGCCAGCGTCTTGTCCGAGGCAGCCGAAGTGACGATGGTGGCCGATCGCGAAGGTGACATTTACCTGTTGTTCGCCCGCAAACCGAAGCGGCTCCATCTGATCGTGCGTTCGGGTCAAGATCGATCCCTGGCGAATGAAGGATCGCTGTTCACGGCACTTGCTGCTGCCCAGCCGCTAGGGAGCCGTACGGTGCAAGTGGCGCCTCGCGGGCCGGGCGATAAAGGGCGCAAGGCAATCGTGGAGTTATACGCCGGAGGCGTGCGGATTGCCCGCCCGCCCAATATGAGGCGGTCCGAGGCCCCCGATGAGGTCGAGCTTACTTTAGTGGAAGTTCGGGAGATCGATGCGCCGCCCGGCAAGACACCAATTCTGTGGCGCTTGCTCACAACTCACAGCGTTGCCTGCGTTGCTGACGCCGAAGATATTGTCCGACTCTATCGCTTGCGCTGGCGGATCGAGCAGACCTTCCGCGCGCTCAAGAGCGACGGCTTGGCGCTTGATGACAGTCAGCTCGCCGACGCCGAGCGTATGTTCAATCTCGCAGCGATAGGCCTCGCCGGCGCCATTCGAACCATCCAACTGGTCGATGCCAGAGACGGCGGGCCTCGGCCCGCCAGCGACGTCATCGATACCAACTTCACCACGGCTCTCGAACGCTTGTCGAAGAAGCTGGAAGGCAAGACGTCACGTCAGAAAAATCCACATCCTTCCGACTCACTCGCCTTCATCTCCTGGATCGCAGCCCGGCTCGGGGGATGGAATTGCTACTATAAGCCACCAGGACCAAAGACCATGCGAGACGGCTGGAGCCGCCTCGCCGCCACGCTCGAGGGCTATGCTCTTGCCACCCAAGAACAAAATCCGGGAATCCCCTAGGTAAGGACGGGGAGAGGGGGAGGCTCCAATCAATAACAATACGACACGCCGTCGAGGATCGCGCAGCGCGTCTTGTTGGGCGCGTTGGGATCGTCCAGCGGCACCTTGCCGTTGCCTTCGCCGACGAAGACGCCGGTACCGACATGCACGGACGATTTGTTGCCGATGATGACGCTCGGATGCGGCGCGGCGCTCGAGCGCGTGCCGTCGGCCCAGATAATGACTTCGCCCGCCAGCACCCCGCGCCGGCCGTCATTGCAGGTGACGTCGATGCCCTGGCGCGAGCAGACCTGCGCTGCGGCGGGCGCGATCGCGGCAAAGGTGAGCGCCGACAGGACGCCCAGCGCGGCGATGGATCGATGCTTGGTCATGGTGCCCCTCTCGGCGTCCCCTGGTTTCTTGTGAATCGTCGCGCCAGAGCCGCGTCCGGTTCAGCCGCCGGGCCGCCCGCACGCCACTGGCCAGTATAATATTCCACTTAAAATACAAATACTTAAGGAAATTTCGCCGGAGGGCCAAGCAGTCCCTTGCAAAATCGGCGGCGCCCCTTCAAGAGAGGGCGCTCCGGAGAGATGGCCGAGTGGCTTAAGGCGCACGCTTGGAAAGCGTGTGTGCGGGAAACCGTACCGTGGGTTCGAATCCCACTCTCTCCGCCATCATCGTCCCCGCGATTGATTGTAGAAAAAAATCAAAGACTTGGTCCATTTGCGCTTTCGTGACCTGACCACGTTCTGACCAGGGTTGGGACAAGCGATTACGATCGCAATTGATGATCAGGCCGTGGCCGATGCTTGCTTTTCAGTCGTCGGATTCTTGAAGTTCGCGGAAGATGGCTCGGGGTCCTTGGCAGGATCAGGGACCTTCGCAAGGCTTGGCCACCTCGGGGGATTCTTACCGCCGCGCACGTTGTTCGGAATTTGCTCGAGTCGCCCACTGCAAGGAGGTCGGTCTTGTCCGGTTCTCCCGCCCTTCCTCACAGAGATTCAGAACTACCGATTGTCTATGTTCTACACAGATAGTTTGGTCGTGTGGGATGGTGTGGATGGAGGCGCGCCCGACCTAGCGTTCTTGCTGATGCTTGACGTACCCAAGCTCGAAGCCGCTGGCGCCGTGTTCTACAATCTCGATAAGCCAAGAGAGGCTACATCACGATCGAACAGGAGCGCGACCCGCGCAACGCCGGCAGCATCCTGGACGATCTGGCGTCCAGCCGGACTTTTCTGGCGCGCACTGGTTTCTGAGAGGCGGGAAGATTTGACATGAAATCACTCGACGTAATCACCATTGGCCGATCCTCGGTCGATCTCTACGGAGCCCAGGTCGGCGGCCGCCTTGAGGATATGGGGTCGTTCAACAAATATATCGGCGGTTCTCCGACCAATATCGCGTGTGGCGCGGCGCGGCTCGGCCTGAAATCCGGCTTGATTACTCGCGTGGGTGACGAGCACATGGGCCGTTTCGTCCGCGAACAACTCGTACGCGAGGGCGTGGATGTCGGAGGGGTCGTGACTGACCCGGAGCGGCTGACGGCGCTGGTACTCCTGGGCATCCGCGATGAGGAGCGTTTCCCGCTGATCTTCTATCGCGAGAACTGCGCCGACATGGCGCTGAGCGAGGACGACATCCACGAGGACTATATCGCCTCGGCGCGCGCGCTGGTTGTGACGGGCACGCATTTGAGCAACCCTCGTACCGAAGCCGCGGTCTTGAAGGCGCTGGCGCTCGCCCGCAAGAACGGGCTGCGCACCGCGCTCGACATCGACTATCGCCCGAACCTGTGGGGCGTGGCCGGCCACGGCGCAGGTGAAAGCCGCTTCGTGGAAAGCGGGAAGGTCACGGCAAAGCTGCAATCGACGCTGCATCTGTTCGATCTGATCGTCGGCACCGAAGAGGAGTTTCACATTGCTGGCGGCTCGACCGACACGCTTGAAGCATTGCGCGCGGTGCGCAAGGTTTCCGGCGCCACGCTCATATGCAAGCGCGGCGCTGCCGGCGCTGCGGCTTACGTGGGTGCGATTCCGGCCAAGCTGGACGATGGGCAAACCGGTCCCGGTTTCCCGATCGAGGTGTTCAACGTGCTGGGGGCGGGCGACGGGTTCTTCGCCGGCTTGCTGAAGGGCTGGTTGGAGGACGCGGATTGGCCGACGGCGCTGAAATGCGCGAACGCCTGCGGAGCGTTTGCCGTCTCGCGCCACGGATGCACGCCAGCTTACCCGTCGCTTGAAGAACTCGGCTTCTTTCTTCAACGCGGAATCAAGCGGCCCGATCTGCGGAACGATCGGGAGCTCGAACAGATCCACTGGTCGAGCAACCGCCATCGCAATCATGGAGGCGACTGGTCAGAATGCCGGGTCTTCGCCTTTGACCATCGTATGCAGCTTGAGGAGATGGCGGGTTACACACCCGGAAAGGGCGCCGCATTCAAGGAGCTATGTCTGAAGGCCGCTCTGCAAGTTCAGGCCGGGCGGCCTGGTTACGGCATCCTTTGCGACAACCGTATTGGCCGGCGCGCTCTGCACGCGGCGTCCGGCACCGGTCTATGGATCGGGCGGCCCTGCGAATGGCCGGGCTCGCGGCCGCTCGAGCTCGAACCGGAACTGGGCAGCGATTGCGGCGGGCTGGATGCATGGGCTCGCGAGAATGTCGTCAAGGTCTTGTGCTTCTGCCATCCGAACGACGATGCAGCCACGCGCGTGCGCCAGGAAGCGACAGTGAAACGCCTTTTCGAGGCGGCGCGACGCAACGACCTTGAATTCCTGCTGGAGATCATTCCGTCCAAGGTGGGACCGGTGGACGACGAGACCACGGCGATCCTGATCCAGCAATTTTACGACATCGGCGTCTTTCCCGACTGGTGGAAGCTCGAGCCCATGAAGACTGCAACTGCTTGGGCGAATGCCATTTCCGCGATCGAGAACAACGACCGGCACACGCGCGGCATCGTGGTGCTGGGACTCGATGCGCCAGAGACAGAATTGGCAGCGAGCTTCGAAGTCGCCGCCGGCTTTGATCTCGTCAAGGGCTTTGCCGTGGGCCGGACGATCTTCGGCGATGTGGCGCGGGGCTGGATGAAAGGCGAGATAGAAGACAGCGCGGCCGTTGCCGAGATGGCGAAACGCTATCAACGCCTGTGCTCGATCTGGGATGAAGCCAGGGCAGCGGCACGGGAGACGGCAGCATGACGAAGACAATCCGGCTGACTGCCGCGCAGGCGATGGTCCGCTGGCTTTCGGTCCAGATGACCGAACAGGATGAGTGCTTCATCGAGGGCGTCTGGGCCATCTTCGGACACGGCAACGTAGCCGGGCTGGGCGAGGCGCTGCACGGCATCGGCGACGCGCTGCCCACGTGGCGCGGGCAGAACGAACAAACAATGGCTCACGCCGCCGTCGCCTACGCCAAGACGAAAAGGCGAGTGCGGCGGGCGGAGTTCAACAACATGTACAAGGACACCAACGTCGAGGTGCAGCCCGAAATCGATTTTGTGGGTCATGCGCGGTCCATACGCTACAACCGGAACGCCGCCGGCCAGCGTGCTTTCGGCTGATCGTGCTGGCCAACCCGGAGGACAACGAATGACCAATCTGCTGCGCAAGCCCTTTGGCACTCATGGCAAGGTCCATGAGATCACCCCAGTCAATGCCGATTGGCGTTATGTCGGCTTTTCACTCTATCGTCTCCGCGCGGGCGAACGTGCGGCCGAAGCGACTGGAGACCGCGAGGTCATTCTCGTGATGGTCGAGGGCAAGGCTGCCATGATCGCTGCCGGCCAGGATTGGGGCACGCTCGGCGAACGGATGAATGTCTTCGAGAGGACGCCGCCTCACTGCCTCTATGTACCGAATGGCGAGGCATGGGAGACCGTCGCCGAGACCGACTGCACCATTGCCGTCTGTTCCGCCCCTGGGCGGAGCGGACACAAGGCACGCCGCATCGGCCCCGATGGCATCACACTGACCGAGCGCGGCAAGGGCGCCAATACGCGCTACATCAACAACATCGCCATGGAGAATGAGGATTATTGCGACTCGCTCCTGGTGACCGAAGTCTTTACACCCGCCGGCCATTGGTCGAGCTATCCCTCCCATCGTCACGATGAGGACGACTACCCCCGCATAACCTATCTGGAAGAGACCTATTTCCACCGGATCAGTCCCGGAAACGGCTTCGGCATTCAGCGCGTCTATACCGACAATCTGCAGCTGAACGAGACCATGGCCGTGTATGACGGCGACGTGGTCCTGGTGCCGCGCGGACACCACCCGTGCGGCGCACCCTATGGGTTTGAAATGTACTATCTCAATGTCATGGCGGGGCCGCTGCGCAAATGGCGTTTTGTTCCAGACCCTGCCGTCGAGTGGATACTGAAACGGGATGCCTGACGATACGGCGTGCTTTGCGCCGACACAGCCCTTGGGCTTTCACAGCATGTGCGGTCATAAAGCGCCGGCTTGCAGCTGCCCGAGCCGTCAGCTCATCGTCGGCATCACGAACTCAGCGCCGGCCCGAATACCCGTCGGCCACCGCGTCGTGATGGTTTTCAGCTTGGTATAGAACCGAACGCCTTAGGGACCGTGTATGTGGTGATCGCCGAACAGCGAAGCCTTCCGACCGCCGAACGAATGAAATGCCATCGGGACCGGGATAGCGCGACAGCGCATCGCCATTACCGGCTCGATCCAGGGCAGTTCTCGCACGTACATTATGTTTGCGGGGAAACATCCGTCGAATCAAAGTCGGCCGCGAACCGAAGTTCCCGTAGTGGCCGCACCCGCTTGATCGATTCCTTATAGAGATCGTGTGCTTTGTAGGCGGCGAGCTGTGCCTCGTTCTCGAATTCGCCGTAAACCACGACGTCAATGTCATTGCCGAGCTGGTCGGTCTTGCGATTGCGCCCGATCTCGAGCCGGCGTGCATGCGGGATGGCGGTGAGAACCGAGAGTCCGTCCACGATTCGGTCGATGTCGACCTTTTCCTTGGCGCTGAATAAGACGATGTGACGGATCATGGCTGTCTTTCGCTCGTGTGAGATGAAAGGGCGATCTTGGTATCGCGCCTGCAACAGACACCGCGTGCGTGCTCGGCGAATGCATTGTTATTCCTGATCATGACGCCGGGAAGGTGAGGCGCTCAATGGTTTGAATATGGCGCGCAAGCAGATCGCAGGCCTGGTCGATATTGCGCGATCGTAGTGCTTGCAGAATCAAGCGGTGATCCTGATTGGAGCGCGGACGCCATCCGGCGCTGCGCGCCATCGCGAATACCAATCGCGAGTTTGCGAGTTGCAGCCCATCGAGGCAGGCGAGCAATCGAGGCATTGCGCAGGGCGCCACCAGGGCGTGGTGAAATGTGCGATTGGCGATCTCGAACTCCTGAAGCGTCTCTGCGTTGTCTGCTTCGATCAGGGCCAACTCAATCCGCGCCAGATGAGCCGACGTGAGTTTCGGCGCGGCATTCCGCAACGCGACCACTTCCAGCGCGGCGCGCATCTCGGCGATCTCCTTCACCGACTTGGCGTCGAGCGGTGCCACGCGCACGCCGCGACGGGGGGCGGCAATAGCGAGATGTTGTGCTTCCAGTTGTCGAAAAGCTTCCCGCACGGGGACGTGGCTCGAGTTAAATTCGCGCGCGATATGGTCCTGCCGCAGCGGTGCGTCTGGTTGTAGCGCACCGCTGATGATGCGCTCCCCGATCGACCGGGCAATGCGTTGCGCAGTCGTAGCGTTCTCGCTTTCGCTCATCATAGATTATCTATCATAAAACCGCGTGCAGAGCGGATTGGCGTCGACTAGCATACCTCAAGGCAGAATATCATAGATAATCGTACGGATTATCTATGATTGCATAGGAGGCCTCGTGGCTCAGATAGTCCCTGGCGTGAAAGCAAAACCGTACGATGGCTGCGACATCGAACCTGTCCGCCATGACTGGACGCGTGCGGAGGCGGAGGCGCTGTACGATGTGCCGTTTTCCGACCTGATGTTCCGTGCCCAGGCCGTTCACCGCCGCCACTTCGATCCCAATCACGTGGAGACCGCGAGCCTTCTCAGCATCAAGACGGGTGGCTGCCCTGAGGATTGCGGTTATTGCTCGCAGAGTTCGCACTATGGCACGGGGCTGAAAGCGACACGGCTGATGGACATTGCGGATGTGATCGCGACCGCCGAGCGCGCGAAAGCGGCAGGCGCGGCGCGCTTCTGCATGGCAGCGGCGTGGCGCAGCCCGAAGGACCGCGACCTCGATCAGGTCTGCGACATGGTTAGCGCCGTGAAGGGCCTCGGAATGGAAACCTGCGTGACGCTTGGCATGCTGACGGCTCCGCAGGCGCAGCGCTTGCGCGAAGCCGGTCTCGACTTCTACAACCACAATGTCGACACCTCGCCTGAATTCTACGGCCAGATCATCACCACGCGGACCTTGCAGGATCGTATTGACACGCTCACCGAGGTGCGCGCGGCGGGCATTAAGGTTTGCTGCGGCGGCATCATCGGCATGGGGGAGCGCGTCGCTGACCGGCTCGGCATGCTGGTGCTGCTCGCCAATCTTCCGAGCCATCCGGAGAGTGTGCCGATCAACCTCTGGAACGAGGTCAAGGGCGTGCCGGTCAACGACACGGCGGAGCGGCCCGATCCGATCGGGCTCGCGCGGCTAGTCGCAGTCGCCCGCATCATGATGCCACAAAGCGTGGTGCGGCTGTCTGCCGGGCGGCAATACATGACTGACGAATTGCAGGCGTTGTGCTTTCTCGCCGGCGCCAATTCGATCTTCGTCGGCGACGTGCTTCTCACCACGCGCAACCCGCAGCGCGACCGCGACGCGGAACTGCTCAAGCGGCTCGGCATCAAATCCAATCTAGACCATGCGCAGCCGGTCAATGGGCAGCCTTCGCCGGTTCACGAGAGTGTTCCGAGCAGTTGACGCCCAACCCCGCTCTTGGCGATCGAGATCTACTGCTGCGCCCGCCTGGCAATACGACTTACTTCATGCAGCCGAATTGCATCACGGCGGCGGAACTCGCCGAAATCTACGTCCCAATAAGGGATGCAGCCGATGAGCTAGTCTAGAAGCAGGCCGGATCGAGCGCCGATCGCGACGGCTTGTCGACGAGTCTGCCGAAGCCGTTGGCCGCGCCCGCATGACCCAATGCACGGGTCGAGAAGTCTTCGTCTCGTGATCGCGCAACCAAAGGGAATTTCCATGCGTTCGCGGGTCATTTTCGAGGCGTCGATTTCTTTTTTCCTCGCCCGGTTGACAGTTTTCTTCCGCGCTTTCTAGGAAGCACGGGGTGCCCTAAGCTCAACGGTAGTTCGAATGAGAAAAGTACTCGCTGCAAAGCTGCACGGCATCCATGTTACGGAGGCCAATCTTCATTACCACGGTTCAGTCACCCTCGATCCAGATCACTGCCACGAGGTTGGCATTCTGCCGATGGAGTTCGTGGAGATTTGGAACAAGAACTCGGGAGCGCGCATCTCGACTTATGTCATTTTCGGCGCACGCGGTTCGCGTTGCTGTGTCCTCAACGGCGCCGCTGCGCGGACCTGTCAGGTAGGTGACCAGCTCATCATCTGCAGTTCGTCCTACTTGGACGAGCAGCGAATTGTTGAATTGAAGCCGAAGATTCTCACCTTCGATCGCAGCAACCAGATTGCTGATCGCCTGACATACTCGGTCACTTCGGACGCTCTGGGTCGGTATGGCTTTGAGATAGTCGGCGAGTTTGGCGACATCAAAGCCGTGCCGCTTCGCACCGCAGAATCGAACTGAGATCCTCGACGGATGGGTATCTAGAATGAGCCGCGTTTCGGAGCTGCCGGTTGAGCGCGTTACGAGTCCCATGCTGCAGCGGTGGAAGGCGGAGCACCGCCGGATCGTCATGACCACCGCGTACGACGCGGTGGCGGCACATATCGCGGATCCCGCGGTCGATATCATTCTTGTCGGTGACAGTGTCGGTAATGTTTGCCTCGGATTTGAGAACACGCTGCCGGTCAGCATGGCGATGATGAACCATCATCTGGAGGCCGTTGCACGTACCAAGCCTCGCGCCTTGCTCGTGGCCGACATGCCGTTTCTCAGCTTTCACCTCAGCGTCGAGGAAACGATACGCAATGCCGGCGGATTCCTACGGCGGGGCGCAGCCGCAGTGAAGCTCGAGGGCGGCGGCAAACGTATCGATATGGTACGTGCGCTGGTCGATTGCGAGATTCCCGTGATGGGCCATCTGGGTCTTACCCCCCAGAGCGTCAATGTCATGGGTGGCTTCAAGGTGCAGGGCCGGAAAGCCGAGGAGGCGCTGCGTTTGCTCGATGACGCCCACCGTCTGCAGGAGGCCGGCTGTTTCGCTTTGGTGTTGGAAGGCATTCCGGCCGAGCTTGCTGCGCGAGCCACAGAGTCCTTGACCATACCGACAATTGGAATCGGCGCCGGTCCGGACTGTTCGGGGCAGGTGCTCGTGTTTCACGACGTGCTGGGCCTGACTGAAGGTCACCGCCCCAAATTCGTTCGCGCCTATGCAGACGGATTTCAGCTGCTGCACGGGGCGCTGTCGCGCTGGGCGGCGGATGTCCGCAGTGGTGCATTTCCGGGACCCCAGGAGTCCTATCGTCTTCCCGAAGGCCTTGGCGACGCAATCACAAACTGGGCCCCTTCCAACCCAACCTGATGTAGAGCGCGACATGCAAACAATTACGACGGTGGCTGAGCTTCGCCGCACTCTCGCAAAGGCTCGCAGCGCCGACAAACGGGTCGGCTTCGCGCCGACGATGGGCTATCTCCACGATGGCCACCTGGCGCTGGTCGCGGCGAGCCGGGCGCAATGCGACGTCACTGTTGTTAGCATCTTCGTCAACCCGACCCAGTTCGGACCAAACGAGGATCTCAGCACCTATCCGCGCGACTTCCTGCGCGATGAGAAACTGTGCCGCGATGCCGGTGTTGCGATCCTCTTCGCACCGGATGCGCAAGAAGTTTATCCGACTCAATTTGAGACCTTCGTCGATCCGGGCGAACTCGCGAAACCTCTATGCGGAGCCTTTAGGCCTGGGCATTTTCGCGGCGTTGCGACGGTCGTATGCAAGCTGTTCAACATGGTGCAGCCGGACGTCGTGTTCTTTGGACAGAAGGACTTTCAGCAATGCGCGGTCGTGCGTCGCATGACCAATGATCTCAATCTTCCGATCGAGATCGTCACCGTGCCAACCGTTCGGGAGCCCGATGGGCTCGCGATGAGCAGTCGTAACCGCTATCTCAGCGAGGAAGAACGGCGGCGGGCGCTCGCCATCAGTCGTGGACTGTTCGCTGCGGCCGACGAGTTTCGCTCAGGAGAGCGCAACGTGGAAAAGTTGGTTGCGATCGCCAGCAGGCACCTAAAGACAGTTGACCGACTGCAGTATCTTGAACTTGTCGACGGTGACACGCTCAAGACTGCCGACAGTCCGCTGCGGCGCCCCGCGGTGCTCTGTGTCGCAGCCTATGTGGGCTCGACCCGGCTGATCGACAACGTGATACTGGCGTTGCCAACTCCGTAGCGCAATTCAAAGCCAAGCAATAAACTACGCAGCATATCGGGATCATTGCGCAAGATCCTCGTTAGGGGCCTGTTCCCAGATCACAAACTCCGGCTATGCTCCAATTGTCCGCTGAGGCAGCTCCTTCCGCTCAATGCCGGGACGGCAACCCAACTCCCTGAGCGCCCGTTATGCTGCACCTGACCGCGGCGGATCCCCGAACGTAAATTGTCGCATATCGATATCGGCTGGAATTGTCTCGCCAAGCGCCAGCTTTGCCAGAACTTCACCGATGCCGCCGGAATGCTTGAAGCCGTGCCCGGAGCACGGCGAGGCCACGAGGACGTTCGGCATGTCCGGATGGCGATCGATGATGAACCGCGCATCCTTGATTTTCGTATATAGGCAGACTTCGGCCCTGACGCATTGCGATGTCACGCCGTTGAAGAACGGCTCGACATAGGTCGCAAACATCGAGCGCCGTTCCTCCTCGGAAACGATCCGAGACACGCTTTCAGGCGTGTCTTCCGTCAACTCCTGTTCCGTCGCGACCTTCACGCCATCCGAAACGCCGCCCAGCGCAGGAAGTCCATAGATATTCTGATCTCGATCCGGAACCATCCAGATAAAGGTAGGGAAATTATCCGGCCGGTACATTTCAAGAGCTTTCCGGTCTGCAAGCGCGAACCAGTACAGCACCTGGCGCTGCACCTTGAGCTCCACGGGTGAACGCAGCAACTGCGGAAGCCAGGGCCCCGCGGTGATGATGAGTTGACCGGCGTGATAGACGCCGCGATCCGTCACGACGGAAACGCCGCCGGATACATTCTCATAAGAAAGGACGCGCTCGTTGATTCTGATGTCAGCGTTTTGTTGACGCGCGCGGACAAGCTGCGCGCGGATGCACGCTTCAGGCATCGCGTAACCGCTGTCCCTGTCGTAATAGACTTTTTCGTCGTCCGAGATCCGGAACGCTGGATGTCGGGCCATCAATTCGGCCGGTGACAGACGCTCATACGTCACACCGGCCAAATCGGCCGCTTCTTCGGTCGTTTCGACAAAGCGGGGATTCTGGTGTCGATGCGCACCCCTCGGGCCGCCTATGACGGCAAGCCCATTCAGCCTCATGAGACTGACATCAAGCTGCTCTTCTAGCTCGGTCCAGATGCGATGCGAGCGCCTTGCGAGAGCCGAATACATGGGGCCTTCACCGAAGGCCACGCGCGTGATCCGGCTCTCGCCATGCGTAGAGCCGAGCCGGTGTGGAGGATCGTACTGATCGATTCCCAGCACGCTCACATTCCGCGATGCGAGCTGATAGAGCGCCGAAGAGCCCATGGCGCCGAGGCCGAGTACAATCACGTCGTAATGCTTCATCTTGCTCCCTTGTGCCGTCCGGGATCATGTCGCGGGACGGCCGCCCCCGCTACCGAATGATCCATCGACGCCGCTCCATGGCGCGCCCTCGGAATCCGAAAGCCCTTAGCATCCTGCAAGCTGCTCCCCTTGGCAATCGAAAGTCACATTGGTCGCTGACGACTCGCCGCATCGGCGCGCCAGTGCCCATGCAGAAACGGACCTGTACACATCTTTGCATCCCCCATAACCTCCGCCGCGCAATTTTTTTTGGAGATGCGACGTGGGGAAGAGGGCTGTGACGAAGAAGACGGCGGTGAAGAAAATATCGGGCAAGACCGCGGCTGCCCGCAAGGGTGCGGCGAACACCACCAGGAAGGCGAGCAAGCAGGCGAAGAAAGCGTTGAGCACGAAGGCCGCTCCGGCCAAGGCCGCCAGTCAGCCGCGCCGCCCGAAGGGGCAGATCTGGCAATGGTCCGCCGTCGACACGGCGGCAGCCATCCGCTCAGGCGCCGTCTCCGCCGTCGAAGCGGTGGAATCGCATCTCGAGCGCATGCGTGCGGTCAATCCAAAACTCAACGCCGTCGTCGTCGACCTCTCCGAAGAGGCGCTTGCCGCGGCGCATGCCGCGGACAAGCAGCGCGCCAAGGGCGGCGCGCTCGGCCTGCTGCTTGGCGTGCCCGTCACCGTGAAGGAGAACGTCGACTATGAGGGCCGGCCCAATTTCAACGGCGTGCCGGCGAACAAGAACCTCATTGCGCCGTCGGACTCGCCCGTTGTGCGTAACCTGAAGAAGGCCGGTGCGATCGTGATCGGCCTCACCAACACGCCGGAATTCTCCTTCCGCGGCTTTACCGACAATCCGCTGCATGGCCTCACGCTCAATCCGTGGGATCCGGACATTACCTGCGGCGGTTCGTCGGGGGGCGCCGGGGCGGCAGTCGCCGCCGGCATCGGCACGATCGCGCATGGCAATGACATCGGCGGCTCGCTGCGCTGGCCGGCCCATTGCAACGGGGTAGCGACCATCAAGCCGACCCAAGGCCGCATCCCCGCGTTCAACCAGAGCGCCACGGCGGAACGTCCGATGCTCGCGCATCTGATGTCGGCGCAGGGGCCGCTCGCGCGCCATGTCGGCGACGTCCGCCTGGCGCTCGAGGTGATGAGCCAGCGCGATCCGCGCGATCCCTGGTGGGTACCCGCGCCGCTGGTCGGGCCGAAGCCGAAGGGGCCGATCAAGGTCGCGCTGGCCAAGATCCCCGAGGATATGGACGTCGATCCGCAGGTCGCCGCGGCGCTGCGGCAGGCGGCCGATCACCTGGAGCGCGCTGGCTATCGCGTTATAGAGGTTGCGGTGCCCGATGTCAGCGGGGTCTGGCAGACCTGGTGCGACATCATCACCAACGAGACCGTGGTGATGCAGGAAGCCGGAATGCTGAAGGTGACCTCGGAGGATTTTCACAAGGCGTGGAACGGCATGAAGCCCAAGGCCAACGTGCTCGACCTCAAGGCCTGGATGCAGGCCACGGCCGCGCGCAACGGCCACATCCGCGCCTGGCAATTGTTCTTCGAAGAGTATCCGGTCGTGCTCGCGCCGACCACGGTGAAGCCGACGCCGGGCCCGCGCGAGGACACGGTCAGCGCCGAGCGCGTGCGCGAGATCTTCTGGGGCGAGATCCGCTTCATCTCCGCCATCAACGTGCTGGGCCTGCCCGGCGCTGTGGTGCCCGTGACAGTGCATGGCGGTCAGCCGATCGGCGTGCAACTCATCGCCGGCCGCTATCGCGAGGACCTCGCGCTGGATGCCGCAGCCGCGATCGAGAAGCGCGCCGGCGTGCTGGCTCATCAATTGTGGGAGCAGATGGGTTAGCCGCCGAATAGCCGGGCCCAAGCGGCCCGGCTATTTCGTCAGATGCGCCGATGCGACCGCCTTCTGGAACAGCGCATTCAGTGCACTGCTGATGCTGGAGTCGCTCGACACCTCATAGTAATAGCCCGACGTTGCGCAGGCCTCCATCTTGGTCGCGATCGAGCTGCGCCAGGGTGCGATGTAGGTGGTGTACCAGCTATTGCTGGTGATCGCCAAATACGTCGTGTAGAGGACGGCGATCTTGATGCCGCGCGCCTTGATCGTGTCGCAGATGGTGGTCGTCAGCGGCTCCTGGCATCTGCCGGACGAGGCGATCACGGTTTGCGTGCAGGTCGACGGGTAGTAGTAATCGGCCACGCCGTCCGAGACGAAGAACAGCCATTTCTGCGGCGAAGAGGAGGAGCCGTCGCCCGGCGTCGGAATGGCCTTGTTCATCGACGACAGGATGCCGTCGAAGTCGGTGCACATGTCGTTGTTGTAATTGGTGTAGGGAATGGTCATCAGGTCGACGGACGAGACCGCAGTCTTCACCGACGACAGGCTCGACGAGAGCGCGGCGATCGTCGTCAGCCCGACCGAGCTGCAATCGCTGCCCATGCTGTAGACCGCCATGCGGAACTGGTTGCTGACGAGCTCGCTGGAAGCTGCGGTATCCGTAAGCGATTGGGTGGCATCCCGCACGACGTCGATCCGCATGGTGATGCCGAGCTTCTTGGCGATCGAATAGTAGCTCTTGGTCTGCAGCGTCTTCTTCGAGCTCGACGTATAGGTGTCGTGGCACGCGAAGGCGCAGCTATCCGAGGTGGCGTTCTGCAACGCCGTCATGTCGGCCGTGGTTGCGCCGAGGCCCTGCGACGGCGAATTGTCCAGCAACACGTAGAAATCCATATAGGTCGGCAGCGAGGCCGCGGCCGACGAGCTCGCCGAGATCGTCATTGTCGCGTAGCCGAGGATTCCCATGAAATAGGTCGTCACCGACGCGGTTGCCGTCCCGGTTGCGGTCCGCGTGGTGACGCTGTCGGTGACGGTGATCGTCAGCGATGTGCTGGCCATGCCGTAGGCCGACATCTGCGCGGTGAACATGGCCTGCGCGTCGCTTTGCGCCGCCGCCGCCGTCCTGGTGATCTCGGTATTGGCGGTGGCGACCAGCACGGCGGCGTCGAGCGCCGACATCAGCTTCGCTTGCGCGCGAACGGCCAGCGAATAGTCGACGGCCGCGCCCATGAAGGAGAGGATCGGCAGCAACGACAGGGCGAAGATGATCGCGATATTGCCGCGGCGGTCCGCGCAGAAGCGCGCGAGCAGGCGGGAGAAACTTGCCGTGACGATGTCCAACGAGAAACGCACCTTGACCGGAGCCATGATGCATCGAGCCTAGGGATCAGGTGCTTACGCAGCCGTTGCCAATCCTGTGAGCGCTGGTTTCGGCAGGTTGCCGTCGGTTTCCGGAACGGCGTTCGCATGCATCTTGAAACGATAGCAGTTCGGTGCGGCCGCTTCGGCAAGCCCTGGAGGCGGGTGTGCGTGGAGGTCTTCGTGACGCCAGCGGGGGAGGCCGTGACGCGATTGCTTGGCTCGGCGGACGAGCTCGCGTAGCAATCGTCGGAGCTTCGCGCGCAGGCGAAGGCGTTCTTCGTGGCGATACGCGCAACCTGGAGCACGATCCGGACCCGCAGGGCCGCATTAGAGCAAAGTGCGCAGCGGTGTTCCCCAGCGACAAACGCGGAACGCGTTTGCGCGGAGATCGTGCCCAAACAAGGAGCCAAAGCGCGATGACGATTTAACCCAAATTCATCGTGCTTCTGCCGCGCCCGCGCGGGCCTAGGCCCGCGCGTTCAACACGGCCCGCGCGGCGCCGACATAGTCCGGCCAATGGGCTTCGGCGTAACGCTCTGCCTGTCGGGCGCAGGTGACGTCAGGCGCATGGGCGGCGGCGATCATTCGCGCGTAGCGCTCTTCGGCCACCGTCATGTCGGATGTCGCGACGGGCGCTACGAAGGCAGAGGCGGCCTGCGGTGCTGCGACAAGCCCGGCCATTCCGGCAAGCATGGTACGGCGTGACGTCTTCATCGCTATTATCCTATCTGGTCTGCTGACGTATTTGGCGGGCTAGCGTCGTCGCTGTTGCAGCAGGGTACCTGCGCCGGCGCCAACAGTCTAGGAGCCGTGGAAACAGCTTGACGCTTGGAGTGCCCGCGTTCCATCTAGGGACGGATATGGTATCGAACCGCAGGCTGTCGGACGATCACGTGGCGATCCCTGGTCAACCATCAAGATCGGCGTTCGGGGCGCTCGGATGGCTTCCGGGGGCGGCGCTGGCGTGCGTCCTGTCGATGACCTCTGTGGCGCTTGGCGCCGAGGACGAGGAGGAAAAACCCGCCAAGCCGTCGGTCCCGAACATCTATCTCGACCTGCGAACGATCTATGCGGCGATCCCTGCCGGAGCGCTCGGCCTCGGCTTCGGCCACTCGTCGATCTCGGCGGCGCTCGAAGCGCTCGCAGCCTTGAAGGGCACCTCGTTTCCGGGCGGCCTGCCGGCTGCGCAGACGGTCGCGATCGATCTTCCACTCACCGTCGACGTCACCGATCGCGTGTCGCTCTATGGCGGCGTGTCGGCCAGCAGCATCAATCTCGGCAACACCGGCTGGTCGTCGCTGGAGATCACGAGCTGGAACATCGGCATTCAGGCCGATCTGTACCAGCAGAATGGCGGCGTGATCCCGACCGTCACACTGCAATCGACGGTGACCCAGTCGATACCGAACGTGCCTGGTGCGACGACCTCGTTCAACAACATCGTGGAGTTCGACTACGCGCTCGACGCGGACGAGACGCGAGGCTGGCTTGCCGGCACGCAGCACACCTATACCGACATCAACAGCCAGGCCGCACGTATCGGAACCAACAAGATCTTCTATGTCGGTGGCTATTATCAATGGCCGAGCAACTGGAAGTTCACCGGACGCGTCGGCATCCAGTCGTTCGCCGGCGCGCAGCTTTTGAACCAGACGCCGTTCCAGCCCTTCACCCAGCCGATCGTCCGGCTCGATCTCGACCGCATGGACGACAACGACAACCGCCTGTTCGGCATCACCGCGCAGATCGCGTGGATGCCAAAGCCGGCCTACCAGGTGACGCTGCGCACGCCGCTCTACGCCGTGCGCAACTAGAGCATCAGTCCGGCACTGGCACGTCAAACGTGTTCAGCGTGACCGAGACCATGCAGTAGACGCCGACGAGATAGGACAGCTCTGCGGCGCCATGCTCGCCGAACTCCTTGACCGCCGCGCGCCAGGTCAGTTCCGGCAGCACGCCGCCGCCGACGAGGGCGGAGGCCATGTCGTAGGCCACAGCCTCCTGCCTGGTCAGGTCGACGGGCCGCTGTCCGGCCACGATGGTCGCGAGCTTGTCGTCGGGCAGGCCGCGCTGCTCGGCGACCAGTACATGCGCGTAGAGCTCGTAGCCGGAGCGGAAATGCGAGCCGGTAACGAGGATCGCCACCTCGCGCACGTTTGGCGGCAGCAACGGATTCGACGCGATCGCCTTGACGAGCTCCCACACCGGCTTGCCAAAGCGCGGCTCGCGGAGCCAGGGATTCCAGGGCCCGAGCAGCGCGCCGTCGTCGCGCATGTTCACAAAACCCTTGAAATGGTCCGTGATGCCGGCTCGCATGTCGTCATAGAGCGGCTTCTGCTCTTTGCGCAAATCTTTCGGATCGAGAATGGGAAGGCGCACGGGGAGATCTCCTCGTTGAGAACGGCGGACCGTCGCCCGCAGTCTCGCGCAAGGCAAGTGAAGTTAAAGTGACAGGCGTCTGCCGGTCGTAGGGTGGCATGGAGGTGCCGGCACAACCGTGCTATGTCTGCCCGTGCCAAACGAAGAAACGCCAGCGGGAGAGCAGCATGTCCGATTCGCAGCGCCGGGAGTTTCTGGTCGCGGCTGCCGGCGTCGCGACGCTGGCTGCACTCAGCGGTGCGCAGCCTGCCGCGGCCGGCGATCCAAGCTTCATGAACAACGTTCCCGATCCCGATCTCTCGGGCAAGGAGCTGCCGACCTTCAAGTTCGCCCTGGAGAAGTCACAGGGCAAGGTGATCGGCGGCAGTTTTGGCAAGGAAGCGACCGTCACGCAGTTGCCGATCTCCAAGGGCATCGCCGGCGTCTCGATGCGGCTCGAGGTAGGCGCGATGCGCGAGCTTCACTGGCACGCCACGGCGGCCGAATGGGCACTTGTCCTCGAAGGGCGCGTCCGCACCACCGTGATCGATCCCAAGGGATTTGCCGAGACCGATGATTTCGATCCCGGCGACGTCTGGTATTTTCCGCGCGGGCACGGCCACATGCTGCAATGCCTCGGCGACAAGCCGTGCCATTTCATCCTGATTTTCGACAACGGCTATTTCTCGGAATTCGGCACGTTCTCGATCATCGACTGGGTCGGCCATGCTCCAAAGCCGCTGCTTGCGAAGAACTTTGGCCTGCCGGAGGCGGCGTTCGCGAGCTTCCCGAAGGACGAGGTGTATTTTGCCCGCGGCAAGCAGCCGCCGGCCGAGCCGTCGGTGCCGTTGCAGGGATGGAAGCTGCCGGCGGAGACCCACAAATATCGCCTGCTCGCGCAGCCGCCGCATGCGACCTATCCGGGCGGGCGCGAGTGGCGCGTGGATTCCAGCCGCTTCCCGATTTCGAAAACCATCACCGGCGTTATCCTCGATCTCGATCCCGGTGCCCTGCGCACGCTGCACTGGCATCCGAATGCCGACGAGTGGCAATACGTCGTCGACGGCACGGTGAGCGTCACGCTGTTCGGCTCGCACGGCCGCTTCCGCACCGAAGAGCTCACGCGCGGCGACGTCGGCTACATCCCGCAGGGCTATGGTCATTCCATCGAGAATACCGGCGACCGGCAGGCGCGCATCCTGATCGGCTTCAACGCCGGCCTCTATGAGACAATCGACCTGTCGCAATGGATCGCGGGCAATCCGGTGGACGTGCTCGCGACGAACTTCGGTCAGCCGGCCGAGCTGTTCGAAAAATTTCCGCACCAGGATGTGTTCATCGCTGACAAGAATGGGCGCGGTTGAGATAACGTTCAGTAGCGCGCCTGCTGTGGATTGGCGGCGTCATCGACGGCAAGCGTCAGCGGCTCGCCCGTTGCGAGAAACGACGACAATGCGGCCTCAGTAGGCGCGGGGTCGAGACCGCGTGTGGCGAGCCAGGCGGGCTCGTAATAGGTCTGCCGGTAGCGCTCGCCGGAATCGCAGATCAGCGTCACCAGCGACCCCGTCGCGTTCGCCTTCCGCATCTCGGATGCGAGCCGGCACAGTGCGAGGAAGTTGGTACCGGTGGATCCGCCGACGGCTCGCCGCAGCCGGCGCGACAGCACGTTCATCGCCGCGATCGTCGCGGCATCCGGGATCTTCATCATGCGGTCGACCACGCTGGGGACGAACGACGGCTCGCAGCGGGGACGGCCGACGCCCTCGATCAGCGAGGGGCGCTCGCAGACTTCCGTGCGGTTCCGGTTGCGGAAGCAATCGAAGAAGGCGGAATGCTCGACATCGGCAACGCAGAGCCGCGTCGGATACTGGCGATAGCGCAAGTACCGTCCGATCGTCGCCGAGGTGCCGCCGGTGCCGGCGCCCATCACGATCCAGTCCGGGATCGGGCGTGGCTCGCCCTTCAACTGTGTGAAGACGGATTCGGCGATGTTGTTGTTGCCGCGCCAGTCGGTGGCGCGCTCGGCAAAGGTGAACTGGTCCATGTAGTGGCCGTTCAGGCGCGCGGCGAGCGCGGCGGCCTCGGCATAGAGCGCGCGGCCGTCGTCGATCAGATGACACTTGCCGCCATAATGCTCGATCGCGGCGATCTTCTCCGCCGACGTCGTGCGCGGCATCACGGCATAGAAGGGCACGCCGATCATCTGCGCGAAATAGGCCTCCGACACCGCGGTCGATCCCGACGACGCCTCGATCACCGGCGTGCCCTCGCTGATATGCCCGTTACACAGCGCGTAGAGAAACAGCGAGCGCGCGAGGCGATGCTTCAGGCTGCCGGTCGGGTGCGTGGATTCGTCCTTCAGATAGATGTCGATCCCGGCGAGCGCGGGTACGATCAGCCGGATCAGATGGGTGTCGGCGGTGCGACACTGGTCCGCCTCGATCGCAGCAACCGCCTCGTCCACCCAGCCTCGCCGGTAGGCCGGTGCGACAGGATTTTGCTGGCAGAAGGGAAGTGGCTGCATCGGACGAATCTCTCATGATGCGCATCGCGCATCAATAGCTCTGGATTTTGTTTTGACGCGTTTTCTTGAGGCGCACCGGTTTCCACTTCGCTGGAAAACGCGGTCTGCTCAAAACTCCAGCGGCGCGTTGTCGACGACCTCCTTCATCACGAAGAAGGTGCGGGTCTGGCGCACGCCGGGCAGCGCGATGAGCTGCTCGCCATGGATGCGGTTGAAATCCTCCATGTCGCCGACGCGAATCTTGAGGAAGTAGTCGAAGTCGCCGGCGACGAGGTGGCAGTCGAGCACGAATTTCAGCTTTGCGATCGCCTGCTCGAAGGTGGCGAAGCTTTCCGGCGTGGAACGGTCGAGCACCACGCCGACCATCACAAGCGTACCCTTGGCCACCTTGCGCGGTGCGACCATGGCGCGGACGGAAGGGATGAAGCCGTCTTCGAACAGGCGCTGGGTGCGGCGGTGGCAGGTCGCGGGGCTGATCGCGACCGTCTCGGCCAACTCCGCATTGCTGAGGCGGCCATTATTCTGAAGCAATCTCAGGATCTTAAGGTCGGTGCGGTCGAGTCGGGCGGACATGGAAGAAACTTCCGTAGTATAATTAGTTTACGGAAGAAATGATATCTCATGGCGAAAATTGCGCAATATAAAGCGCAGAATCGACGCAATATTCGAGAGCACATTTCCTGTAACCGATGCTAGTCGCTTCCCCGACATCAACGCCAAATCGGGATCACCTCGCATGCTGGAGAAATTCGCGCGCTATCCGCTCACCTTCGGGCCGACCCCCATTGAGAAGCTGGAGCGGCTGTCCAAGCATCTCGGCGGCCAAGTCGAGATCTATGCCAAGCGCGAGGACTGCAACTCCGGTCTCGCCTATGGCGGCAACAAGCTGCGCAAGCTCGAATACATCATCCCCGACGCGATCGCCTCGAACGCCGACACGCTGGTGTCGATCGGCGGCGTGCAGTCCAACCACACCCGCATGGTCGCGGCCGTCGCGGCCAAGATCGGCATGAAGTGCCGCCTGGTGCAGGAAGCCTGGGTGCCGCATGAGGACGCCGTCTATGACCGCGTCGGCAACATTCTCCTCAGCCGCGTGATGGGTGCCGACGTGCGCCTGGTCGAGGACGGTTTTGACATCGGCATCCGCAAGAGCTGGGAGCAGGCGATCGAGGAGGTGAAGGCCGCCGGCGGCAAACCCTATGCGATTCCGGCCGGCGCCTCCGTGCACAAATATGGCGGGCTCGGCTATGTCGGCTTCGCCGAAGAGGTGCGCGCGCAGGAGAAGGCGCTCGGCTTCAAGTTCGACTACATCATCGTCTGCACGGTCACCGGCTCGACCCACGCCGGTATGCTGGTCGGCTTCGCCGCGGACGGTCGCGCGCGAAAAGTGATCGGCATCGATGCCTCCTTCACGCCTGATCAGACCAAGGAGCAGGTGCTCTCTATTGCGCAGAACACGGCAAAGCTGGTCGAGCTCGGCAAGGAGATCGTCGCCGACGACGTGGTGCTGATCGAGGACTATGCCTATCCGGCCTATGGCGTGCCCTCGGACGAGACCAAGGAAGCCATCCGCCTCACCGCGTGGCTGGAGGGCATGATCACCGACCCCGTCTACGAAGGCAAATCGATGCAGGGCCTGATCGATCTCGCCAGGAAGGGCCATTTCGAGAAGGGTGCAAAGATCCTCTACGCCCATCTCGGCGGCGCGCCGGCGCTAAACGGTTATGCGTATGCGTTCCGGAATGGGTGAGTGAGCCCGGCTCGCACCTCTTCTCCGCCGTCGTCCCGGCGAAGGCCGGGACCCATAACCACAGGGAGTGGTTCGGCGAAGAACGTCGTCCCGCATGCCCCAAGTTGAATCACGCGGTATGGATCCCGGATCAGCGCTCGCTTCGCTCGCTTGTCCGGGATGACGACGAGGAGAGAGTGGGGCGCAACTCTCGTCATTGCCGGGCTTGACCCGGCAATCCATCTTCTTTCGAAGATCTGATGGATGCGCGGGTCAAGCCTGCGCATGACGAGCTGGGACTACCGCGTCCGCACCAGCCGCAACAGCTCTTCGCCATAGTGCTCGAGCTTCTTGTCGCCGATGCCGGGCACGTTGCGGAGTTCGTCGAGCGTTGTCGGCCAGGCGCGCACGATGCCGTCGATGGTGGCGTCGTGCAGCACCACATAGGCCGGGACGCCGCGCTCGCGGGCGATGTCGGAGCGCCAGGCGCGTAGCCGCGTGCGGAGCTCGGGGTCGACGTCGCCTTGCGGTGCGGAAGCCGCCGGCGCGAGATCGCCGCGGCGGGATTTGGCGCGGCTGGCGCGAATACGCGTGCCTGGTGTCTCCTCGCGCAGCCAGATGTCGGTCTCGCCACGCAACACCGCGCGCGAAGATTCCGTCAGCTTCAGCGCGCCAAAGGCCTCGCTGTCGCTCTGCAGATGGCCCATCGCCACGAGTTGCCGCAGCACCGTGCGCCACTGCTTTTCGTTGAGCTCGCGGCCGATGCCGAACACGGTGAGCTTGTCGTGGCCGAACTGCGTGACCTTCTCGGTCAGGCGCCCGATCAGCACGTCGATCAGATGCATCGCGCCAAAGCGCTGCCCGGTGCGATAGACGCAGGAGAGCAGCTTTTGCGCCAGCACTTTGCCATCGCGCAAACGTGGCGGCGAGACGCAGTTGTCGCAATTGCCGCAGCTCTCGTCCCGCAACGTCTCGCCGAAATAGGCGAGCAACCGTTTGCGTCGGCAATGCGCGGTCTCGGCGAGGCCAACCAGCGCATCGAGCTTGCCGACCGACACCCGCTTGAACTCGTCGGAGGCGCCTGATTCGTCGATCATCCGGCGCTGCTGCACGATGTCCTGGAGGCCATAGGCCATCCAGGCCGCGGACGGTTTTCCGTCGCGCCCGGCACGCCCGGTCTCCTGGTAATAGGCCTCGATGCTCTTGGGCAAATCGAGATGCGCGACGAAGCGCACGTCCGGCTTGTCGATGCCCATGCCGAAGGCGACCGTCGCCACGATCACGATGCCGTCCTCGTTGAGGAAGCGGTCCTGGTTGCGTGAGCGCAACGCCCCGTCGAGGCCGGCGTGGTAGGGCAGGGCGGGAATGCCGGCGTCACTGAGTGCGGTCGCGACCTCTTCCACCCGGTTGCGGGACAGGCAGTAGACGACGCCGGCATCGCCCGCGTGACGCTCACGAATGAACTCCTTGAGCTGCGATACGGCGTTGCGCTTGTCGACGATCTCGTACCGGATGTTCGGCCGATCGAAGCTCGAGACGAATTGCGGGGCGTCCGTCAACTGGAGCCGCTCGACGATCTCCTTGCGCGTCAGCTCGTCGGCGGTCGCGGTAAGCGCGATCCGCGGCACGTCGGGAAAGCGCTCGGCGATCACGGACAGCGCGACATATTCCGGGCGGAAATCGTGGCCCCATTGCGAAACGCAATGGGCCTCGTCAATCGCAAACAGCGCGACATTGGCCTGCGTCAGCAGCGACAGGCAGCGCGGTGTCACCAGACGCTCCGGCGCGACGTAGAGCAGGTCGAGATCGCCGGCAATCAGCCGCCGTTCCACCTCGGACGCTTCCTGTGGTGTCAGCGACGAGTTCAACGCGGCGGCATTGACGCCGGACTCGATCAGGCCGGCAACCTGGTCGCGCATTAGCGCGATCAAAGGCGAGACCACGATGCCGCAGCCCTGGCGCAGCAGCGCCGGCAGTTGATAGCACAGCGATTTGCCGCCGCCGGTCGGCATCAGCACGAGGCAATTGCCGCCGGCTGTCACGTGGGAGACGATCTGCTCCTGGGCGCCGCGAAAGCCTGACAGCCCGAACACCGAATGCAACACGGAGAGCGCATCGCGGCCGTTTTCCGGTGCGGTCTGCGGAGCGGTCGAGGATACGGGCATCGGCGTGACGGAATCGGCTTTTGGACTGCGCTGATCGCCAGTCGCATGGCTGTCAGCCCAAGACAAGCCTGTTGATGAGGTTGCTTCCGCCGGCTTCTACCGCGCAGGCACGGTCGTGGCGGCGTCCTCGGCCAGAAAGCCGAGCCAATTCTTGAAGATCACGGCTGCAGCGGAACCGGCGGCGATATCGGACCGCAGGTTCAGGGCCGGCAGCTCGCTGGCAAGAGCCGGATGGCGCTGGTGTTTTGCCCGCTTCTCGAAGCGCGCCAGCTTCTCCTCGGTCGCGGTGTCGAAATAGCTGACCGGAACGGCCGGATAGGTCTCGCGCTCGCGCGCAAGGAACCTGCCGATGTCGCGCAGATATTCGCGCTGGAGCGACAGCGCGTCATATTCCGGATGACCTTGGAAGAACACGAAGCGGCTGGCATATTGCCGGACGAAGATGTCGACGCCGGCCCGGGCCGAGCGCGTCAGCACCGCGTAGCCGCGCCGGGTGAGGTCGCCCTCCGTCACTTCGTTGAGCCGTGAATGCGAGACCTTGAGCGGCGCGGGCGCGGCCCGGGTCAAGGGATCGCCGGTGATTGGCTCGCAATCGAAGATGCCGGAGCATTTGCCAGGCAGCCGCCGCCGCTCGATCCCGTCGAGATGCAGCACCGCCGCGTGGGCGGCGAGGCAGGACCAGATCGTCGAGCGCGTGTTGGTCTTGGCCCAGTCGATGATGTCGGTGAGGTCGCGCCAGTACGGCTCCTGGTCCAGATTTGGCGTCACCGGCTCGGCGCCGGTCACGATCAGCCCGTCGAACTTCTGGCGCTTGAGGTCGGCGAGATCGGAATATTCGCTTTCGACATGCCAGCGCGCTTCCGGCGAGCGTTTCACCGACGGCAGCGAGAAGCAGTGGAAGCGGATGCGGCGGGAGCCGCCCGCGGCCTGCAGCAGCTTCATGAACTGCCGCTCGGTCGCCTTCAGCGCGGTATCCGGCATGTTGTTGATCAGCCCGATAGTGAGCGCCGTGTCGTCGCGCGCGAGATCATCAGCCGCCGGCACCAGCGCCGGGCTCCGCACACCCTGATCCTTGTCGATCAAGATGGACATCAGCGGTCTCGTCTACTCCGCGGCCTGGAGGCGCGCCGACGGGCAGGCCTTTGCCAGCGCCTGGTCGATGTCCTCGATAATGTCAGCGGAATGTTCGATGCCGATGGAGAGGCGGATCGTTTCCGGCAACACGCCCGCGGCGCGCTGCTGCTCGGGCGACATCTGGCGATGCGTGGTCGAGGCCGGGTGACAGGCCAGCGATTTTGCGTCGCCGATATTGACGAGCCGCGTGATCAACTTCAGCGCGTCGTAGAACGCCTTGCCGGCTTCCATGCCGCCCTTGATGCCGAAGGTGAACAGCGAGGACGCGTTGCCGTCGAGATATTTTTGCACCATCGGATAGTACGGGCTGTCCGGGAAGCCGGTGTAGTTGACCCAGGCGACGCGCGGATCGGCGCGGAGGAATTCGGCGACCTTGCGCGCGTTCTCGGCGTGGCGCTCCATGCGCAGCGCCACCGTCTCGATGCCCTGCAGCAGCAGGAAGGCGTTGAACGGCGACATCACCGAACCCATGGTGCGCTGATAGACGCTGCGGGCGCGCTCGATGAAGGCGGTCTTGCCAAAGCGTTCGGCATAGACGAGTCCGTGATAGGAAGCGTCCGGCTTGTTGTAGGCCGGGAAGCGGTCGGCGTGAGCGGCCCAGGGGAAGTTGCCGGAATCGACGATGGCGCCGCCGAGCGTCGTGCCATGGCCGCCCAAAAACTTGGTCAGCGAATGCACTGAAATGTCGGCGCCGTAGTCGAACGGCTTCATCAGGATCGGCGTTGCTACGGTGTTGTCGACGATCAGCGGCACGCCGTGGGCATGGGCGATTTTTGCCAGCGCCTCGATGTCGCAGACATTGCCGGCGGGGTTGCCGATGGTCTCGGCGAATACCGCGCGCGTGTTCTCGTCGATCAGCTTTGCGATCGCCTCGGGCTTGTCGCTCTCGGCGAAGCGGCCGACAATGCCCTGGCGCGGCAGGATGTGGGAGAGCAGGGTGTGCGTGGTACCGTAGAGCTGCGGCACGGAAACGATATTGCCGCCATGATCGGCGACGTTGACGAAAGCGAAATGCAGCGCGGCCTGTCCGGTCGCGACCGCGAGTGCGCCGACGCCGCCTTCGAGCTCGCTGATGCGCTTCTCGAGCACGGCGGAGGTCGGATTGGCGATGCGGCTGTAGCGAAAACCTTCGGCTTCGAGATTGAAGAGCGCTGCGCCATGGTCGGCGCTGTCGAATGCGTAGGCTGCGGTCTGGTAGATCGGAACGGCGACCGCGTGCGTGGTGGCTTCGGGCTCGTAGCCGGCGTGAATAGCGATCGTTTCGTTGCGCATCGTCCACCTCCGCGATGACGGGCCGCACTTTTGGATGTGCGTTGGCCGTCGTCTTCGTGTTAGAGGCGGGTGGTAAAGCCGGCAATAATTCGTCTAGAGATCGACGAAGTAACCCTAACGAACGCTGCCGAATTAGCTAAAATTTAAGTGAAATTGCGCGCTTCCTCCCATCTCCCCTTGTGGGAGAAGGTGGCGCGAAGCGCCGGATGAGGGGTCTCTATCCGCGGAGACAAACCCCTCACCCGTCTCGCCGCTACGCGGCGAGCCATCCTCTCCCACAAGGGGAGAGGGCAAAGAACGGCGTCACGAACCGACCGCGCGCCGGACCTGCTCACCGATCTGTGACAGCACGAGCTGCGCCTGCGGCAGGATCGCGCCCATGGCGTGGAAATTGTGAACCATGCCGTCGTGGCAGACGTGCTCGACGACGACGCCCGCCGCTAGCAGCTTTCGCGCATAGGCATTGCCTTCGTCGCGCATCGGATCGAATTCGGCGGTGTGGACGATCGCGGGCGGCAGGCCGGCGAGCCGCGTGGCGCGCAATGGCGAGATGCGGGGATCGGCGGCGTCGATACCGTCAGGCAGATAATCGGCGAGATCGGCCTCTAACGTGACACGGTCGATCAGATGCCCCTCGGCAAACGCCTCGCGCGAGGGCGAGGTCTCCTCGAAATCCAGCACCGGGCAGATCAGGCATTGCGCGACGATGGAGAGGCCGGCGTTCTGCGCCGCCTCCTGGCACACGACGGCGGCGAGTGTCGCGCCCGCGGAATCGCCGCCAACCACCAGCCTGTCGGCATCGATGCCGAGCGAAGACGCCCGCCGCGCCACCCATTCGGTCGCCGCAATGGCGTCGTCAACAGCGGCGGGAAACTTGTGCTCGGGCGCGAGCCGGTAGTCGACGGAGACGAGCCGGCAGCCCGTCGCATGCGCCAGCGCCGCCGCGATCCGGTCATGGGTCAAAATGCTGCCTGCGACCAGTCCGCCGCCGTGAAAGAACACAAAACCCGGCGCTGCGGCCGCCGCGTCGGCGGGCTCGTAGAGCCGGTAGGGCAAATCGCCGCCGGGGCCGGGCAGGGTGCCGTCGGACGTCACCACGTCAGGCGCCTCGGCGCGCGCAAACTGCATCAGCTTTGCCAGCGACTGCCGCCGTGCCTCGACGCTCGGTCGGCTGCGCCCGGCGGGCCCGGCCGCAGCCATCATGGTCAACAAACGCTTTGCAAGCGGATCGAGCGGCATCGGGGATGTCTCGCGAAGTCTTGTGGCGCAGCAATCCAGAATCGGGGTCTGCCGGTCAAGTTCCCCGCAGCAAATCCTTTAGAAATTGGGACAATAGTGCCGCCACATTGCGGTACTATGCCAGCGACGAATTTTAAGGGGAGCCCGTTCATGGCCGAGATCAAAAAACCCATCGAATACTCGCCGAGCTGGACCTTTTTCGAGGGCCAATGGCACGACGGCAACGTGCCGATCATGGGGCCGCGGACGCATGGTGCCTGGCTGGGCTCGGTCGTGTTCGATGGCGCGCGCGCCTTCGAGGGTGTCGCGCCCGACCTCGACCGCCATTGTGCCCGCGCCAATCAATCCGCGATCAATTTTGGCCTGAAGCCGGTCGTCGACACCGACACCTGGCTCAACCTCGCTCGTGAAGGCATCGCGCGCTTTGCGCCCAATGCCGAGCTCTATGTCCGGCCGATGTACTGGGCGCAAAATGGCGCGGGCGGCGGCGTGCTGTTCGACCCTGAAACCACCAACTGGTGCCTGTGCATCTACGAGGCGCCGATGCCAAAACCCGTCGGCAACGCCATCACGCTGTCGCCGTTCCGCAGGCCAACCGCCGAATGCGCACCGGTCGACGCGAAGGCGGCCTGCCTCTATCCGAACAATTCGCGCGCCCTGGCCGAAGCCGCCTCGCGCGGTTTCCAGAATGCCCTGATGCTCGACATGCTCGGCAATGTCGCGGAGTTCGGCAATTCCAACGTGTTCATGGCCAAGGACGGAATCGTCTACACGCCGGCGCCGAACGGCACCTTCCTCAACGGCATCACGCGCCAGCGTGTGATCTCCCTGTTGCGGGGTGATGGCGTCACCGTGGTCGAGAAGACGCTGCGCTATGCCGATTTCCAGGCCGCCGACGAAATCTTCTCGTCAGGCAATTTTGCAAAAGTCGCGCCCGTGATCCGCATCGACGATCGCGAGCTGACGCCGGGCCCGTTCTACACCAGGACGCGCAAGCTCTACTGGGATTATTCGCACGCGGTGCGGCTGGCGGCGTAGACGTCACTGACGCTGCGTGTGCGCAAGGACGCCTCAATCGTTTTCGCGGTCATCGCCCGGTCAAGCCGGGCGATCCAGTACGCCGCGGCGAAAGTTGCGAACCTCGACGCCTCTGGAATACTGGATGCCCCGCTTTCGCGGAGCATGACAGCGAACTATGGGGCTCGTCGCCGGAACCGGCTGAACTGGAACGCCTGGGTCGACTTCCACGGCGTGCTGTGGATCTCGTTGCGCGTCTCGATCAGTTCGAACGCGGTGCCGAGCTCGGCCGCCAGGCTCGTTCCGTCATAACGCTGCACCGGCAGGCCGCTGCATTTCTCCGGACCGTCGAGCGCGAAGGTGCCGATGATGACCTGCCCGCCGGGCCGGACGGCGGATTGCAGGCGTTCGACATACGCCGCCCGGTCGCGCGGCTCGGTCAGGAAATGGAACGCTGCGCGGTCGTGCCAGACGTCGTAGGATCTTGCCGGCTGCCACGTCGTGACGTCGGAGACGATCCAGTCGACATTTGCTGCGGCGGGACCGATCCGCGTCTTTGCGGCGTCCAGCGCGTTGGCTGAGAGGTCGAGCACGGCCAGCGATGAATATCCCTCCCGTAAGAGAGCATCGACGAGCCGCGATGCGCCGCCGCCGATATCGATGATGGTGGCGGCGTGGTCAGGGTTGGCGGCCTTGATCAGTTCGAGCGAGATGGCGGGACTGTCCTGAAACCAGCTCACCTCGGTCTCGCCCTTGGTCGCGTAGACGTTTTCCCAATGGGTGCTGCGGGTGGACATGGAAGAGCCTCCGGTTGGACCGGGATTCTAGCAGAGAACCCCCGACGTCGTCCCGGCGAAGGCCGGGACGACAGCGGAGAGCGGGCCGCCGTTCACGCGTCCCTACGGCCCGTACAACACGAGCTCCGTATCCGTGAGATCGGCAAGCCGGGGCGGTTTTGGGCCTTTGAAATATTTTCGCCCGCGCGCCTCGGTGAAGACGCCTGCGAGCCCTTTGATCGGCCCGTTTGAATCGACGCTCACCGAAATCTTTCCATGACGCAATACAACGCGGCCGATGGCGCGGGCGCAGGTGACGTAGTCGGCGATGTCGCGGCAGTAGATCAGCTGCATCACCGGCGGCGCGATCCAGCCGCGGCGGATGCGCATCGGCTGCAGGATGAACGGAAGGGCGCCATCCGGCGTGCGGCACACCAGGCTCAGGCAGCCGTAGCGGGCATGACGGGTGAGCAATTCCACCTCGGTCACCGACACATCCTCGATCCGCGTCGCCTCGGACGGAACGATCTCGATCGCGACATCGGTCTGGGCGCGTGACAAGAGCGGAAACGAGAAGAACAATCCGCGACAATAGGATTGAAAGCCCTGCGTCTCGATGATCGGCCAGGTCCTCGTTGCCGGGCTGATATTGAGATAGGTGACGTCCTTGTGCCGCTGCGCGACCCTCGTCAGCATCGTTGCGTAGTTGCGGAAGCCGGGCTCGACATACCAGCTCGACAGATTGCACTGGATGGCGGTCTCGCCGCCGTCCCTCCGTGCCGTGTAGAGCAGCAGCAGCACGCCGACCGGCGCGCCGTCATGGTCGAGCATGTAGCCGAAGCGGGGATATCCTTCAGGCACGCCGCGCAGCGCCTGGCGTCGCAGGCCCTGCATCCAATAGGCGCGGGACCGGCCGAAGCCGCGCGTCAGCAGGTCCGCGACGGCATCGACGTCGGACTCGCTGATCTCGCGGCATCGGACCATGGTCTGCGCCATGTTGGCATTGGCTCTAGCGCCAGCCCTCGCCATGGGCATCGACCGCGACCGGCGGCTGAAGCCCCAAGATGTCGCGGACCTTGGCGGGCCAGATCGAGAGGTCGGTGCCGTGGGTGTGGAACATCGCAACCGCAAGCCGGTCCATGCCGAAGGCCACGCAACCAGTGTGCGCGGGTTCGCCATTGACGTCCTGAATGCCCCAGGTCGTGCCAAAATGCTCGCGGTGATAGTTGAAGCTCATGCAAGCGGTCGGCTGCTCCTCGGAGCGCAGCGGGATCAGCAACTCGAACTTGAGCTGCTGCTGTTTCTGGCTCACCGCCTTCATCTGGCCGACGCGGCCGAAGAAGGGATCGCTGGCATAGTCGACGCGGAAGATCAGGCCGAGATCGCGCGCGATCGCCTGCGCGCGCACCATCCAGCGCTCGCGAAAATCGGCGACGTCGTCGGGGCTGCCGATGCAGACATATTCACGCATCCGGAACGATTGCAGCCGATCGAGATGTTTTGACGGCTCGCGGCGGAAGCAGTCGGCCGCGACGTCGAAGCGCAGGCCGCCCTTGGGCAGTTGCCCACGGCTCGCCGCGATTGGATAGACGGGGTAGCAGGCGGCCGGAGACAGCACGAGGTCGGCGGGCGACAGCGACGAGGTCCAGTCGCCGCCGGCGTCGAAGCGGCTCACCGCGGCGTTGATCTCGCGTTCGGTGCCGTGCAGGCCGCAGACGCAGCCGAGCAGGTTCGGAAAGCTCTTGAGGTAGCCGGACTTTTCGAGCTGCGCGCGGCTCATCACCGGCGGAAAGCGCATCACCTCGGTGCCGGCCTCGCGATGCCGGTTGATCAACGCGGCCAGCCGTTCCACGACGTCCTCATAGAGCGCGGTGCGGGCGTAAACGCCGTCGGAGCCCATGCGGTGGAACAGGATGTCGGTGAGATGGTCGAGCGGATCGACGACTTCCGGTGCGGTGTCGGGCGAACTGGGGAGAACGGCAACGTTCATGGGGCTAACTTCCTGCTATCGGCAATTGTTCTTGTTGGTTGCTAAGGCTTGTCAGTTGTGAAGGCTCTCTAATCGTGAAGGCTTGCCGGCACGCCGCTCATCAGCGTCGAGGTTGCGGCATTGGCGAGAATGCGGTCGTTGTTGATCATGATCGGCGAGGAAAGAATGTCGCGCAGGTGACGGCCCATGGTGAAGTCGCCGTCATTGCGGTAGCCGGCGAGACCCGTCGTCCGCATCGCGTGCATCACGGTCTCGACCGCGAGCTCGGAGGCCTGGACCTTCAGCAGCGTGATCGAGGACTGGAAGTCCAGCGAGCCGAGCGCCCGCTCGTCATGCTCGTGACGGGCGAAGGCGCCGACGTTGGAGGCGATGAGAGCGCGAAGCTTTGCCAGCGACATTTTCGCGGCGGTGAAATGGGCCGCCGCCGGCGGCATCTGTCCGCCGGACGAACGGGCCGCCTTGCGGATGAAGGCCTGCGCGCGTTCGACCGCGGCAGCGGCGACGCCGGCCCAGGCCGACGACCAGCACAGATGCGCAAACGGCGTCATGGTCTGGGCGTGGATCTTGTCATAGGCCTCTGGGAATACGCGGTCGGCCGGGCAGTCGACCCGGAGCTCGAAGCCGGTCGAACAGGTCCCGCGCATGCCGAGCGTTTCCCAGCCGAGCGTGCGCTTCAGCGCATAGTCGTCCTTGGCGAGCGCCAGCAGCACCTGGTCGGAAGCGGCGGCGTCGCCGGAGCGACGCGCGATGGTCACGAGACCGTCGGCCTCCGCGCCATAGGAAATGACCGTGGCGTCGCGAACCAGCGAGATCATGTCGTTGTCGTGTCCGACCGCCGCAGCGCTTGCGCGGATATTGCCGCCGTTCTGGCCCTCGGTGGTGGAGGACGCCAGCAGCCACTGGTCGCGGCCGACCCGGCGCATCATGGTTTCCATCCAGGGAATGCCGTGGCCGTGTCTGATGACGCAGGCGACCTTGGTCTGGTGCATCGCATAGATCATCGCCGTGGAAGCGCAGGCGCGCCCGAGCGTGTAGCAGACGTCGGTGACGTCATAGATCGAGGCGCCAAAACCGCCGAACTCGACCGGGATCATGATGCCGAGCAGCTTTTCCGCGCGCGCGACTTCAAACGCCTTGTGCGGGAAGCGGGCTTCGCGGTCCACGCCGTCGGCATCGGCCGCGGCGGCCCTGGCCATCTTGCCGGCGCGCTCGACCAGCGAGGGCATCCGGTCCAGAAAACTCGCCTGGGCATCGTCGACAGGTTGAAGGGTCGCTTCACGCACGTTCATGCTGTCCGCCTCCGGTTCGTCGTTCAAGATCGATCGGCACCAGCCGATGCGCGAACGATCATCCGACCATGTTTGCTTGGAACCAGAGGCTACGGATTTAATTCAAATTCGTCGACGAAATTGAGGGTAAACAAAATTCAATCGAAGCGAACAGTTAAGGCCTGGTTTGCGGCGACCCCCGAATTCCTAACATCGGGTTAGCAATTTCGAAGAAGTATAATTTTATTCAACGTGAGTCATCGTTTCCTAAGACGGCGCGGCTATGGTGCCGCCGATTGCAGGACCGGCCTATAACAATAAGGGAGCTTTCAGATGCAGGCCTTTGAGACCGACGTTCAGGATCGCATCATCAAGCTGGTGCAGGGCATCCTCGCGCAGAATTCGTTGTCTGCGGATGTTGCGCCGGCCGCGCGCCTCGTCGACATCGGGCTGACCTCGATGGACATGGTCAATCTGATGCTGGGCGTGGAAGCCGAGTTCGACTTCACGATCCCGCAAGCCGAGATCACGCCGGAGAACTTCCAGTCGGTCGAGACGTTGTTGCGGATGGTGCTGAACCAGCTGCAGGCGGTGAAGGTGGCGTAGCCGCTCTCGCCAAAAAACAGCGAGCAAGACACGCGACTGTGTCTCCCCGACGTCGTCCTGGCGAAAGCCCATACCGCGGAATCTATCGATTGCGGATGGTGTTAGTCCCCGATGACGATCTTCGCAAAATGAGCTTTTGGGGTAATGGGTCCTGGCTCTCGCCGGGACGACACCGAGGGTGTGAAGCGTCGTCGCGCTCCTGACGGCCGTTCCCCGTTCCAAAACCCTCCCAAAACTGGCATAGCTTGCTCCCATACACACGGGTGGAGCAGGCATGACGCAGGCGGTATTGGGTATCATCGGTGGCTCCGGCATTTACGACCTGCCGGGACTCGAGAACGCTCGTGAAGAGGTGATCAAGAGCCCCTGGGGCGAGCCCTCGGCGCCGGTGCGGCGCGGCAGCATCGCCGGCCTGCCGATCGTGTTTTTGCCGCGCCACGACAAGGGCCACCGGCTGTCGCCCTCCGACATCAACTACCGGGCCAATATCGACGTGCTGAAGCGTGCCGGCGTCACCGACCTGATCTCGCTGTCGGCCTGCGGTTCCTTCAAGGAGGAACTGCCGCCCGGCACCTTCGTGCTGGTCGACCAGTTCGTCGACCGCACCCACAAGCGCGAGAGCTCGTTCTTCGGCAAGGGCTGCGTCGCGCATGTCTCGATGGCGCATCCGGTGTCGCCGCGGCTGCGCATTCACCTTGCCGCGGCCGCGGACGCCGAGGGTATCGCGATCGCGCGGGGCGGCACCTATGTCTGCATGGAGGGGCCGCAGTTCTCCACCTATGCGGAGAGCATGACGTACAAGACTCTTGGCTATTCGGTGATCGGCATGACCAACATGCCCGAGGCAAAGCTCGCCCGCGAGGCTGAGATCTGTTACGCGACCGTCGCCATGGTCACCGATTTCGATTGCTGGCATCCTGACCATGATGCCGTCACGGTTCAGGATATCATCCGCATGCTGACCTCGAATGCGGACCGCGCGAAGGCGCTGGTGGCGCGGCTGGCCAGGGATTTCCCGCGCGAGCATGAGCCGTGCCCGATCGGCTCGGACCGCGCGCTCGACGCCGCATTGATCACGGCGCCGGAGGCACGCGATCCGGAACTTCTGAAGAAACTCGACGCGGTGGCGGGTCGCATCCTGAAGGGTTGAGACGAAAGGGGTCGCGATGAAGGTCGATGGCAAGCATTATCGCAGCATTTGGCGCGAGCGCGATGGTTGGTCAGTTGGCGCGATCGACCAGCGGAGGCTGCCGCACGAGTTCGTCGTCGCGAAGCTGACCTCCTGCGAAGACGCGGCCGTGGCGATCCGCGACATGCTGGTGCGCGGTGCGCCGCTGATTGGTGCCACCGCGGCCTACGGCATGGCGCTCGCCATGCGCGAGGACAGTTCCGATGCCGGCCTGAAGCGTGCCTATGACACGCTCGTCGTGGCGCGGCCGACCGCGATCAATCTGAAATGGGCGCTGGACGAGATGCGCGAGGCGCTCGCGCCGGTCGATCCGGTGGAACGTGCGGAAGCCGCCTATGCGCGGGCCGACGAGATCGTCGAGCAGGATGTCGAGATCAACCGCGGCATTGCCGGCAACGGGCTCGCGCTGATCGAGGCGATTGCCGCGAGGAAGAAGCCCGGCGAAACCGTCAACGTGCTGACCCATTGCAATGCCGGCTGGCTTGCCACCGTGGACTGGGGCACGGCGACGGCGCCGATCTATCTCGCGCATGAGCGCGGCATCAACATCCATGTCTGGGTCGATGAGACGCGGCCGCGCAACCAGGGCGCCTCGCTCACCGCCTGGGAGCTCGGCCATCACGGCGTGCCGCACACGGTGATCCCCGACAACACCGGCGGACATCTGATGCAGCACGGCATGGTCGATCTCGCCATCGTCGGTACCGACCGCGTCGCCGCCAATGGCGATGTCTGCAACAAGATCGGGACCTACCTCAAGGCACTCGCCGCGCACGACAACAATGTGCCGTTCTATGTCGCGCTGCCGTCGCCGACGATCGATTTCGCGGTTAATGACGGCATCAAGGATATTCCGATCGAGCAGCGCAGCGGCACTGAGGTTACCGACATGACCGGCCGCACCGCCGATGGCCGGCTGGAGACGGTGCGCATCGTGCCGGAGGGATCGCCGGTCGCGAACTACGCGTTTGACGTGACGCCCGCGCGGCTGGTCACGGGCCTGATCACCGAACGCGGCGTGCTCAAGCCGGACCGTGCGTCACTGGCGGCGGCGTTTCCGGAGCGGATTGCTCGGTCGTAGCCCGGATGGAGCGAAGCGTAATCCGGGGCCGCTGGTCCCGCATTGCGCTGCGCTCCATGCGGGCTACGTCGCCTACCTAAGCTTCAATCCCGTCGCGGCCTCGAGCTCCGCGATCGCCTGCGCGCCGCTCGTGACCTTGATCGTGCTCATGCCCATCTCGCGCGCGGGCTTCAGGTTGACGCCGAGGTCGTCGAGATAGACGCAACGCTTGGGGTCCACCTTCAGCGTCTCGACCATCAACTGGTAGATGCGCGGGTCGGGCTTGCGCAGCCCGATCTTGGCGGACTCGATGACGTGGTCGAACAGCGCCATCACTTCGGCGACGTAGAGCGTGCGCCCGGTCATGCTGCCGATCGCGTTGGCCGGCAAATTGTTGGTGATGCAGCCGGTCTTGTGCTGCGCCTTGATGCGCTTCAGCGCCTCGACCATCTCCGGCCGCAGATTGCCTTGCAAGAGCGGCAGCACGTCGCGGCCGCGCACCTCGGCGCCGAGCGCGAGCGATTCCGCGGCAAACAACTTGTCGAAGGTCTCGATGTCGACCTCGGCACGCTCGAATTTTGCCCAGGCGTTCTCCAGATGATTGGCCGCGTTGGTGCGCCGGATGATGTCGGCGGGCAGGCCGCGCTCGGTCTCGAACCGCGCGAATGCCTCGAACGGCGAGGTCGTCAGCACGCCGCCAAAATCCCAGATCACCGCCTCGATCGCCAATGTCTTGCCCTCGCTGATTAAGGGCATGACGGCTAGCATGCTGCGTCGGCCGGGACTAGCCCGCAGCGCTTCCAGCGGCTATGCCATGTCTCCATGAAGACAGCGACATTCTCGTCCATTGCCGCGGCGCTGCTGTTCGCGGCCCCGGCCCAGGCCATCGTGAACGGCGGCACGCCGCAGACCGACGGCGTCGCGCGCGCGGTCGTCACCATCGTCGGCTCGCGCGGGAATTTTTGCAGCGGCAGCCTGATCGCACCGAAGCTGGTTCTCACGGTCGCGCATTGCGTGCAGCCGGGTGCCGACTACAAGATCGTCGCCTATGGCGCGGACGGCAAACCGGACCTGCAGAATATCCGGACGGTCGCGATTCATCCCGGCTTCAACATGCAGGCGATGCAGTCGCATCGCGCCACCGCCGACGTCGCGTTGTTGCAGTTGGAAATTCCACTGAAAGGAAAATCGACGGTGCCGGTCGGCGCGCCGCAGATTCCAATCCAGGTCGGCAGCCGCTTCACCATCGCCGGGATCGGCGTCACCGTGCGCGGCGACGGCAAGAGCGGAGGTGCGACGCGCGTTGCAGGCCTCGTTGCAACGGGCAAGCCCGGCACCTTGCAGATTCGTCTCGTCGATCCCGTAACCAACGGTATCAGCGACGGAATCGGCGCCTGCACTGGCGATTCCGGCGGACCCGTATTCGAGGACAGGCCGAATGGTCCCGCTATCATCGGTGTGATCAGCTGGTCGACGGGACCGAACGGCAGCGACGGTTGCGGCGGACTGACCGGCGTCACACCGCTCACGCTCTATCGCGACTGGATATTGCAGACAGCGCGGAGCTGGGGTGCGGCGCTGTGAATTGATTGCGATTTGATCTATGTCATTTTGAGAAACGGGCGCGATGGGTGACCATGACGCGTGCCGCGAGGAAACGCGTCGTCTCGTCAAGGGCGACTATAAAGGCAAAGAACCAACAATGAATGTCGCCGTTCGTACTGCCCAAGACACCAAGCAGGCTTCAGAACATTTCGACATCCTGATCGTCGGCGCCGGCATCTCCGGTATCGGCAGCGCGTATCATCTGACAAAACAGCTTCCGGGCACGAGCTTCGTCATCCTGGAGACGAAGGAGAGTTTTGGCGGCACCTGGATCACGCATCGCTATCCCGGCATTCGCTCGGACAGCGACCTCCATACGTTCGGCTATCGCTTCAAGCCCTGGGTCGGGCCGCCGATCGCAACGGCCGAAGAGATCCTCGCCTACATGAACGATGTGGTCGAGGAGAACGATCTCGACAGGCACATCCGCTACAAGCACAAGATCAATTCGGCGAGCTGGTCGAGCGAGAAGAATCTCTGGACCATTGAGGCAGTCACGACCGACACCGGCGAGCTCAAGATCTTCACCGCGAACTTCCTCTGGATGTGCCAGGGCTATTACCGCCACTCCGAGGGCTACACGCCGGAATGGAAGGGCACGGACAAGTTCAAGGGCCGCATCGTCCATCCGCAGAGCTGGCCTGACGATCTAGACCTCACGAACAAGAAGGTGGTGGTGATCGGCTCCGGCGCGACCGCGGCGACGCTGCTGCCGAACATCGCCGACAAATGCGCGCACGCCACCATGCTGCAGCGCTCGCCGACTTATTTCCGGATCGGCCGCAACGCCATCGAGATCGCCGAGGAGCTGCGCCGGCTCCAGGTCGACGAGGAGTGGATCCACGAGATTACCAGGCGAAAAATCCTGTTCGAGCAGGATGCGTTCACAAAGCTCTGCATCTCGAATCCGGAAGCGGTCAAGAAGGAGCTGATCGGCCAGATCGCCGCGATCCTCGGTCCGGACTACGACGTCAAGACGCACTTCACGCCGACATACAGGCCCTGGCGGCAGCGCATCGCCTTCGTGCCGGATGCCGATCTGTTCAAGGGCATCGCCAGCGGTAAGGCGTCGGTCGTCACCGACGAGATCGAGTGCTTTGTCGAGAACGGCATCCAGCTCAAATCCGGCAAGCTGTTGGAAGCTGACGTCATCGTCACCGCGACCGGCTTCAACCTCTCTACGCTCGGCGACATCGAATTCGAGATCGACGGCAAGCCGCTGGATTTCGGCGACACCGTCACCTATCGCGGCATGATGTTCACGGGCGTGCCGAACATGGTCTGGGTGTTCGGCTATTTCCGCGCGAGCTGGACCCTGCGCGTCGATCTCGTCGGCGACTTCGTCTGCCGCCTGCTCGGACATATGAAGGAAAAGGGCACGAAGAAGGTCGAGGTAAAACTGCGTCCCGAAGACCACAACATGCCGATCCTGCCCTGGATCGATCCGAAAAACTTCAATCCCGGCTACATGATGCGCAACATGAACCTGTTGCCCAAGCGCGGCGACAAGCCGGAATGGCAGCACAGCCAGGACTACTGGACCGAGAAGGACGAGATTCCGAAGACGAATCTCGACGATGCGGCGTTTGTGTATAAGTGAGGGGCGCTAGGGCTCTCCTCGGGTCGTCCCGGCGCAGGACCCATACCCCCAGGGAGAAATTGCGGCGCGAGCTGTTAACCCCGAGTCTTCGCCAAACCCAATCCCGTGGCTATGGATTCCGGGCTCGCGCTTCGCGCGCCCCGGAATGACGGCGACGCTGTCGCAACACACTCCCTTGTCGTCCTGGCGAACCAGGCCGTAAAAAAAACTCAGCGCGCTCGTTTCGACGTAGAATCTGATTCTCTTGCGCGACAGAAGAGAGAACCAAGTAGTCAGTAAAGAGCTTGAAAGCAGGGGGGTGGAGCATCCTGTTCTATCGAGCTCTCCGAATCTTGAGTTTTTGCACAGCCTGGAACGCCAGGACCCATAACCCCAGGGAGATGTTCTGATGCGAGCTGGTGACCCCGAGTCTTCGCCAAACCACGTCCTGGGGTAATGGGTCCTGGATCTGCGCTTCGCTCGTCCAGGACGACGCCGGTTGTTGGTTGTAGCTTTCCAACTCATTCCGAGCAAAACTACGAATTCGTTCGCGTCGCGGCGCCGCCGATCGCTGCGAACACCGCGGCGATGCAGAAGGCGAAGATCACCATCTCTGGTCCACCGCGGCCACTCCGGCATGATCAATTCCGGCGAAAGCGCGCGGCGCCGCCGTCTGCCCCTATAATAGCCGACGGGCATTTGCGTGCCCGAAATGACAATCGAGCCCCAAAAACGTGGCTCGGTTGCAACATCGCGGCCTAAATCTGCTCCAGTTGTGACGATTCCCGGGCGTCCGTAGTTTCACGGAGGGAACCAGTCGCCTATTTTACCGGCGTCGCCGCAGGTGGCGCCGGGAATGAGGGGCGTTGGGGTGGGGTGTCGGTTGCCATCGAGCGGGCAGGGTGGGCTGTGCCGCAGCACGGCCGTGTCGTCCGTCGTGGCGGTCCTGCTTGGCCTTTGCCTTTCTGCAACATCCGCACATGCCCAATGCGCGCCGGATCCGGCGGCAAGCGGCCAGACGGTCACCTGTAGCGGCCTCGATATCAATGGCTTTGCGGCCAGCGGCGGCGTCAACAATCTGACCGTGAATGTGCTGACGGGCGCGACCGTCAACGACAACGGCACGGCGGCGATCAGCGTCAACGACGTCAACGTCGTCAACAACAACGGGACGATCTCGGTTGCCTCGGGCCTGACCGGCATCAGCGCGGGCAGCAACAACACCATCACCAACAACGCCGGGATCGTGGCGCTCGACAACGGCATCGGCATCCAGGCTGTGAACAACAACACGATCGCCAACAACGGAACGATCGCGACCGGCGACGCTGGCGTGGCGATCACGGTCTTCGACAACAACACGATCACCAACAGCGGCTCGCTTCTGACCGGAGCTTCGAGCTCGGCCATCTTTGCCGGCGCGAACAGCACCGTCACCAATACAGTCAGCGGCATCATCACCGCGCTCAACGACTCGAATGCCATCTTCGTCGCGGGCAACAGCACCGTCACCAACGCCGGGTCGATCACGATCGGCGATGCGGCCGCGCTGGGGGCCGGTATCGCCGCGATCAACGACAACAACACGATCACCAACACCGCGACCGGAACCATCGCCGTTGGGCAGAACGGCGCCGGCATTTTCGTGCAGGGCAATTTGGCCACCGTCGGCAATGCCGGCACGATCAAGGCAGGCCAGATCGGTGTTGGCATTGCCGTGTTCGGCGACGATGCGAAGGTGACGAACGACGGCAAGATCATATCCGACGACTTCGGGGCAGGTATTTCGGTGCAGGGCGATCGCGCCACGATCACCCAGAACAGTTCGGTGTCCGTCGGCTTCGCCGGCGCCGGCATCGCCTATGCAGGCTCGTCATCCACGATCACGAACAGCGGGACGATTTTGGGTCTGGATTCTGCCGAGGGCATGTTCGTGGTCGGCGACGGCAACACGGTCGTCAACCGCGGGACGATTACCCTCGGTGACGGCGGGGTCGGCATCGACGTGAACGGGCCGGGAGTGATCACCAACCAGATCGTCAATACCGGTACGATTACTGTCGGTAACGGCGGTGTCGGCATTTCTCTGGCCGGCGGTGGCAGCGTCTTCAATTCGGGGACCATCAATGCCGCGGGCGGTACGGCGATCGAGTTCTGCGGCTGTGGCAACAACGTGCTCACCCTCGGCCCTGGCAGTGTGATCAATGGTCAGGTACTCGGCTCGGGCACCGACACGTTCCAGCTCGGCGGCACCGGCAAGGATACGTTCTTCCTCAGCGACATCGGCACCGGCCTCCAGTACGACGGGTTCACGACGTTCAACAAGGTCGACAGCTCCAACTGGACCGTGACCGGCGTCGGCAACCAGGACTGGAACGTGCTCGGCGGCACGCTCACCGTGCAAGGCGTGATCAACGGCAATGTCACGGTCAGCGCCGGCGGCACGCTCAGCGGCGAGGGCGAGATCGGCAACGCCATCATCAACGGCGGCACGCTGGCGCCGGGCAACCCGACCGGCACGTTCACTGTCAACGGCAATCTTTCGATGACGAGCGCATCGAGCTACATGGTTCAGATCTCGGGTCCGAATAGCGGCTTTACCGCGGTCCTTGGCTCGGCAACGCTCAACGGCACCACCGTCGTGGCCGTTCCGGTCGGCACGATCGAGAAGCACTACACCATCCTGAGCGCGACCGGCGGTGTCCTCGACAAGTTCAACCCGGTCGTCGCAGGTCTCTCGCCGAACCTGCACGCGACGCTGAGCTACGATCCGAACAACGTCTTCCTGGATTTCGCGCTGAACTACGGTCCCGGTCTCAACATCAACCAGCAGAACGTGGCCAACGCCCTGACGCGCGTCTTCAACACCACGGGCAGCATTCCCGTGGCGTTGGCCAACCTCACGCCCCAGGGCCTGACACAGGCCTCGGGCGAGCCTGGTACCGGGTCGCAGCAGGCGACGTTCAACGCCATGAACATGTTCCTCGGCCTCCTGACCGACCCGTTCTCGGCCGGCGGCGGCGCTCCCGGCGCTACGCCGTTTGCCGAAGAGACCAGCGCGAACGCCTATGCGTCGACCGGCAAGAATGCGCGCGACGCCTTTGCCTCCATCTACCGCAAGGCATCGCCGGCCAATTTCGACCAGCGCTGGAGCGTATGGGCGGCGGGCTTTGGCGGTTCGCAGACCACCGACGGCAATGCCGCGCTCGGCTCGAGCAGCACGACCAGCAACGTCTACGGTACCGCCGTCGGCTTCGACTATCGCTTCTCGCCCGCGACGATTGCCGGTTTCGCGCTCGCCGGCGGCGCCACCAACTTTGGCGTCAACGGCCTCGGCTGGGGCCACTCCGATCTGTTCCAGGCCGGTGCCTTCATTCGCCACACCTCGGGCCCGGCCTACATCACGGCGGCACTGGCCTATGGCTGGCAGGACGTCACCACCAACCGCATCGTCACGGCGGCCGGCTACGATCAGTTGCGCGCGCAGTTCAACGCCAACGCATTTTCGGGCCGTCTCGAGGGTGGCTATCGCTACGTGACGCCCTGGATGGGCGTGACGCCCTACGCTGCGTTGCAGGCGACCAACTTCAACCTGCCGAATTATGCGGAAAACGCTGTTGTCGGCTCCAACGCCTTTGCGCTCACTTACGCGGCCAAGAGCGTGACCGACACCCGCACGGAGCTCGGCCTGCGCACCGACAAATCCTTTGCCGCCTATAATAGTGTGATCACGCTGCGCGGCCGCGTCGCCTGGGCGCATGATTTCAATCCGGACCGTACCATCGGTGCGGTGTTCCAGACGCTGCCGGGCGCCGCCTTCGTCGTCAACGGCGCCGCGCTTTCCCGCGACTCCGCGCTGACCACGGCCTCGGCCGAGGTGAAATGGATGAACGGCTGGTCCGCGATCGGGACGTTCGAAGGCGAGTTCTCGAATGTGACGCGATCCTACGCCGGCAAGGGCGTCGTCCGCTATGCCTGGTAAGGCCTACCCGATCACTGCTTCTGTTGCTGCGGCGGCCTGCGCGGCGGACGCGGAGGGGCGGGCGTGCCGGCCATCTTGTTGGCGGCCTCGCTGACGTCGAGCAGCATGCGGCGGCCGTCCTCGATGAACGTCGCCGACTTCTTCTTCATGCTGTCGGCCATCTCGCGCAGCGATTTGACCTTCTCGAACAACTCGTCCGCCTTGCCGTTGGCGAGGCTCGGCACAACGCCCTCGATCTTGTTCACCGCGCTGTCGACACTCGCGAACGCGCTCTCGGTCTTGGTCATGATGGCGTCGATCGCCTCACCCTTGCTCTTGAGGTCGGCGGTATAGTTCTCGAAATTGTGCAGGCCGTCCTTGATCAGGGCTTCGTTGCTGACGATCATGCGATCGACATTGTGCAGGGTCTCGACGATGGACTCGGCATCGCTGAGATCGGCGACCAGCACGGGGACGCCGTCGTGGTCCAGCGGCACCGGGGGCGCGGCCGGGGCGCCGCCGATCAGCGAGACCGCGGCAACGCCGGTCAGGCCCTGAAACTCGATGCCGGCCACCGTGTCCTTGCGGATCGGCGCATTGTTGTCGAGCATCACCAGGGCGACGACCTTGCGCGGATTGTCCAGCTTGATCGACAGGATCTGACCGGCCGGAACGCCGTCGAAATTGACCGGCCCGCCCTTGCGCAGGCCGCTTGCGGAGCCACCCTCGAACACCACGCGCAGCAGGCTGCGCTGCTGGGCCGTGCGGAATTTCTGCACGGCGAGCATGCCCCCGAACGCCACGGCGATTGCCGCCAGCGTCACGGTTCCGCTCAACAAATTACTCTTGCGCGCCATCGCTCCTCGGCCTCGACCCCCGAAGGGAGTCGCTCGCCGATTTTATGGGCAAAGGCGGCGAAGTGGAAGCCGATCAGTGCCTTGATTAGTGTCTTGCCGCCCGCTTTGCCGCGGCATTGTTAAGGACGATGAGGGCGTCCACGGCGACGCCGGTCTTGGGATTGATCAGGAAGGGATTGATGTCGATCGAGGCGATGCGGTCGCCGGCGTCGGCGATCAGGTTGGACAAGCCGACCAGTGCCTTCACGGCCGACGCCTGATGCAGTGCCGGCCTGCCGCGATAGCCCGCCATCTTGACGCCGGCCTTGGTGCGGCCGATCAAGGCCCGCGCCTCCGCTTCGTCCAGCGGCGCGCCGGCGAGCGCAACGTCCTTCAACAGCTCGATGTCGATGCCGCCGGTGCCGAACAGCACCACAGGACCCATCTCGGCATCGAGCGAGGCACCGACCAAGAGCTCGAGATCGGCCTTGACCTGCTGGGCGATCAAAATGCCGTCGAGCTTCGGCTTGCCCTTCAGCCTCTTCACCCGCGCGGTGATATCGTTGAACGCTTTCTTCACCTCGGCGACGCTATTGAGGTTGAGCACCACGCCGCCGATGTCGGACTTGTGGAGGATCTCGGCGCTGACGACTTTTGCCACCACGGGAAAGCCGATCTGCTTGGCGAGCTTGATCGCTTCTGCCGGCGTCGGCGCGATGCCTTCCTTCGAGATCGGAATGCCGTACGCCTTCAAGAGCTTCTTGGAGGCGACTTCGTCGAGCGCCGCTCCCTGCGCCTCTCTCAGCGTCTTCTCCAGCACGGCGCGGGCGGATGCCTTCGAGCCCGACACGATGTCGGGCACTTCCTTGCGCAGCCTGGCATAGTCGAGCAGCGACTTGATCGCGGTGACCGCGCGATCCAGGCCCTGCATGACCGCGATATGCGGCAGCGATTTGCGCAGGCCCTTGGTGAATTCCGTGAAGCCGATCGACATCGCGCTGATGTAGATCACCGGCTTGCCGGCCCGGCTCGCCATGCCGTCGACGATGCGCAAATTCCGCTCGCGCAGCTCATGCGGCGCCTTCGGCAGCTCGGCGTCGATGATGACGACGTCGATGTCGGGGTCGTCGATCATCAGCTTGATCGATTTCATGTAGACGGATGGATCGACCACGGCGGCAAAACCGGCATCGAGCGGATTGCCGACGATCGAGCCCGGCCCCAGCATTTTTGCGAGCTCGCCGCTGACATGCTTGCTGAGCGGTGCGAAGTTCAGCCCTGCGGCATGAAAGGCGTCGATCAGGAGTCCGCGCTTGCCGCCCGAGAGGGTCACGGCGGCGAGCCGGTCGGCCTTCGGCACGGCGGCATGGACGAAACACTCGGTGGTCTCGATCAGCTCGTCCAGGCCGCGCACCCGGATCACACCCTCGCGCGTCGCGATCGCGTCGAACGTTTCGATGGAACCGGCGAGCGCCCCGGTATGCGCCATGGCCGCCGCGCGCCCGCCTTCGGACGCGCCGAGCTTGAGTGCGATCACAGGCTTGCTCGCCGCACGCGCGACCTTGCAGGCGTCGCGGAACGCCTTGGTGTTCCGCACGCCTTCGAGATAGACGACGATGACGCGGATGCTCGGATCGGCAGCGAAATAGCGCATCAGGTCCGGCGTCTCGAGCCCGGCCTCGTTGCCGGTCGTGACCATGTAGCCGACGCCGACGCCGCGATCCTCCAGCGCCTGCCGGATCGCCATGACGATGGCGCCGGACTGGCCGGCGATCGCCACCGCGCCCTGTTCCATGGTCACGACGCGGTCGTCGATATTGGTGAAGAGCTTTTCGCCAGCGCTCAGGTTTCCGAGGCAATTGGGCCCCGTGACCGCAAGCCCGGTCTCGCGCACCGCCTGCTGCAATTCGGCCGCGAGCTTCTGGCTCTCTTCGTCCTGCAGTTCGCTGAAGCCCGAGGTCACGATGGTGGCCGAGCGCGCGCCGGCCGCGGCCGCGTCGCGGATCACCTGCACGGCGAAGCGCGCCGGAACCAGCACCAGCACGTGATCGGGCTTTTCGGGCAGGCTCGCAAAGTCCTTGTAGCAGGTGATGCCCCAGATCGCCTCGCGCTTGGCGTTGACGGGATAGAGCCCGCCTTCGTATCCGTACTTGACGAGATTGTTCCAGATGCGCTCGGCATAGTTGCCGGGCTTGTCCGTTGCGCCGACCAGCACGATGTTGCGCGGATGCAGCATCGCGTGGATGCCTTTGACGACGTCGCTGGCATCTGATGCAGGCGACCATGGGCTCGGAGAAACGGATGCTTTGGTCACCTGAGCTTCCATGGTGCGATCCCTACATTTTGTTAGCTGCGCCGTTCTCGGCGGCGCGTTTCTCTTTTGTAGGGTGAGATTCAGAGGGTGGCAACCTGGTGCGCGTATGCCGCGCGACGGAATAGGCGTCGATGCGCCGGAGCATGATCCGGAAAAGTGTGAAGCGGTTTTCCCTCGCGACAAACGCGGAACGCGTTTGCGCGGAGATCATGCTCAAAAAAACACCTGAAGCACGATGACGATTCATCCAAGTCTCATCGCGCTTCAAAGGTCGTCGATCGCCTTCAAGCGGTCTATCAGTCGCGATCAGTAACGCAGCGCGCCGAATTTGTAGCCGTAATGATAGGCGATCTGGAGCATCAGATATGCTGCGATGGCTCTGCGGATCTCCGTTTGCGTCGGATCGAAGCCGAGCGCGCGCCGCCGCAAGATACCCATCTCCTTGACACCGACCGCGTAGGTCGCGGCGGTCTTCTGCGCATCGTGGATGCGGAAGCACGCAAGGAATCGCGGCAAGCGGCGGAACTTGAATCCTGTCGCCTGCGCGCGGAGGATGAAATCCCAGTCCATCGCGTAGTGGAAGCTTTCGTCGATCGGTCCGATCTTGTCCCAGACGCGCTTGCGCCAGAACATCGTCTCCTGCGGGATGTAGTCGGCGTATTGCAGCACCTTGCCATTGTAGGGCGGCAGCACGGAGCGACCGACCTCGAGCCCGTCACGATCGACGAAGACGCGATGGCCATAGACGATGTCGACGTCCGGGTGCGCCATGAAGTAGTTCGCGACATAGGCGAGCGTGCCGGGCAGCAGCATGTCGTCGCTGTTGAGATAGGCCATGATCTCGCAATCGACATCGGCCAGGCCCAGGTTGATGGCGTTGGACTGACCCGCGTCGCGCTCGCTGCGCCAGCTGATGCTGTCGCCGCGGCTCTTCAGGAGATCGAGCGTGCCGTCGATCGAGGCACCATCCTGCACGTGATAGTACAGGTTCGGATAGTTCTGGCTGACGATGCTGTCGATCGTGGCGCCGAGATAGTGCGCGTGATTGTAACTCGGCGTGACCATCGCAATGCGCGGCGCGTTCGCCGGCGGAGGCGGCGCCGGCTGAAAGCTGTTCATGTTGAGCAGGCGCGGTGGATATTGCTCGAAGGTCCACATCGGCGGACGCCGCCACAGGCTGCGCAGCGTCGTTCGCCGCTGGCCGGCTGCGATCAGGTGCTGGTTTCTTTCCAGAAGCGCAATGCGGTTCTCGAGTTCCTCCACTTGCTGCAAGAGTTTTTTCTGAAGTTCCTCGTCCATACCCGTGTCCTGCAGCCGCAGAAAAGGGGGTTCCGCGCGCCAACCCCCTTTATAGGTCTACGGCCGTTAATGCCAGTTCAGTTCCGGCCCAAAATGGCCGCAACGTGAATCGTGCTTCAGATGAGAAGCCTCCAGCGGAACAAGCAGATAGCAGGTTTTGGGAAGCGAATGGCGGGGTTTGGTTAATCAGGGCCGATCATGGTGGCGTGCAGGATATAGCGCTCGGGCCCCGGCGTCAGCGCGTCGAACGGCCAGCAGGTCGATAGCACCAGCTCATGACCCTGTGTCGCAAGGTCGATGCCGGATGCGTCGAAACGGACCACGGCAGAATAATCGGAGCGGTAGCGGAAGCGCTTGCCGTCGCTGCGCGTGATGTCGATCTCGTCGCCGACGGACACATTTTGCAAGAAGCGGAAATGCGTATCGCGATGCGCCGAATAGACGGCGACGCCGCGTTCGCCGGCATTGGCGGTTTGCTCGACATGGCCGGGCCCGAAGGCGAGCGCCTGGCCACTGCTGCCGGCGAGCACGATGGCGTGCGCGCCGATCCGCTTCACCTCGACCCGGGCGACCGGCCAGGTATCCGCCCACGACCACGGCTTGGTCGGCTGGCCGGTCGCGACGCTCTGCGCAAAGGCGCGCTCGAGCAGCACCTGCGCCAGCCATGCCTTGGCGTGGATATAGGCGCCGTCGCCGAACAGGATGGCGCCGACGAGGGCAAGGGCGAGCGGAGAGATGAAGCGGGGCATTTTGCCTGGACTCCCTGCATTACGAGCGAAGCGAAACAATCCAGTGCGTCTCAGCGGTGGCAGACCGGATTGCTTCGGAATTCACGCACCTCGCAATGACAATCGCGAAGAAAAAGGCGCGCGCGGCCGTTGGACGGGACGGGCAGCCGCGCGCGCACAAGAAGAGGAGTCGGGTGAGGTCTCCTCTTTCACCCGGCGTCAATGAGCAAGGAGTTGACGCCGGTTGAACACGAACAGGAACAGGCTGAGCAGGAGCAGGATGAGGCCTGCGATCATCTTCAATTCGGAGGTCGTCGCCGTCTTCGGTAGCCGGACCGTGTCGGGCTGGGCGGCAGGCGCTGGCCGTCGCGTCGCTGTCCGGCCGGTCGCATCCGCACGCCGCTCCCGGAGCTGTGCCGGCACTTGCTGCATCTGTTCGCCGAACACCTTCTCGAAATCCCAGCCGGCCGGCAGGTTGATCGGCAGCTCGCTGAGCCTGAGCGGCTCGCCGGCGGGACGACTTGGCGTCTTGTCGACGGCAACGAGGCTGGTCAGCCGGGTGACGAGCTGATGCTCGAGCGCAAGCGCCAAGATGGTCTTGTCGGCATCCTCCTGGGTCAGCTCGCGCATGGTGCGCGCGACTTCGGCGTCGCCGATCTTGCGGTTGGCCCAAAGTTTTGACAGGCCCTTGCCTTCGGCGGCATTGCTGAGCGGCAGCGTCACCGACCACGGCCGGTCGCCGACCCGGCCCTTGATCTCGAAGGAGCCATCGAGCTTGTCGAGTTTCGCGGCCAGCACCAGCGGCTCGTCGCGATAGACGTCGGGCACCATCGCTGGCGTGACGTCGGCATGGGTGTCCGAGAATTTGGCGCTCAGGCCGGTGACGGCCGGATTCTCCAGCTTGGCGAACAGGCCGCGCATGCGCTCCTCGACCTGCTCGACCGATCCGATATGGGTGAAGGCGCCGCGCCCGAGCTCGGAGGCGCGCGTCATCAGATAGGTGTTGGGCGCAGATCCGATGCCGACCATGAAGATGCGCGAGCGGCCGCGCATCGCCGTGATCGTTTCGAACAATTGCTGCTCATTGCCGATCGCGCCGTCGGTCAGGAACACGACCTGGCGAAGCATATTCGTGTCGCCGATCCCATCGGTCAGCGCCGCGCGCATCGCCGGCACCATTTCCGTGCCGCCGCGCGCCTGCAGCGCGCTCACGAAGGAGGTCGCCTCGCGAATGTGGTCGGCATCGGCCGGCACCGAGGCTGGAAACAGAGCGTCCATCGTGTCGTCAAAACGGATGACGTTGAAGCGGTCGTTGGGCTGCAGACGGCCGAGCGCGTAGAGCAGGCTGGCCTTGGCCTGCACGATGGATGTGCCGCCCATCGAGCCGGAATTGTCAATCACGAACACCGCTTCGCGGGGCAGCGGCTTCTGCGTGGCTTGATCCAGCGTCGGAGGTGTGACGAAGGCGAGCAGATAGTCGGCGTCTCCGACATGTTCGCGGAACAGGCCGACAGACGGCGCCTTCTCTGCCGCCGGTTTCCAGGTCAGCTCGAAATCGCGGTCGGCGGGAACGGTATCATCGGCGAGCCTGACAATACGCGTCGTCGCGTCGGGACTGTCGGTCTTGACCGCGTGGTGATGGCTTTTGACGTCGCCGAGCGGAAATCCGGCCTGCAGGCGAACCGTGATGCTGGTCGGATTGATCGGCGGATTCTTCCGGGGATCGAGCACCGGCGGCGTGATGCGGTCGCGGTCGGGCACCGGATCGGTCTTGGTCGCGCCCCAGCCGGAGCCGTCCGGACGGAAATCGACGCTCTGCACGATGGGTGAGGGATTGTAGCGCGGGCCCACCACCAGCGGCACGCGCAGCGAATATTCGTTGCCGGACTGGTGTACGGGCTCCTGATATTCGATCTGCACCAGCACGGTCTCGCCGGGGCCGATATTGGCGACCGAGTTGGTAAAAATGTTCGGCCGCTGCTGCTCGGTCAGCGCCGCCTTCTGGCCATCGCGGCGCGCTTGCTCGTAGATCACGCGCGCCTGCTGCCGCTCCTTGATGTCGCCGATGATGACGCGGTCGCCGACCACCATCTTCAGCGTGTCGACGGCGCCGTTGGTCGCCAGTGGGTAGACGTACGTCGCCTCCACCCAGTCCTTGCCGGGGTTGCGGAAGATCTGGGTGACACGGGCGCGCAGCGTCGGGCCCGAGACCGTGATGTCGACGTCGATGCCGAGCCTGACGGCTTCGGTCGTGACGCCGTCGTCCTTCAGCAGCAGCGTCCCCGAAAGGGCCTCAGCGGGTTGCAGCAGGGTCGCCTGGTCCGATGTGGCCGACCAGGCCGGGTCGAGACTGACGAAAAGGCTGACCAGGAGGGCCACGAAACCGATCAGGATCACGGCGATGCCCTGCACGAGGAGAACCAGCCCCAGCTTGATCAATTGCCTCAGCATGGGGTGCTCGTCGCTTTCGATGTCGCTGATGGTGCTCATTTCGCCTGCTCCCGAAGACCGTCTGGCCACGCTCCAAATCTGCCGGGAGGGCGGATTTTCGCGAGCAGAATGATCGGCAATGTTCTGCCGCCCGCCATCCGGGGACGGTGCGGCGGAGGTGGCGATGTACGGTTTTGTGCTGATTTGTCCGTCTGCTAGACTGGCGCCATGGGAGCAGGAAACGGGATGCAGACGCCGGACAAGCAGCTCACGGACGAGCAAAGCCGTGAGGTCGCCGAGAAGATTCGCGAAGAGATCGCGAAACGCCGGATTTCCCGGCAGACACTGGCCGAGCAGGCAAAGCTCAGCCTGTCGACGCTGGAGAAAGTGCTCGGCGGACGTCGGCCGTTCACGCTCGCGACCACGGTGCGGCTGGAGCAGGCGCTGGGCGTATCGCTGCGCCGGAGTTCGCCTGTGCCTGTCGCCCCCGGCGGCAACGATGTCGCGCCCGACAGTCTCGGCTCCTACTCACACCGTGCCGTGACCTGGCTGGAGGACGTCTACATCACGCTGCGGCCGTCCTTCGGCGACAAGGACGCGATCTTCGCCTACCGCACCGAAATCGTCTGGGAGCCCGCCGTCTCCTCACTCGTCTTCCGCGAGGGCGACCGAACCGATGCCGCCTATGAGCACACCGGTGAGGTCGCCGTCCCCCACCAGTCGGGCTTCATCTACCTCGTCATCAACCGCCACGGCCAGCACCGCGTCATCACCGTGTCGCGGCCGACGGTGGCCGGCGAGATGTACGGGATCATCTCGACGCTCCGTGCCGGTCCCGGATCGCAACTGACGCCGATTGCTGCGCCGATCGCCTTCGTCCCGTTCAGAAACGTCGAGAAACCGACCTTGGGGCGGATTGCGATCGACAATGTCAATCATGCGCTGTACCAGAACCATCTGCGCCGCACCGTGGACGAGCCGTTTGCGCTGTTTCTTCCGGTCTAGCAGCGGTTCTTCATCTGGCCGCGTTCCGCCTACAACATGATCATGCCGAAGTCGCAGCCAGCAAGCGGCGCCGAACCGCCATTGTTCTCCATCATCATCCCGCTTGAGTATCATCGCGGGCAGTGGGAGCAGTCGTGGCAGGGCTGGACGCAGCAGACCGTCGAACGATCTCTCTACGAGATCATCCTGGTCGTGCCGCCCGACTTCTCGCCACGGGAGAGCCTGGCCGCGCTTGCCGGCAACGGCGCGCGGCTCGAGTTCGCGGAATCGGTCCACGACATCGGGCTCTGTGCGATCGGCGCGCACAAGGCGCGCGGCCGATACCTGTTCTTCACGGAATCGCACTGCTGGCCCGAGCCGGACGTACTCGCGCTCTGCACCCGTGCCATCGACAATCATCCCGACTGGGCGGGGTTCTCCTGTCGATCGGTTCCGATCTGTCACAACCGCCTCTCGGAGGCAGAGGCCGACATGTACCAGGCCGATATCGACTACGGCATGAAGGTGCATCCCTGGCGCAAGGTGCTCGACCAGTGCTTCGTGACGCGGCGCGATGTCTACGAGGAGTGCGGCGGCTTGCGCGAGGAGCTCGGCCATTTCGCAGAATGGGTGCTCGCGGCAAGCTATCACGCGCGTGGCCACGCGATCGGCTATCTGGAGGAGGCCCGCTTCCATCACTACTACATCGGCAGGCTCGGCGATCTCGCGATGTTCACGCTCGACTTCGTGCAGGGCGAGATCCGCTACCTCAGCGAAGGCAAGCGTGGTCCCGGCAGCGAGCTCCTGGAGATTCCGCGCGAATGGAGCTGTCAGGACAATTTCGATTCTGGTCTCGCGCGTCATCTCGTCGGCGCTCTCGTGCGGGACGGTGTTTCGCGCGACCTGCGCGAAAGCGCATCCCTCCGGCAATTGCGGGTGTTGTCGCGCTGGGTTGTGCTCGCCGCTCTCGGCGATCGTCCCGAGCGCGGCGCCGCCCGGCTCGCGGCGTTCCGTGCGTGCTGCGTGCTGACGGTTCTGGGGCTCGCCGGCTCGCGCGCGAGCATCTCGCGCTGGCTGAAGCGCTACATCGCGGCCCTGATCGACTATCAGCGCCTCGACTGTATCCGGCGCTGTCGCCCGGTCGCACGCCGTGCGCTCATGCGATCGGGCGAGCGCGTGCTTGCGCAGGCGGGCTTCCACGCCTGGGAGACCTGGCATGGTCGCGGGTTCCGCTGGAGCGAGCCCGAGGCGGCGGTCCGGATCAGCGTAGAGCCCGGCCACACTGTGGTCCGTATCGAATGCCTCGACGTCCGCGGGCCGCTGGATGGGATCGGGGTCCGCTTCTATTGCGACGGCGCCCGCGTGCCCGACACGTCGATCGTCGTCCGCGGCGATGGCTTCGATGTGAGCGTCGATCGGCCTTCAGGCGATGCATTCGTCCTGGCGTGGATCTGTGCGCGCTTTGCCGCGGTCGGGGATGAACGTCGTCTCGGCTTGCCGGTCGCGGCCATCGACCTCACGTCGGACGAGCGTAGCGACACGCCGCCTGTAAGAGTCAAAGCCGGTTGACGTTCAGTCGAGTTGCAGCCGAGCGATCGCGAAGCCGAGCTGGCGAATGTCAGGCGAACTGGGATCGAGATCGTGCGGGCTTCCCATGACCGGACATCGAAAGGTCAGGGCAGCGCGGCCCGGGCCGTTCGCCCAGGCGCCTTCGGGAATCTCGCTTTCGATGAGAATGCCGCCTTCGGCGACGCGCTTGCACAGCCGAAGCGGCCGGCCGTTGAGCGTGATCTCGAGCCGATTGAGCGTATCCTCGTTGAACACGTGCGACAGCAGACATTGGAATTGCCGGGGTGTCGTTGCCGCCCGCAGGCTCAGCGTGGCGGCCGGAGCGGAATTCCAGCACAGCCAGTGGCCTTCGTGATGCTCCCGTTCGTGCCAGCCGACGCCATGCAGGGGCTGATCCGGCGTAAAGCCATCGGCCTCGATCGGGGTCGCAAGCTCTGCCGCATCTTCGCCTGACGGCAGCGCCGCAAGTTTTTGCTCGAGCAGCCGGGACGCCTCGTCATAGAGCCGCAGGTCGAGTTCATTCCACGAGCGAAGGATTCGGAGGGACCCGGGATCGAGTTCGGGGTGGCTTGATCGCGGTGTGCGGTTGAGATAGGGCAGGGGACCGAGCGGGCCCCAGCCCATCATCCGTCCGAGCAGCCTCAGCGTATCGGCTTGCCGTTCCAGAATGCCGGCGAGGTCGATGCGTGCGAGATTGGTCAACGCTGCGTCCAGGAGGCGCGGATCGTCATCGTGAAGGCCGGACGACGGGCTGCCTGCGAGTTGCCGTGTCTGCACGTTGGCGAGCCAGTAGCGCGCGAGTGTTTCCTCTTCGGCGAGAAAGCGCGGCAGGCCGAGGGCACGTGCTCGCTCCTGGAACCGGCGCCGCGCCGCGTATTCGTCAGCGCTGAGCTCGGTCGACAGCGTGCGGAAGAAGGGCTCGCTGTGGCTTTGAAAGAAGTCATAGGCGGAGATGCAGCGCGCCATCGGTTCGCGCAGAACGGTGAAGATGGTCGGACGAGTCGGGAAAGACGCGGCATAGTCGAAGCCGACATGGCCGGTGGCAAACAGCGCGTCGCCCGGTTGCTGCGGGCCGCTCGCGGAATGAGCCTGATACAGGATCCGGTCCGCGGGAAAGCGGTTGGCCAACAGCCCGCGCAACGAGACGCCTGCGGTCTTGCGGATATGAAGAAAGAAAAACGGCCTTTCGGCCGTCAGCCTCGCGGCCTGCTTCATCAAATTGTCCCCGGTCAGGCTGCCCCGCACTGCTTGAGCACCTGTATCATAGCTTGCGCAGCGCCGTAACCAAAGCGCGATGCAGGCGCAGCGCTCAGGCGTTCGCGGCTTTTGCCTTGTCGACTTCGGAGGTCACTGAAAAGTCCTTGCGCAGGGTCGGCTTGTGGATCTTGCCGGTGGCGTTGCGCGGCAGCGCGTCGACGAAGCGGACCTGGCGCGGGCATTTGAAGCGCGCGAGATTGGCCGCGCAGTGCGCCATCACGTCAGTCTCGCTCAGTCGCTCGCCCGGCTTGACCGCGACGATGGCCATGCCGACCTCGCCCCATTGCGCGTCGGGAATGCCGATCACCGCGGCCTCCGCAATGGCACCGAGCTGATGCAGGACGTTCTCGACCTCGGCCGGGTACACGTTCTCGCCGCCGGAGATGTACATGTCCTTCCAGCGATCGACGATATAGTAAAAACCGTCTTCATCGACGCGCGTCGCGTCGCCCGTGTGAAGCCAGCCGTCCGTGAAGGATGATTTGTTGGCCTCCGGCCTATTCCAGTAGCCGGGCGTGACGTTCGGCCCCCGAACCCAAAGTTCGCCGAGCTCGCCGATGGCGGCGTCGCTGCCGTCGGGACGGACGATTCTGACCTCCGTGTGCAGCACCGGCTTGCCGGCGGAGCCGGCCTTGCGCGCCGCATCCTCGCGGTCGAGCACCAGCACCGACGGCGAGGTCTCGGTCATGCCATAGCCCTGCTGGAGCGCGACGCCGCGGGCTTCCCAGGCCTTGAGCAGCGGCACCGGCATCGGCGCGCCGCCGACGCCGCCGATGACGAGCCGACTCATGTCGGTGGTCGCAAAAGCGGGATGCTGCGCCATGAACTGGTAGATCGCGGGCACGCCGAAGAACACGTTGATGCCCTGCGCGGGATCGCCGATCAGTTGCAGCGCCTGGCCGGGATCGAAGGCGCGCATGATCAGCACGGTGCCGCCGGCATGCAGTGCGGGGTTGGTGTAGCAATTGAGCCCGCCGGTGTGGAACAGCGGCAGCACGGTCAGCAGCACCGTGGACGGACTGATGTAGGCGGGGCCGCCGAGATTGACGCAATTCCAGAACGTCATGCCATGGGTGATGATCGCGCCTTTGGGATGGCCCGTGGTGCCCGATGTGTACATGATGGTTGAGAGGTCATCGAGCGTGACCTCCTCGCTTCGCGCGAGCGGCTTCGCTGCGGCAATGCCGGCCTCATAGGAGCCGCCGGGGCCGAGCAGCAGCGCGGAGGCAACGCCGCAGAGCTTTGCCACGCTCAACGCGGTCTCGGCGAGATCGGTGTCGCAAATCATCACCTTGGGCGAGGCGTCGCCTGCGATGAACTGCAGCTCGGAAACGGTGAGGCGAGTGTTCAGCGGCAGGAACACGGCGCCGAGCCGTCCGCAGGCGAACTGCACCTCCAGCGTATCGATCGTGTTGAGTGCCAGCACCGCGACGCGGTCGCCGCGCGAGACGTTCAGGCTGTCGCGCAGATGCGTCGCGAGACGCGCGATGCGATCGTTGAACCCCGAATAGGTGAAGCGGCGTCCGCTTGCGAGGTCGATGACCGCGGCCTTGTCAGGGGTACGGCGGCTGTGATGGGCGATCCAGTCGTAGTAGCGAACGGGCAATCTGTCCTCCACGCGTGGTCTTGCGCCGCGCCAATTCCAACGTCTTGCAACATGCCGGGCCGGCCCCGGAGGGCCGGCCGGAAGTCATTGCACAAGGTTCTTTTTTGTCCGGGAGTTGGGCGTTGCGTTGCGAAAACTGTCTTGCGTTGAGTTGCTGGGGCGTGGCTTGATCGGCGCGCCTTGCCGCTGGCAGCCACTCCGCGCAAGTGGATGCGCTCTGTTCCGGCCATGGTGGCTCACGAGAATCGCGCGCCAAGCGAAAGCAACAGCGATGAAGAGCCCGTTCTATACCGCCGAGCACGAAGCGTTTCGCGACGTGATGCGTCGCTTTGTCGAGAAGGAGATCGAGCCATTCGCGCATGAATGGGACGAGGCCGGCGAATTTCCGCGCGCGCTCTATCGCAAGGCGGCCGAGATCGGCCTGTTGGGTCTCGGATTTCCCGAGGAATATGGCGGGATCGCCGCCGACCAGTTCATGAAGATCGTGGCGAGCCAGGAGCTGGCGCGAGCCGGCGCTGGCGGCGTCAGTGCGTCCCTGATGAGCCACACCATCGGTTCGCCGCCGATCGCGCGCGCCGCGCGGCCCGAGGTGAAGGCAAAAGTGCTGCCGCAAATTCTCGCCGGCGAAAAAATCTCCGCGCTCGCGATCACCGAGCCGAGTGGTGGCTCAGATGTCGCGAACCTCCGTACCAGGGCGCGCCGCGACGGCGATCACTACGTCGTGAGCGGCGAGAAGACCTTCATCACCTCAGGCATGCGCGCCGACTATCTGACCGTTGCCGTGCGCACAGGCGGCGAGGGCGCCGGCGGCGTCAGCCTGCTGCTGATCGAAGGCGGTACGCCGGGCCTGTCGCGCACCAAGCTCAAGAAGATGGGCTGGTGGGCGTCCGATACCGCGACGCTGCATTTCGACGAATGCCGCGTGCCGGCCGAGAACCTGATCGGCGAGGAAGGCCAGGGCTTCAAGATCATCATGCAGAACTTCAACAGCGAGCGCATGGGCATGGCGGCGGGCTGCACCGGCTTTGCGCGCGTCTGCGTCGACGAGGCGATCGCCTATGCCAGGGAACGCAAGACCTTTGGCAAGCCCCTCGCGCAGCACCAGGTCATCAGGCACAAGATCGTCGACATGGCCCAGAAGGTCGCCGCATCCCAGGCGATGCTGGAGCTGCTCGCCTGGCGGCTGGAGCAGGGCGAGAGCCCGGTTGCCGAAATCTGCATGATGAAGAACCAGGCCACGCAGACCATGGCGTTCTGCGCCTCGGAAGCGGTGCAGATCTTCGGCGGCGCCGGCTTCATGCGCGGCATCAAGGCCGAGCGCATCTACCGCGAGGTCAAGGTCAACGCGATCGGCGGCGGCACCGAGGAGATCATGAAGGACCTGGCGTCGCGGCAGATGGGGTTGTGACGGCCGTCGTTCTGGGGCGCGGCGTTAGCCGCGAACCCGGAACCTGGAGATGAGTGTGACGATATCGAGATTCTACGATGCGCAATTGCGCATCATAGTTCGACGCTGCGCGTCGCCCCGGAATAACGAAGTTGGTTACCGCCGGTCATACACATCCTCAAACATCAGCATCCGCGCCAGATGGCGTTCATTGTGATTCGGAAAGCCGCAGCGCGGCGCGAATTCGTTGGCGTCGCGATAGGTGCCGAACAATCTGTCCCAGATCGGAAGGTCGCCGTAATTGCCCGCATGGACGTTCAACTCGTGATGCAACGAGTGCAACTCCGGAGTCTGGATGAAATATTTCAGCCAGGACGGAGACTTGAAATTGGAATGGTACAAGAACTCGCCGATCGCAGCGAAGACGTTGAACCACATCGCACCTTCCACCGAGCAACCCAGCAGCGGGAAGAGGATGGCGGCGGCCAAGGCACTGTCGGCGAGAATCTCGACCGGATGCTTGTAGAACGAAGTAAGCGTCTCGATTCTGACCGGCGAATGGTGCACCTGGTGAAACAGCACCCACCATCCGTTCATGTGGCGGATACGATGCCACCAGTAGAAGAAGAACGTGCCGACGAACCAGGCCACAAAGCCTTCGAGCGCCGGTCGCCTCAGCGCATCCAGATCGAACAGCGACGCGCCGTCGAACAGGTGAATCCACATCTTGCTCGTCGTCAGCGTGATGCCGATCTGGCAGAGCAGGACGATCAGGGCGCGGCCATACCAGCCGGGCGCGTTGGGCAATTCCCGCCCCGGTGCGACCCGCTCCAGGATCATGAAGGCGATGGCTGCCAATATGATCAGCAGCGCTGTCAAAACAAGTGATGTCATGGCGGATCACCCTGGGTGTTGATCCGGGTGCCGGAGACGCCGGATCGTGAGGTTCTGCCGCAACAACATCACCGGCACGGCGGCCGGTCGATGACACGTACGTGCTAGAGGGTGACGTTGAACCTATTTCAGGGCCGCAATGAGCGGACTGCGCTTGGTAATGCCCAAACGTTCGTAGATGCCGCGGAAGTGATTGCCCACGGTATTCTCGGAGATGCCGAGCCGCGTCGCGATCGTCTTGTCCGGCAGCCCCATCAGCGCCAGATCGACCAATTGCCGCTGCCGCTCCGTGAGTTTTGACAGGTCGATCGGTGAGTTCGCCACCGCTTCAGTCTGGAGGAACAGCGCGTGAAGCACGGGGGCGATGAGGTTGAGCGAGGCCCGCACCTGGACGGGATGGTCGGCGGCAATGCCGGAGAAGCTGACATAGGTCCCGGTATTGGCGAAGGGATCTATGACGCCATGGCGGCGATCGCGCCGAGCGAGAACTGCTTGATCTCATCCAGCTCCCGCCTGGACGCAAAGGGTGGCGGGTCGGCCGGATCGAGGATGAAGGCCGCGCGGTTCTGCACCCACCAGGCAAAGCAGCCGCGCGAGGCGAGATCGAACGCGCCATCAAGGCTTGCGATGAACTCAGGCGCATGGCCTGACGTGACGGGGCCGCGCATCCGGATGCGGCCACCGGACAAGCGGCCATAGCTTCCGAGGAAGCGCTGGAACGGGAAAAAGCGGCGCAGCGGTCCCTCCACCCAACCCAGGATGCGATCGTCGGTCATCGATCCCGTGGGGGCCGCGTTCAGCGCTTCGATCCAGGCTTGCAAATTCAGGCCGGGCTCATCTGGCGAGACGTTAGTCTTGCGTTGCTTGGGATTGGCCGTCTTGGTGCCTCGCACTCGCCGCTCTCGTATGATGCCAATCCCGAGTTGGACGGCTTTGCTCTATTCTAGGATGAAACCTGCCTCGCGACTAGCTTGAGGCGAGATGGGACAGCCACTCCGCGCAAGTGGGTTGCGTCCGTTTTAGGCATGGTCATTCCCACGAGGAGAATTGCGATTCATGCTCTTTACCGCCGACCACGACGACATCCGCCGCTCCTTGCAAAAATTCATCGCGGGCGAGATCAACCCTCACGTCGATGAATGGGAGAAGGCCGACATCTTCCCGGCGCATGAGCTGTTCAAGAAGATGGGCAGCCTCGGCTTCCTCGGCCTGAACAAGCCGATCGAGTTCGGCGGCTCCGGCCTCGATTATTCCTACGCGCTGATGATGGCTGAGGAGTTGGGCGCCATCACCTGCGGCGGCGTGCCGATGGCGATCGGCGTGCAGACCGACATGGCGACGCCGGCGCTGGCGCGGTTCGGCTCGGACGAGGTGCGGCGCGAATTTCTTAGCCCCTCCATCGCCGGCGATTTCGTCGCCTGCATCGGCGTCTCCGAGCCTGGCGCGGGCTCGGACGTGGCCTCGATCAAGACCAACGCGCGCTCCGACGGCGACGACTACGTCATCAATGGCGGCAAGATGTGGATCACCAATGGTACGCAAGCCGACTGGATCTGCCTGCTCGCAAACACTGCCGAGGGGCCCGTTCACCGCAACAAGTCGCTGATCTGCGTGCCCATGAAGAGCAAGGGCGTGACTATCGCACGAAAACTCGACAAGATGGGCATGCGCTCCTCCGACACCGCCCAGATCTTCTTCGACAATGTCCGCGTGCCCAAGCGCAACCGGATCGGCGAGGAGGGCAACGGCTTTACCTACCAGATGATCCAGTTCCAGGAGGAGCGGCTGTGGGGCGCGGCCGCTTGTCTGAAGGCGCACGAATACATCATCAACGAGACCATCGAATACACCCGCAACCGCAGGGCTTTTGGCCAGAGCATCCTTGACAACCAGGTCGTGCACTTCAAGCTTGCGGAGATGCAGACTGAGGTTGAGCTGTTGCGCGCGCTGGTCTATCGCGCCGGTGAGGCGCTGGTCGCGGGAGAGGACGTGACCAGGCTCGCGACCATGGCCAAGCTCAAGGCCGGCCGTCTCGGCCGCGAGCTCACCGATGCCTGCCTGCAATATTGGGGCGGCATGGGCTTTACCAACGAGACGCCGGTTAGCCGCGCCTATCGCGACAGCCGGCTGACCTCGATCGGGGGCGGTGCCGACGAGGTCATGCTGATGGTCCTGTGCAAGATGATGGGGACGCTGCCCGGCAGCAAGAAAGTTTGAGCATGATCTTTTCGGGAAACCGCTGCACACTTTTCCGGATCATGATCTAGGGGAAATTCCTGATGATCACGCTTTATCATTGCGACGGTGCGCGCTCCTTCCGCCCGCTCTGGATGCTGGAGGAGATGGGACTGCCGTACGAGTTGAAGATGCTGCCGTTCCCGCCGCGGGTGTTCGCCAAGGAGTACCTCGCGATCAATCCGCTCGGTACCATCCCTTATCTGATCGACGGCGAGACCAGGATGACGGAGTCGTCAGGCATCTGCCACTATCTCGGCACCAGATACGCGCCGACGCCGCTGATGGTCGACGTCGAGGATCCCGCCTATGGCACGTTCCTGAACTGGATGTACTTCAGCGATGCCACGCTGACCTTCCCGCAGACGCTGGTGCTCCGCTACACCCAGCTCGAGCCTGAGGAGCGGCGCAATCCGCAGGTCGCCGGCGACTATGCAAAATGGTTCTTAGGGAGGCTGCGCGCGGTTGAGGCAGCGACCGCGAATGCCGAAACGTTGTGCGCCGGCCGCTTCACCGCCGCCGACATCGTGATCGGCTACGCACTCCGCCTCGCGGAAAATATCGGTCTCGCCAAGGACTTTGGGCCAAATGTCGCAGCCTATTGGGCGCGTCTGCAACAGCGCGACGGCTTTAAGCGTGCGGTCGCCGCAGAACGTAGGGCTGGAACCGAGCAAAACGTGGCGCCGAGGGTGCGCGCATAGGTTCCCGCGTCGTTTCGCGCATCGGAATGACAGCGCTATCCCTTCGTGACAGCGCCCGAATTTCCGCTAAGGTGGCCTCCGTCCGCAGCGGCCCAAAGAGCCGCGCGAGGAGGACCGCCATGGAAGACAAGGGTCGCGAATCCGACCATCTGATGCTGATCACGCCCGAGCGTGTGTTCTACGCCGGCTTGCTCGGCCGGCCCCGTGCGCGGTGCCCCGGCTCGTGCCACATCTATGTGGCGCTGAAGGGCGACCTGCATCTGACCACCGACGACGGCGAGAGCCACGGCGACCTGCTCGTCACCCTGCCGAACCAGCGGCACACCATCACCAGCGATTACCGAACCGTCGTCAGCGTGACACTGGAGCCGGAAAGCATGCCGGACGGCGCGCTGGAAGCCTTGGCCGCACGGCTCACGGGCCCGGACAAGATGGTCTACGTGCGCAAGCTCCTCGCGGCCTATGCGATGCTGCGCCAGCGTCGCTATGGCAACATCAGCAATGCCGAATTCGATGAGATGTGCTTTGGCGAAGCTCTGCCGCGCCGCACACTCGATCCGCGCGTGACGCGCGCAGTGGCGCGCATCGGCCGCTTCTCCGGCGAGCCGGTGACGGCGGATAGCTGCGCTGCGGAAGCCGGCCTCTCGGCCTCGCGCTTCCTGCATTTGTTCAAGGAAGAGACCGGCATCTCCTTCCGCTCCTTCCGCGCCTGGAAGCGTGCGCGCCATCTGCTGCATTTCGCCAACCAGGATCTCAACCTCGCCCATCTCGCGCAGGACATCGGCTATCCCGATTCCACCCATTTCAGCCACTCGATCCGCCGCTTCTACGGTCTGAAGCCGCGCGCGATCTTCGTCGGCTCGCGGGACCTTGCGATCTATCGCAGTGGCGAAACGACGGTGCAGGAGCTTGCGGAAGCAAGCTAGCGACGATCTTCGTCGGGTGGGCAAAGCGAAGCGTGCCCACCTCTTCTCCAGCAATCGCGGCGAGATGGCGGGCACGGCGCAAGCGCGCCTTTGCCCACCCTACGGCATTGCCGCAAACCTCTAGCTTCTCCGCGCAAGAAGCCGCATGCCGCGCGTCACATGATCGCAGCGTTGAATTCTCAACCTGCGAGACATCCAAGGCATGAGCGACAAGGCCGTCATCACCTGCGCGCTGAACGGCGTGCTCACCGATCCGAAGCAGCACAACGTGCCCGTCACGCCCGAACAGATGGCGCGCGAGGCCAAGGCTGCGTTCGATGCCGGCGCCAGCATCATGCACATCCATCTGCGCCAGCAAGCGCCGAACAAGGGGCACCTGCCGTCCTGGGAGGTAGCCGTCAGCAAGGAGATCCAGCAGGCGATCCGCGAAGCCTGCCCCGGCGTGATCATCAACCACACCTCGGGTGTCTCTGGGCCGAACTACTCCGGCGCGCTGGATTGCATCCGCGAGACCAGGCCGGAGATCGCCGCCTGCAACGCCGGCTCGCTCAACTATCTCAAGGTCAAGGCCGACAACACCTGGGCCTGGCCGCCGATGATGTTCGACAACGCGGTCGAGAAGGTGAAGGACTATCTCGACGTCATGAACGCGGTCGGCACCATCCCCGAGTTCGAATGTTTTGACGTCGGCATCGTCCGCTGCGTCGGCATGTACACCCAGATCGGCATGTACAGGGGGCCGCTGGAGTACAACTTCGTCATGGGCGTCGCCTCCGGCATGCCGGCCGATCCCGAGCTGCTGCCGATCCTGATCAAGCTGAAGCGGCCCGAGGCGCACTTCCAGGTCACCGCGATCGGCCGCGAAGAGATCTGGCCGCTGCACCAGCGCTGCGCCGATCTCGGCGGCCATCTGCGCACCGGCCTCGAGGACACGTTCTATCTTGCCGACGGCAAGAAGGTGACGTCGAACGGCCAGCTCATCGAAGCCGTCGCGGCCTGTGCCCGGCGCGCGGGTCGCGAGATCGCGAGCCCGGCGGAGGCGCGGAAGATCTTTGGGACCAACAGATAGTTCGTCATTCCGGGGCGATGCGCAGCATCGAACCCGGAATCTCGAGATTCCGGGTCTGGTCCTTCGGACCATCCCGGAATGACGGAGAAGATTGTGGCAATCATCGAAAACACCATCTCCCCCGGCAGTGCCGCCTACCACGCCAATCGCGACGGCATGCTCGGCCTCATCGACCGGATGCGAACGCTGGAATCGCGCACGCGTGCGGCGTCAGCCGCCGCAAAGGATCGCTTCCACAAGCGCGGGCAGCTTTTGCCGCGCGAGCGCGTCGCGCTCGTGCTCGATCCCGGCGCTCCCTTCATCGAGCTGTCCACGCTCGCCGGCTACATGTTCGACGTGCCGGATGCGAACAAGAGCGTGCCCGGCGGTGGCGTCGTCTCCGGTATCGGCTTCGTCTCCGGTGTCCGTTGCATGGTCAGCGCCAGCGATGCCGGTATCGATGCCGGCGCGCTGCAGCCTTACGGCCTCGACAAGACGCTGCGGGTGCAAGAGCTCGCGCTGGAGAACAAGCTGCCTTATGTGCAGCTCGTCGAAAGCGCCGGCGCCAATCTCTTGCGCTACCGCGTCGAAGATTTCGTTCGCGGCGGCAACATCTTCCGCAACCTCGCGCGGCTGTCGGCGGCGGGCCTGCCCGTCGTCACGGTGACGCACGGCTCCTCCACTGCGGGCGGCGCCTATCAGACGGGGCTGTCCGACTACATCGTGATGGTGCGCGGCCGCACCCGCGCCTTCCTCGCCGGGCCGCCGCTGCTCAAGGCCGCCACCGGCGAGGTCGCGACCGAGGAAGAGCTCGGCGGCGCCGAGATGCATACCTCGATCTCCGGCCTCGGCGATTATCTCGCCGAGGACGACCGCGATGCCTTGCGTATCGCGCGCGAGATCATGGCCGCGCTGGAGTGGGACCGGCCGGGCAGGGCGGGCGCGCAATACAAGCCGCCGCGTTACGATCAGGACGAGCTGCTCGGCATCATGCCGATGGACCACAAGCGTCCCGTCGACATGAAGCAGGTCATCGCCCGCATCATCGACGATTCCGACTTCACCGAGATGGCGCTGAATTACGGCCCCGCCACCGTCTGCGGCCATGCCCGCATCGAGGGCCAGGCGATCGGCATCATCACCAATAACGGCCCGCTCGATCCCGCCGGCGCCAACAAGGCGACGCATTTCATCCAGGCCTGTTGCCAGACCCGCACGCCGATCCTCTATCTGAACAACACCACCGGCTACATGGTCGGCAAAGCCTACGAAGAAGCCGGCATGATCAAGCACGGCTCAAAGATGATCCAGGCGGTGACCTCGGCGACGGTGCCGCAGATCACGATCTATTGCGGCGCCTCCTTCGGCGCCGGCAACTACGGCATGTGCGGCCGTGGCTTCCATCCGCGCTTCTGCTTCTCCTGGCCTAACGCGAAAACCGCCGTGATGGGCGGCGAGCAGGCCGCCGAAACCATGGCGATCGTGACCGAAGCTGCCGCCGCACGGCGTGGCAAGCCGATTGAAAAGGAGAAGCTGGAGGCCATGAAGGCGCAAATCGTCGGCGTGTTCGACGGCCAGATGGACGTATTCTCGACCAGCGCGCGCGTGCTCGACGACGGCGTGATCGATCCGCGCGACACCCGCGCGACCCTCGCTGAGGTGCTCGCGATCTGCCGCGAGGGCGACGTGCGGACGCCGCAGCGCATGCAATTCTCGGTGGCGCGCCCATGAGGAACGGATCAGTGCAGCATCGGCCGTTCTTCAAGGTTTTGATCGCCAATCGCGGCGAGATCGCGCTGCGCGTCATGCGCGGTGCGCGCCGGCTCGGGCTTGGCGTCGTCGCGGTCTATTCGGACGCGGATCGCGACGCGCTCCATGTGCTGCAGGCCGATCAGGCCGTGCGCATCGGCGAGGCGCTGCCGGCGCAGTCCTATCTCAATATTCCCGCCATCATCGCCGCCGCGAAGGCGAGCGGCGCTGATGCCGTGCATCCCGGTTACGGCTTCCTTGCCGAAAACGAAGACTTTGCGCAGGCCTGCAAGGATGCCAGCCTGGTCTTCATCGGCCCGTCACCGCAGGCGATTTTGGCGATGGGCAACAAGGCCGGCGCCAAGGAGATCATGCAGAAGGCCGGCGTGCCCATCGTGCCCGGCTATCAGGGCACCGAGCAGGGCGACGAGGTGATGCTCGCGGAAGCCAGAAAGATCGGCTTCCCCGTGATGATCAAGGCGGTTGCCGGCGGCGGTGGCCGTGGCATGCGGCTCGTGACCGACGCGGCGTCGTTCCCGGATGCGCTGCGCAGCGCGCGCTCCGAGGCCAAGGCCGCGTTCGGCGATGGCAGCGTCATCCTCGAACGCGCCATCCAGAATCCTCGTCACATCGAGATCCAGGTGTTCGGCGATGCCCACGGCAACGCCATCCATCTCGGCGAGCGCGATTGCTCGGTGCAGCGCCGGCACCAGAAACTGATCGAGGAGGCGCCGTCACCGGCAGTAACGCCTGAGCTGCGTGCGAAGATGGGCGAAGTCGCAGTCGCCGCTGTGAGGGCGTTGCGCTACGAGGGCACCGGCACGCTCGAGTTCCTGCTCGACGACCGCGGCGAGTTCTACTTCATGGAGATGAACACCCGCCTCCAGGTCGAGCACCCCGTGACGGAAGCCATTACTGGGCTCGACCTCGTCGAGCTCCAGTTGCGCGTCGCGCGCGGCGAACCGTTGCCCGTCAAGCAGCAGGACATCCGCCTCTCGGGCCACGCCATCGAGGTGCGGCTCTGCTCGGAAGACGCTACGCATGATTTCATGCCGCAGTCCGGCCGCATGGCGCGCTGGCGGGTGCCGGGAGATATCCGCGTCGAGCACGCTTTGCAGTCGGGATCGGAAATCCCGCCGTTCTACGATTCCATGATCGCAAAAGTCATCAGCCACGGCGCCACGCGCGAGGAAGCGCGGGGGCGGCTCATCGTCGGCCTGGAGCAGCTCGTGGCCTTCGGCGTCACCACCAACCAGGCGTTTTTGATGTCGTGCCTGCGTCATCCCGGTTTTGCCAGGGGCGAGGCGACCACGGCCTTTATCGGTGCGCATCGCGATGAACTGATGGCGCCACGCAAGGATGGCGCGTCCGATGTCGCGCTTGCGGGCCTTTTGCTCTATGTCACCAATCCCAATGCTCCGTCGTGGCGCAGCGGGCGGAGCCTGGCTGCAACCTTCCCGCTGCCCGTGCAGATAGAGATCGACGGCAAGGCGCACGAGCTCGACGTCATGCGCGAGCGCGACGGCGGCTACAGCGTCGCCGCCGATGGCAAGACGAACAAGTTCGAGATCGATCAGCTCGATCCGGACGCGATCCGCTTCCGTCATGACGGCGTGATGGACACCGCAAAATTCCATCGCGACGGCGACCGCCTTTATGTCCAGCATCGCGGCCAGCCACTGGCGGCAACCGACCTCACGCTCGCCGCACCGAAGGCCGCGGCCGCCAATGGCGGCGACGGCAAGGTGCGCGCCGCCATGAACGGCCGCGTCGTCGCCGTCCTCGTCAAGCCGGGTGATCGCGTCACCGCGGGGCAGCCGGTGATGACATTGGAAGCGATGAAGATGGAGCACGTCCACAAGGCCGGCGTCGACGGCGTGGTGGCGGCGATCGACGTCGCCGAAGGCGAGCAGGTGACGACGGGCAAGATCGTGGTGGAGATCGGGGCGGGCTAGGACCGCAAACTCGTCATTGCGAGGAGCGAAGCGAAGAAGCAATCCCCGGCCTTGTGGACAACTGCTCCATCGAACCGGAGACGCTTCGCTGGCGTCCATCAATCCCACCAGAAGACCCAGTACCTGCTCGTTGTCAGCGAAGCCGCGTGGGACTGGATCGCCTCGCGTGAAAACTGATAGTCCTCAAGCGTCTCCTGGCAAAACAGCAGCTGTTCGCGCAGAAGACACAACGCATCCTGGAAGCTGGCAGGCGGACGGCTAACCCTGAATTCAAGCGTTCCGCTGCCAATCGCGCAGATGTCGGCACCAAACCGCGTGTGCCAATGCTCTGCGACGGCCATCATGTCTTCGGGAGAGGGTGCATCATTCCAGCCGCCGTAAAGCAGGAACGCTGGAATTCTCCAGCTCTTGGCGGTTGGAATGCGCAAGGCTGCCACCTCCCTGAACGGCTCGATCGGTCGCTTTGAGTGGTCGAAGACCGTCCACATCGGCCCCTCGACTGGTTGCGGCAATTCAAGATCGGGATCGGGAGTCAGGGACGATAGCTCGTCCAAGGCCATCCTCAGTTCGTCGTCCAGATTGCGATATGCTTCCTCAAAGAAATCCTCGGCCGGACGGCGCATCTTCAATGTCTGGCGAGCGGCTCCGATCCACTGCCGATGTGTCACCTGGGGAAGCAACCAGGCGTTTGGCGAAAGAATCAGCGGGGAAAATCCTGCGATCCGGCCTTCGCGCTGGAGAGCCCCGAAGCTCTCTTCAATTCCCTCGCCTGGGAGAGTTGTGAACTCCAGCTTGAGCCGCTCGATCTGCGTTTGTCCATTGCCTCGCCTGCCTGGCCTCCCGTTCGACCGCGAGGCTGGCCAAGACATCCGGCGATCCCGCGCCGGCAGGTTGAAGCTGACGCGCTTGCATGTTCGACGCGATGAACGCTCCAGCCATCACGGCGACAAAACCGATGGGCGAAAAAAAGGGGATGAGCACGGCAAGCCACGGCGGAACGCCGACCATGGCCAAACCTCCAGAGAGGGCAAAAAGGCTCATTAGAACGACCGCTATGGCCGAATAGCGCAGCCTCGCGCGCTCGATGCCGCCAGGGAAGGACGAGAACCGGGATGCCGCGTATCGTGGCGCCAGCCAGATGGCGGAGGCCAACGCGCCTCCGACAAGAAGAATCATCGCGGCTGAAATGAAGCGGGTCATGAACGGAATACCGACGAGAGATGGGACAGATATCTCAGATCGCGTCTATTTGTCGACCCTCGCTCGGATTGTTTGTGGCTCTGTAAGGATCTACAGTCCCCGCCCCGTCCCATCATTCAGCAGACACGCCACCTGATGTCCGCCGCCCGCGTCGACCAGCGCCGGCCGCTCCGCCTTGCACCGGTCCATCGCAAAGCGGCAGCGGGTGTGAAAGGCGCAGCCGGATGGCGGATTGACAGGGCTCGGCACGTCGCCGTCGACCAGCGGCGCGAGCCGCTTGGCGTGGGGATTGGCGATCGGCACGGAGGCGAGCAGGGCCTGCGTGTAGGGATGGCGTGGATTCCTGAACAGCTCGTCCTTGTCTGATATCTCGACGATGCGGCCGAGATACATCACCGCGACGCGGTGGCTGATATGGGCGACCACCGCAAGGTCATGCGCGATGAAAAGGTACGAGAAGCCGTGCTGGCGTTGCAGGTCGATCAACAGGTTGATCACCTGCGCCTGGATCGAGACGTCGAGCGCGGAGACCGGTTCGTCGCAGACGATCAGGTCCGGCTCCAGCGCGAGTGCGCGGGCGATGCAGATGCGCTGGCGCTGGCCGCCGGAGAATTGATGCGGAAAGTTGCGCATCTGGTCGGGCCGCAAGCCCACCTGCTCGAACAGTTGTGCAACCCGCGTCTCCAGTTCCTTGCCGCTCGCGAGCCCATGCACTGCGATCGGCTCGCCGACGATGTCGCCCGCGGTCATGCGCGGGTTCAGTGAGGCGAACGGGTCCTGGAACACGATCTGCATCGAGCGGCGATGCGGACGCAGCTCGGTCTTGGAGAGGCGGGTGATGTCCTCGCCGCGCAGCCGGATCTGGCCCGAGGTCGGCTCGACCAGCCGCAGCACGCTGCGCGCCACCGTCGACTTGCCGCAGCCGGATTCGCCGACCAGGCCAAGCGTCTCGCCCGGTGCAAGCGCAAAACTGACGCCGTCGACCGCATGCACCGTGCCGACTTGCCGCCGCAGCACGCCGGCGCGCACCGGATAATGCTTGATGAGGTCGGTGACCTCTAACAGCGCCTCGGTCATGCCACCGCCTCCGCGATGTCAGCCGCGCGCCAGCAGGCGGCGAGATGGCCGCCGCCAAAATCCTCAAGCGCCGGATACTCCTCCTGGCAGCGCTTGACCGCGAGCTTGCAGCGCGGCGCGAAGGCGCAGCCCTTAGGCAATCGCACCAGCGACGGCACCGTGCCGGGGATTTCATTGAGCCGCGCCTGTGCCGCGACGCCGGACGCCGGCACAGCCGGGATCGAAGCCATCAGGCCGCGCGTATAAGGGTGTTTGGGATTGGCGAACAGCTGCTCCACCGTCGCTTCCTCGACCTTTTTTCCGGCATACATCACGATCACGCGCTGCGCCGTTTGCGCGACCACGCCGAGATCGTGCGTGATCAGCACGAGGCCGGTGCCGAGCTCCTTCTGAAGATCGAGGATCAGCGCCAGGATCTGCGCCTGGATGGTGACGTCGAGCGCCGTGGTCGGCTCGTCGGCGATCAGCAGCACCGGCCGGCAGGCCAGCGCCATCGCGATCATCGCGCGCTGGCGCATGCCGCCGGAGAGCTGATGCGGATATTCCCTGGCGCGGCGCGCCGGCTCGGGAATGCGGACCAGGCGGAGCATTTCGACCGCGATGGCCTGGGCCTCCTTGGTCGAGAGCTTCCGGTGCAGCCGTACGGCCTCCGTGATCTGGTCGCCGATCCGCATCACCGGATTGAGCGAGGTCATCGGCTCCTGAAAGATCATGGAGATGCGGTTGCCCCGGATCGCGCGCATCTGCACCTCGTCCAGCGCGAGCAAATCGGTGCCTTCCAGCGTCACGGAGCCGCCGACGATCCGGCCGGGCGGATCGGGCACCAGCCGCATGAGAGAGAGCGCGGTCACGCTCTTGCCGCAGCCGGATTCGCCGACGATCGCCAGCGTCTCGCCGCGCTTCACGCCGAACGAGACGTCATCCACCGCCTTGAACAGCCCGGAATTGGTGAAGAACACCGTTTTCAGGTTCTTCACCTCGAGCACGATATCGGGTTTATCCGCCATCAGCCGCGCTGCCTCGGATCGAGGATGTCGCGCAGCGCGTCGCCGAACAGGTTGGTGCCGAACACAGCAAGGCTGATCGCAATCCCCGGAAAGATCACCAGCCACGGTGCGGTGCGGACATATTCGGCGGCCGATTCCGACAGCATGCGGCCCCAGGAGGGATAGGGCTCGGGAATGCCGAGGCCGAGGAACGACAGCGAGGCTTCGGTGAGGATCGTCGAGCCGAGCTGGGCGGTGGCGAGTACGATCAGCGGCGCCAGCGTGTTCGGCAGCACGTGGCGCAGCGCAATCCGCACCTCGCTCATCCCGATCGATTTCGCCGCCTCCACGAAAGGCTGCTCGCGCAGCGCCAGCGTGTTGGCGCGGATGACGCGGGCCACCGTCGGGATCAGAGGAATCGCGATCGCGATGATCACGTTCGGCAGCGACGGCCCGAGTGCCGCCGTCATCACCAGCGCGAGTACCAGCAGCGGCAGCGCCTGCAGAACGTCGGAGACGCGCTGGAACACGAGGTCGACCCAGCCGGAGAGATAGCCCGACGTCAGCCCGACGATGACACCGATCGAGGCACCGAGCGCGGTCGAGCCGATGCCGACCGCGAGCGAGATCCGCGCGCCGTGGATGATGCGGCTGAACACGTCGCGGCCAAAGGAATCGGTGCCCATCCAGTGCGCCGCGCTGGGACGGGCCAGGGCGTGCGCGGCATCGACGGTGAGAGGATCGAAGCGGGCGATGAAATCGGCGAAGATCGCCGTGAATACGAACAGAATCATGATGACGAGGCCCGCTGCGCCCAGCACGTGGCGCTGCGCCAGAAACAGCACCCGCCGCCAGCCCCCGGTCGCATTGGCGCCAGCGCGCTTCAGTTCGACATCAAAGTCGATCGCAGCCATGCGTCCCCTCCTATCTTCTTCTCCCTCTCCCCGCTCTTCGCGGGGAGAGGGTTGGGGTGAGGGGCTGTCTCAGCGAAGACGGTGAGAATTGAACTCGTGGATAGTCCCCCTCACCCGAATTTGCGCGTTGCGCAAATTCGACCTCTCCCCGCAAGCGGGGCGAGGTGAAGGGTAGCGCGCTGGTCCAGAGCAGGATCATCCAATCAATCCGTAAAGCGGATGCGCGGGTCGAACACCGCGTAGAGCATGTCGACGGTAAAATTCGCGAACACCACGACGACGGCGATGAACATCACGAGGTTCTGCACGATCGGGTAGTCGCGCCAGCGGATCGCCTCGACCAGGAAGCGGGCGACGCCGGGAATGTTGAACACGGTCTCGGTCACGATCAGGCCGCCGATCAGGAAGGCGGCTTCGATGCCGATCACGGTAATGACGGGCAGGATCGCGTTCTTCAGCGCGTGGTGATAGTTCACCGAGGCATCCGAGGCGCCCTTGGCGCGCGCGGTGCGGATGTAGTCTTGCCGCAGAACCTCCAGCATCGAGGAGCGCGTGATGCGCATGGTCAGCGCGGCGCTGCGGAAGCCGACGGCGGCGGCCGGCACGGCATAGGTCGCGAACGCCTCGAGGAATGTCTTCGGATTGGGATTGAAGATCGGCATCTGGCCGAACATCGACACCGAGGCGGTGAGGATCAAGAGGCCGAGCCAGAACGAGGGCAGCGACAGGCCGCTGAGGCTGATCACGCGCAGCGTATAGTCCAGCTTTGTTCCCTGCTTCACCGCGCTGATGACGCCGAGCGGAATGCCGATGGACGCGGAGAACAACAGCGCCAGCCCGGCCAGCCGCGCCGTGATCGGAATCCGCGGCAGGATCTCCTGCAGCGCGGGCTTCTCCGAGACGTAGGAGTAGCCGAAATCGCCGCGCAGGAAGCCGCTGATCCAGTGCCAGTACTGCACCACCAGCGGCTGGTCGATGCCAAGCTCCTTCTCCAGATTGGCCTTGTCGGCGGGATCGACATAGCCGGCGGCGGCGAACAGAATGTCGACGATGTTGCCGGGCACGATTCGCAACAGGAAGAAGATGACGACCGAGATCCCGAACAGGGTCACCAGCATCAGGAACAGGCGCCGCACCAGATAGGCAAACATCCTTCGCCCTCCCGCGAGCCGCTAGTCTTCAGCCTATCGCGCTACTTGTCCAGCCAGACGTCCTCGTAGCGGAAGCCATTATAGGAGCTGTTGGACATGATCGTGATCCCCTTGACATAGGGCTGCCAGCAGGTGCCGGCGCGCGCATGGAAGATGATCGGGCGAGCCACGTCCTCCTGCAGCTTCTTGTCGATGTCCCAGACCAGCTGCTTGCGCTTCTTGACATCGGTCTCCTGGGACTGCACGTCGAACAGCTTCTCGATCTCCTTGTTGCAGTAGTTGGTGTAGTTGCGCTCCGAGCCGCAGGAATAGTTCTCGTAGAAGGACTGGTCGGGATCGTCGACGGCGTTGCCGGTCAAATTGAGGCCGAGCATGTAATCCTTGCGCGCCACCTTCGGGAACCAGTTCGCGGTCTCCACCACGTCGAGCTCGCCGTCGATATAGATGCTCTTGAGCTGGTCGATCAGGATCACCGCCGGATCGCGATATTCCGCGAGGTTGCGGGTGGAGACCTTTACCGCAAGATGCTTGTCCGGGCCGTAGCCCGCCTTCTGCATCAGCTTCTTGGCTTCCTCACGGTTCTTGTTCACGTCGGGGCCGTAGCCGGGAATGCTCTCCAGCATCTCCTTCGGCATCGCCCAGAGACCGGCCGGTGCCGGCAGCATCGTGCCGCCGGCATCGCCCTGGCCCTCGAACATGATCGAGATGAACGACTTGCGGTCGAGCGCCATCGCCATGGCCCGGCGGATGTCGATGTTGTCGAACGGCGCGGCCGTCGAATTGACGATGATGTTGGTCGAGACGTTGGTGGGCTCGACCGCGCAAACAGCGTTCGGCGCCTGGGACTTCAGGTCCTTCAGCAGCGGGATCGTGATGTGCGTCGGGAAGGTCATGTCGAACTTGCCGGCGACGAAGGCCAGGATCGCGGTCGAGCGGTTCGGAATGATGGTGTACTCGATGCCGTCGAGATAGGGCCGGCCCTTCTTCCAATAGTCCGGGTTGCGGACGAGCTTGATCGATTCATTGGCCTTGAACTCGACGAATTTGAACGGGCCGGTGCCGATCGGGTTGGTGCGCATGTCGCCGGGCGAGACGTGGCAGGGATAGACCGGCGTATAGCCGGAGGCGAGCAGCGCCAGCAGCGACGGCTGCGGCCGTTTCAGGTTGAAGGAGACCTCGAAATCGCCGTTGGTCGAGATGTCGTTGACCTCGCTGTACCAGGCTTTTCGCGGGTTCTGCCGGAACTTCTGCTGCGACTTTCCCATCAGCATGTCGAAGGTGCATTTGACGTCCGCCGAGGTGAACGGCTTGCCGTCGTGCCATTTGACGCCCTGGCGCAGCTTGAAGGTCAGCGTCTTGTTGTCATTGACCCAGGCCCAGCTCTCCGCCAGCTCGGGCCTCAGCGTATCGGGGCTGTTCTGCGCGATGTGCTGGTCGTAGATGACGAGATTGTTGAACACCCCCATGAACGGCACGTTGATCGAATAGGTCGCGCCTTCATGGATCGAGGCGTTGGCGGGGCTGTCGCGGTGATACATCCGCAGGACACCGCCCTGTTTGCCCTCGCCCGCGAACGTGGTGGTGGGAACCGCCAGCAAAGATAGCGCCGCCACTGCGGCGAGCGCCCGCACGCTCCGCATGCTCATCCTCCCTCGACATCGGCCTTTGCGGCCTGTTTGGATGGACGATAGCGACGGGCGCGGGGGCAGGCAACGGCCAAGGCCAGTTGCCGCCTCGGCAATTCGGATGACGGAAGGCCGCAGGTGTGGTTCTCTCATAATGTGAGAGGGGCGGTTTTGCTTGCCGCGGCTGTACGCCAAACGCTCGGCTCGTCGTCCCGGCCGTCGCCGGGGACGACACCGAGTGTGTGGCGAAGCCCTCACACGATCCGCGACGTCTTGTTCCCCCAATAGCGATCGCGTAGCAGCCGCTTGTACAGTTTGCCGGTCGGCAGCCGCGGCAATTCCTTCTCGAAATCGACCGAGCGCGGCACCTTCTGGCGCGACAGCGACTGGCCGCAGAACGCGATCAGCTCTTCGGCGAGCGCCTCGCCCGGCACCACGCCCGGCATCGGCTGCACCACCGCCTTCACCTCTTCACCCAGATCGGCATTGGGCACGCCGAACACGGCCGCGTCGGCGACCTTGGGATGCGTGATCAAGAGGTTTTCGCATTCCTGCGGATAGATGTTCACGCCGCCCGAAATGATCATGAAGGTGGCGCGGTCGGTGAGGTAGAGGAAGCGATCCTCGTCGACATAGCCGACGTCGCCGACCGTGCTCATGCTGCCGTCGGCCGAGCGCACCTCCTTGGTCTTTTCGGGGTCGTTGAAATATTCGAACGGCGATGCCGTCTTGAACCAAACGGTGCCAGGCGTGCCGACAGGGCAAGTCTTCATGTTCTCGTCGAGGATGTGCAGGTCGCCGAGCAGCACCTTGCCGACGGTACCGCGATGGGCGAGCCACTCCTCGCTGTTGCAGGCGGTGAAGCCGAGCGCTTCGGTCGCGCCGTAATATTCATGGATGATCGGGCCCCACCATTTGATCATGTCCTCCTTCACCAGGGCCGGGCAGGGCGCTGCGGCGTGGATCGCGATCTCCAGCGACGAGAGGTCGTAACGTTTGCGCACCTCCTCCGGCAGCTTCAGCATTCGCGAGAACATCGTCGGCACGAGCTGGGTGTGGGTGATGCCCCATGTCTCGACGAGCTGGAGATAACGCTCGGGGTCGAAGCTCTCCATGATGATCGCGGTGCCGCCCGCGCGGATCGTGAGATTGACCGCGGCCTGGGGTGCCGCGTGATAGAGCGGCGCCGGCGACAGATAGATCATGCCCTCGCGATACTGCCAAAGCTTGCTCAGGAAATCGAACACCGGCAGATTGTGTTTTGGCGGCTCCTCCGGCAGCGGGCGCAAGATGCCCTTGGGCCGGCCGGTCGTGCCCGATGAATAGAGCATCGCGGTGCCGAGCCATTCATCCGCGATCGGCGTCTTCGGCATGTCGGCGGCAACCTCGGCCAGGCCGACGATGCGGTCGCTTTCGCCGGGGCCATCGGCAACGATGCAGAGCCTGACGTCGGGGCAGGCCTGGATCGCCTCGCGCGCGATATCGAGTTTGGCGACCGACGTGATCAGGATTTTTGACTGGCTGTTGACCAGGAGATAGGCGAGCTCGCCCGCCGTGAGGAAGGAGTTGATGCAGGTATAGTAGAGCCCGCTGCGCTCGCCCGCGTCGCAGGCTTCGAGATAGCGCGAATTGTTCTCCATGAAGATCGAGAAATGATCGAGCCGCTTCAAGCCGTGCTTGCGGAACAGATGCGCGAGCCGGTTGCTGCGCGCCTCCAACTCGCGATAGGTCACGGCCTCGCCCGTGCCGGCCATGATGAAGGCGGGTTGCAGCGGGCGTAGACGGGCGTGCGTTCCGGTGTACATCAGTCCTCCAGATCGGGATCAGGCGGCGAGAAGCAGGATTTCGCGCACCTGGGCCGGACCGTCGATCTTGCGCGGGTTGCGCGGCACCCAGGGCGTGCGCATCGCCTGTACGGCGATGGCGTCGAAATGCTCCGGTGCAACGCGGACGTCGGCGAGGCTGCGCGGCATGCCGAGCCCGCGGATGAAGGCGTCGAGCACGTCGGCGGCGTCCATGCTTGGATAGCCCATCGCGGCCGCGACGATCGCCTGGCGGTCGGCATTGTCGCGCGCGTTCCAGCGCATCACTGCCGGCAGCATCACGCAGGAGGTGTAGCCGTGCGGCACGTCGAAGGCGGATCCCAGCACGTAGCCGATGCCGTGGCTTGCGCCCATCGGCACACCGGCCGAAAGTGCGCCCATCGACAGCCATGTGCCGATCTGCGCGTCCATCCGCGCGTCGAGATCGGCAGGGTTCGCCTTCACCCGCGGCAGTGCGTCGGCGAGCATGGCAAGGCCCTTGACCGATTGCGCATCGGCAAAGGGATGCGTCTCGCGCGAGCAGATCGCCTCCACGCAATGATCCACCGCGCGGATGCCGGTCGAGAGGAACAGCCACTCCGGCGTATGCACGGTGATGGCGGGATCGAGGATCGTCACGCGCGGCACCACCAGTGGATGCCGCAGCATCTCCTTGACGTTGGTCTTGCGGTTGGTGACGCCGGCGATGGAGCTGAACTCGCCGCCGGCAATCGTCGTGGGCACGCTGATCTGCCGCACGATGGGCGCGGCCATCTCGGGCGCGACGCCCTTGCGGACACGGATTTTCTCGATGCCCTCGATCGTGTCGATGCCGTTGGCGAGACAAAGCTGTACCGCCTTGGCGCCGTCGGTGATCGAGCCGCCGCCGACGGTGACGATCAGGTCGGCGCGCGCATGGCGCGCCGCATTGGCCGCCGCGATCACGGCTTCGCGCGGCGTATGCGCCGGCATGGCGTCGAACAGTCCCACGCAACGGGAGCCCAGCGCTTGCTTGATCTTCTGGATTTCATCGGTCTCGCGGTTCAGCGTGCCGGAGACGATCAGGAAGGCGCGGCTCGCCCTCAGCCGGTCCATCTGCTCGACGATGGCGCTTGCGGCAGGAAAGCCGAACACGACCTCGTCGATCGCGCCGTAAACGACACGTCCTTGGTACACGCTGTCCTCCCGGGACATCCGTCTTGTTTTTCTTGGGATAATCTAGCCGAGCCCACCCCATCAGTCATGCGCGAACACGCTACTTCCTTCTCTCCCTCTCGCTCTTGCCTTCTTTCCCTCTCCCCGCTCTTCGCGGGGAGAGGGTAGGGTGAGGGGCTTTCGCCATGGAGATGGTGGGAGTTGCCCTTGCTGAAGCTCCCCCTCACCCGGAATTCAAGCTGCTCTTGCATTCCGGCCTCTCCCCGCAGGCGGGGAGAGGGGAAGGACGGTTGCGTGATCGCCGTGCGCGCGGCCGGCTATCTCCCTGTCAACCCATCCACGCGGCTAGGCATCCCGGCGGGGATTGCGCGGGTCGCCGTCTTGAAGAGTTCATTTTTGAAACCCATCTTGTGCCGCCTGCGGGTAAGCAGCTACCCTGTCTGCTGCCGCAGCCACCAAGGAAGGGGGCAAGAGATGAGCGAGCCGACCCAGGGGCAGCATCCAGCGCGACCGCGATCCGCATCGCCTCCCTTCCCGAGCGTTCTGGCTCTGACCATCGCCGTCCTCCTCGCCGGCTGCGACCGGCCGGCCCAGCAGGCCGCAAGCCCGCCCCCGCCAGCGGTGACCGTCGCCCAGCCGACCAAGCGCACCGTGACTGATTGGGACGAGTTCACCGGCCGCTTCGAGGCGGTCGAGGAGGTGCAGGTGCGTCCCCGGGTTGGCGGCTATGTCAACTCGGTCGAATTCCAGGACGGGACCATCGTCCGCGCCGGTGACCTGCTCTATGTCATCGATCCGCGCCCGTTCGAGGCCGCGGCCTTGCAGGCCGATGGCCAGCTCTCCGATGCGCGCGCCAAGGTCGAGCTTGCCAAGCGCGAGCTCGATCGCGGTCTGAACCTGGTCCAGACCAACGCCGTTTCCGAGCAGGTCGTCGACCAGCGCCGCCAGGCCTTGCAGGCGGCGCACGCCGCAGAGATGCAGGCCGAGGGCGCGCTGAAGGCGGCCAAGCTGAACATCGAGTTCACCCATGTCCAGGCGCCGATCACCGGGCGCGTCAGCCGTCACCTCGTCACGGCAGGCAATCTCGTGCAGGGCAGCGACAGCGGCGCCTCGACGCTCCTGACCTCGATCGTCTCGCTCGACCCGATCTACATTTATTTCGACATGGACGAGGCGACCTATCAGAGGAATTCGCGGCTCTGGTTCGAGGGCCGGCGGCCGAGCTCGCGCGACACGCCGAACCCGGTGCAGGTGACGCTGACCGGCGAGACCAAGCCGTCGCATGACGGCCACATCAACTTCCTCGACAACCGCCTCGACGTCTCGACCGGCACGCTGCGCAGCCGCGCGGTGATCCCGAACAAGGATCTCTCGATCCTGCCCGGACAGTTCGGCCGCGTGCGGCTGATCGGCAGCTCGCCCTATGAGGCGCTGCTGATTCCGGACACCGCGGTTGCGACCGACCAGTCCCGCAAGATCGTCTTCGTGGTCAAGCCTGACGACACTGTCGAGGCGAAACCCGTGATGCTCGGGCCGCTCGACGAGGGCCTGCGCGTGATCCGCGAAGGATTGAAGGCCGACGATCGCGTCATCGTCGACGGCATCCAGCGCGCCCGCGTTGGCGCCAAGGTCACCCCGCATACGGCCGCGGCGCCGGCGGGTGGCAAGTCATGAATCTGGGCCGCCTTTCCATCAACCAGCCCATCCTGGCGATGGTGCTGTCGATCGTGCTCCTGATCGTGGGCGCGATCGCCTACACCACGCTGCCGGTTTCCGAATATCCGCAGGTGGTGCCGCCGACCGTGGTCGTCACCACGCAATATCCCGGCGCCTCCGCGCAGACCGTGTCTGATACGGTCGCAGCTCCCATCGAGCAGGAGATCAACGGCGTCGAGGACATGCTGTATCTCTACAGCCAGGCCACCTCGAACGGACAGTTGACGATTACGGTCACTTTCAAGCTCGGCACCGATCTCGACAAGGCCCAGGTGCTGGTGCAGAACCGCGTCGCGATCGCGCAGCCGCGTTTGCCCGAGGAAGTCCAGCGCAACGGCGTCACCACGCGCAAGAACTCGCCCGACATTTTGATGGTCGTGTTCATGCTGTCGCCCGACGACACCTTCGACCAGCTCTACATCTCCAACTATGCGCTGCTCCAGGTCCGCGACCAGCTCTTGCGCCTCGACGGCGTCGGCGACATCCAGATTTTTGGTGCCCGCGACTATTCGATGCGGCTGTGGCTCGACCCCGACCGCATCGCCAATCTTGGCCTGACCTCGGCTGAGGTGCTGGCGGCGATCCGGTCGCAGAATGTGCAGATCGCGGGCGGTCAGATCGCTGAGCCGCCGATCGCGGACCGCGCCTTTCAGCCCAACCTCACCTTCACCGGCCGGCTCAAGGACCAGAAGCAGTTCGAGGAGATTTTGATCAAGGCGGGCGCCGACGGCCGCACGGTGCGCCTGCGCGACGTCGCCCGCATCGAACTCGGCGCGCTGGCCTACAGCACCAACAGCTTCCTGCTGCGGAAGTCGGCCGTCGCCATGCTGATCACCCAGCGGCCGGGCTCGAACGCGCTCGCGACCGCCAAGAACATCTCGGATACGATGACGCGGCTGAAGGCGAGCTTTCCGAAAGGCCTCGACTACAACATCGGCTACAACCCGACCGAGTTCATCGCGCAATCCGTCCACGAGCTGATCAAGACCATCTATGAGGCCATGGTTCTCGTGGTCATCGTGGTGCTGGTGTTCCTGCAAGGCTGGCGTCCCGCGATCATCCCGATCATCGCGATCCCGGTGTCGCTGGTCGGCACCTTTGCGGTGATGGCGGCGCTCGGCTTCTCCATCAACAATCTCACGCTGTTCGGCCTCGTGCTGGCCGTCGGCATCGTGGTCGACGACGCCATCGTGGTGGTCGAGAATGTCGAGCGGCATCTCGAGCACGGCATGAGCCGGCGCGACGCGGCGCTGAAGACCATGGAGGAGGTCGGCGGCGCGCTGGTCTCGATCGCGCTGGTGCTATGCGCGGTGTTCGTGCCGACCGCGTTCCTCGGCGGCATTTCCGGCCAGTTTTTCCAGCAATTCGCGGTCACCATCGCGGTCGCGACCGCGATCTCCTGCTTCTGCTCGCTGACGCTGTCGCCCGCGCTGGCCTCGCAGATTCTGGTGCCGCACGAGGAGAAGCGGCCGCCGGCGCGCTGGAACATCGTCGCGCGTGGCTGGGACGCTTTCACCGGCGTCTTCAACCGCATCTTCGACCGCCTGGCGCATGGCTATGCCGGCGTCGCCAATTTCGTGATCCGGCATTCCGTGGTGATGCTCTTGTTTTACGTCGTGCTGATCGGCAGCGCCGGCTGGCTGATCGTGACCACGCCACAGGGCTTCATCCCGGCGCAGGATCGCGGCTACGTCATCGTCTCCGTGCAATTGCCCGGCGCGGCGTCGCTGGCGCGCACCACCGAGGTCGTTCGCGAGATCGAGCGGATCGCGCTGGATACGCCCGGCATCGTCCGCGTCGCCGCCTTCGCGGGTTTCTCCGGCGCAACGCGCACGCAGGCGGGCAATGCTGCGGCACTGTTTCCAGTGTTCGACGAGCCGGAAGTGCGCCTGAAGAAGGGCCTCTCGGCAACGGCCATCACCGGCGAGCTGCGCAAACGCCTGTCCGCGATCCAGGGCGCCTTTATCATCGTCATCCCGCCACCGGCCGTGCCCGGCATCGGTACCGGCGGCGGCTTCACCATTCGCGTGCAGGACCGGCAGGGCCGCGGCGCGCAAATGCTGGCGGCGGCGACGGACGAGCTCGTCGGCGCAGCGCGAAAATCGCCGAGCCTCACCTCGGTGTTCTCGCCCTTCACGGCCAATACGCCGCAAGTGTTCGTCGACATCGACCGCACCAAGGCGCAAAAGCTCGGCGTGCCCATCGCCAACATCAACGAGACCATCCAGACCTATTTCGGCTCGACCTACGTCAACGACTTCAACCTGTTCGGCCGCACCTATCACGTCACCGCACAGGCCGATCAGCCGTTCCGAAAAGAAACCAGCGATCTGTCGCGGCTGCGCACGCGCAATGCCGCGGGCGACATGGTAATGCTCGGCAGCGTGGTCGATTTCCGCGACGTCTCCGGCCCCGACCGCGTTGCGCGCTACAACCTCTATCCAGCGTCCGAGCTGCAGGGCGAGCCGACGCCGGGCACGAGCTCGACCACCGCGCTCAACGCCATCAAGAAGCTTGCCGACGATACGTTGCCGAGCGGCTTCACCTTCGAATGGACCGACCTGTCCTATCAGCAGGTCACCGGCGGCAATGCCGGCCTGTTCGTATTTCCCATCTGCGTGCTCTTCGTCTATCTCGTGCTCGCCGCGCAATACGGCAGCTGGACCTTGCCCTTCGCGGTGATCCTGATCGTGCCGATGTGCCTGCTCGCCGCCACCATCGGCGTGCGGCTGATGGGCCAGGACGTCAACATCCTGACCCAGATCGGCTTCGTCGTGCTGGTGGGCCTTGCGGCAAAGAACGCGATCCTGATCGTCGAGTTCGCCCGCGGCATCGAGCTCGAAGGCAGGCCGCGGCTGGAGGCCGTGATCGAGGCCTGCCGGTTGCGGCTGCGGCCAATCCTGATGACATCCTTCGCCTTCATCCTCGGCGTGCTGCCGCTGGTGATCTCGACCGGCTCAGGATCGGAGATGCGGCAGGCCGTTGGAGTAGCCGTGTTCTTCGGCATGATCGGCGTCACGCTGTTCGGATTGGTCTTCACCCCGATCTTCTACGTCGTCGTCCGCAACCTCGCGGAGGGACGGCGGGACAAGTCAGAAGCTGCGGCTTGATAGGTGGCAGTTGGTGCCATCAGCGCATCCACAATCACGCTGTCGTCCCGGCGAAGGCCGGGACCGAAAAACCCGACCGGTTATTGTTGAAGCAAGCTGGAGCCACCAGCGTGCCACAAGAGGATCCTGTGGCTATGGGTCCCGGCCTGCGCCGGGACGACAGCGGCGTTCTTGGCCACCCTCCATACTTTTGGCCTACGCGAAATGGATGGGCATGGCTGGGGTTCTTCACTAGTATCCGCGCGATTTCAAAACAGAACACTGCTGGGAGATAAAATATGAAATCAGCACTACTGGCGGCCGTTGGCGTGAGCGCGCTGCTGTTGGCGGCGCCCGCATACGCGCAAGGTACCAATCAAGGCGTCAAGATCGGCATCCTCAACGACCAGTCGGGCGTCTATGCCGATTACGGCGGCAAATGGTCGGTCGAGGCCGCCAGGATGGCCATCGAGGATTTTGGCGGCGAGGTGCTGGGCCAGAAGATCGAGCTCGTCACCGCAGACCACCAGAACAAGCCGGATCTCGCGGTCTCGATCGCGCGGCGCTGGTATGACGTCGAGAACGTCGACATGATCACGGAGCTGACGACGTCCTCCGTGGCGCTCGCGATCCATGAGCTCTCCAAGGAAAAGAAGAAGATCGACATCGTCGTGGGTGCGGCGACCTCGCGCCTCACGGGGGACGCCTGCCAGCCTTACGGTTTCCACTGGGCCTATGACACCCATGCGCTCGGCGTCGGCACCGGCGGCGCGCTGACCAAGGCCGGCGGCAATACCTGGTTCTTCCTCACCGCGGACTACGCCTTCGGCTACGCGCTGGAAAAGGACACCAGCGACATCGTCACCGCCAATGGCGGCAAGGTGGTCGGCTCGGTGCGCGTCCCACTCAACTCGTCCGACTTCTCCTCCTTCCTGCTCCAGGCGCAGAGCTCGAAGGCGAAGATCGTCGGCCTTGCCAATGCCGGCCTCGACACCACCAATTCGATCAAGCAGGCGGCCGAGTTCGGCATCGTGTCCGGCGGCCAGAAGCTCGCCGGCCTCCTGATGACGCTCGCTGAAGTCAACGGCCTCGGCCTCCAGGCCGCGCAGGGCCTCGTGCTCACCGAAGGCTATTACTGGGACCTCAACGACAAGACGCGCAACCTCGGCGAACGCTTCCTCAAGCGCACCGGCAGAATGCCGAGCATGATCCACGCCGGCACCTATTCGTCGACGCTGAGCTATCTGAAGGCGGTGAAGGCCGCCGGCACCAAGGATCCGGACGCCGTCGCCAAGAAGCTGAAGGAGCTGCCGGTCGACGACGATTTCGCGAAGGGCAAGGTGCTCGAGAACGGCCGCATGGTTCACGACATGTATCTGTTCGAGGTCAAGAAGCCCTCGGAGTCGAAGAAGCCCTGGGACTATTACAAGCTGCTCGCGACCGTGCCCGGCGACCAGGCGTTCTTCTCCGCCAAGGACAGCGGCTGCCCCGCGACGAAGTAGGCCTGCCTCTTTCCATCGGTGGGAGGAGATGATTTCGTGATCGTCCCGGCGCCTCGCCGGGACGATTCTCTTTGAGCCCTGATTCCGTTGAAGGCCATGTCCGCACCGATACCAGCGCTCGATGATTGCAGGTTCTATCACACCATGGGGCTTCCCGGCGTCGGCCTCGTGCGGGGTGAGTGGGATCTGCGCGGGCGCTTCGAGGAATATATCGGCGGCGTCAACTTGAAGGGCCGCAGCGTGCTCGACGTCGGCACGGCCAGCGGTTTTCTGAGTTTTGAAGCCGAGCGCTGCGGTGCGCGTTCAGTCACGAGTTTTGAAGCCGGCGGGATGAACCTGCTTCAACGCACGCCCGGCTTCGTCGAGCCCGAGGGGCGGCTTCAGCGACAGATCAACAGCTACCGCCTCGCGCATCATCTGCTGAAGTCGCGGGCCGTTCCGGTCTATGGCGACGTCTACCGGCTCTCCGATTGCGCGCCCGCAAGTGAGGTCGTTCTGGCCGGGCAGATCCTCGTGCATGTGCGCGATCCCTTCGGCGCGCTCCAGTCGATTGCCGAACGCTGCACGCATACGCTTGTGATCGTGGAGGGCATGTTCGAGCATCCCGATCCGATTGCCGTCTTTCTTGGCGGCTCCACCCCGAACTCCTGGCTGCACTTCTCCACCACGCTCTATCGCCAGTTCCTGCCCAGGCTCGGCTTCGAGGTGGCATCCATCGCGTCAGGCAGTTATCGTTGCGACAGCCGAGACAAGGATGAGGTGGTCTGGACCCTCGTTGCACACCGGCAATGACGCGTGGTGTGTGCCCCGGCCGTCAGGTCTGGAGCAGGCCTGCTGTTTTGACCGGCCATGGCCCAATTTGAAGCGAAAATGGCACCAAAATGCTGAATTTTGGGGCCGCGCCGCCTGGCGGGGCATGGTGCTTTGGCCTCTCTTGGCGTAAAGCGTGCACCAAATCGCCACGCGTACGGCTGTGCCGCCTGCCGGGCAGGCAGCTTCAGGCCATTTGGCCCGATGTTCTGCGCCTGAACCAACCAAGGTTTCCCACCTCGTGTCATTTCCGACCACAAGTCCGCCGCTCGCCCGAGCCTTGGCCGAGCGCAACTATGATCGTCCGACCCCTGTTCAGCTTGCTGTGCTCACTGACGAAGCCGCAGGTCGCGACCTTCTGGTCTCGGCTCAAACCGGCTCGGGCAAGACCGTCGCTTACGGCCTGGCTATCGCAAAAGATCTCCTCGGCGACGCCGAGCGGTTCGAACAGGCGGCCGCACCGCTGGCCCTGATCGTCGCGCCGACCCGCGAACTCGCGCTGCAAGTCCAACGTGAACTTGCATGGCTCTATGGACATGCCGGTGGTCGCGTTGTCTCTTGTGTCGGCGGCATGGATCCGCGCCGCGAGCAGCGCGAGCTGGCGGCGGGCGCGCACATCGTGGTCGGCACGCCGGGCCGGTTATGCGATCATCTGCGGCGCGGTCGTCTCGACATCTCGGAATTGAAGGCGGTCGTCCTCGACGAAGCCGACGAGATGCTCAATCTCGGTTTTCGCGAGGACATGGAGTTCATCCTCGAGACCACGCCGGAGACGCGCCGCACCCTGCTGTTCTCGGCAACGTTTCCGCGCGGCATCGTTGCGCTGGCAAAACAATATCAGCGCGACGCGTTTCGCATCGAGGTTGCGGGCGACGAAGGCGGTCACGCCGATATCGAGTACCGCGCTATCAGGGTCGCCCCTGGCGATGTCGAGCACGCCGTCGTCAACGTGTTGCGCTTTTTCGAGTCGCCGAGCGCACTGGTGTTCTGCAACACGCGGGATGCCGTCAGGCATTTCCAGTCCGCGCTCCTGGAGCGCGGATTTTCCGTCGTCGCGCTGTCAGGCGAATTGACCCAGAACGAGCGCACCCTGGCGCTGCAGTCCTTGCGGGACGGACGCTCCCGCGTCTGCGTGGCAACCGATGTGGCTGCGCGCGGCATCGACCTGCCGAGCCTCGACCTCGTCATTCATGCGGATCTGCCAAATGATCCAGAGGTCTTGCAGCATCGTTCGGGCCGCACCGGCCGTGCGGGCCGCAAGGGTGTCAGCGTCCTGCTGGTGCCATCAGCGCGACGACGGCGCGCGGAGTTGCTGCTGAACCTGTCCGGCACCGATGCCATCTGGGGCACGGCGCCCCAGGCGGATGACATCCGCAAGCTCGACCATGAGCGCATGTTGAAGGATGCGCTATTCTCGGAGGAGACGACCTCCGACGATCTGGTTCTGGCGCAGGCTTTGCTCGCAGAGCGGTCGCCTGAGGAAATCGCCGCAGCGCTCGCGCGGCTCTATCGCGCGAGACTGCCGTCGCCCGAAGACATCCTCGATCCCGGCGAGGATCGTGGCCGGCCGCGTGACGGTCGCGGCCGGGACGACGCTCGATCGTCGCGTGGCGATGATCGTCCGGCGCCGCGATCGAAGACAGGAAAGTCATCGCCGCGTCACGGCATGGCGGAGCCCAGCGTATGGTTCCGCGCCGCGATCGGTAAACGGAAGAATGCGGAAGCGCGCTGGCTGTTACCGATGATCTGCCGTCGTGGCGGCATCGACAAGCGCGACATCGGCGCCATCAGGATCATGGACACCACCACCGAGTTCGAGATTGCCGAGCGGGTGGCAGAGTCTTTCGCCGTCAAGGTCCGGCGTCCCGACAAGGAAGACAGCATCCGCATCGAGCCGCTGGCGAATACACCGCAAGCGCCGGCGCCTTCAGAGAGGCGGTCGCATGCGCCCCGGCGCGAGGCCGCCGACAACGATACCGGTGCGCGTCGGGATGACGATTTCCGCGGCGCAGCCGGACCCAAGCATCGGGGCAAGCCTCATGGCGACGACGGACAGAAAGTTGGTGGCGAGCCGAACTTCACGAAGAAGAAACACAAGAAAAAGTTCGGCCACGCCGAGCAACCGCGTGGGGTAAGCGAGTGGCCCGCGAAGGGCGGGCCCGGGAAGAAGTCGAAGAAGAAGCGCCGCGGCTGATCCGCTGCCTCAGTGCATTAGTCGCCACGCGACCGCACCCAACGCGCCGGCCCACAGTGCCAGGCTGGCGATACCTTGAATGCCAAAGCCAAGGCTGCGCTTGGCGGCCTCCTTGGAATAGCCGGTGAAGTAGACGATGCGGCCGACGATCCAGACTGCGCCGATCGCTGCCGCGATCGCGTCGCTGATGTAGATTGCGAACAGCCACAGCGCCGGCAAAAAGATCGGCATCCATTCCAGCGTGTTCATCTGGATGCGGAAGGCGCGGTCAAAATCCGGATCCCCCGCCATCGCCGGCGCCTTGACGCCGGTCTTGTCCCGCACCCGCGCGACATTGATGCTGGTGAAGAAGTAGAACGCAATGGCCAGCAGCGTGACGAGGGCGGTGAGGTGATACATTGCAAAGTCCCTTGGATTAGCGTTTTCGAGCGAAGTGGATACCGGTTCGCGTCAAGAAAACGCGTCAAAACAAGAATCCAGGTGGCCGTTCAATAGCCGGTCAGCTCGAGATAGCCAACGCCATTATGCGTGCCGGCAAAGCTGATCGGCCCTTCCCAGTAGGAGAATCCGGTCCCCATCCAGGCCTTTGGATTGAGCGGCTTGCAGGCAATTGAGAAAGACTGCGAGGGAATCGCGATCTGCCATTCGACCGGCAGCTTGCGCCCGGCGACGTCCGCCGTCGTCTTCGGTGTCATCTGGATGTCGCTGCCTGTGATCTGCTTTGTGCTGCCGTCGGCCGCGATCCAGTTGCCGAAGGGATAATCCTTGCCATCCTTCTGCCGCAGCCGGTACAGCATCAGCTTGTCGCCGGAGGAAAGATGCAGCGACAGCCAGTCCCAGCCAGTCTGATCCGATGCGAGCGGCTGGCTGCTCCATTCGCGGTCCATCCAGGCTTGTCCTGACACGTCGATCGTCTTGTCGTCGATGGTGAGCGCTCCCTGGGCGCGGAAGAACGGCTGGCTGTAGTAATACGAGGCCTGGCCGCGCTCGGATTTGCGGCTGTAGCCGGCATCGCCTTGCAGCACCACCGCGCGATCGGCTTGAAGCGTCAGCGCGTAGCTGAAATCGGCGCCGGAGGCCTTCAGCTCCAGCGGCGCCAGTGTGCGATCGGAGGTCGCGTCCGTTCCCTTCATCTCCCAGGCATCGATCCAGGCCGCAAACGGCTTTGCCGTGACACCGGCCTGTCCGACGCCGCCGCGCGCAAACAGCTCGCTGAAGCGATGGGTATCGGTGCGGGTCACTGCCGCGTGCGCCATCCAGATCTGCTGATTGGCCCAGCCCTCGCGTTGCGGGCCGCCCGCTGCCGCCTGACGAAACAACGTCCATTGCAGACCGCACGGTGCGCCCTTGGCATCGACGAGGTTCGCCGTCAGGTACCACCATTCGATGCGAAAATCCGGGTGCGGGCCGTGATCGGCGGGGAAGGCGAAGGTCTTTTCCGGCACGACCGGCGCAAAGCCGTCAGCGGTCTCGCCAAGCCCCGCATATCCCTGCGCGAATGCCTGGCGCGGCAAGGTGAGGGCGGCGATGCCGCCCGTAAAGGCGCGACGCGATATCCGGTCACCGCTCATTGGCAAACACCTTCACGAGATTGGCTGGCTGCATCCGCGCCAGCCGCAGCACAGGCAGCAGTGCTGCGAGCAGCGATGCAAGAAGCGCGACAGCCACAAGCTCCACCAGTTGCAGCGGAAACACGTGGAACGGCAACCGCCAGCCAAAGGCCTTCACATTCACGATCGCGATCAGGCACCACGCCACCAGCAGGCCGAGCGGCAGCGCCAGCAGCGCGGTGAACAGCGCGACCGACAGCGTCTTGGTCAGCTCGATTGCGGCGAGCCTCGGCCGCGTGATGCCGATCGCCCAGAGCGGGGCAAGCTGCGGCAGGCGCGAATTGGCGAGCGTCAGCAGGCTGGTCAGGAGTGCAATGCCGGCAACGCCGAGCGTGAAGGCGTTGAGCGCCGAGGTCACCGCAAAGGTGCGGTTGAAGATGCGGATCGATTCCGCCTTCACCGTCGCCTGGTCGGCGACGCTGCGGTCGTCCAGCACAAACTGCTTCTGCAGCGCTGAGATCAGTCCCGGAATTTTGTCGCGCGGGACGATGAGCCCCATCCGCGTCTGCGGTACTTGCGGAAAGTGCCGCACCAGCGCCGCGACGTTGACGGTGAGCTGCCCCTTGGGGTTGCCGTAATCGGCATAGATGCCGGCGATATCGACCTCCCAGGTGCCGCCCGGCGCCGGAATCGTGATGACGTCGCCGACGCGCACGTTCAGCCGCCGGCTCAGCTGCTCGCTGATGAAGGCGGCGTTGCCCGGCACGAGCCGTCTCCAGGCCTGCGGCGCCGTTTCCAGCAGCGGCCAGCGCTCGCGATAGAGCGCGTGGTCGGGCAGGCCGAGCAGCTCCACCGGCTGTCCTGCGACTTGCGTCTCGGCGCGCCCGCCGGACAGGATCGCCTCGACTTCGCTCCGTTCGCGCAGCCAGTTCCGGATCGCCACCGCCTTCGCGTTGTCGGATGCGCTGACATAGACATCGGCGGCGAGCCGCCCGTTCAGCCAGCCGAGGAAGGTGCGGCTAAAGCTTTCGACCATGGTGGAGACGCCGACATTGACCGCGAGCGCGAGCAGCAGCGCCATCAGCGCCAGCGACAGGCCGGAGAGCTGCTGCCGGCTGTCGGCCCAGAACCACAGCGCGAGCGGAGAGCGCGCGCCGCGTTGGCCGGTGCGCAGGATGATCTCGAGGAACGCCGGCAGGATCAGCGCCGCGCCCAGCATCAGCGCGGCCAGCACGCCAAAACCCGCGATCAGCGAATCGCCATAGCGCAGCAGCAGCGCCGCCACGACGAACACGGCAAGCGCCGCCGACCCCTGCAGGATCAGCCAGCGGTACTGCGCCTGTTGCCACGCCTGCGGCTGCGCGGTCGCAAGCAACGGCAGCCGGATCGCCTTGGCGAGGCTCGTCGCGGCGGCGATCAGCGCGCCAAGGATGCTGATGCCGATGCCGGCGAGCCACCATTCTCGTTGCAGCACCAGTTGTCCGGGAATCTGCGCGCCATAGAGCCCGCGCAACGACGCGGCGACATCGGGCAGCAGTGCGGCTGCGATGACATAGCCGCAGATGAGCCCGACGAGGCCTGCGACGAGCGCCAGTGCCACCAGCTCGAACACCAGCACGGTGTTCAACAGGCGCGCCGAAGCGCCGCAGGCACGTAACGTGCGCAGCATTGGCAGCCGCTGCTCGAAGGCAAGCCCAACAGCCGAGTTGACGATGAAGAGGCCGACGAAGAACGACAGCAGGCCAAAGGCGGTGAGGTTGAGGTGAAAGCTGTCGGTGAGTCGCTCGAGCTCGGTCTCCGCGTCCGGCTCGACCAGCTGCAGGCGATCGCCGACAACGTTGGCGAGCGGCGCCGGCTTGCCCTTGGCTTTACCGATCAGGAGCCGCGAGACCTGGTCCGGCTTGCCCAGCAGGCTTTGCGCGATGCCGATATCCACCACCAGCACGTCGGGCACGAGCTGCGGCTGCACGCGTAGCGGCGGCAGTCTTGCGCCATTGCTGATCTCGAGCGCGGCGCCCTCGATCGCCTGCAGATCGCCGAGCGTCTCGCGCGCGACCAGCGTCTGGCCGGGCGAACCAACGAAGGCGGCAAGATCGGCGCTCCCGAGGCTCGGCGCATTGCCGACATCGGCCGGCAGCGTCACCGGTTCGATGCCGAGCAGCCGGATCGAGCGCCCGTTGATCTGGACGCGTCCCTCCAGCATCGGCGAGACCGGCCAGCCGGCGCGCCGCAGCTTGACGAACAGCTCCTGCGGAAACGTCGCGCTGTCCTGCGCGACCAGCATCGCGGTGCGCGTGCCACCGAAGGTTGCCGCGGCGCGGTCATAGGCGTTGCGCGCCTGCTGGTTGATCGCCTGCACGCCGCTCCACAGCGCGGTCGCCGAGATCAGGCCGATCAGCAGCGTCGCGAGCTGCATCGGATGTCGACGCCAATGGCTGAGCAGCACGGCCAAAATCCACAGCGCGCGCCTCACGACACGCGTCCCGCATGCAGGGTGACGTGGCGGTCGAGCGTGGCGGCGAGATGCAGGCTGTGCGTCACCATCAGGAAACCACAGCCGGTGCGCGCCACGAGGTCGCGCGCCAGCGCGAGCACGTTGTCGGCGGTTTCCTCGTCGAGATTACCGGTCGGCTCGTCCGCGAGCAGCAATGTCGGCTTGATCGCCAGCGCGCGCCCGATCGCGACGCGCTGCTGCTGGCCGCCGGACAGCTGCTCGGGATAGCGCTTCAGCAGTTTTCCAAGTCCAAGCCGCTCGACCAGCTCTCCATGCCATGCCGCATCATGCCGGCCGGCGATCCGCGCCTGGAAGGCGAGGTTGTCGTCGACCGACAGGCTCGGAATCAGATTGTACTGCTGGAAGACAAGCCCGAGCCGGTCGCGCCGCAGCGCCGCGCGGCCCGCGTCCGACAAGCCGGTGATCTCGGTGCCTTCGAGCGCGATGGTGCCGCCATCGGCGGCGTCCAGTCCCGCGATCAGGTGCAGCAGCGTACTCTTGCCGCTGCCGGATTCGCCGGTCAGCGCGACGCGCTCGCCGGCCTTGACGTCGAGGTCGACGCCGCGCAGCACATGGACCGGCTCGCCAGCCGAGGTGAAGGTCTTTGAGAGGTTCTTGATATCGAGCACGGACGGTCCATTGATCTCTTCACCCCTCCCATAGGGTGAGGTCGGCGCGAAGCGCCGGGTGAGGGGTTACGCTCTCTCGTGGGACCTAACCCCCTCACCCGATTTGCTGCGCAAATCGACCTCTCCCCGACGGGGTGAGGTGAAGATGCTGCGTAGCACACTTGCTGCGGAAATGCCGGGGTTGCGTTGCCGCCAAGCCCGTTGCTAGCATCCGCCCCGGCCAAATCAAAAAGTGCCAAAAAAGCCAAGACGGGGGAGAGATATGAGCGCGCAAGCAACGCCTGGGACGTCAGGCAAGGAGACGCCGAAAGGCGCCTGGACCATCACCTTTCTCCTGTTCCTGTTCATGTTGGTGAACTTTGCGGACAAGGTCATCGTCGGGTTGGCCGGCGTGTCGATCATGGCCGATATGAAGCTCGAGCCGGAGCAATTCGGCCTGCTCGGCTCCTCCTTTTTCTTCCTGTTCTCCATCTCGGCCATCGTGGTCGGCTTCATCGTCAACAAGGTGCCGACGCGTTGGGTGCTCCTGGTGCTGGCGCTGATCTGGGCGCTGGCGCAGTTTCCGATGGTCGGCACCGTCAGCTTCACCACGCTCCTGATCTGCCGCATCATCCTGGGCGCCGGCGAGGGGCCGGCGTTCTCGGTCGCGGCCCATGCCATCTACAAATGGTTCCCCGACGAGAAGCGCACGCTGCCGACCGCGATCCTGTCGCAAGGCTCGGCCTTCGGCGTCATCATCGCCGTGCCGGCGCTGAACTGGATCATCGTCAACTATTCCTGGCACTACGCCTTCGGCGCGCTCGGCGTCGTCGGCCTGATCTGGGTCGCGGCCTGGCTCGCGCTCGGCAAGGAAGGGCCGCTCGAGAGCACGCACGCTTCGCTCGCCGCTGAAGTGAAAATTCCCTATCTCCAGCTCCTGACCTCGCGCACCTTCATCGGCTGCTGCGCAGCGACGTTTGGCGCCTATTGGGCGCTGTCGTTGGGACTGACCTGGTTTACGCCGTTCATCATCAAGGGGCTCGGTTTCTCGCAGAAGGACGCCGGCTGGATCTCGGTCCTGCCCTGGGTGTTCGGCGCCACCATCGTCATCCTCGCCGGGTGGTTCTCGCAGGTGATGATGGCGCGCGGCTCCACCACACGCGTCGCCCGCGGCGTGCTCGGCTCGGTGCCGCTGGTGATCGGCGGCCTCATCCTCGCCATGATGCCCTATGCCCACAGCGCCGGCCTGCAGATCGCGTTCCTCGTCGTCGGCTCCGGCCTCTGCGGCGCGATCTATGTGGTGTGCCCGCCGATGCTCGGTGAGTTCACGCCGGTGTCGCAGCGCGGCGCCGTGATTGCGATCTACGGCGCGATCTACACGCTCGCCGGCATGATCGCGCCTTCCGTGATGGGCAGCGTGATCCAGCGCGCCGGCTCCACGCTCGACGGCTACCTGACCGGCTTCACCATCAACGCCGCGGTCATGGCGGCGTCAGGCCTGCTCGGGTTGCTGCTGCTGTGGCCGAACACGGAAAAGGCCCGGCTCGCCCGCAGCGCTTCGGCGCAGGCAGATGCGCTGAAGAGTGCAGTGTCGCCGACGTAGTCGTTTGGTTAGGTAAGACGCGCCAGCACGACCACTGTCGTTCCGGCCTTCGCCGGGACGCCAGCGAGATTGTTGAGACGCCTTCGCGCCCAACAACCGGCCGCTACTGCATCCCCTGCGCCCCACGGATCAGCCGGCCCGGCCGCTGTCCCGTGGCTTCGCCATGCCGCCGCGTCACGACGCCCGACACGATCGTCGCATCATAGCCGTCGACGTCCTGCAACAGCCGCCGTCCGCCGACCGGCAGGTCGTAATGAACCTTTGGCGGATGCAGATGCAGCCGGTCATAGTCGATCACGTTGACGTCGGCCTTGTAGCCCGGCGCAAGCAGGCCGCGGTCACTGAGCCCGACCGACAGCGCGGTCTTGCGCGATTGCGCGGCGACCACGAACGGGATCGACAGCTTCTCGCCGCGCGTGCGGTCGCGGGTCCAGTGCGTGAGCAGATAGGTCGGAAAACTCGCATCGCAGATGATACCGCAATGAGCGCCGCCGTCGGACAGGCCGGGTACGGATTGCGGATCGGTGAGCATCTCGCGCGTCGCATCGAGATTGCCGTCGGCATAGTTGAGGAACGGCACGTAGAGCATGCCGCGGCCCTCGTCTGACAGCATCGCGTCATAGGCAAGCTCTTCCGGTTGCCTTCCCTGCTTGCGCGCTTGCGGGCCCAGCGCGTTTTCCGGCGGCTGCTCGTAATCGGGGGGATCGCCGAGCAAGAACATCTTGTCGTAATTCGGCTTGAAGAACAGCGGATCGTCGGTCGCGGTGGCCATCTCCCTCATGATCGCCGCACGCACCTCCGGCCGGCGCAGGCGCGCAAGCCGCTCCTTCAGCGGCAAATGCGCGATCGCCTTGTAGCTCGGATGCGTCTGGAACGGGTTGCGCGACAGCTCGAGTCCGAGCAAGAGGCCCACCGGGCGTGCCGCGATCTGCGCTGTGATGGAGAGGCCGCGCCTGGCGGCGGCGTTGATCTCATCCAGCGTCTGGCGCCAGCGCTGTGGCGCGCGATCGTTCTGCGTGATCGAGAACGAGATCGGGCATTTCGTGGTGTCCGCGACCCGCAGCATCATCGGCAGGTCCTCGTGAATGGTCGAGAGGTCGAGCACGAATTGCAGCACGCTGCGGCCCTGGCCGTGCATCGCGCCGGCGATCGCGGTCAGCTCGTCCTCGCCCGCTTTCAGCGTCGGCGTGAAATCGCCGGTCGAGGTGCGGTGGTTGAGCGTGCGCGAGGTCGAGAAGCCGAGCGCGCCCGAGCGCACCGCTTCCCCGGCGAGCCGTGCCATCGCCGCATTGTCCTCGGCGGTAGAGGGATCGCGGCGCGCGCCGCGCTCGCCCATCACATAGACGCGCAGTGCTGCATGCGGCAGTTGCGCGCCGACGTCGATGTCGAAGTCGCGTTTCGACAGCCAATCCATGTAGTCCGGAAAACTCTCCCAGGCCCAGGGAATGCCGGCGCTCAACACAGGCTCGGGAATGTCCTCGACGCCTTCCATGAGCTGGATCAGCCGGGTGTGGTCGCTGGGCTTGCAGGGCGCAAAGCCGACGCCGCAATTGCCCATGATCGCGGTCGTGACGCCGTTCTGCGAGGACGGCGTGATGTCCTGGCTCCAGGTGACCTGGCCGTCATAATGGGTGTGGACGTCGACGAAGCCCGGCGTCACCAGCCTGCCGCGCGCGTCGATCTCCTCGCGCCCCCTTGCGGCGACCTTGCCGACCTCGCTGATCCTGCCGCCGGTGACAGCGACATCGGCCTCATACAGCTCGCCGCCGCCTCCATCCGCAACCGTGCCGCCGCGGATCACCAGATCAGGGCTATTCATGGCGCTTCTTCCCGTTGTTGTTGCGTCGGGACGACAGTTGAGTGTGTGGCTACGCCGCCCGCTCCCGCCGCTCCGTGAGCAGCGACAGGAACACTGTCGCGACCATGAACACCACCGACGCCCCAAACACCCAGTGCGGCGCGTTCTGGTCCATGATCCAGCCGAACAGCAGCGGGCTGACGATGCCGCCGAGGTTGAAGCCGGTGGAGACGATGCCGAAGGCGCGCCCCGCAGCGCCCGCGGGTGCAGCGTTGCGTACCAGCATGTCGCGTGAAGGCGCGATCACGCCGGAGAGGAAGCCCGCCAGCGTCATCGCAGCGGTGAGCAGCCAGCCTGGCAGCGTGACCATCGCGATCAGCAGCACGATCGCCGCGTTCGCGGCAAAGCAGGCGGCGGCAAGCTGGCCATGGCGCTCGGTGCGATCGGCGAGAAAGCCGCCCGCGAGCACACCGGCAGCGCTTGCGGCCAAAAACGCGGTCAGCGCGATGTTGGCCGCGGAGTAGGTGGCGCCATAGCCGCCCATCAGTGCCACCACGCCAAAATTGCTGATGCCGGCGACCGACAGGCTCAGCAGCATGAACAGCGCCGTCAGCATCATCAGCGCGGGCGTGATCACGGCCTGTTTTGGCGCGGCCTCAGCGCCGGGCTTCTCCTTGTGCGCGCCGGCATCGGGAATGTTCATCGCGATCAGCAGCAGTGCCACCAGCACGCCGATCGCGCCCGATGCGATCAACGCGCCCGTACCGCCGCCGATGGCAACGAAGGCCGCAACGATCGCAGGCGCCACCGCGCCGCCGAGATAACCGGCAAAGGTGTGGATCGAGAACGCGCGGCCCATCCGCGCTTCGTCCATATGCTCGGCCAGGATCGCGTAGTCGGCCGGGTGATAGACGCTGTTGGCAAGGCCAAGCAGCACGGCGCAGGCGATCAGCGAGGTGTAGCTCAGATGCAGGCCGAGCAGGACGAGCGCCAGCCCGCCCATCACGAGGCCGCCCAGCAAGATTCTTCGCGCGCCAAAATGGTCGACGAGATAGCCGGTCGGCGCCTGCGTCAGGCCCGACACCACGGCAAACACGGTGAGCGCAAAACCAAGCTCGATATAGCCGACGCCGAGTTGTGCTTTCAGGAACGGGAACAACATCGGCAGGACCAGCAGATGAAAATGGCTGACCCAATGCGCGATCGAAATCCCGGTCAGCGTGCGTAGCGCGCTGTCCGCCTTGCCTTGCTGCGGTGCGGCGAGAACATCGACCATCAGTTCCGTTTCACTCCCGAATGGACGGGCAAACTATCGGGGGAAGCGGTTATTTGTCCATGAATGCGGGCGCATGGCAGGTAGTGCGCGAGGGGTGTTTACGGCCCCTCAACGTCGTCCTGGCTTTCGCCAGGACGACAGCGGAGGGTGTGGCGCGTGCGCGCCGCAAAACGACCAAGCCCTACAACGGCTCGTCGTCCGTGCCGTAGCGGTCGCGCTTGGGGGTGGCGATGTCGCCGTCTTCGTAGTCGTCGTCGCCGTCGCGCGGCGGAGGGGGCGGCTTCTTGGCCTTGTCGTCGGTCGTCTTCGGCGGCGGAGTCTTGTTGCCGGCCTTGCCCATGGCTGTCCTCGGGTGGTGATGCCTCACGCGATACTAACTGGAAATTTCGTGATCCTCTTGCGCTTTCGCAAGCCCCGCAACGCCGGTAAATCCCGGCCGGATCCGCGCCGGCCTGGCATCCGTCGCTCAGAACGTCGCGCCGGCCTTCAACAGATAGGTACGGCCGGGCAGCGGATAGGCGCTGAAGCGGCCATTGGTGAACGTGCTGGCGATCGCATAGTCGTAATAGAGCGCGTTGAGCACGTTGTTGACGCTGAAGGACCAGAAGAACCGCTCATACTGACCGGAGAGCTTGAGGTCGATCGTGGCATCGGCCGGGATCATCATTTGCGTATTGGCCTGGTCGTTGTCCATGCGGCGCTCGGACCAGAAGCGCGCGGTGGCATCGAGTACCACGAAATTCTGCCAGATGTTCCAGGTCAGGCCCGCACTCGCGGTGTAGCGCGACACCAGCGGCACGTCGTTGCCGGCCCAGATGCCCTCGCGAAAGATCGCGCGTGTGTAGGCCATGCCGTTCCGCAACAGCAGTGAATCATTGACGCGGTAGGAGACACTGGTCTCCGAGCCGTAGCGCCGGGTCGGATCGAGATTGGTGTTGAAGAACAGCACCGGGCTGAAATGGAGCTCGTTGTTGAGGTCCATCAGATAGACGCTGGTCTGCATCTGCAGCCCGCCGCCCTTGATGCGCAGCCCGCCCTCGACGTCCTGCGACGTCTGGGTCTTCAACTGGAAGGTTTGCGGGATGGCGGCGAAGGTGAACGGATCGAACGACGGTCCCGACGACACGCGCTCGTCCACGTCAGGCGTGCGGAACGCGCGCGCGGCGCGGCCGAAAATCGTGAACACGTCATTGAGCCGGTGCTCGGCGCCGAGGTGCAGTGCGTATTGCGTCTCGTTGCTGTCGAGAGGCAGCGCGCCGATATCGGCGCCGAAGATCGCCGTGTTGAAGGGCGCTGTCGCATCGAACCGGTCGCGCGCCGACAGATTGATGTTCTGCACGCGCGCGCCATAGGAGATATCGGTGGTCGGAGCGACCCCGACCGTGTGCTGGAAGTAGCCTGCGACTGTCTGTTGCCGCAGATCATACATGTGCCAGGGCGCGAGGCCCTGGCCGGCACCACGGTTCTGCTGAAAGCTCGCATCGTAGTAGTCGATGCCGGTGAGCAATGTCGACGGCATGCCGAACAGCATGCTCTTGACGCTCAGTCGCGGCGTAATCGACCAGGTCTGGAGATGCGCGTCGACATAGGTTGAGGTGAACAAGGCCGGGACTGGCGTCGGGCTGGAGAAGAACGCGCCTTGCTGCTTCTTGTCGCGCACGCCTCCGTCGACGATCAAATCGACGCCGTTGATCAGCGTCTTGGTAAAACCGGCGGTCGCGCTCGCGCCCTGCTGGTTGGCGTAGTCGAACGGGGTGGTGGCGCCGCGGCGGTCGGTCGTGACCAGATCGACGCCGATGGAGGGGTCGACCAGGCGTCCGCCGGGCAGCCGCAGCTCCTGATTGTCGCCGCTGACGTTGAAGAAGGCAGTGAAGCCGGGGGACGTGTAGTTGAGATTGCCGACGCCGTTCTCCTGAACGTACTGGTTGTTGGCGCGATAGCCGTCGGTCTTCACGGCGTTGCCGTAGAACGAGGTCGACCAGTTGCCGAAATTCAGCGCGGTCGAGACCGCGCCCTGTCGCGTATTGAACGAGCCAAAGCCGCTCTCGACGCGCAAGCTGACTGGCGGACCGCCGACGCCGGTCTTGGTGACGATGTTGATGGTGCCGCCGACCGCGTTGTCGCCATAGAGCACCGCGCCGGAATTGCCGCGGGTGATCTCGATGCGCTCGATCGAGTTGAGCGGAATGGTGGAAAGATCCACCTGCGCCATGTCGATGTCGTTGAGCCGGCGTCCGTTGATGAGCACCAGCGTGTTTGCGCTGGCGAATGCGCCGAAACCGCGCAAATCGACGGTGGTCTTGGCGGCAACCGGGCCGCCAAACAGCGTGGTGAGCTGGGCGCCCGGCGTCTGCGTCGCGATGATCTCGGCCAGCGATTGCGACGGCGAATGTGCGATGTCGGCGGCCGTGATCACGGTGGTGGCGGCACCGACGATGCCGCCGGATTGCGTGGCGCTGCCGGCGCCGGCCGCAGTGTTACCGGCACCGGTCGATGTGCCGCTGGCCGTGTCGCCGCCCTGCGGCGCGGTGGACGGCGCGCGGCGTGGCGCAGGCGCAGCCTGCTCGCCGGTCGCGCGTGCCCGCGTCTGGTTCTGGTCACCGGGCTTGGTGATCTCGACCGCGGGGAGCTGTTCCGCGACGGCCTGGGCGCGGGCCGCGGTCGCGGCGAGGACGAGGAAACTGGAAGCAAGCAGAAGCGAACTGTGTCGCCTCGCAGCTTGGGAAACGGAAGACATGGCAAGACCTCGGCATGACGTCAGTGGCACGTCACAGCGAACGAAGTCTCACCGGTGCGCGTCTCGCGACCCGATGAGGCCAATGTCCGTACACCCCGACCGACATCCTCGCGTGTGACCACGGCTGACGGCAGGTCTCCTGGCTCGCGGGTCGTTACCCTTCGTCGCCTTCCCAGGACCGAGGACCCCAGTGGCTTTTTGACGAAGAATTCGCCGCTTACAGTTGCGGGGGCAGCCGCGGCATTGGGAAAAAATCCCGCACCGCATTCCCATTTCGTCCCCGAAGGGAACCGTCCCGTTCATCTAGGAGGCAGCCGAAACAGGAGTCAATCCCGCCTACTTTCAATAGAGTCGGTACGTGGTTTGTTCGCCACGCGCTTGTACCGGGTTCCAGTCCATGTATGAACATCGTCGATGGATGATCAGAGCGTTCAGACTGTGATGCAGGGTGCTGACGCGGCCGCCAGCCGGCGCGCGGGCGTGACCGGCGCGCTCGTCGCGCTGGTGGTCCTGCTTGCGCTGGTATCGCTCGGGATCGGCGCTGTCAGGCTGTCGCCGATGACAGTCGTCGAGGCGCTGGTCGGCGGCGGTAGTGATGTCGCGCAGGTGATCGTGCGCGAGATCCGCCTGCCACGCACGATTCTGGCGCTCACGATCGGCGGTATCCTCGGGCTATCAGGCGCGGCGTTGCAGGGCCTTTTGCGCAATCCGCTGGCTGCACCGTCGCTGTTCGGCGCGCCGCAATCGGCGGCCTTCGGGGCAGTCCTCGTCATCGCGCTCGGACTGGCCGATGTGCGCTCCTACGCGCTGCCGGTGGCGGCGATCGTTGCGGCCTTCGTCTCGGTGTTCGCGCTGCTCGCGATCGCCGGCCGCAATGCCGGGCTGTTGATCCTGATCCTCGCGGGGCTCGCGATCTCCGCGCTCGCGGGCGCCGCGACCGCGCTGGTGATGAACCTCTCCAAAAATGCCTTCATCGTGCTCGAGATCGCGTTCTGGCTGCTCGGGTCGCTGGAGGACCGCAGCTTCCGCCACGTCGCGCTGGCGCTGCCATTCATCCTCGTCGGCGGCGCGATCCTGCTCAGCCAGCGCAGCGCCTTTCGCGCGCTCAGCCTCGGCGAGGAGGCCGCGCAGAGCCTCGGCATCGATGTCGACCGCCTGCGGCTGCTGGTCATCTCGGGTGTTGCGCTCGGCGTCGGCGGCGCGGTTGCGGTCTCCGGCACCATCGGCTTCATCGGCCTGGTCGCGCCGCATCTGATGCGGCCCTTGATCGGGCATGATCCGTCGCGGCTGCTGGTGCCGAGCGCGCTTGCCGGGAGTAGCCTGCTGCTGGCCTCAGACATCGCGGTACGGATCATTCCCTCGACCTCGGACATCAAGGTCGGTGTGCTGACCTCGATCATCGGCGTTCCCTTCTTCCTCTATCTCATCGTGCGCGAGCGTCGCGCGCTCAGTGGAGGCGTCGCATGAACGACGCCTTCCTCACCGCGCAGGGTGTCAATGTCAGCCTCGGCGGCCGTGCCGTCCTGCAGGATATTTCGCTGTCGCTGTCCCCAGGCCATCTCGTGGCGCTGGTCGGGCCCAACGGCGCCGGCAAGACCACGCTGCTGCGCGCGCTCGCGGGGCTCGTGCCGGCAACCGGCAGCATCGACGTCGGTGGCCGGACGCTGGCCTCGCTTTCGTTGCGCGAGCGGGCAAGACGTTTTGCCTATCTGCCGCAGGGCCACATCGTGCACTGGCCGCTGGCCTCGCGCGACATCGTCGCGCTCGGCCGCTATCCGCATGGCGCGACCGATCCGGCCCGGCTGTCGCCTCGCGATGCCGAGGCGGTGGTGCGCGCGATGCAGGCTGCCGATGTCGTGCAGTTTGCCGGCCGCCGTGCCACCGAGCTCTCCGGCGGCGAGCGCAGCCGCGTCGCGCTGGCGCGGGTGCTGGCGACCGAGGCGCCTGTCATCCTCGCGGACGAGCCAACCTCGTCGCTCGATCCGCGTCACCAGCTCGACGTCATGCAGACCTTGCGCAAGGCGGCCGATTCCGGCGTGCTCGTCATCGTGGTGACGCACGATCTCGGTCTCGCGGCTCGCTTCGCCGACCGCGTGCTGGTGCTCTCGGCCGGACGGCTGGTGTCGCAAGGCAAGGCGGAGGAGGCGCTGTCGGAGCAGGTGCTGGCCGACGTGTTCCGCGTTACGGCCTATCGTGCCGAGCACGAGCGCGAGGCCGTGATCGTGCCATGGGCGGACGTTTGACGATGCGGTGCGCGGCATTGGTGATCGGCGCGCTCCTCATCATGCCGGTGCAGTCGCTTGCGGCCCAGCCCCGCATCGCTTCGATGAATGTCTGCACCGACCAGCTCCTGCTCTCGCTCGCCGATCCCGGCCAGATCGCAGGCCTCAGCCGCTACGCGCGCGACGACTGGCAATCCTGGCGCGCGACCGAGGCGCGCAAATTCCCGGTGCTCTCGGGCGGCGCCGAGGACATTCTCGTGCTCAAGCCCGATGTCGTGGTCGCGAGCCTGTTCGACAAGCGCTCCACGCGCGACCTGTTGCGGACGAATGGCGTGCAGCTCGCCGAGTTCTCTGTGCCGAGAACCATGGATGAGGTGAAGGCGCAGATCTTGCGGATGGGCGAGATCGCCAGCCAGCCCGAGCGCGCCAATGCCGAGATCGCACGCATCGATGCGGCCGTTCGACACGCGCGCGAGACGCTCGGACAGCGAAACGATCGCGTGCTGCCGCTGTCGCGCCGCGGCTGGGTCGCCGGCCGCGACAGCCTGCTCGGCGTGCTGCTGCGGGAGGCGGGATTGCGTAGCGCCGCCGATGAACTCGGCATCAAGGATGGCGCCTTCATCTCGCTGGAAGGAATCTTGGCGCTGAAGCCGGACATCTTGCTGTTGTCGGAGGCGGGCAATCGCGCCGAGGACGAAGGCCGCGCCTTCCTGCTGCATCCGGCGCTGGAGCGGTTCTATCCGCTCGACAAGCGCATCGTGATCCCCGATCGCCTCACCGTGTGCGGCGGCGTGATGCTGGCGGAGGCGCTGGATCTGCTGGTGAGCGAGATGAAGCGGATCGGACGCTAAGGCGTGTACTCATTAATCCGTCGCCTCCGCTTTGCTCTCAGAAGGCGACCCGCATCCGGCATGGCTGCACGTCAGCGATGGGCCGATTTTGTTGCAAAAGTCGGTTGAGGCGAGCCGGCAAGCGTGATTCCGTTGTGTTGACGCGAATCGCGACGAGGTCGATCCATGATGGGCCGTCTGAAGAGTGACCAAGGTCAACTGTTCTACGAGTTTCATCTCAGCGACGCGGTTCCCGAAGATCATCTAGTGCGGAAGATCGACACTGCTCTCGATCTG
>NZ_JAFCJM010000024.1 GCF_018130955.1 Bradyrhizobium liaoningense
GTCATCGACCGGACACCACTCCGGTCAAATCGCGCCAGTCATGGCGCTCCGCGCCATGCCTGGCGCACCACAAAAAAAGGGCGGCCTCTCGGCCGCCCTTCTGTAATTCAAGCAGAACGAAGTTACTCCGCCGCGAGCTTCACGTCGGGCGCTGCGGCGCGCACTTCGGCGTCGACCTGGGCTTCGAACTTGGCAAAGTTCTTCTGGAACATGCCGACCAGCGCGCGCGCGGTCTTGTCGAACTCGTCCTTGTCCTTCCAGGTGTTGACCGGATTGAGGATCTCGCTCGGCACGCCCGGCAGCGCGGTCGGCACTGCGAAGCCGAAATATTTGTCGGTGCGGAATTCGACGTTGCGCAAGCTGCCGTCGAGCGCGGCGGTGAGCAGCGCGCGCGTCACCTTGATCGGCATGCGCGAGCCGACACCATACTTGCCGCCGGTCCAGCCGGTGTTGACCAGCCAGCAGTCGACATTGTGCTGGGCGATGAGGTCGCGCAGCATGTTGCCGTAGACGGATGGATCGAGCGGCAGGAACGGCGAGCCGAAGCAGGTCGAGAACTCGGGCTGCGGCTCGTTGCCGAGACCGCGCTCGGTGCCGGCGACCTTCGCGGTGTAGCCGGACAGGAAGTGATACATCGCCTGCGCCGGCGTGAGTTTTGCGATCGGCGGCAACACGCCGAATGCGTCGGCGGCGAGCATTACGACGTTCTTTGGCTGCGGCGCGCGGCCGGTGCGCGAAGCGTTCGGAATGAAATCGAGCGGATAGGCCGAGCGGGTGTTCTCGGTCTTGGAGCCGTCATCGAAGTCGACGACACGGGTGTCTTCGTTGAGCACGCAGTTCTCGAGCACGGCGCCGAAGCGGGTGGACGCAGCGTAGATCTGCGGCTCGGCTTCCTGCGACAGCTTGATGCACTTGGCGTAGCAACCGCCTTCGAAATTGAATACGCCGTTCGGGCCCCAGCCGTGCTCGTCATCGCCGATCAGCGTGCGGTTCGGATCGGCCGACAGCGTCGTCTTGCCGGTGCCGGAGAGGCCGAAGAAGATTGCGGCATCGCCCTTCGCGCCGACATTGGCCGAGCAGTGCATCGGCATCACGCCGCGCTCGGGCAGATAATAGTTCAGCGTGGTGAAGACCGACTTCTTCATCTCGCCGGCGTAATAGGACCCGCCAATCAGGACGATCTTGCGGGCGAAATCGATGGCGACGACGTTCTCCGAACGCACGCCGTGGCGTTTCGGATCGGCGCGGAAGCTCGGCATGTCGATGATGGTGAGCTCGGGCACGAAGGTCGACAGCTCGATCGCCTCGGGGCGGATCAGCAGCGTGCGGATGAACAGCGAGTGCCAGGCGAGCTCGGTGAAGACGCGCGTCTTGATCCGGTAGGCCGGATCGGCGCCGCCGTAGAGATCCTGCGCGAACAGGCTCTTGCCTTCGGCATGCTTGAGGAAGTCCTGATAGAGCGCTTCGAACTGCTCCGACGTGATCGACTGGTTGCCGGCCCACCACATCTTCTTGTCGGTGGTGGCGTCACGCACCGTGAACTTGTCCTTCGGGCTGCGGCCGGTGAACTCACCGGTGTCGGCGCAGAGTGCGCCGTCGGCCGAGAGCACCGCTTCACCGGCGGAGAGCGAGTATTGATAGAGCTGTGGTGCGCCGAGGTTCCAATGAACCTGCTTGAGATTCTTTAAGCCGAATTTGTCGGCGCCGAAGGCACCGTTGCGCACGCCCGTCTCTTGCACGAAAAATCCTCCTCGAACCCGCGTCACTGGCGCAACTTAGTGGAGCGCCTTCCCTCGCGGCGGCCGTTAATCATCAGGCCATCCGGCCTTGCGGCTGAACGACCTAATACTGTTGAACGCGGACCTTGCCAAGCTGATCCAGCAGGATTTGGTTTATTCAAGGACCGCGCCAATCGTCGCGCTCAAGGGCCCGCAAATTTCGTTGGCAAATATGCGATGATCGCGCAACCAAATCGACTCAAGCGAAGTTATTGCGACGCAATATCGCATCATCCTACCGCACTGCGCCTTCGCCGATCAGCGCGAAGGGGGCCCAGATCGCCGGATAGGCGTTTCGCGGCGACGAGGGATCGTCGAGATAAGTTAACATCGCGCGCCGCAGCGCCTCGGCTCGACCGATGTTTGCTTCGCTTTTGAGCAGATCGAAAGTCGATGTGGTCAGACGCGTGGCAGCCTCCGAATCAACCGCCCAATGCGAGACCAGCAGCGCGCGTGCACCGGCATAGAAGAACGAGCGCGCCAGACCCGACAGCGCTTCGGCGCCGGGCTTGTCGCCGGCAATCGTGTTGCAGGCCGACAGCACCACCCAATCGGCATTGAGCTTGAGCTGCGCGACTTCGCTCGCGGTGAGCAGACCGTCGTCGAGCTCGGACGGCTGGTCGGGAATCGACAAGGCGAGTGATGGTTCACCGACGCCTTTGACGTCCCCGGCGACGAGACCGTGGGTCGCGAAATAGATGATGCCGTACTGCGCGAGCGGCGTGCGCTTGAGCACGGTTTCGCTGGCGTCGCGGCCAAGATGAATGTCGGCATCGGCAGCGCCGACGTCCTTCGCGACCGAGGTCAGTTCGTCCGCGGTGTCGGGCAGTTGCGGCAGGGCTTGTGCAAGCCGCGCGCGATCGACGCCGGCACCGCGCCAGAAATCCGTGTAGGCGATCGTCGCCACGCCGCGCGCAGCAACCTTGCCGGTGGCGCGCCGGTCTGCCGGTGCCTGCTGCGTCGGATTGAACAAGGGATCGCCAAAACCGGTCATCGGCTTGACGCTCTGATCCCTGCGCGCAAAGGCGCGCAACGATTTCAGGCTCACGACCGAAGGCAGCACCGAGACCGCCTGACGCCGCAACAGCCAGGCGGCGTTGCGATAGCCGTCGAGCGTATCAGGCACGGCCGCTTGCGGCTTCTCGGTGACCAGCAGATGGAACGGCAGCGCCGTCAGCGCGCCGGAGGGCACAACGAGCAGGCTGCGCTTGTCCTTGGTCAGCGTCTCCACGGGGCCGAGCAGACTGACGTAGAGATCGTTGGCAACAGCGAGATCGAACAGACCCGATTTTCCGGATGCATCGCGCGCCTTGCCGACGTCGAGACCCTTGCGAAAGGAAGCGACCTTCTGCGCGAGCGCATCGGCACCGATCGGAAGCTTCTTCCAGTCGACGCCCTCGCGCGTGATCGCGACGACGTAGCTTTCCTTGTCGACCACGGAATAGATCGCCATCGCCTCGTCAGCCGACAGCAGCGCCTGGATTTCCTTCACTTGCAGCGGCAGCGGATTGGAGAGCAGCGCATAGTCCGGGAATTCGACGGCGAGCGCCTTTTGCAGGCCAGTGCGTTCGCCCGCAATGGCGGCGATGCGCTGCCGGCTGCGCTGCTCGGCCGCGCTATCGCGCTGCGCCGCCGGTTTCGAGACCGCGGCGACAATCGCCTTGTCGAGCGACTCGGCCTCTGCGGAGAGATCCTGATCCTTGCGCACGAGTTCGGCGAGCCGGTCGCTGCCGGCGGCGAGGCGCACGGCGAGCTTGTTCACGGCTGACGCGGCGGAGGATTGCGTGCCGCGCTGGGTCGCGGCGAGCGCATCGTCGAGCGCCCTGTCGCCGGCCAGCAATTGCTGCTGCCGCGCGGCGAACAACACGGGCAGAACGACGCGGAGCTGCGCGCGGTTGGTGGCGAGCGTCTTCTGCACCAATGGCAGCGCATCCGCCGTGCGTCCCGAGATTTGCAGGAAATAGGCAAGATTGCTGGTCGAGGTCACGGCATCGGGATTGTCAGGACCAAGCGCGCGCTCACGAATCGATAGCGCCCGGCGATAGAGCGGCTCGGCGTCCGCATAGCGCTGCTGGTGCTCGTAGAGCCCGGCGAGATTATTGAGGGAACGCGCGACGTCGGGATGATCTGCGCCCAACACCTTTTCGCGGATCGCGAGCGAGCGTTTGATCGGGGCTTCCGCATCGGCATCGCGGTTGAGATCGCGATAGACCTGGCCGAGATTGTTCAGGACGGTAGCGACCGCGGGATGTTCGGGGCCGCCGACCTTCTGGTAGATCACGAGCGCCCGCTGGAACAGCGGCTCGGCATCCGCGTAGCGTTCCTGCTTCACATAGTTCGTGGCGAGATTGTTGAGGGACTGGCCGACATCGGGATGCTCGCGGGACAGCGCCCTCTCGCGCATGGCGAGCGCACGCTTGAACAGCGGCTCGGCTTCGGCAAAGCGGCTCTGCCGCTGATAGAGTGCCCCGAGATTGGTCAGCAGCGGCGCAATCTCGGCGCTGTCGAGACCGAGGGATTTTTCCATCAGCGGGATGGCGCGCTTGTAGAGCGCCTCTGCCTGGTCGTCGTGGCCCTGAGCGGCGTAGATCTGGGCGAGGTTGTTCAGCGCGCCCGCGAGGTCACGGGCGTTATTGGTCTTCTCGAGGTTCGCGACCATGGCGAGCGCGAGCGGCAGCGCTTCGGAATATTTGCCGGCGCGGCTGAGCTCGTTGATCTTCGCGCTCTGTGCGGAGAGATTTTGTGCAAGCGCCGGCACGGAAAGACAGGCACTCGCCGCGAGCGCCAGACCTGCGACCAGCGCCAATCGATTACGTCTTGTCATAAAGCCTCTCACTGCGACCTCTGGGCATAGGTCGCAGCGATCATCGCTGCCGTTCAACTCTCGGCGCGGTGACTACGCCTTGATCATCAGGTCTTGGCGCGTGCCTCGCCCGCCAGCCTGACCAGCATTTTGCGCAGCTCGGTTCCGTTTGTGACCCGCTCAGGAAACGCGAGCCGGAGCACGGCCTGGCCCGACTGCATATCCATACCCTCGGGATCGCAGCCGGTGCAGCGCCAGTCGCCCTCGGCCGCGCCGAGCAGTTTTGTGGCGTAGAGGTTCATGGTGTCGCGATGATCAGCATTCATGTGCTCGACCGCGCCCGCCTCGGCCTCCAGCAGGTCCGCGGCCCCCGCCAAATCCGTCAAGAACCGCTCCGGCTTGAGGTCCACGATCCGGCCGAAGCCGGCGACCAGATGGGTTCCCGTCGGGATGATCCGGAAGAACGAGAAATCCTTAAATGAAACAAAGTCTTCGGCCGACGGATGGGCGGCGAGGTAGCGCCGGCGCACGAGTTCCAAATCCCCTTCCTCCGCCACCTCGGCACAGCCGGACAGCATGATCCGCGCGCCCTCCAGCGGATCGCCCGGCGCCCGCTCGTCGAGCATCAGGGACACCCGGCTGTCGGCCAGGATGTTCTTGGTATGGATGGCCAGACGCGAGATCAAAAGGATGGGCGAGCCGTCCGGGTGGCTCGCAAGATTGACCAGGGAACAATAGGGATCGCCGTTGCCGGCCATGAGCGTCGCCACGGCGCCCTGCCGGGAGCGCCTGAGCAGCGATTTGGCGAGCATTCCGGGGTCGAATTCGGGGGTCGGTTGCATCGGATATCTCTAGGTATATGGTTGCGCTGCGGGCCTTTTGTCCGTAAACGGGGATCTCGTTATAGGTCGAAACGCGGCCGGTTTGCCGCGTTTCGTGGAACTTTGGTCACACTTCAGCCCAGCTTGCATTGCTCGGTGACACAAGTTCGAACCCTACGATATGCGGCGCACCACTGGATTGCTCGCCGTTTTAGCCACGACACCAAACGGAAAGCAGGCTCATGCCCACAATCGCTTTGGTCGACGACGACCGCAACATTCTCACATCCGTTTCGATCGCGCTGGAAGCCGAAGGCTACCGCATCATGACTTATACCGACGGCGCTTCCGCGCTCGACGGTTTTCGCACCACCCAGCCCGATCTTGCCATTCTCGACATCAAGATGCCGCGCATGGACGGCATGGAGACGCTGCGGCGGCTGCGGCAAAAATCCGACCTGCCGGTGATCTTTCTCACCTCCAAGGACGAAGAGATCGACGAGCTGTTCGGACTCAAGATGGGCGCCGACGATTTCATCCGCAAACCGTTCTCGCAGCGCCTCCTGGTCGAGCGCGTCAAGGCGGTGCTGCGCCGTTCGGCGCCGAAGGATCCGACCGCCGTGCCGAAGGAGAACGACGCCAAGGCGCTCGATCGCGGCCTGCTGCGCATGGACCCGGAGCGTCACACCTGCACCTGGAAGAACGAGCCGGTCACACTGACCGTGACCGAATTCCTGATCCTCCAGGCGCTCGCGACCCGGCCCGGCGTGGTGAAGAGCCGCAACGCGCTGATGGACGCCGCCTATGACGACCAGGTCTATGTCGACGACCGCACCATCGACAGCCACATCAAGCGGCTACGCAAGAAGTTCAAGGTCGTCGACAACGAGTTCGAGATGATCGAGACGCTGTACGGCGTCGGCTATCGCTTCAAGGAAGCCTGACGCGAGACGCCTCGGGGGCCTTCCAAGGGACTTTGCGGACTGACGTCGCCGTCGGTCTCGGCTAATATGCCGGGGAACAACCGCACGACCAGTCCTAACGCGGGCGTAAGCATTGCTTGACCGGACGCAGCCTGATGCAAACCTGAACACCGCGGACTCAGCGTCCGCGGGCGTTCTGGATCATTCGGCCGACGAAGCGCCACGGGCGAAGGGCTGGCGTCCGCTCAGCTGGTTGTCCCGCGCCGGGCAGTTCTTTTTCGCGCTCTCCTTTTCGAGCCTCACCCGCCGCATCGTCTCGCTCAACCTCGCCGGCCTCGTCGCACTGGTTGCGAGCATCCTCTACCTCTCGCAGTTCCGTGCCGGCCTGATCGACGCGCGCGCGCAGAGCCTTTTGGTGCAGGGCGAAATCATCGCTGGCGCGATTGCAGCCTCCGCGACCGTGCAGACCAACGCCATCACCATCGACCCCGACCGGCTGCTCGACCTCAAGCCGGGTGAGACCTATAGCGGCTCGGACGACTATTCGCCGCTGGATTTCCCGATCAATCCGGAGCGCGTGGCCCCTGTGCTGCGCACGCTGATCTCGCCGACCAAGACGCGCGCCCGCATCTATGATCCCAATGGCGGGCTTTTGCTCGACAGCCGCAACCTTGAGAACGTGCTGCGCTTGGACCTGCCGGCGCCGGCGGCCGCACCCGGCTTTCTCGAGCGCGGCACGATCGCGGTGCGCACCTGGCTCAACCGCGGCGACCTGCCGCTTTATCGCGAGCTCGGACCCGAGAACGGCAACGGCTATCAGGAAGTCGCCGACGCGCTCCAGGGCCAGAAGCGCAGCATGGTACGCGTCAATTCGCGCGGCGAGGTGATCGTCTCGGTCGCCGTCCCCGTGCTGCGCTCGCGCGCGATCCACGGCGCGCTGATGTTGTCCACGCAAGGCGACGACATCGACCAGATGGTCACCGCCGAACGTCTCGCGATCCTGAAGGTCGGCGGCGTCGCTGCCGCCGTCATGATCATGCTGTCGCTGCTGCTCGCGAGCACGATCGCGGGTCCGGTGCGGCGGCTCGCCGACAGCGCCGAGCGCGTCCGCCGCCGCATCAAGACCCGCGTCGAGATTCCCGACTTCACCCGCCGCCGCGACGAGATCGGGCATCTGTCCGGCGCGCTGCGCGACATGACGAATGCGCTCTATAGCCGGATCGAGGCGATCGAGATGTTCGCCGCCGACGTCGCGCATGAGCTGAAGAACCCGCTGACCTCGCTACGATCAGCGGTCGAGACGTTGCCGCTGGCGCGCAACGAGACCAGCCGCGGGCGGCTGCTCGAGGTCATCGAGCACGACGTGAAGCGGCTCGACCGGCTGATCTCTGATATTTCCGATGCGAGCCGGCTCGACGCCGAATTGCAGCGCCAGGATGCGATCCCCGTCGATCTCCGGCGATTGCTGACCACGCTGACCTCTGTCGCCAACGAGACAAAACTCGGCCACGACGTCGCGGTCGAAGCCCGCTTCGAGGGCCGGAGCGCCACCGACGGCCTGTCCGTCACCGGCCATGATTCGCGTCTCGGGCAGGTGATCTCCAACCTGCTCTCCAACGCGCAGTCCTTCTCCGAGCCCGGCAACAAGGTGCGCCTGATCTGCCGCCGCGTGCGCTCCGAGATCGAGATCGTGGTCGACGACGACGGCCCCGGCATCCGCGAGGACGCGCTCGAGCGCATCTTCGAGCGCTTCTACACCGACCGCCCGCATCAGGGCTTTGGCCAGAACTCCGGCCTCGGTCTTTCCATCTCCAAGCAGATCATCGACGCACATGGCGGACGCATCTGGGCCGAGAACCGGCCGGGTCCGCTGGACGCCGACGGCGCGCCGACGGTCGCCGGCGCGCGCTTCGTGGTCAGGCTGCCGGCGCTATGAGCGAGGGCGGCGCCAGCATTCACGCCTCCGCCGTCAGGGTCGGACATCGGGCGGTGCTGATCCGCGGTCCCTCGGGTGCCGGCAAGTCGCGGCTCGCCTTCGACCTGATCGTGGCCGGGCGCACCGGGGCGATCGAAAGGACCGTTTTGGTCGGCGATGACCGTGTCCATCTGGCGACAGTCGGCGGGGAAATTGTCGTCCGCCCTGCCCCCAATCTGGCCGGCCTGATCGAGGTCCGGGGCCTCGGAATCCGCCGCTGCGACTTTGTGGAGCATGCGACGGTCGGTCTCGTGGTCGACCTGGCCGCCGACGACGCGGAACGTCTCCCCCCGCCAAAAGCTCATTTTGTGAGCATTTCCGGTGTGGAAATACCGCGAATCCCGGTGGGAGCGGGGTACCAGCCCCTCCCGCTGGTTGTTGCGGCCTTGACCACTACCAAGAGTTCATCTTCCGTTAACCCTTCCGGCGATTGTTTGAAGGGAAATGGTAACCATATGAACCCCACACTCGCGACCGAATAGACCGGCGCAGAACCCTCATCCATTCCGCTAGATTCCGGGAGATGCGCAACATCCCCTCTTGCGCGGGGGCTCTGGATGGTCAAAGTGGCGCGTTCGTGCGGCGCACCAAAGAGCGCCCGCGAGGAGTTTTTCCGATGATTGGTCTAGTACTTGTGACCCACGGGCGCCTTGCCGACGAATTCAAGGCGGCGCTTGAACATGTCATGGGCCCGCAAAAGCAAATCGAAGCGATCACGATCGGCGCCGAGGACGATTCCGACCTCTGTCGAAGCGACATCATCGAGGCGGTCAACCGCGTCGATTCCGGCGACGGCGTTGCGATCCTCACCGACATGTTCGGCGGCACGCCGTCCAACCTTGCAATATCCTGCATGAGCCGACCGAAAGTCGAAGTGCTCGCGGGCATCAACCTTCCCATGCTCGTGAAGCTCGCCAAGGTGCGCGAGGAGCGTTCGCTGCCCGACGCGATCGCGATGGCCCAGGAAGCGGGCCGCAAATACGTCACCATCGCCAGCCGCGTGCTCGCCGGCAAATGAGCGACGACGGCGCGCCACTCGCAAACCAGAGCGGGGCGGGCGTGCCCAGCGGTGCCATTTCAAAAGAGCTTCTGATCACCAACAAGCGCGGCCTGCATGCGCGCGCCTCGGCGAAATTCGTGCAGGCGGTCGAGCGCTTCAACGCGCAGGTGTGGGTGACGCGCGGCGGCGAGACCGTCGGCGGAACCTCCATCATGGGCCTGATGATGCTGGCCGCCGGCCCCGGGACCACGATCCTCGTGTCTGCCGCCGGCACTGATGCCGAAGCCGCGCTCGCGGCCATCACCGAGCTGGTCGAGAGCAAGTTCAACGAAGAAGGCGTCTAGCCGGTCATTTCGCCGGCGGCGCGATGTAGACGTTCCATGTCATCGATGGTCCCGCCTTGCCACCCGTAAAGCGGCGCGTGGTCATCACCATGCGCTCGGCATTGGGCGCGGTTTCCGAAACCCATTTCTCGAACGCAGGCAGCCTGCCGTCGGTCGGATCGAACACGCCGATGAAGCCGAGCCGTTTGACATCCTCGGGCGCGATCAAGCCGGAGTTCCAGGCTTCGTTCGGCGTGAACGGCTTTGGATGATCCGGGCTGTAGAACGCCATCGGTTGAATCGTTTCCATCGTGCCGGCAACAACCGGCCAGGCTGAAGCAAAGCGGGTGCGCCAGGCCTGCGTCAGCTCGCGCGCCAGCTCCGAGCGCGCGCCATAGGTCGCCGTATTGCCGGAGTTCGCCGCCATCTCGCGCGCAGCGATCCAGGGCGAAGCGGCAAGCGTCGCGAGCGAGAGAACGAGCCAGATCGCGGCGATGTTGAACAGGCTCGCGCGCTGCACGCGCAACGCCGGTATCGCGATCAGCGCGAGCGGCACCAGGAAGAACAGCGAGATGCCCCAGTCGGTCTTCATGTAGATCGAGAAGGCGAGCGCGCCGAGCGGCGGTCCGACCGCGACGATGATCTGGATGATCCAGACGTTCAGCGCCTGCGAGACATTGACGCCGGGATTGGCGCCGCGCGCCCAAGCCCGCGTGACGATGCGCAAGGGATCGCGCAAAAGCAGGTTCCACCACGGCGGCACAAGCGCCATGGCGAGCGCGGCGAGCGCCACCGGCAGCGCCAGCAGCGCAAAGTTATGCAAGGCATAGCCGAGCACGAGCTGGGTGACCAAATTGCGGTCGTCGAGGCTGTAGGTGTCGCCGGCATAGGTCAGCGGCACGAAATGCGCGTCCGCCAGCCAGACGAGATGCGGGACCATCGCCGCGCAAAGCGTTCCGATCGCGACCCACGGCGCGGGCGAGGCCAGAAATCGCAGACGATCGGGATGGATCAGGGCGGCAAGCGCAATCGCGCCGATCATGGTCAGCACCCAATACTTGGTCATCAGCGCCAGCGCGCCGGCGAGCCCGAGCCAGATGCCCGACTGCCAGCTTCGCTTCTCGAAGGCGTTGAGATAGGCCAGCACCACCAGCGGCAGCGTGACGAGCTGCAGGAGGTCCGGGTTGTACTTAAATCCCTTGAAATTGAAGATCGGGTAGAGCGCGACCATCACCACGACGAGGAAGGCGCGCTTGCGGTCGACGACACGGAGCGCGACGAGCCAGCAGATCACCATGCCGACGCCGACGGTCGCCATCGCGAGCGCATAGGTCGCCCAGTCCGCGGCCGGGAACAGCTTGAACCAGAGACCTGCGACCCAGCCCGACAGCGGCGGATGCTTGCCATAGCCGAGCTGAAACTTCTGGCCCCAGGCATAGGCTTCCGCGACGTCCATGTGAACGTCCTGCGCTGCCTTCAGATTGATCAGGATGAGGGTCCAGACCACCGCATGGACAAGCGCGAGCTGGATCACCAGCCACAGGCCGGTCTCGGACCGCGTGGCACGGGCGATCAGCCAGGCCGCGAGCCGGCGATAGCCGAGGGGGCTCTTGGCGCGCGTCGCGGCGGGCAGGATTTGGGTCGTCGACATCGGCCGTTGCTAGCGCGTTTTCGCACCCGGTGGAATCAGCTTGGCGTGAAGAAAGCCCCTGAAAATACAGTAATATGGTTGCCGCACGGGGATGTGAGTGGTATCCCGCGCCCCATGACGACCGCCCCCATTTCCAACATCCGCAATTTCTCCATCGTCGCCCATATCGACCATGGCAAATCGACGCTGGCCGACCGCCTGATCCAGATGACGGGTGGGCTCTCCGACCGCGAGATGGCCGGCAAGGAGCAGGTGCTCGATTCCATGGATATCGAGCGCGAGCGCGGCATTACCATCAAGGCGCAGACCGTCCGGCTGAAATACCGCGCCAAGGACGGCAAGGATTACATCTTCAACCTGATGGACACGCCCGGCCATGTCGACTTCGCCTATGAAGTCTCGCGGTCGCTGGCGGCCTGCGAAGGTTCCCTGCTGGTGGTCGACGCCAGCCAGGGCGTCGAGGCGCAGACGCTCGCCAACGTCTACCAGGCGCTCGACAACAATCACGAGATCGTGCCGGTCCTGAACAAGGTCGACCTGCCCGCCGCCGAGCCCGACAAGGTCAAGCAGCAGATCGAGGACGTGATCGGCATCGACGCCTCGGATGCGGTGATGATCTCGGCCAAGACCGGCGTCGGCGTCCCCGATGTGCTGGAAGCCATCGTCACCCGCCTGCCGCCGCCGAAGGGCGATCGCGATGCCACCTTGAAGGCGCTGCTGGTCGACAGCTGGTACGACGTCTATCTCGGCGTCGTCGTGCTCATTCGTGTCGTCGACGGCACCATGAAGAAGGGCAACCGCATCCGCATGATGGGCACGGGAGCGGCCTACGACGTCGAGCGCGTCGGCTTCTTCACACCGAAGATGGAGCAGGTCGACGAGCTCGGCCCCGGCGAGATCGGCTTCATCACCGCGGCGATCAAGGAGGTCGCCGACACCCGCGTCGGCGACACCATCACCGACGACAAGAAGCCGGTGTCCGAAATGCTGCCGGGCTTCAAGCCGGCAATCCCGGTGGTGTTCTGCGGCCTGTTCCCGGCCGATGCCAACGACTTCGAGACGTTGCGCGCGGCGATGGGAAAGCTGCGGCTGAACGACGCCAGCTTCTCCTACGAGATGGAAACCTCCGCCGCGCTCGGCTTCGGCTTCCGCTGCGGCTTCCTCGGATTGCTGCATCTGGAGATCATCCAGGAGCGGCTTTCGCGCGAGTTTGACCTCAACCTGATCGCGACCGCGCCGAGCGTGATCTACAAGATGCACCTGACCGACGGCACAGAGCTTTCGATCCACAATCCCGTCGACATGCCCGACGTGGTCAAGATCGCCGACATCGAGGAGCCGTGGATCGAAGCCACCATCCTCACGCCGGATGAATATCTCGGCAGCGTGCTGAAGCTGTGCCAGGATCGCCGCGGCGCGCAGAAGGAGCTCACTTACGTCGGCTCCCGCGCGATGGTGAAATACGATCTGCCGCTCAACGAAGTCGTGTTCGATTTCTACGACCGCCTCAAGTCGGTCTCCAAGGGCTACGCCTCGTTCGATTATCATCTGACCGACTACAAGGTCGCCGATCTCGTCAAGATGCAGATCCTGGTCAATGCCGAGCCGGTGGACGCGCTCTCGATGCTCGTGCATCGCACCCGCGCCGAGGGCCGCGGCCGCGCCATGGTCGAGAAGATGAAGGAGCTGATCCCGCCGCACATGTTCCAGATCCCGATCCAGGCGGCGATCGGCGGCAAGGTGATCGCGCGCGAGACCGTGCGCGCCCTGCGCAAGGACGTCACCGCAAAGTGCTACGGCGGCGACATCACGCGTAAGCGCAAACTTCTGGAGAAGCAGAAGGAAGGCAAGAAGAAGATGCGGCAGTTCGGCAAGGTCGACATCCCGCAGGAAGCTTTCATTGCCGCGCTGAAGGTGGATAGCTGAGGCGGGATTTGGCTAACTCGAATTGGCCGCTGGGTCGCTTCACCTCTCCCCAGCGGGAGAGGTGAACCGAGACTTCGGCTTGGTACTGCTTGAACCAGAACTCATCCCGCTCGAGGCCGGCCTGACGCTGCCGCAGCCGGTAAACAAAAACTTCGAAAACAACCCCATGCAAAGTAGCCGGTGACAGAGGCGCGACGCCACTACGGATTTTACGAAATTCGCTTGACACGTCGGGCAAATCGGTGGCATGATGCCATCATCGCCGCGCGTTGGCCGGGTGGAGTCCTGCTGGGGGACGAAGATGCATCGCTCGATCAACGTGATCGCGGCCGTAGGCCTTGCACTTGGTGGCGCCCTGGGAATGGCCGGGGCAATGGTCACGCAACCAAACGTGCAGGGAATTCTGTGGGCGATCGACGGCTCGGGACTTGTGATGGCCGCAGCGCTGCTCGCCACGAAATACTTTCGCGCAGGACATGACGTTGTCGCCGGCGGCTTTCTGGTGTTTGCCATCGGCGAGGGTGTCATCATGCTTTCGGGCCCGGCCGCAGGTGTTGCGGGCAGCATGGGGGCATTCGCCGCCGGCAGTGCTCTTTGGGCGACGGCGCTTCTCCTCATCAGCGTTCCAAAGCTGTTCGCCATGCCAATCCGAATCCTTGGTATCGTGAGCGCGGCCCTGTTTATCGTCACCGCGGCGAGAATCTTCTGGGGCGATCCGCTGCAGCCTACAGCCACCCCGTTGCCGACCTTCGCCTATCCGGTGCTGGTTGCGACCTTCGTCGGTTGGATCTGGACCCTCTGGCGGGAAGCCGACGGCAAATAGCGTTCGGCGCCTTGCCGGTGCGAAACGAGTTGTCGCCTTTCATTTGATCTTGGTCGGAGCGCGCGCCGGAATTATTAGCCGGGTACTTGCTCTCGTAGGCATAGTGCGCTGCCTGTTCACACCCAGCGTCGCACCCGAGCGACATAGTCGTCATAGGCCGCGCCGAACTGCCGGCGCATCTTGGCTTCCTCGAAGGGAATGTGCACCCAGTTGGCCGTCGCGAAGACTGCGGCGGGCGCGATCAGCATCGGCCACGCGCCGACCCACACCGCGATGCCCAGCGCGAGAAGCACGAGGCCCAGATACATCGGATTGCGGGTGAACCGGTAGGGTCCGCTGGTGACCAGTTTGCGATTGGTCGGCGACGACGGTACGATTTCGGTGCCCTCACGCCGGAAAAGGATAAGAGCCCAAACTGGCGAAACGAACGCAATGGCCACCAACGCGATTCCGAGCGGCGGAAGCGGCAGGCCCGGGAACTCCGGCCAGCCAAGCGACCAGCTCAGTGCGGCACTGAGCAGGATATAGATCAACATCCAGATCGGTGGGGGGAGCTTGAGCATGGTCGAAGCCCAACCGGATGAAACGCTCATCGTCTCATTTGCAGTCGTTGCGTCTCGCTACCGCAAGAATTTGTTCGCTTTGGGTCCATTGCGCGGGCGCGGATTCGGCGTGTCGCGAGGTGGCGTGGACCACCGCCATCTGCGCCCTACAACTCACAATCAGCTGATCACGGCATGAGAGGGATGCTGCCCATCATATTGCCCCCGCCGGGCCGATAGGCCACGATCCCCCTCGCGCACCATCAACAAGACCAACAGCGCGAGGAAACGCATGAGCAAGCCTGCTGGCTTCGACTATGGCTGGGTGATCGTCGGCGCGGGTGCGCTGATGACTTGCGTCGGTTTCGGCACGATGCTGTCGCTCGCAGTGTTTTTGCAGCCGATCTCGGAAGCGATGGGCTGGTCGCGCGCCGGTGTCTCCGCCGCCGCGACGCTGGATTTCCTCTGCATGGGCGTTGCCGCGTTCCTCTGGGGCACGCTGTCGGACCGGTTTGGCACGCGCATCGTCGTGCTCGCCGGAAGCCTCTTGTTGGGCCTCGGCCTCGTCACCGCGAGCCAGGCCGCACATCTGTGGCAGTTCCAGCTCTTCTTCGGTGTGCTGATCGGCATCGCCGCCGGCAGTTTTTACGCGCCGATGATGGCGCTCGCGAGCGCGTGGATCGAGAAAAACCGCAGCCTGGCCGTGGCGCTGGTCTCCGCCGGCATGGGCGTGTCCCCGGTGACGATCGCGCCGACCGCGAGCTGGCTGATTTCGACCTATGACTGGCGCGCCGCGATGCTGGTCATCGGGATTGCGGCATGGGTGCTGCTGATCCCCGCCTGCTTCCTGGTGCGGCCGGCGCCGCAAACCGCTAGCACCGCAAGCACCGACGCAACACCGGAGACGGAGCTGACCGCGGCGCAGGCGCTGCGCACGCCGCAATTCATCGCGCTCGCAGCCGCCCATTTCGCCTGCTGCGCCGCGCATTCCGGCCCGATCTTCCACATGGTGTCCTATGCGATGATCTGCGGCATCGCACCGCTCACCGCTGTGACGGTCTACAGCGTCGCCGGCGTATCAGGACTTGGCGGGCGCCTGCTGCTCGGCGCGCTGGCCGACCGCATCGGCGCAAAACCCGTGCTGGTCGGCGGCCTGTTCGTACAGGCGATGTGCATCGCGACCTATCTCGCGGTGGCCCAGCTTGGCGAATTCTACGCGCTCTCGGTCGTGTTCGGCCTCGCCTATGGCGGCGTGATGCCGCTCTATGCGGTGCTGGTGCGCGAGTTTTTTGGCGCACGCATCATGGGCACGGTGTTCGGCGCTGTCTCGGCCTTCGCGAGCCTCGGCATGGCGCTCGGGCCCTGGGCCGGCGGGCTCGTGTTCGACAATTTCCAGCGCTACACATGGCTGCACGTCGGCTCCTTCGCGATTGGCCTGGCCGCCGTCGCGGTGGCGCTGAGCTTCCCGTCCAAACGCGAGCGGCCGCTCGACCTCGGCCGCGCAGCGGCCTGACGAGGCAACGCATGAACCGGCCGCAAGGGGTCGATCTCGTCGAACGTGCCCGCGCTCTCGCCCCGCTGATTGCCCGCGAGGCTGACGCGATCGAGCGGACACGGCGGCTGACACAACCGGTCGTGTCAGCGCTGATCGACAACGGCCTCTACCGCGCGCTGCTGCCGCAAAGCCTGGGCGGCGTGGAGGCCGCGCCGGAAACCTTCATGCAGATACTGGAGGAGATCGCGAAGGCGGATGCGTCGACCGCGTGGTGCCTGGGGCAAAACAGCGTCTGCGCGATGAGTGCGGCCTGGCTCGATCAAGACACCGCGAACGAGATCTTCAACACCCCGCCGGGCATCCTCGCCTGGGGCGCGATCGCGCATGAGGCGCGTGCGGTCGACGGCGGCTATCGCGTCACCGCGCGCTGGGATTTTGCCTCGGGCTCGCGTCAGGCGAGTTGGCTAGGGGCCCATGTCCGCATCCTCGACGCCGACGGCACGCCGCGCAAAGCGGCCGATGGCTCGCCCGAGATCCGCACCATCCTGTTTCCGGTCGCAAGCGCGACGCTGCATGACGTCTGGGACGCGATCGGGCTCGCCGGCACCGGCACCGATTCCTATTCGGTCGACAACCTCTTCGTCCCCGCGCGGTTCACGGCGTTTCGCGACGTGACGCCGGCACTGCGCGAAAAAGGCCCGCTCTACAAGCTTGGCACCGGGGCGAGCTACAGCCTCGGCTTTGCCGCCGTGGCGCTCGGCGTGGCGCGGGCGACGCTGGATGCCGCGATCGAGCTCGCGCGCGGCAAGCATCAATCGCTCCAGGCCAAGGCGATGCGCGACAACAACGCCGTGCAGAGCTTGATCGCCCGCACCGAAGGCAATTGGCGGGCGGCGCGCGCTTATCTCTATGGAACGGCTGATACGATGTGGCGCGACCTCATCGCAACGGGTGAATTCAGCGATCCGCATCGGACTGCGGTGCGGCTTGCGTCGACCTGGACGATCCATCAATCGACCGCGGTGGTCGACGCCGCCTATCACATGGCGGGCGCCACCGCCGTGTTCCGCAGCAACCCGTTCGAGCGTCGGTTTCGCGACATGCACGCCATCGCCCAGCAGCTCCAGGCGCGCGATACGCATTTTGAGGATGTCGGGAGGGCGATCCTGTCGGCGGGCGCGCCTGACTGAGCCGGCAAAGCGCGATGAGATCAAGTTGATCTGCTGCGGCATCGGGACTTCACCTCTCCCTTTGGGAGAGGTCGGATTGCGAAGCAATCCGGGTGAGGGGTTACGATCTCAACTTCATGCAGCGCCCCTCACCCGATTTGCACTCGACGATGCTGCGCATCGCGAGGCGCAAATCGACCTCTCCCCGCTGGGGAGAGGTGAACCGAGCCCGCGGACAACCCATTCAAACAACCTGCTTAGCCCGGCGGCTGAGCCGCGACATCCTCCGCCACGACCCGCATCAGCACCTCCCGCGACGCGCGGCGGTCGCGCTCCAGCTTGCCCTTAACCAGCGGCATGGTCATGCGCGCCATCGCCTGCTTCAGCGTATTGGCGCTCTCGGGCGGCGCGCAGCGGATCGACAGATGCGTGCCACCATCGTCGAGCGCCGTGAACTCCGCGGTCTCGCGCACGACCGTGCCGAACGGGGTGTGGATGTGGTAGGTCACGTAGTCGAACGGACGCCAGTCGACGATGTCGTGCACGAACGAGCCCTTGCCGTGGGCGCAATGCTGCGTCGAACCGAGTCCGACACGGCCGGCGGAAAGGCCTGTCATGCTCATGGCGTCGATGCCCTGCTGCCAGCGCACCTTCTTGGCGACGTCCGTGACGTAGGTCCAGGCCACCGCCGGCGGCACCGGCAGGTCGCATTCGATCGATTCGAAGACCTGCGGCTCGCTTTTCTCGACCACGATGCGTCGCCCCGCGCGCCATCGCGCGAACACCGGCGCGAGATCGTAAACGAAGCAGGCGGTGTCGCCGAACTCGTCACTCGGCTCGACATGGCGCACCGTTTTCGCAAAGAATTCCGGCAAGCCAATCGCATCCGCGGCCTGCGCGGTGATCAGTGCATAGGCGCGGATGCCGGTTGCCTTGATCACCGAATTCTTCATCAGCCGGTGCAGGCGAATGACCTCGGGCCCCTGCAGCTCATTACGCCCGGCCAGCGTCTGCATGACATAGGCGCCGTGGTGCAGGAAGAATTTTAGGTCGAGCTTGTCCATGTTGCGGCAAGCGTTGCAGGTGCAGGTGGTGTTGAGCTGCATCGCCGCCAGCGTGTTGGCAAAGCTGCAATAGATGCGCTCGATGGCATCGAGCGGGAATTGCGGCTGCGGCACCTTGCTGTCGGGCAGATAGGCGAGCGCCGCATCACCCTGAAAGTTCGACAGCACGACCGGCGCCTGGATCTCCGCCAAAATGCTCTTGAACAGCGCGTCCAGCACGCCCTGCGCGTGCTCCAGCTCCGAACTGGTCAGGAACATGGTGTAGCCGGTGATGTCGGCTACCAGAAGAAAGCCCTTCTCTGCCATGGCCGCCGTCCTCTTGTCGTGACGACCCGAGATACGGGCAGTTTAGCAGAAAGTTGCAGGCCTTGACGAGGGCAGATCGGGTCGCAGGGCGAGCTACAACGAAGGAGGTGCGCTCCCTCTCCCGCTTGCGGGGGAGGGTTGGGGTTGGGGGTGTCTCCGCAATTGAGAATCCCGACGTGGAGAAAGCCCCCACCCGCCGCGCTCTTCGAGCGCCGCGACCTCCCCCGCAAGCGGGAGAGGTTGACCGAGCCCGCGGCGGGATCGATCTAACACAAAGCCGTTCGGTCCTATACGAGCACGTCCGCCTGGGCCCGGCGCGCGCCGAACAGCCGGCCGCGCCAGCCGAGGCCGATGACGACGGCAATCATCAGCAGCAGGACCACGGCCGCAGCGATGCTGATGACGCGTTCGGCGGGCGAGCAGAAATCGCGATCGAGACAGGCGCTCGACAACAGGCCGACCTGCAAGACGGCATCGAGCGTCACGAGATAGACGATGATGCCAACAGCGAGCCAGGCCAGCGTCACCAGCGTGCGCCGCAGCCGGGACGGCATGACTGCGTCGTTGACCTCTTGCCGTTCGGCGATGAACTGCCCCGCCCTCGCCTTGGCCGCGTCGCGCATCTGCACGGTGGAGCGGGTCAGGAGGTCGTGGACGGCCTGGTTGCGCCGTGTCGCCATCATGCTCACGAAGGAGTACCAGCCGAGCAGGCTCTTGATCAGGAAGCGGAGAAAAGCCTTGGCAAAGCCGACATTGCCGCCGCGGTCGTCGACCACGCGCAGATTGGTCCAGATATGCCCGAGCGTACCGCCGAAGCGCGAGACCAGCAGCGGCTCGTAGAGCAGGAGGACCGCAACCGCCGCGACGCCAAGGGCGCGGGCCGCGGTGTCGTTCCTGATATTGCTGGCCAGCGCCACGGCGCCGAACAGCACCGCCATTGCGATCATCCAGTCGAGCAGCATCCCGCGCAGACGGCGCGAGAAACGCGCATAGCGCGGCGCAGAGTCCGAGGCCGGATCAAGTGGGCTCATGGGGGTGCCAGTGCCGTTCATCCCATGATCAGACGCGCCAAGCCGGCTTCAGGTTCGATGTCCCGGCGCGAGATATCCCAGTCAGGCGACCATCGCGTCGGTTTCGTCGCCGTCCACACCGCGCTGCGCCCTGAGCAAGCTGACGATCTCGATATTGGGGCGCGCCTTGCTGAACAGAAAACCCTGGCCTTCGTCGCAGCCCTCGGCGCGGAGGCAGCTCAGCTCGGCCTCGGTCTCGACGCCTTCGGCGGTAATGGTCACGCCGAGGCCGTTGCCGAGGCTGATGATCGAACGGATAATCGCCTGCGCCTCGCGGTTGGCGCCGAGATCGCGCACGAAGGACTGGTCGACCTTGATCTTGTCGAAGGGGAAGCTGCGCAGATAGCTCAGGGACGAATAGCCGGTGCCAAAATCGTCCATCGAGATCCGCACGCCCAGCGCGCGCAGCGCGTGCAGCGTCGCCAGCACCTGCGCGCTCTTCTCCAGCAGCAGGGTCTCGGTGATCTCGAGCTCGAGCCGGCGCGCCGGCAGGCCGGACTGTTTGAGCGTGTCGGTCACGACCGACAGGAGATTGCCGCTGTGGACCTGCAATGGCGACAGGTTCACGGCGACGCGGACGTCGTCCGGCCATTGCGCCGCGTCGCGGCAGGCGCTGCGCAGCATCAGCCCGCCGATCGCATTGATCAGCCCGGTCTCTTCCGCCACGGGAATGAACTCGCCCGGCGAGATCATGCCGCGCTCGGGGTGCGGCCAGCGTACCAGCGCCTCGAAGCCGGTGATGCGTCCGCTCGAAAGATCGACCAGCGGCTGGTAATACGGCCGCAGCACGTCGTTCTGGATCGCGTCGCGCAGCTCGACCTCGATCTTGCGCCGGCTCTGCGCCCTGGCGTCGAGCGCGGCTTCGAAGAACGAGAAGGTGCCGCGCGAATCGATCTTGGCGCGCGACAGCGCCATGTCGGCGCTCTTCAACAGCTTTTCGGAATCGTCGCCGTCGGAGGGCGCCATCGCGATGCCGATGGAGGCACCGATCACGACGGAATGGCCGTCGAGCAGATAGGGATCGGCGATCGCCTCCAGAATCCGCTTCGCCAGCCCCACGGCGTCTTCCGGCCGCGTCAGCCCGCTCTGGACGATCGCAAACTCGTCGGAGTTGAGCCGCGCCAGCGCGTCTTCCTCGCGCAAGGTCGAACGCAGCCGCTTGGCGACGCCGCGGAGCAGCTTGTCGCCGACCGCGTGGCCCAGCGTGTCGTTGACCGCCTTGAAATTGTCCAGTCCCAGCATCAGCACCGCGACCTTCTCGGAGCTGCGGCGGGTGTGCAGCAGCATCTCCTCCATGGTCTGGCGCAGCAGGTTGCGGTTCGGCAGGCCGGTGAGACCGTCATGCTGAGCCATGAAGGCGAGCCGCGCCTCGGCGCGCTTGCGTTCGGTGATGTCCATCAGCGCCAGCAGCATGGCGGGCCGCTCGGCATAGACGAGCTCGCGGGAATAGATCGCAAGATCGATCAGCGTGCCGTCGGCCCTGACGTGCTTCCAGGTGCGCGCCGCCCGCTCCTCGACGGTCGGATCGGTGGTCCAGGGCGGCTCGCTCTCGAAGGCCTGCAAGGACCGGATGGTGAGCCTTTCGAAATCGGCGCGGCTATAGCCGTAATGCGCGACCGCGGCGTCGTTGACGCCGAGGATGCGTTCGTCGTCCAGCGCGCAGACGATCATGGGAACGGGATTGCCGTCGAACAGCAGGCGGAACGAGGCCTCGCGCTGCTTCAATTCGGTGATGTCGACGCGCAGGCCGACGACACCGCCGTCATCGGTCAGCCGCTCCTCGATCAGGACGACGCGGCCGTCGGACAGTTTTTGCTCGTGCCGCTCGCCGGGCTGATAGAGTTTTTGCAGCCGCTCGGCGATCCATTCGTCCTCGTGGCCGGCGGCCTCGGGGTAATCGCCGCGCGCGACGCCGATGCGCAGCGTGTCTTCGAGGCGCGCGCCGTGGGCGAACAGATCGGCGGTCTTGCTGTAGATCTCGGCGTATTTCTTGTTCCAGAGAACGTAGCGGCCCTCGGGATCGAGAAATACGATGCCCTGCGGCAGCAGATCGATGGCCTGGCGCAGCCGCTCGTGCGATTTGCGCGCATCGGCAATCGCAGCTTCAGCTTCTGCGCGGCTCTGGATCAGCGCGTCGATCTCGACGGGAGAGCTGCTGGTGTCGGCAACCTGCTGCGCAGCCTTGCGCGGCCGTCCGGCCGCCCAGGCGAGCGACCTCCGCTTTCGTTTCTTTACTTTTCTTGCGCCTAAACTCAACTTCAGCCGTCCCACTCGCGCCCAGCGGCGCAAGTTGTCCGACAAGTCTCTGAAAAAACAGTAATCTCGGGCACACCGAGGCTTGCGTCATTGCGGAATGTGGACACCGAGTGCGCTTTCGCGCCTATTTGCCGGGCGCGGCGCACGGAGCTGGCGCTTCAGGCATATTCGACAGGTCGCTAACGGAGAGGGATGTGCCGTAATATTGCGCGCGGCCATGAATGATTTCGAGCGCCGAGGAATCATTGCATGCAAGCCGCGGATACTCCCGCACGAACGCACGAATTTTGGTCAATACGCGGCAGGGTTATCGCAGCGTTAAGAACGGAGCGCGGGAGATCGCGCGACTGCGACTTTCGACTCAGTTTGTGATCTGGATCGTGGTGTTGCGCGGCCCTTCGCGGCTGACCAGCGCGAACAGGGTCGCGGCATGCGCGGGGTGCAGTCTGACGCAGCCATGCGAGGCCGGGCCGCCGAGCCGCGAAATGTCTGATGTGCCGTGGATGGCAAAGCCGTAATAGAAGAAGATCGCATGCGGCATCGGTGAATTGTAGTATTTGCGCGAGAAGTGGCGCCGCATCATCGCCTGCGGATGAAAGGTGCCGTTCGGCGTGCCGTAGCCGCTGCGTCCCGTGGAGACCGGCCAGTTGTAGCGCGGCGAGCCATCGACGCTGACCGCCATGCGTTGCGACGATTTGTCGATCTGAACCCTGACGTCGGCCCTGACGGGCGTCGCCGCAAACCCGGCCAGGACGCATGCGCCCAAAATTGCGCCCAAGACCGCCCGGCTCGCGAGCCGTGCTGAAAACCCCGCCATTGCAAAAGCCCCGCAGCTTTCTATCGGCCGCATGATTCGCTGCAGAGCGGCCACTGTAAAGACGCTGTGAGGTTTGCGCGTTCGAAAGCCTAATTCTTAACCTTTAAGCGCGGTTGGGTTATAAGGTGAGCAGCATGAGTCCCCGCCGCATCGCCCCTCTCCTGCTTCTGTTCGCGCTCCTGCATGCCGGCGTCGCGCTGGCGCAGGACAAGGGCAGCGTGAATCCAAAACCGCTGCCGCCGCTCGCCCACCCCAACGATCCCAAGCTCGGCGCCAAAGAGCTGTTCGCACGAAAATTGCTGCCGTCGATGGGACCGGCGCATGTGATCGGCTCCTACGTCAAGGGCTGCCTCGGCGGCGCCGAGCGGATGCCGATCAACGGCGACGATTGGCAGGTCATGCGTCTGTCGCGCAATCGCAACTGGGGACACCCGGACATGATCGCGTTGATCAAGCGGCTTGCGGTCAAGGCGCACAAGGACGCCGGCTGGCCCGGCATTCTGGTCGGCGACATCGCCCAGCCGCGCGGCGGGCCGGCGCTGTCAGGCCATGCCAGCCATCAGATCGGGCTGGATGCCGACATCTGGCTGACGCCGATGCCGGACCGGCGGCTGTCGCGCGAAGAGCGCGAGGAGACCTCGGCTGTGATGATGGTGCGCGAGGACCGGCTCGACATCGATCCAAAAGTTTTCACGGCGGGTCATGTGCTGGTGCTGCGCGACGCCGCGCAAGAGCCGGCGGTGCAGCGCATCTTCGTCAATGCCGCGATCAAGAAGGCGCTGTGCCGCGAGGCCAAAGGCGACCGAAGCTGGCTGGCAAAAATCCGCCCCTGGTGGGGCCATGATTATCACTTCCACATCCGCATACGCTGCCCGGCGGGCGCCGGGGAATGCGAAGGCCAGCCATCGCAATCCGAGGACGAGGGCTGCAAGCCGGCCGACCTCGCCTACTGGTTCACCGATGCGGTGCTGCACCCAAAACCCCCGCCGACGCCGCCAAAGCCAAAACCGCCGATGACGCTGGCGCAGATGCCGGCCGCCTGCAAGGCCGTGCTGCACGCAGCCGACGCCAAGCCTTGAGGCGGATCAGGGCTTTGACCTGATGGTCCGGCCTGTTATGGTCGGTTCCGCGATATCCCGATCGACCGTAAGTCGGTTCGGGCATACCGGAACAGCGCTTCCGCCGATCGCATCCTGTCTTCAACCAACGCCGTCACGCGCGTGTCACAGATCGCGCCTGTACGCGCGCATGGAGCGCTCTGATGTCCCGCCTGTCCGCCATTTTCGCCGCCTTCGTCGTTCTGCTCGCCGCCTCGTCATCCGCCGCCGCACAGGACAAGACCATCACCGTGTTCGCCGCCGCCTCGATGAAGAACGCGCTCGACGAGATCGACGCCGCCTATACCGCGAAGACCGGCGTCAAATTCACGGTAAGCTACGCCGCAAGCTCCGCGCTCGCCAAGCAGATCGAGCAGGGCGCGCCGGCCGACGTGTTCATCTCCGCTGACACCGACTGGATGGACTATGCGATCTCCAAAAAAACCATCAACGAGCCGAGCCGCGTCAACCTGCTCGGCAACAGCATCGTGCTTATTGCGCCGAAGGATTCGAAAATCGACAACGTCGCCATTGGCCCCGGCTTCGATCTCGCAAAGCTCGCCGGCGACGGCAGGATCGCGACCGGCGACGTCAAGTCGGTGCCGGTCGGGAAATACGCCAAGGCCGCGCTGGAAAAACTCGGCGCCTGGCAGGCGGCCGAGCCGAAATTCGCGATGGCCGAGAGCGTGCGCGCCGCGCTGACGCTGGTGGCGCGCGGCGAAGCCCCGCTCGGCATCGTCTATTCGACCGATGCCAAGGTCGAGCCCGGCGTAAAAATCGTCGGCACGTTCCCGGCGGAGTCGCATCCCGCGATCATCTATCCGGTCGCCGCGACCGCGACGGCCAAGCCGGAGACCAACGACTATCTCGCCTTCCTGCGCTCCACCGGAGCCAAGACCATTTTGGAAAAATACGGTTTCAAGTTCCTGGTCAGCCCCACGACTTGATATTTGGACTTGATACGACTTGATGTCCGAGATCACACCTGCCGAATGGACGGCGATCCTGCTCTCGCTCAGGGTCGCCGTCATTGCAACGCTGGTGGCGACGCCGTTCGGCATCGCGCTCGCATGGCTGCTTGCGCGGCGTGATTTTTGGGGCAAGTCGATGATCGACGCGCTGGTGCATTTGCCCCTGGTGCTGCCGCCGGTCGTCACCGGCTATCTCTTGCTGCTCACCTTCGGCCGCCGCGGGCTGGTCGGCGGATTTTTGGCCGACTATCTCGGCATCGTGTTCGCGTTCCGCTGGACCGGTGCTGCGCTTGCCTGCGGCATCATGTCGTTTCCGCTGCTGGTGCGCCCGATGCGCCTGTCGATCGAGGCGATCGACCGCAGGCTGGAGCAGGCCGCCGAGACGCTCGGCGCCGCGCCCTGGAAAGTATTCGCCACGGTGACGCTGCCGCTGGCGCTGCCCGGCGTGCTCGCCGGCATGGTGCTCGGCTTTGCCAAGGCGATCGGCGAGTTCGGCGCCACCATCACCTTCGTCTCCAACATTCCCGGCGAGACCCAGACGATTTCCTCGGCGATCTATTCGCTGATCCAGACGCCCGACGGCGACGCCGCCGCAGGCCGTCTCGTGATCATCTCGATCATTCTGGCGCTCGGCGCGCTGATCGCGGCCGAGTGGTTTGCCCGCCGCGCCACCGCGCGGCTGCACGGGAATTGACCATGCTGCGCGTCGACGTCGAAAAAAAGCTTGGCGAATTCTCGCTTGAGGCGTCCTTCACCAGCGAGGGCCGCGTCACGGGCCTGTTCGGCGCCTCCGGTTCCGGCAAGACCTCACTGGTCAACATGATCGCGGGCCTGCTTCGGCCCGATCGCGGCACGATCGCGATCGACGGCGACGTCGTCGACGACACGGCCGCAGGCATCCACGTGCCGACGTATCGCCGCCGCATCGGCTACGTCTTTCAGGACGCGCGGCTGTTCCCGCATCTCAACGTCGCGCAGAATCTCGACTATGGCAGGCGGATGAACGGCCTTGCCGCCGACCCCGCGCAGCAGAAGCGTATCGTCGACCTGCTCGACATCGGCGCCCTGCTCGATCGCCGGCCCGGAAAACTCTCCGGCGGCGAGCGCCAGCGCGTCGCACTCGGCCGCGCGCTCCTGGCAAAACCGCGGCTGTTGCTGCTCGACGAGCCGCTCGGCGCGCTCGACGAGGCACGCAAGCTCGAGATCTTGCCCTATCTGGTGCGGCTGCGGGACGAGGCCAACGTGCCGATGGTCTATGTCAGCCACGACGTCGCCGAACTGCGCCAGCTCGCGACGCAGATCGTGATGCTGAAGCAAGGCAAGGTGACGTCGTTCGGCGGCGTGAAGGTGCTTGCGTGAGGGGTGATGGCGCTTTGTCGACACGGGGCAATCGCCGCGCACAAACTCCGATGTCGTCCCGGCGCAGGCCGGGACCCACCGCGTGATTTCTCGGTGACGGGCGGTGTGAGTACCAAGGCAACGACAAGTCTTCGCCAAACTTCTCCCTGGGGTTATGGGTCCCGCCCCCGTGCGCAATTGCGCACTAGGCCGGGACGACGTTGGGAAATAGTTGAGCCTCACAACTTACGTCGTTGCGCGCGGTTGAATTAAACTCCCGCAACCGAGGTCCACAAATCCGCGAGCTTGCGCCGGAACGCTTGCGTGCGCGTCTGTGGTGGCGGCGTTTCCTCGTCCTCTGGCAGGCGCAGGCCGACGACGTTGACGCGGCCGCCGGAGATCGAGCGCGCCACCAGCACGATCGAGTCGAGCACGAGCTCGGCGCCTTCCTTCGGCGCGCGGTCGAGATGCACGTCAAAATAATCGGCGAGCGTCAGCTTGGCCGCATCCTCGCTGACATTCACACCGTAAATTCCGGCGAGCTCGGCGAGCGTGTGCTCGCCCGACACCATGAAGTCGCCGAGCAGATGCGGGTCCGGCGCCGAGCTCGGTTGCATGTCGACGAAGAAACGGTCGAGCGACTCGGCCTTCTCCGGCGGCGCCAGCAGATAGATGTAGTCGCCGGGCGCAATCGGATCGGCCTCCGCCGGGGTCAGGATGCTCTGGTTGCGGATGACGAGCGTCGGTTTCGACCAGGACGGGATCAGGCCGCGGCGGAAATACAGGCTCTTTGGCCGCACCGAATAGCCGACGAGCTGCTGCTCGAGCTGGCCGGGCAGATCCAGCTCGACGCGGCGCGGACCGCGCTCGGTGCGCGGCAGCGCGACGTGCAGCTTGCGTGCAGCCGGCGCCAGCGTCCAGCCCTGCAGCAACAGCGAGATGATGACGACGACGAAGGCGACGTCAAAATAGAGATAGGCCTTCGACAGCCCAACCAGCATCGGGATCGAGGCGAGGAAGATCGCGACCGCGCCGCGCAGGCCGGTCCAGGCGATGAAGATCTTTTCGCGCCAGTTGAAGCGGAAAGGGGCGAGGCACACGAACACGGCCAGCGGCCTTGCGATCAGCATCAGCACAAAGGCAACCTCGATGGCCGGCAAGGCACTGGCGCCGAGCCGCTGCGGTGAGACCAGCAGGCCAAGGAGCACGAACATCACGATCTGCGCGAGCCAGGTCGCAGCGTCAAGGAAAGTCACCACCGAATTATGAGCGCGCGTCGGACGATTGCCGATGATGATGCCGGCGAGATAGACCGCGAGGAAGCCGGAGGCATGCATGATCTGCGAGCCGCCGAAGATCACGAGCGCGGCCGTGGTGACGAACGGCGCATGCAGGCCCTGCGGCAGCGCCACGCGATTGAGCGCCAGCACCACCATGCGGCCGCCGATGACGCCGACGACCGCGCCCAGCACGGCCTCCTGGATGAATTCGAACAGCACGCGGCTGGCCGTGCCCGACCCCAGCGAGATGTATTCGACCAGCATCAGCGTGAGGAAGATCGCGAACGGATCGTTGGTGCCGGATTCGGCTTCCAGCGTCGCACCGACGCGCGGGCGCAGGCGCAGGCCTTGAGTGTGCACCAGGAGAAACACCGCGGCGGCGTCGGTCGAGGCGACCACCGCGCCGACCAGCAGCGACTCGGACCAGTTCAGATCGAGCGCGTATTTGGCGAAGGGGGCGGTGACCAGCGCCGTGAGCAGCACGCCAATGGTCGCCAGCACCACGGACGGCGCGAGCACGGTGCGGATGCTCTGGAAGCGGGTCCGCAGGCCGCCGTCGAACAGGATCAGCGCCAGCGCCACCGAGCCGACCAGATAGGTCGTGCGCACGTCGTCGAACTGCAATTGGCCGGGGCCGGAATCGCCCGCCAGCATGCCGATGGCCAGGAACACGAGCAGCAGAGGCGCACCGAAGCGCAGCGCGAGCAGGCTCGACAGGATGCCGGCCATCACCAGGACGGCGCCGAGCAGGATAGCGATGCTGACCGAGTCGAGAGAGGCCATCCACCTTCACGTACAAATCATTGGTAGGGCATCCATATCGTCGCCACACTTCCGCGCCAACCCATTTCTGCCGCCAGCGGCAATGTGCCTTGTTTTACGGCCTTACCGCGCATCGCGAGCCGGTGTAACGGTGGCCCGCCCGCGCCGTTTGTGGGATTCTGCCGCAGGCCCTCGAATCACATCCCGCGTCCTGTCAGCCCGCCCGACGAGAACCTTCGCCATGGATATGACCACGCATGACGTCATGGAGTTTCTGCAGACGACCGCGCGGAGCGTCGGGGCGGAGATCGCCTCGCCCTGGTTCTATCTTCAGTTTGGTCTGATTCTGGCCGCAGCCGGGATCGCCTCGGCCACGCAGGCTGCGGTGCGGTCCAGGGTGGACCTGACCTCGCTCGGCATGGGTTGGCCGGCGCCGCTGCGGCACTTCATCCGCGTCATGGTCGGCAGCGCACAGACCGCTGTCTTCACGCTGCTGGTGATCGTCTCGCGCGTGGTGATGTCCCATTCGACCTGGCCGAGCCGCAGCTACCTGTTGATGGTCGCGGCCAAACTCGGCATGGCCTGGCTCGTGATCCGGCTCGTGACGTCGGTGCTGCGCAACGCCTTCATCGTCAAGCTGGTGTCGATCACCGCGTGGTTCGTCGCCGCACTCTCGATCATCGGTCAGCTCGACGGCACGCTCGAGGCGCTCGACTCGGTCGCGATCGTGCTTGGCGGCCTGCGATTGACGCCGCTGCTGGTGATCAAGGCTGCCCTGCTGCTGCTGATCGCGCTCTGGCTGACCAATATCGCCAGCAATTTCGCCGAGAGCCGGATCAACTCGACGACCGATTTGACGCCGTCGGTTCAGGTGCTGCTGGTCAAGATCATCCGCATCGGCCTCCTTACCGTCGCGATCGTGATCGCGCTCGGCGCCGTCGGCATCGACCTGTCGGCGCTCGCGGTGTTCTCCGGCGCGGTCGGCGTCGGTATCGGTATCGGCCTGCAGAAGATCGTCGCCAATTTCATCTCGGGCATCATCCTGCTCGCCGACAAATCGGTAAAGCCGGGCGATCTCGTCACCATCGGCGACAACACCGGGCGCATCAGCGCGATGAAGACGCGCTACATCTCGGTCGCCGCCGGCGACGGCCGCGAATTCCTGGTCCCGAACGAGGATCTGGTGACGCAGAAGGTCGTCAACTGGACCTATACCGACAAGAACACGCTGGTGAAGATCCCCTTCGGCACCAATTACGACGCCGATCCAAGGCTGGTCTGCAAGCTCGCCGCCGGGACCGCCGCGGCACATCCGCGCGCCCAGAAAGGCAAGCCGCCGAACTGCATCCTGACCGAGTTTGCGGAAGCCGGGATGAAGTTCTCGCTCACCTTCTGGATCGCGGACCCCGACGGCATGGACAACGTCAAGAGCGACGTGATGCTGGCGCTGTGGGAGGCCTTCAAGCAGGAGGGCATCCGGGTTCCCTACCCCGTGCGCGAAATTCGCATCCGCGGCGGCGCACTGCCGGTCGAAACCACCGTAGAAGTCCCGAGTTGAGGCGGTTTTTGGCCGCAAGGCCGCCAAGCCCGGCTTGCATGAAAGCCCGCGATCATTAAATTGGGGCTGGATATCAAGCGCTTGCGCCGACAGAACCCGCCGGAAGACCGAGACCTCATGAGCTACGTCGAAGCCACCGATACATCCTTACGAAAAACCGGACAGATCAAGCTGCACGGGCCGAGCGCGTTCGTCGGCATGCGCAAGGCGGGCGCGCTGGTCGCAAAGTGCCTCGATGCGCTCACCGACATCGTCAAGCCCGGCGTGCCGACCTCTGACATCGACGAGTTCGTGCGCGAGTTCGCGTTCAGCAATGGTGCCTATCCGGCGACGCTGATGTATCGCGGCTATCGCTATTCGACCTGCACCTCGCTCAATCACGTGGTCTGCCACGGCATGCCCGGCGACCGGCCGCTTAAGGAAGGCGACATCGTCAACATCGACGTCACCTTCATCGTCGACGGCTGGTACGGCGATTCCAGCCGGATGTATGCGGTGGGCCCGATCGCCCGCAAAGCGGAGCGGCTGATCGAAGTGACCTATGAAGCGATGATGCGCGGCATCGCGGCGGTCAAGCCCGGCGCCACCACCGGCGACATCGGCCATGCCATCCAGAGTTTTGTCGAGCCGCAGGGCATGAGCGTGGTGCGCGATTTCTGCGGCCACGGCCTGGGGCGCATGTTCCACGACGAGCCGAACATCATCCATATCGGCCGGCCCGGCGAAGGCGTGCCGCTCAAGCCCGGCATGTTCTTCACCATCGAGCCGATGATCAATCTCGGCAAGCCGCATGTGAAGATCCTGTCCGACGGCTGGACCGCCGTGACCCGCGACCGCTCGCTGTCGGCTCAGTTCGAGCACTCGGTCGGCGTTACCGCAACGGGCGTCGAGATTTTCACGCTGTCGGAGCGACACGGCGAGAAACAGATCACCTGATCTAGCTACCGCTTCCGCCGCAGTGCCTATCGCCGGCGGCGGAATGACGATGGTGGCCGCTTATAGGTCGCCGCAAAGGCGTCGTTGAATCGCCGAACGCTCCCGAACCCCGCTGCGAAGGCGATCTCCGCCAACGTCATACCCGTCTGATCGATCAAGCGCTTTGCTTCCTGCACGCGCCGCGTCGCGGCGATCTCGCTCGGGCTTGCGCCGGCATGGCGCGTGAACAGGCGCAGGAGATGGCGCGGTCCAACGCCGAGGGCGTCTGCAAGCTCTGACATCGACGCCCGATCCAGAAAGCCGTCGTTGATCAGGCGCATCCCGCGCGCGACGGTGGTGGCTGTGCCCATCCAGGCCGGCGAGCCCGGAGCCGTTTCCGGCCGGCAGCGCAGGCACGGGCGAAAGCCCGCACGCTCGGCGGCGGCAGCGGTCGCATAGAAGGTGACGTTCTCAGAGCGTGCCGGGCGAACCGGACAGACCGGCCGGCAGTAGATACGCGTCGAGCGAACGCCGGAGAAAAACAGGCCGTCGAAGGCGCGGGCGCGCGCCAACCGTGCCCGGTCGCAGGTCTCCCAATCGAGATGCGGTGGCAGCGTTTGCCGGTTCGCCAAAGCCTTCGTCATGACGAAATCATAGTTTCAAGGCGCCCCTCCGAGTAGCTGAAATCGGACTCGATCGGGCGATGAGGTCCGAATTCAGCCAGCCCGCACCGCCGCTCCGGATCATGGTGCCGACAAATCCAGGAGCAGATCGCATGAGCACGAGGGCGGAACAGGCAGAGTCAAGGCGAACCTCTCTCGCGTTCGAGATCGGGCTCCTGCTGCTTCTCGCACTGATCTGGGGCAGCTCGTTCACGCTGATCAAAGTCGCGCTTCCGACGATTCCGCCATTCACGATGGTGGCCGCGCGCGTGACGATCGCGGCCATTCTCCTAATCCTGATTGCCGCCTTGCAGGGATACGCCCTTCCCCGCCAAGGATCGGCGTGGGCCGCGTTCTTCGTACAGGGACTGCTGCAAAGCGCGCTACCATTCACCCTGATCAGTTGGGGCGAGATGCACATCGCGAGCGGCCTCGCCGGTGTTCTCAATGCAACTCCGCCGATATTCGTGCTGGCGATTGCGATGATAACGGAGCGCGGGCGAAGGGCGATCAGCAGCCAGAAAATCATCGGAGTCGGTCTCGGTCTCGCGGGCGTCGTTGTGACGATGGGCCTCGACACGCTTTCCGGGATCGGCACGGCGCCATTGGCGCAAGCAGCCGTGCTCGGAGCAAGTCTCTGCTACGCGCTTGCCCCGATATGGGGCCAGCGGTTCCGGGACCTTCCCGCAATCGTCACGGCGGCCGGCGCCATGACCTGCGCTGCGACCGTGATGCTGCCCACCGCCGCGGCCCTTGAACGCCCCTGGACGCTGGCAGCACCGCCGACGCAGGCGATCGCGGCGGTGATCGCCCTCGCAGTGGTCTGCACGGCCTTCGCGATGGCAATCTATTTCCGGCTGATCCACACGCTCGGCCCGCTCGGCACGACCAGCGGAAGCTATCTGCGGGCGGGCTTCGCGGTGGCGCTCGGCACAGCACTGCTCGGCGAGCGCTTTACCTGGCCAATTGTTGCGGGAATGGCGCTCATTCTCGCCGGCGTCGTCGCTGTCACGGTGTCACTGCCGGCGCGAACCTGGAAACAGCCGGACTGATTGTCGCCATTTTCAAAGCCTGATCTTGCCATTCCGTCTGACGATGACGATCTGTGGTCGAGGAGCCAGGAGAATTGAAGTGAGCACGTCGACACGCCGCGGCTTCCTTGGATTTGTATCGGCCAGCGCCGCGGGCCTGCTCGGCACGCGCGCGCAGGCGGCGCCTGCACCGGCGGGAGATGAGGCCGCATGCATCCTGACGCCGCAGGCGGAGGAAGGACCATTCTACGTCGATCCAAAGCTGGTTCGCCAGGACATCACCGAAGGCAGGCCCGGCGCGCCGCTGACATTGCGGCTTCGTGTGATCGAGGCAGGCCCTTGCACTGCGATCAAGGGCGCGCGGATCGACATCTGGCACTGCGACGCTAAAGGCCTCTACTCCGCCTTTCCCGGCCAGAGCGACCGGCACAACATCGACATGACCGGCAAGAATTTTTTGCGCGGCACGCAAGTCACCGACGAGTCCGGCTGGGCCGGTTTCAACACCATCTATCCCGGCTGGTACGACGGGCGCACGGCGCACGTCCATTTCAAGGTCATTCTCGACGACAAGAGCGTGCTGACGGGACAGACCTACTTTCCGGATGCGCTGAACGAGTTCATCTACACCAACGTTCCCGATTACGGCGACCGCGCGCGGCAGCGTTCGATCCTCAATGCCAATGACGGCGTCATCGCGCGCTCCGATCCCGAGCATCGCGCCTTCTGCGCGGTGAAGGAGGAGCGCGACTGCTATGTCGCGACGCTGACCATCGGCGTCGACCGCCGCGCAGATGCAACGGTCGGGCGCGCAGGCCCGCCGCCCGGCCCGCCGCCTGCAGGTGGGCCGAGGTTCGGCCGCGTCATCAAGGACCGGCTCGCCGCGCTGGTGCCGGGACTGAAGTCCGGCCGCTGAGCGCAAGCGTGATGAGATTAGGTGAATTGGCGCGGCATCGGGGTCACCTCTCCCTTGGGAGAGGTCGGCGCGGAGCGCCGGGTGAGGGTTTACGGTCTCACGTTGCTGCCGCGCCCCTCACCCGATTTGCACTCGACGATGCTGCGCATCGCGAGGCGCAAATCGACCTCTCCCCGATGGGGAGAGGTGAACCGAGCCCGCGCCCATTTGATTCAACCTGACGCCATGCGGCTCCAGATCGGTTCACATCACCGCTTGATCGAGATGAACGAGGCCGTGACGCCGGCGGCGCCGCCGTCATGCGGCTTGGCCCGGATCACGGTGCCGACCAGCGTCGGAATCTGGTTGACGCCGTTTTGCCATTTCGGCGCGGTCGTGGCCCTGTAGTCGTATTCCCAGTTCGCCGTCGGCGTGTTGTCGCGGCCGGTGCCGATGAGATCCACGGAGATGTCGCCCGAAGGCAGTGTCTGCATCGTGCCCTTGAGATCGAGCACGAGACCGCCGCCCATGTCGAGCGTGCCGGTGACATTGTTTCCCGACGGCGGGTCGAATGTCATGACGCCTTCGCCGAACACGAGGCCCAGTGCCTTTACCGCATTGGCGGCCGTCGATCCCTGTCCGAACAGCGCGGCGAGATTTCGAACGGCCGGATCGGTCGGATCGTCCCACACGATGACGTCGGCGCGATTGACATAGCTGCGATAGGTCCATTTGCCCGGCAGCGACGGGTCCCAGGCCGCGCCGGCAGCCGCGGCTGTCGCCACTTGTGTAGCCATCGCCGGTGTTTTGGATTGCGCCTGCGCGACGCCCGGAAGGGCCACCAGAATTGCGACCGACAGTTTAAAAATCCTTCGCGACAAAATCTTCGTCATCGATATCTCCCGCCTCGAGGCGAACCGAAATTCGACCATGACCAAAACTATCGAAGGGTGTATATTAGCATCATAATACACTTATGATAGTGGCGGCATCGATCACGCTGACGTGCGCGGCCGCCACCAAGGTCATTGCGGGCAGAAGCAAACAGAGGCGGTCAGGCCATGTTTCCACGCACCCAGAAGATCGGCATTTTCGTCTACGAGAATTTCGAGCCGCTCGACGTGTTCGGCTTCGTCGAGGCCTTCTCGATCGCGCGCTTCCTCGGCACCTTCTATGCCTCGCCGCCACCCTATCCGTTCGAGATCGTGCTGATCGGCAGGACCATGGCGAACGTCAAGAGCATCAACGGTCCGTCCGTCGTGCCGGACTGGGATTTCGGTCGCGCGCTGCGCGAGCCGCTCGACCTGTTGATGGTGCCGGGCGGCGGCGGCACCTTTCCGCTGCTGGACGACAAGAGCGATCCGGCTGCGGTCGCGGCGCTGATCGAATGGATGCGCGCGATGGACCGCAAGGTCAGCATCATGGCGTCGGTCTGCACGGGCGCGGCGGTGCTGGCGAAATGCGGCTTCCTCGACGGGCTTCCCGCCGCAACCAATCATGCCTCCTTCGATACCGTGGCGAGCTACGGTCCGCGCGTGCTGTGGGACAACGTCTCGCGCTGGGTCGATGCCGGGAAATATGTCAGCTCGGCGGGCGTCTCCGCCGGGACCGACCTCGCCTTCCACCTGGTGTCGCGGATCTCTGGCCGGGCGGTCGCGGAGAACGCGGTGCTCGCGGCCGAATATGATTGGCATCGCGATCCGCAACAGCCGATCGACTATCCTCCCCAAACCGCCGAGTGAGAGCGGCCGCGCGGCAATTGGCGGTTGCAAAAGGCCACCGCCGCGGCGATGCTGGCCGCGATGCCCGCCCGATCCAGCGCCCCGCCTGACAAGCCAAAACCGTCCGAGCCGCATTATCACGGTCATCGCGAGCGGCTGCGCGAGCGCTTCTACGCGGCCGGTCCCGACGCGCTCAGCGACTCCGAGCTTCTGGAAATGGCGCTGTTTGCCGCGCTGCCGCGGCGTGACACCAAACCGCTCGCGAAAACCCTGATCAAGACCTTTGGCTCGTTCGCCGAAGTCGTTCACGCACCGGTGGCGCGGTTGCGCGAAATCGACGGCATCGGGGAGGCCGCGATCAACCAGCTCAAGCTGATCGCGGCGGCGACGCACCGCGTCGCCAAGGGCGAGGTGAACAGCCGCAACGCGCTGTCGTCCTGGACCGAGGTGATCGACTATTGCCGCTCCAGCATGGCGTTTGCCGACAAGGAGCAGTTTCGGCTCTTGTTCCTCGACAAGCGCAACCAGCTCATCGCCGACGAGGTGCAGCAGACCGGCACGGTCGACCACACGCCGGTCTATCCGCGCGAAGTCATCAAGCGCGCCCTGGAATTATCCGCGACCGCGCTGATCCTTGTGCACAATCACCCCTCCGGCGATCCGACGCCGTCGCAGGCCGACATCCAGATGACCAAGGCGATCATCGACATCGCCAAGCCGCTCGGCATTGCCGTGCACGACCACATCATCGTCGGCAAGAGCGGGCACGCGAGCCTGCGCGGGATGCGACTGATCTAAGCGAGCGATGCCTCCGCTCCCGGGCTGCCGCGTTCGGTAGTGGCACCAACCGTATCAGAACTTGAACGAGAATCTGCCACCGACCTCGACGACCGTCAGGTGGTCGCTTGTGGGCGTGCGCCCGCGGGAGCGTCGTTGGACGATGGACAGGGCCTCGATTTGACCCGCGGTTTCGGTTGTTGTCCGGCCGCGCCATGTGCTAAAATTCTAAAACTTGGGTGCGCCAACGGGCGGCCCGGGAGCAGTTTTCGATAGCCGCCTCGGTTCGGATCGCGTCCTCACCAAAGGAGCGCGGCATGACATGTTGGCCCAGAGGAATTGCAGTCGCTGCGATTCTGGGGTTTGGCGCGATCTCGCTCATGGACGTCGCGGCTCGCGCCGAGCCAGGCGTGTACGACGACCGGATCTTGTTCGGACAATCGGCGGCCTTTGAGGGGCCCGCGGCGGCGTTGGGTCTTGGCATGCGGGAAGGTATTCTCGCGTCCTTCAACGAAGCCAATGCCACCGGCGGAGTTAATGGTCGGAGGCTGGAGCTTGTCTCCTATGACGACGGCTACGAACCGGAAAAGGCAATTGCCAACACCAAGCGCCTGATCGATGAGAACGGGGTGTTCGCGCTCGTCGGCGAAGTGGGCACGCCCACCTCCAACGCGGCGCAGCCGATCACTACGGAAGCCGGGGTGCCGTTTATCGGGCCGTTTACAGGCGCCGCTTTCTTGCGCAACCCGTCGCTCCGCAACGTGATCAACATTCGCGGCTCGTATGATCAGGAGACTGAGGCCTGGATCGAGCATCTCACCGCTGACCTCGGCGTTTCGCGGATCGCCATCCTGTACCAGGACGACACCTTCGGTCGCGCCGGTCTCTCGGGCGTCGCGAAGGCGATGGAAAAGCGTGGCATGAAGCTGGTCGCTGAAGGCACTTTCGAGCGCAACACGACCGCGGTGAAGACGGCGCTGCTGGCGATCCGCAAGGCGGGCCCCGAGGCCGTCGTGATGGTCGGCCCCTACAAGCCGTGCGCCGAGTTCATCAAGCTGGCACGTCGGCTCAAGCTGGACGCCGTCTTCGTCAACATCTCATTCGTCGGCGCCAACGCCCTCGCCAAGGAGCTCGGCGAGGACGGCAAGGGAGTTGTGGTGACTCAGGTCGTACCATTCCCCGGGGACCCGAGCATCCCGCTTGTGGCCCGGTACCAAAAGGCGCTCAAGATAGCGAATCCGGACGCCCAGGTCGGCTTTGTCTCGCTCGAGGGATACATGGTCGGCCGATTGGTCATCGAAGCCTTGGGAAAGGTGAAAGGTCCGGTTACGCGGGCGGGGCTGCTTTCGACCATCAAGGAAGTCGGCACGTTCGATCTGGGCGGCGTCACGCTGTCCTATGGCCCAGACGACAATCAGGGAATGGACCAGGTCTTCCTCACCGTGATCCGGGCGGATGGCAGCTTCAAGCCAGTCGACCGCCTGGAACGTTGAAGCGGCGGGCAGGCGCGTCATCGCCGGGCAACGCGGACCCGCTTCAGTCGATGGCATGCCGTCATGGATCAAGCGAATCGAGAGTATCTTGGACCGACCTCCGTCGAAGTCGACACTTCGAAGTCAGTCGTCGCGGGTCGCAAGCATGACGGCAAGGCGGCCCTAGGCATCAAGGCCAAACTGTTCCTGGCATTCGGCGGGATGGCCATGTTGACCGTCGGCGCCGCCGTGGTCGCGTGGTACGCATTCACCGACATTGACAGATCGGTGACGCGGATCACCGCTGAGAGCGTCGTCGGCATGGCGGCCTCGCTCCGGCTGGCCGAAAAGAGCGCGGAGATCGCGGCGACGGCTCCAGCGCTCATTGCGAGCCGCAGCGAAGAGGAGCGGTCCAAGGAACAGGAGAAGCTCGTTCGTAGATTGAATGAAATCTCCGCCGTGACCGAGAGTCTGAGGGTCACGGGCATGGCCAAGGCAACATTCGCCAATCTGACCGAGATCGAAGGCAAGATCGCAACCGAGCTAAAGGCGCTGGACGGCGCTGTCGCGCAGCGCCTGCGACTGAGCGCGCAAAGGCAGGCCGCGGTCGCGGATCTTGCCGTCGTTGAGACCAGGTTCCAGAACGCCTTGGAGCCTTTGGTGGACGACGCCGGCTTCAACCTCGTCACCACCAGCGAGGAGGTGACGGCCAAGAGCAAGGAGGCGATCATAGGCCTGATCGAGGGCGGGGTGAATGCCTTACAGGCGCTGCTGACGCTGCGCGCCGATGGCAATCTGGCGGCGAGCCTGTTGCGCGAAGCGGCGCACGTCGACGATCCGGCCCTGATTCAGCCCATCCGCGAGCGGTTCTCGGCTGCAGCAGCCGCGATCGAGAAGAGTCTCATGGCGTTGCCTCAGTCGAACGAGAACAAGCGGCTGCATGAGGTGAGCAAGTCGTTGATTGCGCTCGGCCGCGGCGTGGACAACGTTTTCCAGGTCCGGTCGCAGGAGCTCCGTGCCCCTGTCGAGACGCGGCACTCGCTTCAGGTCAAGCGTGAAGACATGACGGCGGCGGTGGAGTTGGCGTACCGCAAATTGTTCGAGACGCTTACGCCGATGGTGGACGACGCCGGCTTCGACCTCGTCACCACCAGCGAGGAGGTGACGGCCAAGAGCACGAAGGCGATCACCGGCTTGGTCGAGGGTGGGGCGAACACCTTGCAGGTGCTGCTGACGCTGCGCGCCGAGGGCAACCTGGCGGCGGGCCTCCTGAATGCGGCCGCCGGCGTCCCTGATCCCACTTCACTCAAGCCGCTCCAGGAGCGCTTCGTCGCGGCCGCGAGCCGCGCGGAGAAGCTGCTCGCACGGCTTCCGGCCGCGGCTTACGGCGATACACTCAAGGGCCTCACGGAAAAGCTGATCGCGTTTGGCACTTCTACGGAAAATATCTTCAACTTGCGACGCGAGGAGTTGCGCCAGATTGCGGTTGCGCAGGCGTCGTTGCAGACCAGCAACGCGCTCGTCCTGCGTCTCGGCAAGGAGGTGGCGGAACTCGTCCTGACTGCCCAGAACAGCAGCGATGCCGCGGCGCTCCGCACCGCCCAGGCCATCCGCGATGGCCGGCTCCTGCTTCTCCTCATCACTGCTCTGAGCGTATTGGGCGCAGTCGTGATTGCGGTGCTGTATGTGGTGCCCCGAATCGTAAGACCCATAGAGAACATTACAGCGGCGATGAGTGGCCTCGCCGCGGGTGACACGTCGATCGACGTGCCGGGTCGCGACCGCAGCGACGAGATCGGCCGAATGGCAGAGGCGCTGGGCGTCTTCCGGGACACGGCTATCGAGGTGCAGCGATCGAACCTAAGGGAGATTCGGGAAGGACGCCGGCGGTTGTCGGTCGCGATCGAGAGCATCTCCGAGGCCTTCTCGCTCTACGATGGCGAGGATCGCCTTGTCATTAGCAACAACAAGTATCGAACGCTCCTCTACCCAGGCGACGGCTCCGTCGAGATATCGCCCGGGATGACGTTCGAAAGCATCATTCGACGCGCTGCTGAGCGCGGCTACATCAGGGACGCCGACGGCCGGGTCGATGAGTGGGTTCGCGAACGCATGGCGCTTCACCGGGAACCGAGTGGACCGAAGGTCCAGCAGCGAGGCGACGGCCGCTGGATCCTGGTCAGCGAGCGCAAGACCGACGACGGTAGCACGGTGGCCGTATACTCGGACGTCACGGAGTTGAAACAGCGCGAGACTCAGTTGGCAGACAAATCTCGGGCGCTAGAGCAGCTCTCAAACCAGCTCGCGAAATACCTTTCGCCCCAGGTATACGAGTCTATCTTCAGCGGAAAGCAGGAAGTCAAAATCGCGAGTCGCCGGAAAGAGCTGACCGTCTTCTTTTCGGACATCGCGGGCTTCACCGAGACGACGGATCGTCTGGAGTCAGAGGACCTGACCCGGCTGCTGAACCACTATCTGACGGAGATGTCGCAGATCGCCCTTTCCTATGGAGCGACTATCGACAAATACGTCGGCGACGCCATCGTCATCTTCTTCGGTGATCCGGAGACACGCGGCGTCAAGGAGGACGCCCTCACCTGCGTCGAGATGGCCATCGCCATGCGGAAGAGAATGCTTGAGCTGCAGGAGGTGTGGCGGGCGTCGGGCATCGAGAAACCCCTCCAGTGCCGGATCGGAATCAACACGGGGTACTGCACCGTCGGGAACTTCGGCAGCGAGGACCGGATGGACTACACCATCATCGGCGGCGGCGTGAACCTCGCCTCTCGGCTTGAGGCTGCCGCCACGCCGGGCGAGATCCTCATATCCTTCGAAACCTATGCGAATGTTCGCGACCGGATCCACTGTGAGGAGCACGGGCACATTTCTGTCAAGGGCATCGCCTACCCGGTCGCGACCTACCAGGTCGTCGACGCCTATGAGAACCTCGGCACCGAGCGCCTGTTCATGCACGAGGAACGCCCCAACCTGAGACTCGACCTCAATCTCGACGCGATGTCCGCCAGTGATCGAGATCATGCGGCCATCGTGTTACGCGAGGCCTTGAATCGATTGTCTGCACTCGACCAAGCTTCCACGCCGGGACCACAGGAGACGGAGCAAGTCGCGTCCGCTCGGAACGGCCCGCCAAAGGCAGAATAACGGCGCGCTTAGTGCAGTTGATCTAGGTCAGGTCAGAACACCTAGTTCTTGCTGGTTTTCAGGTGTTCTTCCGCTGCGGCGAAACCGCTCTTGGCCTTGAGTGTCAAAGCAGTCGGCTGTGGCTTCCATTCGGAAACCAGCTTTTCTGCATTCTCGAGCTCCGGCTTGGACAGCATTGCACCAAACTCGTCCACATTCTTCTTGGGAGCGATTCTCGAGAGTTTGAAATACGCGTACGACAAGGACCGATCTTTTGGCACGCCTTTTCCAGCGGAATACACACGGGACAGACTAAAGAGGGCGTTGGGATATCCCTGATCGCCCGCCATCTTCCACCATTTCAGCGCCTCTTCTGAATTTCCGTGCTTGTCATACAGATTGGCGACATCGTGCTGGGCCAGCGCATAGCCGGCTTGGGCGGACACAAGTTTGTATTTCAGGGCTTGACCTTGATCCAATGCGACAATGCCCGCGCCTTGCCCGTCATAGTAACAACCAAGCTTATAGGCTCCGAGCGGGTCGCCGGCCGCAGTCGATTTTTGAAACCACTCAAATGCCTGCCTGGGATCCTGTTCTGTGCCGATGCCATTATTGTACATCATGCCCACATGGTACTGCGCCTCGGCATCTCCCTTGTTAGCTAACGCCACCATCGCCTTCAGGGTGTCCGCGTCATTTGCATGGGCGGGCATTGCGAGGAACAGGAGGCACGTAAAGGCCAAGGCAACAAACTTCATATCAAGTCCCGCTCGGGTTTGAACCATTGTATCTTGGTCACTCAAACCGGAAACAAGTTCGCTGCGGAACGGAAATGAGGCTGCGGCATGTTTGCCAATGCGCGCCGCTACCGCCCCGTTCCGCGCCGCCTGCACGGGGGGCACAGCTCGAAAATGCGAACGGGATCAAGGCGATAGCTCGCATTTCCCGCATGACCATCCGTATGGCGTCGGTTGTTGCAGATCATGCCGGACGGGCCGCTGAAGCGGAGCTGATCGGGCAATCGAGCATCCACTGCACGCCAAAACGGTCGGTGAGCTTGCCGTAGTAGTCGCCCCAGGGCTGGATGCCGAGCGGCGTGGTGATCGTGCCGCCGTCGGCGAGCTTGTTGAACAGCTCCGTCGTCGCCTGCTCGTCATCCATCATGAGGATGTGCGCCGAGCCGCGCATCGGCTCGGCGTCGTCATTGTCGGATGCGTAGAAGCAGATGCCGGGGCCTTCGAATTTGGCGTGCATGATCTTGCCGCGCATCGCGGGATTCCGCAGCGGCATGCCGGCTTCGCCGTGACGCATCATGTGCGTGACCTTGCCGAGACCGCACGCGGTGTAGAAGGCGAGCGCCGGTTCGCAATTCGTCGTGAAGAAGAGATAGTTCGACAGCTGCATCTGAAATCCTCCTCGATCAGCTTTCGACGCAGGCATTGAGCGCCGCCACGCGGCAGGCGGATGCAATCGCCGCGCTGACGTCCTTGTCGGCGACCGCGCGCGCCATGGTGACACCGCCGGACAGGATCGCGAGCAGCGCCCAGGCGCGCGCGCGCTTGTCCTTGCGCGAACGGCCCGGCAGTCCGTCGGCGACCGCGTTCACCACGCCCTCGATCTCGGCCTCGTAGATGATTTTGATCCCGGCATCGGCGCGCTGCACTTCGGAGGTCAGGCTCTGCAGCGCGCAGCTCGAGCCGAGCTCACAGACCCGCTTCTGTCCGAGATAGAAATCGACGAACACCTCGATCCATTTGACGCCGTGCTCGGTGCGCAAGGTCTCGACACCGACGCGCAGCTCTTGCAGGCCGGCCACGAGCGCGGCCTCGAACGCTTCGCCCTTGGACGAGAAGTGGCCGTAGAACGCCCCTGATGTCACCTCGGCTTCCTTGGCGAGGCCGTCGACGCCGATGCCGCCAAAGCCCAGGCGGCGAAAACCGCGCCCTGCGGCGGCCACCATCCGCGCCCGCGCTTCTTCCTTGTGTCCTGCCTTGTAGCGCACCGCGCGACCTCATTAAATAACGATCGTGATTTTATCATTGACAGCACCACACCCGTCGTGCGAATGCCGTCACGATCGTTATATAACGATCGCAATTTTATCGCAAGCCGCCAATCGCCTGTCGGGCGTTCGCGGCCTCACATCGAAGGGAGCAGCACCATGCCGATCAACGTCCTTGTCACCGATGGCATTCTCAGCGCGACCGCCCAGCAGCAGATGTTCGCCGAGCTGACAGCCTCGTTCCTGAGGCATCACGATCTCGCGGGCAATTCGTTCCTGACGCCGAATGTGATCGGCGAGATCAACACCGTCCCGAGGGGCAAATCATTTGCCGGCGGTGCATCGAACGACATCGTCGTGGTCGAGCTGAAGGTACCGTCCTTCGCGCTCGGAACGCCCGCGCAAAAGGCTGGCTTCATCGCCGACGCCACCGAGATCGTGTTCAGGGCGGCCGAGGGCCGTCATCCGCGCGAGCGGATCTTTGTCAACATGGTCTATGCGGTGGACGGCCTGTGGGGCATCGGCGGCAAGGCCTACACCAATGCCGAGCTCGGCGAAGCCGTAAGCCAGGCCGGCGCTGCATAAGAGCCAGCCGGCCAACATGACAATGCCGGCGTCGCTCGCGCGGCGCCGGCATCAAGACAGTCTTGCCAGCTCAGTAGCAGTAGCGCGGGTCGACCTGGACGTAGTAGCCGTCGGGACGCTGCATGTAGCAACCACGCTGATAGGCGTAATAGCCGGAGCGACGGCGCTCACCTTCGGCGGCGATCGCGGCACCCGTCCCCGCCCCCACGACGGCACCGATCGCAGCACCGCGGCCGCCACCCATGGCGCCGCCGAGGATCGCGCCGCCGACGCCGCCGATGATCGCGCCGCCAATGGCGTCCTGCGCGGCAGCTTCATGCACCGGCATGGCCATCGCAACCGTCAGACACGCCGCAATTCCAAGACCTCGAAGCATCCTGAATCCTCCGTTGTGATGCGGCCAGTCATAGCCTCCGCGGCGATTCCGGGCCAGCACAATTGCTCGGCTCGGCGGGGACGACCGGCGCATGGCGCGCCAGCCCTTCCGCTGTCGCCCCTCGCATTTTACTTCGGGAGTCTGAACGACAGCAAAATGGCTTCGGGCGACTGCCTGAACTCCTTGGTCACGGTTTCGCGCACGATCGCGGAAAGCTCGGCCAGCGGCTTGGCCTCGTAGATCCCCGGGAATTGCACCGTCACCGAGGTCAGCCGGCCGTTGTGCCAGTTGAAGCCGACCTGCGGTTTTGTGCCGGTCGACTGCTCGAGATCGGTCTCCACGGCCTTGGCCTGCTGGAAGCCCTCCTTGACCGTGCTCACGACATCGCAGGCGGAAAGGGGCAGGGCAAGAACGAGGAGCACCGCTGGTCTGAACATCATGCCTCCATGGCGATGCCGGCTATCAACTACGGCGTGCATGATGGGCCAACTGCCGCACGGTTGACAAGGCGGCACGCTCGGCGCTTACGGCTCGATCCAGCGCTGCACGGCCTCGGCTGTATCGGCCGGCGTCGTGTTGAAACAGATGGCGGCGTTTGGCGCCAGGCGGTGGACGAGATTGATGACCTTCTCGAACATGAGCAGGCGCGCCTTCGGCTCGCGCAATCCGGCGCCGATCACGATGCAGTCGAAGCGCTCGTCGCGCAGCGCCGCCGTGACCGTGGCCTCCGCGGTCTCGTCCGGATCGATCAGGCAGCTCGTCACCTCATAGCCGAGATCGCGCAGGCGCAGGAACTGCGCCTCGATATAGGAGCGGACGAGCTCCGGCGTGAGCTGCGGAAAGACGCTGTAATCCACACTGCCGGGCTCAATGCCGATCGCAAGCACGCGCTTTGCCATGCAGCGCTCCAGGTGCCACCGTACGACTGCTGCGCCTGCAGCAGCCTGACTGCAAACGGCGACACGGGCGCCTGGGTTCCCTGTTCCCTGGGCGAGCTCTCACGCCGCCGTCGAACGAATCGCCGCCGCGATCGTCCTCAGCGACTGCCGGGCCACGGGATCGGACAGGCTCGCATAGAGCACGAGATCGCGCGGCGGCAGCGCCGGCAGGCCGAGCTCGGGCCCGACATCGACCGAGTCTCGCGGCGCGACGCGGCGGCCGAGCACGGCAATCGCAAGCCCGGCGGAGACCGCAGCGGCGATGGTGCCAACCCCGCCGCCGACAAAAACTTCGGTCCAGGGGATTTTGGCCGCGTCGAGCGCCGCCACGCCCATGCCGCGCATGGCGCAGGATTCCGAATGCGCGGCGAGCGGCAGCGGATCGCCTGAACGATGCGCGAAATCGCGCGCGGCCATCCAGCCGAACGCCTCGGACAGCAGCACCTCGCCGCCACGCCGTCCGCCGTCATGTCCGATCACCACGACGGCATCGAGTGCGCCGTCATCGAAGGAGGCGAGAAGGTCGCGAGAGCTGCCGACATGCATCTCGAGCAGGAGACTTGGTTCGGCGCGCTTCACACGCTGAAGCAGCAGCGGCAGCTCGGCGCCGACGGCGTGGTCGCTGATACCGACCACGAGCCGACGCCGTTCGCTCGCAAAGGCATCGAGCGCGTTGCCGTGGGCTGCGATCAGCGTGCGCGCGCGGTCGAGGAAGAGCTGGCCTGCGGCGGTGAGGCGAACCCGACGCGGCGTCCGCTCGAACAGGCGCCGGCCGAGCCCGTCCTCGAGCCGCTTGATCTTCAGGCTCACCGCCGACTGCGTCGACTCCATCGCCTCGGCGGCGCGGGTGAAGCTGGCGAGATCGGCGACCAGGACGAAGGCCTGGACGGATTCGACATCGAGCGCCTTCATGGCCATTCATGACAAACTGAAATCATTGAAATATGCTTTCATATGATTTTCGAATGGTCAATGCCGCCCTATCCTCCCGGCCGTCGAAGTTGCCGGATCAGGAGATCGCCCCATGCCGCTCACCCGTGTTTCCCTCCGCCGCGGAAAGCCCGCCGCTTATCGGCAGGCCATTCTCGACGGCCTCTACGAGGCAATGCACGAGACTTTTGACGTGCCGGCGGACGACTTCTTCATGCTGGTCACCGAGCATGAGGCGGCCGATTTCCATTGCAGCAAGACCTATCTCGGCGTGGCGCGCAGCGACGACCTCGTCATCATCCAGTTGACCGTCAGCAACACGCGCAGCCTTGTGCAGAAGAAGGCGCTCTATCGCCGCATCGTCGAAAAGCTCAGCGCCAATCCCGGCCTGCGCGCGGAGGACGTCCTGATCAGTCTCGTCGAGACGCTTCCCGAAAACTGGTCGCTGGGTCACGGCCTGGCGCAATACGCCAAGGACGCAGCCGCCTGAGAGGCGCGGACGTCCTGGCGATGATCAGCCTTTGTTGACGGGCACCGCAACGGCGGTGCCGGCTATCACGACGGCCGTCGCGCGGCGCTTCATCAGCGCGCGCTCACGCTCATTGGTCGCGAGCCGGGCGGCGGCCTCGAACGCCTCATGCGCCTCCGCGTAATGACCAAGCTTCTCCAAAAAGTCGCCGCGAACCGCCGGCAGATGGTGATACGCCTTCAGCGCCGGCTCGTCGGCGATGGCGTTCACAACATCGAGCCCGGCTTGCGGGCCCTCGGCCATGCCGACCGCGACCGCGCGGTTGAGCTCGATGACCGGCGAGCGCACCAACCGCGCCAGCTCTGCGTAGAGCGCTGCGATGCGCCGCCAGTCGGTGGCGGCGGCGCTATCCGCGGTGGCGTGACAAGCGATGATGGCGGACTGGAGCGCGTAGAATCCTCCGGCGCCGCCGAGCTCGCCGGCCCGCTCCAGCGAGCGCAGGCCGCGACGGATCTGCAGCTGGTCCCAGCGCGAGCGATCCTGGTCCATCAGCAGAATGGGATCTCCCTTCGCGTCGGTTCGTGACCCCATCCGCGAGGCATTCAGCTCCATCAGCGCGATGAGGCCGTGGACCTCCGGTTCCTGCGGGGCGAGACCGACCAGCACGCGGCCCATGCGCAGCGCCTCCTCGCAGAGTTGAGGCCGTAGCCATTCCTCCCCGCGCGCCGCCAGATAGCCCTCGTTGAAGATGAGATAGACAACCTCCAGCACCGAGGCGAGACGCTCGGACAGCGCCTCGCCGCTCGGGGTCTCATAAGCGAGGCCGGATTCGGACAGCGTTCGCTTGGCGCGCAGGAGGCGCTGGGCGATGGTCGCTTCCGGCACGAGATAGGCACGCGCGATCTCAGCGGTGGTCAAGCCGCAGATCATGCGCAAGGCCAGCGCCGCGCGCGCTTCCCGAGACAGGATCGGATGACAGGCCGTAAAAATCAGCCGCAGCAGTTCATCGCCGATATCGTCGTCGAGCGCAGCGTCGAAATCCGGCACGGCTTCCTGCTCCTGCAACATGTCCCGCGCCAGCATGTCGTGCTTGTGTGCGAGCATCTTGCCGCGACGCAGATGATCGAGCGCGCGGCGCCTGGCTGTTGTCACCAGCCAGGCGCCGGGGTTCTCGGGCACGCCGCTCACCGGCCACGCCTCGAGTGCCGCAACCAGCGCGTCCTGGGTCAGCTCCTCCGCAAGCGGCACGTCACGCAGCATCCGCGACAACGTCGCGATCAACCGCGGCTGCACGATGCGCCAGGTGGCGTGGATCGTGGCGCGGATCACGCGATCGGTGTCGGCGGCCGTCATCGCCGCCGATGAGCCCGGCCTGCGCCACGCATCAGGTGTCGGCAGCTGTCAGCGGCTGACACGCACGGTGCATGTCTGACGTGGCGAACCCCCGCAATTCGCAGGTGCCTTCCCAGCCCGGCATGTGATCGAGGTGCAACTGCATGAATTCCCTCGCCATGGCCAAGGCTTCCTCCTTGTCGCGCAGCTCGAAAATGGCATAGCCGCCGATCACCTCCTTGGCCTCGACGAAGGGGCCGTCGATGACGCTGAGCTTGCCGTCAGCGATGCGCACCCGCGCGCCGGTCGCAAGCGGCATCAGGCCGCCATTGTCGATCATCCGACCAGCCTTGATCTCCCGCTCGGAAATCCTTTGCATCGCCTCCGCCAGCGCCGGGGACGGCCCTGCCGGGGGTTTTGGGGAGGTGACGATGTACATGAAGCGCATGCAAAACTCCTATTAGGGTGAGAAGCGGCCATGTCAGGCCCAAAATCTGCTCGCTAAGGAGTTGACGATCCAGGCGGTGCCAGATCGACATGGACGGTGAAAAAAATTGGCGCCGGATAGGTCGCGGCTATTGCCGCAACATGATCAGGGGGTCGGCAGTATCAGGTACACGCCGCCACTGCGCGTTGTCGTCGGCCTCGAACTGCCAGGTGTCGCCCGCCTTCGACATCAAAATGATCTGGCCGCGCTCCAGCCGCCATTGCGTCGGGTTGAACTGCGCAATCGCCGGATCGCATTTCGGCTTGACGAAGACCTGGAAATTGTCCGGGCCGGCTTCGGTATTGGTGAGCACCAGCGAACAGATCGGCTGGCCATTGCCGCGCACCATCGCCCAGTCGCCGATCATCTGATCCATCGACTTTGCCATCGAGCGGGCAGCCGCAAGGTTTTGCAGAATGTAGACCCCCTCGCCCTGCCGCAGGCCTTCAAAAATGCCGGCCTCGACCTCGGTGAAGTCGATCACGGCCTCGCCGGTCGCGTCCTGCAGGCGCACGATGTCGAGGCCCTTCACGCTCCAGGCCGCGATGTCCTTGGTGAAGGGCAGCGCGGTCTTGCAGGCGGGCTCGAGCTCGAGTTTCGAGCCCTGTCCTGCAGCGTCGCCCTTGAGCGTGACGACGCAGGTCTTGCTCCGCTCGGTGGTGGAGAGCTCCCACTGCCCGACCATGTCCTTCTTCAGGGTCGTCGCGTCCTGCGCCTGCGCAAGGCCGATCGCGGCGACAAGCGCCACGGCGGACAGTGCTGCAACCCTGAAAAACGACATCAGCGTCCCTTCACCGGCGTTTCCGGAACCGGCGTGATCGGCGGCTTGCCGGAAAACCAGGTCTTGAGATTGTCGACCACGAGCTGGTCCATCGCATTGCGGGTGACGACGGAGGCCGAACCGATATGCGGCAGCAGGATGACGTTCTGCATGGATTTGAGCTCGTCCGGCACGTTCGGCTCGGCGGCGAACACGTCGAGGCCGGCCGCGAGAATGGTGCCGGATTTCAGCGCCTGCACCAGCGCGGGCTCGTCGACCACGGAGCCGCGCGCGACGTTGATCAGCACGCCGCGTGGGCCGAGCGCCTTAAACACCTCGGCATTGATCATCTTGTTGGTGCCGGCACCGCCGGGCACGATGACAACAAGCGTATCCACGTCCTTCGCCATCTGGATCAGGTCGGGATAGTGCTTGTAGGAGACGTCCTTCGACGGGTTGCGCGAGTGATAGACGACGGGCACGTGCGAGGCCTCGATCCGTCGCGCGATCGCCTGGCCGATGCGGCCCATGCCGACGATGCCGACCTTGCGGTCGCGCAGCGAGCCGACGCTCAGGGGATAGTTCTGGGTCTGCCACAGGCCGGAGCGGACGTAGCGGTCGGCCTTGATGAACTCGCGCAAGGTCGCCAGCAGAAGCCCCATCGCAACGTCGGCGACCTCTTCGGTCAGCACGTCGGGCGTATTGGTGACGATGATGTTGTGCTCGCGCGCATAGGCCGTATCGACGTGATCGTAGCCGACGCCGAAATTCGAGACGATCTCGAGCTTCGGAAGCTGCGACAGCGAGTTCTTGTCAGCGCGCACGGTGTGATAGGTCACCGCCACGCCGCGAATCTTTTCGCGGACCGCCGGCGTCAGCCGCTCGAGGTCACCGTGGGTCTCGGCTTTATGCACGACGAAATGATCGGAAAAGCCGTTCTCCAGGATCGGCCGCACCGGCCCATAGATCAGAAGGTCGATCTTTTCGGACGAAATCGGACCGGTAGACATCAGGTATCCTTTCCAAGCGCGCTTTCATGCCAGCGCCGCAAAACGAGGTGGGAAATTAGCGCCAGCAGCCCATAGATGACAATCCCGGCGAGCGACAACAACAGCAGCGCTGCGAACATGCGGGGTATGTTGAGACGATAGCCTGACTCCGCGATCCGGTAGGCGAGCCCCGAGCCCGCGCCGGCCGTTCCGGCCGCGATCTCGGCCACGACCGCGCCGATCAGCGACAACCCGCCGGCAATGCGCAAGCCGCCCAGGATGTAAGGCAGGGCTGACGGCAATTTAAGAAAACGCAGGGTTTGCGGGCTTGATGCGCCATAGAGCTGGAACAGGCCGGCGAGATTGCGGTCGACCGAGCTCAACCCGAGCGTGGTGTTCGACAGCACTGGAAAGAAGGCGACGATGAAGGCGCAGACCACGACCGCGGTCTGCTGGTCCAGATAGATCAAGAGCAGCGGCGCGATCGCGATGACCGGCGTCACCTGCAGGATGACGGCATAGGGGAACAGCGAATATTCCACCCATTTCGACTGGTTGAACAACAGCGCCAGCGCGATGCCGCCGACGGCGGCGGCGATGAACCCTTCGAGCGTGGTGAGCAGCGTGGTCGCAAGCGATTGCGACAGCACCCCCCAATCGTTGATCATCGTAACAATGATGGCCGAGGGCGCCGGCAGCACGTAAGGCGGGATCGCCTTGACCCGCACCACGAGTTCCCAGGCGATGAGGCCGGCCGCGAACACGACGACGGGCAGAACGAAGCGCACCGCCTTCAGCGTGCCATTGCCGGACGGATTGGCTGGCTCTGCGCTCATAGCACCGCCTGACCGGAATAGGAGGGCGCGGCCGACACGCGGCGGCAATAATCGGCATAGGCGGCGGAGGTGCGAAACGCCTCGCCGCGCGGCTCCACCGTCTCGATACGGATGTCGGCCTGGATGCGGCCGGGCCGCGCCGTCATCACCACGACGCGCTGCGACAGATAGACGGATTCGAACACCGAATGGGTCACGAAGATGACGGTCTTGCGCAGGCCGCGCCACAGCGCGAGCAGATCGTTGTTGAGGCGAAAGCGCGTGATCTCGTCGAGTGCGGCGAACGGCTCGTCCATCAGGAGAATGTCGGGATCGGTGACCAATGCGCGGGCCAGTGACACCCGCATCTTCATGCCGCCCGAGAGCTCGCGCGGGAACGCATCGGCGAAATCGGCAAGACCGACGCTCGCGAGCGCATCATCGACCCGCGCATTCGCGTCGCGCTTCGCCACACCCGCAAGCTTCAGTGGCAGCCGCACATTCTCGCGCACGCTGGTCCAGGGCATCAGGGTCGGCTCCTGGAACACGAAGCCGATGCCGTGGCCGGGTTGCGGCACGCCTTCATGGCGCGCAACCCGCACCGTGCCGGAACTGGGCGCGGCGAGCCCTGCGATTAGGCGCAGCGCCGTCGACTTGCCGCAGCCGGACGGTCCGAGCAGCGAGATGAACTCGCCCTTGCGCACGGCGAGATCGAACGGGCCGAGCGCCATGACGCCGCTGTCATAGACCTTGGTCACGGCGCGCAAGCTCACGCTGAGCGCCGTCAGGCCGCCGTCGCCCCCGGAGGAGGCCGTGACATCGGACATCGGCTGTTCACTTGGCCGGGCGCAGCTCGACGCCGACGCCCTTGTTGACGAAGCGCAGCGTGTAGGATTTGCGGTAGTCGAGGTCGCGCTTGATGACGCCGGCCCGCACCATCTTGTCGAAGAAGGAGGTGTAGCGCTCGTCGCTCATCGCGCCGATGCCGTCCTTCACCGAATCGCCGGAATCGACGATGCCGAATTCCTTCATCTTGGCGACGGAATAGGCCAGCAGCTCATCCGTCATTTCCGGATTGAGCTTCTTGATCATGGCGTTGCCGGCCGAGTTGTCGCGATAGAGGTAATTGTACCAGCCGACCACCGAAGCATCGACGAAGCGCTGCACGAGATCCGGCTTCTTGTCGACGATCTCCTTGCGGGTCTCGATCAGCGTCGAATAGGTGTTGAAGCCGGAATTGGCGAGCAGGATCACGTTGGGCTTGAAGCCGGCGGCCTTCTCCACGGCGAACGGTTCCGAGGTCACGTAGCCCTGCATCGCGCTCTTGGGGTTCGCGATGAAGGGCTGCGGGTTGAAATTGTAGGGCCGGACGTTCTTCTCGTTAAAGCCGTATTCGGACTTCAGCCACTGAAAGTAGCTGGTCATGCCCTCTTTGGAGACGAACATGGTCAGCGGCTTCAGATCGTCGATCTTGCCGAGCTTCACGTCCGGATGGGTCAGCATCACCTGCGGATCCTTCTGGAAGATCGCGGCAACCGTGATCACGGGCACGTTGTTGGCAACCGCGTCGAACGACATCAGCGTGTTCGCGGCCATGAAGAAGTCGATCTTGCCGGCGATCAGCAGCATCCGGTTGTTGTCGTTGGGGCCGCCGGGAACGATGGTGACGTCGAGCCCATATTTCTTGTAGGTGCCGTCGGCCGCCGCCTGGAAGAAGCCGCCATGCTCGGCCTCGGCGACCCAGTTGGTGCCGAAGGAGACCTTGTCGAGGGTTTCGGCCCGCGCGGGCAGAATCGCGAGGAGAGCCGCAGCGACTACCCCCGTTAACGCTCGGCCGAGATGAATGGGGCGCATGATTGGACTCCGTCGATCGTTCTGGCCCATGATAGGCACAACCTAGGAAATTTTGGGGGACGCGGCCCTGCGAGCGGCGTCCCCTGGAGAGAACACCAAACTACCGTGCAAATTCGCGCAAAGAAACCTCGATGAGACCGCCCCGCGACTGGACCGAGATTCGCTGGCCCGACACGCCCAAGAGCGAGCGGGCACGGTGGATCGCGGTGCTGCCGCTGGCGGCGACCGAGCAGCACGGCCCCCATCTGCCGCTCGAGACCGACGTGATGATCGCCGATGCCTATCTCGCGCGCGTCGGCGAATTGCTGCCCGACACAATCCCGGCGACGTTCCTCCCCGTGCAGCCGGTCGGGATTTCCACCGAACATATCGACTATCCGGGCACGCTGACGCTGCCGACCGAAACTGCGCTAAAAAGTTGGACGGCGATCGGCGAAGACGTCGCCCAAGCCGGCCTGCGAAAACTCGTCATCGTGACCAGCCACGGCGGCAACAGCGCGGCGATGATGCTGGTCGCGCAGGATCTGCGCGCCCATCACAAGCTCTTCGTTGTGACGACGTCGTGGTCGCGTCTCTCAGGCGCGGACAGGCTTTTCCCTGCGGACGAGGTGCGCCACGGCATTCATGGCGGCGCGGTCGAGACGTCGATCATGCTGGCGCGATATCCGCACGCGGTGCGCAGGGAGGCGATCGCCGATTTCGAGTCGAGCAGCGTCGCTATGGAAAAGCAGTATCGCTGGCTGTCGACGCAGCGGCCCGCGCCCTTCGCCTGGCAGGCGCAGGATCTTCATCCAAGCGGCGCCGTCGGCAACGCGACGCTGGCCTCGCCGGAGAAGGGCAAAGCGCTCCTCGACCAGGGCGCGCGCGCCTTTTGCGAGCTGCTCGCCGAGGTCGATAACTTCGACGTGAACAGGCTCGCCGCCGGGCCCCTCGCCTAGCCTCCATCCAACTGAAATTCCTCGAGAATCGGCCCGCTCACCAGTCCGAATTTTCGCGCTTCGAACCGGATTCGAAGAGCCGCCGTCCAATTGGCACGCGGACCACAACGGACCGCCTCAACCGGATGGAGTTTGAAAATGTCGATCAAGACCAAGATTGCCGCCGCTGCCCTTGCTGCGCTGACCGTCACCGCCAGCGTTGCGACCACCACCTCGACCGCCCAGGCCAAGCCGCTCGGCTGGGGCTGGGGCGTCGGAGCCGGCATCGCCACCGCCGCCATCGTCGGCACCGCGGTCGCCGCCAGCAACCCTTATCCTTACGGCTACGGCTACACCCGCTGCGGCTGGGTCGCCCAGTATGACGCCTTCGGCCGTTACATGGGCCGCGTCCGCACCTGCTACTGATTATCTCTTGAGGCCGATTCCTTAGTGGATCCCGCGTCCGACACGGGCGCCTCATCCACCCCGTGTCGTGCCCCCGACCCGCCCGGTTGTCCCCCCGGGCGGGTCATCCATTGTGGGGCAAAAATTGTTGCACCCCCGTCACACTCCGATGCGAACCCATGTCCGCGGCAAATCGCGCTAGTTGCTATTGCGAATTACTCGCAATAAGGTTCTGAGACATTACCGGGACTTGGGAAGAAACCGCGCCGGCCGGCGATCATCCGGTCGAACTGGCGATATCCAAGCCGCTGATGACAGCGTCGCTCCGAATCTGCAGGGATACCGGGGCGTGAGGGACAATTCGCGCTTGGGGGCGGGGGTGAGAGTAAAACGTCTACGACTATTGCGGGCTTCCGCCGCGAGTGCACTGGGTGTGCTGGCCGTCACTGAGGCGGCGCCGGCGGCCGATCTGCCGTTGAAGGCACCGGCGTGGAAGGCGGTCTACGACTGGACCGGCCTCTATATCGGCGCCCATGTCGGCTACGGCTTCGGCACATCAAGCGCGACGCTGACCGATCCCACCATCGCGACCAATCACAACGTTCATGGCGGCGCGACCGGCGGCGTGCAGGCCGGCTACAACTGGTGGCTCAATTCCGGCCTGCTCCTTGGCGTTGAAGGCGACATCTCGTTCCCGAACTATTTGCCGTCGAACCATGTCGTAAACTCCGCGGTCACCGCGCTATCGAGCGCCGAAGAGCGCTGGGACTATTTTGCGAGCATTCGCGGCCGGATCGGCTATGCCACCGGCGCCTGGCTGTTTTACGCGACCGGCGGACTCGCCTTCGCAGGCGAACGCTTCCTTTCGACGCCGACGGGCGATGTCGAGGACCGGCGGCTGAACACGCGACTCGGCTGGGCTGCGGGTGCGGGCGTCGAATATGCTTTTGCCCCGCATTGGACGGCGCGGCTCGAATATCTCTATCGCAAGTTCGAGGACGTCAACGTCACCTTCCCGTCGGGCGTGAACTACGCATCGACGCTGGATTACCAGACCATCCGTCTCGGCCTCAATCGCAAGATCGATTGGCCGGGCATGCCGAGCTACAACCCGAAGTCATCTGTCATCGACACCGAGTCGGACCGCTGGGAAATTCATGGCCAGTCGACGTTCATCGCGCAAGGCTATCCGTCGTTCCGCGCACCCTATAGCGGCCCGAACAGCCTGACGCCGGCACCGCAATATCAGGAGACCTGGAGCAACTCGCTCTATCTCAACGCGCGGCTCTGGGACGGCGGCGAGGTCTACTTCAATCCGGAGCTGCTGCAGGGCTTTGGCTTCAACAACACGACCGGCGCCGCGGGCTTCCCCAACGGCGAGGCGCAAAAGTCCGGCTTCCCCTATCCGCATTTCAATCCGTCGCGCCTGTTCGTGCGTCACACCTTCGGCTTCGGCGGCGAGCAGGAAGAGCTCGCCAGCGGCCAGTTTCAGCTCGCCGGAAAGGCCGACGTCTCGCGTCTGACGCTGCAAGCCGGCAAGTTCTCGGTGGTCGACGTGTTCGACGGCAATTCCTACGCCCACGACCCACGCAAGGACTTCATCAACTGGTCGATCTGGGCGTCGGGTGCCTTCGACTATGGCGCGGACAAGCTGGGTCTCGGCTATGGCGCCACCGCGGAATTGAATCAAAAGCAGTGGGCGATCCGCGCCGGCTATTTCCTGGTCGACGCCGTCTCGAACTCGAACAACTTTGACATGAACATCCCGCGCCGCGGCGAATATGTCGCGGAGCTGGAGACCCGTTATTCGCTGTTCGGCCAACCGGGCAAGCTGCGCATGCTCGGCTTCGTCAACAGCGTCAATGCCGGCAGCTATCGCGACACGCTGAACAATCCCGCGCTCAATCTCGACATCTCCCAAACGCGTACGGGCCGCATCAAATACGGCTACGCCCTCAACCTCGAGCAAGCCATCACCGACGACATCGGCGTGTTCGGCCGCTGGAGCTGGAACGACGGACGAAACGAGATCATGGCGTTCACCGACATCGACCGCAGCCTGTCGATGGGCACCTCGATCAAGGGCACCAGATGGGGCCGGCCCGATGACGTCATTGGCATCGCCGGCGCCATCAACGGGCTTTCGCAGGATCATCGCGACTTCATCGCGGCCGGCGGGCTGGGCCCGCTGATCGGCGACGGCGCCCTCAACTACCGGCGCGAGCGGGTGCTGGAAGCCTATTACGCCTACGCCTTGAACAAGGCGCTGACCTTCACCGCCGACTACCAGCTCATCACCAACCCCGCCTACAACGCCGATCGCGGACCGGTCTCGATCTTCTCGGGGCGGCTGCACGGGGAATTCTAGAACAACAGCGCGACGCCGGAGACGAACAGAAGCGCAAGCACGATCTTGCGAAACACTGCCTCGTCGATCCGGCCGAACAGTTTTAGCCCGAGCCATGTGCCCGCGAACAAAAACGGCAGGCCGAGCACAAACAGTCTTGCCGTCTCGACCGTGAGCGATCCCTTCACGCCGAGCCACAGCGCGGCCATGGCGAATACAACGACCGCGACCGGCTGGAACGTCGCGCGCTGGACATCCTTCGGCAGGCCCCGCAGATTGCACCAGATGGTGACGATGATGCCGGCAAGGCCGGTGAGCCCGCCGAGCACGCCGTTGAAAAATCCGACCGCCGCTTCGGCGGCGGGCGGCACGGCGGCAGCGAGCTTGAGCTGCGGCCGGAACAGCGCATAGAGGCTGTAGGCGATCAGGATGATTCCAACGGCGATGCGGACGTTGCGCGGATCGGCGGAGGTCAGCAGCGTGACCCCCGCGGGCACACCGATCACTGCCCCGATCACGAACGGCCACAGCCTGCGCCAGTCCAGCGCCGCGCGCAGCTTCCAGACCGAGTAGCCCTGCACCAACAGGCCGAAACCGATGATCAGGCTGGCGCTCTGCAGCGGCGTCAGGACGTAGAGCCACAACGAGGCCGCGACCAGGCCGAAGGCAAATCCGGACAGGCCGGCGACGAAGGCACCGGCGAACGTGGCCAACAGGAAAACAGCAAGTTCGAGTGCGATCCCATCCATTGCTCGCTCCATGGTTCAGCGAGCAGCGCTTGCGTGGGATCGCCACTTCACGGGGAGGCTGCGACACCCCCGAAGCCTTTAACCCTAGGTGAAACCGGTTCCCCCGGCAACGCGCGGGACTAGAGCCCCGTTCGGATTCCATTGGAACGGGGCTCTAGATTCTTGTTCTGACGCGTTTTCTTGACGCGAACCGGTATCCACTTCGCTCGAAAACGCTCTGACGCCTGCGGCAATTTGGTCGGAACCCGGCAATCCCGGCGTCGAATGCCTATATACTGGCTTTGGTCCGGCGACCGCCCGACCGGGGACCCCAACCTATTCGCGTGCAATGCTCTCTCTCGAACTCGCTATCGTCGTCGTCCTGATCGTCGTCAACGGCCTGCTGTCCATGTCGGAGCTCGCCGTCGTCTCGTCGCGCCCGGCGCGCCTGACCATCCTCGCCAACAAGGGCGTGCGCGGCGCCCATCGCGCGCTGGCCCTGGCGTCGGATCCCGGACGGTTCCTGTCGACGGTTCAGATCGGCATCACGCTGGTCGGCGTGCTCTCGGGTGCGTTCTCCGGCGCGACGCTCGGGCAGCGGCTGGCGCAATGGCTTGTCGAGCTCGGGCTGTCGTCGAGGGTCGCCGACATCGTCGGCGTCGGCATCGTCGTCACCGTGATCACCTATGCGACCCTGATCGTCGGCGAGCTCGTGCCGAAGCAGGTGGCGCTGCGCGATCCCGAAAGCATCGCCGTGAAGGTCGCGCCGGCGATGGAGCTGCTGGCAAAAATCTCACTGCCGCTGGTGCTGCTGCTCGACCTCTCCGGCAAGGTCATCCTCACGCTGCTCGGCCGCGGCGGCAAGGCGGAGGAGACGGTCTCCGAGGACGAGATCCATCACCTCGTCCACGAAGCCGAGAGCGCCGGCGTGCTGGAGCCCGGCGAGAAGGAGATGATCGCGGGCGTGATGCGGCTCGGCGACCGGCCGGTCGGCGCGGTCATGACGCCGCGCACCGAGGTCGACGAGATCGATCTCAGCGACGATCCGGAGACCATCCGCGCGATCATCGCCAAAAGCCCGCATTCGCGCTTTCCCGCCTCCGACGGCGACCGCGACAAGCCGATCGGCGTGCTCCAGGCCAAGGATCTGCTGGTCGCCTACATGAACGAGCGCACGCCGGATCTGCGGGCCCTGGTGCGCGAGGCCCCCGGCATCCCGGCCTCGGCGGACGCGCGCGACGTGCTCGCGATCCTCAGGGCTGCGCCGGTGCATGTCGGCCTCGTCTATGACGAATATGGCGGCTTCGAAGGCGTGGTCACTGCGGCCGACATCCTGGAATCGATCGTCGGCGCCTTCCACTCCGAGGAGGGACCGCCGGAGCCGGCCTACGTCAAACGATCAGACGATACGCTGCTGATTGAGGGCTGGATGCCGGTCGACGAGTTCGGCGAGTTGCTCGGCATCGAGCTGCCGCCGCATCACCGCTTCCACACCGTGGCGGGGCTCGTGCTGCAGCAGTTCAACGTGCTGCCCAATGTCGGCGATGCCTTCGATCTCGGCGGCTGGCATATCGAGGTGATCGACCTCGACGGCCGGAGGATCGACAAGATCCTTGCGACACGCAGGGAGCAGGCGGCGGCGTGATCATTCTTCCTTCTCCCCTTGTGGGAGAAGGTGGCATAGGCGGCCTTCGGCCGCCGTTCTCAAGAACGCCGATGCTTTGCATCGGCTATGGCGCCGGATGAGGGGTTCTATCCGCGAATCCAAATGCGAGTGAATTACTGCGGAGAGAGACCCCTCACCCGTCTCGCCGCAAGAGCGGCGAGCCACCCCCCACAAGGGGAGAGGGAAAGAGAGACTCAATCGAACTTCACGCCGATGCGCTTTTCCTTGCGCCAGACGACGCGACAGGGCAGGTGCTTTCCGTCGGCGGGCACAAAGAGTGTAAAGCGATCGGGAATGCCGATGGGGCTCGTGACGTCGAGCGCGGCGCCGGCTTCGGAATAGTTGCGGATGGTGCAGTCGATCGCGCCGCCGCCAAACTCGATCGTTCCGGCCTTCAATACGCGGTGCCGCGACTTGTCTCGCCGCTCGTCCATGCGGCAAGCCTACACCAAAACCTCAATCAATCGCTAAATGCGCGAGCCCGCTCGCGATGAATTTCAGACGTCTGCGGCAACCGGGGGCGCCTGCGGCCGCGCCGCCTCACATCGCAGGCTGGAACGTGTCCGCCCGCGCCATCCGCCAGGCGTCGCGGAAGCGCTCGTCCTCGGTGCCGTCGAGCAATTCGCCCGGACGCAGCGCGGGATAGAGCTGCGCGAAGGAACGCACCTCGGTGGTCGAGTTGCGCTGGGTGAAGTGGATCGGGCGCAGTTCCTGCGGATGTTCGAGGCCGGCGGCCGCGATCAGCTCGGACAGCGAGTGCAGCGTGGCGTGGTGATAATTGTAGACCCGGTCGATCTTGAGCGGCACGTAGAGCGCGCGCGCACGCGTCGGGTCCTGTGTCGCCACGCCCGTCGGGCAGCGGTCGGTGTGACAGCTCAGCGACTGGATGCAGCCGAGCGAGAACATGAAGCCGCGCGCCGAATTGCACCAGTCCGCGCCGATCGCCATCGCGCGCGCCATGTCGAAGGCGGTCGCGACCTTGCCGGAGGCGCCGAGCTTGATGCGGTCGCGCGCATTGATGCCGACCAGCGCGTTGTGGACGAAATTGACGCCCTCGCGCATCGGCATGCCCAGATGGTCCATGAACTCGAGCGGCGCCGCGCCCGTGCCGCCCTCATTGCCGTCGACGACGATGAAATCCGGATAGATGCCGGTCTGGAGCATCGCCTTGCAGATCGCGAGAAACTCCCAGGGATGACCGATGCACAGCTTGAAGCCGGCCGGCTTGCCGCCCGAGAGACGCCGCATCTCGGCGATGAACTGCATCATCCCGATCGGAGTCGAGAAGGCGCGGTGCGAGGCCGGCGAGATGCAGTCCTCGCCCATCGACACGCCGCGGATCTTCGAGATCTCCTCCGACACCTTTGCCGCAGGCAGCACGCCGCCATGGCCGGGCTTGGCGCCCTGGCTGATCTTGAGCTCGACCATCTTGATCTGGTCTTCGCCGGCGATGCGCGCGAACTCATCCGGATTGAAGCTGCCGTCCTTGTTGCGGCAGCCGAAATAGCCGGAGCCGATCTCCCAGATGATGTCGCCGCCCATCTCGCGGTGATAGGGGCTGACGCCGCCCTCGCCGGTGTCGTGCGCAAAGCCGCCCTTCCTCGCGCCCGCATTGAGCGCGCGCACCGCGTTGGGGCTGAGCGCGCCAAAGCTCATGGCCGAGATGTTGAACACCGAGGCCGAATACGGCTTCTTGCAGTCCGGGCCCCCGATGGTGATGCGGAATTTTTCGTCGACGCGCGTCTTCGGCGACACCGAATGGTGCATCCACTCGTAACCCTCACGGTAGACGTCCTCCTGGGTGCCGAACGGGCGCTTGTCGAGCTGCATCTTGGCGCGCTGATAGACCACCGCGCGGATGTCGCGGGAGAACGGCATGCCGTCCTTCTCGCTCTCGAAGAAATATTGCCGCATCTCCGGGCGGATCTCTTCGAGCAGGAAGCGGATATGCGCCGAGATCGGGTAGTTGCGCAGGACCGCGTGGCCCTTCTGGAGCAGATCGCGCACGCCGAGCAGAGTCAGCCCGCCGAAGATGATGATCGGAACGAGCAGGATGTCGAAGATCTTGCGATCGGCGATGCCGATGCCGACGAGCAGCGCGGTCACGACCGCGCAGATCGTCAGCACGATGAAGCGTGGCGAGAAGGGAAGCAGGAGGGTCTCCATGATCCCTTCCTCGAGAGGTCCTCTGGGCTGGTTATGCGATTTGTTGACGTTGGCCACAGTCACATCCTCTCGTCGAATGACGGGGGTACGATCCGCCCGCGCCTCGTCTACGGATATGACGCGGCTCGAGTTTCAGGCTACCGAATTCGTACCGTTCAAATCAATCCATCAGATGAGCAGGACCAGAGCGCGATGAGATCAGGTTGAATCGTGATCGCGCTCTAGCTCTTTGTTTGAGCATGATCTTTCCGGAAAACCGCTACACGCTTTGCGCTAACGCGGCCCTTCGGGTCCGGATCATGCTCTATTGCGGTGCAATAGAGCGCACCGAAATGACATGTCAGTGACTGTGCGGGCGCGCCTCGTGCGGAATCCGCCCCTGTTGCTCGAGGCCGCTTTGGGCGAGCCAGGCATCGGTGCTCCCCACCGCGCGTTCGATATGGTCCTCGGTGCGCGAGAAATCGTAGGGTGAGCCGACCAGCGGGCAGAGCGGCGGCACCACAAAATACTCGATCTCCGGATCGAGCCCTTCGAGCTCCGCCACCAACTGCCGCGCGATCAGAAGCGTCAGCGCATGCAACGCGTTGGCCACCGCGCCGACCGGCGGGTCGGTCACGGCACAGGCATGTCCGGTTGGCAGTACGATCAGGCGCTTTGCGCCCTGCTTCACTGCGACCCGCACCGGCGTGTTGGAGGAGATCGCGCCGTCGGCGAGATAACGATCGTGGTAGCGAACCGGCGTAAAGGCGCCGGGGATGGCAGTCGAGGCGACAATCGCGTCCGATGCGGAACCTTCCGAGATCACCACGCTGTCGCCCGAGATGATGTCGGTGGCGACGATGTACACCGGCAGCTTGGCATCCTCGAGATTGCGATAGGGCAGATGATCGTCGATCAGCTTGCGGATGCCGTCATGGGGTATCAGGAAGTCGCGCCGCCACAGGAAGCCGAGCATGGTGCGCCAGGTGATGGGGAAGACGTCATGGCGCCTGAGGCCGCGCCAGATCGCTTCGAGCCCGAGCACGCCTTTTAGCGTGGGATCGCCGGCATAATAGGCGCCGTTGATCGCGCCGACGCTGGAGCCGACCACGAGGTCGGCTGTGATGCCATGCTTGGCCAGCGAATGCATCATGCCGACCTGGATCGCCCCAAAGCTGCCGCCGCCCGCCAGCACGAAGGCCGTCGGCTTTGGCGAGCGAACATGATCGATCACGGTCAAGGCGTGCGGCTCTCCCCCTGCTCTCGCGCTGCGCTACGGCCCGCGAGGTTTTGGGGGAAATTATAGCAGTGCGCGCGGAAAGCGAGCCAATAACAAAATTGGGTGGGGGTGAGAGAGTGCGTAAGCGAGTGACGAGGGAGGCCGGCCCACCCTCCGCTGTCGTCCTGGCGAAAGCCAGGCGAAAGCCAGGACCCATAACCCCAGGGAGGAGTCGTTACGCGAGCTGATAACCCCGAGTCTTCGCCAAACCACGTCCTGTGGTTAGGGGTCCTGGATCAGCGCTCGCTCCGCTCGGTTGTCCAGGACGACGTGCATGGGGCAATGTCGTCCCACAAAACGGGACGACAACTCAGATTGATCGCTTCAGCGGAGCTCAGCGCTCCACGAACGCCTTTTCGATCACGAAGTGGCCGGGCGTGTTGCCGCTGCCTTCGGCAAAGCCCTTGCCTTCGAACATGACCTTGAGCTCTTCGAGCATGGCGGGGCTGCCGCACATCATGATGCGGTCGGTTGCGATGTCGAGCGGACCCTGGCCGATGTCCTCAAACAACTGGTTCGAATTGATGAGGTCGGTGATGCGGCCGCGATTGCGGAACGGCTCGCGGGTCACGGTCGGATAGTAGACCAGCTTCTCGGAGAGCAGCGGTCCGAACAGTTCGTCGTCCTGCAGGCCGGCGACGAGCTGCTCGCCATAGGCGAGCTCGGAGACCTGGCGGCAGCCATGCACCAGGACGATGCTCTCGAACCGGTCATAGACGTCGGGGTCCTTGATCAAGCTCGCGAACGGCGCAAGGCCGGTGCCGGTCGACAGCAGCAACAGCCGCTTGCCGGCAATCAGGTTGTCGGCGATCAGCGTGCCGGTCGCCTTGCGGCCGACCAAAATGGTGTCGCCTTCCTTGATCTTCTGGAGGCGCGAGGTGAGCGGGCCGTCCTGAACCTTGATGGAGAAGAACTCGAGCTCTTCCTCGTGATTGGCGCTCGCCATGCTGTAGGCCCGCAGCAGCGGCCGGCCGTCGACCTCGAGGCCGATCATCGCGAACTGGCCGTTCTGGAAACGGAAGCCGGAGTCGCGCGTGGCGCGGAAGCTGAACAGGGTGTCGGTCCAGTGCTGGACGGAAAGAACCTTCTCTCGATAGAACGCGCTCATGTGTCTCGATATTCCGAATTGATGCGGGTCTTGAACAAAAGGGTGGCTCTTGAACAAAGGTGGCCTGGCCCCGAAACGGGGTCGTACACCACTGTCATGGCGGATGATTTCGCGTGTGTGATCTACGCCATTGAGACAGATAATCAACCTCGTCCCGGGCGCATTGACGCCGGTCAAACCGGCATTTTTGGCCGGATCTGCAGCATAATTAACGAATTTTCTGCCTTGCACGCGTAGCGGGCAATTTCTTTTCCCCGCAGGGCTCGCCCGCAGCACTTAATTTCCATCCCGCTCGCGCAAAATTCATTAAGAATAGTTCTGATTTCTGCCATGGCAGACCGCTGATTTCCGCATGACGGCGGTTTTTGCGCGGATGAGACGGTTTGGACATGCCCGAGCGGATCTTCGTACAGGCGATACGGCACTATTGCGCCCGCCACGACATCGACATCGACGTGCGGGCCGACGGCTGGCTGATCGCGATGCGTCGCGGACCACAGCGCCATTTCGCCTTCGGCTACGACATCGGCCTCAACAGCGCGATCGCGCACCGGCTCGCCAACGACAAGTCGGCGGCCGCGGAGGTGCTGGCCTTGTCCGGCGTGCCCTGCATTCCCCATCGTCTCTTCATCGATCCAAAACTCGTCCCCGCGCCCGGCGCCGAAGAGATGATGCGCGCGCTGCTCGCGGACAACCAGCAAGGCCTCGTGCTAAAGCCCAATGAAGGAACGGCCGGCCGGCTGGTCATCCGGGTGACCAACGCGCGCGAGCTTCAGCTTGCAGTCGAAAAAATCTTCACGTCCAGCCAGGCGCTGGTGATTTCACCTTTCGTCGACATCGAGGAGGAGGTCCGCGTCATCCTTCTCGAAGAGACCCCGATGGTGGTCTATCGCAAGGAGCGTCCGTCGGTCACCGGCGACGGCACGCACACCTTGCGCGAGCTGGCGCGCGCCACCGCGCTCGAAGCGCGGCTCGGCGATGTCGCACCCGATGCGCTCGACGCCATTGTGCCGGCCGGCGAACGCCGCATCCTGAACTGGCGCCACAATCTCGACGCCGGCGCGAGACCCGTCCTGATCGAGGATGGGGACGTCCGCACCGCCTGCGTCGCGATCGCCATCGCTGCCGCCCGCGCCATCGGCATCCGCTTCGCCTCGATCGACATCGTCCGCACGGGCGGCGCCTGGAAGGTGCTGGAGATCAACTCCGGCGTGATGATGGAGGCGCTCGGCAAACTCTATCCGGAGCTCGCGCATGCGACCTACGGCGCAGCACTGGATCGGGTGTTTGAAGATAATACAGCGTCACGGTGACCTTACCCTCCCCTGGAGGGGGAGGGTCGCTATGCATGCAGCGAAGCGGAATGCGTAGCGGGGTGGGGTGAAGGTCTCTCCACACGGAACACTTCCTGCGTTGATAGATCACCCCACCCCGGCTCACATTTCGCTGCGCTCAAAGTGAGCCGACCCTCCCCCTCCAGGGGAGGGTAAGAGCCGGCCACTCAGCGCATCAACGATGCCGCGCTAATTATTCGCGCTCGGCGAATCGTCCATCGCCTTGAAGGCTTCCTCGAGTTGCAGCGAGATCGGCACGTTCAGGCGTTCGCCGGTGGGGAGTCGTGCGGTGAACCATTTGTTGTAGAGCGGGACGAGGTCGCGGTTGGAGCCGAGCTTGCGGAAGGTGCGCTCGACCACGGCCGACAATTGCGGCTCGCCCTTGCGGAACATGATGCCGTAGGGATCGTAGGACAGATAGTCGCCGACGACACGGAACTTGTCCTGCGCCTTGTGGCGCACGATCAGGCCGTAGAGCAGGATGTCGTCGGTCGCGAACGCGTCCGCCTTGCCGTCGGCGAGCATCTGGAACGACTGCTCGTGGTCCGGCGAGGTCACGATGTTGAGGCCGAGCGAGAACTTCTTGTCGGCCGCGTGCATCGCCTGCTCGTTGGTGGTGCCCTTGGTCACCACCACGGTCTTGCCCTTGAGATCCGTAACGCCGGAGACGGCCGCCGCCTTCGGCACCATCAGCTTGGTACCGGCGACGAACATCAACGGCGAGAACGCCACGCGCTTGGCGCGCTCGGCGTTCGCCGTGGTCGAGCCGCATTCGAGGTCGATCTTCCTCTGCAGGACGGCGTCGATACGGTCGTCCGAGGTGACCTTGACGTATTCGATCCTGAGATTGGGATCGTCGACCTCGACGCCGATCTCCTCGACGATGGCCTCGCAGAGCTCGAGGCTGTAGCCGATCGGACGGTTGGCCTGATCGAGGAAGGAGAACGGCGGCGAGCTTTCGCGATAGCCGAGCCGCACGACATGCGCGCTCTTGATGGCCGACAGCGTCGGGCTCAACCCCTCGCTGCCGGTCTGGGCGGACGCCGCGGTCGCGAGCAAGCATGCCGCGAGCCACAGGCAGCCAGAGGTCAATGACCTCGCCAGTGTCTGGCCCATGATGCACTCCTAACCATGGCCGGCCATGGCGGGCACCTCGCCGGGGACCATGTCCGGCGTCACCTGCTCGCCCGGTCCGAGCTCATGCTCGGGCCCGAGCTCGCCTTCCCATTTCGCGACCACGGCGGTCGCGAGCGAGTTGCCGATCACGTTGGTGGCGCTGCGTCCCATGTCGAGGAAGGTGTCGATGCCCATGATCATCAACAACCCGGCCTCGGGGATGCCGAACTGCGCCAGCGTCGAGGCGATCACCACCAGCGAGGCGCGCGGCACGCCGGCGACGCCCTTGGAGGTGATCATCAAGGTTGCCAGCATCGCGAGCTGCGTCGCGAGCGACATCTCGATGTGATAGGTCTGCGCGATGAAGATGCTGGCGAAGGTGCAGTACATCATCGTGCCGTCGAGGTTGAAGGAATAGCCGAGCGGCAGCACGAAGCTCGAGATGCGCGAGGACGCACCGAACTTCGTCAGCCCCTCCAGCGTCTTCGGATAGGCGGCCTCCGAGCTCGCGGTGGAGAACGCGATCATCAGCGGCTCGCGGATCAGCTTCAGGAGATGGCTGTATCTCGGCCCGATCACGACGAAGCCGACCACCACCAGGATGACCCACAGGATCGCGAGCGCGAGATAGAAGCCGCCCATGAAGACCACGAGCTTCCAGAGCACGCCGAGGCCGTTCTTGGCGACCGTTGCGGTGATGGCGGCCCAGACCGCGAGCGGGGCGAACAGCATCACATAGCTCGTCACCTTGAGCATGATGTGAGCGACGTCGTCGATCATCGCCAAAATCGGTTTCGACCGCTCGGGCATCGAGCCCATTGCCACCGAGAAGAACACGGCGAATATCACGATCTGCAGGATTTCATTCTGCGCCATCGCGTCCGCGATCGAGGTCGGGATCAGATGGGTCAGGAATTTTTCGATCGAGAAGGCCGATACCGGCAGTCCCGTCGATTGCCCCGCCGCGGGCAGCGTGCCTGGGAAGTTCGCACCCGGCTGCAGCAGATTGACCATGATGAGGCCGAGCAGCAGCGAGACGAGGGAGGCGCTGACGAACCAGCCCATGGTCTTGGCAAAGATGCGCCCGAGCCGCGCGCCACTGCCCATATGCGCGATGCCGCCGACCAGGGTCGCGAACACCAGCGGCGCGATGATCATCTTGATCAGGCGCAGGAACATCATGGCGATCAGGTTGATCGACGACGCCCATTCGGCGCGCGTATCGGGCAGGAAGTTGAAGATCGCTGCGCCCATGACGATGCCGAGCACCATCGCGGCAAGGATGTATTGCGTGAACCTGTTCGACATTGCGTACCCCCACAGACACCGACGCTTCATAGTGTCGCAGTTTTTCGCGGTCGGCAACACGCTTGGCGTGCCGCGCGATCAGCGGGATGTTTCCGTTGCGAAATGGGAACAGGCGATCTAGCCTTCATGCAGCGCACAACAAATGCAGCTTGCTCGTTTTCCGCGCGCGAGTTGCACCGATAATCGCCAGAACAATCGCCAAAAGATCATCAAGCAATCAGAGAGGAACGTCATGAGCGGGACCGTCAATCGCCAGATTCTTCTGGTGGAAAAGCCGAGCGGCAAGCTCGGACCCGAGCACTTCAAGATGGTGGAAGGCGCAGTGCCGGAACCGAAGGATGGCGAGGCCTTGCTGCGCGTGCGTTACATCTCGCTCGATGCCGCCAACCGCGCCTGGATGCACGGCGCAACCTATCGCTCTGCCGTCGAAGCCAACAGCGTGATGGCGGGAGGTGGCATCGCTGAGGTCGTCAGCTCGAAGGCGCCGGGGCTCGCGGCCGGCGACATCGTGTTCGGCGACACCGGCTGGCAGGACTATGCCGCCGTGCCCGCAAAGCACCTGAACAAGATGCCGAAGCTCGAACCGCTCACGCATCTGCTCAGCGTGTTCGGCATCGCCGGCCTCACCGCCTATTTCGGCCTTTTGGAGATCGGCAAGCCCAAGGAAGGCGAGACCGTGGTCGTCTCCGCGGCCGCAGGCTCGGTCGGCTCGATCGTCGGCCAGATCGCAAAGATCAAGGGATGCCGCGTGGTCGGCATCGCCGGTGGTGCCGACAAATGCAACTGGCTGATGTCGGAGCTCGGCTTCGATGCCGCCGTCGACTACAAGGACGGCGCCACGTTCAAGGCGCTGCGCGCCGCCGCACCCAAGGGCATCGACGTCTATTTCGACAATGTCGGCGGCGACATTCTCGAAGCCTGCATTCCGCAGATGACCAATTTTGGCCGCATCGCCTGCTGCGGCGCAGTCTCGCAGTATGACGGCGCGCCATCCCCGCACGGCCCGCGCGGGGTGCCCGGCCTCATCGTGGTGAAGCGACTGATCATGCAGGGCTTCATCGTGATGGATTTCGCAAAACAATACGATCGCGCGCTCACCGATCTGCAAGGCTGGGTCAAGTCGGGCAAGCTGAAGGTGCAGGAGGACGTGATCGACGGACTTGCGAACACGCCCAAAGCGCTGATCGGATTGCTCGCCGGCGAAAACCGCGGCAAGCGCATGGTCAAGCTCTGACGACATCGTCGCGACATCCGGCCGAAACCCTATTCTACTTGCGGTAGCGGCCAAAGCGGCAAATGATGCGCGTCGCGAGATCCCCTCGCGACGATTGCGTGCGCATCATTTTCGGAAGCCTTGAAGCAAATTGCCGGGCTTCACCGATAGGGCAGGAACTCACCCAGATGTTCAAGACGTTGAAATGTGTCGCAACGCGCCAGGCGTTGCTGGCGGCGGCGCTCTTCGCAGTTGCAGCACCGGCTTTGGCGCAGGCGCCGACCGATGCACAGAAGAGCGCGATCCGCTCCGCGTGCCGGTCCGACTACCAGTCGCATTGCGCGAGCGTCCCGCCGGGCGGCGCGGAGGCGTTGCAGTGCCTGCAAAAGAACATGTCGAGCCTGTCGTCGTCGTGCCAGAGCGCGGTGCGCGCGATCGAGCCGGCGGCGGCGCCGAAGACCGAAGCCGCACCGGCCGCGCCGAAGACCGAGGCCACGCCTGCTGCGACGGCGCCGGCCGCCGAGCCCGCAGCCAAACCCGCTGCCGCCACCACCGCGGCGCCCAAATCGTCGGCCGAAAAACCCGCTGCTGCCAAGCAGCCGACCAGCGCGGAGATCTCGGCCGTCAAGAGCGCATGCCGCTCCGACTATCCCAAGGTCTGCGCCAGCGTGCCGCCAGGCGGCGCGCCGGCCTTGCAGTGCCTGGAGAAGAACAAGGCAAAACTGTCGCCGGCCTGCGAGAAGGCCGTCACCGCTGCGGCCGGAGGTGGCGGCGGTGCGGCAGCAACAGCGGCGCCTGCAGGCGCAGCGCCGGCCGCAGCACCGGCGGCTGAGCCGGCCGTGATCGTGCTGCGTCCATTGCTGCCGCGCGAAGAGCTGTTCATCATCCGCTCCGCCTGCAGCGCCGACATCCGCACGCTGTGCGCCGGGGTCGCGCCCGGCGGCGGCCGGATCATCCAATGCGTTGCAAACCAGGCCGCGAAGCTGTCGCCCGCGTGCAAGGACGTGCTGGCGCCGTTTGCAGCTCGATGAGGCCTGGCGACGCCGCGTAGGCAGCCCCGGCGCGCGTCGACTTCCTGGCGTGCGCATGACATGATGGCATGCGCATTTTTGCCGCTCCGCAGCACGTTCCGAAATCTCGATTTCGATCACGTCAAGACCGGGAGGAAGCCATGCGTCCGTTCCTGCTTATCGTGTCAGCGATCCTCGCCTTCGGCGCAACCATGGTTGCAACCGACGCCAATGCTGTCGTGTGCGCCCGCGGCGTCTATCGCGCCGGCTGCGCCGGACCGAACGCCGCCGTCGTGGTGCGCAAGCCGGTGCCCGCGGTCAGGTGCACGACCGTGCTGGTGGACGGCGTCTGGGTCAAACGCTGCGTTTGAGTTGACGGACCTTGGTTGGCGGACTTGCCAATATTTCCTCTGGCGCCAACCGCCGGAGCAGACTAGTCTAGCCCCAGATAGTAAGTATACTGTCAAATAAGGGAGGCAGACGTTGCGGATCGCCGTGATTGGCGGAGGGCCTGGCGGGCTCTACTTCGCCTATCTCTGGAAAAGGCGCCACCCCGAGGACCAGGTCGACCTGTTCGAACAGAACCCGGCCGACGCGACCTGGGGTTTTGGTGTCGTGTTCTCTGACCAGGCGCTGGAATTCCTGCGCGCGGACGACCCCGAGACGGTCGACGCGATCGCGCCGCATATGGAGAGCTGGCAGAACATCACGCTGAATCTCGGCGGCGACAGCGTCGCCATCGACGGCGTCGGCTTCTCCTCGATCGGGCGGCTCGACCTGCTGAAACTCCTGCAGCAGCGCGCGATCGACGTCGGCGTCACACCGCGCTTCGACACCCAGATCCACGCGATCGAGGAACTCAACGGCCACGATTTGATCGTCGCCGCCGACGGACTGAACTCCTTGGTGCGGCGCGCCTTCGAGGGCGATTTCGGCACCTCGCTGTCCTATTCGTCCAACAAATTCGTCTGGTATGGCACCTCAAAACGTTTCGACACGCTGTCGCAGACCTTTGTGAAGACCGACCGCGGCGCCTTCAACGCCCACCACTACCGCTATTCGCCGACCATGAGCACCTTCCTGGTCGAATGCGACCACGCGACCTGGCAGGCCTATGGCTTCGCCTACAAGGACGTGGAGCAGTCCAAGGGCGTGTGCGAGGAGGTCTTTGCCGACACGCTCGGCGGCCACTGCCTGGTCTCCAACAAGTCGGTCTGGCGCAATTTCCCCTGGGTGTGGAACGAGCATTGGTCGTTCAAGAACATCGTGCTGATCGGCGATGCCCTGCACTCGGCGCATTTCTCGATCGGCTCGGGCACGCGGCTCGCGATCGAGGACGCGATTGCGCTGGTGAAGGCGCTGGAGTCCGACGCGCATCTGGCGACCGCGCTGCACCGCTACCAGGCCGAGCGCAAGCCGATTGTGCAAAAGCTCGTCGACGCCGCCCGCACCTCGGCCGGCTGGTACGAGCATTTCGCCGCGCACATGAAGCTCGACCTGATGGATTTTGCCTACAGCTACATTACCCGCTCCGGACGGATCGACGATGCGCGGCTGCGCGCGATGTCGCCCACCTTCATGGCGCGCTACGAAGCGGAGAAGAACGGCGGGAGCGCGGCATGAGCGCGGAGATTCGAGACCAGGTGCCCGCGGAAAGCCCGGGCGCGCGCGAGATCGGCTTTGCCGTTCCGCAGATCTACAATGCAAGCCGTGTGCTGTTCGACAACCTCACCAAGGGCCGCGGCGACAAGGTCGCGCTGCTCGGCCCGGCCGGCACGCGCACCTATGCCGAATTGTGCGCCGAGGTCTGCCGCTGGGGCAACGGCTTTACATCGCTCGGCTTGAAACGCGGCGACCGCGTGCTGCTGTTCCTCGACGACACGCCGGCCTACCCGGCCGCGTTCTTCGGCGCGGTGCGCGCCGGCTTCGTGCCGCTGCTCATCAACACGCTGACGCCGCCGGACCTGCTGCAATTCTATCTCGCCGATTCCGGCGCGGCCGTGGCCGTCGCGGACGCCGAGTTCTGCGTGCGCTTCAACGCGGAGGCCTGCAAGGACACGGGCCTGCGCACGCTGATCGTCGTCAATGGCGAGGCGGGTGAACACGCCGCGCCGCAGGCGATTGCCGCGGCCGGCTGGCTCGCGCAATTTTCGGCCGAGCTCGCTGAGGCCGATACGCATCGCAACGAGATGGCGTTCTGGATGTACTCCTCCGGCTCGACCGGACGACCGAAGGGCATCGTGCATCTCCAGCACGACATGGCCTATAGCGAGGCTGCCTTTGCGAAGAACGTGCTGAAGCTCGGACCCGATGACATCTGCTTCTCGGTGCCAAAGATCTTCTTCGCCTATGGCTTTGGCAATTCGGTCACCTTCCCGTTCTCGGCAGGTGCAGCGACCCTGTTGATGCCGGGCCAGCCCAGGCCGGCAACGATTTTCCAGGCGATCGAACGCTTCAAGCCCACCGTCTTCTTCGGCCTGCCGACGCTCTATACGTCGCTGACCAAGGCCGAAGGTGCCGACAAGACCGATTTCTCCTCGCTGCGCATGGCGCTCTCGGCGGCCGAAGTCCTGTCCGCCGAAGTTTTCAACGGCTGGAAGAAGCTTACGGGCCTCGAGATCGTCGAAGGGCTCGGTTCGACCGAGGTGCTGCACATCTATCTCAGCAACAGCCCCGACAAGAAGAAGCTCGGCGCCGCCGGCCTGCGCGTCCCCGGCTACGAGGTCGCGCTGCGCGACAAGGAGGGCCGCGAGGTCGGCGACGACGAAGAGGGCATTTTGTGGGTGCGCGGCGATTCCAACACGCCGCTGTACTGGAACCGGCCGGACAAATCGGCCGAGACGATCCGCGAGGGCGGCTGGATCTACACCGGCGACCGCTTCGTCCGCGATAGCGACGGCTTTCACTTCTTCCGTGGCCGCGCCGATGATCTCGTAAAAATCTCCGGCCAGTGGGTCTATCCGCTGGAGGTCGAGCTGTGCCTTGCCGATCACCCGGAAATCCGCGAATGCGCGGTGTTTGCCGCCGAGCTGCCCGACCGCCGCATGACGCTGAAGGCCGTGGTCGTCATGAACGACCGCCGCTTCGATCAGGGCATGACGACGCGGAAGCTTCAGGACTACGTCAAGGGCAAGCTGCTTCCTTACAAATATCCGCGGGAGGTGATCTTCATCGACGAGCTGCCGAAGACGGGCACGGGGAAGATCGATCGGCAGGCGTTGCTGAGGATGTGAGATGACGGCGCCGCCATACTCGCAGTGTCGTCCCGGCGAAGGTCGGGACCCATAACCCCAGGGAGTGGTTGTGGCGCGAGACTGGTAACCCCGAGTCTTCGCCAAACTTCTCCCTGGGGGTATGGGTCCCGGATCAGCGCGCGCTTAGGGCGCGCTTGTCCGGGACGACGAGTGGAGTGTGAGGCGCTTATCCATCCACTTATCCAACGCGTCGCTCCTACCCCGCCTTCCCCAGATGCTCCAGCGCGTCCTCCGCGCGCAGCGGCACGCGCGAGGCTTCGTTGTTGAGATCGACGAGCTGTTCGAGCAGCGCCATCAGCGTCTTGCGATCGGCGGGTTTTAGCGGCTCCAGCATGCGCGCCTGGGCGCGCTCGACCGCGGGGATGATCTCCTTGAGCAGCGCCGCACCCGATTTCGTCAAATAGAGCAGCTTGATCCGCTTGTCCTCCGGCGAGGGTTTTCGCTCGATGTAGTTTTTGGCTTGCAGCCGTTCGATGACGCTGCCGAGCGTCGAGCGGTCGAAGGCGATCACGGCGGACAGCCGCGTGGCGTCGATGCCAGGATGGGTGTGGATGGCGACCAGGGCTGCGTATTGCACCGGCGTCAGGTCAAAGTCGCGGCACTCCTCCATGAAGATCGACACCGCGATCTGCTGCATGCGCCGGAACAGATAGCCCGGCGCGGCATAGACCGCGTCCATCGTGATCGGAGGCGGAGGCTTACTCGGCATCGGGCTGCCGCTCCGGTGCAGCGTCGATGAAAGCGGGCAGCGCCTTGGCCGCCGCCTCGGCCTTGAGCAGGCGCGGATAGGCCGAGACGTCGACGCCGAAGCGGCGCGCATTGCCGAGCTGCGGCACCAGGCACAGATCCGCCAGCGTCGGCGCATCGCCGAAGCAGAACGGGCCGGCCCCATCCTTCACCAGCGTCTCGCAAGCTGAGAGACCTTCGCGATTAACCCAGGCCGCCCACTCCTGCACCTTATCCTCGGCAAGGCCGAGCTCGCGCAGGCGCGACAGCACTTTCAGGTTCTGCACCGGATGGGTGTCGCAGGCGATCGCCTGCGCAAAGGCCCTCACTTTTGCGCGCCACAGCGGATCCTTCGGCAGCAACGCGGGCGCGGGGTGGGTCTCGTCCAGCCATTCGATAATGGCGAGCGACTGGGTCAGGATCGCGCCGGCATCGTTCTCCAGCGCCGGCACCAGGCCTTGCGGATTGATGGCGATATAGGCGGGCGCGCTCTGCTCGCCCTTGCGCAGGTGATGCGGCAGGTGCGTGGCCGCGAGCCCCTTCAGGTTCAGGGCGATCCGCACCCGGTAGGCCGCGCTGGAGCGGAAATAGCCGTGCAGCTTCATCGGAACCCTCCCTCGGATCTTGTTGTTTGCCCCAGGTCTTGTTTAGCCATGTCTGTCATTCCGGGGCTCGCGAAGCGAGAACCCGGAATCCTAGGATTTCGGATCTTGTCCTTCGGACCATCCCGGAATGACGGTGTCAACGTCGATTGACGCTACCTATATTGTAAGTATACTGTCAATCTCAAAAGACGAATGACGGGAGGCTCGTGATGGAAGCCGTGACCAAGACGCCGGAACGCGAGGCGTTCTACAAGAAGATCGACGGCGAAAACCTCACGGCGCTGTGGACGGTGATGAGCGACCTGATCACGCCGGAGCCGAAGAGCGCCTGCCGGCCGCATCTGTGGAAGTTCGACGTTATCCGCGACTACATGACCGAGGCAGGCAAGCTGATCACCGCCAAGGAAGCCGAGCGGCGCGTTCTGGTGCTCGAGAACCCCGGCCTGCGCGGACAGTCAAAAATCACGACGTCGCTCTATGCCGGCGTCCAGATGGTCGTGCCCGGCGATGTCGCACCCGCGCACCGGCACAGCCAGTCGGCGCTGCGTTTCGTGCTGGAGGGCAAGGGCGCGCACACTGCCGTGGACGGCGAGCGCACCGCGATGGAGCCGGGCGACTTCATCATCACGCCGTCGATGACCTGGCATGATCATTCCAACGAGACCGATGAGCCGATGTTCTGGCTGGACGGACTCGACATTCCCCTGGTGCAGTTCTTCGATTGCTCGTTTGCGGAGGGCTCCAAGGAGGACCAGCAGAAGATCACAAAGCCCGCCGGCGACAGCTTTGCGCGCTACGGTCACAACCTGCTGCCGGTCGACGTTAAGCGGGCCTCAAAGACCTCACCGATCTTCAGCTATCCCTACGCCCATACGCGCGAGGCGCTGGAGAGGGCAAAGCTGCGCGAGGAATGGGACGCCTGCCACGGGCTCAAGCTCAAGTTCAGCAATCCGGAAACCGGCGACTACGCGATGCCGACCATCGGCACCTTCATCCAGCTCCTGCCAAAGGGCTTTAAGACCGCGCGCTACCGCTCGACCGACGCCACCGTGTTCTGCGCCATCGAAGGCAAGGGCCGCAGCCGCATCGGTGACCACACTTTCGAGTGGGGCCCGCGCGACCTGTTCGTGGCGCCGAGTTGGCACTGGGTCACGCACGAGGCCGATGCCGATGCTGTGCTGTTCAGTTTTTCGGATCGACCGGTGCAGCAGAAGCTGGATCTGTTCCGGGAAGATCGGGGGAATGCGTAGTCGATCTTGTAGGGTGGGCAAAGCGAAGCGTGCCCACCACTTCTGTATATGTTGAGGAAAGATGGTGGGCACGCTTCGCTTTGCCCACCCTACGGCTGCGGCGATTGCGGCTACCGCCAGTGTAGCAATTTGGTCTCGAGCAGATTGATCACCTTGCCAACCGCCAGCCCGAACACCGACAGGATCACGACGCCCGCCAAAAGTTGATCCGTCTGCATGAGATTGCCGGCCTGCAGCACGAAGGCGCCGATACCGTATTGCGCGCCGATCATCTCGGCGCTGACGACGAGCAGCAGCGCCACTGACGCCGTGATGCGGAAGCCAGCGAGGATCGAGGGCAGCGCACCCGGCCAGATCACCTTCCGCACGATGGTGGCAAACGGCACGTTGAAACTCTGTGCCATGCGGATGAGGTTGCGCGGCACCGCATCGACGCCGCTATAGACCGATATCGCGGTCGAGAAGAACACCCCGAGCGCAATCGTCGCGATCTTCGGCTCTTCGCCGATGCCGAGCCAGAGAATGAGTAGCGGCAGCAGCGCGATCTTTGGGATCGGGAACAGCGCCGAGATGAAGGTGATGCCGACGCTGCGTGCAATCCGGGAAAGTCCGATGGCAAAGCCGACCGCGACGCCGGCCGCGGTGCCGAGCAGCCAGCCGGCGCCGATGCGCAACAGCGACACCGACACGTGCTGCCAGAGCGCGCCGGAAATTGCGAGCTCGTAGATCGCCTTTGCAATCGCCGACGGCGCCGGCAAGAACAGCGGATTGACCCAGCGCAGGCTGCCGGCGAGCTGCCAGACCGCGATGACGAGCGCGAGCCCGATCCAGCCGCCGAAGCGGCTCGACGCCGGAACGAAGCCTGCGCCGCGGAAACGGACCCGCCGCGTCGCGGCGTCCTTTGGCGTTCCGGCCTGTGCGGCGCGGTCAAGCATGCTGGACCTCGCGCTCGGCGTCGATCGCCTCGGTCCGGATCAGCGACCACAACTGGTTTTGCAGCTCGAGCATCTTTGCGCGGGCCGTCGCCTCGCCGCGCTCGGCGCGCGTCATCGCGACTGATACGACCTCGCGGATGCGGCCGGGCCGGCGCGACAGCACGACGATGCGGTCGGCAAGCCGCACGGCTTCCTCGAGATTATGCGTGACATAGGCCGCGCCCATCGCGCCATCGGCGAGCAGGCGCACGAAGTCCTCCATCAACAGCTCGCGGGTCTGCGAATCCAGCGCCGACAGCGGCTCGTCCATCAGGAGGATCGCAGGCTTGACCGCGAGCGCCCGCGAGATCCCGACCCGCTGGCGCATGCCGCCGGAGAGCTGTTTTGGATAGGCCTTGCGAAAATCGGTGAGCCCGGTGCGGCGCAAGGCATCGTCGACCTGCGCGCGCCGCGCTTGGGCCGAGAGAGACGTATGCAGCAGCGGGAATTCGACGTTCTCCTCCACGTTCGCCCAGGGCAGCAGCGCAAAATCCTGAAACACGAAGGTCAGCGGATTGAGACTGTCGGCCGGCGGTGCGCCGCGGAGCTCGGCCACGCCCGACGTCGGCTGTAGCAGCCCGCCGAGGATCGACAGCAGCGTGCTCTTGCCGCAACCGGACGGCCCGACGATCGCCACCACCTCGCCGCTGCCCACCGTGAACGACACGTCGTCGAGCACGGCGAGTTCGCCGAAGCGGTGGCTGATGTGGTCGGCGATCAGGTCCATTCGGCTTCTTCTCTCTCTCCGCTCGTCATTCCGGGGCGGTCCGCAGGACCGAGCCCGGAATCTCGAGATTCCGGGTTCGATGCTTCGCATCGCCCCGGAACGACAGAATACATCAATCCGCCTTCACGTATTCCTTGGCGATGATCGCATCCGCGTCAAAGCCCTTGTCGGCAAAGCCCTGCTCCTGGAGCCATTTGATCTGGTTGTCGACGTTCTTCACGTCGAGCTTGCCGTCCGGATCGATATAGGCGCAGTTGCCGACCACCTGCTCGACCGGCAGGTTGGTGTATTTTGCGATGATCTCGAGCAGCGGCTTCGTCTTGTCGTTGATCGGCGCCACGCCGTCCTTCATCGCGGCGAGGATGACGTCGTGATATTCGCGGTCGGCCTTGGCGAGCGCGCCGAGCAGCTTTGTCACCAGCGCCTTGTTGGCAAGCGTCTTTGGCGAGGCGAACACCGCGCCCAACTGCCACGGCGTCTCGTCGCCGACCCAGCCCAGGAATTTTGCGCCACCCTCGTCCATCAGCTTTCGCGCGGTGGAGATCGGCAGAAGCGCGGCGTCGACCGTCTCGCCCTTCAGCGCGGCTGACGCGTTCGACAGCGATTGCAGCGGCACGATCTTCACGTCGGCGAGCTTGAAACCGTATTTGTCGGCGAGCAGGCCCAGCGAATAATGGAAGCTGGAGCCGACCTGTGTCATCGCCACGCGCTTGCCGGCGAGATCCTTCGGCGTCTTCAAGCCGGCCGCATAGGCGTTGTTGCTGGCGAAGTAGCCGATCAGGGGATAGCCGGCCTTCTCGCGGCTCATGCCGCCGATCACCTTCAGCGTGCCCTTGCCGGCGAGATTGTAGAGGCCGGCGGTGAAGGCGGTGATGCCGAAATCGACGTCGCCCGAGGTGGTCGCGACCGCGATCGGCTGCGCCGCGTCGAAGAACTTCAGCTCGATGTCGAGGCCGGCATCGCGGAAATAGCCCTTGTCCTGCGCGATGAAGACAGGCGCGGACGACGACAGCCGCAGCACCCCGATCTTGGCTTTCAGCGCGTCCTCGGCCTTCGCCACGCCGATCGTCGAGAGCGCCATCAGGCTCGCAATAGCAAGCCGCCCAACCCAACCCATCCACTATCCTCCGTTTGTCGTCTCTTATAGCCCCTCGGGCACGGCCTGGCCCCGCCCGATGAAAGCCCCCTGCTGGTTCAACGTTTCCTGCAACTTTTCGACCGCGATGTCACGCGGCATCCGGTTGCCGGCGAGCGCCAAGGCCGCCGCGGAACCGGCCGCCTCCCCCATGACAAAGCAGGCGCCCGATACCCGCGCCGCCGATTGGCCCTCATGGGTCATGGAGGCGCAGCGGCCAGCGACCAGGAGATTGTCTACGCCCTCCGGCAGCAGCATGCGATACGGCAATTCGTTGAAGCCGCGCGACTCCGGGATCGGCGGGAAGGTGAAGACGACGTCGCCGGGAATATGGGCCTCGATCGGCCAGCCGTTGACGCCGATGGAATCCTCGAACGAGGCGCAGCCGAGCACGTCCTCGCCGCTGAGCTGGTAGCCGCCTTTGATACGGCGCGTCTCGCGGATGCCGAGCTGCGGCGGCAGATCGACAATGTAGGACTTTTCAAAGCCCGGCACGGTGCGCAGGAACTCGAACGCGGCGAGCGCCTGCTTGCGGCCCTCGATCTCGCCGCGGGTGAGATCGTCGGGCTCGATGCCGTTGATGGCGTGGCCGTCCTCGCGCGCGACTTGCGTGAAATTCACCCGCCACTCGATGCCCGAACGCTGCGGCCGCACGATCGCGCTCCTGCGAGGAAAGCGGTGCGTCCTGGCAGCGGTCGCCTGCTCCATCAATTGCGGAATGGTGCGCCAGGCATCGCCCGCCTTTTCGGGATCGATGCCGTTGAGGCGCAGCATCATCGAGGGATAGAGCGGATGTCCCTGCTCGTCGCCGACCTCGAAGGGCACGCCAGCCCAGGCGGCGAGGTCGCCGTCGCCGGAGCAGTCGATGAAGATCTCGCTGCGCACCGCGCGGCGGCCGGCCCTGGTCTCGACCATCAGCGCGTCGATGCGGCGTTCGTCGCTCATCACGACGCCGGCGCCGAGCGCGTGGAAGAGGATGTCGACCTTATGGGTCGCGAGCAGATCGTCGGCCGCGATCTTGTAGGCCGCTGTGTCATAGGCCTGCGCAAAGACCTTGCCGAGGATGAGGTGCGGCTTGTTCAAGCCGTCGAGCCGGTCGATCCGCGCCAGAAGCTCGGAGGCGATACCTTGCACCAGCCGGTGATGTTCGCCGTGGACGTTGCCATGCAGGCCGCAGAAATTGGTGACACCGGCAGCCGTGCCCATGCCGCCGAGAAAGCCATAGCGTTCGATCAGCAGTGTGCGCTTCCCGGCACGCGCCGCGGTCGCCGCAGCCGCGATGCCGGCCGGCCCGCCGCCGAGCACGGCCACTTCATATTCGCCGTAGATCGGCACCTCGCGGGCAGGTTCCTGGATTGATTTTTGCGGCACGACGACATCCCCGGCAATTGGGTTTTCGCTATCTCGTCAAAGGCATCGGCAATGTAAAGCCCCTGTCGGGCGCATCTGCCATAACATGGCTGTTGCTCGGGATATGCGGACCTGCGAGAACGGGGCCGGATCAGGCGACACGGATTTGACGCTCTTGAAATACGCTCTGCACACATTCGTTGCCCTGATGATCTCCGTCGCACCCGCCGCGGCGATCGAGCAGAATTGCCGCTTCATCCAGGCCAAGGGCGATCGCGAGGCCTGCTACAAGCGGCAGGAGGACGAGCTTGCGGCCAAGCGCAAGCCGCAACCGGCCAGCGAGAGCAAGACGATCGAACAGCTACAGCAGATGCGGCGCGACGACGAGGCAGTCTATCGCAGCATCAACGGCATCTGCCGCGGCTGCTGAACCACAACACCGCCTAGCCGCCGCCCCATTTCGCCGCGCGTTTCTCGGCAAAGGATGCGAGCCCCTCGGCCGCCTCCGCGCTCTGGCGCTTCAATGAATGCAGATGCACGAGCCGTGCATAGGCGGCGTCATCGACGCTCATGCCACCGAACGAGCTTTCCAGCGCGAGGCGCTTGGTTTCCGCCAGGGCTTCAGGCCCGTTGGCGAGCAACAGGTCGACCGTCTTCGCACCGGCCGCCTCCAGTTCCGCAAGCGGCACGACGTCATGCACGAGGCCGATGCGGCGCGCGTCTTCGGCGCCAAAGCGCTCGCCGGTCAGTGCGTAGCGGCGGACCTGGCGGATGCCGATGGCATCGACGAGCTGCGGGATGATGATCGCGGCGGTCAGCCCCCAGCGCACCTCGGTGATCGAGAACAGCGCATTGTCGGCCGCGATCACGATGTCGCAGGCCGAGATCACGCCGGTGCCGCCGCCAAAACAGCCGCCCTGCACCAGCGCCACAGTCGGGACGGGCAGCGTGTTGAGGCGTTGCACGGCCTCAAAGGTGGCGCGCGAGGCCGCCTCGTTCTCCTCCGCCGATTGCGGCCGCACCGAATTGATCCATTTGAGATCGGCGCCGGCCTGAAAATGCTTGCCGTTGCCCCTGAGCACGACGACGCGCAGGTTCGGCTTGGTCCCCAATTCGTCCATCGCCGCGAGCACGCCGGCAATCAACGCACCGTCATAGGCGTTGTTGACCTCTGGGCGGTTCAACGTGACGGTCGCGACCCCGCGCTCGTCAAGGCTCCACAGGACGGGGGTTTCCGACATGGCGTTCCTCTCGATGGCTCGTTCGTTGTAGGCCGCACTATGACCGAGACCGCGGAGCCTTGATCCATATCTTTCCGGTGGGGACGGTCGCGCCCATCGCATGGCGGCTTGTGCCATGCTGGCGCCGGGCCAAGGCAGGGATTTTTCCTCGGACGGGACATCACATCATGCGCATTTGCATCTTTGGCGCGGGCGCCGTCGGCAGCCATCTTGCGGTGCGGCTGGCGCGCGCCGGCCATGACGTTTCCTGCGTGATGCGCGGGGCGCATCTGGAGGCGGTACAGGCCAACGGGCTGAAGCTGCGCGTCGGCGACGCCGAGTGCTCCGCCAAGGTGCGCGCATCGGGCGATCCCGCGAAGCTCGGCCCGCAGGACGTCGTGATCAGTACCCTGAAGGCAACCGGCCTTCAGGGGCTCGTCCCTGCCATTGCACCGCTGCTGAACGAAAATACCGGCATCGTGTTCGCGCAGAACGGCATTCCCTGGTGGTACAATATCGGTCTGCCGCAGCGGCATCCGGCGCCGCCGGACCTTGCCTTCCTCGACCCCGGCGGGCGCCTGCGCGCCGCGATCCCGCGCGGGCGGATCATCGGCGGGGTGATCTTCTCCTCCAACGAGATTGTCGAGCCCGGTGTGGTGCAAAACCTGACGCCGGACCGCAACCGGCTGGTCATCGGCGAATGCGACGACCGCGCCAGCGAGCGCATCACCGAGCTGCGCGCCGCGCTCAGCGACGCCAGGCTCGAATCCTCGCCGATCTCGGATATTCGCGAGGCGATCTGGTCAAAGCTCCTGACCAACATGTCGCTGTCGGTGCTGTGCCTCCTGACCGGGCTAACCGCACGCGCCGTGCGCGACGATGCCACCTTCGGCAATGTCATCCCGCGTTTGCTGGATGAAGCGAACGAGATCGCGCAGCACTACATCCCCGAGGTCAAGCGCGTCACGCGCAGCGGTCCCGCACCGAACCACAAGCCGTCGCTGCTCCAGGATTTTGAGCTCGGCCGCGCCATGGAGATCGACGTGCTGGTGAAGGCGCCGGCCGCCTTTGCCCGCGCCGCGCGCCTGTCGACACCGACGCTCGATTTGATGGCCGCGCTTGCGATCCAGAAGGCGCGCGACAAGGGGCTTTACGCGGGCTGAGCGGCTCAGGCGAGCTTGTCGATCCATGCCGCGAGTGTATCGAGCACCTCTGTCAGCGCCTCGTCATTGCTGCGACCGGATTTCCGCAGGACCGCGAAGGAATGATCGCCGCCTGCGATCACGTGCAATTTCGCCTTCGTTCCAAGATCGGCGATCACCGGCTTGAGGCATTCGAGGTCGGCGAGCTTGTCCCGATCGCCCTGGATGAACAGCATGGGGATGCCGACCTCAGCCAAATGATCGGCGCGCTCGATCGACGGCTTGTCAGCCGCATGCAGGGGGAAGCCGAGGAAGGCGAGCCCCTTCACGCCGGCTAGCTGCGCCTTGGCCTGCGCCTGCGAGGTCATGCGTCCACCAAAGGATTTTCCGCCGGCGATGAGCTTCAGCCCCGCGCATTGCCGCGCCGCCTCCGCCACCGCCGCGCGGACGGCGGCATGGGCAACGGCCGGCGTATCCGGCCGCCCCTGCTTCTTCTCCATGTAGGGAAAGTTGTAGCGCAGCGTCGCGATCCCGCGCGCCGCGAGACCCGCCGCCGCCTTCTCCATGAACGAATGCCGCATCCCGGCGCCGGCGCCATGCGCGAGCACGTAACAGGCGCGCGGATTGGCCGGCTCCATCAGGATAGCGGAGACCGTGCCGATGCGCTCGATGTCGATCTTGAGCTCTGTCGTCGTGGCGGTCAAAATCACTCACCCTGAGCCTTGCAAATCCGGTTGCTTTGGTAGCCTTACCGGCGCAGCCTGAAAACACAATAATTGCCAGCTTGAGCTGGCTTACCAACGCAAATTGCAGCAACGACCGGGGTTTCCATGTCCTACCGCTCCTCCTGGATGACCGAAGAGCTCGACGTCTTCCGCGACCAGTTCCGAAAGTATCTCGCCAAGGACCTGGCACCCCATGCGGAGAAATGGCGCGAGCAGAAGATGGTCGATCGCTTCGCCTGGCGCGGGCTCGGCGAGATGGGCGCGCTGCTGGCGAGCGTGCCGGAAGAATATGGCGGCTTAGGTGCGACCTTCGCCTACGACGCCGCGGTGCTGGAGGACCTCGAAAGCACGGTGCCGGAGCTCACCACCGGCGTCTCCGTGCACAGCGCCATCGTCGCCCACTACATCCTCAACTACGGCTCGGAGGAACAGAAGAAGCGCTGGCTGCCAAAAATGGCGTCGGGCGAGATGGTCGGCGCCATCGCCATGACCGAGCCCGGCACCGGCTCGGACCTGCAAAGCGTCAAGACCACAGCCAGGAAGCAGGGCAATTCCTACGTCATCAACGGCCAGAAGACGTTTATCACCAACGGCCAGGCCGCGGACCTCGTCATCGTCGTCGCCCGCACCGGCGAGCTAGGTGCAAAAGGCATCTCGCTGATCGCGGTGGAGACCGCAGGCGCTGATGGTTACAAGCGCGGGCGCAACCTCGACAAGATCGGCCTGCACGCCTCGGACACGTCAGAGCTGTTCTTCGACAATGTCACGGTCCCGCCCGAAAACCTGCTCGGCAAGGAGGAAGGCCAGGGCTTTGTGCAGTTGATGCAGCAACTGCCGCAGGAGCGCCTCGCGCTCGCGGTCAGTGCCGTCGCCTCGATGGAGCGCGCGGTGAAGCTGACCGCCGACTACACCAAGGAGCGCAAGGCCTTCGGCAAGCCGCTGATGGATTTCCAGAACACCGCCTTCAAGCTCGCCGAGCGCAAGACGGAGGCGACGATCGCGCGCGTGTTCGTCGACTGGTGCATCGAGCGCCTGATCGAAAAGGACCTCGACACCGTCACGGCGTCGATGGCGAAATACTGGTGCTCGGAAAAGCAGGTCCAGACCGCCGACGAATGCCTCCAGCTGTTCGGCGGCTACGGTTACATGCAGGAATACCCGATCTCGCGTATCTTCATCGACTCCCGCATCCAGAAGATCTATGGCGGGACGAATGAGATCATGAAGCTACTGATTGCGCGGTCGTTGTAACTCTCAACTCGTCGTCCCGGACAAGCGAGCAGAGCGAGCGCTGATCCGGGACCCATAACCACAGGAAGTGGTTTGGCGAAGAATCGGGGTTGGCACTTTCGTGGTCGCGCCTGAGGCTGTCTTACGCGTAGCTCACCTCCCCCGCCAATCCCGCGGCCGGCACCCAAACCGCTGCTTGAATCGCCTTGTGAAATGCGACAGGTCCGAAAACCCCCAGTCGAAGGCGATGGCGCCGATGGCGCGATCTGTTTTCGCGGTGTCGTTGAGGTCGCGTGCCGCGCCGTCGAGGCGGCGGTCCATCACATAGTCCGAGAACGTGGTGCCGGCGCGCTCGAACAGTTTGTGGACGTAGCGCTCGCTGATGCCAACCACTGCTGCGACGGCCGCGACCGTGAGCCCCTGCTCGGAGAGCCGCTCCTGCACGGCGCGACGCAGCGCCAGCGCGGTGGCATCGGCAAAGCCTGCGGCCTCCGCCGTCTGCGCGCGGCTGCGGCGGGACAGGCTGAGCGCGACAAGGTCGAGCAGCACGCCGAACAGGCCGACGGCCTCGTCCTCCGTCATCCGTAGCGCGCCGGCATTGAGTGCGCGTGCCGTCTCGACGATGAGGTGGCCGACAAAGGGATCGTCGGAAACGCGCTCGACCCCAAAATCGAACGACGGCGGCAGCCGTTCCCGCAGCGCGCGCGACGGCACCCAGAACGAGGCCACCTCGAGCGTCGGCCCGCGATCGTGCAGCAGCGTCACCTCCCGGTCGCTGTCGCAGATGCCGACCTGGCCGCGCGACAGGCTGACGTCGCGTCCGCCCTGCACCATGCGGCAGCGCCCGGCGAGCTTGAAGTTGAGATAGAAGCAGCTCTCGGTCGACGCCGAAATATCGGCGCGCGAGCGGTTGACCGTATGCTCGGGAAACACCACGCGGTTGATCGCGCCCGCGCCCAGCCTGATGGTTTCGACCTTGGCGGGAAAGCGAGACGTCGTCGCCGATTCCGGCGTCAGGTTCATGAACGCCTGGCAGATCGCCTCGCGATAATAGGAGAACTGCTCGGCGGGGCGTGTTTCCCCGGTATCCCAGATGAAGTGGCGGGGCCGGCTTCCAGAATTGACCTGCTCCATCAGTGCGCTCCGAGACCAATCCGGTTCAGGGCCAGACAAGCGCCCAAACCGCCGATGGGTTCAATATGGCTGCAACAAGGACAACGACCGACATCAAGTCGGCAAGCCCGGCGAGGCCCTTGCCGGGCTGATCTAACCATTCCTGTGAGGGAGCTACAATATGTCGACCTACGTCCTCGTCCACGGCGCCTGGCATACCGGTGCCGAGCTCGAGCCCGTCGCCGCCCCCATTCGCGCCGCCGGACATCAGGTTTACTTGCCGACCATCAGGGGCAATCGCCCCGGCGACGCCAAGACGACGGGCTTGAAGGAGGCGATCCAGTCGATTGTCGATTATCTCGCCGAGAACAATCTGAAGGACGTGATCTTGCTCGGCCATTCCTATGGCGGCATGGTGATCACCGGCGTTGCCGACCTCGTGCCCGAGCGCATCCGGCGGCTCGTGTACTGGAACGCCTTCGTGCCCAACAACGGCGAGTGCCTCAACGACATGGTGCCGCCGCAATATGTCGGGCTGTTCGACATGATCGCTGCCGAGCGCGGTGACGGTTCGGTGGTCCTGCCCTTCCCGATCTGGCGCGAGGCCTTCATCAACGACGCCGATCTGGAGTTGGCACAGCGCGCCTACGACATCCTCAATCCGCATCCGCTGAAAACCTTCAGCGACACGATCGCGCTGAAGACCAATCCGGCCGAGATGCAGATCGCAAAGTCCTACATCAACTGCACCGAGGATACCGCGCTGCCGCATGGCTATCCCTGGCATCCCCGGCTGTCGGAGAAGCTCGGCCTGTTCCGCCTGGTGCAGGTGTCGGGAAGCCACGAGCTGTGCTTCTCCGATCCGCCACGGCTCGCCAACGCGATCATGGAGGCGGGGCGCGACTGAGCCTCATGCGCGCCGCCCACGCGACGGCGCGCATGCTCTGCGCATGTCCGAACAATGCCACCAGGAGAGTGGCGAAGCTCCCATTGTCATCCGGATCAAGATCGACGGCCCGATGACTGTCAAGGGCGCTCGGTGGAGCTGAAAGAGCGGCGCGACCTGATGCAACAAGACGCATGTTTGATCCGATGCGCGACGCGGCACAGCGCTTGCTTGGCGACGGCGACAACGAAATCGGCTTGGCGAAGCAACGCTCGTATTGCGGCTTGTGACACCGGGCCGTAGGCTGTGCCCGATCGCCGGTCACCGTCTGGTCCCGTTTGCGTCAAGTCAGGAGCCTTGCGAATGCATCACGTTTCACGCCGGAAACTTCTCAAGCTTGCTGCCGTTGCGCCGTCGGCGGTCGCTCTCTCCCGGATGCGGCCCGCGTTCGCCGCAAGCGCCGGCAAGACCCTCAACGTCGTGATGCAGTCGGACCTTCGCATCACCGATCCCGGCTTCACGACTGCGATCATTACCCGCCATCATGCCTATATGGTCTACGACACGCTGCTCGGCATCGATTCCAACTTCAAGGTGCGGCCGCAGATGGCCGACTGGAAGATCTCCGACGACAAGCTGACCTACAGCTTCATCCTGCGCGACGGCTTGAAGTGGCATGACGGCGCGCCGGTAACGGCAGAGGATTGCGTTGCCTCGCTCAAGCGCTGGGGCTCGAGCGTCGACGGCATGGCCCGCAAGCTGATGGATTTTACGGCGAGCATCGAAGCCCCTGACGCCAAAACGATCGTGCTCAAGCTCAAGGAGCCCTATGGCCTGGTGCTGGAGACGATCGCCAAGCCGTCGTCGATCTGCGCCTTCATGATGCCCAAGCGCATCGCCGAGACCCCGATCAACAAGCAGATTCCGGAGCAGATCGGCTCCGGCCCGTTCAAGTTCATGCAGGCGGAATTCCAACCCGGCGTCAAGGCCGTCTACGTCAAGAACACCGACTACATGCCGCGCAAGGAGCCCGCCGAGTGGACATCCGGCGGCAAGGTGGTCAAGGTCGACCGTGTCGAGTGGATCACGATGCCGGACGCGCAGACCGCGCTCAACGCGCTGCAGTCGGGCGATGTCGATTTCGTCGAGACGCCGCCGTTCGACCTGCTGCCCATGCTCGAGTCCAATCCGGAGATCAACGTCGCCATCCTGAACAAGTTCGGCTTCCAGTCGTTCGGCCGGATGAATTTTCTGCATCCGCCGTTCGACAATGTGAAGATTCGCCGCGCCGCGCTGCTCGCGATCAACCAGAAGGACGTGCTCGACGCGCAGATCGGCAATCCCAAATATTACAAGCTCTGCGGCGCATTCTTCATCTGCGACACGCCGCTCGCCAGCGACGAGGGCGGCGAAACCCTGGTCAAGGGCAATGGCATGGCGCAGGCCAAGAAGGCCCTGGCCGAGTCCGGCTATGACGGCACGCCCGTCGTGATCCTGGCACCGTCCGATCAGATCCTGCTGAAAGCGCAGCCGGTCGTGGTCGCGCAGCTCCTGCGCGAGGCCGGCTTCAAGGTCGATCTTCAGGCGATGGACTGGCAGACCGTGGTCAGCCGCAGGGCGATTCAGAAGTCGCCCAAGGAAGGCGGCTGGAACATGTTCTTCACCTACCAGGGCGCCGCCGATTCGATGAACCCACTGGTCAACGGCGCGATGGTCGGCAAGGGCACGAATGGCGGCTGGTTCGGCTGGTCCGAGGACCCCAAGCTCGAGGAGCTGCGCGACGCCTTTGCGCGCGCCACCTCACCGGAAGAGCAGAAGAAGATCGCCCTCGAGGTGCAGAAGGAAGCCTACGACCAGGTGATCTACATCCCGCTCGGCCAGTTCCAGGCGCCAAGCGCATGGCGCAAATCGCTCACCGGCGTGATCGACGGCCCGGCGGCGCCGATGTTCTGGAATGTCGAAAAGAAGGAGTAGCTGCGACCACACGCTCGATGTCGTCCCGGCGAAGACCGGGACCCATATGTGGACGGCCCCCTACTTCGGATGCCACCAGCGCCCGCCGATGACGACGCCTTCGGAGGCGATCTTGCGATCGCCGCTCAGATGCTCGTCGACGACGTCGACATAGTCGAACCGTCCTTCCCTGACCGAGATCAGCGTGGCGTCGCCGACGCTGCCTGGCTTGAGGCTGCCGAGCTCCGGCCGCCGCAGCGCCATCGCCGCGTTGACGGTCGAGGCCGCGATCACATCGGACAGCGGCATGCCCATGCAGAGGAACTTCGACATCGTCGTCACCTGGTCGAAGGCGGGCCCGTCGATGCAGAGCTGATGGATGTCGGACGAGATGGTGTCGGGATAGAAGCCGTTGGCGAGCATCGCGCGCGCGGTCTTGAAGGCGAACGAGCCCTTGCCGTGGCCGATGTCGAAGATCACACCGCGCTCGCGCGCCTGAAGCACCACCTTCTTCACGGTGCCTTGCGCTGTCGCGGGCGTGTTGGGGAACGGCCGGAACGCGTGTGTCAGCACGTCGCCCGGGCGCAGGCGTTCGAGCACCTCCTCATAACTCGGCGGCGGATGGTCGATATGCGCCATCAGCGGCATGCCGACCTCCTCGGCGACCTCGAGCGCGATGTCGAGCGGCACGATGCCCGACGTGCCCGAGGCGTGCAGGCCGACCCGCACCTTGATGCCGACGATGAGGTCGCGGTTGGCGTCCGCCACCTCGGCGGCATCGACCGGATTCATCAGCCGCAGCTCTTCGCTCTCGCCGACCATGATACGGTTCGAGAAGCCGAAGATGCCGGCGTGCGAAACGTGCAGATAGGCAAGGATCCGAACCTGGCTCGGCTCGATCACATGCTTGCGGAACCCTGCGAAATTGCCGGGGCCGGCACTGCCGGTGTCCACCGCCGTGGTTACTCCGGACTTGCGGCAAAACTCCTCGGCATCGATGCCGAGCGAGGTGCCGCCCCAATAGACGTGGGTGTGCAGATCGATCAGCCCGGGCGTCACGATGAACTGCGAGACGTCACGCACCTCCGTGCCCGGATCCGCCTTGAGCCCGCTGCCGACCGCGGCCACCTTGCCGGCGGCAAAGGCGACGTCCGTCACCGCGTCGAGCTTTTGCGAGGGGTCGACGACGCGTCCCCTGCGCAGGATCAAGTCGAAAGGCATCAGCATCTCCGGGTGCGGCAATGAGCCAGGACGGCGGGCGAACGACCGTCAGGAAGGAATGAGCCTTTGCTTTAGCAAGTTTTGGACCGGCCGAGCAAACGACCGGCAACGCCGCGCTTGTCGGATTCGACGGCACAGGAGCCGGACAATGAACTCGCTGGCAGAACGGAGAAACACCGCCCAAAGGACGGGACGTGGCGACGATGCGATGAAGAAAATGGCGATCCCGGGAAGACTCGAACTTCCGACCTACGGTTTAGGAAACCGTCGCTCTATCCGGCTGAGCTACGGGACCGCGGAACCCGCGAGACAGGTTCGGCTCCCTCATAGCAGAGCGGAATTGGGATCGCCAGTCGCAAGACCGGCCGCTATCTGCCGGCCGGCTGATCGTCATACCGCGCTTGACGATTATACAATGGGCTCGGAGTGCGAACTCAGCCCAGGAGCCGCCATCATGATCGAGGGCATCAGCGCCATCACATTCGCCACTCATGACATGCGCCGTGCCGTGCACTTCTACCGCTCGCTCGGATTCGAGATCCTGCACGGCGGCGAAGCCGCGCCTTTCACCAGCTTTCGCGCCGGCACTGGCTATCTCAATCTGACGGTGCAGCCGGACAAGCGCTGGTCCTGGTGGGGGCGCGTCATCTTCTATGTCGCCGATGTCGATGCGCTCTACGAACGCGCTCTGGCGGCCGGATGGCAGCCGAGCACGACGCCGCGCGACGCCGAATGGGGCGAGCGCTACTTCCACCTCACCGACCTCGACGGCCACGAGCTCAGCTTCGCGCGGCCCCTGCGGCCTTGAAGCGGTCGGCTTTCGCTGCGCGCCCTCCCGATACTTGCTGGACGGCAGAATAAGTCACGCCCGCTGACCTTCGCCGAGATTCCGTGGCTCGGCCGCGGCAATTGTGGCAAGCTCGCCACGATTTCCTCTTGCCGGTTTGCACAAGGTCCAACCCAGGGAGGACGACCATGGTAGCGTATGTCGTACTGGCGAACTTCACCGACCAGGGAATCCGCAACGTCAAGGACTCGCCGAAACGGGCCGACGCCTTCAGGGAGATGGCGAAGACATTCGGCGCAACGGTGAAAGAGATCGTCTGGACACAGGGGCGATATGACGTCGTCACCTTCGTCGAGGCTCCGGATGAGGCATCCATCATGTCGCTCAGCCTCAGTCTCGGCGCGCTCGGCAATGTTCGCACCGAAACGCTGCGCGCCTATTCGGCGCCGGAGATGACTAAGATCGTCGGCCAGATGCTCTAAGAGACGCGTCGGCGCGGCCGATCCCGTTGTCGGTCGGCGGCCGCGTGACGACGCCTGAGCACGAATCGGGATTGAGCCGGGCTGGCGGCTGGCGTCACCTCACGCCCTGATGTTGTTCTCGCGCACGACCTGGCCCCAATAGGCGACCTGCTTGTCGAAGAAGGCCTTGAACGGGGCCGCGTCCTCGAGCAGCAGCGTCATCTGCTGGGTTTCCTTGAGCTGGGCCGCGATCGCGGGCTCGCTCAAGATGTCCTTCACCGATTTTGCCATGGCCGAGGTGATGTCGGTCGGCGTGCCGGCGGGCGCAAAAATGCCCCACCACGCCAGCGTCTCGAAATCCGGGAAGCCGGCTTCGATCGCGGTCTGCGTGTCCGGAAGATTCGGCAGCCGCCCGCGGCCCAATTGCAGGATCGGGCGCAGCAGGCCGGTCCCGAGTTGGGCTGCGACCAATGCCGCAGAGCCCGCGATCAGATCGACATGGCCGCCGAGCACGTCGTTCATGGCGGGGCCGCCGCCGCGATAGGGCACGTGCTGGATCTCGACGCCGGCCTTCTTGCCGAGCACCGTCATCGCGAGATGGCCGAGCGTGCCGATGCCGACGGAGGCGTATTTCACCGCGCCCGGGCTTTGCTTGCAGGCCGCGACCACGTCGGCAAAGTTCTTGTAGGGCCGGCCGCTATTCGCCGCGATCACGTAAGGCGCGGTGCCGACGAGGAAGACCGGGACCAGTTCGCGCTCGACGTCGACCGGCGGCTTGTCGAGGATGGTCGGGATCACCGCATGGGAATCGAAGGTCACCAGGAACGACGTGCCGTCCGCCGGGCCTTTTGCGACCTGCGCCGCACCCAGCGCGCCGGCGGCCCCGGCCTTGTTCTCGACGATCACGACACGGCCGAGCCTGGTTTGCAGATTGGTCTGCAGCAGCCGCGCCAGCGCGTCGGTCGAGCCGCCCGGCGGAAACGGCACCACCAGCGTGATTTTTGGCGCCTGCGCGAAAGCTGGCCGCATTGCCAGCACGGCCGGCGCGGCCAGCAGGGTTCGTCGCGTGATCGTCATGTCGTCCCTCCCCTTTTGATTGCTGCCGGTTGTTCTTGTTGTGCAGCGTTGTCGTCAGGCCGTGCCGAAGCCTGAGCCCGCCTTCTTGTATTCCGGTCTTGGCGGACTGAAGATGTCGAGCACCCGCGCGCCGTCAGGTCCCGCGCGCATCGTATGCGGCACGTTGCCGGGCGTGCGCCAGAAATCGCCCTTCTTCACCGGAATCTCCTCGTTGCCCTGGACACGGATCGCCGAACCCTCGAGCAGCACGCCCCATTGCTCCTCGGGATGATGATGCAGCGTGCCTTCCGCGTGCGGCGCCAGCGTGACCACCGAGAGCATCGCCTGCTCGCCGGAGAAAATGCGCGTGGTGAGCCCCGGCGCGAGATCGCGGAACAGGCCGTCCGAGGGGTTGTCGAGATTGTGGAATTCATCCTTCTGGCTCACCGCGTCCTCCCCTCCTGATCAGGATTTTCCATAAGACCCCTGGTAACGGCCCTCGCGGATCGCCTTCAGCGTCTCCTCCTCGCGCGTGACTTGCGCGCGCACCGCCTCCAACAGGCCTGCGGCGATGCTTTGCGGAAACGACACCACGCCATCCTCGTCGCCGACGATGATATCGCCGGGTGCAATCACGCAGCCACCGACCGAGACCGGCACGTTGATCTCGCCCGGGCCGCTCTTGTAGGGTCCGCGATGGATCGCCGCGCGCGCATAGACGGGAAAGTCGGATGCCGCGAGCGCGCCGGCGTCGCGGATCGCGCCGTCGATGACATAGCCCGCCGCGCCCCTGTACAGGGCGATATTGGTCATGATCTCACCGACCAGCGCGCGCGTCTCGTCGCCGCCTCCATCGACGACGATGACGTCATCGGGCCCGACCATCTCCAGCGCCTTATGGATCGCAAGATTATCGCCGGGGCGGGTGCGGACGGTGAAGGCGACGCCGAGCAGCGGCCCGCCGCGATGGAAGGGGCGCAAGCCCACGCAGCCCGGCAGCCGCGCGAGATTGTCAGAGATGACCGAGGTCGGGGCGCTCCGGAAGGCCTCGAGCAGATCCTTCTGCGGCTTTGCGACGCTCGTGGCCGCAATGGTGATGGTCATGTACGCAATTCCCTTGGGTTCGAGCGTTCAGTCAGCGCGCGCAGGCGTCGTCGACGGCAGAATGCAAAAACGCGCGCGCTTCCTTCATCCACACCGGGCGGAAGTGTAACAGCCGCAACAGTCCCTTCAAGGTACGTCCGGTCTAACGATCCGCCGTGCAGCCCGGCAGATCGAACAGGGCGGCGAGCCCGCATTTCGAGGTCAGCATCTTGTCGCCGTCGTGCCCGACGCCGGCGACGTCCCAGAGCTTGTGATTGGGCGCGCCCTTGTCGCGCTTGGCCATAGCTTCCGCATAGGCATGGCCGCGCGCGTAGCGATAGGGGCCTTGCGCCTTTGCCATGCAGCTCTTGTCGAGCGCCGGATGCTCCGGATTGGTGTCGAGCGTGCCGAGCAGATAGATCACCTCGCGCTCGACATAACGCGCCTCGAGCGCGGCGGGAGTTGCGTCCGCAAGATAAGGCGGCCGTTCGTCCATGCCGTATTTCCAGTTGTTGTAGCCCGAGCAGGATGCGGCGATCGCGCGCTCAGGCCGTTCCGCGCTGAAATAGGCGTAGGACGACGGGTTGGAGACGACATAGCGGATCTCGATATGCTGGCGCGACAGCGTCGCCTCGCCGCGGCCCGCGATGGCGTAGCGCTGCGCGACCTGGCCGCCGCCCGAATGGCCGGCGACCACGACCTGCTTGAGGTTTGGGAAGATGCGCCGGTCGGACAGTTTTGCCAGGATCGCATCGAGCGCCTCGAACGACGACACCGGGTTCGGCGCGAGCGCGGCATCGCCGCCTTCCCAACCCTCCAGCGACCAGCGCAACGTATCGGCCGGCAGCTTGTGTGCCTCGATGTCGATCTCCGCCAGAAACTGCGGCACGATCATGAGCGTTGCCTTGCCCTCATCGCCCGCGGCGAATTGCGCCGTCGTGGCCGACTGGTAATAGACGTCGGCGTTGCGCAGGCGGCCATGCAACACGATCACGGCGCGCGAGATCGCAGGCAGCGGCAATGCCCAGTCGCTGGAGAGATAGAGCGGCAGAATGCCCTGGCTGCCGACCGCGAGCCGCGCATCCGCCACGACCTTCACGGGCTTACGATTGGGCGCGTCCTCATCGGCGCCCTGAGCATGGCTGACAAACAGGGCGATGAATGCGAGATATGTCGGCCACCTCATGTCCAAGAATCCCCGCCGCTTTGAGCTATTCCAAACTCTATGCGCATGACCACGGTTGCGGCTGTGACTTGGCGGCCACGTCAAGCAAAAAATGTCAGCACTACAGTCCTGAAAAAGACCGGTTCCATGGGTGACAAATCGCCGGGAAACAGGCAAAAATTTGCCCGATTCAGTTCGGGTTGAGTTCCATATCATTTGCATCTGGTGAATGGCGTCCGTGATCGCATCGCGTAGCACTGCGTTAGCTGTTGGCTTGGCTGCGGGATTCGTCCTGCTGCCTGTGCACGCCCATGCCCAATGGTGGAAGCGCGCGCCGGTCGATTTCGAGGACTGCGCCGATCGCGCCGAAAAATCTCCGACCAAAGCCGAGAAGACGGCGGCGCTCGCTGAATGCAATGCGAAATATGCCGGCCGCCGCAAGGTGGGTGGCGGCTACACCTATTACGACTTCCTCCAGGATCGCACGTTCGACATCGCCGGCCCCAATCCGACGCTGGAAGAGCAGAAGAAGATCGACGAATCCTACGCCAGCTATCTCGGCAATGAGCGCCGCAGCAATCTCGCGGCGGAAGCCGCCGCGAAGCAGCAGCATCAAAAGCAGGAGCAGGTCCAGCAAGTCGCGTTGCGCAGCACCGAGACCGAGCGTGTGCCGGTGCCGGTCGAGCGCCCCAAGCAGCAGCAACAGCCCGCCGCAAGCAGCGACGCGCGGCCGCGACCGAAGAATTGCGCCAAGGGCTCGTTCTCCTGCGAATGGCCGCGGCTGTCCGAGGGGCTGAACGAGTTGAAGAAACTGTTCAGCCCGCCCTCGGGCAAGAAGAAGGGCTGAGCATCAGCACGGTGCCGTAGGGTGGACAAAGGCGCGGAGCGCCGTGCCCACCGCCATGCTCAAGGATCGAAGACGCATGAGGTGGGCACGCTTCGCTTTGCCCACCCTACCGCACCGATCAATCGGCACGAACGACGCACCAATCGCTCAGTTCGCGTGCTTCTTCTTCGAGGACTTGCGGTGCGTCACCGCCGGATTGACCGTCGCCGGCATGCTGGTCGTCGCCGAGCGGCTCTCCTGCAGCCGCCTGTCGTAGCCGGGCGACGGCGTGACCGTCGGCGGCGCGGCCAGCACCAGCGCAGGTGCGCTCACCAGCGTCATGACCAGCATCGACGCGATCAGATGAAACTTCATCGCACGTCTCCTCGTGACCTAACCGCCCCGGATTTGCTGCGGCGTCAGTTTTGGCGGACCCTGGGCCGCCTCCTCGGCCTGCCTGATCAGCGCGACAATGCGGCGTGACAGCGGCACGTCGACGCCATGCCGCTCTGCAAGCGCAATGATCGCGCCCTGGAGGTAGTCGATCTCGGTCTTGCGGCCATGTTTCAGGTCCTGCCACATCGAGGAGCGCGCCTCGGGGTCGATCTTCATCGTGCGTCCCAGGATCGCGTTGAAGATGGGATCGGGCAGCTTGAGCAGGAACGGGGTCCAGGCCGGCGGGATCGGCGTCGACGACACCGGCTTGATGCCGGCCGCTGTCAACACGGCCAGGCCTTCCGCCATCTGGTCGGCGAACAATCTTCGCCATTCGCGGCTCGCGAGCTGCGCGCGCAGCGGCATGTCGGACAGAGCGGTCATCGCGTTGTTCAGGTTGATGAGCAGCTTGCCATACTGCACGCCGACCATGTCTTGGCTCGCGCGCATCGCGAGCCCCGGCACCGAGAGCTGCGCCGCCGTGTCAGCCGCATCCCCCTCGAGATGGATATCGCCGGAGGTCGAGCGGTGAAAGCGCCCCTCGCCCATCGCGATGACGTTGAACGGAACCATACCGGCCAGCACGATCCGGCCCGGGAGGTGCTCGCGCAGCACGGCGACATTGCCGATGCCGTTTTGCAGACTGACGATGACGGCATCCTGCGGCGCATGCTTCGCGATCAGGTCGGCGACCTCTGCGGTGTCGGCGCTCTTCACGGTGACCAGGACCGCGCCAACACTATGAAAGATCGAGGCATCCTCGGACAGCGCAAGCCGGCCGGCGGACAATCTTTGCTCGGACCCGTCGAAATCGGTCAGCCGGAGCCCGAACCGCTCGATCTCTGTCTTGACCCGCGGCCGCACCAGGAGCGCCACGCGCTGACCGCGCGCGGCCAGCATGCCGCCGACAAAGCAGCCGATGGCACCCGCGCCCGCCACCGCGATCGGTCGATCCGTCACCACCTGTCCCTGCTCCTCGGTGTCGTTCCCAACTTCGATAGCAAAGGTCGTGCCTGCTGCCCATCGTTCGGTTGTACCAGAGGGCGCCTTGTAACCGTCATGAGAGGCCAATATGTTTTCGTCCCAGGGGCATGTTCAGCGGCAGGAGATCACCATGGGTCTACTCGACGTCCTCAACGGCATGCAGAACGGCCCCCGCGGGCCGAGCGCACCGAGCCCGCAGGGCTCAGCTGAATCCTCCGGCGGCATGTCACCGATGACCATGGCGCTGCTCGGCCTGATCGCCTGGAAAGCCTTCAAGCATCTGACAGCAGGCCAGCCCGAAGCTGCGCCGCAGCCACGCTCTCCGCTGCCGCCGCAGACACCTGCGAATGCGGGCGGCGGGACCGTCGCGGCTGGCGGCGGCATGAGCGACCTGCTCAAGGGCGGCCTCGGCGGCCTGCTCGCGGGCGGCGCGGCCGGCAGCGTGCTCTCGGGCGGTCTCGGCGATCTCCTCAACCAGTTGCAGCAGAGCGGCCATGGCGACACGGCTAGCACCTGGGTCGGCAAGGGCGAGAACAAGGCGATCGCGCCGGGAGATCTCGCCAATGCGCTCGGCGCCGATCAGATTCAGAGCCTGTCCGCGCAGAGCGGCCTGTCGCGCGACGACCTGCTCGCCGGTCTCAGCCAGTATCTACCGCAGGTGGTTGACCACCTGACGCCGGACGGACGGCTGCCGACCGAGAACGAGCTGTCGGGCAGAATCTGATTGAGATACGATCTGATCAGAGCAAGGGGAGCGCGGACATGAGCGGGATTCTCTGGATCATCATCGTCGGCTTCGTCGCCGGCCTCATCGCAAAATGGCTGTCGCCGGGACCGAACAATCCCCAGGGCTTCATCCTCACAACCGTCCTCGGCATCGCCGGCGCATTCCTCGCGACCTGGATCGGCCAGGCCATCGGCCATTACAGCCTCGACCAGGGCGCCGGCTTCATCACCGCCACCATCGGCGCGGTGGTGGTGCTGTTCATCTGGCACCGGCTGGTAGCGAGCGGCGTGATCAAGGGGTGACGGCGCAAGCCGTCGCGGGGAAGCGGCAAGCTGCTTCCCAACGTCATGCCCGGGCAGAAGCGCGAAGCGCGTCTTCGCGCTAGATGTCCTGGGCATCCACGTTCTTCGTCCCACGCGGAGGCGCGTGGATGGCCGGGTCAAGCCCGGCCATGACGACGGTGAGAGTTCAATCACGTAATCAGGTGCATCCCCGCATCCATGCGCACGATCTCGCCGGTCATGTTGCTGGAGGCGGCCGTCGCCAGGAAGCAGACGAGTTGCGCGATATCCTCGGCCTGTGAGGCAACCTTCAGCGGTACGCGTGAAACCACGGTGTCGCGTACCTGTTTTGCCGCTTCCTCGCCGCGGCCCTTGGTGAACCAGGGCGTGTCGATATAGCCGGGGCACACCGTGTTGACGCGGATCAGGGGCGCGAGCGCGCGCGACAGCGACAGCGTCATCGTGTTCAGCGCACCCTTGCTCGCCGCATAGGCGATCGACGAGCCGACGCCGCTGATGCCGGCAACCGACGACACGTTCACCACAGCCGACGGCCGGCCCGACGCCTTCGCACCCGCTTCCAGCAGGCTGCGCGCGGCGCGCACCATCTGGAACGGGCCGATGGTGTTGACGCCGTACACCCTTTGGAAATCTTCCGCCGACAATCCGTCGAGATCGGCATGCGCGACGTGCTTGGTGGTGCCGGCATTGTTGACGAGCACGTCGAGCCGGCCCCAGCCGGCCGCCGCCGCGACGATTCTGCGGCAGTCTTCGTCGCGCGAGACGTCGCCCTGCGCGACGAGCACTTCCGCCGCGCCCGCCCCGCGGCAGACTTCGGCGGTCGCCTCGGCCTCGTTCTTGCTCGACGAATAGTTGATGACAAGCCGCGCTCCGCCCCTGGCGAGAATTTCCGCGGTCGCAGCCCCAAGCCCGGATGCGGACCCCGTCACGATTGCGCACAAGCCGTCGTTAGCCATCCGGGATATCCTCTCTCTTGTTCTGTTTGCGGCGCCTTGTTTAGCGAGTTTGGCGACGCCTGCAAATCGACCATACTCCGCTAAGCGGAATTCTTCCCATGCCGCCGCCGCAGATGGGCTTGCGAACAGCGCTTGTCAGGACGATGGCTTTTTCCGATCATCGGGCGCAAGAAGACTTGCTTAAGAAGACTTGGCATGCCCGTCCTTCAGCCGGACGGGTCTTGCCCAAGCAAAACACGGGGAACGCTGTGGCGGAGAGTGACAACATCATCGTCGAGACCGCGGAGAAAATCTTCGCCGATCTCGCCGACCCGCAGACCATCAATCACGACAAGAAGGACGCCTGGAAGGCGCCGCTTTGGCAGGCGCTGAGCGATGCCGGCCTGCCCTTGTCGTGGGTGCCGGAAGATTGCGGCGGCTCGGGCGCCGACCTTGCCGACGGTTTTGCGCTGCTCAACGCCGCCGGCCGTTTCGCGGTCGCGGTTCCCCTGGCCGAGACCATGCTCGCGGGCTGGCTGCTCGCCCAGGTCAAGATCGCCTCGCCCGGTGGCGAGATGACCGTGCTGCCGGCAAGCCCGAAGGACAAGATCACGCTGAATGCGGACGGCTCGCTCTCCGGCCGCGCGCGCGGCGTGCCCTTCGCCAAGGTCGCAAAGCATTTTGCGGTGCTGGCGCACGGCAATGGCGGCGTGTCGATCGTACTGGTCGATGCCGGCCAGGCGCGTATCGAGGCCGGCCTCAATGTCGGTTATGACCACAGCGATACCGTGACGCTGGACAAGGCTCACGCCATCACGATCAAACCGGCGCCGAGAGGTTTTGACCAGACCCGGCTGATGTTGATGGGCGGTGTCGCCCGCAGCCTGCAGATCGCGGGCGCGCTGGAATCGATGCTCGACATCTCCGTGCGCTACTCCAACGAGCGCGTCGCCTTCGAGAAGAAGATCTCGAAATTCCAGGCCGTGCAGCACAACCTCGCGCGCCTTGCCGGCGAGTCCGCCGCGGCCCTCGCCGCCGCGACGTCGGCGGCCGATGCGATCGCGAACGCGCCCTCCTTCAACGACGAAGTGTTCCTCGAAGCCGCTGCGGCAAAGATCCGCTGCGCGGAGGCGGCTGAGAAGGGCGGCGGCATCGCGCACCAGGTGCATGGTGCGATCGGCTTCACCAGCGAGCACATCCTGCATCGCTATTCACTGCGCGCGCTCGCCTGGCGCGACGATTTTGGCTCCGAGAGCCATTGGGCGGTCGAACTCGGCAAGCTGGTTGCAAACCGCGGCGCCGATGAATTGTGGCCGCTGGTGGCTTCGCGCTGATTTGGGGACGAGACAACGATGACCGCTGCCCTCCGTTTCGATCCGATCCGCCTGCCGGAAAAATGCGAGCAACTGCGCAAGGAAGTGCGTGCCTTCCTCGCCGAGGAGATCGCCGCCGGCACCTTCGATCCACACAAGCCCAACCGCGAAGACACCGACGTACCGGAATTTTCCCGCAAGGTCGGCGCCAAGGGCTGGCTCGGCATGACCTGGCCGAAGAAATATGGCGGCCAGGAGCGCTCCTTCCTCGAGCGCTACGTGGTGACCGAGGAGATGCGCGTGGCCAACGCGCCGACGCGGCGCTTTTTCGTCGCCGACCGCCAGAGCGGGCCGGTGCTGCTCAAATACGCGCCCGAGCACATCAAGATGGACATTCTGCCGCGCATCTGCCGCGGCGAGATCTGCTTTGCGATCGGCATGAGCGAGCCGAATTCCGGCTCCGACCTGTTCGCGGCCAAGACCCGCGCGACCAAGACCGACGGCGGCTATCTCGTCAACGGCACAAAAATCTGGACCTCGTCGGCGCATATCGCCGACTACATGATCGCGATCTTCCGGACCTCGCCGCCGACCAAGGAGAACCGCCGTCACGGCCTGACGCAATTCCTGGTCAAGATGAAGCAGCCCGGCATCCAGGTGAACCCGATCGGCCAGATCACCGGCCAGTACGAGTTCAACGAAGTCGTGTTCACCGACTTCTTCGTGCCCGACGACCACGTGCTCGGCGAGGTCGACGGCGCCTGGAAGCAGGCGACCTCGGAACTCGCCTATGAGCGAAGCGGCCCGGAGCGCTTCCTCGAGACCTACTACGTGCTGACCGAGCTCGTTCGCGCGGTCGGCCCCAACCCTGACACGCGCAGCGCCGAAGGCATCGGCCGCCTCGTCGCGCAGCTCCACACCATGCGGCGCATGTCGGTCTCGGTCGCCGGCATGTTGCAGGCGGGCAAGGAGCCGGTGGTCGAAGCCTCCATCGTCAAGGACATCGGCACCGTGTGGGAGCAACAACTGCCGCACCGCGTCCGCGATCTCGCCGCCTTCGTCGAGGAGACCGCGACCAACCGCGAGACGCTGGAGCGGCAGCTTGATTTCGCCATCAAGACCGCACCGAAACTCACTATCCAGGGCGGCACCACCGAAGTGCTCCGCGGCATCATCGCCCGCGGACTTGGTTTGCGCTAACGCGAATGAGGACGATGCTGCAGCCGCACGCTCCGTTCACCTCTCCCATGGGGAGAGGTCGATTTGCGCCAGCAAATCGGGTGAGGGGCTATGCCTTATCGAGGGACCGCACCCCTCACCCGGCGCTACGCGCCGACCTCTCCCCATGGGAGAGGTGATTCTTCGGGTCCTAACCGGCTACATGGGTAACAGAATAGACCGGCGACATGGGTAACAGGTCAACTGTCGGCAAGGAGGGCTTTGCCGATGGGTTGGAAGGAGACCTGTGCCGTGGACGAGCGGATGCGCTTTATGGTGGCGGTTGAGAAGGGCGAG
>NZ_JAFCJM010000025.1 GCF_018130955.1 Bradyrhizobium liaoningense
TTCAATACCCGAGATTCTTCATGGAGGCCGATGCGCTTCATTCGGTGCAGACGACCTTCGCTTGCACCGCAGGCGATAGGGCGACGGAAAAGGAGGGATGGCGACCGAGGTCATCGGGCTTGCGGACGTCTTGGCGCGGGATGCGCGTGTGGAGGTCGAAATTAGAGATTCGAGCCCAAACTGTCGCGCGCGATCTGGCCGGGCCTTACGCTCGCCGGCGCGCTCGTCGCGCAACCGGCGCTCGCCGGCGAATGCCCGGCCGACAAGATGAAGCCGAACGCGCGCCAGATGGTCGACACCAAGCCGGTCGGCGTCACCGACGTCACGCTCGGCTCCATCAACCTCGAAAAGCAGCCGGCCAACATCAAGGACCGCGAGCTGCGCTTCCGCAAGCTGACGATCGAGCCCGGCGGCATCGTGCCCTGGCATAGCCATGACGACCGGCCGGCGCTGATCTTCGTGCAGCAGGGCGAGATCGTCGAATACGCCTCCAACTGCGTCGATCCGATCGTGCACAAGGCCGGCGATCTCAGGCCCGAAGTTTTCGGCACCTCGCACTGGTGGAAGAACCTCGGCAAGGAAACGGTCATCCTCTACGTCGGCGACGTCCGCAAGGATCCGCACGACCACAACATGTAACGAGCGCACTAGGCCCCAGCCCTCGTTACCGGATGTGACGCCCGGAATCCCCCATGCTGCCCCGCACGCCGAGCGTCACATCCACTTGCTCAGGAAACATCGCGACATGACCGATCTGTCTGCGCATATGAAGCCGTCCGAGATGGCGATGCAGGGGCACTCGCCCGGCGTCGTGCTTCGTTCACTCGTCATTGGCCTGACCGCATTCCTGACCGTCGTCGACCTGTTCGCGACCCAGGCGATTCTGCCCTCGCTGACGCGCCATTATGGCGTGACACCGGCAGCGATGGGATTTGCCGTCAACGCCAGCACCTTTGGCATGGCTGTCGCCGGCTTGGTCGTCGGCTTCTTCAGCCCGCATATCGACCGGCGTCTCGGGATATTGCTCAGCCTCACGCTGCTTGCGATTCCGACGAGCCTGCCCGCGGTGGCGCCCAACCTCGCCGTCTTCACGACCCTGCGCGTGGCGCAAGGCCTGTGCATGGCGTCGGCCTTTGCGCTTACGCTCGCCTACCTCGGAGAGCAATGCAGCGCGATGGACGCCGGCGGCGCCTTCGCCGCCTACATCACAGGCAATGTCGCGAGTAATCTCATCGGTCGGCTGATTTCGGCGGCACTTGCCGATAGTCTTGGACTGTCTTGGAACTTCTATTTCTTTGCCGCGCTCAATCTGGCCGGCGCGGTGCTGGTCTATTTCACGATCAGGCGCGTCCAGCCAATGCATGCGACCATGCTAACGGAATCCCCGTTTGCCGCGATGATCGCGCATTGGCGCAATCCGCGGCTGCGTGCAGCGTATGGTCTGGGATTCTGCATCCTGTTTGCCTTCATAGGCACGTTCACTTACGTCAACTTTGTACTGGTGCGGCCGCCATTGTCGCTCGGCATGATGGGGCTCGGCTTTGTATACTTCGTCTTCGCGCCATCAGTCGTGACGACTTTGATGGCTGGTACCGTCTCGACGCGCATCGGAACGCGACCAACAATCTGGGGCGCACTGGGGGTTGCCGTAGTAGGCTTGCCCCTCTTGCTCAGCTCGCATCTCGGCGAAGTCCTGACCGGCATGGTCCTTGTCGGTGTTGGGACGTTCTTTGCGCAGGCCGCAGCAACCGGCTTTGTCGGGCGCGCCGCAACCGAAAATCGGGGCGTTGCCAGCGGCACCTATCTGGCCTCATATTTTTTCGGTGGCCTTGTCGGCAGCGCGATCCTAGGACAGCTATTTGATCATTTCGGGTGGACGGCGTGCATCATTGGCATCGCACTTTCGCTTGCGTTGGCATCGCTGCTAACCTTGTCACTAAGAGACTAGCGCCAGCGCGACCCATCTCCGTGAAACCAGAGCCGCCGCTTTGCCGTGCGGCTCGGTGCAAGCATTCGAATAAGTGGACGACTTGCGGGGAATCGTGACCGGCACGATCAGCTCCGGTCAGCCCTTCGTTTTGACAGGTTTCCGCTTTCCAATTGCCGGAAGACCGCTCTCTTCGGCCCTCTCCTCGCGAGCCGACAAGATACTCGGGTGAAGCTTGGGCTGGCGGACGCGAATGCCGACACCGACGGCGGCATCGTCGTCTTCCATCAGGAATTCGTTGAGCGTGCGGTCGTGCGGAATGCGGCCGCCGTTCTCTAGATGGGCAATGGTTCGCGTAGCGACCTTCGAGGCCATCGCCAACTCGGCTTGTGAGATGCCGAGCCAAACGCGTGCAGAAGTACGGCGCTTCCAAGCTCAGGAAGTTTCGCTCAGGACCTGGATGCGACCGGCCGGCCATACCAGTTGAGCGTGGCCGCAAGCGCGTGATGGCTCGTGGTCGCTCATTCGGCGACAAGCGCTGTCAGGTCCTTGGCTTCGTGAAGGACAACACCTGACAGTGGATCGAAATGGTCCATCCTGGGCTTACGCGCGAGCACGGCTTTAGTGTGCGTGTAGCCTGCTTCCCAACGCTGCTCGATTCCGGTCTGGCTGAAATCGATGTCCTCGGTGTGATCTTCATACTCCAACTGCGGCGCGAGCAATCGGACCACATGCATTCGGGTCTGGCAGCCATAGCCCAGCAATTCCCTGACCTCCGGGTTGCTGCGCTTGCTTTCGGGCAGCCGCGATGCGAGTTCGTTGATGACGTGTCGCAACCGATGCATCTGCTGGTGGCGCGCGATCTGACTCGCAATGCGGCTCGAATACTCGACGTCCTTGTGGCGGTTGAGAACATCGGCCATCGTCATCGGCTCGGGTCCCACCGGATTCCACAAATGGACAGAGAAGATCACCGAGTCCCTTCTCGGATTGTCATCGAACACCGCCTTGGTGGGTGTATCGGAAAGGATGCCGCCGTCCCAGTAGAGTTCGCCGTCGATGCGCACGGGCGGAAAGGCAGGCGGAAGAGTCCCGGAAGCCATGATATGCCTAGCGTCGAGCCTGCCATCGCGGGTGTCGAAATAGCGCATCCGGCTGGTTCGCACATGCGCCGCGCCCATAGTCAGGCGCGGCCTTCCCTGATTGATCAGGTCGAAGTTCACCAACTCGGCGAGAGTGTGATCGAGCGGCGCCGTCGAGTAGTAGCCGGCGTGGTCGGCGCCCAGCAGAAAGGCGTCTCCGGCATGGGCAAGCGGGTTCGGCGTGAAAAATCTGGGGATGCCCTGGGTCAGCGTGCTCCGGTGCGACCACCGTCCGTCCAGTCCAGGGAAAGCGCCCTCAAAGCCCCAGCGCGGGACGCGCTGCACGCGGCTCCAGAAGGCACGCAGCAGCCGCTCTAGCCGGCGCTGCGGCTCGTTTCCGGCAATCAGACTTGCGTTGATGGCTCCGATCGAGGTGCCGATGATCCAGTCCGGCTCGATTCCGGCTTCCTGCAGCCCTTGATAGACACCGGCCTGATAGGATCCCAGTGCGCCGCCACCTTGCAGAACGAGCACCACCTGTCCCGGGAGATCAGTGCGATCCGCCCGGCGCCGCGAACGCAAGTAGCAAGCGAAAAGACCAACAAAAACAGTGAGGTTCGCTGGCGATTGACCACCTTTATCGCTGTTCGTTCACGGCTGGCTCCTAGATACCGAGCCCTCGCTTTCGGCCAAATATTGCCAAGAGATGTCGTCGCCACGCACGATGCCGACGACCTCTCGGCCGATTTCCTTCTCAATGGCCGACCGCCAGGGTACGAGGCTGAAGCCGAGACCGTCATCGATCATGGCGAAGCGGCCGCTGGCAAGTTGGGTAGATCCGATCCAAACAAGACGAATGGACCGTCTAGGGCGCCCGTTACATGACACTGAAAACCGTCGCGCCCCTAGAGCGATGATCCAGCCGTCAGCCTTCCGGCTATCGAAAGCTAACCCGCCCGAACGCGGTGGCTCACGGCCAGCCACACCAAGCCACGGGACACGATTCTCGTGATCGTCTTGGTCCACCAGAGCGTTAATCATACGACGACCGAATTTGCAACCAAGAATCGTCTTATTTTTTTGTACAACCGTCTGCAAATTTTCATTTGAACGGTGTGGCTACCATGGAGTGTCCCAGTTTTCCCGGGCTGTTTAGGGGAGGACGACGTTTAGGCGTGGATTTTGATCAACTTCAGCACGCGATAGCAGCGGCAGACTACGGCAGTTTCCGACAGGCTGCCGAAGTACTGTCAATTAAGCAATCAACCCTCAGCCGTTCAATTCAGCTACTCGAACATAGGTTTGGCGCTGCCATATTCGAGCGATCGAGCGGCGGTGTTCGAGCTACGCCGACCGGCCGTCAGTTCTTGCGGATGGCGCGATCAATACTCGAGCAGCTAGACACGCTTGCCAGCATGACGAGGGCTACAGGCCGAGGCGAAGCTGGCCGACTCGCCATAGGCTTCTGTACATCTCTTACGACGGGTAATCTGAGAGCATCGTTGCTGGATTTCCGCCAGAGATTTCCTCAGATCGAACTCGCGACAGTTGAACGACGGCGCACACGCTTGGCGACAGCTCTTCGTAACGGTGTCCTCGATGTTCTAATCATTGTAGGAAACCTGCCGTCGCCGAGTAGCAACGCAAAGCCACTTTGGAACGAGCGCGTGTTCGCCGTCTTGCCCGCGGAACATTCTCTGGCAGCGCGAGAGGCCGTCTATTGGACTGACTTGCGCGACGAAACTATCATCCTAAGCCAATACGATCCGGGACAAGAAATTGAGGATCTGCTGGTTTCCAAGCTTGTTTCGCCGGTAGAGCGTCCAAAGATCGAGCGACACGACGTCAGTCGCGGAGTTGTCAAGAGCCTCGTTACGATGAAGGCCGGTATAAGCCTTGTTCTAGAATCGGATATCGGTGCCAATTTCTCGGGGCTCGTGTATCGGGAGATACGTGACGGCACTGGGCCGAGCATGCTGAGCTATGCTGCCTACTGGCAGAACGACAACGAAAACCCGGCACTCGAAACTTTCCTGAAGCTTCTTTCCGAGCGCTACCCCTCGCGTCATTTGGCAACCTGATTTGCGCGACGAAGTTTTGCGAAAGCTCGATCAGTTGCCATGAAACGCGCTAACATTGGAGCGATCAGTCTGACCGGATCGCCGATAGGTTGACCACTATCGCGCGCAAGGAGTCCGGCATACGTGACCAGGTCTCGGTGTACGGCTGCTGGCAACTCGTGCGTGACCTTGACCGGCTTATCGTCGGTGATCGCACCGAGCTTGAGTTTGGCCATGCTCTTAGCTCCTATACGGTTCAAGCACGAGATCGCGATTCACGATCACCCGCACCGGAAACCCAGGACGAATGGTCAGCGTCGGCTGGATGTTAAGGTTACGCCGAACGATCTGCTGACCGGTCTGATTGAGGGAATCCCCTGCTCCCCGTCGTAGCGCCTGAATAATGCTACTGTTGCTGTTGTTGGCGTCCCCCCCAGAATTCACCTCGGTGCCGACAGCTAGCAAAGTTGAGAGTGCAGCCGCGCCCAACAACTCCTTCCAGTGGTTGTCGACCTGATCCTCAAGGCCAGAATACCCCGCGGCGTCGGCTCCTGGCTGCCGTTCCAATACGATGGACCGGCCGTTCGGCATGATCAGCCTGGTCCAAACCAGAAGCACACGCGACTGTCCAAAAGCGACTTGGCTATCGTACGTTCCTATCAGTCGCGCTCCTTGCGGCCACTGTATTGCCGGTTGGTCGACGCATTTTTCGGCATGGCCAGCGGCGCTTTCGCCGCGGACGTACCCCAGGGCTGAACCCAGGGGACGCGTCCGGCCTCAAGCTCGGCAATGATCTTGTCGGTAATTTCGTTATATAGGGTTGCCCGGTCCTGGCCGGCGCGCGCGCGAGCAGTAGTGTTTGACATCGCGAGTCTCCGCGACGGGCGCCGCGAGTCTCTCTCGCAACATCTAACCCGTCACGGATAAGCCAGCCTGCACTCTTACTCTCAGTCCTTGCGCCATCTACCGAGGGCAACATTCGCGATCAGGCGTGCGCCCAAGGGCGCATCGCCGCAACGGAAAATGGCACCCGGAGAGCGTGAGCATAGCGACCCGAAGGGGCACGCGGGTCCGAGTGCAGCGACGAGACCGGTTCAATAGCGGCACCCGGGAACGGGGCAGTGATAGCGATCGCCGCAGGCGAGCCCCTTTCCCGAGTGCCCCCGGCGAGGAGCACCAAAGCTCTAGCGCGAGGGATCGAAGCCGCACGGCGGCCGAGACGCTGCGCGGCTCGGTTCACGAGAGCCCGGTGCGGCCCTTGCCGCACGCGCCAAAACCTGAGCGAACGTGATGCAGGCAATGATAGGAGAACCGCCCGACATTCTCACAGAGTCTCACAATTATGGAAGAGAGGCCTGTGGGTGGAGCGAAAGCGAAGGCCACTCGCGGGACGCACCCGCAGGAGGATCCGCATAGCGCCGACGCGTAGCGGCGGGACCCGGGACCGTGTGCAGTCGCAAGACCGGTTAAGAAGGCACCCGACCCGAAGGGCAGTGATAGCGGCGCCGGCATGCAATGACGGGGGGCCTCCGGCGAGCGACTCAATACGGATTCACGTCTTCTTGGTATCGATTTTGCTTTTGTGATATCGTCCCACTCGTGCGCATGTCTATGCACGGCGTGGGCATGTTCACTGAGAGCCAATTCTTACAGAGGACCACATGGCCAAGAAAGCGAAGAAGGCAAAGAAGACCGCGAAGGCAGCCACCAAGAAGGTGGCAAAGAAGACTTCAAAGAAGAAGTAGTCGTATCGGCTACTGATCTATTGCCGTCTTCGGGTCGCAACCCAGGTAAAACCGAGACCTCCCAAAGGATAGAAGCGTCCTTTGCAGCCGTTCGGTATCGCGGCACGCTGAGATAAGGCCGGACCTTTGTGCAGGTGGCTGCTGCATAAAGGTCCGGTTTTCGTTTCTGCCCTGCGAGGGCGCGGTGCTCCGGAGCGAGGGATCGAAGCCACACGCCGAGACGCTGTGCGGCCCGGTTTACGAGTACCCGGTGCGGCGACAGCCACACGCAATTCTGCCTTCGAAAAACCACGAGATCCCACGATCCCGAATCCCAGTTGTGTGTTAGCGATAGGGAACGTCTGCGGGGCCAAACGATTCGTCTCAGCGTGGGAGATCTTTCAATGCTGATGACCAGGCAGAGACGGCCGGCGATCCGCACCCTGCGCGGTTGGGCGATCAACGTGCTGAACGAAGCCGGCGCCATCCGCGAGTGCGAGGAGCACGGTTGGATGCAAGACCGCGCCGATCCGCATGCACGAGAGGGCGCCTTCGATATCGCCCGTCAGGACCCGCCGGCAGACGTCTCCCCTCAAGCAGCGGAGGCCGCAATTCGCGACGTGCTGGACTCGATTGGTGATAGCTGCCCAGAATGCTCCCCTGACGAGGAGGACCGGCGCTAAGCTTCGACGCCAGCCAGTCTCCGAGTCAGCGGCCTAGTCGTTTCTCGACGCGCTTTCGCGCGTTGCCGACCTTTTTGACAGCCTTTTTCACCGCCGGCGCCGACTTTCCCGTCTTCTTCGCCTCGTATTTCACTTCGTAGTCCTGCCCGCCGGCCACCCGTGCCCGGTCCTGCTTCCGCCCGCGCGCCGTCTTCGTCTTCTTAGCTGCCGCCATGGATACCTCCTGTTCGTGGCGTCGAGGCAACGCAACAAGGATTCGCCGGTTCCGGAACGATTCGAACTGTGCCAATTTGAATCGCCTGTAGCGTGGAGTTCTTCAGTGGCATTTCAGCGTAAAATGCCGTCGGCTATCGGCGTCAAGGCGCCCTTCCCCGGCTTTATCGAACCGGCCCTGGCCACCTCGATCGAGAAGGTGCCATCCGGAGAGCGCTGGATTCACGAAATCAAGTTCGACGGCTACCGTGTTCAGGTCCATCTCGCCAACGAGACGGCGAAGATCTTCACCCGGCGCGGCCACGATTGGACGCATCGCTTCAAGAAGGTCGCTCATGATGCCTGGCGGATCAAGGCGAACTCGGCTTTGGTGGACGGCGAGATCGTGGTACCTGCCGCCGACGGCACGACCGACTTCTCGGTTCTGCAGAACGAGCTCAAGGGCAAGTCGAAGAGCATCGTGCTCGTCGCGTTCGATCTGCTCTATCTGAACGGCCGAGATATCCGGAAGCTACCGCTCCTTCAGCGCAAAGCCGAACTCAAGAAGATTCTAAGCGGCACCGACATCCAGTTCAGCGAAAGTTTCGAGATAGACGGCCGCGAGATGTTCGCGCACGCCTGCAAGCTCGGCCTCGAAGGCGTCGTCTCGAAGGTCCGGGGCAGCGCCTATCCAACGGGACGCACGAATGATTGGGTCAAAAAGACCTGCGTACAGCGTGAGACGTTGACCATTGCCGGCTTCGCACTCGATGGGACGAAGTGGGACGGCATCTACGTCGGCCGGCGCAAGGGCGACGATCTGGTCTACGCCGGCAAAGTCGACCACGGCTTCGACAAGATCTCGGCCGCCGATCTGCAGAAACGGCTTAAACCCCTCATTCGAAAGACCCAGCCTTATACCAAGCGCATTGGTCACAAGGGCATCTGGGTCGAACCCAAGCTTCTGGCTGAAATAGAGTATCGCGCGAAGTCGGCCGAGGGAAAGGTCCGCCACCCGTTCTTTCGGGGCCTGAGGGAGGACCTGTGATGGATGCGTTCGATCACTTCTGGCAGTGGGCGAACAAGCCCCCGGAAAGTCCGCTGACGATCCCGGCCGAGCTGCATCAGGCGGTCATGGGGCTCGGTCCCGAGGACCGACGGGGCCGCACCGCGGTGAACCGAGCCGCAGCGCGCGTACCGGATCCCGAACGATGAACGCTTGACAATGACCTCTGGCCTTCACTCGTGGGTGCCGCAGATCAAAGGCCCGTCACGACTAACTCCGCGCACGCTGCAGCGCAGCTTCCAATCGCTTCCTCTCCTTATTCCAGCGATCGTCTTCTGTTTGCGATCTCTTCGCGAGAGCCTCAACCTCGGCCTGGATGGCGACAGCCCGCTTCGCGTGCTCCTGCTCCGCCTTGTCCAGCGCAGCCTGCGCCTTGTCGATCGCCTGCTGACGGCGCCGCTCACGCTCTTTCTCCCTGGCGGCCCCCTCCCTCGCCCGTTCACTCTCCCGGCGCCTCTCCTCCCGTTCGTTGGCAAGCGCAGCCTTCCGCTCGGCCGTCTTGTCGACGGGACGTGAGGAAGGCTTCTTCGCAATTTGCCCCTTCGATTTGCGCGGCGCGTTCGTCGATCTTCTGTCCCCGCCGAGATCGGAGGGCAGTTCGGCCTGCTCGCTGAAGGATCGGTTGGATCCGACCGGGCGCCTGAGAACGACGCCAGGCTTCTTCATGGCCGCAGCGATGACGTCCGGATCGTCGCTTTCCTTCGCCGCGCCCTGGTGGAAGAGATTGCTGTTGGCGCCCCAGGCTTCGAGGGCCGCTTTCATGGAAGGAGCGGCGATTGCCAGATCGAAGAAGCCCAGCGAAGTCTGAAAGGTTTTCAGTTTTCTCGCCATCGGTCTGATCCGCCCTCCTTAATCGAGCGTCAACGTCGCATGCCACGGAGCCTGCGGAACACGACGCGGCCCCGAAGCGTTTCCTAATCCTTGAAGGACGTCCATGCATTTCGCAACGTGCTCTTAAGGATTGGCCTCGAATGAGCCGGACGTCGACCCTGCCCAAGCGCCTGCAGCCAATGCTCGCTACGCTCACCGACGCGCCGTTCGACGATCCCGGCTGGGTTTTCGAGGACAAGTATGACGGCTTCCGGATGATCGCGGAAATCCGGCGGGGCAAGGTTGCGCTCTACAGCCGCAATGGCAAGATCATCAGCCGAAGCTATATCGAGGTCGCCGAAGCGCTGGAGGGCGTGAAGGGCGATGCGGTGATCGACGGGGAGCTCGTCGCGATCGGAAAGGACGGCGTCTCGCATTTCCAGTTGCTTCAAAACGCGCTGCGCCATGAGGCGAAGCTCCTGTATTGCGCCTTCGATCTCATGTTTGAGAACGCAACAGACTTGCGGAAGCGGCCTCTTCTCGAGCGCAAGAAGCGGCTGAAGGCAATCCTGCCGCGCGACAAGCTGATCGCGTTCAGCCCTCACCGCAAAGGGGATGGTACGAAATTCTTCGCCGAGGCCGAGCTGAAGGGTCTCGAAGGCATCATGGCCAAGCGGGCCGATAGTTCGTATGCGTCCGGAAGCCGGACCCCGGATTGGCTGAAAATCAAGACGGCAAAGCGACAGGAAGTGGTGATCGTCGGCTTCACGGCGCCCAGGCGCACCAGGCCGTTCTTCGGCGCCCTGGTCCTCGCCGTGCGGGAAGACGACGCATGGCGCTACATCGGGCATGTCGGCACTGGCTTCAGCCACAAGGCCCTGGAAGACCTTCATGCCAAGCTCTTGAAGCTGAGGGCCTCTAAGTCACCCTTTCCTGCCAAAGTGAAGGACGAGGCCGCCACGACCTGGGTCAGGCCCTCGCTGGTTGCCGAGGTCAAATTCGCGGAGTGGACAAGCAAAGGCGAACTGCGCCAGCCGGTCTATCTCGGGCTCAGGTCCGACAAGCGGGCCAAGGATGTCGTGCGCGAGCGAGAACGTTCGCGCAAATAGCGCTTCCGTTCGGGCGTAACCGGCCAACGGAACGAATTAACGCATTCGCCTCCTTCGCTGTGAAACCGTCCGTAGTGGTGCGCTCAGTCGCCTCCAAGGTCGTGGATTTTCGGTCGCACGCCCTCACGCGTGACTTCGAGCGTCGCAAGCGTGATCGGCAGCTTGAAGCGCCGCCGTCCCGCGCTGCCGGGATTCAGGTAAAGAACGCCACCGACCGTGTCGATCTTCGGCACGTGGGAATGCCCGGAGACAATGACGTCGATGCCTGCGCAGGGATCGATCTGTAGCGTCTTCAGGTCGTGCAGAACGTAGATCGACTTTCCCGCCAAGCACACGAGTTTCGTGTCGGGATATTCGCGGGCCCACCCGCCGCTGTCCACGTTTCCACGGATGGCGGTGACAGGCGCGATCCGGCGAAGCGCGTCGACGATCTCAGGACGCCCGATATCGCCGGCATGAATGATGTGATCGACGCCCGTCAGGCCTCGTTCGGCCTCGGGCCTCAACAGGCCGTGCGTGTCCGAAATGATTCCAATCCTGAACATCATTTTCGGTCGCTCTCAGCCGTGATCGCCAAAAGACGATCGAGAAGTTCGACCTGAGCGGACAACATCTTGGTCCGTGCGAATTCGATATCGAACCATTGCGCGCGGTCTACTTCGGGAAAGCTCTGCCGTCGACCGCTTCGGGGCGGCCATTCGATATCGAAGGTATTGCTGGTCAGAGCCGTCGGGTCAAAATGCCCCTCGCCGGCGAATGCGATGACACGCTTCCCTCCTCGCTGTCGGATATCACCCAGAGGTCGGAGTGGACCAATCGAAGCGCTGGCGCCGAGCTCCTCGGCGAACTCGCGCCGCGCGACCTGCTCTGGAGCATCCGCGGTATCGATTTCGCCCTTCGGAATGGACCAGGCGCCATTATCCTTCTTGCGCCAGAACGGACCGCCGGGATGAACGAGCAGAACCTCGAGCCCACGAGCGCCCTTGCGGTATGCGAGAATGCCCGCACTCAACATCGATCTCCTGGAAGTCCTTTTCAGCGCAGCCATATCGCTCCCCGCCGCGGACAACGAACTAACGGCCGCCTGGCATCACGGGACGCTTCACGACACGCTAGGCTGACTTCCGCTGCGGTCTGGCCGCCGGCTTCTTTGCCGCGGTTTCCTTCGCTGGCTTCTTGCCGGCAATCGGCATCAACATTTCCTTCTGCCCGGCCGCCGCCTTGCGCGCCTTCTTGGTTGGCTTCTTGGGCGCCTGTGTCGCTGCCGACGCGTCTCGTCCAATGCTCTTGCGCAGTGCGTCCATCAGATCGACCACATTCTCGCCACGGGGACGCTCTTTCGCCCTGATGGGCTTGCCGGCGCGCTTCTGATTGATGAGATCGATGAGGGCGGTTTCGTACTGGTCTTCGAACTTGTCCGGCTCGAAATGGCCCGCCTTCTGATTGACGATGTGCTTGGCGAGATCAAGCATGTCCTTTGTAACTTTGACATCCTGAATGTCGTCGAAATATTCGTCGGCGGGACGGACTTCGTAGGGATAGCGCAGCAGCGTCCCCATCAGCCCCTTATCGAGCGGCTCGAGCGCGATGATGTGCTCGCGATTGGTCAGCACCACGCGGCCGATTGCGACCTTGTTCATCTCGCGGATGGTTTCCCGAATGACGGCGAAGGCATCGTGCCCGACTTTACCGTCAGGACGCAGGTAGTAGGGGCGAATGAGATATCGCGGATCGATCTCGCTGCGATCGACGAACTCGTCGATCTCGATGGTTCGCGTCGATTCCAGCGCGACGTTCTCAAGTTCCTCCTTGGTCACCTCGATAAAGGTATCGGTATCAACCTTGTAGCCCTTGACGATGTCCTCGTTATCGACCTCCTCGCCGGTGTCGGCATCGACCTTGGCGTACTTGATCCGATGGCCAGTCTTTCGGTTCAGCTGGTTGAACGAGACCTTTTCGGAATCCGATGTGGCCGGATAGAGCGCGACCGGACAAGTGACGAGCGAAAGACGCAGGAAGCCTTTCCAGTTGGCGCGGGGGGCCATCGCGGGGAACTCCATTACTGATGCCGGATTCAAGACGAACTAACCGGCTTGGTTCCGACATCGCGAGCCGTCCCGTAGGAGGATTTTTCTCAGCAGCTGCCCTCGTCGGACTCGACATTTGTTCTTGTTATGTTCTAATTCAGGCATGACCGATCGACCCGCGAGCTGGCGCATGCCGACCCCGAAGCAAATGGAAAAGCTGGCCGCTGAAGCCGCCCGTAGGCCAAGCCCCTCCACTGGGGCTCCAGATGCGCCGCTTCCGGCTGGATATTGGGAATCGGTCCTCGAAGACCCTCGCGCCGGCACGACCGGCGCCCAGATCCGGCAGCGACGTCTCTCCGAAATTCAGCGCCACGTGCTGCGCATCTCCTGCCGCCGCTGCGAGCGGACCGTGGAAATCCAGACCGCCGATGCCGTTCGACTGTATGGCGACAACGCGCTCTGGAAGGACGTCGCGCAGCGGCTGCTCGACAATACCTGCCGGCAGCGCACCGGCAGACATGAAGAAGACGGGTGCTGGCCAGCGTTCGAGACGCCGTAGTCGCTCTGGATTTGCCGATCCGATTTCTTCGCGCCTGGATGTCCGGATGGCCCCGAAGTATCACCCTACGCCCCTGTCGGGCGGCGATCGCAAGGCTCTGGCAAAAGAGCTCGGCAAGGCCCGCGCGATGGCCAACATCCTTGCTAGCCAATCGGCGGAGATGCGGGCCAAAGGCGAGGCGATGATCCAGCAAGCCGATAGGCTGCTTTGCGAAAGCTGGAATGAGCGGATGTGGAGTGACGGCGAACCGATCGATCCGTCGCCGACCATCGATCAGGCCGTGAATGGAGGCTTCCCCTGGCTGGAGATCAGATGTGCGCGCTGTAAGACGCCGAGCGACGTGGACCTCGCGGCGATGAAGCACCCGCCGACCACCTTCGTGCACGATCTCGCCAGCCGGCTGCGCTGCCGCAAATGCGCCAAGGCTGGCCGGCGTCCATCCGCGACTCTGCTACAGTTGACGTGGCAGCCGCGCCACCCTCGAACCGAATCATGACCGATGTGCAATCTCTATTCGATCACGACAAACCAGGCCGCGATCAGCGCGGTGTTTCGTGTCGTGAACCGCTACGTTGGTAATCTGGCGCCGATGCCTGGGGTCTTTCCTGACTACCAGGCACCGATCGTGCGCAACGGGGCTGAGGGCCGCGAACTTGCTACGGCGCGGTGGGGAATGCCGTCGTCGTCAAAGGCGCTGATGGACGCGACGAAGAAACGAGCGGAGAAGCTGCAGGCCAAGGGCAAGGCAGTGGATTTCAAGGAATTGCTCAGAATGGAGCCGGACGGCGGCACGACCAACATCCGCAACGTGAGGAGCAAGCACTGGACGCGATGGCTCGGAGTCGAAAATCGCTGCGTGGTGCCGTTCAACTCCTTCAGCGAGTTCAACAAGGCCGAAGGCGGCGACATCTGGTTCGCGCTCAATGAGACCCGTCCCCTCGCCTGCTTCGCCGGCATCTGGACCAACTGGACGTCGGTCCGGAAGGTCAAGGAAGGCGAGACGACCAACGATCTCTTCGCGTTCCTTACGACGGAGGCGAACGCCGAGGTCGGCGCCATTCACCCGAAGGCAATGCCGGTGATCCTGACGAAGCCTGACGAGGTCGAGACCTGGATGACGGCACCTCCGGACGAGGCCCTGAAGCTGAAACGGCCTCTACCGGATGAGGCACTTCGGATCGTCGCCCGCGGCGTCAAGGAAGACCCGGCCGGGCCAGCAACGTGACCATCTAGGATGGCGAGCAAACGGGGCCATCGCCCCGACAGCGCAAATCATCCATGTCTGCACGGATACCTTCTGCGCATGCTTGGAAAAACGGGATAATCCAGACCTTAGCGCGAGCCAGTTGCGGTGGGCAGGTCTAAAGAGCGCGGCGTCGCCGCGCTTTTGAGCCGGCCCTCTACTCGCAACGCTGGCCGTCGCGCGCGAGGCGAAGGAAGCGACACTCATGCCTCTTTGACGAATTATAGGCGGTCACGATGGTACCGCTTCCACAGCCGTATGCGTTTCGGCAAAACCACATTCTGACAATGCGGCGACGCGCTACTTCCGCACTCCCAGAAAGCGGTCATATGTGTCTAGCTCGCGGGGCTCATCGTGCCGGAACATCGACACTGTGTCCGCAAATTGTAGCAGCGTATAGTTCAGATCATACCGCTCAGCCCGCAGCGTCATTTCCTTGGTGGGTTCATCGAACCACACACCATCGGGATGCTTTACGCCTTCCCGGGCTTCCTCGGTAAAGATCGACTGCCCCACCAACGATCTGGCGGGCACTTCGACCGGAGCCCCGCTCGTCTTGAAGTACCGTCTGGTCTTGAGAGCGGTTTCGCTTGACCAAGCCCAATTTATGTAGCCGTCGCGCGAGACCACGATCATGGCGCGACGCTCGGTGTACCTGAGCCAGCGCAGGATGGCCGCGACTAGGGAGACGTCATAGTGCGTGGCGCATTCGCTCAGTTGATCGAAATCCGCTTCCGACTTCGCCGGAATCCGACGTCGAAAGTCGTCGAGAGGCATCAGCAGCGTTGACGCAAAATCGTTGGCCTCTCGCTCAATCTCGACGCCATTGCGCCCGTCAACTGCGGCTTCATCGCAACGCAGGCCGTCGGGGTATTTCTGGCGGTGGACCAGGTAATGGCCCAGCTCATGGGCAGCCGTGAACCGCCGGCGGCGCGGTGAGCCCTTCTTGTTGACATAGATGCCCCAGCGCTTGCCCGAGTCGGACGGCAGCAAGGCGCCTTCGCAATCTTCGAGATCGACGCTGCGCACCTCGGCGATGGGGTCGCCGGGGAACAGAGAGGCGGAAATCTCCTTCGCGAACGCCGCGATGTTGAACCGATAGCGGTCCGGCGGATTGGCGGCGTTCAGCAGCTGGGTAAGATGAATCGCCCAGCGTTGGGAGCCCCACCCCTCGAAGTTCATGACTTGTCGTCCAGCAATTTGCGCATCTCGCGGAGCTTGGACTTCAGCTCAGGCGTCATGCGTTGGTACTCGCGGAAGAACGCCTTGTCCTCCGCCGCTATCAGCTCCTCGGGTGTGTCCTCGCCGAGGAAGTAGTCGACGGTGACCTCAAGCGCCTTGGCGATGCCAGCAAGCTTGTCGGCCGACGGCCGCGGCGGATCCTTGTTCTCCAACTCCCAGAGGTAAGACTTACTCGATCCCGACTTTTCGGCCAGTTGATCGAGTGTCAGCCCCTTTCCCAACCGAAGCTTCCTGATCTTGGCTCCGATTTTCTCGCTCATTTCAGCAGCTACTCCTATGTTCGGAGTAGCAAGATAGCAGTTCCTTGACTCCCGGTACAGGTTCCCCTATGTTCGGAGTAGGCATATTAACCATGCTTCCAAGCTGAAGTGGCATTGGGAGCGTCATCAACCTCGCCACAAGTCGGCTATTGCCCCGGAAGGAGGCTTAAGTGACTGCTAAAATTGCATTTTTTCCTCTCGGAAACGCGGATACTTGCCGCATCGATCTGGTGAGCAGCCGGAAGGTTCTCATCGACTTCGCGAACATGCGGGATCCGAAGGACCCCTATGACAAGCGGATCGATCTCGCCGAGGAGCTCCGCCGTGACCTCAAGGATGCCGACCGCGACTACTTCGACGTGGTCTGCTTCACCCATCTCGACAACGATCACATCAAGGGCTCCACGGATTTCTTCTGGTTTGAGCATGCGGCGGTCTACCAGGGCGCTGGCCGGATCAAAATCAAGGAGCTGTGGGTGCCGGCGGCGGCTGTCACTGAAGAAGGATCGAGCGGCGAGGCCCGTATCATCCGCCAAGAAGCGCGGGCGCGCCTCAAGGCCGGCAAGGGCATCAAGGTGTTCTCCCGTCCCGGCCACCTGCACGATCTCCTGGCCTCCTGGGGTCTGACTGTCGAGAGCCGCGCCTCCTGCATCGTCGATGCCGGCCAGACCGTGCCGGGCTTCGACAAGCTCGGCGCCGACAAGGCCGAGTTCTTCGTGCACAGCCCGTTCGCCTGGCGCCTCAACGACCGCGAGGTCGAGGACCGCAATCAGGACAGCATCGTCATGCAGGTCACCTTCGTAGAAGGCGGGGTTGAAAGCTACGGTCTGCTCGGCTCCGACGCCGACCACGACACGCTCACCAAGATCGTTGAGACCACCAAGCGGCACAAGCGTGAAGGCCGGCTGCTCTGGGACGTGCTGAAGCTCTTCCACCACTGCTCGTATCTGTCGCTCGGCCCCGATCGCGGCCAGGACGAGACGGTTCCGGTCCCGGACGTGAAGTGGCTGTTCGAGCAGGGCCGTGACGGCTGCCTGATCATCTCGCCGAGCGACCCGATCCCCTCGAAGGGCAGCGAGGCCGACAAGAGCGACCAGCCGCCGCACCGCCAGGCCGCCGCGCATCACCGTCGCGTGGTCGATGGCAAGGATGGCGAGTTCAAGGTCACGATGGAGACGCCGTCGGTGTCCCGCCCGAAGCCGCTGGTGGTCGAGATTACCGCCTCCGGCGTCAGCCTGGTGCTGGCGGCCCCCTCCGCCATCGGCATCGCGACCTCGCGGCCGGCGCGCGCTGGCTGATCGAATGCTGCACGACTGGCTCCACATCTGGGGCGAAGCCATCGAGCCGGAGCACCTGTCCGGTTCGATGGCAGTCCGCTTCCGCGACTTCCTCATCAACCAGGCCGAGGGGCTTGCGACTATCACAGGCGCTCGGCGCAGCGGGCCGAACGCCGAGTATGAGCTGCTGATCATCAAGGTGCGGACTAACCGCCCGCAGCGGCCGGCATATCCTCTTCTGCGAGAAGAGCCCATCGGCATCCTGTTTACGACCGAGGGCAGCTACGCGCCGTCCGTGCTGGCCCTTCGTCCGGACTTCCCCGACACGCCGCATCAGAACTGGGTGCCAGACGGCGTTCCGTTCTCGCTCTGTGTGGATGACCGGCCGTGGCAAGAGGCGCGACCGCTCTACACGCCGGCCGAACTCCTGCATCGCATTATCAAATGGTTCGAGCGTGCCGGCCGAGGCGGCCTCCATGACCTTCGTCAGCCGCCCGATCCGTTCTTCATGCGCGAAGGCTACCACCTGATCATTCCGCGCAACGCCTTCGACGGGGGAACGCGGGAGCTGGTAGCCTTCGCCCATGATCCGCAGAACCCGGTCGTCGTGTCACTGCGCGAGCCGCAACCGCACGAGCTGCAACAGTTGCAGGCGGGCACGTTCTTGGTGATCGCGCTGGCGCTGGAACCCCGGGCCATGAGCCGGATGCGTCGCGCCCCGGCGAACTTGAACTCCCTTCTGCATGAGCTGGGCGCTCGCGGCATCAACCTCGCGGAGGTGCTGACGGCGCGCATCACAGCGTGGAGCGCCGCAGGGAACCAAACCAATTTCGAGACCCGAATCGGCCTCCTGCTACGCATGCCGATCATCGGACCGGACGGCAACCCGACGGGCCAGAGCGACGACGTCGCGTTCCTCACTTTGGCGACGCTGGGTGATATCGGCGCGGCCCTTGGGCTCTTAGGGCGCTCGCCCGAAGCGCGCGGGGCTCGTTACGCCCGGTTGTTCGCGCCGGTCGGAATCGACGAACAGGCGCTGGCAGCGATGGTCGTGCTCGTGACCGCGGCGCATGTAGAGTTTGACCAGCGCAGAGCCCTCGATCTTGCCGGAAGCTCAATCGATGCCCCGCGCCGTGTAGTGCAGATCGGTGCCGGCGCGATCGGCTCGATGGTTGCGGAGACGCTCGCGCGGCAGGGATTGGGCCAGCACTGGACCTTCATCGAACCCGACTATTTGCTGCCCCACAACCTCGCTCGCCATGAACTCACTACGGCAGATATCGGGCTGCCAAAAGCGCACTCCCTTTCGCGGCGGCTGATGCAACTGCGCACGGATTTGCGCGCCGAGGCCATCGCCGCCAACGTGCTCAAGCCGGGTGACCGCGCAAACGACGTGGCCACCGCCCTGCAAGCAGCCGATCTGGTGATTGATGCCGCAGCGTCGGTTCCGGTGGCCAGATGGCTGTCTGATCAGACAACTGCGGCACGGCGCGCCAGTGTCTTCTTCAACCCCGCCGGCACCGCGGTTGTGTTGCTGATGGAAAGCCGGGACCGGAGAATCGATCTGCGCCTGCTCGAAGCGAGCTACTATGGCGACGTCCTGAACGTTCCTGCGCTGGAAGATCACCTGTCGCAGTCGGCCGACGCGGTGCCCTATGCCGGCGCCTGCCGGGCGGTCACCAACCGGATCCCGGCCGCTCGCGCGCAGATCCTTGCCGGCCTCGCTTCCGCAGCGCTGATGGAGGCCGTGGGCAAACCCGAAAGCGACCTACGGGTCTGGTCACTGTCGAAGGACGGCAGCGTCGCCGTCCATCACGGCGACATCGGTGACGTCCGCGTACAATCCAGTCTGGGCTGGACAATCACGCTTCCAAGCACCCTCGAAGCCAAAATTCTGAAGATGAGGACGGTCGGCTTGCCGGCTGAGACCGGCGGCGTTCTCTTAGGCGTGGTTGATCTGGTCGCAGCCCGTATCGACATCATTGACGCCTGGCCCGCGCCACCTGACAGCTCAGCGTCCGAGACCGAGTTCAAGCGGGGGACGAAAGGCCTGCGGCAAGGTGTCGAAGCTGCCATCGCACAGACCCTCGACCAGGTGCGCTATGTCGGCGAATGGCATTCACATCCGCGCCGAACGCGCACTGATCCGAGCGGGAAGGACCTCCTGCAACTCGGTTGGCTTGCCGCGACGCTGTCCATGGACGGCTGTCCCGGCGTCATGCTCATTGCGGGCGATACCGGCATCAGAATCTGTCTCGGCGCCACCCTCGATGACGAAGGGGCGAACACGTGAGCGAGGTGCCATCACAAGGGGGGGCCCTTGAGACGGCCGCCGCCGCCGATTTCCTTGGTGGCCAGAAACTCGAAGACGGCATCGGCCTTTGCCTGTCTGGCGGCGGATTCCGCGCCATGCTGTTTCACCTCGGTGCTTTCGTCCGCATGAACGAGCTTGGCTTGCTGGCCAAACTGGACCGCGTTGCGAGCGTATCAGGCGGCTCGCTGGCCGCTGGCGCGCTGGCAGTCGCGTGGGATCAGCTCACATTCGACCAAACCGGCGTTGCCACCAACCTCATCGAAAGAGTCGCCGAACCGATATTGAATCTCTCTTCCAAGTACGTCGACATCCCGGCAATTGCTCTTGGTTTTCTGCCCTTCGTCCATGCCTCCGAGCTCGCGGCTCTCGCCTATGATCATTGGTTGTTTCGTGGCAAGACGCTGCAGGACCTGCCGACGAACCCTCGGTTCTCATTCACGGCAACTAGCCTTCAAAGCGGTGTGCTGTGGCGCTTCGCTCGCGATTACGCCGCAGACTACCGCGTGGGCATGTGGCGCAATCCTAGTCTGAGAATCGCTTCAGTCGTCGCGGCCTCGGCGGCGTTTCCGCCTTACCTTTCGCCGGCGTACATCGACGTTCCGCCAGGGGCGGTGAGGCCGGAAAGCGGCGCCGACCTGCATCGCGAGCCCTATACGACCCGGCTGTGCCTGACAGACGGCGGCGTGTACGACAACCTCGGGCTTGAGCCGATCTGGAAACGCTACAAGACCATTCTGGTCAGCGATGGAGGGGCGATAATCCCGCCTAGCATTGCGCCCCGAACCAACTGGCTTTCCCTCGCCGTGCGCGCTAGCAACATCGCCTTGCAGCAGGGCGTTAACATGCGCCGGCGCGTGCTATTCGGGCTGGAACGCACCGGTGAGCGGCGGATCGCCTACTGGGGCATTGGAGAACCCGTTGCCTCCTATGGTGTCGGCGACGAGCTTCGGTTCACAGCCGAACAGACTAGGCAGGCGGCCGAGGTGCCGACCCGGTTGACGAAGTACCCACTCAATGCGCGGGTGAATATCGTGCGTGCCGGCTACGCGCACGCCGACGCCGCCCTGAGAGCAAGTCGGATTCCACTACCAGTTGCCAGCAAGCCGGATTTTTCCCGTCTACCGGATATCCGCTAGTTTGACGTGGTCCAGGGCAGCGCTTGGTCAGCGAAGTTGCATTCAGACAAAGAGCAACTAAATTGAACAGCTACTGACACATACATACCCGAGGTTTCATGGCGAAACGCGGCACGCCCAGCGGTCCTGTTCCGGCGCAACTGTCTATTGAGCAGCTACGTGCTGCATTGCCGAAGCTAGAGCGGCGACTAACGGAGTTTAAGGGTTTGGACTATGGCAGTCTAACGGACGAGAACGAGGATCGCGTTTTAGGCGGCCTCCGACGAAAGCTTGACGATACGCTGATGGAAATCTACGGCGCAGACACGACCGACTATCATCGATATTCGGTTCACTCCCTCGATGATACTCCGATGAGCTTGGGTGGTGGCTGGCCGTCCGTCCGATCCAGGATTCCGGACATTAAATCTGCTGTCGACCGCGCGATCGGTAATATTGAGACCGCAATCGAGATCACGAAGGAACGGATAGGCGATGCTGGAGGCGATGCCGCGTCGAAAGCTGTTCGGGCCTACGCCGGTCTTGACCTGCATCCCGAGATCGCCCGTGCTGCGAGCAAGCTCTATACAGATGGGCACTACGCCAACGCCGTCGAGGCGGCAGTGAAGCGGCTGAACGGCTTGGTGAGATTGCGCAGCGATCTGGAGGTGGATGGCACAAGTTTAATGGAGCGCGCATTTAGCCCCTCGAACCCCATTTTGAAATTCAATGACCTTTCTGACCAATCCGACAGGGACGAGCAGAAGGGCTTTATGATGATGTTTTCTGGCGCTGTGTCCGGACTACGCAACCCGCGAGCTCACGGGTTCATCAATGATGATCCGGAGAGAGCGTTGGAATTCATCGCCTTTGTGAGCCTCCTAGCGAAGCTTCTGGATGGCGCGTCCACCTGATGCTGGCCAATTGTATCTACGTGCTCGCTTTTAAGCCCAGACGCCTATCAGCGCGACATCGGCCAGCCCGCACGTAGCGAATGTATTGATCTTAGTGGTGCCCGCGCGCGCGACCCTTCCCACTCCCGCAGGAACGACCACTTGCCAGCGTCGGCTGAACGTCCAACTTGTAAATCGCGCCATGTTGCGCTGGTTGCCGATGCAGCTCTCCGTGAGTGAGCCAAGAGAAATTGGCTTGCTTTAAAGGTAAACCTTTTAAGCGCGGTCAGCCCAAGACATCAACTACTCGGCGGCCTCAACCTGGCTTTCAAGCTCCGCAAATTTCGCTGCCATCGTCGGATTGCCCCGCGTCAGCTTCTTGATCGTCACGTCCTGAGCCTTGTCATTCGCGAGGCGCAGGTTGCGGTCAGCGCCGATCAGCGCGTCCTTCGTCTTCTGGAGGTGGTCGATGGACTTGTCGATCTCATTGATCGCCGTCTGGAAGTTTCTGGAAGCGAGATCGTAGTTCTTGGCAAAGCCGTTCTTGAACATCTCAAGCTGGCTTTCAAACTGGGTGATGTCGATATTCTGGGCCTTAACGAGCGCCAGCTCGGTCTTGTATTTCAAGGCGTTGGTAGCCGCGTTTCGGAGAAGCGTAATCATCGGCAGGAAGAACTGCGGCCGGACGACGTACATTTTCGGATAGCGGTGGAAAACGTCGACAATACCAGCGTTGTAGAGTTCGCTGTCGGGCTCGAGCAATGAGACCAGGACGGCATACTCGCAGCCTTTTTCGGCGCGGTCCCGATCGAGTTCCTTGAGGAAGTCCTCGTTCCTGCTCTTCGTGGCAGTTCTATCGCTCTCGTTCTTCATCTCGAACATGATGGAGATGATCTCGGTGCCGGCGTCGTCCGAGTCCCGAAAGATGAAATCGCCCTTGCTGCCGGTCCGTGCGTCGTTGTCCTTCTCGAAGTACGCCCGCGGAAAGGCCATCGAGCGCACCCGGTTGAACTCGGTCTCGCAGTGCTGTTCGAGGGTCTCGCCAACCATCTTGGTCGAGAGCCGGGCCTTCATATCCTTCAGGCGATCGATCGTGTCATCGCGATCCTTGATCTGGGTCTCGTACTTGTCCTTGATGGACCTCAATGCATGCCGAGCCATGTGCGCCATCATAAATCGCAACCGGGTCCATGCCGCAGCGCTCGCAGAATAGCTTTCCATGTGTGCGCACAAACCAGTCCTTCTTGGCTTGCGCCAGCCCCGATGCACGCTCTTTTCGCAGGTGGGCGACAAGGCGAGGCTTTCCTTCAGTCCACGACCGATCCTCAGGAGAATCCGGGAGGTCCATGGTCTGACTTTCCTCTCCTTTTGGGACGATGGTGAAGCCAGCGCTCTCGAGAATCCGGAAGCACGGAGTGCCGTGACCGCTCGAGAAATGTCTGGGCAGCACTTCATAGCCAAGAGCTTCTGTCGCGGCGAGGCCAAACACAGCCTTTGGCGGATAGCGTTCTTCTGCACTTGCAATCAGATCAAAGTCGACCGAAGGACCGTAGCCATGTCGGAAGTCCGGTTGACGCAGCTTTTCCACTGCATTCCATACGTGCTCCGCCGTTACCACGCGGAACGCTTCAGCGGGAAGTCTTTCAGCGCTTCGCACGTCCTCCTGGACATGGATCGTGCGAAGCGCTGACTCAAGTTCTGACAGCGGCACGTCTGCCGCAAATTGAATGCGAATCTTCTTTGTCGAATTGCCGCCCTTTCGGCCTGCGCCTTGGCCGACAAGCCTCATTCGTCTGGACATGAGTGTAAAGGCGGACGAACCATTCGCATCAAGTTCGCCATTCGACAAAATGATCCGCTGCTCGATGGGCAAGCGCCGAACGTCAAGGCTATCTACCCATGCGCGGTCAAACGGCAAGCGGGCGCCAACTATACGTCGGAGGAGAAGACGCAGCGCGGGGCCATACTCGGCATTTGTTACATTCCCTTTGGCGGAGCTGCCACCGCGACTGAACAAAGTAATGCCGCTCGTATCGAGCTCGGCATGAGAGTCCATAGGACGACCATCGTCACTTAGAATTTGGCAGATCATGCGCGTCTCGCTATCAACAAATGCTTCCGATAAAGTATAAATTGCCAGTCTGGGATACAGGCTTACGGACGAGGCGTGCTTCGACCGCCCTCCATTGACTTTCATGATGCGTTCCCTGCCTGCAAGGTGCAAGTGAACTGGCCGCATCACCGTTCTATCTAACACTGCCAAACGTTTCCTTTTATACGACACGCTCATTGGGCAGTTGCTGCAGGGATTACAGAACTCTAGTTGCACAGCATCTATTGGTCTCAATCGCGTTGCAGGACAGCAATATGGCACCTCGGGAAATAGCCCCCATCAAACGCACCATCCGGCGAGATCAGCTTCGCGAGATGGTCCCGCTTGCCGACAGCACCATCTATGACATGGAGCAGCGCGGGGAGTTTCCAAGGCGGTTCGCGCTCTCGCCTAGGTGCGTCGTATGGGATCTTGCGGAGGTTGAAGCATGGCTGGCGGCGCGAAGATCGACACCTCTTGCTCGTGCGCCGCATCCTGATGTGAGGCAGCGCCGAACCCGGCCGGTCAAAGGGCCGGGTCGGGCTGCAGGAGCGGCATTGAAGGGGGAATGAGGGTCGGGATGTATTTCGGGCCACCAACCCAGGCGTCAACGATGTTTGCCCATTCCTGCATCATATGACGACGCTGCACCTCGTATTCGGCCTTGTTGTAGACTCCCCTCGATGACCGTCCGTCCTCGTGCGCAAGGCACTTTTCGATCCAGTCGCTGTTGAATCCGAGTTCGTTCAGAAGAGTTGACGCGGTCCTTCGGAGGTCATGAACCGTGAACGGCTGCAGCGGAAGCCCTTCCTTGCTTGCCTGCTCAACGACCGAGTATGTGACCCGGTTGAACGTTGCTCGCGACATGGGAGCGTCGGCGTTATAACGCGACGGCAGCACATACTTTGAATTTCCCGCGCAGGTCTTGAAGGCAATGAAGATGTCAAGCACCTGGCTCGAGAGATACACGTTGTGCGCCTTCGAACGCTTCATGCGTTCCTTGGGAATCGTCCAGACTGCATTCTCGAAATCGACCTCATCCCATGTGGCATCGAGCAGTTCGCTTTTGCGCACCATCGTGAGCAGATAGAGGCGCAATCCCAGCCTGATAGTGGGCAATGTCGGAACGCGATCAAGTTGCTTGAGCATAATCCGGATTTCAGTCGGCGAAAGCGAACGGTCTCGCGGGACGAAGTTCGCGATTGACGCGGGCCCCACCTCGTCCGCCGGATTGGCGATCTTCTCGCCGTGCAGGATCGCAAACCCGTAGATCTGCTTTACGATATCGCGGACATGGATCGCCGTTGCGGGAGCCCCGCGCTCCACGATGGCGGCGCAATGGGCGCGAAGATCGTCCGGTGCAATCTCATTCAGGAGGCGCTTGCGCCAGACAGGAAGCAGCTCACGTTCGAAGATCGATCGCCGCATTGCCCGCGTACTGTCGGCCATGGGAGCCGCCACGAGCCACTTCTCTCCGAGCTCGCCGAAACTCCTGGCTTCAAGGAGGCGCCGTTTCTCGCGCTGCTTCTCGATAGCAGGCGACCGCCCCTCGTTTATTGCGCGCCTCGCATCGATGCACTTCTCGCGAGCGCGTGCGAGCGACAACCCTGTCGGGCCGTACTTCCCAAGAACCACAGTCTCGCGTCGACCATGCAGACGGTAGTCGAGCCGGAACGACAGCGTCCCGGCGGGCGATACGACCACATACATGCCGTCACGGTCGGTGACCTTGTACGATTTTTCCTTTGGTCTCAGTGTCTTAAGCGCAGCGTCTGTCAGCAAGGACTTCCCCTCCGGGCAAAATACCGTCAGCGGTTTTTGAGCTGCGTTTGATCGGAGATTTCCTTGTTTTGCAGATACTTAGACAAAGAAAAATACCGTCAGACGCAGCATCGCGTGTGACGGTATCGATCAGAATCGATAGTTTCAATGGACGGCGACACCGTCAGGCACCCCGTCTGTCCGGATTTATGCGTGCCGATAGTTCTCGAATGTCGATAACGAATTCGATCGTAAAATCAGTCTGTTAATTCGTTCAATTGGATAGAGCGGGATAGCCCCGGACGGGCCCGAATTATTCCCACTCAATCGTCCCAGGCGGCTTGCTCGTCACGTCGTACACTACCCGGTTCACGCCCTTCACCTCGTTGATGATGCGCGTGGCGGTCTCGCCCAAAAACTTCATGTCGAACTGGTAGAAGTCCGCGGTCATGCCGTCGGTGGAGGTGACGGCGCGTAAGCCCACGACGTAGTCGTAGGTGCGGCCGTCGCCCATGACGCCGACGGTTTTTACGGGGAGCAGCACGGCAAAGGCCTGCCAGATCTCGTCGTAGAGGCCGTGCTTGCGGATCTGGTCGATGTAGACGGCGTCGGCCTTGCGCAGGATGTCGAGCTTGTCGCGGGTGATGTCGCCGGGGCAGCGGATGGCGAGGCCGGGGCCCGGGAACGGGTGGCGGCCGACGAAGATTTCGGGCAGGCCGAGCTCGCGGCCGAGCGCGCGGACCTCGTCCTTGAACAGTTCGCGCAAGGGCTCGACGAGCTTCATGTTCATGCGCTCGGGCAGACCGCCGACATTGTGGTGCGACTTGATCGTCACCGAGGGGCCGCCGGTGAAGGAGACGCTCTCGATCACGTCAGGATACAGCGTGCCCTGCGCGAGGAAATCGGCGCCGCCGATCTTCTTGGCCTCCTGCTCGAACACCTCGATGAAGAGACGGCCGATGGTCTTGCGCTTCACTTCGGGATCGGTGACGCCTTCGAGCTCGCCGAGGAACTGTTTTGACGCGTCCACATGCACGAGCGGGATGTTGTAGTGGCCGCGGAAGAGATCGACCACCTGCTCGGCCTCATTGAGGCGCATCAGGCCGTGATCGACGAACACACAGGTGAGCTGGTCGCCGATGGCTTCGTGGATCAGCACGGCCGCGACGGCCGAATCGACGCCGCCGGAGAGGCCGCAGATCACCCTGCCCTTGCCGACCTGGGCGCGGATCTTCTGGATCTCCTCCTCGCGGAAGGCGCGCATGGTCCAGTCGCCGGTCAGCCCTGCGATCTTGCGCACGAAATTGCGGATCAGCTTTGCGCCGTCGGGCGTGTGCACCACTTCGGGGTGGAACATCAGGCCGTAGTATTTGCGCGTCTCGTCCTGGATGATCGCGAACGGGGCATTCGGCGAGGTGCCGGCCACCGTGAAGCCCGGCGGCATCTTTGTGATGCGGTCGCCATGGCTCATCCAGACCTGGTTCTTGCCGCCTGATGACCAGACGTCCTCGAACAGCTTGCTCGGGGCTTTCACCTCGACATCGGCGCGGCCGAATTCGCGGTGATGGCCGCCCTCGACCTCGCCGCCGAGCTGGGCGGCCATGGTCATCTGGCCGTAGCAGATGCCCATCACGGGCACGCGGGAATCGAAGATCAATTGCGGGGCGCGCGGAGAGCCGGCCTCATGCACGGACTCCGGTCCGCCGGAGAGGATCACCGCTTTCGGCTTCATCGCCAAAAAGGCCTCTTCGGCCTTGTTGAACGGGACGATCTCGCAATAGACGCCGTCCTCGCGCACGCGACGCGCGATGAGCTGCGTCACCTGGCTGCCGAAGTCGACGATGAGAATCTTGTCGTGCGCCGAGGCCACCGAGGGCGTCGACGACTCGCGGGCGTTCTGTGCTGCTGTCATGACAAGCAGATACGCGACCGAGACCCCTGCCGCAACCGCGAGCACGAGGGCGCCCACATTCTTCTTTGGGCATGGACATATCCCATTTATGTCAGTATTATTGACCTAATTTGATCCACTGCAGAATGGGCCTGAAACGGGAGGATGCCATGCCAAACCACCACCAGCCGTCCGACATGGAAACCCTGGGCCGGACCTGGATCGACACCTGGAATTCGCGCGACCTCGAGCGCGTGCTGGCGCTCTATGACGATAAGGCCGAGATGACCTCGGATAGGGTCCAGGCGCTCGGGCTGGCCGAGAGCGGAACCCTGCGCGGCAAGGAAAGCCTGCGCGCCTATTGGGGCAAGGCGCTTGCGCTGCTCCCCAACCTGCATTTTTCGCTGATCGACCTGTTCGTCAGCCCCGACAGTGTCGTCGTGTTCTATCAGAACGAGCGCGGCAAGAAGATCTGCGAGTATCTGCGGGTGAATGCGGACGCGAAGATCGTGCAGGGCTCGGCAAACCATTTGACGCATTAGGCTGCCTTTGGCGTAAACGACGCTTTCTCCGTCATCCTGAGGCGCGAGCCATGCGGCGCGAAGCGGCGCATGGGGAGCCTCGAAGGATGAGCGGCCAAGCTGGCAGCCGGGCCGTCGCCCTTCGAGGGCCGCTGAAGAAGCGGCCACCTCAGGGTGACGGTTAGACATTTGAGCGCGCCGCTTCCACCACGACAGCAATGGCGGCGTATGGTGCGAAAGCGTGCGCCACGCCCACAGCGAACCGACAGGACCACCCCCATGAAGCTCCCCGCCTCGCCCTTCACCGTCACCGACTGGAGCAAGGTCGCGGCCACCACGCATCCCGGCGAGACCGGGCAGGCGCTGTGGCGCACGCTCGACATCGGCGAGATGCGGGTACGGATGGTGGAATATTCGCCGGGCTATCTCGCCGATCACTGGTGCGATCGCGGCCACGTGCTTTACGTGCTCAAGGGCGAACTCGACACCGAGCTGCGTGACGGCCGCAAATTCAAGCTCACGCCGGGCATGAGCTACCAAGTCTCGGACTTTGGCGACACCGCGCACCGCTCGTCGACGGCCGTGGGCGCCACGCTCTTCATCGTCGACTGAGGGAACCCGCCGATCTGCAGCGCGGAATAGAGTACCGCCCCGACTTCACGGCACGCGTGTGGTGCCTTGAAGTGGCCCCAAATAATCTGTATTATCACAATCTCGATACTTGGCCGGACGACTGGGCCGCTTCGCCTCGTTTTTATGACGGGCGCGCACGATTCAGAGATTTCCCCAAAATCGATCAATCGGGATCATGGGCGCAAAGCATTTGCGTACCGGTCCCAGTGCGTAGACCGTTACAACAAAGGAACTCCCCCATGGCAATGGGTACTGTGAAGTGGTTTAACAGCCAAAAGGGTTATGGCTTCATCCAGCCGGACGACGGCACCAAGGACGTGTTCGTCCACATCAGCGCGGTTGAACGCGCCGGTCTGGGCAGCCTCAACGAGGGCCAGAAGGTGTCGTTCGACATCGTCGCGGACCGCCGCAGCGGCAAGTCGTCGGCTGACAACCTCCGCGCCGGCTAGTCTGCCGCGCAACCCGATCACGCTTTGACCACGGACGTACTGGCAAAGCGTAAGATTACGAGCCCCGCCACCGAGAATTCGGTGCGCGGGGCTTTCGTTTTGAAGCAGATTTCGGGGCTGTAGGGTGCGCAAAGCGAAAGCGTGCCCACCATCTATCGTCAACGCGGATGCAGAATTGGTGGGCACGCTTCACTTTGCCCACCCTACAAGAGCTTCTACGAAGCCTTCTTCAGCACCGAGACAAAAAACCCGTCGGTGCCGGTCCGCCGCGGCGTCATCAGCCAGCCCTGCTCCGATTGCAGCGCGGCCTCAGCAAAGGCCTCTGCCTTGTCCCAGAGCACGCCTGCGGTCTGCTCGGGCGGCGCCACCGCAAATTCGGGATGGCGCGCGGTAAAGGATTTCACCTGCTCGTCGTTCTCATCCGTCAGCACCGAGCAGGTGATGTAGGCGATTCGCCCGCCTGGCTTGACCAGGGCCGCGGCCCGCTCGAGCACCTCGGCCTGGTCCTTCAGGCGGATCTCGAGCGCACCCGGGCGCATGCGCCATTTGGCGTCGGGGTTGCGCCGCCAGGTGCCGGTGCCCGTGCAGGGCGCGTCGATCACGACGAGGTCGGCCGAGGCGCGGATGTCGGCCAGCGGATCGGCCTCGCCCTTGGGCGTGCGGACATCGGCGTTGTGCACGCCGGCGCGCGACAGGCGTTCATGAATGGGAGCAAGTTGCCGCTTGTCGCGGTCGGTCGCGATCAGCCGGCCCTTGCCCTGCATCAGGGCCGCCAGCGCCAGCGTCTTGCCGCCGGCACCGGCGCAGAGATCGATCACCTGCTCGCCGGGCTTTGCCGCGGTGAAGAGTGCCGCGAGCTGCGAGCCCTCATCCTGAACCTCGATCGCGCCCTTGATGAAATCCTCCTCCGACTGGATGCCGGGATTGCGCGCGTCGGCGCCAAGCTCAATGCGCAGGCCGTTCGGCGACCACGGCGTCGGCTTTGCCCCCAGATGCGCCAGCGAACGCAGGACCTTGTCGCGGTTGGATTTCAGCGTGTTGACGCGCAAGTCCAGCGGCGCACGGCTCGCCATTGCGCTCGCCTCCGCGGCGCGATCCTCGCCAAAGACCTTTGCCAGATAAGGATCGAGCCAGTCCGGATAGTCGCCGGCGACCGCGGCCGGCGCATCGGCAAGCGAGCGCGACGCGAGTGCGCTGCTCTCCGCCTCGGTCAGCGGTGACGGCGCAAAGCGGCTGCCGTCGAACATCGCGGACATGGTGGCCGTGTCCATGCCGCGTTCGAGACGCAGCATGCCGATCAGCCGCGCGCGGGCGGTGTCGGCATCCATCAACCAGGCGCTGGAGGCGTAGCGGCGCAGCACGTCCCAGACGAGGCCGGCAATCGCCGCGCGATCGCCGGAGCCCGCGAAGCGGTGCGCAGTGCCCCATTCCTTCAGTGCCTTGGCCGCAGGCACGCGCTGGGTTTCGATGGTGTCGATGAGTTCGATGGCCGCGGACAGCCGGGCAGCAGGGGTCATGGGATTCTTTCAGTGTTGCGCATGATCTTATCGGAAAACCGGTGTCCACTTGTCCGGATCATGCGCTCAAATCAGAGCAGCAGCATTTTCAGCGCGAAATAGATCCACATCAGGAGCAGCACGAGGCCGCCCGCGATCCACGCGGTGGAGCGCCGGCCGAGGTCGTTGGACGTGACGAACACGCCGGCATGGACCAGCCGCGTCACCACGAACACCCAGGACATCAGCACGATGAAGAGATCGGCACGGCGCAGCGGCAACGCAATCGCGATCAGCGCGTAAAGCAGCACCGGCAGCTCGAACTGGTTGCGGTAGCAATTGCCGATCTGGGTGGTGCGCTTGGGCCAGTTCGGCTCGCCCAGCGCAATGTCGCGAATCTTCGTCTCGCCGGAGACGAGCGTTGCCCGGCGCGCGCCGACCATGGCCACGAGCAGCGCCAAGGTAAGTGCGACCTGCACGAAGACCGGCAGCAAAACCATTTGAACCGACATCAGATTTTCCCGTTCGCGACGCGAATTGGGACGGTCATTAGCCGCCGTCCTTGGCTCTGGCAATCAAGCGCTTGAACCGCCTTTCGCGACGAGGCGACTAACCGCCAGTAGTTAAAGCGATTTCGGCCCTTCGGGGTGCAGCGGCGAGATGGCGCCATGAACTTTTTCGCGAGCCTGAGCAGCCCCCTCAGCGAATCCCCGGACGGCGGACTCGGCATCTTGATGTCGGCCTTGGCCGGCATCGCCGCAGCGCTGGCGGTCGCGATCACCTTGACCGTCTATTTGCGCAGCGGCTACCGGACAGGGCGTGACGTCCTCAAGCACGGCCTTTTGACACTGGCCGCGCTCGGCCTGTTCAGCTTCGCGGCCTACGACATGCGCCACGCCGCGCTCGCCTATCTCGGCCTCAATCCGTCAAAACCCGCAGTCGAATTCGAAATCCGCATGCCCAGGGAGGTTTTGACCACGGCCTCCGAGAGCCAGATCGAGCTGCACACCGACCGCAACCAGAAGCTCGCCCAGATCGAGGGCACAAGGGAACTCGGCGACGGCCGCTCCGTGCTGCGGGGCGCCGTGTCGCTCGACCATCGCACTGCCGACCGGCTCCTCGTCGTCAGCCTGCCCGGCAAGGGCACGTTCGAGTTCAAGCTGCGCCTGCCGGCCGAGCCGCACCGCTCCGTTGAGTTCAGCCCCTGGCACCTCGCCGACCGCGTCGCCTCCCCGGTTGCCGGCAGCGTGGCGCCGCAGGACGCCTACACGATCCGCTATCGGGTGCTGTGACGGATGGCTCGTCTGGCGTGTCGCCTCACCATCGGCCTCGTCCTCGCCGTGCCGCTCTGCCTCGGGCAGGAGATCCGCGCAAACGCTGCGCCAGCCGACATCGCCGCATGCGACCGGCTTGCCGCTCATCCCACCGATCCGGACAAGCCGGCCGAGGTCAAAGGCGTCATCGCAATTGCCGGCTCCGATATTCCGGCCGCGGTTAAGGCGTGCAAGGCGGCCACTGCCGTGCCCGATGCGCCGCGCCGCATCTGGATGGAGCTCGGCCGCGCCTACGAGTCCGGCCGGCAACCAACTGAAGCGGCCAATGCGTATCGCAAGGCAGCCAAGGCCGGCAGCACAACTGCAATGGCCGGGCTCGGCGTGCTCATGATCAACGGCGCCGGCGTGAGAAAGAACGTCAACGAGGCACGGACTCTGATCGAGACGGCCGCAAAGGCCGGCGATGTCGAGGGCATGATCAATCTCGCCGCGATCTATGGCGCCGGTGTCGGCGTGAAGCCCGATCTTGCGATGGCGCGCAACTGGTACGCCAAGGCTGCGGCAGCCAATTCCGGCGAGGCGTTGTTCCAGCTCGGATTGATGACCCAGGACGGCGACGACGGGCCGAAGGACGACGTCGTCGCCAGGGCGCTGTTCGAAAAGGCCGCCGCGTTCGACCATGCGGACGCATTGGAGCGGCTCGGCGCCTATGCCGAAGCCGGACGCGCCGGCGAGAAGGACCCCAAGGCCGCGATCGCCTACTACAAGCGGGCCGCTGCGCTCGGCAGCGAGGATGCCGCGAAGGCGCTGGAACGCCTGCGCTGCCCGTTCGGCCTGAAGGACAAGGATGGCAGGCAAGTCGGGCGGATCTGCTTTGAAGGCAGGTAAACTGGGCGCGCCCGAGATTGCCCTCTCATCATTCGGACGTCCGCCTCATTGTATGATCATGTCATGCCCGAATTCCGCCTGACGCAGATTTCCGATACCCACCTCACCCGCCGCCTGACCCGACTGACCGAGAATTTTGCACGCGTCAGCGATCACATCGCAACGACGCGCCCCGACCTCGTGGTCAACACCGGCGACCTCGCCTTCGACGCGCCGACCGGCAAGACCGATCTCGAATTCGCGAAGGACCTGCACGACGCCCTGCCCGTGCCCTGCCGCCATCTGCCGGGAAATCACGACATCGGCGACAATCCGACCGAGGTCGGCGAAGCGCCGAAGCAGCCCGTGAGCGAGGAGCACCGCCAAGAGTTCTGCGCGCTGGTCGGCGAGGATCGCTGGCAGTTCGAAGCCGCCGGCTGGTGCTTTATCGGGCTCAACTCGCTGGTGATGAATTCGGGGCTCGCTGCCGACGCCGAGCAGTTCGACTGGCTGGCACGCGAGCTTTCACGCGCCGAGGGCAAGCCAATCGCGCTGTTCCTGCACAAGCCGCTGTTCCTCAACCTGCCCGGCGATTCCGAGACGATCGAGACCGCGATCCGTTACGTGCCGCAGCCGGCACGGCGAAAACTGATCGAGATGATCGCGCGTGCCAACGTGCGGCTTGTTGCGAGCGGTCACGTCCATCAGCGGCGCGACTACACGTTTGGCCGCCTCCGCCATGTCTGGGCGCCGTCGACCAGCTTCATCCTGTCCGACAAGCGCCAGGAGCGCATCGGCATCAAGGAGACCGGCCTGGTCGAGTACCGCTTCCGGCCGGACAGTCTTGAGGTCCGGCATGTCAAGGCGGCGGGCCTGGTCGATATCGACCTCGACGACCTCTTGAAGGCGAAGCCCGGCGGCTAGCCCAATTCTCGGTCGCTCCACCCTTAACTAAATACCTCTTCGCCCTAAAGTTGAGCCAAAACGTCTAAAACTGGCTAATGACAACGTTGTCATTAGGTCATATCGTACGTTCTGGCGATCGAGCGCCACAGACGGAGCGACGATGCAGTCCTTGTCCCGATGGGAAGCCCAGCGCCTTTCTGCGACCACCAGAGGAATTCCTCTGGTCGACGGCATTCCCTCCGAGGAGATCGGCAGCCGGGGCTGGCGTCCCTCGCGCGGCGACCTCGCGCTTCCCGCCCTCACCCTCGATGAAGCCGCCTTCGCTGGCAATCGCGACCTGTTCCTGCGCTGGTGCGAGGCTGCAGGCGTCAGCGTGGCGCCCCACGCCAAGACACCGATGTCGCCCGCGCTTGCCCGCTCGCTGCGTGAGGCCGGCGCCTGGGGGACGACGGTTGCGAACATCCAGCAGGCCGCCGTGCTGCTTGGCCATGGCGAGCGGCGGCTGTTGCTCGCCAATGAGATCGGCGGGCTCGCCGCCGGGCGCCGGCTCGGCGCGCTGCTGAGCGCCTATCCGGAGGCCGAGTTTCATGCCTTCGCCGACTCGCCGGCCGCGGTGGCCGCACTCGCGGAGGCCGCGCGGTACGCAGGCCGCTCCGAGCTGTCGGTGCTGGTCGAGCTCGGCACGGGCCGCGCCGGCGCGTGCGATTGGGCCGCGGTCGAAGCGGTCATCGCCGCGGTGCTTGCCGCCGACGCGCTCGTGCTCGGCGGCGTCGCGACTTACGAAGGCGCGGCGGCGACATCGAACGCTGACGAAACGACACACGCCATCGCGACGCTGATGGAGCGCACGGCCGACGCGTTCGCGCTGGTTCGACGCGCTGCCCCTCGCCGTCCGCTGCTGCTGAGCGCCGGAGGCTCGGCCTATTTCGACGTCGTGGCAAAAGCGCTGGCCCCGTTCGCGAAGGCCGACGGCAACGCAAAAGTGATCCTGCGCTCGGGCGCGCTGTTCTTCGCCGATCACGGCATCTATGCCCGCGCCTTTGTCGAGATCGACCGGCGCGGTGGCCTCGTCATCGATGGCGTACGGCGCTCGGCGGCAGATGGCTTTCGCCCCGCCCTGACGCTCTGGGCCGAGGTGCTGTCGCGTCCCGAACCGGGCCTCGCCATCGCAGGCTTCGGCATGCGCGATGCTTCCTTCGATCAGGGCCTTCCCGTTTCGCTGCGCGTCTGGCGCGACGGTATCGAACAGCAAGACCTCGCCGACGAGCTGACGGTCACCCGCCTCAACGACCAGCACGCCTTCATCCAGGTGCCCGTGGACAGTCCGCTTGCGGTCGGCAACATCATCGCCTTCGGCATCTCGCATCCCTGCACCTGTCTCGACCGCTGGCGCGTGATCTTTGGTCTCGACGCCGACGGCGCCGTGACGTGCGCGCTCGACACCCAGTTCGGCTGAGCGCGCGCGATGAATTTCCTGCCGCTCTGGCGCTATCAGAACCAGTTGATCGACGGGGCCATCGTCACGCTCGAATTGACCGTGGTTGCGGCCCTGTTCGGAATCCTGATCGGCGTTGCCGGCGCGGTCGCTCTGAATGGCCGCATCGCGCCGCTGCGCTGGCTGGTGCGCGGTTACATCGAGCTATTCCGCAACACGCCGTCGCTGATCCAGATCTTCATCGTGTTCTTCGTGCTCCCGACCTTCGGCCTCAAGCTCCCGGCGTTCGAAGCGGCATGCGTGGCGCTGTCGCTCTATTTCGGCGCCTATTCGGTCGAGATCATCCGGTCGGGACTGGATTCCATTCCGCGGAGCCAGGTCGAGGCCGGCCAGTGCCTTGGCCTCTCCGGCTGGCAGGTGTTTCGTCACATCGTGCTGCCGCCTGCGCTGCGCAATGCCTATCCGGCCGTCACCAGCCAGTTCGTGCTGCTGCTGCTCGGCACCTCGCTCGCCTCGCAGGTCGCCGCCGACGAGCTGTTTCACGTCGCAGGCTTCATCGAGAGCCGCACCTACCGCAGTTTTGAGGTCTATGCGGTGATCTGCGCCGTCTATTTCGCGATGGCGATGGCGTTCAAGGCGCTGTTCGCGCTGGTCGGCGCGGCGGCTTTCCGCTGGCCGCGGCGGCGTTGAGGGCGAGGCGATGCGATCCTTCTCCCTCATCGACCTCGCTTCGCTCGTCGCCGCGCTGCGCTGGACCGTTGTGCTCGTCGTCCTTGCACTTGCCTTCGGCGCACCGCTCGCACTTGGGCTTGCGATGGGTCGCATCAGCCGATTTGCCTCCCTGCGCTGGGCGATGGCCGCGATCATCCAAATCATCCAGAGCGTGCCGCTGCTCGGCCTCCTGTTCTTCTTCTATTTCGGCATGCCGGTCTTCCTCGGCATCCAGGTGCCCGCGATCATCGCCGTTACCGTCGCCTACACGCTCTACACCGCCGCGTTCCTCGGCGAGATCTGGCGTGGCGGGCTGGAGGCCGTGAAGCAGGCGCAGTGGGAGGCCGGAAGCTGCCTCGGCCTGTCGCTCTGGCAGCAGTTCCGCCACATCATTGCGCCGCAGGCGCTGCGTCTGTCGCTGCCGCCGACGGTCGGCTTCCTGGTGCAGCTCATCAAGGGCACCTCGCTCGCCTCGATCCTCGGCTTCGTCGAGCTTGCCCGTGCAGGCCAGGTGGTGAGCGCGGCGACGTTCCAGCCGCTGCTCACCTACGCACTCGTCGCCGCCATCTATTTCGCGCTCTGCCTGCCGCTCACGCTCTGGTCCCGCTCCCTGGAGGCCCGCCTCGATGGCTCTCGTTGAAATCCGCGACATCCACAAGAAGTTCGGCCGGGTCGACGTGCTCAAGGGCGTCTCGCTCGACGTCGAGGAAGGCGAGATCGTCACGATCATCGGCCGTTCCGGCTCGGGCAAGTCGACGCTGCTCCGCTGCATCAATGCGCTGGAGACGGTCGATGCCGGTGAGATCCGCGTCGAGGGCGAGAGGGTCCATGCCCGGATGCGCGATCTCAAGCAATTCCGCCAGCGCGTCGGCATCGTGTTCCAGGCCTTCAACCTGTTCCCGCATCTGAAGGTCGAGCGCAACATCACGCTTGCCCCTCTCCTCACCGGCCGCACCGACAAGACGAAGGCACGCGCGCTTGCCGAGGACGTGCTCGCCAGCGTCGGTCTCGCCGACAAGATCGATGCCTGGCCGGAGCAGCTCTCCGGCGGCCAGCAGCAGCGCGTCGCAATCGCCCGCTGTCTCGCGATGGCTCCTCACCTCATGCTGTTCGACGAGGTGACCTCGGCGCTCGACCCCGAGCTCGTCGGCGAAGTGTTGAAGGTGATGGAGGCGATGGCACGCCAGGGCATGACCATGATCCTCGTCACCCACGAGATGGGTTTTGCCCGCAACGTCGCCGACCGCATCGTCTTCATGCATCAGGGCCGCGTCTGGGAACAGGGGCCGCCGGCAAAGCTGTTTGCAAACCCCGAAACGCCCGAGCTCGCGAGCTTCATCGCCTCTGCGAAATGAGAACCGTCCCCGTCATCCGGCCGTCGGCCGACACCAGGAGAGCGTCATGAGAAAGTGGAAGTCCCTCTTCACGATTGCTGCGACGGCGGTCGCCGTCCTTGCCACGTCGAGTCTTGCCAGAGCTGACAAGCTCCAGGACGTGCTCGGCGCGGGCAAGCTGCGCGTCGGCATCCTCACCGACGCCGCGCCCTGGGGTTTCAAGGACGACAAGGGCGAGATCGCCGGCCTCGATGCCGACCTCGCCAAGTTGATCGCAGCCGACATGGGCGTGAAGTTCGAGCTCGTTCCCGTCACGGGCGCAGCGCGCATCCCGAGCCTGTTGTCCGACAAGATCGACATCCTGATCGCGGGTCTCGGCGCCACGCCGGAGCGCGCCCAGCAGGTGATGTTCTCCCAGCCCTACGCGGTCGTGAACCTCGGCGTCTACGGCGCGAAGTCGCTTGCGTCGGCGACCGGCAAGAAGCCGGACAATCTCGAGGGTCGCACCGTGGCCGTCGCCAAGGGCACGACGCTCGACGTCTGGCTCACCGACAACGCACCCAAGGTGAAGCTGGTCCGCTTCGAGGATACGCCGGCCGCCATCGCCGCCTATCTCGCCGGACAGGCCGACAGTTTCGCGGAGAACAGCGCGATCGCGATCAAGGTGCAGGAACAGAATCCGACCAAGGAGGTCGAGCTGAAATTCCTGATCCGCCAGTCGCCGGCGCATATCGGCGTACGTCAGGGCGAGCAGAACCTGCTCAACTGGATCAACACCGATATCTTCACCAACAAGCTGAACGGCAAGCTTGGCGTCTTGCAGCTGAAGTGGTTCAAGGAAGAGCAGACGCTGCCGACGCTGTAAGCTCGAACAAGCGCTCCCGCGCGGCGCGCGGGAGCTCACCTTCACGAGGAGAATATTCAGATGATCAAACGTTACGTCGTCGGCCCCCGCATGAGCCAGGCCGTCGCCGCCGGCGGCATGGTGCACATCGCCGGCCAGGTCGCTGATGACCGCAAGGCAGGCCTCGTGTCGCAAACCCGCGAGGTGCTCGCCAAGATCGACGCGCTGTTGAAGGAAGCCGGCTCAGACCGCTCCAAGCTCGTCGCGGTCAACGTGTTCCTGCCGCACATCACCGATTTCGACACCATGAACTCGGTGTACGACGCCTGGATCGATCCGGCTAATCCGCCGGCGCGGGCCTGCGTCGAAGCCCGCCTCGCCGATCCCGATCTGCGCGTCGAGATGACCGCGGTCGCCTTGCTCTAAAGCGGAGTGAATCTTGGTTGAAACCGTGCGCGCTCAGAACTCGAATCACCTCTCCCGTAGGGAGAGGTCGGATCGCATCGCAGATGCGAGCCGGGTGAGGGGTTCAGGTCTTACGGAACGCTGCGGCCCCTCACCCGGATTGCTCTGGACGATGCTTCGCATCGCCAGGCGCAATCCGACCTCTCCCCGCTGGGGAGAGGTGAACCGCGAACTGCCAGCCGAACCTAGTTTCATCATGCCCTAAGGCACCGCCCTTTCTTCCAACCTTCGGCCGGCGTCGGCGACGACGCGGTCTCGAGGCAGCCAATGCATACCGGACTTTTCCACGAGATCGATTTCGAGAAGGACCAGAAATGGTCCGGCCATCTCGGCATTCCCTTCTCGATCGACCGCTCCCCCTATTTCCAGCTCAAGATCCCGATCTTCCGGATCAGGAATGGTGCCGGCCCGAAACTTCTGCTGATGGCCGGCAATCACGGCGACGAATATGAGGGCGAGATTACCCTCGCGCGGCTGTTCCGCCGGCTTGATCAAGCTGCGATCAAGGGCGAGATCACCATTCTGCCCTTCGCCAACCTGCCGGCGGTGATGGCGGCGCGCCGCCGCTCGCCGCTGGACGAAGGCAATCTCAACCGGGCTTTCCCGGGCGACGCCGCGGGAACGCCGACCTTCCGCCTCGCGCATTTCCTCGAGCACGAGCTGTTCCCACGCCACGACGTGGTGTTCGACATCCACTCCGGCGGTACGTCGATGACCCACCTGCCCTGCGCCCTGATCGAGCGACAGGGACCACCCGAGATGTTCGGCCAAGCGCTGCGTCTCATGGAAGGGTTAGGGATGCCCTTCGCCTTCGTTGCCGAGAACGGCGCGGCCGCGCCGACCTCGATGGCGGCCGCCGCACGCGCCGGCGCGATCGGGCTGTCAGGTGAATTCGGCGGCGGCGGCACCGTTACGCCGCAGACCATGGCGCTCACTGCGCGTGCCGTCGACAGCCTGCTGCTTGCACTTGGTCTCGTCGAGAAGCCGGTGCTCGGGCCGCATGCGCCGGTCGAGGGACCGACCGAACTTTTGGCCCTGCAAAGTCACGCCCAGGCGGTGTACGCGACGCGGCGCGGCTGGTTCGAGCCGGCCGTCACGGTCGGCACGCGCGTCAAGGCCGGCGGCGTCGCCGGCTGGTATCATGATTTCGAGCGCCCGGAGCTGGCCGAAGAGGTGCTGCGCTTCCCCGCCGACGGCATCGTCATCTCGCAACGCCTCCACACCGACAGCCAGAGCGGCGATTGCCTGGTCCAGGTCGGCCGTGCCCTGACACGCGATGAGGCTTTGGCGCGATGAAGTTGTAATCTAGCTTCGGGATTCGATGACCGATCCGCTGACACCGACCTACGACGACGTGGTGCGCATCCCCGCGCCGCCCGGCCGCGGCCCTGCGACCGGGCGACCGCCGCGCATCGAGGAAGTGGCGGAGCGCGCCGGCGTCGCGCCGATCACGGTGTCGCGGGTGCTGCGACATCCCGAGAAGGTCAATCGCGAAACCCGCGACCGCATCCTCGAAGTGATCGAGACGACGGGATATGCGTCCAACCCGCATGCGCGCGCACTACGGTCGGGACGATCGAACGTGGTCGTGGCCTTCGTCTCCAACATCCTCAGTCAGCAGTTCGGCCTCGCCGTGCGCAGCCTCGCGGCCGCGCTCGAGCCCGAAGGCTATGAAGTGCTGGTCGGCCAGACCTCCTACTCCTACGCCAAGGAGGTCGCGATGATCCAGTCTCTGCGCGGCATCCGGCCGGCGGCGGTGATGTTCACCGGCGTCATCGAGCTGCAGGAAAATCGCGCCGCGTTGCAGGAGTTCGGCATTCCCGTGATCGAGACCTGGGCCTTTCCGCGCGACCCCATCGACATGCTGGTCGGATTTTCCAATGCGGATGCCGGCGCCATGGCGGCGGAGCGCCTGGCGCAGACAGGCCATCGCCGGGTCGCCTTCATCGGACGGAGCAGCGGCCGCGGCGCGCTGCGCCGCGATGGTTTTCGCGCGGCGGCGACGAGGCTCGGTCTCGAAATCGTTCATGAGATCGGCGTCGGCGAGATCACCGGCCTCATCGATGGCCGGGCCGCATTCGCGGCCCTGCTCGATCGCGGCAATCCCGTCAGCGCGGTTTTCTGCGCCAACGATCTCCTGGCGACCGGCGCGCTGATCGAGGCCCGCTCGCGCGGCATCTCGGTGCCGCGCGACCTCGCGCTGCTCGGCTTCGGCGACAATGATGTTGCGGACCAGATCACGCCGGGCCTCACCACCATCACCTTCGATGCCACCGCGATCGGCCGGGCGGCGGGTGAGCTATTGCTGGCGCGTCTGGCCGGCACGCCACCAGCCGAGCCGCGACATGCGGTCGAGCTGGTCCTCCTCGAGCGCGGCAGCGTCTGAGGCCTAAAGCGCGATGGCGTTAGGTCGAATCGTCATCGCGCTTTCGGAAAACCGCTGCGCACTTTTCCGGATCATGCTTTAGGCGACGTTCTTGAGATCCTGCTGGATCGCGGCCAGCAGCGATTGCAGCGCGTCGCTGTTCACCGGCTTGGCGTCATTGGCCACGCGCGGGGTCGGACGCGCCGGGAATTTTGGCCGTGCAGGATATGGCGGCGGAGGCACCGGCATCGCTGCCTGCCCGGGCTCGTCGTCAGCATGAACGAACTTGCCATGGATGACGTCGTCGCGCCGGCCCATGACGAACATCGTCGCCCAATAGCCGGCGGCCAGAAGAATTACGCAGAAAATACCGATCTCAAACAACATCGCATCACCTGAAATTGGTTCGATGATTCAATGCCTTCGACCGCCGGTCAATGAACCGGCGGTCATACTTGCGGCTTTTGCGGGCAGGTGTTGCCGATTGGTAACGCCTTATTAACCATACGGGGCCCGCTCAAGCCCCCCGTCTCACGCCTTGTCCGGCCCGACCCTGACGAGCTGCTTGCCGAAATTGGCGCCCTTCAACAGGCCCATGAAGGCATCAGGCGCGCTGTCGAGGCCCTCGGTGACGAACTCCTTGTATTTCACCTTGCCCTCGCGGACCCAGCCGGACATGTCGCGCAGGAAGTCGCCATGGCGGGAGGCAAAATCGCTGACGATGAAGCCGCGGAATGTCAGGCGCTTGGTCAGCATCGCGAACATCAGCGACGACGCCCATTTCGGCGGCTTGGCGTCGGTGTCGTTGTAGTGGGCGATCAGGCCGCACACGGGAACGCGCGCGAACGGATTGAGCAGCGGGAAGACCGCCTCGAACACCGCGCCACCGACGTTCTCGAAATAGACGTCGATGCCTTTCGGGCAGGCAAACTTCAGCTTCGCGGCAAACTCGGTTTCGCGGTGATCGAGGCAGTCGTCGAAGCCGAGCTCGTTCTTGACGTAATCGCACTTGTCCTTGCCGCCGGCGATACCGACTGCGCGCGCCCCCTTGATCCTGGCGATCTGGCCGACGGCCGAGCCGACCGCGCCGGAGGCGCCGGCAACCACCACGGTTTCGCCCGGTTGCGGCTTGCCGATGTCGAGCAGGCCCGTATAGGCGGTCATTCCGGGCATGCCGAGCACGCCTACGGCGGTCGAGATCGGTGCGAGTTTTGGATCGATCTTCGCAAGCCCCTTGCCATCGGAGATCGCATGCGTCTGCCAGCCGGCCCGCGCGAGCACGATGTCACCTTTGGCAAAGTTCGGATTGTTGGAGGCTGCCACCTCGCACACCGTGCCGGCTTCCATCACGCCGCCGACCGGCACCGGCGCCGCATAGGACTTTGTGTCGTTCATGCGTCCGCGCATATAGGGATCGAGCGACAGCCAGATCGTGCGCAGCAGAACTTCGCCCTGCCCTGGCGTCGGCACCGCAAATTCCTCGATGCGGAAATCGGACGGCTTTGGCGCGCCGACGGGGCGCGCGGCGAGAACGATGCGTTTGCCTTGGGACATGATGGCTTCCTCCAAAATGCTTGTTGCAGTCATTTAGGAGACGCATCGCGACGGCGCAAACCCGAGCACCGTCGTTCCCGATCCCGGGCGACAGCGCTGTCAAGTCTCCGTCGTCAAGCCCGGCCATGACGATGGATAGAGCGAAGCCGACTAACCCCCGCCCGGATAGTTCGGGGATTCGCGCGTGATAGTCACGTCGTGGACGTGGCTTTCGCGCAGGCCTGCGCCGGTGATGCGGACGAATTGTGCCTTCTTGTGCAGATCGTCCAGCGTGCGAGCGCCGACATAACCCATCGCGGCACGCAGGCCGCCGGCGAGCTGATGCATGACGTTGCCGACCGGGCCCTTGTAGGGCACCTGGCCCTCGATGCCTTCGGGCACCAGCTTCAGCGTGTCCTTGATGTCCTGCTGGAAGTAGCGGTCAGCCGAGCCGCGCGCCATTGCGCCGACCGAGCCCATGCCGCGATAGGCCTTGTAGGAGCGGCCCTGCCACAAAAATACTTCGCCGGGCGTCTCGTCGGTGCCAGCGAGCAGCGAGCCGACCATCGCGATGTCGGCGCCCGCGGCGAGCGCCTTGGCCAGATCGCCGGAGTACTTGATGCCGCCGTCGGCGATCACGGGCACGTCGGCCTTCTTCGCGGCCTCGACCGCATCCATGATCGCGGTGAGCTGCGGCACGCCGACGCCGGCGACGATGCGCGTGGTGCAGATCGAGCCCGGGCCGATGCCGACCTTGATGCAGTCGGCGCCCGCATCGATCAACGCCTGCGTGCCTTCCGTGGTCGCGACGTTGCCGGCGACGACCTGCACCGAGTTCGACAGCCGCTTGATGCGGTTGACGGCGGTGAGCACGTGCCTGGAATGTCCATGTGCGGTATCGACGACGACGAGATCGACGCCGGCATCGATCAGCCGCTCGGTGCGCTCGAAGCCGCTCTCGCCGACGGTCGTTGCGGCGGCGACGCGCAGGCGGCCCTGCGCATCCTTGCAGGCGAGCGGATGGGCGACCGCCTTTTCCATGTCCTTGACGGTGATCAGGCCGACGCAGCGATATTGATCGTCGACGACGAGCAGCTTTTCGATGCGGTGCTTGTGCAGCATCCGCCTCGCCTCGTCCTGGCTGACATTCTCGCGCACCGTGACGAGGTTTTCATGCGTCATCAGCTCGGAGACTTTTTGCCGGCGGTCGTGCGCAAAGCGGACGTCGCGGTTGGTCAGGATGCCGACGAGCTTGCCCGGCGTGGTCTTGCCTGCGCCGGTGACTACGGGAATGCCGGAAATGCCGTGATCGCTCATCAGCTTGAGCGCATCGTCGAGCGAGGCATCGGGGCTGATGGTGAGCGGATTCACCACCATGCCCGACTCGTATCGCTTGACCTGCCGGACCTGCGCGGCCTGCCCTTCGGGGTCGAAATTGCGGTGGATGACGCCGAGGCCGCCGGCCTGCGCCATGGCGATCGCCATGCGCGCCTCGGTGACGGTGTCCATGGCGGACGCCATGATCGGGATGTTGAGCGGAATGGCGCGGGTGACGCGCGATCGGATGTCGACCTCGGACGGCAGCACGTCCGAAAGGCCCGGCTTCAACAGCACGTCGTCGAATGTATAGGCTTCGCGGATGCCCTGAAGGCCCTGCACCGTCGCCATCGCCAACTCCTTCCTGCGGCCATGCCGCAAATGCTTATGGATGAGCGCCGCCCTTGGCCTGCCTTGCGGCAGTACCGTCGAATCGGAGCCCATCAGTGGGGTTGACGCGGGTCGATAGCACGGCCGGCTGACGAATCAAAGCCATTCGGCCCGTTTGCCAGCCATGCACAGGCTTTTTTGCGCCTTGGGTACTGGTTTTGATGCGTTTTCTCGACGCGAACCGGTGTCCATCCCGGATCAAGTCCGGGACAGGCTTCGCTGGAAACGCCTTACTGCGGATAGCCGGGCGGCGGGCCGTGCTGGCGGATCGCGTCCACAACCTCCCGATGCCGCCGGTCTTCCCGCTTCATGTGCACCGCGATCAGTGCATGGGCTGATGGCACCAGGAACAGGACCGGGAAAATCAGGCCGAAAATTACGCAGACCACGATCACGACGAGATTGAGGATCGCCGAGAACGGCTGACCGTTCAGGAGCAGCCCGATCGGCGGCAGCAGCGCGGCAAGGATGTAGATCATCGCGGGATCTCCGGCAGCCGGCGCAACCTGGGACACGCTTGGTGGTCACACCGGTGTGAGGCAGGATCTAGGTGCTATGCGCAGTTCCGCAATGGTCTCAACCGCGCGGCGGTGTTAAGCCGCAAACACCCTCGCTTCCGATTTCCATTACTTTTCGGTCATGTCGGACAACAAGCAACGCATCATCCCGCTGATCGTGGCGACCGCCCTGTTCATGGAGAACATGGACTCGACTGTCATCGCCACCTCGCTGCCGGCGATCGCCACCGACATCGGCACGAGCCCGCTGACGCTCAAGCTCGCGATCACCTCCTATCTGCTGTCGCTGGCGGTGTTCATCCCGGCGAGCGGCTGGACCGCCGACCGGTTTGGCGCGCGGCTGGTGTTCGCGATCGCGGTCGGCGTGTTCATGGTCGGCTCGGTCGGCTGCGCGCTGTCGCAATCGGTCACCCATTTCGTGTTCGCGCGCATCCTGCAGGGCATGGGCGGAGCGATGATGACGCCGGTCGGCCGCCTCGTGCTGCTGCGCTCGATCGACAAGAGCGAGCTGGTCAACGCCATGGCGTGGGTGACGGTCCCTGCCCTGATCGGCCCCGTGATCGGTCCACCGCTCGGCGGCTTCATCACGACCTACGCGTCGTGGCACTGGATCTTTCTGATCAACCTGCCGATCGGGCTCGTCGGCATTTTCATGGCGCTCCGCTTCATCGATCCCATCAAGAGCGAGACGCAGGAGCCGTTCGATCTCTACGGCGTGGTGCTTGCGGGCATCGGTCTCGCCGGCATCGCGTTCGGTCTGTCGGTGGCAGGGCTCAACCTCCTGCCCTGGAGCACGGTCGCGGTCCTGGTCGTGGGCGGGTCGATCTCGATGACACTCTATGTCCTGCACGCGCGGCGGACGGGATCGCCGGTGCTGGACTTTTCGCTCCTGAAGCTGCCGACGCTGCGCGCGGCCATTTTCGGCGGCTTCATGTTCCGGCTCGGGATCGGCGCGCTACCTTTCCTGCTTCCACTCCTGATGCAGATCGGGTTCGGGCTGTCGCCGTTCCATTCGGGCCTGGTCACCTTTGCCTCCTCGCTGGGCGCCATGGGCATGAAGACGCTGGCGGCGCGCATCATCCGCACCTTCGGCTTCCGCAATCTGATGACCATCAACGCGATCATCAGCGCCTTCTTCCTCGCCGTCTGCGCGCTGTTCACGGTGACGACGCCGCTGCTCATCATGATGGTCATCCTGGTGGTCGGCGGCTTCTTCCGTTCGCTCGAGTTCACCGCGATCAACACGGTGGCCTATGCCGACGTCGAGACGGCGCAGATGAGCCGCGCCACCACGCTTGTCAGCGTCAACCAGCAGCTCGCGGTCTCGGCCGGCGTCGCCGTCGGCGCCGCATCGGTCGAGACCACGATGTGGCTCAGCCATGTCAGCGAGCTCAACGCCACCGTGTTCGCGCCGGCCTTCATCGTGGTCGCGCTGAGCTCGGCTGCGTCGAGCTGGTTCTTCTGGCAGATGCCGGCCGATGCCGGCCACGAGATTTCGGGGCGCAAGGCGGTCGAGGTCGCAAGCCGCAAGGGCGCGGCCAAGAGCGCGGCGAGCGCCGCCGTCAAGGCGGCGACGGAGGATACCCAGGACGTGCGGGACCAGAGGCTGGGGTAGCGCCTCAACCCGTCACTCATCCTGCTGGATTTCAGGCTTTCATCAACGCCCATTGATATTTGGCGCCACCCGCAGCGGGTAGAGTGCTGCGATAGGGTGAGCTGGAAATGGACGGCTTCCACGCGAAGCAGCCGCCCGCTAGCTCATCTCACCGCAATTGCATCTTGCTCTCTATCAGGCCGCCGCCTCACGTCCGCCGCCACGGAATTTCCATATGCTCGCGATCGAAGATTCTACTACAGCCGCTGACACGGCGACGGAGCGGCTCGATTTCAAACGCGAGCGCCGCCAGTCACTCGGTCTGTCGGGCGTAGTCGCCGCAACGGTGACCGCCGTGATCGCGGCCGCCTTCGGCGTCATGCTCTGGTTTGCCGACGATTACGAGACTGAAATCCGAACCCGCGTCCGCAGCGACGAGATGCGGCTCGTCAACGGCGAGCTCTCGACCGCTTTCGACCGCGGTGGCCACTTCGCTTTGGCGCTGGCCGAGGTCACGGCGCGGCGCACGGCGATTCGCCAAGCGCTCGCTGCGAGGGATCGAGCCGAATTGATGCGCCAGTCCGCAGAAACCTTTGACCATCTGCGCCAGCAGGCCGGCGTGCAGATCTTCGGCTTCCAGGACAAGAACATCCGCTATTTCCTGCGCGTCCACAAGCCCGAGCAATTCGACGACGATATCTCCGGATTTCGTCCGATGATCGTCGCCGCCAATCGCACCGGTCGCCCGCAGGTCGGGCTGGAGATCGGCGTTGCCGGAATCGGTCTGCGCGGGGCGACCATCGTCGAGCAGCAGGGCGCCATGGTCGGGACTGTTGAGGTCGGCCTCGATCTCAAGCCTTTGATCGAGAGCGTCAAGGCAACCTCCAACGCCGACATTGCGATCGTCGTCGTTCCCTCGCTTGCGGGCATCGCGCTCGATCCCAAGCTGCCTGCCTTCGGCGATCTCGTGCTGGCGATGTCGACCGACGGGCAGCTGTTCTCGTCGCTGATGAAGATGATGCCGCTGCGTCCGGCGCACGACAGCGTGGCCGGTTCGCCGACGATTGACGGCCGTCGCTATGACCTGATCACGCGGCCGCTCGTCGATTTCAGCGGCCGCATGATCGGCTTCTCGATCGCGCTCAAGGCTGATTACGGCACCGAACTCGGACGCTCGCGCACCGAATTGCGCGTCATTGCGATCTGCGGCGGCATCTGCGCTTTCCTGGCGTTCGCGCTCCTGTTCCGGGCCACGCGCGCGCGGTAGAGCATGACCATGAGACCATTCGCCGGCATCCTAGGCCTTTTCCTGACGTTGTTCTGTCTCGCTTCAGCGCCGGCGGAGGCGATTCAGATCGAGTTGCCGGCGGGAGCGCAGCTTCCGGTGCGGGTGCGGGTCGCGGTGCGAATCCTCAAGGTGCTCTCGATCAAGGAAGTCGTCGGAGAGGGACGCCTGTTCGTCGAAGTCACGCAGCGCTGGACCGATCATCGGCAGGCCTTCGATCCGGTCGCGATAGGCTTCGGCCGGCTCGACCGCACAGGTGCGGATGCCGACGAGTATCTGAAATCGATTTGGACGGCTGGCCTCGAGATCGAGAATCGCATCGGCGAGCCGGAGGCCCGCACCGTGGCCACGTCAACCTATGCCAACGGCGAAGTGATGCTCATCGAGCGTTACGAGGCTCGCTTTCGCTTTGGCCTGAACCTCAACGCCTTCCCGTTCGATCGCCAGGATCTCACGCTCTCGTTCTTCCTGCCGCGCCACGCGGCGCAGGACGCAATCCTGATTTCCGCCGAGGCCGATCGAGACATCTCCGGAATCGAGGATACGTCCGCGTCGGTGGACTGGCGCGCCGCGGGTCTGCGCTTCGCCAACCGCGACGCGATGGGGTGGAACGCCCGCAGCTATTCCAAGCTCGACGTGACCATGACGCTCGCGCGGATCTCGACGCATTACCTGCTGCGCATCTTTGTGCCAATCATGGCCGTACTGGCCGTATCGGTTTTCGTGCTATGGGCGCCAGGTCTCGCCTCCAAGGACAAGGGCAGCCTGATCTTCTCGTCGCTGCTCGCCCTCGCGGCCATCAGCTTCACCTTCGAATCGAGCTTCCCGGGCTGCATCTCGCTCAACACGCCGGTCGCCCAGATCATCTCTCTTGGATACATGTACTTGATCGTGGTCCTGATCGTCGACATGTCGCTGGACACCTTGTCGCGTCACACCCAAGCGGTCAGCAGGGCGGTGATCGATGAACTCAGGAGGCAGATTCGCTGGGCGCTGCCTTCCATCATGGCTGCCATATGCATCGGTGCGGCCGTGCGGGCGATCCCGGCCTGACCGGACCGAGACGCTTAGGGACAGTCCGTACCAGTGTCCGCCTGGCTCGCCGGGCGCGGGGCCGCCTGCTGCGCCGGAATCAGCGCATAGCCGACGCCGCGCACCGTTGCGATCGGCGCCGCCGTTCCGTCATATTGCATTTTCCGGCGCAGCCGCACGATCAGATTGTCGACGGTGTGCTCACTGATCTCGCGCGGGTCGCGGTTGGAGATGACGTCGAGCAGAAAATCGCGGCTCAAGGGTTGGGTCATGTGGGACGCGAGGGCGACGAGGATGTTGAACTCCCCAGACGTCAACGTGACCATGCTTCCGTCGGGACGAAACAACTCGCGCCGAACCGGATCGAGGATCCATCCGTCAAAAGTAATGATCGACTCGTTCGTCCGCCGCAGGACGCTGCGGATGCGCGCCATCAGCGTGCGCAGGTTGATCGGCTTGGAGACGTAGTCATCCCCGCCGGCATCGAGTCCTGACAGCATGTCGTCGTCGGAGTCACGGCTGGTGACGAAGATCAGGCCGCATTGCTCGCCGAGCCGCAATTCACGCGCCAGCGCGATGCCGTCGGCATCCGGCAGGTTGATATCGAGCAGGACGATGTCGGGCCTGAGCGCAGCCAGGGCGGCGCGCAGCTCGGCACCGGTCGCCACGCCATGCGCGACCATGCCCTCCTCCTTCAGGAACGAGGTCAGCATCAGCCGGATCTCCGGCGCGTCTTCAACCACGAGCACTGTCGACATTGGCTTCCTCGAACTTACTGCCGACCGCTGTTGACGCCGGCGCGCCTCGTCCGGCGCCCGGCCCCTTCAACACAAGGCCGATCTGCCTGCGGAGCGCATTGACGGCCTGATCCCGATCCCGAAGTCCGGCCACGACGGTCCTTGCGGCGATCAACGCATCATCGGCGCTCGCGGCAAGTTCAGGCATACGCAAGTTGGCCGCGCTTCCCTTGATGCGGTGGGCAATTCCCGCCAATTCCTTCGGCGTCAGGTCGTCTCGCGCCAACGCCTGGTCCAACTCTAGCAGGCCGCCGGCAAACAGCTCCTGAAACTCGTCAATGCGATCACGCCCGAAGACCTCCTCGAGCGTAAACAAATCGTCCGGCGGCTGCGGAGCCAGGAACGCCTCGACCTTCCACATGACCTCGTCCGGCGATGGCGGCGCGGCAAGCACGAGGTCCGCGCCTTCCTCCAACAGCCCCGCGCCCTCGCCGGGGATGGAGGCCGCGATGATGAAGATGCGCTTGCCTCCGTCCGAGGCGCGCGCGCGTAGCGCTCTTAGAAAGCCGGGCGGTGGAGCGACCGCAACGATCGCTGCGAATTCGCGCGCCGCAAGCATGGCGCCGGCCGCTTCGAACGAGCCGGCCGGAAAGACGCGAAACCCGAGATGCCGCAACGGGCCGTCCGTTGCCTTGCGTGCATCGCCCACCACCAGGACATCACCGCCGACAGTCAGGACAACGCCGGGGCCGGCGACCGGCCATTGCCGGATCCTCAGCACAGTCTCCACCGCACGATGCAGCGCCGCGACATCGATCGGTTTCGCAAGGTGTCCGTCCATGCCGGCAGCGCGACAGGCATCGACATCTTCCGACATGACATTTGCGGTCAGGGCAACGATCGGGACCCCGCTCAGTGACAGCGGCAGCGCGCGGATACGCTGCGTGGCCTCCAGCCCGTCCATATCCGGCATCTGCACGTCCATGAGGACGGCATCAAAGCGCGCGCTCCGGACTAGTTCGATCGCCTGCTCGCCTGTCCTCACGAGCGCAATCCGGTGACCTGCCCTCTCCAGGATCCCGCGAGCGACCTCCGCATTGATGTGAAGGTCCTCGACCAGCAGCAGTTTCAATGGCCTGACGGGCGGGGTCGGCGCGTCGATCGTCTCGCGCGCAGCCGAGCCATCGTCCGCGGGCAGCGGCAATGAGAAGCGAAAGCGGCTGCCCTGCCCCGGCGCGCTCTCGACCTCGATCTCGCCCTTCATGCCCTCCACAAGCCGCTTGCAGATCGCAAGTCCGAGGCCGGTGCCGCCAAAACGCCGGCGGATCGAGGCGTCGCCCTGTTCGAACGACTGAAACAGATGGGACTGCTGCTCGGCGGTGATGCCGATGCCCGTGTCCGAAACGCAGAAGGCGACCCGCGCCTCGTCCTTGAGCCCCGATACCGTCACCTCGACCCTGACGCCCCCTTGACTCGTGAACTTCAGGGCGTTTCCGATCAGATTGAACAGAATCTGCCGCACCCGCGACTGATCGCCGAGCACCCATCGCGGCACGGCCGGCGAAAGCACGAGCTCCAGCGTCAAGCCGTTCTCGTGCGCACGCGGCGTCATGAGGTTGACGATCTCGCGCAGACTTTGCCTGACGTCGAACGGCGCGCGTTCGTAGATCTCGGCCTGCCGTTCGAGCTTGGAGATGTCGAGAATGTCATCGAGGATCCGGAGGAGGCCCTCCGCTGAGGACCTGATGGTCGAAAGACGCCTGCGCTGGGTGAGCGGCAAGGGATCATCCAGCGCCAGTTGCGCCATGCCAAGGATTCCGTTCATCGGCGTGCGGATCTCATGGCTCATGACCGCGAGGAAGTCGGCCTTGACGCTCGCGGCCGCCTCCGCCGCGTCCTTGGCTTCGCGCAAATCGAGATTGGTCTGCCGTTCGCGGGCGATGCGCAGATATTCCTCGCGCCGCAGCCGATTGAACTGCGTGCGGGACACGGCACCGACGACATAGCCGACCAGCACGACCAGCACGATGATCGTCAGATCGAGCGGACTCTCCGGGTCGGGCCTGAGCACCGCCCAGAACAACAGGCTGACGATGGGCGCATAGGCGCTCGTCAACGCAACCCAGCGAAATCGCCCCGGGAGACACAGGTTGAGCGCGATGGCAATCAGCGGCAGCAATAGTCCGCCATGACGGGTCAGGCTCGGATGGTTGAATATCAGGGCGTTGAGCGTGAAGAACGCAACCTGGTGCAGATGGGTGATCGCAACGATGCGGGCATATCGGGTCGTCCGCAGCACGGCCAGCACGGCGGCCGCCGCCGTGAGCGCGATCAGCAGCCGGACCTCAACGAAGGACGCGAGCCGTGGGCCGGTCAGCATCAAAAAATCCAGCGGCACGAATGACAGGCTCGCGGCCGTTTCGGCGAGGATGCACAACAGGGCCATCGCGCGTGCCGATTGCCAGATGCTCGCGGAGAACGCCTCCTCCGTCTTGCCGTCGCGAAATTCGCCGCTCGTCCCAATCAGCCCGGGAAGGTCCAATTCTACCGCCGGCATCCCGGCCGATCTCCTCGCTCGCCACCTGCTTTCATTTGCAGGAGTGTGCCACGTTCGTCCAGAGCCAATATAGACCGGAGATTTGCGGCCCCTAAGCCGGAGATCAATCGGCGTTGATGGTCGATTCTCTCCCCTTCGCCTACCAGACCTTCCAGTCGATCCCAGACACGAAGACGTCGCGTCGCTTGGATTTGCGGCCGTTGATGGCCGCACGCCCCGATCAGTGCGGCCGCAGCACCGAGACAAGCTCTCGGCTGGGATCCGTGCAGGTGGGGATGGGGTATGACTTGCTTTGATCTCGATATGGCCGCGCAAAGCGTGATACGACACGCTCTCGTCAGCCTGCGCGCCCCTTCCAACGGCTTCGGGCAGGCCGCTGCGGCGGCGTTGCGCCTGATCGTGCTGTTCGTTCTCCTCCAGGCGACCAGCGTCGGCTCGGCTCTGGCGGCAACCACCTGCGCCGACATCAAGGCCGGTGCCTTCGACGCGAGCGGGGCCGACCACCAATCAGACACCACGGTGTCGCTGACCGCGGGCGACATCATCACGCTGAACTACACGTTCGTCGTTGACACGACCTTCTTCTACGGCATCGAGCTCGGCGTCGGCGGCCACTATGCCGACGGCTCCAACACGGTATCGGGCACGCTGCATGTCACCGTGACAACGACGGGAGCACAGATTTTCGCGTGGCGTGCGCTCAGCGAAGGCCTGCCGTCCCAGATCGACGTCACCGTCACCTGCTCGGGCACGACGTCGGCGCCGGTCGCCAATCCCGTAAGCGCGACGGTGGCGCAAAACAGCAGCAACAATCCAGTTACGCTCGACATCACCGGCGCGGTGGCAACCTCGGTAGCGGTGAGTGCGTCGGCCTCGCACGGCACGGCGACGGCGTCGGGGACGTCCATCACCTATACGCCGGCGAACGGCTACAGCGGCGCCGACAGTTTCACCTATACCGCGAGCAATGCGGCCGGCACGTCGTCACCGGCGACCGTGAGCATCACGGTCAAGAGTGCCGGTCCCGTGGTGACGAGCGCCAGCCCGGCCGCCGGGCTGGTGGCCGGGCACCAAACGACGATCGTCACCGGTCAGCAACTCACCGGCGCCACGTCGGTCCAGTTCGGCGGCGTAAACGTGCTCGGATTTCAGGTGCTGAGCGCGACGCAGATTACGGTGGTGACGCCGCCCCATGCCGCCGGCACGGTCGACGTCACGGTCACCACACCGCTCGGCTCCGCCACGGGTACGGGCATCTATCGCTACACGGCCATGCCGGATCCGACCGCCGATCCGACCGTGAAGGCGATGGTCGACTTCCAGGTTCACACCGTGCAGGTGATGGGGCAACAGCAGATCGACAATGTGCAGGACCGATTGACCGAGTTGCACAATGACGACGTGCCTGTGGTCAGCAACAGGGCCTCCTTCGCGCAGATCCCAGCGCCACAGAGGCCGTATGGCCCGCCAGCGGGTGCTGAGGACAAGACGGGCGCGGCCGCCAATCCGGCGCAGACGCGGCACGGGCCGAAGGACGCGCCGGCGACGGCCGTATCCGACTCTCCACTGCGCTACTGGACCGCAGGTTCGCTGCTATTCGGCCAGGACACCACCTATGCCAGCGCCAAATACAACGTTGTCTCCACCGGACTTACCGCCGGCGTCGACACACGCCTGACCCGAAACCTGAAAGCCGGTGTCGCCGTCGGCTTCGGTATCGATCATGCCACGATCGGCAGCGACGGTTCGCACATCAATGCCAATGTCTGGTCGACGCAGGCCTATGCCAGCTACCGGGCTGCGCCGCAGTGGTTCATCGACGGCATCCTCGGCTATGCCGCGGGCAGGCTCGGCAATTATCGCTACGACAGCTCGGCACTGGCGTTCGGCTCCGGACATCGAGGGGCCGACGATCTGTTCGGCTCGCTGGCGGTGAGCCGTGAGATCAAGCTCGATCGCTGGAAGATCGCGCCCTATGCGCGGCTGGACCTACAATGGATTCGGCTCGACGGCTATGCCGAGAGTGGCGCCGGCATCTACAACCTGACCTTCAACCGGACCTCGGCCGTCGATCTGGCGGGCATGCTCGGGACCAGGTTCACCCATGTGATGGACACCTCGGCCGGCCTGCTCAAATCGAGCTTCGAGCTCACCTATCGTCGCAGCTTCAGCGGCTCATACACTCAGCTCATCGCCTACAACTTTGATCCCACGACGACCTACAGCCTGTTCGGCTTGGCGGAGAAGCGCGACCAGGCCCTGATCGGTCTCGGCTTCGAGTTGCAGGTGAACCGGTCGGTCAGCCTTGGCGTCCAGCTCGACGAACTGATCGCCAACAACGCGCGCAACGAACGCGGACGGGCCCACCTCAAGATTGGATTCTGAGATGGCGCTGGCGTTGTGGGATCGGTCGCGATGACACACCCCACAGGACTTCACACGGATTGCGGAGGCCGGAAATGATCGTTGCAGGCAGGTCAGATCGAGCAAGGTTGACCGCTGGCCCTCCAGCCCAAGACGAAATGGGCTGGCTCCTGGCCGTAGCCGCCGCCTTTCTGATCGTTCACATCGTCGCCTTGACGATCTGCGAACGCGCCTCCGCAGACCGACCACTCCCGGCACAATCGGCACTATCACAGGAATGCGACTAGCCTCGCCGATGTCGCCTTCTGGCTGCCCAGCCCCTGAGATCAATCCACGTTGATGGTGGATCTGCCACCCGTCGCCTACCAGACGCAACGAAACAGCGTGTGAGATATCAGGGCTGGCGGGCCATTTCCCCTGACGACCCTCTCCTCGCCGATGCGATTCCTGCGACGTCGTTCGCAGCAATCCGAACGAAGGGGACAGGGCATGCATTCGGGTTGTTTCGACGTGGTCGCGCGTTGCGACCAGCTTGAGAACGGTCGCGCCGGTCGATCACCATTTGCCGGCGAACGCTCGGTCGCAACCGCGCTGACTTCCACCATTCGAAACGGCTTCCTGTCCATTTGGCTGGCCGTCATTCTGCTTTTCTCGGCGAGCGCACCCGCCCACGCCGACCGAACGCTCCCGAACGCAACGGCCGGCACTGCGTATTCGCAGAGTATCACGATCGATACGGACGTAAACGGCGCTTGGTGCAACGTCGACCGGATAGTCTCCAACGTGCCGTCGACGCTCTTGTTCATGAGCACGACGAATCCTGGCGACGTCACATGCACGGCTCTCCTCAGTGGCACGCCCACGCTGGCGGGCACTTACAGCACAATCGTTGAGATCGACGAAGCCCCGCCAAGCACCTATCCTGCCGACGCAGTCGTCATAAATGGCGGCCTCGGTGCCAGGATCACCTATCAGATCACGATTGATAAGGCCTCGCCGACGCTGTCCATCTCGGCGTTGCCGTCTTCAGCGACCTACGGCAACTCGGTGATGCTGACGGCGACCGTGAGCGGCGGCGCCTCGGCAAGCGGAACGGTCACCTTCTACGATGGCGCAACCCCGATCGGCACGGCGTCCATCACGGGGACCACGGCAAGCCTGGCGACCAGCTCGCTTCCGGCCGGCTCGCATACGATCACGGCGAGCTACGGCGGCGATGCCAACAACAATTCCGCGACGACGAGCAGCGGGGCCACCGTGACGGTGGCGCAGACCACGCCGACCCTGGCACTCGTCGCCTCGCCGTCCTCGGCGAGCTATGGCTCGTCGGTGGCGCTGGTCGCAACCTTGTCCGGCGCCGTCTCGGCGACCGGCTCCGTGACCTTTCTGGAAGGCGCGACCCCGCTCGGCAGCGCGACTGTCTCCGGGACCACCGCGATCCTGTTGCTATCGTCACTCCCGGTGGGAACGCACACCATCACGGCGAGCTACGGTGGCGATGCCAACAATGCGTCGGCGACGTCGGGCTCGGTGACCGTGACCATCACGCAGGATACGCCGACTGTCGCCTTGAGTGCATCTTCCACATCGATCAGCTCGGGCTCCTCTGTGACCCTCGTCGCCTCGCTCAGCGGCGGCGCCTCGCCGACCGGCTCCATCACCTTCTATGACGGCGCCACCTCGCTCGGCTCCGGCACCATTTCCGGATCGGCTGCGATGCTGACGGTGTCGTCGCTGTCGACCGGATCGCACACGGTCACCGCCGTCTATGGCGGTGACAGCCACAATGCCGGCGCGACGTCCAACCCTGTCACGGTGGCGGTCGGCCAGGCATCGCTCTCGATCTCACTGTCAAGCTCCTCGCTCTCGCCGACGCTCGGCGACATGGTAACCTTGACCGCGACACTCTCCGGCGGGTCTTCGCCAAGCGGCACCGTGACCTTCAAGGACGGCTCCACAACCCTTGGCACCGCGACGATCTCAGGTTCGACCGCGACCTTCGCGGCATCCGCGCTCGCGGTCGGCTCACACACGATCACAGCCGTCTATGGTGGCGACGGCAGCAATGCTACGGCGGCGTCGAGCGCAATCACCGTTACCGTCGCCAAGATCTCGCCCGCGGTCGCGATTTCGAGCTCCTCGCTTTCGCCGACCGTGGGTCAGTCCGTGACCTTCACCGCAACGCTCTCCGGCGGCTCATCGCCGAGCGGCACCGTGACCTTCCAGGATGGCTCCACGGTGCTCGGCTCCGCCACGATTTCGAGCTCGACCGCGACCTTTGCAACCGCCGCCTTCACGGTGGGGACGCATGCGATCACCGCCGTCTATGGCGGCGACAGCAACAACGCCACGGTCGCCTCCAGCGCGGTCACGGTCACGGTCGGCCAGGCCTCACCCTCGGTCTCGCTTTCGGCGTCATCGACCTCGCCGGCCGTCGGCCAGTCCTTGACGTTCACGGCGACGCTCTCCGGCGGATCATCGTCGAGCGGCACCGTGACCTTCCAGGACGGCTCGACGGTCCTTGGCTCGGCGATGATCTCGAGCGCGACCGCGACCTTCGCGACCGCGGCGCTCGCGGTCGGCACGCATTCGATCACCGCCGTCTATGGCGGCGACAGCAGCAACGCCACGGCAACATCGAGTGCCGTGACGGTTACGGTCGGCAAGACATCGCCTTCGGTTGCCGTCTCCGCCTCACCGGCATCGGCCTCCGTCGGCCAGTCCGTAACCTTCACGGCGACGCTCTCCGGCGGCGCCTCCGCCGGCGGCACCGTCACCTTCAATGACGGCGCGTCTGCACTCGGCTCGGCAACGATCTCGGGTTCGAGCGCGACCTTCACCACATCGGCGCTCGCAGTCGGGTCGCATTCGATCACCGCCTCCTATAGCGGCGACAGCAGCAATGGCACCGCAACATCCAGCGCCATCACGGTGACGATCGGCAAGACGTCTCCCTCGATCGCGGTGTCGGCCTCGCGGACCTCGCCGGCGGCTGGCCAGTCGGTGACCTTCACGGCAACGATCTCCGGCGGCTCCTCGCCAAGCGGCACAGTGACTTTCCAGGACGGCTCGACAGTCCTTGGCACTGCGACGATCTCGGGCTCGAGCGCCACCTTCTCCAGCGCGGCGCTTGCAGCCGGCACGCATTCGATCACCGCTGCCTATGCCGGCGACAGCAGCAATGCCACCGCGACATCCAGCGCGGTCACCGTGACGGTCGGGCTGGCCTCTCCCTCCCTCTCACTGTCGAGCTCGGTGAGCTCGGCGACATCAGGCCAGACCGTAACACTCACGGCAACACTTTCCGGCGGGTCATCGCCATCCGGCTCCATCACCTTCAAGGACGGCGCGACGACGCTCGGCACTGCGACCATTTCCGGCACGGTCGCGGTGCTCGCCACGTCGACCCTTGCGGTGGGCACGCATTCCATGACTGTGGTCTATGGCGGCGACAGCAACAATGCCGCGGCGACCTCGAGCGCGGTCAGCGTGACGATCGGCAAGGCTGCGCCCACAATCTCGGTTTCGAGCTCGTCGAGCGCACCGGCGGCCGGCCAATCCGTGACCTTGACGGCGACGCTCTCGGGAGGGGCCAACCCAGGCGGCACCGTCACCTTCAAGGACGGAACGACGGCGCTCGGCACTGCGGGCGTTTCCGGCTCAACTGCGATTTTCGCAACGACGCTTGCCGCAGGCTCGCATTCGATCGTCGCCGTCTACGCCGGAGATGGCAGCAATGCCGGCGCGACGTCGAGCGCGATCACGCTCTCGGTCGGGCGCTCCGATCCCACGGCCAGCGCAGCGGTGCGCGGCTTGGTTGGCTCGCAGGTATCCACCGCCATGAGGTTCGGTCAGACCCAGATCGGCAATATCTTCCACCGCTTCGAAAGCCTGCACGACCGGGATGACGCCGGTGGCTCCCCTTCCGAGGTGGATCGTCGGCCTGCATCGGGCGGCACGGGCGCAGGCGCAAATGGCGCGCCGGCCGGCAACCTCGATATCGACGGCCGGGCGGCCGGCCTCTTCAACGCCCCGTCCGGCATGACGCAGGCTCTCGGCTACACCCAAGCGCTCGGCTATGCCGGTGATTTGCCGATCCTCAGCCCGCCCATGCAGAGCGACGCAGGCCGTGCCGTAAGCCAGCTCTCCGCCGCACTGCCGCAGGCGATGGAAGCGCTCGACAAGACCAATCTGCTGCCGTTCCACATCTGGGCCTCCGGTACGGTCGGGTTCGGCCGGCTGCAGCGCGACAACAATTTTGACAATCGCTTCACCACCTCAGGGCTGACCCTGGGCTTCGATCGGCGCCTCGCCGACGGCTTCAAGGCCGGCGCGGCTCTTGGGCTCGGTTTCGACAACACCAAGATCGGCACCGACGGATCGCGGATCGACGCACGGAGCTTTGACGCCACGATCTATGCGAGTTGGCGCTTCCTGCCGCATACGTATCTCGACATGGCAGGCGGTTACGGCTGGCTCCGTTTCGACAACAAGCGCTGGTCGAGCGACGGCAACGTCATGCTGACCGGTCAGCGCGCGGGCAGCCAGCTCTTCGGCACGCTCGGCCTGACCCATGTATCCAAATGGGACGACTTCAAGCTCTCGTCCTACGGCCGCCTCGATGTCGTGAGGGCGGCGCTCGACGGTTACAGCGAGACCGGCTCGAGCGCATGGGCCCTGACCTACGACAAGATGAACACGACCAGCGTTGCCAGCGTTCTCGGCGGCCGCCTCGCCTATCCGATCCTGCAAAGCTGGGGCGTGCTGACCCCGGCCGTTCGCGCGGAATGGCGACATGCCTTCGACGGCGGATATGTGCAGGGTCTGAACTACGTCGATCTCGTCGGCCTGACCTCCGGCTATACGCTCAGCGGCACCGCGACCGCACGCGACACCGTGACCGGCGGCCTTTCGGTGAGAGCCGATGTCGGCAACGCGCTCAGCCTCGATCTGGAGTATCTGCTGACGAGCTCAATCACCGGCGTCGAAAGCCAGAGAGTGCGCGGCGCAATGAAGTACGGTTTCTGAGGCCGTGGGGGCGGCCAGGCGAATTTTGGGCTCGCTCCCGCCGCTCACTCCGGCACGACGGCTTTCGCGTTGTCACGCGAAAAAGCTGGCGGCACGTCGAACTTGCCGGTCTGCAAATCATATCGGCAGCGCCAGCCGTTCACGACAGCGGTCTGCGACGGTTTGCGCCGCTTGACGTCGGCATCCCCCGACAGGCCGATCACAAGATAGCGGTTCGCCGGCCAATCGACGCCGAGCTTGCGATAGTTGTCTTCAAACCCTTCCCACAGATAGGCCGCCTCGTGATACTCCGGCGCCTTCACAACCTTTCGCCACTCCGGCCTGGTCTTCATATAGGCCCAGGCGAGGTCACCGAGCGGCTTCTTGGTCGCGCTCGCATAGCCCTGTGGCGTGAAGCGATACAGATAGAGCGACTGCTCGCCCGAGCCGGTCTTTTGCAGGCGAACGATCCAGTTCTGGTCATTGGTGAAGACAAAGGCCGCAGCGTAGCCGGCAGGCTCCGGATCAAGCAGCGCGAACGTGCCCGCCCGGCGGGCCCAGAACAGCCATTTCCAGTCGTCGGTCTCCTGGTTCAGATATTGCTCGATCGTCGTCGCGCCGTCGGGCGATGTCTTGGTGTGCTTCTCTGCGATCGCGTAACCCGCGGGCGGAGCCGCCGGCTGCGCGGCGGTCGCCGCACTGCAGAAGCCGAGACTGGCGGCCACGAGCAGGCCGATCCAAAATGCCCTACGCTTCATCGTCCTGTTCCCTTGATCCGGTCACAGGATAAGTCGCGCATCTCCCGATCAAGTTCATCGCGGGATTAGCCGATGCTCAGGTGCCCGGCTGGTAGTATCCGAGGATCGTAGCCAGGAAGCACAGGACCGTGCCGCCCGCCGCCATCACCATCGTCATCCAGTAGCGGATCGGCATGGCGTCGCGCTGAAACACGAGGTCCGGCGTCCACCAGTCCCACCAATCCGTGTTGTACATCGTGATTTTTCGCTCGACCGCGCCGTACCACACCCTGCGGCCGCAGTAGATGCACGCCGCGAGCGCGACCATGCGATAACCGACCTCATAGATGAAGAAATGCATTCGGGCGTCCGGGGCCACACAGGCAATTGGTTGCCTGATCTTGGTGTGGCCGGATCGGGGGTTGGTTCAAATGTCGGGCTGGCCGGGACGACGGCGAAGTATGCGGCTACTTCTTCACCCCGCCCCCAACGCTCGGACGAGTCCGGCCGGCGTGGCGGTCAAGGGGGAGCGGCGAAGCATGAGCGCGGTCGGAGAGATAACATTGCGAGCCATGCAAATTCGCTGTAGTTCGCCTGTCTTCTATTGGGCCGCAGCTCTGTGGCGGCCATCTCGCAGCGGGGTATGCATGACCTCAGGGTCTTGGATCAGCCGGCTCGGCGCGCCGTTCGTCGCATTGATTTTGATCGTCGGGCTGGTTTCGCCGGTACGCGCTATTGAGGATGCCCGAAAGGTTGGCGTGGTGTCCTTTGGCCTTTTCGGCGATCAAGGCGTGTTTAGAGCCGAGGCGACTGGCGCCGCTCAGGTCGTAGCGGCCCGTTTTGAGACTGCCTCGATCGACCTACAGTACAATTCAAAGAAGGGCGGACATGCGACGATCGAGGCCCTGGCTAGCTCGTTGCAGATTGTGGCCAGCCGCCTAGATCCCGAGAAAGATGTTCTCTTTTTGATTCTCACCTCGCATGGCTCTCCCGATGGCCTTGCAATCAAGGCGGGGCGGCTCACGCAAACGCTTACGCCGTCCCGTCTCGCTGACATGCTCGCGAAAACGGGCGTGCGACACAAGGTAGTGGTCATCTCTGCCTGTTATTCTGGAGTTTTCATCCCACGCCTCGCGAATCCCGATGTGCTGGTCATCACCGCGGCCGATGCCCATCATTCTTCGTTCGGCTGTCAGGACAAGGCCAAGTGGACCTATTTCGGCGACGCTTTTTTCAACGTTGCGCTAAGGCAAGCGACAAGTGTGAGGGATGCGTTTCTCGACGCGAGCCTGCTCGTTCGGAGGCGGGAACGGCGAGAGCATTTCGAGCCGTCAAATCCTCAGATGGCAGGCGGTGAAAACGTGCTGCCATTGCTCGTTGAACGTCCTTGAATTGGCAAACTGCTGCCTGTGGTTACCGCGACGAGCGCAAGCGCTCGCGCGGTCCGGATCAGTCCGCGCTACCGGACAACGCTACGCATTGTCAGCAACTGCACTTGCCCGGGGCGGCTGCAGAGTGTGAAGCTACGCCTTCGCCTGCCCTCGAAACCCCGTCGCCAGCACGTAGCGCTCGGATGAATCCTGGCGGCTTGCGGCCGGCTTCACGTGACGCACGGTGGCAAAGTCGCGCTTGAGCTGGGCGAGCAGCTCGGCGTCGGCGCCGCTCTGGAACGTCTTGGCGAGAAAGGCGCCGCCGGGCTTAAGCACGTCGCAGGCAAACGCAGCGGCGGTCTCGACCAGGCCGACGATGCGGAGCTGGTCGGTCTTGCGGTGGCCTGTGGTGTTGGCGGCCATGTCGGACATCACGATGTCGGCGCCGCCGCCCAGCATGGCGGTGAGCTTCTCAGGCGCGTCATTGGCCATGAAGTCGAGCTGGGCGAAATCGACGCCGGGAATCTCCGGCATCTCCAACAGGTCGATCGCGACGACCTTGCCCTTGCCGTCCACAGAACCGACGCGCTTCGCCGCGATCTGGCTCCAGCCGCCGGGCGCGGCACCGAGATCGACCACAGCCATTCCCTGCTTCAGCAGATGATACTTGTCATCGATCTCAAGCAGCTTGAACGCCGCGCGCGAGCGATAGCCCGCCGCCTTGGCCTTCGCGACATAGGGATCGTTGAGCTGGCGCTCGAGCCAGAGCTTTGACGACAGCTTTCGCTTGCCGCCGGTCTTGACCTGGACGTGCAAGCGGCCGGTGGTGTCTTTCGCCATCTCACCAGCTCCTGAGCGCGCCGTCCTCGCGCATCATCTCGACCAGCATGCCTTCGCGCAGGCCCCGGTCGGCGACGCGCAGGCGCGGCAACGGAAAGGCGCGGCGGATTGCATCGAGAATCGCGCAGCCTGCCAGCACCAGATCGGCGCGCTCGACGCTGATGCAATTGTTGCCGGCACGTTCTTCGTAGCTCATGCCGAGCAGCCGGTTGATGGTCGCACTGATGTCGGCATCGTCCATCCAGATGCTGTCGATGCGCCGGCGGTCATAGCGCGCGAGGTTGAGATGGATGCCGGCGAGCGTCGTCACCGTACCCGATGTGCCCAACAGGTGCATGTCAGCGAGATCGCGGCCATGCTCCCCGGCAAAGGGTGCCACGTGGTTCGCGACCTCCTGCTCCATCTGCGCATAGATCGCCGGCGTCACGTCGCGGCCGCCAAACTGCTCGGCAAGCGTCACCACGCCCAGCGGGATCGACATCCAGGCTTTTATGCGCGGCTGCGGATTTTCGTCAGCGGGATCGCGCTCGATGCGGACCAGCTCGGTCGAGCCGCCGCCGATGTCGAAAAGGATCGCGCCGCGCCCTTTTGGGTCGACCAGCGGCGAGCAGCCGAGCACGGCGAGCGCCGCCTCGGTCTCGCGGTCGATCACCTCGAGCTCGATGCCGGTTTCGGCCGCGACCCGGCTGCGGAACCCTTCGGCGTTGGAGGCCGCGCGGCAGGCTTCCGTGGCGATCAGCCGTAGCCGCCGCGCCTTCCGCAGGTTGATCTTGTCGCGGCAGATGCTGAGCGCGGCGATGGCGCGCTCGATCGCGGCGTCGCTGATGCTGCCGGTCGCCGAAATGCCCTCGCCGAGCCGGATGATCCGCGAAAAGGAATCGACGACGCGAAAGCCGTCATGGGTCGGACAGGCGATCAGCAGCCTGCAGTTGTTGGTGCCGAGATCCAGCGCCGCATAGACGCCGGTTCCCGCCCCATTCGCTGAAGTCACCGGTTCGGCAGCCAGCGCTGCCGACACCATCGACCCCTGCGGCTCCCCGCGCGGCTGAGCGCCGTCGCGGAGCGGCATGTGGTCATTCATACAAACTGTCTTTCCACGGCCCCGAAAGGGCCGATCCGGAATTGATTATTCGCCGGAAACATTAGCAGCGCGGCAAGTCAGCGCAACAGGACCATGCCCTTTCGTCCGTTGTCCCGGGGGGATCGGTGCGTTATCTGGTTAAGGTCAGGTCCGTAAGACCCGCGCGCGACGCGCAAATGTCGGCTTTTTAGGTCATTTCCATGCAAGAACACACCAAATCGTCCTCGCTCGATAACGCTATTGCACTGCAAAAATATGGTGTCGGCCAGCCGGTCCGACGCAAGGAGGACGATACCCTGGTGCGCGGCAAGGGCCGCTATACCGACGATTTCAACCTGCCCGCCCAGGCCTATGCCTATGTCGTCCGCTCGACCCATGCCCATGGCGTGATCCGCGGCATCGACACCGCGGCCGCTAAGGCGATGCCGGGCGTGCTGGGCGTGTGGACTGGAACGGACCTCAACGCCGCTGGCTATGGCCCTTTCACCTGCGGCTTGCCGCTGAAGAGCCGCGACGGCACGCCGCTGCTCCAGACCAACCGCATGGCGCTGGCCGCCGACAAGGTCCGCTTCGTCGGCGACCCCGTCGCCTTCGTGGTGGCCGAAACGCTGGCGCAGGCGCGCGATGCGGCCGAAGCCGTCGCGGTCGATGTCGAGCCGTTGCCGGCGGTCACCGATCCGGAACAGGCCGCACAGCCCGGCGCGCCGCTGCTCTACGACCATATCCCGAACAACGTCGCGCTCGACTACCACTATGGCGACGTGGAAAAGGTGAACGCGGCCTTCGCCAGCGCCGCCCATGTGACCAAGCTAGACATCGAGAACACGCGCGTTGCCGTGGTGTCGATGGAGCCGCGCGTCGGGCTTGCGTCGTATGACAAGAAGACCGAGCGCTACACCATCCAGGTGCCGACGCAGGGCGTCGCCGGCAACCGCGCCAACCTCGCCAAGAACCTGAAAGTGCCGAACGAGAAGGTGCACCTGCTGACCGGCAATGTCGGCGGCTCCTTCGGCATGAAGAACATCAACTATCCCGAATATATGTGCATCCTGTTCGCCGCGAAGGAGCTCGGGCGCCCGGTGAAGTGGCTCGATGAGCGCTCGACCAGCTTCCTCTCCGACAGCCACGGCCGCGCGCAAAAAATCCATGCCGAGCTCGCGCTCGACGCCGAAGGACATTTCCTGGCGACGAAACTGTGTGGTTACGGCAATGTCGGCGCCTACATCACCGGCGTTGCGCCCGGGCCCCTCTCGCTCAACACCGGCAAGAACTTTTCCAGCGTCTATCGCACGCCGCTGATGGGCATTGACATCAAGGTGGTCCTCACCAACACCACGCTGATGGGCGCCTATCGCGGTGCCGGCCGACCCGAGGCGAACTACTATATGGAACGCCTGATCGACAAAGCCGCCGACGAGATGGGCATCAACCGGCTGACGCTGCGCAAGCGCAACTTCATCAAGCCGAACCAGATGCCGTTCCCCGCCTCCTCCGGCGTCACCTATGACAGCGGCGACTTCCAGGCCGTGTTCAACAAGGCGCTGGAGATCTCCGACTACGAGAGCTTTGCCAGGCGCAAGAAGGAGAGCAAGAAGGCCGGCAAGCTGCGCGGCATCGCCGTCGGCTCCTATCTCGAGGTTACCGCACCTCCCGGCGTCGAGCTCGGCAAGATCGTGTTCGATCCTGACGGTTCGGTACAGCTCGTCACCGGCACGCTCGACTACGGCCAGGGCCATGCCTCGGCCTTCGCGCAGGTGCTTTGCGCACAGCTCGGCGTCCCCTTCGAGAGCGTCAAGCTGGTGCAGGGCGACAGCGACATCGTGCACACCGGCAACGGCACCGGCGGCTCGCGCTCGATCACGGCCAGCGGCATGGCGATCGTGCAGGCCTCGAAACTCGTGATCGAGAAGGGCAAGCGCGCTGCGGCGCACATGCTCGAGGCGTCCGAAGCCGACATCGAATTCGCCGACGGCAGTTTCACCATCGCCGGCACCGACCGCAGCATCGACATCATGGAGCTCGCAAAACGCCTGCACGACGGCAAGGTGCCGGAGGGCGTGCCCGATACGCTCGACGTCGACCACACCACCGAGCCGGTGCCGTCGGCCTTCCCCAACGGCTGCCACGTCGCCGAGGTCGAGGTCGATCCGGACACCGGCGTGGTGCAGATCGTGCGCTATACCGGCGTCAACGATTTTGGCACGGTCATCAACCCGATGCTGGTCGCGGGCCAGCTCCATGGCGGCGTCGCGCAGGGTATCGGCCAAGCGCTGATGGAGCAGATCCAATATGACGAGAGCGGCCAGCCGGTCACCGGCTCGCTGCTCGACTACGCGCTGCCGCGCGCCGAGGATATCCCCGCAATGACGGTCGGCGACCATCCGGTGCCGGCCAAGAGCAATCCGCTGGGCACCAAGGGCTGCGGCGAAGCCGGCTGCGCCGGCAGCATGTCGACCGTGGTGAATGCCGTGCTCGACGCGCTCTCGGACTACGGCATCAAGCATCTCGACATGCCGTTGACGTCGGAACGTGTCTGGCGCGCGATCCAGGAGACCAAGGGCGCCGCGTAAGGCCGGGCGCCCTTTGCTGAGCGAGAGTCTGTCGCTGCTTCCACGCACACAACTGTCATCACCCGCGAAAGCGGGTGATCCAGTATTCCAGAGACAGCGAGAGTAGAGCCGAGAAGCCGCGGCGTACTGGATGCCCCGCCTGCGCGGAGCATGACAACGGAATCTGTGGCGGGCGCGTGCCCGTCCGTCAGCCGCATTACGCCGCCTGTGACACCACGCGATTGCGGCCGTCGTGCTTGGCGCGGTAGAGCGCGGTGTCGGCGCGCTTGAGGACGTCGGCGACCGCCTCGCCCTTCTGCTCCAGCGTCGTCAGCCCGATCGAGATCGTGACCTCGATCCGCTTGGTGCCCTTGTGGACGGCAAAGGGCTCGCCCGCGATCGAGCGGCGCAGGCGCTCGGCGACCATGCCGGCGACGTGCAGATCCGTCTCCGGCATCACGATGACGAACTCCTCGCCGCCGTATCGGCACGCGAGATCGATGCCGCGGATCGATTTTCGCACCCGCACGGCGAATTCGCGCAGCACGTCGTCGCCGGCGTCGTGGCCGTAATTGTCATTGATCGACTTGAAATAGTCGATGTCCAGAATCATCAGCGCGAGCGGCTTGCCGCGCGTCGAGGCCTGCTCGGCGAGCGTCGCCAGATGGCTCTCCATGTAGCGGCGGTTGTGCAGGCCGGTCAGCGCGTCGGTGATGGCAGCCTCGATCGAGTTCTGCACATTGTCGCGCAGATGATCGGTGTAGCGGCGGCGGCGAATTTGCGTGCGGGCGCGCGCCAAAAGCTCATTCTTGTCGACCGGGCGCAGGAGATAATCGTTGACGCCGATCTCGAGCCCGCGCAGCAGCCGCGTGCCGCTCTCGGCTTCGGCGACGGCGAGGATCGGCACGTGGCGCGTCCGCTCGAGCGAGCGCGCCTGGCTGCACAGCCGAAGCCCATCGAAATTGTTGAGGTCGAGCGAGACGATCAGCAGGTCGTAATTGCCCTCGGCGGCGTGGAACAGCGCCTCCGTCGGATTCGGCTCGACATCGACCGTGTGCTCGGACGCAAGCAACGTCGCCAGCCGCTCATAGGACGACTGCCGGTCGTCGACCAGCAGGATGCGCCCGCCCTTGCCGGTGTCGGTGACCGCGTTGCGCTCCGGCGCCTGCACCCCGATCTCGAGCGAAGTGATGGCGCGCATGCGCAGCTCGTCGGTCATCATCTTCAGCCGCGTCAGCGAACGCACGCGCGCGATCAGCACGACGTCGGACACGGGTTTTGTGAGGAAGTCGTCGGCACCCGCTTCCAAACCGCGCACGCGGTCGGCGGGACTGTCGAGCGCGGTCACCATCACGACGGGAATGTGGTGCGTCGCCGGATCGGACTTCAAGCGGCGGCAGACCTCAAAGCCGTCCATGTCGGGCATCATGACGTCGAGCAGGATGATGTCGCATTCGGCGCGGCGGGACATTGCCAGCGCCTCAGCGCCGTTCGACGCCGTCATCACATCGAAATATTCGGCCGAGAGACGGGCTTCCAAAAGCTTGACGTTGGCAGGGACGTCATCGACGACGAGGATACGCGCGGACACTGCAATTGACTCCCTACCCGATAAAACGCCGGACCGTCTCAATGAACTTGCCGACTGAAATCGGCTTGGAAAGATAAGCCTCGCAGCCGCCCTCGCGGATGCGTTCTTCGTCGCCTTTCATCGCGAAGGCCGTGACCGCGACGACGGGAATGTTGCGCAGTTCCGGATCGTCCTTGATCCAGCGCGTCACCTCCAGACCCGAGACCTGCGGCAACTGGATGTCCATCAGGACGAGGTCGGGACGCATCTTGCGAACGAGATCGAGCGCCTCGTAGCCATTGCTGGTGCCCGAGGTCTGGTAGCCATGCGCCTCCAACAGGTCGCGGAAGAGCTTCATGTTGAGCTCGTTGTCTTCCACGATCAGGACGGTCTTAGCCATCCCGCAACTCCCCACTTCCAGGAGATCTGTTTGACATCTGCGGCGCCTCAGGCGCCTCTCGATGGCGCTTCGAAAACTGGATTCAAACTAGCTCCAGATTCGCTCTAGTTTCGTTAAACCCGAGGCCCAACTTTCTGCGATTGGTTGCCGCTTGCTTGTCTGGCCTTGCGAGACTCGGGCATGATGATTCTCAAAGTAGACACTGAAAGTTAACGGAAAGGCAAACCGCCCCCTTGAAAAAGCCTGTTCAAAACCCCCGCGAAGTCGCTGAAATCGTTGCGATTCAGGCCCTGTCTTTCGTTGCGGGCGAGCCTGAAAGGCTGGGCCTGTTCCTGGCTGAGACAGGCATTGGCCCGGAGACCCTGCGCAGCGCCGCCAGCGACCCGAATTTCCTGATCAGCGTGCTCGATTTCGTGCTGCGCGACGATGCCACGGTGAAGGCTTTTGCGAGTGTTTCGCAACTCCATCCGACCAACATCGCCGCCGCCCGGCAAGTTCTCGGAGACGCGCTGGGCGACCCGCACTGGGAGCGCGACGCGCCGTGAGCGCCGCCGATCCGGCCGGACCTGCCTGCTTCTGCCGGGACTGTCTCGCCGATCTCGATGTGGCGGCGCGGCGCTGCACGAGGTGCGGTTCCCCTCGCCTCGTCCGCCACCGCACGCTCGCCGCGCTCACCATCGCCCATATCGACTGCGACGCGTTCTACGCGACCGTGGAGAAGCGCGACAATCCTGATATCGCCGACAAGCCGGTCATCATCGGCGGCGGAAAGCGCGGCGTGGTCTCGGCCGCCTGCTACATCGCGCGCACTTTTGGCGTGCGCTCGGCGATGCCGATGTATAGGGCGCTCGAAGCGTGCCCGCACGCGACCGTCATCCCGCCCGACATGGCAAAATACGTTCGCGTCGGCCGCGAGGTGCGCCACGCCATGCAGGCGCTGACGCCGCTGGTCGAGCCGCTGTCGATCGACGAGGCGTTCCTCGATCTCTCCGGCACCGAGCGCGTCCACGGCATGATCCCGGCCAAGGTGCTGGCGCGCTTTGCCCGCGACGTCGAGCGCGACATCGGCATCACCGTCTCGGTCGGACTCTCCTGCAACAAGTTTTTGGCAAAGATCGCCTCCGACCTCGACAAGCCGCGCGGCTTTGCCACGCTCGACCAGGAGGAAGCGCGCACGATGCTGGCCGACAAGCCGGTCGGCTTCATTTTCGGCGTGGGCCCCGCCACGCAGGAGCGGCTGGTTCAGCGCGGCTTCCGCACCATCGCCGATCTGCAAAGGGCCGACGAGATCGAGCTGATGCGGCAGTTCCCGAGCGACGGCCGCAGGCTGTGGCGGCTCGCGCGCGGCATCGACGACCGCACCGTGGTGCCGGATCGCGGCGCCAAGACCATTTCCAGCGAAACCACGTTCGAGAGCGACATCCGCGATTTCGCGACGCTTGAGAAGATTTTGTGGCGCCTGTGCGAGAAGACATCCTCGCGGCTGAAGACCAGCGAGCTCGCCGGCTCCACCGTTACGCTGAAGCTGAAGACCGCGGATTTCCGCCAGCGCACCCGATCGCAATCGATCACGGCGCCGACGCAGCTCGCGGCAAAGATCTTTTCGATCTGCCGGGAGATGCTGACGAAGGAGATCGACGGCACCGCCTTCCGCCTGATGGGCGCCGGCGTCAGCGCGCTGCGTGCAGGCTCGGCCGACGACGACACCGACATGCTCGACCGCCGCGCGGCGCATGCCGAGCGCGCGATCGACGATCTGCGCAAGAAGTTCGGCAAGGCCGCCGTGATCCGCGGCATCGCCTATGACGGGCCGGAGAAGGACGCGGAGGAGTGATGGCGAGGATTGCGGCGGCACCAGCCTGGATTGCAGGCGCCAACGCCGGTTGGGCGGCGAAGCCTCCGCAAGACTTCCGCGTCAGGAGGCGCTCAGCGATCTTATGACCACGTAGAGGCCGACCGTGACGACGGTACCGGAAAAGATGCGTGAGAGCGCATGCTTATGAACCGCGAGACGACGGGCCAGACGAGTGCCGACGAATCCGCCGAGCATTCCACCTGCGATGAACAATCCGGCCAGCGGCCAGTCGACGAGGCCCGACCAGGCATAGCTGACCGAAGTGGTCAATCCCAGGACCGTGACGGAGACCAGCGAGGAGCCAATCGCATTGATCAGCGGCATGGCCGTCGCACCGATCAGTCCCGGCACGATCAGGAAGCCGCCACCGATGCCAAAAAAACCGGACAGCGCGCCAACGGCAAGGCCAATGCCGATCAGCGACGGCAGCATCTGCGGCATGGTTTCTCGCCTCAGTCTCACATCCGGGTCGCCACCGGATTTGCGCGGCCGCAGCATGAGGAGGCCAATGGCAACCATGAGCAGTCCGAACAGAGTGAGCAGGCGGGCTCCATCCACCATCTTGCCGAGTTGCGCGCCGATCGTGGCGCCAGCCATTCCCGCGATCGCAAATGTTACCGCGCAAGGCCATTTCACGGTCTGCGCCCGCGCATGGCCGACGAGATTAGCCGCAGCGCTGACCGCGACGGCGATCGCACTGGTGCCGATGGCAACATGCGGAGACGGCACGCCCACCACGTAGACTAGCAGCGGCACCGCCAAAATCGAACCGCCGCCACCGACGAGGCCGAGAACAAAGCCAACCACCCCGCCGGACCCCACGGCCAGTAGATCGTGAGGAAGTGTCATCGCACCGGCACTCGCTCGGGTCGGTTCCAGGGCATCACGGAGAGCAATCGCGCCATCCCGCAAAAACCGGTAGTGCCGGCCAGGATCAAACCCGCCCCGACCATTCCAGACAGAACGTAGAAGCTGGGCGCAAGCAATGCACCAAGCACGGTCCCCAACAGCACGAGGCCACCAGCAGCGATTTGAACCTGTCTCATAATGTCGATCGGCCGGCGCCGATCGAGAGTCACCGGCAGTCCGGCTTTCCTCCAGGCATCGACGCCACCTTCAAGAAGGTACGCCTCGCAATTGCGTGATGCGGCGGATAGCCTGTCGGCGTTGCTCTTGGTGCGCATGCCCGAGCGGCAATGATAGATCAGCACATTGTCGTCCGCGTGGACCGGGCTTTCGGCATCCAACCGGCTCAACGCATGATGACGTGCGCCGGCGATGCGCTCGCGTGCGTGTTCGTCCGCTTCACGAATATCGATCAGCGCCGCGCCCTTGCGGACAAGCTCGGCGGCGCGCGCCGGTGAAACGGTCGGGAGATCAATCACGGCCTTGTTCCTTCTTTCGGCTGTAGGCCCGTCACGGGCAGTAGATGTCCGTGAGCAGCGCAAGCAGGCGTTCGGCGTTCCGGTCAGCGATACGGTAAAACACCGTTTGCGCTTCGCGCCGCGCGGCAACCAGACCGTCTTCGCGCATCTTGGCCAGATGTTGGGAGAGAGCCGACTGGCTGAGTTCCACTGCCTCGGCCAGATCGCCAACCGACATTTCGCCTGCGATCACCAGCCGGCAAAGGATCAGCAGACGGTTTTCGTTGGCGAGCAGCTTGAGCAGGCGGGCGGCCTCACCAGCCTTGCGCACAAGTTGGTCGATGCCGATATCGCCGCCAACTTTCGATCGCCGAACCGACTGCACGGGCATAGCGGAGCACCTCTTTAAATTAGACATTGCTAAATTAGATACCGCTAATATATAAGTCAAGTCCGAGATCGAGAGAAACGACGGAGTGTGCAATGGATGCGATCGCCAAACCCGACATTCGGGCGTTTTTTGACGAGCCGACCAACACGGTGAGCTATCTCGTGTGGGATCCCGTAACCAATGAAGGCGCGGTCATCGATCCCGTGCTCAACTTCGATCATCGCAGCGGCGAGGCAACCGTGACCTCGGCCGACGCCATTCTGGCCGAGGCCAAAGAGCGCGGCGTCAAGATCGGACTGGTGCTGGAAACCCATGCCCATGCCGACCATCTTTCCGGCGCGCCCTATATCAAGCTCAAGACCGGTGCGAAGGTCGCGATCGGCGAGCACATCAAGGATGTGCAGCGCATCTTCCGCCCGGTGTTCAACGCAATCGACGTTTCGGGCGACGGCTCAGAGTTCGATCATCTGTTCAAGCACGGCGAGCGCTTCAGGATCGGCAATCTCGAAGCCGAGGTCATTTATACGCCCGGCCACACGCCGGCCTGCGTCTCTTACAAGATCGGCGATGCGGTCTTCGTTGGCGACACGCTGTTCATGCCCGACTATGGCACCGCGCGGGCCGACTTCCCGGGTGGAAATGCTCATGAGCTCTATCGCTCGATCCGTCGCATTCTGTCGCTACCGCCGGAGACACGATTGTTCATGTGCCACGACTACAAGGCGCCGGGCCGAGATCAATACGCCTGGGAAACGTCGGTAGGCGAGGAAAAGGCAAGGAACGTGCATGTGCGCGAGGGCGTCTCAGAAGACGAATTCGTGAAGATGCGCGAAGCGCGCGATGCGACATTGGCAGCGCCGCTGCTATTGCTGCCGTCCGTTCAGGTCAACATACGTGCCGGCAAGCTTCCTCCAGCGGAGTCCGACGGTGTGCACTATCTCAAGATACCGGTGAAGCTGGCCTCGCAGCACGGACAACGATGCTGACGACGACCGCATCCTCTGTCGCCAGCGATACCCATCGGATCGTGCCGGTGGAATCGATAGTGCTCAGCGACGCGATCAGCGGGGCTCGCCGCGAGGACGGGTTTCGCAAGAGCTCCACCCATCTGCAAACATCCCCCGCAGGCTCACATCAATCCACCACGGCCACAGCCTCGATCTCGATCAGCCATTCCGGCGCGGCGAGCGCTGTGACGCCGACGAGCGTGCTTGCGGGCGGGGTCATGCCTTCGAAGAACACGCCGCGGGCCTTGCCGATGATGGGACGCAGCTCGGGCTTGTAGCCGACGACGAAGGTCGTGATCTTGACGATGTTGGCGTAGGTCGCACCGGCAGCGGCGAGCGCGGCGCCGATATTGTGCATCACCTGTGTGGTCTGGGCTGCTAGATCGCCTTCGCCGACGACCCTGCCCTCCTCGTCGGTCGACACTTGGCCTGCGATGTAGATCGTGCGACCACCGGAGGCGACGACGACATGGGAATAGGCGGGATTGTGGTGAAGCTCGCTCGGACGGAGATGTTCGATCTTGGGCATGGGTGCCGCCTCCCTGACGTTTGTTGATTGTGGGGGATCGTAACCGGGAGCGGCGCGTCGGGCCAGTGCTCACCCAAGCGCGCGGCCGCGTCGCCGTCTCGACCGAATTTCGATCTCGCCGCAGTCAGCCAGTTCGAATTTCGAACCCGAGGACCCCCGGTCGTCAAACAACAAACCCAATCAACGCAAGCGCTTAACGCCTCATGCCCGAGCTGGCACACAATCTGCGTTTCCCGATCGCATCTCGCGCCTCGCGGCGGGAGGAGGACAAGATCCAAATTAGGAGGGATGCATGAGTGGGACGACCAACGGCGCGCGTCAGCCGGAACGCTTCGACGCTGTGGTGATCGGTACGGGAGTTGCGGGCCTCTACCAGCTCTACAAGCTGCGCGACGAACAGGGCCTCAAGGTCAAGGCCGTCGATACGGCCACCGGCGTCGGCGGCACCTGGTACTGGAATCGCTATCCGGGAGCACGCTTCGACTCCGAGGCCTATATCTACCAGTACCTGTTCTCGGAGGAACTCTACAAAGGCTGGAGCTGGAGCGAGCGCTTCCCCGGCCAGCCCGAGATCGAAAAGTGGCTCAACTACGTCGCCGACAAGCTCGACCTGCGCAAGGACATCCGCTTCAGTACGACAGTCAAGAGCGCTGTCTTCAACGAGGCAACCCAGCGCTGGACGATCACGACCGACAAGGGCGACACGATCGACGCGCAGTTCCTCATCACCTGCTGCGGCATGCTGTCGGCGCCGCTGACGTCGGTCTTTCCCGGACAGGAGACGTTCAAGGGGACGCTGGTCCACACCGGCCGCTATCCGAAGGAGAAGCTCGATCTCGCCGGCAAGAGCGTCGCCGTCGTCGGCAATGGCGCCACCGGCATCCAGGTGATCCAGACCATCGCCGGCGAGGTCGGCAGCCTCAAGGTGTTCGTGCGCACGCCGCAATACATCATTCCGATGAAGAACCCGAAATACGGACCGAAGGAGGTCGAGGCCTACAAGGCGCGGTTCGAGGAATTCCGGAAAGTTCTGCCCCACTCGTTCACCGGCTTCGAATACGACTTCACCAACGGCGCCTGGAAGGATCTGACACCGGACCAGCGTCACGCTGTTCTGGAGAAGATCTGGGATGAAGGCTCGCTGCGGCTGTGGCTCGCCTCCTTTGTCGAGATGTTCTTCGAGGAGAACGTCAGCGAGGAGATCTCCGAGTTCGTCCGCAAGAAGATGCGCGCGCGCCTGAAGGACCCAAAACTCTGCGAGGCGCTGATCCCGACCGATTACGGCTTCGGCACGCATCGCGTCCCGCTCGAGACCAACTACCTGGAGGCTTTCCTTCAGCCGAATGTCGAGCTGGTCAGCGTGAAGAACAACCCGATCAAGCGGATCACGCCTACGGGCATCGAACTCACCGATGGAACGTCGTATGCGCTTGACGTGATCATCCTGGCCACCGGCTTCGACGCCGGCTCCGGTGCGTTGACGCGCATCGACATCCGTGGCCGCGACGGCCGCTCGCTCAAGGACGAGTGGAGCCGCGACATCCGCACCACGATGGGCCTTCAGGTCCACGGCTACCCGAACCTGTTCACGACCGGCGCGCCGCTAGCGCCGTCGACGGCGCTCTGCAACATGACGACCTGCCTTCAGCAGCAGGTCGAGTGGATCAGCGATTGCATCGCCTATCTCAAGAAGAACCAGTTGAACGTCATCGAGCCGACCAAGGCGACGCAGGATGCCTGGGTCGCACATCACGATGAGGTCGCGAACACGACCCTCGTGACGAAGACTCACTCCTGGTACATGGGCTCGAACGTCGAGGGCAAGCCGCGCCGTCTGCTTTCCTATATCGGCGGCGTCGGGACCTATCGCCAGAAGTGCGATGAGGTCGCCTCCTCGGCCTATCCCGGCTTTGCCAAGCAGTGAACGCACACGGGGCCGCGCAACCCTTTGGTGGGCGCGGCCCTTCATCCCGCATCTATCAGACAATTCGGAGCAACACATGACCAAGGAATTCAAGGCGGCGGCCGACGCCATTCTCCATGAGACCGTCACGACGGGCCAGGGCGTCCCGGGCGTGGTGGCGATGGTGACCGATCGCAACGGCAACATCTACGAGGGGGCCGTCGGCAAGCGGCGCACCGACCAGTCGGCACCGATGACGACGGACAGCAGCTTTGCCATTTTCTCGACGACCAAGGCGATCACCGGCACGGCCGCGCTGCAACTGATCGAGGAAGGCAAGCTCGACATCGATGCTCCCGCGAGGAAGTACGCACCTGACATCGGCAAGCTCCAGGTGATCGACGGCTTCGACGCCAAGGGCCAGCCAAAACTTCGCGCGCCGAAGCGTGACATCACCACGCGCATGCTGCTGCTGCACACCGGCGGATTCGGCTACGACTTCTTCAACGAGAATTATCTGCGCCTGGCGACCGAGCACGGACAGCCGAGCGTGATCACCTCGTCGAAGGCCGCGCTCATGACGCCGCTGCTGTTCGATCCCGGCTCGAAATGGGAGTACGGAACGAACATCGATTGGGTCGGACAGGTCGTCGAGGGCATCACCGGCAAGCGGCTCGGCGAGGTCTTTGCCGAGCGCATCTTCAAGCCGCTCGGCATGAGCGACACCACATTCGAGATCAACGCTGCCGTGCGCGGCAAGCTTGCCGGCGTTCACGCGCGCAACGCCGACGGCTCGCTGACCCCGATGGACTTCGAATTGCCTGCGAATCCGGAGGTCCATATGGGAGGCCACGGCCTCTACAGCACGGTCAGCGACTACATGCGCTTCATCCGCATGTGGCTCAACGACGGCGCAGGTCCCCATGGCCGGGTCTTGAAGCCGGAGACCGTGAAGATGGCCGAGAAGAACCAGCTCGGCGATCTGAAGGTGACGGCGTTGCCGGGCGTCATCAAGTCGCTCTCGAACGATGCGGAGTTCTTCCCGGGCCTGTCAAAATCCTGGGCGTTCACCTTCATGGTCAACGATGAGAAGGCTCCGACGGGCCGGCCGGCCGGTGCGCTCGGCTGGGCGGGATTGGCGAACCTGTTCTACTGGATCGACCGGCAGAACGGCTTTGGCGGCTATTGGGCAACCCAGATCCTGCCCTTTGCTGATGTGGCTTCGTTTACCGGCTATATGCGGTTCGAGACTGCGTTCTACGACAGCCTGAGCCACCGCAAGGCCGCCTAAAGCGCGATGAGATTTGGATGAATCGTCATCGCGCTTTAGGTCTTTGTTTGAGCATGATCTTGCCGGAAAACCGCTTCACACTTTTCCGGATCATGCTCTAGATTCCGCCGTCTTGAACACTTCGGTCCGCCTTCAACCGCCGCATTTTGCAGTGCGGCCGGAGGCGGACCGGGGTAGCACCAAGGTCGCGATTGTCCGTTGCACGTTTCCATGGATGGTTTCACAATCGGGGGATGAAGCTCGGGGTCCACAGCTCGGGACCACTCAGCGCGTCAAAGGAGGGAACGTGTTGGGTCAGACGCCAGAGGAAGCTTTCGCAAATCCTGACATCGTCCGCGACGTCCTGACGAACTGGGAGTACTTCCAGTCCGGGATCCTCGCCACGCGACAGGTCGTGCGTCCCGCGATCAGCGATTCCTGGCGACGGAGTCAGGAGTCGGCCGTCGACCACCGGCGCGGCCAGGCTCCGATGCCGATGCGCGATGAACGGCTCCAGCGCCTGCTCGACAAGCGCAACCGGCTGGTCCAGGCGGGCGCCTCCACCATGGCACTGGCGCGCGACTACATGTCGGAGACCGGCACCGTGATGGTGCTGACCGATGCCGACGGCATCGTGCTGCGGCTCGAAGGCGACACCAAGATCGCGCTGCGCAATGCAGTGGAGAAGACGCACCTCCTCCCCGGCAGCAACTGGAGCGAGACGGTCTGCGGCACCAACGCGATCGGCACGGCCTTGGAAACCGGCCAGCCGCTTCAGGTGCATGCCACCGAACATTTTTGCTCCGGTATTCAGCGCTGGACCTGCTCGGCCAGCGTGATCCGCGACCCGATCGACGGCGCGGTGATCGGATCGATCGATCTGTCCGGGCTGTCCGATTCCTACGGCCGACAGGCCCTCGCGCTGGCGATTTCGGCGGCCGCCCGCATCGAGGCGCAGTTGCTTCAGATGGAAATGGAGGCGCGCTATCGGCTTCTCGATCAGTGCTTCTGGCTGCTGCCCCCGTCGGACCGGCATCACGCCGTGCTGTTCGACAGCGCCGGGCGTCCCTTCAAGGCCAACGGAGAGATCACGCAGATCATGCGCGATCTCGGCGCGCCCCGGTGCGAGCCGAGCTTTCCGCAACTCAGGAGCAGCGACGATCGGCCATGGGACGCCTCGCGTCCAGCCTGGATCAAGGAGGAATGGCTGAGGCCGGTGAACCATGACGGCGAGCATCTGGGCACCATCATGGTGGCGCCGAAGGCGGCGGCCCGGACCGTCTCGCCATCAGCGCAAAACTCCGCCCGCACGTTCGGAAACATCATCCACGCGAGCCCGAGGATGCATGCAGTGGTCGAGAAATGCCGCCGCGTCGCGTGGACGTCCGCGCCCGTCTTGCTGCTTGGCGAGACCGGCGTCGGCAAGGAGATTTTTGCCCAGGGACTCCATACGGCCTCGCCCCGCCGCGACCAGCCGTTCATCGTCGTCAACTGCGGCAGCATCTCGCGCGAATTGCTGGCCAGCGAGCTGTTCGGCTATGTGGACGGCGCCTTCACCGGCGCGCGGCGCGGCGGCATGGCCGGAAAGATCGAAACCGCGTCCGGCGGCAGTCTTTTCCTCGACGAGATCGGCGAACTGCCGCTCGACCTGCAGCCCATGTTGCTGCGGGCGCTGGAGAGCGGCGAGATCAGCCGCGTCGGCGAAGCGACGGTGCGGAAGGTGGACTTCCGCCTGATCGCCGCGACGAACCGCGACCTCGAGGCTGAGGTCAACGGGCAGCGCTTCCGCAAGGATTTGTACTACCGGCTGGCGGTGGTCCCGATCGCCATTCCCCCACTACGCGAGCGGGCGGATGATATTCCGATGCTGGTCGATCATTTCGTGGCCCAGGCGAGGACGCGCTACGGCCTCGGCGATTGCCGCTTCTCGCCGGAGGCGCTGGCGCTTCTGCAAGGCCATGACTGGCCGGGCAATGTGCGCGAGCTGCGCAACCGGGTTGAGAGCCTGCTGCTGACCAGCGCGAGCGAGGTGATTGAGCCTTCAGACCTGGCCGACCTCTACCTCTCCGTCCGGACGGACGTCCACGCCGGAAACGGTCTGGGCCTGTCGCTCACCGAGGCGACGGAACGCGACCTCATCGCGCGCACGCTTCGGTCATGCAATGGCAATGTGGCAGCTACCGCCTCCGCACTCGGTCTCGCCAAGAGCACCGTTTACGCCAAGCTGCGCCACTATCAGATCCGCACCGACTGAGGCACGTTCAAAGGCTTGAGGAGCGCTCAATTGCAGGGCTTGGCGTCCTTGGCGTCGAACTTGCCCATCGCGCCTGAGATGACGAAATCGTTGTAGTCGAGCACGAGCGCACGGGAGACGCCGTTCTCGTAGAGCTCGAACGCCATGGCGTAGACCGGCGTCTGCTCACCCTCTTTCTGCTGCGCCTCGCGATCGAAGTAGCTGACCGTGACCGGCCAGCGCATCAGCGACTTCATGTGGTCGTCGCTGGTCGAGGGATCGGGTGAAGCGGCCGTGCGCTCGGCCGGGATCGGCTGACCGATGACGGTGAGCGTGTTGTAGACTTTTTCGCCATTGTCGGAGCCGTCATAGACCGACAACTCGAGCAGCGACTTGCCTTCCTTGGCGGCGGCGATGATGCGCTGGATCTGCTCGGTCGGGAACACGGTGGTGCCATCGAGCTTGAAGGTCTTTGGCGCCGGAAGCTTCAGCTTGACGTTGATGTGGTCGCCGTCACGCTCGGCCGATCCGTCGACCCGGCCGCTGTCGACGTCGTTCATCCGCGTCTCGATCTTGAAGCGGTAGCTCTTGCCCGCGGCGTCTTCCCAGGAATTGGAACGGAGATCGCTGAGCGTGATCTTGCCCTCGCCGCTGTCGAGCTCGGAGACCTGGCGGAATTCGGACGTGTAGCCCTCGCAGCTATTGCCGTTGAAATTGTAGAGGATGCGCCCGCGCGCGCTGTTGACGGAGTTGCTGCGCGACTTGACGAGGCTCAGCTCGTACAGCGCCTGGTGCGGAAGGAACGGGCCGTTCGCCGCCGCGGCTTCGCCGCCCGCCGCAAGCGCGGCCGCCGCAAACGCCATCACACCGAGCGACGTCCGGAAAAGGTGCACCATGTCTGTTCCCTGGGGATGCGAAGATTCGCCACATTAATGGCCGTTCCATTGCGTCGCAACTGCGGCGGCTTCACGGAAAGTTGCGGTTTTGCCTTGAACCTCCTGTTCTGCCTCAGAAAAATGCAACCCTGAACCGCTGGCCGGCGCCCCGCGGCGACCTTGCATGTGACCGGGCAATCGGCGAAACAGGCGCGCCGGGTGCGCATCCGCGCCCCGGTCTTCACAGCAGGCATCGAGGGCGCAACATGGCAGGAACGGTCGAACAGAAGCTCGCGGAACAGGGCATTGTCCTGCATGAGGCCCCTGCCCCGGTCGCCAACTACGTTCCGTTCGTGCGGACCGGCAATCTGATCTTCGTCTCCGGCCAGGTCTGCTTCGACCCCGCCGGCAAGTTGATCGCCAAGGGTAAGCTTGGCGCCGGCGTCAGCATCGAACAGGGTGCGGCGGCGGCCCGCGGCTGCGCGGTCAACCTGCTCGCCCAGGTCAAGGCGGCGCTCGGCGACCTCGACAAGGTCGTGCGCGTGGTCCGGCTCGGCGGCTTCATCAATTCCGCACCTGATTTCGTCGACGGGCCAAAAGTGCTGAACGGCGCCTCGGACCTGATGGTCGCCGCCTTCGGCGACAAGGGCCGCCACGCCCGCACCACGGTCGGCGTCGCCTCGCTCCCGGCGGATGCCGCGGTCGAGGTCGAAGGCGTGTTCGAGGTCGCCTGAGGCGGGAGGACGGGCGTTGCGCGCTCCGGATTGGCTGACGAAGCGGCCGGTCGCTCACCGCGGCCTGCACGACATCTCACGCGGCGTGGTCGAGAACATGCCGGGCGCGGTACAGGCTGCGATAGCGGGCAATTTCGCGATCGAGGTCGACATCCAGCTCACCACCGACGGCGAGGCCATGGTGCATCACGACGATGCACTCGGCCGCCTCACCGACGGCAGCGGTCTCCTCATCGAGAAGACCGCGGCCGAGCTGAGGTCCATCACCTTCAAGGACACGTCCGAACGGATGATGTCGCTGTCCGACCTCTGCGCCATGGTCGCCGGCCGCGTGCCGCTGGTGATCGAGGTGAAGAGCCATTTTGGCGGCGACCGCAAGCTGGTAGCTCGGATGGCCGAGGTGCTCGCCTCCTACCAGGGGCCGGCGGTCGGCATGTCCTTCGATCCCGACCAGGTGCTGGCACTGCGCGAGCTGATTCCGTCGCGGCCACGCGGCATCGTCGCGCAGCGGACTTATGACGACGGCCACTGGACCAAGCTCACCGAGGGGCAGCGCGACAGCATGCTGTATCTGCGCCACGGTTTTCAGACCCAGCCGCATTTCGTCGCCTTCTCGGTCAACCAGCTCCCGGCGCCCGCCCCCTGGATCGCGCGCAACGTCTTTGGCTGCCCGCTGCTGACCTGGACTGTGCGCACGGCCGAGCAGCGCGCCGCGGCGGCGAAATATGCCGATCAGATGATCTTTGAGGGGTTCGTGCCGTAGCCCAGAGGTCGTCCTGGCGAAAGCCAGGACCCATACCGCGTGATCGCTCGGTGACGCGCGGTGTGAGTACCGCGGGAGGATTGAAAACTACGAGTCTTCGCCAAACCTCTCCCTGGGGTGATGGGGTGGACGGCCCCCTACGGCATCAGTGTGCCAATGAGGTTGTCAAAAACACATTCACAGGAGCCGTCCGTGAGCCAGATTATCCGCATTGGGATGGATACGTCGAAGTATATTTTTGTACTGCATGGGGTTGATGCGGCAGAGCAGGTGGTGTTGCGCAAGAAGCTATCGCGTAAGCAGGTGGCGGGCTTCTTCGCCAAATTGCCGCCGACCGTGATCGGGATGGAGGCTTGCGGGGCTTCGCAATATTGGGCGCGAGAGCTTCGCAAGCTCGGTCACGAGGTGAAGCTGATGGCGCCGCAACTGGTGAAGCCCTACGTGATGCGGAACAAGAACGACTGCCGGGATGCGGAAGGGCTATGTGAGGCGATGAGCCGGCCGAGCATGCGGTTCGTGCCGGTTAAGAGCGCCGAGCAGCAAGCCGCATTGATGCTGACGGGTATCCGCGACGGACTGATCGCCCGGCGCACTCAGTTGACCAATACGATCCGCGGCCATGCGGCGGAGTTCGGCCTGATTGCCCAAGGGGCTGGACAAGATCGAGCCGTTATTGGCGCAGATTGCGCAGGACGAGACGCTTCCCGTCCTGGCGCGCGAGCTGTTTGTCGTGTTGGGCCGCGAATGCGCCAGACTCGAGAGTGAGCTGGAGGCAATCGAGACCAAGCTGATGGCTTGGCATCGTGGCGATGCCATGGGCCGACGTTTGGCGCAAATCCCGTCGGTCGGCCCGATCATTGCGACGGCGATGGTGATGAAGACGCCTGATCCGCGGGCGTTCCGCTCCGGCCGTCACTTTGCGGCCTGGCTCGGCCTCACGCCCAAGGACCATTCCACCGCCGGCAAGACCAGGCTCGGCAAGATCACCCGGGCGGGCGATGAGGACCTGAGACGGCTGCTCGTGATCGGGGCCACAGCGGTGATCCAGCAGGCCAGGCGGGGACGTGGTCATCACTCGCGCTGGCTGCTGGCCCTGATCGCGCGCAAGCCGCCGAAGCTTGCGGCCGTGGCTCTCGCCAACAAGGTGGCCCGCATCGCCTGGAAGCTGATGGCGACGGGCGAGAGTTATGACGCGGCACGATTGAATGCCGCTGCAGCAGTCGCCGCCTAACAGATTGGCCGTCCGGCGGGCTCGCTCGCCGGACGACCCGGAGCTGCAAGAGCAGATGGAGCGATCGATCGAGCAACGATGCGAGACAATCCGTGGGACCCATCGGCCGTCAACAGGTCGCAGCGGTGTTTGGAACTCGCATCGCGCAAACCATCTTGGCCAGCGATCTACCCGATCGCACTCAACAGGCCGGACATATGGATGCAAGCGACCCGATCTCGCCAAAAAGCTCTTGTGCCACGGGGGCCGTCCACATATGGGTCCTGGCTTTCGCCAAGACGACTCTTGAAAGGCATCTCGCTCCTATTGCAAGACGAGTCCGCGGCACAGCCCCGAGTTCCCACACCCCTTGAAGTCGCTGCTGCAATGCACGATCTTTGACGCAGGGGTTGTTCAAGATACGCGATGGCATCTTCCGAAATCACGCTCGAGGCCGTTCCTTCCATTGGCGAGGTGTCCGCTGAGGATTGGAACGCTTGCGCCAATCCGTCGGGAATCGCCGATCCGACCGCTTCATCCGCGCTGCCGGGTGATTGCACCGGACTTTCAACACCCGCCTATAACCCCTTCGTCTCGCATGCCTTTCTGTCGGCCGTCGAATACTCCGGCGCGGCCACGGCGCGCACCGGCTGGGGGCCCCGGCATCTCGTCGCCAAGGTTGACGGCGCCGTCGCCGGAGTCGTGCCCTGCTATCTGAAATCGCATTCGCAGGGCGAATATGTCTTCGACCGCGGCTGGGCCGACGCCTATGAGCGCGCCGGCGGCCGCTACTATCCAAAGCTCCAGGTCTCGGTTCCCTTCACGCCTGCAACCGGCCCGCGCCTCCTGATCCGCGACGGCGTCGATCGCCCGCGCATTGCGGATGCGCTGGCGAGCGGGCTGATCGCGCTCTGCGGTGTCAGCAAGGCCTCGTCCGTGCATGTCACCTTCGCACGCGAGGCCGAATGGAAGCTGCTCGCAAGCCACGGCTTCCTGCAGCGGACCGACCAGCAGTTCCACTGGCACAATCACGGCTTCGCAACGTTCGACGATTTTTTGGCGACGCTGAATTCGCGCCATCGCAAGTCGATCAAGCGCGAGCGGCGCGAGGCGCTCGCCGCCGGGATTACCATCCACTGGCTCACCGGCAGCGACATCACCGAGGACGCCTGGGACGCCTTCTTTGCGTTCTACATGGAGACCGGCTCGCGCAAATGGGGCAGGCCATATCTCACGCGCGAATTCTTCTCGCTGATCGGCGAGACCATGGCCAAGGACGTGCTGCTGGTGATGGCCCGCCGCAACAACCGCTGGATTGCCGGCGCCATCAACTTCATCGGCGCCGACACGCTGTTCGGCCGCAACTGGGGCGCGGTCGAGCACCACCCGTTCCTGCACTTCGAGGTCTGCTACTACCAGGCGATCGATTTTGCGATCAAGCGCGGACTGAAAAACGTCGAGGCCGGCGCGCAGGGCGAGCACAAGATCGCGCGCGGCTACCTGCCGCAAACCACGCATTCCGCGCACTTCATCGCCGATCCCGGCCTGCGCCGCGCGATCGACGATTACCTCAAGCGCGAGCGCGCCTATGTCGCGGAAGCCGGTCGCGAACTCACCGAGATGGGGCCATTCCGAAAAGCGACCGAAGAGGCGCCTTGACGCCTTGCGCCGGCTGGTGACAGTACACGAAATCTACGAGGAGCCGCGCCATGACCGCCTACGACGCCAACAACATCTTTGCAAAAATCCTGCGCGGCGAGCTGCCCTGCCACAAGGTCTATGAGGACGAGCACGTCTTCGCCTTCCTCGACATCATGCCGCGAGTATCAGGGCATACGTTGGTCATTCCGAAGGCCCCTGCCCGCAACATTCTCGACATCAAGCCGGACGACTACGCGCACGTCGCGCGCGGCGCGCACAAGGTTGCCGCGGCCGCGATGAAGGCATTTGAAGCGGACGGCATCACCGTGCAGCAGTTCAACGAGCCGGCCGGCGGACAGGTGGTGTTTCACCTGCACATGCACGTGATGCCGCGCCATGACGGTGTCGCCATGCTGCCACCTGCGAGCCGCAAGGAAGACAACAAGGTGCTCGAGGAAAACGCGGCGAAGCTGATCGCGGCGTTGAAGGGGTAGGTCTCTCCCCTCGTCATTCCGGGGCGCGCCACTTGGCGCGAGCCCGGAATCCATTTCTCCACTGTCTCTGCAGCCCGATGGATTCCGGGCTCGACGCTTCGCGTCGCCCCGGAATGACGGATGGAGACACCTACTCCGTCTCAAAATCCCCCGGCTGCGGAGCGGCCAGCGGCGTGAACTCGCAGCGGTCGGGCTTGATGTCGATCAGCGGCGTGTTGTCGAGGCAGTCGAGGCCGCGCACCAGGATGGTGTTGCCCTCGATGCCGACCAGCTTGACGATCGACGTGCCGATCGGATTGGGCCGCACCGGCGAGCGCAGCGAGAATGTGCCGCGTGTTTTCTCGTTGTTCTTCGGGCTCTGCAAGAGGATGTCGCGGCGCGACTTGTCGAGCCAGTAGAGCACTTCGAGATTGCTGTAAAAATCGACGCCCTTGATCGCCGGCACGAAGGGCCCAAAAATCTCGAGCCGGCATACCGGCCCGTCATGGCGTCCCTGCCGCGGCGTCTCCAGCCGCGAGGTCCAGGGCGTGCGGATGCGGCCGATGAAGACGAGGCCGGCGTCCTCGGCCTTCGGCAGCTCGATCGCAAGCTCGCCTTCGCGGAGTTCGTTTTCGCGAACCATTCTCACTGTTCCCTATTGTTCAGCCCGACTCTAGCCCAGCCACGCCCGGCCGGCCAGCATCACGAACTCGCCAGTGACGACGCCGGCAAAGATCGAGCGGCGCGTCAGGGTGAACACGATGAAGCCGGCAATCACCGCGCCGTAGCGCAACACATCCGGCACGCTTGCCAGCGCGCCGGGCGGGTGCACCACGATCTGGGCGATGACGCCGGCAAGGATCGCGGTCGCCACCGCCCTCACCCAGACCAGGACTTCCGAGCCCTCGTCCAGACCGCCGCCAAACCAGAGACCTAGCATGCGCCATATCTGGTTGGGAATAACGCCCGCGACGAAAAGCACGGCAAGCGCGTGCCAGTCGCCGATAAAACTGCTCATGTGCGCGCCTCCCGGAACCAATGCACGCCGTAAGCGATGGTGCCGGCGACGACGCCGCTGACGAGGATGTCGAGGCCTGAGTTCATCTTCGCGGCCAGCGGGTAGAGCAAGAGCCCCAGCACGAGCGCGACGATGTCGGCGAGCTCGCGGCTGTTGCGCGCGGTCGAGAACAGGAACGACAGCGGCGTCAGCATCAGGATCGCGGCACCGAGCGTCTGCGTGAGGTTGGCCGCGAGGAAATAGCCGACCGTGTTGGCGCAGAGGCAGACCGAGACCAGGCCAAAGCCGAGCCCATGGACAAAGGCGATGCGCCGGTCGCGCGGCACCAGCGGCAGGAAGCGGTGGCATTCGACCCACAGCGTCACCGCGGTCAGATGCGCCACGAAGAAGAGCTGTCGCCGCTTGGTCTCGGGCGCGCGCATCAAGGGCAGCACCGAGACCACCATCGGGAACAGCCTGATCGCGCTCACGGTCACGGCGATCGCGGACTGGATGATGGTCGCACCGGAGCCGAGCGTGGTGATGAGGATGATCTGCGCCGGTCCCGCCCACACGAACAGGGTCGAGGCCAGCGCCCAGGCCAGGCTGAAGCCCGTATCATGAGCCAGCGCCCCGATGCCGAGATAGGTCACGAACAGCACGATGGTGAGGATGGTCTGCGTGATCGAGCGCAGGCCCCACAGAAAGGCGCGCGAAGAGCTGTGCCATTGCGGGGAATCGAGCGGAGGAAGCGCCACGGGCTGCCGGGGATGAGAGAAATGGTGGCGGCATAACGGGCGAGACGGCGCGTCACGTCAAGGAAGGGTGCGGCGGGGCTGGCATGCGTGCTGCAACAATCGCTCGTCATTCCGGGGCGCGCCCCTTTGGGCGAGCCCGGAATCCATCGTTCGGCAAACTCTGCGGGCCAATGGATTCCGGGCTCGCGACTTCGTCGCGCCCCGGAATGACGGCACCTTCACCCGCTCACGCCCCTGTTCTTGAGCACAAAACACGCCCCTCCTGCCTTACGTATGCGACCGCACAGCTCGTCCGCCTCGCCTCGCGTGTCGGCGCCGATGCGTACCTGGTAGAAGGCGCGCGTGCCGCGGCTGCGCATCACCGAACTCAGCAGGCTCGGATCGCGGTCGCCGATGATGTCACTCAGCCGCTTGATGGCGCGGGAGTACATCGCCAGCGCCTTGTTGCGATCGAAGCCGGCGGCGAGCTGCACGCCCCAGAGCTTTGCCGCGGCCAACTGCACATGCTGTTCGAGCTCGGCGATGAAGGGATTGGGCGCGCGCTTGAGCAGCGCCATCAGATCACGACAGCTCGTCGGCGGCGCGCTGGGCGTGGCCTTGCCGCCCCTTCCCGTCGCGGCCCAATCCTCCACCGTCGAGCCGGTGATGGCGACGACGTAGTTCCGCGTCTCCTGCGGCATCCCTCCGGTGCCGGCGAGCCACTCCTGCACCCGTCGCGGACCGGCATTGTAGGCAGCGGCGGCAAGACCGAGATTGCCAAACTGGTTGCGCAGCTCGTCCAAAAACTCGGCCGATTTCGGCAACGCCTGGACGGGGTTGAAGGGATCGAGCAAACCGCGCTCGCTCGCGGTGCCCGGCATGAACTGCGCGATGCCCTGCGCGCGCTGGCCATTGCGCGTCACGGGACCGACCGCGTCGGTCTGGAAACGGCTCTCCTGCCAGATCACGCGGGCGAAGAATTCGAGCGGCAGGTTCGAGGCTTTCGCCGCGGCCTCGATCATCAGGCAGATCGATTCACGGGTGTCGCTCTCGCGCGCGGCATCGGCGGGCTTGTCCGGCGCCATCGCCAGCTCCTCGACGCTCGGCCGCGCGCCGCGGATCGGCTGCTCCTCGGCCCTGACAGGCGCATGCAGTAGCAGCGTCGCGAGGCCACAGCCGAGCAGCGTTCCTGGCAAGGATATCCGCGATTGGGTCCGCAACATCACATAATTCGGCCTTGAAACCGGGCAGCAAGGCAACTAGCAACGGCCAGGATAATCAACGCGAGCCGGACCCCGATGCATACAATCTATTTTGATCTCGACGGCACGCTGACCGATCCAAAGCCCGGAATCACCCGCTCGATCCAGTATGCCCTCAAGACGCTCGGCCAGGCCGTCCCGACCGAGGACGAATTGACCTGGTGCATCGGCCCGCCCCTGCATGCCAGCCTGAAGAGGCTGACGGGAACCGATGAGCTTGCCGACCGCGCGCTGCTGCTCTACCGCGAGCGGTTTGGCGATGTCGGCCTGTTCGAGAACGAGGCCTATGGCGGGATCGAGGAGACATTGTCGGCGCTGGCGGCGACAAGCCCGCGCATGTTCGTGGCGACCAGCAAGCCCCGGGTTTTTGCCGAGCGCATCATCGACCATTTTGGCCTGGGCCGCTATTTCGAGCGCGTGTTCGGCTCCGAGCTCGACGGCACCCGCGTCGACAAGGGTGACCTGCTGGCCTACGCGCTCGATGAGGCGAAGGTCGACCCGCGCTCTGGCGTCATGATCGGCGACCGCAGCCACGACGTCGTCGGCGCGCGCAGGAACGGCATGACGGCGATCGGCGTGCTCTATGGCTATGGCAGCGAGGCCGAGCTGCGGGACGCCGGCGCGCATCACATCTGCGCCGCGCATCCCGAATTGCTCGACCGCTGCGCGGCGCTCCCAGCGTAAAACTAGGCGATCACCGCCTCGACCGCCGTCAGCATCCCCGTCTTGGGATGGCAGTTGAGATACTCGAAGAACTGCTCGTCCGATGCTGCCACAGTGACCTCGTGATAGAGCCGCAGTTTTGCTGACGGCCCGAGCGTCGAGAGATACTTCATCGCCGCGCCAAAAATCCTGACATGGGTCGGGTGCGATTCCGCCCAGCGCTCCAGCGCGGCCAGGCTCTTCCACCAGCTCTGGCCGTAGGATTTTTCGGTAGGTCGGCCGTCGCTTCCGAGCACCTGCATGTAGCGGTTGGCGTAGCAGCCGATGGCGACGCCATCATCGCGCAGAAAGTCCATACCCTCGCGCAGCACCGGCTCGACGTCCTCGAGATAGAGCTTCCGTTCGGACGCTTCGGTATCGCTCCAGTCCTGGCCCGAACGGATCAGGCAGAGATTGTCATTGGCCTTGACCCGCAGCCGCGCGCCATCGCGCACCAGCTCCGGCTTGCCGGCAGGTGCCATCTCATTGGTCTGCGACAGCGGGATGCGGTCGCGCATGCCGCCCCAATAGGCGTGCTCCTGCACGTCGCCGCTCATGCCGTCGGCAATCACAGCAACGCCTTCGGGCCGGCCGAGCGATGAGAACAGCGTCTCGTGCCTGTCGACCGAGGGGCGCAGCACCTCGATGAAGGTGCCGATGCCCTCGGTCGCCGTCCCGGTCCAATCCTCACGCGCAAGAGCGAACCAGGCATCGAAGCGCGCGACGTCGTCCCAATAGGCGACGGAGACGACATTCGAGTAGCCGGCATGGTCCACGTAACTCGCGCGGTCCCAATGCGAGGGGCCATCTGCCGCCGCAAAACGCCTTGCGATCCGCGCCAGTGCGTCAGTCGCAGCAGCCGGCGTTGCGCCGCGATACTGCACGCCGAAATAAGCCATCACGACGCGGCTGACGGTGGGCTTGTAGCGCGCCACGAAGGACGGATATGGCGGCTGGTAGTCATCCGGCACGCGTTTGTGGCGCGAGCGCTTTGTCTCCAGATGCGGAGGGATCGCGGATTCCATGGTCATATCCTCCGCGCTCAGCTTGCCGCCGCTGCGATATCCGTAGGCTCGACCGCCTCGGCCGGCGGCGAAAACTGCTCGACGCGCTTATAGGGCTTCTTGTTGAGCAGCAGCCGCGTAACGTCGGGGCGCGAATAATGCCCGGCCGGATCCGCCGCGTTCTTGGCGACACCGATGGCGCCGAGATCGATCTCAGCGATCAACAGTCCTTCCTGGTCGGGCGCGAGTTTGTCGCCGATCTGGCTGCCGTCAGGACCGTAGATCGCGGCAAAACCGCCGCCGACATGCAACAGCGCGTGCTTGTCCGGCCGGTCGCAGAGCTCGTCGATCATGGCCTGCGAGACGGTCGCGCACGGCGCCAGCACGAAGCAGGAGCCCTCGACCGCATAGACGCGCGAGGCCGCGTTGTTCACCTCGGCCCCGAGCGCCACCGCAAAGGGGTCGTAGAGCGAAAAGCTCGGCCAGGCCGCGACGTGCACCTGCTCGTTCTGCGCGTACATCGCGTATTTCGACAGCGGCTGGAGATGCTCCCAGCAGCAGAGCGCGCCGAGGCGACCGATGTCCGGACGATTATGGACCGCGAGGTCGCTGCCGTCGCCCTCGCCATAGACGGTGCGCTCGGCGTGGGTCGGCCGCAACTTGCGACGCTTTGCGATGGTCTCGCCATCGGGCCCGATCAACCATTGCGCCAGATAAAGACTGCCGCCGTCACGCTCCGACAGCCCGATCACGGCGGTGAGCTTTGCCTTGCGCACGGCAGCGCGCAACCTCTCAGCCTGCGGGCTGTCATAGGCGAGCGAATTGTCAAAGTAGCGCTGCACAAAGCCGCGGCCGATCGCCCAAGCCGGCGAGTCCATCCAGATGTGCCAGGGGTAGCCGGGGATGAACGCTTCCGGGAAGGCGATCAGCCTGGCGCCTTTTTGGGCGGCCTCCTCGATCAGCCCGATCGACTTGTCGACCGACGCGTCGAGATCGAGCCAGGCCGGTGCCGCCTGCACCACCGCGACCTTGTATTTTGGATGTTCGATGCCCATTCCCGCCTCCATTGAAATCTGACCACGTCCGATGCAGTCTATTGCGCCAAGCGGGAGGCCGGCGCTCGACCGCGGCGGAACGAAAAGTCGACCGGGAGCGATGGACAGGGCGGTACGGAAATTGCCTCGCCGCCCGGCAGGTCGAGTGCCAGCACAATGCGCGGGATGTGACAGGGAGGCTCACGCATGCCCATCCAGTTCACCACGGACGGCAGCCCCGGCTACCGCCGCCTGTCGCTCTGGCAGGACATCGTCTGCGACGTGTTCGTCGGGCTCGACTGCAAATCGGACCTCGGCAGCGCCTTTCACGGCACCGTGACGCAGGCCTCGCTCGGCCGCGCGGTCTGCTCCGATGTCAGCTCCGACCGCCAGCATGTCTACCGCACGCCGTCGCGCATCGCGCGCTCCGATCAGGACTATGTGCTCGTCGCGCTCGGCAATCGCGGAATCGGCGGCGTCGTGCAGGACGGCCGCGAGACCGTGATCCATCCCGGCGAATTCGCGCTCTACGACACCACGCGCCCGTATGAGCTGAAGTTCGACGACGCCTTCACCCAGACGATCTTCAAGGTGCCGCGCGACATGCTGCAGCGGCGGCTCGGCGGCACCGAGGCCTTGACCGCCATCACCTTCGGCCCGGACTCGCCGCTGCAGAGGCTTGCCTATGACTTCGTCTACCGCGTCTGCCAGAGCGCGGACCAGATCGAGGCGAGCCACGCCGTCGCGCTGTCCGAGCAGGCGGTCGACCTCGTCGCGATGGCGCTGAGCGAACGTCTCGGCAAGACGGCGCTGCCGTCATCGACCCATCGCTCCGCCCTGCTCTACCGGCTCAAGGCGCATATCCGCGCGCGCCTCTCCGATCCGGATCTCTCGCTGTCGGATACCGCGGCCGCGCTCGGCATCTCCGCGCGCTATGTCAACGACCTCCTCGCCGACGAGCAGACTTCGTTTCAACGCTACGTCCTTGCCGAGCGCCTTGCGCAATGCAAGCGCGACCTTGCCTCACCCGTGCTCGCGCACCGCCATGTCGGCGAGATCGCCTTTGCCTGGGGCTTCAACGACCTCTCGCATTTCGGCCGCGTCTTCCGCGAGCATTTCGGCCTGTCGCCGCGCGACTTCCGGCAGAGCCAGTTGCCGCATTAGCTCTTCTTTTTCTTGGCCGATTGCTTCGCGGTATTCAGCGCCACGGCGCCCTTGATGAGCGCCTTCAGGGCCTTTTCATTGATCTTGTCGCCCTCGTGGATGTCGATGGCACGCCGTGTGTTGCCTTCGAGACTCGAATTGAACAGGCCCGAAGGGTCGTCAAGCGAAGCACCCTTTGCAAATGTCATCTTCACCACCGCCTTGTAGGTCTCGCCGGTGCAGATGATGCCGTCATGCTCCCAGACGGGAACGCCGCGCCACTTCCACTCCTCGACGATTTCAGGATCGGCCTGCTTGATGATGCCGCGGACGCGCGCCAGCATCTCGCCGCGCCAGTCGCCGAGCTCCTTGATCCGCGCATCGATGTGCTCGGAAGGAGACGCTCCTCCCTTTGCATCCTTCGCAAGGCTTTTCTTCGCGGTTGCCATCGCTTTCTTCATCTTGTTGGTTGCCTCACATGCGTTCGCCAGGCAATCGGCTGGCTTGCGTTACCCAGGCGACGAGCTGAGCTTCGTCAAACTGGTCATTCTCGTGGACGTCGAGGTAGCGGGTGTCCTTGCTCCTGGACTCGCCGGGCGGAACAGGACGCAGCGACGTGCGGCGGAAGAACGCCACTTTGACGTACTTCGTGAAGCAGTGAAAGCTGAGGAACCACCCCTCGTCAGCGATGCCATAGAAAGGCGAATTCCATTTCACGGCCTTGCGCACGCCGGGGACGGTGCGCACGATGAGCTCGTCGAGCCGGCGGCCAATGTCGCGCTTCCAGCCCGGCATGGCTGCGATATAGGCCTGAACGGGGGCGTCGCCCTCGGCTTTCGCAATCTGGGGATTGCCGCCTGCGAGGAGAGCCGGCTTTGCAGCCCTCGCAGACGTCTTGCGCGTCTTTCCTGTCACTGGCTGCGCCATTTGACGGCATAAGGCAGCATGAACAAGTACAGACCGCTCAACAGCAGCAGGATCAGCGGGAACAGCGCCAGCAGGCCGATCCAGATGGCCTGCTCCTGCCTGACCATGGCGATCACATTGCCGAGGACGGCCAGCGTGAAGGCGATCGACAGCCAGCGGTGAATCTGACGAATCCAGTTGTTCAAGAACCCCTCCCTTGAGACGAAACGATCAACGACGCCGCAGGCGTCACTCTGCCCGCGCCAAAACCTGATCGAGCTTGTCGAAGAACTGCTTCCAGCCGGCATGCGCGCCGCCAAAGGCCTGCTTCTGGTCGGGACGGAAGCCGACCTGCTCCATGCGCAGATGCGTTCCCCGGCCCGTCGGGGTCAGCGTGAAGGTCACGACGCTCCGCAAGTCGAAGGCCGCGTCCGCATGCGCGAAATTCCAGGTGTAGGACAGCGTCTTGTGCGGCTCGATGGTCAGCACCTCGCAATCGAGCACGCCGCCCCATTCGCCGCGCAGATTGAAGCGGTGCCCCACCTCGGGCTTGAAGTCGTTCTTCATCAGCCACTCCTCGATCAGATGCGGCTGCGTGAGCGCGCGCCAGAGCTTTTCCGGCGGATGCGGGATCTCACGCTCGACGATGACGGAGCGCGTTTCAGGCTTGTTCATTGATCCATCCTCTTGAGCAGGTCTTCGAGGTCGTCGAACCGCCGCTCCCAGAACCCGGCCATCTGGCGGGTCCAGTCGATCAGCGGGCCGAGCGCCCCGAGTTGCGCGCTGTAGTGGGTCTGGCGGCCCTCATGGCGGTCGCGCACGAGGCCCGCCTGTTTCAACACCCCGAGATGTTTTGAGACGGCCGGCTGCGAGATCCCGGCGCGCGCCGTGAGCGCTCCGACCGTCTGCTCGCCGTCGCGACAGAGACGTTCGAAGATGGCCCGCCGCGTCGGATCGGCCAGCGTCCTGAAAATCACGTCGTGGGCGCTCGGCATTCCAAATCCATAACCAGTAAGTTATTGATTAACGTATAGCCAACGAGGAATGTATCAGTCAAGCAAGATCTTTGGGGATTCGTCACGCGGACTCATATCCTGCTGGCAATGCGTCACGCCGCGGTCGTGCGGCTTCCGCGTCGTTGACGTGCATCAAGCCCGCCGGGGCCGACGATGGCATCCTCCGGCTTTCGAGGACGCCATATGCGCCGATTTGCCATGAAGGCCCTGTTCGCGGCGCTCACCTTCAGCAAGGCCGGGCGCAAGCGGATCGATTGGGACCGCAATATCCTGATCTATTCGACCGCGGTGACGGCCGGGCTGATCGCGCTCTACCTGTTCGGCAAGTTAACGGCGCGCTGGTAGCGGCGCAGTTCCGGAACCATCGCGACTCTGTCAAGTTGCGATCTCATCGCAGGCGATCCGCGAGCCGACGCCGTTCACGATGTCGACGAATATCATCGAGCATGCCGACGGCCTGCCGCTGCCGCAGCGACAATGGGCCATTCTCACCATCGCGCTCGGCATCACCATGTCGGTCGTCGACGGCGCCATTGCCAATGTGGCGCTGCCGACCATTGCGGCCGATCTGAACGCCAGCCCCGCCTTCTCGATCTGGATCGTCAACGGCTACCAGCTTGCCATCACCATCTCGCTGCTGCCGCTGGCCTCGATGGGTGAGATCGTCGGCTATCGCCGCGTCTATCTCGCAGGGCTGCTGCTGTTCACCCTCGCCTCGGCCTTTTGCGCGCTGTCGCACACGCTGCTGGAACTGACGCTCGCGCGCATCATCCAGGGTTTTGGCGCCGCCGGCATCATGAGCGTCAACACCGCGCTGGTGCGGTTCACCTATCCGCACGCCTTGCTCGGACGCGGCATCGGCCGCAATGCGCTGGTCGTCGCGGTGTCGGCCGCGATCGGACCGACGCTCGCCTCGGCCATCCTTTCGGTTGCGAACTGGCCCTATCTGTTCGCGATCAACATCCCGCTCGGACTCGTCGCTTTGGTTCTCGGCTGGAACTGCCTGCCGCACACGCATCTCGCATCGCACCCTTTCGACTGGCAGAGCGCAGCGCTCAGCGCCCTTACCTTCGGCGTCGGCATTTTCGCGATCGACAGTGTCGGCCATGGCGAGCCGCTGCTCATCTGCCTGATCGAATTCGGCGTCGCAGCAGCCGCCGGCGCGCTCCTGATCTATCGCGAGACGCACGTCGCCGTGCCGCTGCTGCCGATCGATCTGTTGCGCATCCCGATCTTCGGCCTGTCGATCGCGACCTCGATCGCCTCGTTCTGCGCGCAGATGCTGGCCTTCGTCGCGATCCCCTTCTTCCTGCAACACCGCTTTGGCTATTCGGCAGTCGAGATGGGACTGTTGATCACGCCCTGGCCGATCGCGGTGGCCTTTGCCGCGCCGCTGGCCGGACGGCTGGTCGAGCACTATCCGGCCGGGCTCTTGGGCGGCATCGGCCTTCTGCTGTTCGCGACCGGGCTCGCCTCGCTCGCATTGCTGCCTGCCAGCCCGGCACATACCGATGTGATCTGGCGAATGGCGCTTGCCGGTCTCGGGTTCGGCCTGTTCCAGACCCCGAACAACCGCACCATGATCGCGGCCGCCCCGCGCGAGCGCTCCGGCGGCGCCAGCGGGATGTTAGGCACGGCGCGGCTGCTGGGTCAGACCACAGGCGCGGCGCTGGTCGCGCTCTTCCTTGGCCGCTACGCCATCGAGGGCTCGCGGATCGCGCTTCTGGCCGCCGTCGGTTTTGCGCTGTGCGGAGCCATGTTGAGCATGCTGAGGCTCTCCCCCTCCGGCGCGCGCGGCGCCGAACATGTCCGCATCCACGACGGCCAGCGCATGAAGGGCGAGTAAGCCAGCGCACAACCTTGGCGTGGCTTAACTATTCGTCGTAGCGCCCCTTGCCTTCGCGCTCCGGTTGCACTTGATTGCATCTCGGGCTGGGGATTTTGTTTCATGCGTATTGTGGGAATTTTGGCGCTTGGCGCCATGCTGGGCGGCTGCGCGTCCGTTACACGCGGCACGACGGAAAACATCAGCATTTCATCGACACCATCAGGCGTTGAAGCCGTGGTTAGCGGTCTCGAGGTGCCGACCACCTGCATGACGCCGTGCTCCGTGGTCGCCAAGCGCAACGCCGACATTTCCATCACCCTCCAGAAGGAAGGTTTTGAATCGCAGACGGTGCAGCTCACGAAGGAAGTCCCGGCGACCGGCGCCGCCGGCTTCGCCGGCAATATCATCGCGGGCGGTCTCGTGGGCATGGGGGTCGACGCCGTGACGGGCGCCGCGACCGACCACAAGCCGAATCCCGTCATCGTGACCATGCAGCCGAAGGCCCCTCCTCCTCCGCCCCCCGCCCCACGGAAGCCGCGGCCAAAGCCGGTACCGGAGGCCGGCACATAGTGCACACGGCGGTTCTGTCCTGCTCTGACGACTGGTGAGGCGAACCGGTTGCTCGCGTGCCGCGACCAACACGCGGTCCCGAAGACGGCTGGCGCTTGGTAACCCGTCGGCCATCCAGCGCAGCCTGAAACGTGCTGCAGGGGGTGACGCGTGGCCTTCGACTATTGGTGGATCGGTTTGTTCGTCGATGAGCGCGAGCATGCGCGCATTCAGCCACATTTTGCTGCGGCCGCGGCGGAAAGCCCGTTGTCCGCGGAGGCATGGCAGGCCATCGACGATTGGCGGGCGCACCCGCGCGAATATGAGGAAGACGCATGGCTCACCGCAAGCGACGAGTTGGCCTCCCGGGTCCACGCCATTTTTCCGCGCATTCGATCGTCCGGGGTTCGTCAAGCTCGCAAGAAAGCTGGTGGCGATGGAGGGCGCGCTTTCGGACCTCGTCGATGAACAACATGTCTTCCGGATGACAATCACAGGTCGTCATCCGACCGTCAGCATCGTCTGGCATGCGCTGGGCTCCGAGCACGCGCAAGCGTTGCCGGGGCAGATGGGAAACCTGCTGCTATCTCCGCTTGAGGTCGAGGCGGCGCTTGAAACGACGCGACGAGCCTATGAGGGCGTGTCGCGGGAGGAACTGCTCGCCGGAGTCAGGCGGTTTTGCCGCTGCAGCGTGTGCGACGACAAGTTGGACGAGGCGGTGAGTTTCTTGCCAAATGGTCTTGAGGCCGCGATCGCACGACGCTCCGGCTTTCTGGGGCTGGCCTGTCCTCAGATGTGAGCACGCGCCGTTCGCTCGTCATCGATCGGGATAGGGGGGAGCCTCTCAGCTCCGCCCCTCCCACACCACCGTACGTACGGGTCCGTATACGGCGGTTCGGT
>NZ_JAFCJM010000026.1 GCF_018130955.1 Bradyrhizobium liaoningense
CGGGCGAGCGTCTGCGCGAGCAGCGTCTTGCCCGAGCCGGTCGGACCGATCAGCAGGATGTTCGACTTCGCGAGCTCAACGTCGTTGTGCTTGGTCTGGTGGTTGAGGCGCTTGTAGTGGTTGTGGACCGCGACCGACAGAACCTTCTTTGCGTGGCTCTGGCCGATCACGTAGTCGTCCAGCACCTTGCAGATTTCCTTCGGAGTCGGGATGCCGTCGCGCGACTTCACCAGCGAGGACTTGTTCTCCTCACGGATGATGTCCATGCACAGTTCGACGCATTCGTCGCAGGTGAATACGGTCGACCCCTCGACCAGCTTGCGGAGCGCATTGTTGGAGATTGACTGAACCGTCATGGCGGCCTCAAACCACATGCAAGTGGTCATAAACGGGAACATGATCATCTGCGGACCTCGTGCCTCGTGACCGTCAAAGAATGGTGAGGGTCAGCTGCCACATTTCGTCGCCAGCAGGTCTCTGAAAGCGTTGATCACGGAATCGAGCGCAATAAACATCCGCGCGCCGTCGATGCGGCCGACAGCGGCTTGCCGCAGCATCTCGGACTTATAAAATGAGGCGGCGTAGGCCCGACAAGTCTCCCCGTTGTCGGCCGCGTTATCCGATTTGCTTTGGACAGTCGCCGAGACCGCGCGAGCGGCATCAACATCCTTGTCTAACGTGGACTCCGCCGCAAACCCAGGAATTGTAGATGCATTGATCAGAGCAGAAGCGATGAGAACAGCTATGATCCTCATGAGCGGCCTCCAGAACGCAAGTCGTTGCGAGGAGACTTACATTCAGCCGGTCTATTTTCTATTGTACGTGGGTTGTTCGGAGTACGGCTGTGGTTGCGCCACATAAACCTTGGCTTAGAAGAGACGTGTGAGGGTTTCGGCGGCCGGCAGAGGGCCGCCGCCGGCGCCCTCTTAACGATTTGAAGGCCACCCAATCGACAGCGGACCCGGTCGCCTGCAGTTTCTAGCTAGTAAACTGTTGCGCTCAGTTCTCGTGAGCCGATATCGCGACTGAGGCCACGAAACGGTAGCCACGTCCGGGGATATTGACGATGAAGCGATTCCCATCCTGACCGTCACGCAACGCGCGACGCAGCGCTGATATATGAACCGTAAGATTGGCGGGCCCAACGAAAACATTGGGCCAAACGCGAGCCATCAAATCCTGCTTGCTGACCAACTCGCCGTGGCGTTCAAGCAAAGCAATCAGGATTTCCAGGGCGCGACTTCCGAGAGGCACGGGCTTGTCGCCTTCCAACAAAAGGAACTGTGTTCGAAGCAGGCGAAACGATCCGAACGAAACTTCCGTTGACGTTACGCCGGTTGGTTCGGTTCGTTTCTCGAAAAGTGGCCTGGCCGCAGCCGGACGCTGGATAACGCGTCCGACGTCAAGCTCCGGGTCTTGATAAAATTGCTCCAAGCGTCCGAAAGCTGCCGTCGATCGCATACTGACCTCGCCTACTTTGACGGGGGCTAGTCCCCGCAAAGATGCTAGTAACCCGTAATCTGACGATTTGGAGTGCTGCGCGCTATTCCACACAGGTGGCGCGCAATGACCGATTTGGTTGCGTTGCCTAAACCTAGATTTACAAGCCGGAAGACGGCTTCAATTGGGTGGCAGATTGTAAGTGCTATGGCGGGACCAAGTCAGGGAATACCGTAGACTTGATCATTTCGCGATGGCAGCGCCAGGTGGAAATCACGATGGTCATCCAGGAGAACAACTTGAGGTCGGCGTATGCTTGGCTGTATTCGGATTCGGTAATGCAATCTCCCTCCGTACATTCGCGCCATACCGACGTACGAAAGGTCGATGGTCCTTCCATGATAACGATTCAATCGATGCTGACCTCCAGGTGCACAGCAGCCCAGTCTTAGTTTGCTCTGGAACTCAGTGCGGAGAATCGCAGCGGAACCGGGCCCGCGCGGCGGCGTAGTGCCCGCGGGCCTCTTCTCGTCATTTGCCTTGGAGATTGCGCAACTGCTTAACTCATCCGGCCACGCGAATAAACTCGCTCAAAACCCATACCTTAAGAGCGTTGCGGCGTGTCAGACACCAGCTTGAGCTTGTCAGCCATCCGGCCGAGTTCTGGAAGCGAACCGGCCTGCATCTTCTGCATCGCCCTGCTGCGATGCACCTTCACCGTGGCTTCGGCGATGCCGATATCGTGGGCAATCTGTTTGCTCAAGCGGCCGCGCGCCACTTGAATTACGATCTCGCGCTCCCGCGGGCTCAGGGAGGCGAAACGCTTCTTAAGCGAGACCAAGTCCTTGTCACTCTCCCGCCGCGCACGATCGCGGGCCAAGCCTAGCTGAATGGCATCCAGAAGATCCTGGTCGCGGTACGGCTTGGTCAGGAACTCGATCGCACCACGCTTCATTGCCTGTACAGACATGGGTATGTCGCCGTGGCCCGTGACGAAGATGATCGGGATCTCCCTGTTTGCCGCAGCTAGCTCGCGCTGGAAATCGAGGCCGCTTTGGTCGGGCAATCTGATATCGAGCACCAGGCAGGTAGGGGAATCTGGTGGATCGGATCTGAGGAAGTCGGAAATGGAGGCAAATAGCTGAACGTTAATGCCGAGTGATCGCAGCAGGCGCCCGACCGACGCGCGGAGATTCGGATCGTCGTCGATGACCAACACGGTTGAGGTTGCGTCAGACATCGCTGCCACTCGGAAGAGATCGCGAAAATCAGCCTGCATCTTGGTTTGCAGGTCTGGCAACACCGCGCATTTCTAATCCCAATCCCGGAACCTGAACAGCCCCTTTTTCTGAAGGATGCGCGCCGAGTACACCAAAGCTTACGCGCGGACACAGGTCGCCCCCTCCGACGCTCGGGCCGACTCTGGGCTAAAGTTCGATCTCTGGTCGGCCCGATGGCGCTGAGGGAACCTGTCCATCAGCTCACGTATGCTACTCGTGCAGCGCTAGCAGCGGACCGGTCAATGCTTGGCATTGAGCGACGCCTTCTCGGCTCGCCGCTCGTAGTCGTCGGCAAGAGCCTTAAGCAGAGCCGCAATCGCTTGGTCCGTCATGGTTTCGGCATCCGCGAAGCAAAGTCTGAGCACTCTTCAAACATTCACTTGCTTCGGTGTGGTGACTCGTCATGACGTCCTCGCGCGGTTTTCGGGCGGCTGGTCAAAAACGATTTGGAACCAGCCCATCCAAGTGCGGTCACTTTGGCGGCGCTCCTTGAAGCGATCGACGCACTTCCTCGAACAAAGCGGCGTTCGCCACGAATAGTGCCGGACGAGACCAAACTTGCCCTCACACACTGCGCATCGCATGGCCTTGTCAGAACCGTGACTTTCTAGGCGGTAAGGCATTGTTTTCTCCTTTTGGCCTGTGCGCATTTCGGATGCACTAAGACTAAGAGGAATGTCACCAACGGCTCAATTGAGCGCGGGTTAAGCCCAGGCATCCAAAGGGGGCAGGACGATGATACGAAGGCTTAGGACGCTCGGACGCGTCCTAACGTTCGCCCGTTGCGATCCCGCGACTGCTTTCGTCCGGCGGCCGCTTCGATCACAAGCCATGCCGGATTGGCTCCGCAATCATCGTCCAGATAAACCAAAGTTTACGGGGCACAGGCGGCACGCCGGTGGCATTCTCTGAGCTGCCAACCAATTCGGCGCGGAGCGCCACTACGATTGGATAGTTGTCTGCCCGTAGACGCGTCCAGCGAACGGCCATGGGCGGTATGATGAAAAAGGTACTGGTTTCGGTCGTTGAAGATGATCAGCTCTTTCGTGAGTCGATGTACAGGCTCATGAGATCGCTGGGCTATACGGTCGAAATCTTCTCGTCTGCAGCCGATTTTCTCGGCTCGCCGCGGCTTGCCGAAACAGCATGCCTGATCGCTGACATCCATATGCCTGCCATGACCGGGCTCGAACTATACCGGCGCCTTATGGCCACGGGCAATGCGATACCGACAATCCTCGTGACGGCGTTTCCCAATGATGCTGACCGGGCTCGCGCCCTGAAAGATGGGGTCTTGTGTTACCTGCGTAAGCCGGTGAATGAGGACCATCTTACACGATGTGTTTGCGCTGCTCTCAGGTCGGCAGGCTCGCCTGAGGAGGGGGCGTAAGCTGCCGTTCTGCTCCCGGCAAGGTGAACTGGAACAAGGCTCCGCGGGGTTCGTTCGCCTCCGCCCACAGCTTGCCGCCATGAGCGTGGATGATAGAGCGGCATATCGACAGCCCCATGCCTGTTCCACCGAACTTCGTGGTGTAGAAGGCGTCGAAGACTCGATCGAGATGCGCCGGATCAATGCCCGGCCCGGAATCGTGCACGGCCACGAGGACGCCTGCTTGGTTCTCCTTTGTGCTGATCAACAGCTCTCTCGGCCCCTCCTCCATCGAACCCATTGCTTCAGCCGCATTGAGAATTAGATTCACCAAGACCTGTTGCAGCTGAACGCGATCCCCCAGAACCGGAAGTAGTCGCTCTGCAAGCCGGGTCTTGACCGAAACACCATTTCTGAGCGTTACGCTTCGAACCAACACGATCACTTCGTGGATTGCCACGTTGAGATCAAAACACTCTTTTCGCGGCGGCGCCTTCTTAATTTGCTCTCGGATGCCATCGATGATTTCTCCGGCCCGGTCTGCATCTCCGACGACACAGGAAAGCGCTTCTCTGACCTCGCCCAGGTCCGGCGGCTGCATCTTCAGGAAATTCTGAGCCGCCCGCGCGTTATTGCGCGCGCTGGCAATCGGCTGCGTGATTTCATGTGAAAGTGAGGCGGCCAATTCTCCCATCACGCTCACGCGGTTCATGTGAGCGAAATCCGATTGCATCTGCTGCAACCGCGCCAACGCTTGTGTGCGATCGTCGATGTCAGTTAGCAGACAATACCAACGTGTGATACGCCCGGACTCGTCGCGAATTGGAGCGCCGCGATTTTCAAACCATCGATATTCACCGTCAAAGCGCCTCAGGCGTAGTTCGTGATGGAAGGGAGTACCAGCGGCGAGTGACCTCGCATAAGCTTCAAGGACACGGGGGAGGTCTTCAGGATGTACAGCATCGCTTGTCCCCCAGTTCTTCAGCTCTTCAACAGTCCGGCCGAAATACTCGGTGAGTGGGCTATTGACAGAGTCGAGCTCGCCGCTCGGAGCCATGATTGCAACGAGTCCGGCTATCCCGTCGATGGCTGCTCGAAACTTCGCTTCGCTCGCCCGCAGCGTCTCCTCGGCCCGTTTGCGTTCGGTCAAATCGAGCACGAACGCAAGGCGGTCGCCTCTTTCCTCGAACACCGCGGCGCCCACAAGCACCGGAACGCGGCTGCCGTCTTTCCGAAAATACTCCTTCTCAAACGGCTGAACGATGCCGGTTGAGTTTAGTTCAGCCTGGGTGAGTACGTCGCGCTCTCGCCATTCGGGCGGGGACAGCTCGGTCCAGCGCATGCGGCCCGAAACCAAGTCTTCACGGCGATATCCTACGAGACGCAGAAACGCGTCATTGGCTTCAATAATCCAGCCTCGGCGGTCGGCGATGAAGATCCCGATGATGTTAGCGTCGACCAAACGCCGAATCTTCCTTTCCCGATCCGCGAGATCGTCATAAAGCCGCGAGTTTTCGAGCGAGATCGCCGCCTGCGACGCAAGCACCGTTAGCAAAGCGACGCGATCGGGCGTAAAGGCTCCGGGTGTCAGATTGTTCTCCAGGTAGAGAATGCCTGCAAGCCTTCCCTGGTTGATTAACGGAAAACAGAGAATAGAACGGAGATAATTCTCAACGATGTAGGGATCGGCAGAAAATAGATTGTGAGATGACGCATCGTTGAGAATAACGCTTTCCCGAGTGCGCAGGACATAGTGGAGCACCGACTCCGGCAGCACTGTCGCAGCCACGCCCTCGTCGCGCGGATGCACGGTCACCAAATCGCCATCGGTCGTGGCTTCGGCGGCGATCCGCTGCTCGGCTCCGCGTGAAAGAATCAACAAGCCTCGTTCGGCGCCGGCCTGTTCAAGCGCCGTACGCATAAGCATTTCGAGCAGCTTCTCCAGCACGATCTCGCTTGATATGGTCTGCGAAACCTTGATCACCGTTGCGAGGTCGAGTTGCTCGACAGACGCTGCGATTGTGCTAGTCGGAACAGGTGTGGGCTCTTCCATTCTAAGGAGCGGATACATCGCATCGAGTTGGCGCACCTTGCCATCCGCACCCCAGCGCAGATAGCAGTCCCGGGCGTTCCGCAGATATAGGTGCGCGATTTGATCGAAGCCGCACGCGGTGTAAAAGCGCGCCGCCAGCTCTTTGGCGAGCGCCTCGTTGTGGACAAAGCCGTTTGCCTGTGCCGAACGGATGGCTTGCTCGTAAAGGTTCATGGCATCGAACGCGCGGCCATCAATCCGGGCAATCTCCGCACTAACCAACGCTGCGCGGTCTTCGAAGTTTTCCGGACAGGCCGCGGCCCAGCTGGCGAGCTGACGGTAATGAGGGGCCAAGGCCTCCAGAGTCGGCGTCCGCTGGCCGGCGGGCATCGAATCGCTAAACGCCGCGTACGACAAGGCGCCGTAGAAGTGATAGTCGGCCGCCTCCATGATCGTGAGGGACATGCTCAGAAGCGGCAGCGCCCTCGATGCAGCATCAACCGCCGTCGCATAGTCACCAGCCAAAAAACGGGCCTGCAACTTGCAAATCCAATACAAGCATTGGCCGGCCGTCACGTCCGAAGTGTTCGCGAAATCGCGTTCGATTCGCTGCTCATCAAACTGCCCGTCATCTAAGGAGCCGAACCTTGCTGTTGCGCCGCGCAGCATTCGCACGATAGCGAGTGCCACACCGATGATTTCGAGGTTTGTGCCAAGCTGTATGTGGCCTAAGTGTACCCTCTCAGCTTCACGTTCGATGTCGGCAAGCGCATCACCGACCGCAAGAAGATTCAGGACCCTCAGCCCGGAGCAGATCCCCGCATACACGAGGTCGCCGGTTTTCTGCGCCGCATCAAATGCGCGGCCAATGAGTTCGCAGCATGTTCTGATATGCCTTGTCCAAGGCATGACCATATTTCCGAAATTCAGGTACACACCCGCCTGGAAACGCCATAGTCCACGCTGCTCGACGAGCTCACAAGCGAGTTGCCCGACGCGGTACGCGCCCTCGTACTCGCCGAACCGCAGCCCGGCGATCATTCCAAGCCGGCCATAGGCGACGGCAGACGCGTCGCTGTTGCCACGATCCAAGGTAAGACGCAGCATTTGGCAGACGACGAGCGTGTAGAGGTTGAGGTCAGTGTATTGTGCCGGCGAAGAGAGCCGGTTCAGGACATCTAGCTCGGCGAGGGACGCCGGGTCGGTCATCAAGGGAAGGGCGATCAGCTCCTCGGTCGCGCGCCGGCCGAGCTCCGACCAGACACACTGATACGCTTGGCGCGCCTCCTCATCCGTCGGATGCGGCGACCAGTTGATGCCGAGGTACCATAGGTACTCGAGACCGACGGCGACCGAGCGGCTGGGCTGATTGAGCGTGAGGTAAAGGTCGATTCCGAGGCGCGCCACACCCGCTCGATCAGCCATATCCGTGACGCGAGCAGATAATGCAGCCAAGTGGTTTTCTGCGTCCGAGAGCGCGCCAGTCAAGAGCTCGCATTCGGCACGATGCAGGTCGAGTGCGAAGATGAGCTCCCACCGGTGCTCCCAGCACCCCTCTGCCAACAGGCCTCGACCGGCGATAAAGTAACTGAGCGCCGAAACGTAGGCAGCCGATGCTTTGGCGCGCCGGCCTGCTGCCAAGTTCAATTCCGCGGCCTGCTCGCGTTCATCGACCGATGTGATCAAACCAAGACCTCGGTTGAGCTGATTAACGATTTCAAAGGTCGCCTCGTCACGCTTCTCCGGAGATGTCCGCGCCGCGAGCAGTCTCCCTATTCGAAGGTGCGCCTCGCCGCGCAGTTGCTCCGCGATCAACCCATAGGCGGCCTCCTGAACGCGATCGTGGACGAATCGGTAAGCGGCTGCCACACGCTCGACCAACTCCTGATCGCGGGCCGGCCACAGAGTCGTATCGAGCTGCTCCTCCGAAATCCCGAGTACCATCGAAAGTACTGTGCTCTCGGCAATGTTTCCAAGACAAGCCATCTGCTGCAATGCATTCTGAGCCTCGGTCGGCAGGCGGGTTAGCTTCCCGATCATAAGATCAGCGACGTTATCGGTGTAGCCCTTGGCTTCAATGCGGTCGATATCCCAGGACCAGCGCGCGCCATCATGATCGAATTTGAGTAATCCTTCCTCGACGAGCGAAGACAGGAACTGAACGGCGAAAAACGGATTTCCGCCGGTCTTCAGTTGTACCAGCTTCGCAAGCGGCTCTGCGCGCTCTAACTCGCAGCGAAGTGCGTCCGCAACCAACTGCCCAAGGTGCTCTTGGGTGAGCGGCGACAGCTTGATCTCTGCGACCTTTCCGCCGGCAGTCTTGATGGCATCGAGCTTTCTCGTTAGCGGATGGGCCGCAGCAACTTCGTTGTCGCGATAGGCACCGATCAGCATGAGGTGCTCCAAATCTGGCCGCAACAGGTCCTCTAGCAGATCAAGCGTCGCCGCATCGACCCACTGCAGGTCGTCGAGGAAGAGCGCCAGTGGCTGGCTCGAGCGGGCAAATGCGCCAATGAAGCGCCGAAATACGAGTTGAAAACGGCTTTGTGCCTGCTGTGGCGGCAACGTAGGAACCGGTGGCTGGTCCCCGATGATTAGCTTGAGTTCAGGTATGAGGTCGATCATGAGCCGCCCGTTCGATCCCAGCGCCTCTAGAAGCGCGTGGCGCCAGCTTGCCAACTCGGATTCGCTCTTGCTGAGGAGAGACCGGACGAGACTTTGAAAAGCCTGCACCAGTGTCGCGTAAGGGATATCGCGCTTGTACTGGTCGAATTTGCCAGACGCGAACAGGCTGCGCTGCGGCACGAGCGCCTTGTGTAGTTCGTCGACGACTGAGGACTTGCCGATGCCGGAATATCCTGAGACCAGCACCAACTCCGGCACACCGGTCTTGATGATGCGATCGAAGCAGGAAAGCAACGTCGCGATCTCACGATCTCGTCCGTACAGCTTTTCGGGGATCAGCAGCTGGTTCGGCGTGTCCTGCAGGCCGAGCGGGAAGTCATCGATGCGGCGGCGCGCTTCCCATTCCGCCAGACAGCATCGCAGATCGCGCTCGACACCACCGGCAGTCTGGTAACGATCCTCGGGTGTCTTGGCGAGCAGTTTCATGATGATCGCCGAGACTGGCGCTGGGATACTCTCTAACCGCTCCACAGGTGGCACCGGCTTTCTGGCAATATGGCAATGCACCCACTCCGTGGGATCGGCCGCCGTTAAGGGCAGAACGCCCGTGAGCATCTGGTACAGAGTGACGCCGAGGGCGTAGAGATCGCTGCGGGCGTCGATCGAGCGGTTCATCCGCCCGGTTTGTTCGGGCGCCATATAGGCAAGCGTACCGGCGATCGTCTCGGGCGGCTCGGGGGCCTGCCGCTCGCGGGACAGACGCGATGCGATGCCAAACCCGGTGAGCCGCACGTATCCATCCGCGCAGTTCACCACAATATTGGCTGGCTTGATGTCCTTGTGGATGAGCCCGCGCTGATGAAGCTTGCCAAGAGCCGCGGTAACAGCAATGGCCAGGCGCAAAAAGCGTCCTACCTCCATTGGCCCACCGAGCAAACGGTCGAGCGGCTCGCCACCCAGATCATCGAGCACCAGCACGGTCCGACCGGCGTCGCGCATGAGGGCCAGCGGCCGCGCCGCCCATGCGCTGTCGAGCTCATCTTTCAGCTCGTATTCGTGCGTGAGGCGATCGAGTCTTGACCGGGACGGGTGGTCGGCGGCAGGGGCAACAAGCAACACGGCCAGCCGGTTGCCATTGTCGTCCAGTCGCCAGCCACGGCTGAACACGCGCTCGCCGTCCTCCCACAACACCTGAGAGCTAGCTTCCGAGTAGGCGACGTTGGGCGACTGCTGCACCATCTGTCAGATTCCGGCCTCAGGCGTCGGCTTGAAGTCGCTTGTTCAAGCTCTTAGTGCGCCACACGCGCGGCCTCTCTCCAGCCTGGAGAAATCGTACTCCATCGCCTGAGAAATGCCAGCCGTTCCATAGTCTTGCCGGATGCGGCGGACGTGAATCTCGCTTCTCTTTAGCAGCAGTTTGCAGCGATTTGCCCGGCTTTACTCGCTACGGCGGCGCACGCAGGCCATACCCGCTGTTCTCAAGGGAACACGGAGCGCAACTGCGACGCAGAAGGGATGACGGAACTTGAAGCAGGCAAGTCGATCTTTTTCGCTTCAGACGAGCACGGGGCTTGGCATCGCCGCCGTCCACGCTGCGGTGGTGGTCGCCGCCGCGCTCGATTCGATCCTGACAGTTCGCGCTGGCTCCGGCCTCCGTGTTGTCCGCCCAGAGCGCGCTGAGCGATGAACGATCGGCTCTCAACACTCAGACTGTTTGTTCGCGCCGCGCGCGTCGGGAACTTCTCCAGTGCTGGCCGCGAGCTCGGCCTGTCGCAGCCGTCTGCATCCCGGCTGATCGCCGCGCTCGAGGAGGAGCTCGGCGCCACGCTCTTCAGCCGCACCACGCGAGCGGTGACGCTGACCGAGGCCGGCGCGACATACCTAATGCGCGTCGAGGCGATCCTGGCGGCACTCGACGAGGCCGACCACGAGGCGCGCGGAACGGGAGAGTTGCGCGGCTCGCTCCGCGTCGGCACATCGTCAAGTTTCGTGCTCAGAGAGATCATCCCGCGGCTTCCCGCGTTTTTGAAGCAGCACGCGGCGCTGAAGATCGAGCTCGTGGCGAACGACCGCTACCAAGACCTCGTGACCGAGGGCATCGACGTGGCGTTCCGGTTCGGCCCCCTGCCCGACTCGAGCGCGATGGCGCGCAAAATCATACATCTGCCGAGGATACTCATGGCCTCCCCAGACTACCTAAGGGAGCGCGGCACGCCCACGATGCCGTCGGACCTCGCGCACCACGCGGTGATCATCGGTCCGGCGCACCCCTCGCCAACCTTCTCCTTCCGCAAGGACGGCCGCGTCACCTCCGTGCGCGTTGACAGCCAGCTCGCTATCACCATCAACGAAGGAGTTACGGCAAGCGCCGTCACCGGGCTGGGGATTGCCGCGTCGAGCGAAAACAGCGCCCGGGCAGAGCTCGAGGCCGGGCAGCTCGTGCGGGTGCTGCCTGACTGGGATTTTGGCTCGATGGAAGTGAATGCGCTCTTCGTCGGCGGCAAGACCATCAAGCCTGCCGCACGAGCATTTGCGGACTTCCTATTCAGAGAGCTTCGCCCACCTCGCCGCGAACTAGCCCGCTTCTCGGGGCCTCCAGAAAGCGTGTCCGTGCGTCCAAACCAATAGACCGAGCCGTTCCAACGCGTGCATGCAAGTGGCATCCATGCGCCACAATTGCGGCCCGCCCCGTCACGTCGTCGAGTGCAACGGCTCGTCAGTATAGTTGAAGCAACTTAACGGAGAACAACATGGAGCTTTATCAAGTTCGCTACTTCCTCGCCCTCGCGTCCACACTCAATTTCACCCGCGCGGCCGAGCAATGCAATGTTACGCAGCCCGCGCTGACAAAGGGGGTGCAGAAGCTCGAGCAGGAGCTCGGCGGCGAGTTGATCTACCGCGAGCGCCAGCTGACGCAGCTCACCGACCTTGGGAAGGAAGTCCTTCCGATGCTGGCGCACACACTGGCCTCGGCAGAGACGGCACGTCGTAGAGCCAAGGAGTTCCACCGCAAGGAGGTCGCGCCACTGAAGATCGGCCTCGCCCCCTCTATCTCGGCGTCGCTCATCCTCGATCTGATCGCGGAGATCGCAAAGTTCGTCGCTGGACTTCACGTCGAGCTGCGCGAGGACACAGCGGAGAAGCTCGTCGACCTCTTGCTTGAGGGGGAGATCAACGCCGCAATGGTCGGGGACGTGCAGGACATTCCCGCCCGCATCGACGACTGGTTGCTGTTCGAGGAACGCTACGTCGCGGTTCTCGCGCCGACACATCGGCTCGCAAACCGTTCCTCGATCGGCATCGACGACCTCCGCGAGACCGTCTTGCTAGAACGCGCCGGATGCGACGTCGCGCCGAAGATCCAACGGTCGTATTTCCCCGAGGAACCGCCCCGCCTGGGTCACTGTAGCGGTCACGACTTGCACCTGCAGCACATGGCCGCGGCTGGCTTCGGCGTGATACTCGCGCCCGAGCATATGCCGCGCCTTCCGACGCTCAAGACCATTCCGCTCGAAGGCGACCCGGTTTCGCGGGAGGTGCGGCTGCTGGCTGTGCAGGGGCGCCGCTACTCGCCAGCACTGGACGCTTTCGTCAAGGTCGCGCGGCTTCGCGACTGGTCGGTCGAAGTCCCCCATCGGGAGATGTCGCACGCAACGCTCCCAGAGATTGCGAGCGCGGCGGAATGACCACGAACCGCACGCCGGCGGTCGACCGCTTCCAGACGATCGATCCGCGGAATGAGAACTTACCGGTGCCAGACCAGACCGACAAGACACTCGCCCGGATTCGCGCCGAGCTATTAACGACGTTCAGCGCCTTGGACTGGGAGGCATACTCTCACTCGGTGGGCTGACTGCGCGATACAGACGTGGCGTCGCACTCGTTGAAGGTCGAGGATACCGCACCAGACTTCCTTCCGCCAGACGCCGAGGCCATCTCCTCTCCACTCCTTCGAGCAGCTGCGCTGCAAAGGACCCCTCGTCCTGAGTATGTCGCGAGGCGACCGGTGTCTGTTCTGCATCGCTGAGCTGTCCGTCCTCCAGTCCGCGAAGGATGAGTTCGAGAGCGTCGGCGGCCCTCGCCACCGTGACACCCGAGACGAGGGAATTCCCGCGGCGGAAAGGTAAGTCCGCGGTTCGCGCCACGAATTCACAATTCGTCGCCGTTCGTCCAGACACACGGCTTGCCCCGCTCGCCGCGGCTGAGGCCGGCAGACTATCGCTCACGCGCCTACTAACTTTGTCGGCTTGGGCGAGGGAGATAGAAGCGACATCCGAGATAATCCGGCCATGAGCCGGCGAAATGCCCCTCGGCGACGGCGCGCTCGCAGTCGCCTACTACAACGTCGAAGACGAACGGGTCATCCCGCTCCATACCAAGGTGCCGCAAGAGCCGTCCGGCCTGGGGTGGCCGGCGCTTAGCGTTTTCGAAGCGTCGCGACACGACGGGAAAGAGTGATCGCGAGGTGCCCTTTCATGTCTTCCCACGCGACCCGACACCCCGAGTACGGCACACTCCTCGACAACTGATCGCAGACGGACGGGACGCGAGCGCGCGCGGTGCTTTTGGACGACGATACCTCGCGCCTATCGAATGCATGTCCAAAGGGAATTTCTTATTTCGCCGACCGCGTCCGATGCTGAGGTCCGCTGGGCAGGCCGAACACGCGCGGCCGCATCGACGGGGATTGAAGGCGTTGCGCCGTATGCTGCGCGATCAGCAAAGGGGACCCCCATGAAGTTGTCGAGCACCGTCGGCCTGGCTGTCGCCGTCTCGCTCCCAAGGTTCTTGCCTACAACCACCCGTAGTCGTGCGCCATGATGACAACAATCGAGGCGCTTCGCGGCGTCCTGCGCACTTCGCGTGGCCAGCACCTCAAGCTGCAATCCGCGGAGCAACGAGCTTCTCTTGCCCTCGATCTTCTTTCGCTGGGAAGCCGCGCCGCACTGGGGGTCTCGTTCCTGTTGTCGGTCAGCGACCGGCTCGGGTTCTACGGCAATCCAGGCGGGCCCGGAGTTTCCTGGGGAACATTCGAGCGATTTTTGGACTACGCGGCCAAGGTAAATGCGTTCGCACCAGCATGGATGATACCCTTTCTCGGCACGGCCGCGACGGTGCTGGAGCTCCTATTTGGCGTTACGCTGGTCCTCGGACTCGCGCTGCGGTGGGCGGCTTTCGGCAGCGCGGGCCTCCTCTTCCTATTCGGCTCAGCCATGGCGATCTCGTTTGGGATCAAGTCGCCATTCGACTACTCTGTATTCGCCGCGATGTGCTGCGCCCTATTCCTGGGTCTCGCCGGCTCGAAACGATGGACTGTCGACTCTCTATTATGATGCTCCACAAGTTGAGAAGCGTGCAATAAGCTGCTACGCAGCGACTCCCTCAACCAGGTCTGGCTCGTGCTTGGCTGGGGCGCACCCATCGCGGCCTTTTTGTTTGCTCATACGGCGCGGCTCGACACTCCCGAATACGGCGATGTTGTCGACGAGGCGTTGGCATGGGGACGAAGACAGAGCGGCGACGCTGCCGCGACTGCCGACCGGCCCGCAGTCTCGGTTGACGTCGAGCTCTTGCGGCTCGGGTCGGGTGAGGCGGATGCCAACCTGTCCTTCAATGTCGTGGCATCGGTCGCGAGGGCCCACCAGATCACCGACGCCTACAAGCGGCGAGGCGTCGGGCTCGAACGCGTGCTCAATAAACCCGCATCGACGTGGGTGGGAATACGTGCTGCGGCGAACCTTGACGCCTGGGTGCGCCGATTCCAGTCGCGTCCAGCGCACCGCGGTCGCCGCGGCGGCGCCTACGCACTCGAGGATTGAATCTCACGCGGCGTCGGATTCCTCGATCGCATCTTCGACCAGGGCCGCGCTTGAGGACGGGGCGCGCTGCGCTTTGGAGCGGTATTCTGACGGGTCGCTGCCGTAGTACCTGCGGAAAGTGCGCGTAAAGCTGCTCCGGCTCTGGTAGCCGGCGTTTAGGGCGACCTGGTCGATCGACAGCGCGTTGGCTGCGAGCAGGTCAGCAGCGTGGCGCATCCTCACGCGGCGCAGCAGTGATATGGGCGACTCTCCCAAGGCGGCGGAGAACCGCGCCATGAAAGCTGAGCGGCTAAGACCGACAGCGTGCGACAGACTTTGAACGGTGTGCGGAAGGGACGGGCGCGAGGCCATCTCGGCGAAAGCGCGTGCGATCGGCGGGTCGCTCAAGATCGAAAACCGCTCCACCCACGCTTTCGTCGAGACTAGGCAACGGCGAAGCAGCGCGAGCAGCACGAGCTTCAGCAGCGCCGCCGACATCGGCCCTCCGCCGACGTCCTGGGCCGCGAGCTCGGCCATTGCGTAGGCCATCACCTGGTCAAGCTGGTCGTGCACGTCGAACGTCTCAACAATGGGCGTTGCAAGGGATGAGAACAAGTCCAGTCCTGGCCCGTAGTTGGCTCGGAAGCTCCCGCACGCAAGCACCAGTGTCGGCTCGCCGTCTCCGACGGTATGCCGGTGCGACGAGCCCGGCGCGAAGGCGCCTTCGCCGTACTTGCCGACGTTCCGTGGTGCGGTCGGGCGCTCCGTCGCGGCGATTGTCATTGCTCGCGAAGGCGGGACGATCACCAGCGTGTGCGGCGTCAGGCGTATGGGCGTTTCGTCGTCCAGGAGGACGAACCCGGCGCCTCGAAGGCAGTAGTGGATGGTGGGGGTTTCCGCGCGGCTAACCGCCAGGTGGGCACCCGCGGCAAGCGCGCACTCCGAAAGCCTGACGAAGGTGATGTCCAACGTGGTCATCAACTTGTCGAGGTCTTGTTGCGATATACGCCAGAACGGCTCACCTGCCACGTTCAGAAGCCCTTTATGGTATTCAGGTCCACATCAGCTCAGTTCCGGGACAGCGGGACGATGCCATCTCACGCAGGCAGCCAGCCTGCGCAACTTGGCGAAGGGTCCTGCCGTGCTCCAAGCTGATCTAGGATCGTTGCCTTCGACTGAAGACAGTGAACAAATAGCCAGTTGCGGCTGACCGAGTAGTGGTTGCAGCCGAATTAGATTTATTCAGCCGCAACATGAATAATCCGGCTGAGCGTTTCAGCGACCGGCGAACGTTTATGAATTCACGCGAACGCATATCGACGCGGGTCAGCAGGAGACCCGAGCCTAGATCGCGGAGCCGGGTTCGTGCCTACCGATTACGACGCACGGGTGTCGGACGCACAGGTCGTGCTGTCACCGCGAGTGCCGTGCGGCCAAGCCCGCGGCCGCAGCGGCGAGCTTCTCCTTGATCCCGCCTACGGGGTAACACAAGGCCCCGCTGCGAGATTTCCCCCGTTATGGCCGTGTCGCTTCGGACATTCCAACCAGTGACGGGAGACACGAGGGGTGCGAACATCGCGCCCCCGGCGCTCGGTCCGTTCTTTGGCATCGCGCCTCCGGGCACGTGGATGTGGATGTCGCTTTCTTCGAGCACGCTTCCCTCGGCGCGCGCGAGCGTTCCAATCGCAGCGGAAAGGATCCAGTTGACGTGCCCGTTCCCTGCATCGAGCCTCTCCCGACTTGTGGTTTTGCGGCTACATCGCGAGGTGGCATGTCAGCGCGGACTCCGCGCCGCCCGAGGCGAGAGCGCGAACACACTGAACAGCCGCTTATCGTCCTCCCAGGCCTGCGACACGCGCCAGCCTGCACGCTCCGCGAGTGCGCCCAATCTTTCGTGATCGTATTTCCTCGAACTCTCTGTACAGATAGTCTCGCCCTCCCCAAAGTGGAATCGGCGCTGACCGATCGAGGCCCACTGGTCTGTGAGGCTGATCAGGTGCATCTCGACCGCTCTTTCGGAGTCGTTCCACCTCGCGACGTGCCGAAAGCGATCCAGGTGGAAGTCGCCCCCGAGTTCCCTGTTGATGCGGGCGAGCAGGTTGAGGTTGAACTGCGCCGTGACCCCTTCGCTGTCGTCGTAGGCGCGGAGCAGCGTCTCGACCTGCTTCACGAGGTCAACGCCGACGATCGCGGCGCCGTCGGGTCCAACATGGCGCAACATCTGCAAGAGGAAAGCCTCGGCCTCCGCGGCGTCGAGGTTTCCAATCGTCGAGCCACTGAAGAAGCCGACGCGCCGGCCCGCGGGAATGTCCGTGGGCATCTCGAATGCGCTCAGGAAGTCGCGTTCGACTGGCCGCACCCATAGAGAGCGAAAGCGGCGTTCCATACGGTGCGCCGTCTGTAGCAGGTACTCGTGCGCGACGTCGATGGGGACATAGCCTCGCGGCTCCGCGAGCGAGCCCAGCATGAGTTCGGTCTTCACTCCCGCACCCGCGCCGTACTCGATCAGGATAGGTCCCGGGCCGGCGAACTCTCGCAGTTCAGGTTGGCGCGCTCGCAGGATCGCTGTCTCCGCGCGCGTCGGATAATACTCCTCGAGGCGCGTGATCTCCTCGAACAAGTCGGAACCCCGTTCGTCATACAGCCAGCGGTACGGGATCGTCTTTTGAAGGCAGGACAGTCCGTCGACAACGTCGGAGCGAAAGAGGTTGTGGTCGCTATGGGACGGCGCAGCAGTCAGATCGTGCATCGGCGCGTGTTCCTTCAATGGCCCAAACGGGATTGCCGCGGGCGCACGCCGCCGCGGCGGGAACGTAACTCCGCGGATCGCACCGCGAATCCGCAATCCGTCGCCATTCGTCCAGACACACAGCCCACACAGCCTGCCGTGGCCGTATCCGGGACAACCCGGCAATGAGCCGGCTTGACATGCCCTTAGGCGACGGCGCGCTTCCAGTCGCGTACTAAAAGCCGCGTCGCCCTGCTCCGCACGGAGGTGCTGCAAGAACTGTCCGGCCAAGGTACGGATCGCGGCCGGCGCATGGCCTCTCGAAGCGTTGCGACGCGATGGGGAAGAGTGATCGCGAAGTGCCCTTTCGTGTCCTCCTACGCCGCCGGAGACCTCGAGTACGGCGCACTCTTCGACGACTGATCGTGGACGGGCCGGACGCAGATGCGCACAGCGCTTTTGGACGACGATACCTCACGCCTATCGAATGCATGTCCAAAGGGAATTTCAAATTTCGTCCGCTGTATCCGATCTTTGGATCTGCTGGGCCGACCACACGCGGCCGCCTCGACAAGGATTGAACCTATTGCGCCGAGCCGCCGTGACGCGCGCGGCAGCAAAGGAGCCCCGATGAAATTACCGAGGACTGTCAGCCTGGCCTTCGAAGAAGATCGACGAGATCGCCAACGCGACAGGCGCGGACATTGCGCCGACGACGGCGGCCCGGACAGGGCCCCACGATAGCCGCGTCTATCAGACCAACCACACGTTCAGTGCGGATACAACCCGGCAGGCTCGCTGGGGGCACTCGCGCTTCGGCCCGGCGACGATCTCAACGATTACGTTGCGCGGCCGCGCCGCTTCTGATCCCGATCTAAAAAAGGATGTTCCCAATGAAAGACGCAGGAAAAGTTGGCGCGATTATCGCGGCGTTCGTATTTGCAGGAGCGACCGCAAATCCAGGCTACGCGCAGGACGCCGAGCACGGAAAAACCGTATTCAAGGCTTGCGCAACGTGCCACGCTACGGATCAAGCCGATCGCGTCGGGCCGGGCCTGGGAGGAATCATCGGCAGGAAGGCGGGTACGGTTCCCAGCTTCCGCTACAGTGGCGCGATGAAGAACTCCGATATTGTATGGGATGCGAAGATCCTCGATGCGTATCTGGAATCGCCGCAGAAGGTGGTTCCCGGAAACACGATGCCCTACGCTGGGCTGAAGAATCCGACGGACCGGACCGACCTCGTTGCCTATCTTGCTACGTTGAAGTAGCGGCTCGTTGAGCGAGACCAAGGCTCGAAGGAAATGCACGCCGTCTATGCGTCCGCGGGGGCGATCGACGCCGACCGGAGGACTGGGTAATTCCCGGACGGCGCCGTTCTGGTGAAAGAGGTCTTCGCGACCTCGACGAACGAGATGACCACCGGCACAGTAAGCCACGCCGACAAGCTCAAGGGTTGGTTCGTCATGGTGAAAGACAGCAAGGGAACGCACCCTGGCAACCCTGGATTTACGTGAACGGATATCCCGTCCTGCGTTAGTAGGCGGCCGCATGCGTAGACGCTCTTCTCTTGCTGCCGCTTTGCGGACGCCAATGTCGAGTCCCGCTTAACTGATGCGGCAAGCCGTGAGACAGATGGAGTTATTGTAACCGTTCGTTTCGGGACCTATCGGGTCCGACCGACGTTCACACCACAACGAGCGCGTGGAGGTCAGCGTGTCCTTCTCGGTTTATGACATCACTGTTTCTGTCATGGTACATGGACTGAACGTGATGGACGACTATCTCGACGACGCCCAAGCACTCGAACGGACCAAGGGGTTCGAGCCCGGGAGGATTCTTGGCGAGCGGCTCGCGTCCGACATGCTGACCTTCGGAGAACAGTTCTCCGTAAGCTGCAACAAGGTTGAGGCGCACATGGCGAAGTTGATGCAACACAACCCGCCGACACCGCGTAAGACCCCGATGGTGTATCCGGCATTGAAGGCGCGGCTCCTTGAGACTCGCGGTTTCCTCCAAAACGTGCAGCCGGACGAGATTGCCGGCGCGCAGTCCCACACATACGAACTGACGCCGCCTATCGTGCGCGGGTGGTTCGGCGGTGACGACTACATCCGACACCTAGTGCTGCCGGACTTCTTCTTCCACATAACGATTGCGCACGCGATCCTTCGGCGCCTCGGAGCGAAGATCGGGAAGCGTGACTACCTCGGCAGTCTCACTCAGCAAAGCGGCGGTGACTACTCGTGAGAGGCGGGCGCAATGCGCGGCACGGGTCGAGGTCTTCAAGACAAGAAAGCAAGTTTAGATCACACCGATAGTGAGCGAGTTGCGAGAGGTCATCGGCGCACTGCAAAGTGAGGTTGAATTCGAGGCTACTGTGAGCGGGTTGGCGAGTTGGAAGCCGCTGGGATCGACCGCGCTCGCATAAGTTGCCTGGCGCAATAGGAGATCGCGGCGTCCTGTGCGGGAGCCGTCGGCTGCGACATCAAGCAGCTGCCCGCGTCGAGACCGGCTTGAGCGATGACCGGCAGCGGGTTTTCACGCTTGCTTGAGCAACTCCGTATCGATCGGCAGGCGGCGCACACGCTTTCCGGTCGCGGCGAAGATCGCATTGGTCACTGCAGCACTGACAATGGCTGTCGGAGCTTCACCGACGCCACCCGGAGCCTCTGCGTTCTTAATCAAGTGCGTCTCCACCACCGGTACCTCGTCGATACGCATCGGCAGATAGGTGTCGAAATTGCCTTGCTCGACGCGTCCATCCTTGAAGGTGATCGAGCCATGGAGCGCAGCGGTCAGCCCGAAAAGCGTTCCACCCTGAACCTGTGCTTCGATCGTATCGGGGTTGACGTACATGCCGCAATCGATCGCACAGACGATCCGCTTGACTTTGACGGAGCCATCGGCCGCCACTTCGACCTCGGCGACCTGCGACGTGTAGCTTCCGTATGCGAATTGTACCGAAATCCCCCGGCCATGCCGCTCGGGAAGAGGCGAGCCCCACCCTGCCTTTTCCGCAGCAAGCGACAGAACAGCAAGCGCTCGCGGACTATGGCCAAGCAATCCCTTGCGATAAGCGAAGGGATCCTGCCTCGCGGCATGCGCGAGCTCATCCATGAAGCTTTCGACCACAAAAACATTGTGAGTCGGTCCGACACCGCGCCACCAAGACGTCCGGACACCAGGGGGCTCAACCTGGACATAGTCGACGAGGATATTGGACAGTGCATAAGGCGGCTCGGCCGCCGCTTCTATGGCGTCGGGGTCCAAGCCGTCCTTGAAGTAAGGGGGATAATAGCGAGCCATGACTGAGGAGCCGGCGATCCGATGCGTCCAGGCAACCGGCTTGCCGGCCGCGTCAAGTCCAGCCGAGAGCCGATCGAGATAGTACGGCCGATACATATCGTGCTGGATGTCTTCCTCGCGGCTCCAGATCACCTTCAGCGGACCGTCGACTTGCTTGGCGATTTTGACGGCGAGGATCGTGCCATCGGCTTCCAGCCTTCGGCCGAAGCCACCGCCAATCAGATGATTGTAGATTTTGATCGCATCCTTTGGCAGGCCGGTTAATTCGGCCACCTGAGACTGCGTGATCGTAGGCGCCTGTGTCCCGACCCAAATGTGGCAACGATCCTTCTGCAGATGAACGGTACAGTTCATCGGCTCCATCGCCGCATGGGCCAGAAAAGGCACCTGATAGATGGCGTCAACCCGTTGCGCTGCCTCCGCAAGTGCCTTCCCCACATCACCGACGTTACGGGCAACAGCGCCCGGATTTTTGGACTCCTCCTCCAATTGCTTGACGATATCGGCGTTGCTGACCTTGCCGTTCGGCCCGTCGTCCCACGTGATGGCGGCGGCCTCGAGCCCCTTCTTCGCCGCACCCATGTGATCCGCTACCACGGCAACAGCTTCATCGATATTGACCACCTGCCGGACGCCCTTCACTGCCAGCGCGGCCTTCTCGTCCAGGCTTCTTGCTTTGCCACCGAGCACGGGAGAAATAGCAACCGCCGCGACCTTCAAACCCGGCAGTCGCGTATCGATGCCGTAGAGCGCGCGCCCATCGACCTTTGTTGCCGAATCCACGCGCTTGGCACGCGTGCCGATCAAGGTGAAATCCTTCGGATCCTTCAATTTGACGTTTGCCGTAGGCGGCACAGGTAATTTCGCCGCGGACTTCGCAAGTTCACCGTAGCTCAGATGCTTCGAGCCTGACGCATCGAATACGACGCCATCCTTGGCGCAGCAAGTCGCTGGATCGACATTCCAGCGCTTTGCGGCTGCCGCAATCAGCAGATTACGACCTATCGCCCCCGCCTGCCGCAGCGGTGTCCAGAAGGCGCGGACAGAGGCGGAACCACCCGTATTTTGAATGCCTATGATCGAATTGACGTAAAGTGCATGATTGGGCGGCGCATGCTGAACCTGAATCTGGTCAAGCTTCACTTCCAGTTCTTCAGCAAGAAGCATCGAGAGCGACGTGTAAACCCCCTGTCCCATCTCGATCATCGGAATGACCAAGGTCACAGCGGCGCTTGGATTGATCCGTATAAATCCATTCGGCGCGAAAGTACCCGTGACCTCGTTTTCGACCACCTGCGAAGCAGGCGCCGCGAAGACGGACTCCGTGCTCGCACCGGTCAGCGCAAAACCAAGCAGCAAACCTGTGCCCTGAAGAAAGGCGCGCCGCGACACTGCCGTTTGACCCGCACCCTGATCTTTCAGAATAAGCTCACTCATGATCTCAAACTCCCGCAGCGTGCTTGATCGCAGCGCGGATGCGCTGATAGGTGCCGCATCGGCAGACATTGCCCGACATAGCCGCGTCGATTTCGTTATCCGTCGGCTTCGGAGTGTCCTTCAGCAGCGCCGTCGCCGACATGATCTGGCCGGACTGGCAGTAGCCGCACTGCACCACCTCCAGCTCCAGCCACGCCTTCTGCAAGGCCGCGCCCATCGGCGTCCGGCCGATCGCCTCGATCGTGGTGACCGCGCCGTCGCCGACGCTGTCGACCGGCGTCTGGCAGGAGCGGACCGCATGGCCGTCAACATGCACGGTGCAGGCGCCGCACAGGGCCTGGCCGCAGCCGAACTTGGTCCCGGTCATACCGAGCACATCGCGTAACACCCACAGCAGCGGGGTGTCGCCGTCGACATCGACCTCATGGGGTGTGCCGTTGATCTTTAGCGTGAAAGCCATGGATGCCTCTCGGTGACTACTGCTGATGGGACGCAGCCGGTCGACCCAGACCGCGCCGGCCGACTAGATGCATCAATGGGCACGTGTCCCTACGGACGAACGCAGATGATTGTCTTCCCCTTACGTCGCTCAGTCGAGTTCAGGGCGGCGACGGCATCGTCGAGGGACGAGACTGCACTGATGTTCGTCTGCAGTCGTCCGTCCCGCACCCTCTGGACGATCTCACCCAGTTGGGCACGATCGGACTCGACGACGAAATCGACCGCCAAGCCGTTGGCGGGACGTGCCTCGGTCGGGCCGGCAATGGTTACCAGCGTTCCTCCGGCTCGAATCTGGCGCGCGGACCACTTCCCGATATCGCCCCCAAGGACATCGAAAACCAGATCGACTGGGCCGACGTCTTCCAGCGCGTCGTTCTCAAGGTCGACGAACTCTTGCGCGCCGAAGTTGAGCACCGCCTGACGGTCGGCGGAGCGTCCGGTGCCGATGACGTAGGCACCGGCCTCACGTGCGAGCTGGGCTACCATCGAACCGACTACTCCGGCCGCGCCGTGCGCGAGTACGCTCTGCCCTGCCCGAAGGCGGCCGTGCTCGAACAGTCCCTGCCATGCGGTCAGGCCCGGCATCGGCAGGCTCGCGCCCACCGTGAAATCGACATCGCCCGGCAGCGGCGCGAGGTTGCGCGCCTCGACCGCCACATACTCGGCCAGGGTGCCGTCGCGAGTCCAGTCCGTGAGGCCGAACACCCGCTGTCCCACCGACAGTCCTGTCGTGCCATAGCCGAGCGCGGTGACCACTCCGGCCAGTTCGTGCCCAGGGATCGACGGTGTTCGGTCACGATCGAGGCGGTCGGTCCAGGTCGGGGGCCAGGTCAGCTCATCCCAGGTGAATCCCGACGCATGAACCTGAACTACGACGTCGTTTATCGCTGCCTGCGGCTCGGGCCGCTCCACCAGCTTCATCCCGGCCGTTCCCGCAGCTTGGTCCGTCACAACGATTGCCTTCATGAAAATTTCTCCTCGGTCATTCTCTTTAGTAGTGTTCCGGCTTCATCGCGCATCGGCGTCACCGCAACTCACTCCGCCGCGGCCGCCATCGTTTGGGTTGTGTTGCCCTCCTTCTTGCCTTCCGCGAGGTTGCGCACCACCACGTAGAAGATCGGCGTGAAGATCAGGCCGAACAGTGTGACGCCGAGCATGCCGAAGAACACGGCGACGCCGACCGCCTGGCGCATCTCCGATCCGGAGCCGGTTGAGAAGACGAGCGGCAGCACGCCGAGGATGAAGGCGAACGAGGTCATCAGGATCGGCCGCAGTCGCAACCGGCAGGCCTCGATCACCGCCTCCAGGCGCGGTTTGCCTTCAAGCTCGATATCGCGCGCGAACTCGACGATCAGGATCGCGTTCTTGGCCGCAAGCCCCACCAGCACCACGAAGCCGATCTGTGTCAGGATGTTAATGTCCTGGCCCATGATGCGCACGCCGATGGTGGCTGCGAACAGGCACATCGGCACGATCAGGAGTACCGCGAGCGGCAGCGTCCAGCTGCCATATTGCGCCGCCAGCACCAGATAGACGAACAGCACACAGATCGGGAACACATATAGTCCGGCATTGCCACCCGTCACCTGTTGATAGGACAGATCGGTCCATTCGAAGGAAAAGCCGCTCGGTAATGTCTTGTCGGCCAGTTGCTTGATGGTGTTGAGCGCGGTCTTCGAGCTCACGCCCGGTGCCGGCTCACCCTGGAGCTCGGATGCTGAGTAGAGATTGTAGCGCGCGACACGATCGGGTCCCGAGATGTCCTTGAAGTCGACGATGCTGCCGAGCATCACCATGTCGCCGGCCGCGTTGCGGGTACGCAGCCGCGCCAGATCGGCCGGTTCTTTCCGGAACGGCTGATCGGCCTGCGCAGTGACGTGATAGGTGCGTCCGAACAGGTTGAAATCGTTGACATAGGTCGAGCCGAAGTAAGTCTCGATCGTGTCGGTGATGTTGGTGATGGGGACGCCGAGCTTCTGCGCCTTAACGCGATCGATATCGACGAACAGCTGCGGCGTATTTGTCGTGAACGGCGAGAACACCGAGGTCAGGTTTGGCCACTTCCGCGCGGCGGCGACGAGTTCGTCGGTGGCGGCTCCGAGCAGCTCGGGGCCGCGCCCTTGTCGATCTTGGATGCGGATGGCGAAGCCGCCGCCGGTGCCGATGCCTGGTACTGCGGGCGGTGGAATGACGATGATGAAGGCGCCCTGGATCGCCGACAACCGCTTGCGCAGATTGGCAGTGATCACGCTGGCGGTCAGCCCCTTCCTGACCCGCGCCTCCGGCTCATCGAAGACGGGGAACAGAGCCGCGGCGTTGCTCGCCTGCGTACGGGTCGCGCCGGAGAAGCCGGCAAACGCCGCGACACGGACGATACCCGGCGTATCCAGCGCAATCCGCTCGATTTCGTGCACCACCGCGGTGGTCCGCACCAGCGATGCGGCTCCTGGCAATTGCGCCGAGATGATAAGGTAACCGCGATCCTGCGCGGGAATGAAACCCTGCGAGGTGGTGGCGAGCAGCCAGCCGGCGCTGCCGATCAGCGCGAGATAGATTGCAAGCATCACCACCGTATGGCGGATCACGAAGTTGGCGGCGGCCGCGTAACCGTGCGCCAGGCGATCGAAGATGCGGTTGAAAAGCACGGTGAAGCTGTCCCAGCCACGCGCAATGATGTTCCAGCGCGCCGGCCGACGTTTCTCCTCGTGCGGAGTAAGGATTTTCGAGGCCAGTGCTGGCGACAGCGTCAGCGAGCAGAAGCACGAAATCGCGGTCGCGACCGCGATGGTGACGGCGAATTGCTGGAAGAACCGCCCGGAGATGCCGCCGAGGAACGCGGTCGGCACGAACACCGCGCAGAGCACGAGCGCGATCGACAGCAGTGCGCCGCCAACCTCCTCCATCGTCTTGAGCGCCGCCTCGCGCCGGCTCATACCGAGCTGGAGATGTCGCTCGACATTCTCGACAACCACAATAGCATCGTCGACCACGATGCCGACCGCAAGCACGAGCCCGAACAGCGTGAGGTTGTTGATGCCGAAGCCGAGCGCGGCCATCGCTGCAAAGGTGCCGACCAGCGACACCGGAATTGCGACAATCGGGATGATTGCAGGCCGCCAATCTTGAAGGAACACCAGCACCACGATCACGACGAGCGCCATCGCCTCGTAGATGCTCTTGATCAACTCATGGACCGATTGGGCGATGAACTCAGTGGGGTTGTAGCCGATATTGTAATCGAGCCCCTTTGGGAAGTTCGTCTTGAGCTGCGCCATCGTGTCGGAGATATGCTTCGCGGTGGCGAGCGCGTTCGATCCGGGCCGTTGCGTCACCACCATCGCGACGGCTGACTTACGCAGTATGAAGCTGTTGGTGGTGTAGGCCAGCGCGCCAAGCTCGATCCGCGCGACGTCGCGCAGCCGCACGGTACGACCGTCGGAGCTAGCCTTCACCACGATGTCCTCGAACTGCGTGATATCTTTGAGGCGACCAGTGAAGACGAGGTTCGGTTGGAATGCGCGATCCGCAATCGGCGGCTCCGCGATCTGGCCGCCGGCAATCTGCAGGTTCTGGGCCCGGACCGCGGCAATGACGTCGCTTGAGGTCATGCCGAGATTGGCGATCTTGTCGGGGTCGAGCCAGAGCCGCATCGAGTAGTCGCGTGCGCCAAACATCTGGATGTCGCCGACGCCGTCGAGCCGCAACAGCTGGTCGCGCACCTGCAGCAGCGTATAGTTCGAGATGTAGAGCTGGTCGAAGCTGTCGTCGGGCGACAGCATGAAAACGACCATCAGGATGTCCGGCGAGTTCTTGCGGGTGACGACGCCGTTGCGCTGCACCTCCTCGGGCAGCCGCGGCTGCGCGATGGCGACGCGGTTCTGGACCAGCACCTGGGCCTTGTCCAGATCGGTGCCGAGCTTGAAGGTCACGGTGATGGTGAGCTGGCCGTTTGAGGTCGCTTGGCTGTACAGGTACAGCATGTCCTCGACGCCGTTGATCTCCTGCTCGATGGGAGCTGCGACCGTGTCGGATACGGTCTGGGCCGAGGCGCCCGGATATTGCGTGGTAACCGTGACGGTCGGCGGTACGACCTGCGGATATTCCGAGACCGGCAGCGTCTGGTAGGCGATCGTGCCCACAATCAGGAGCACGATCGACAGTACCATCGCCAGAATGGGCTGGTTGACGGAAAGACGTCCGAGATTCATGACTTGTTGCCGCTGATCTCGCCCTTGTGCGGGCTCACCTTGGCGCCGACGCGGGCACGCTGCAGGCCGTCGATGATGACACGATCCTCCGGCTTCAGCCCTGTGCGGACTACTCGCAGGCCCTGATCCAGCGGACCGAGTTCGACCGCGCGCGATTCCACAGTGTTGTCATCGTTGACCACGAACACTATCTTGCGCGACTGGTCGGTCGCGATCGCGGTATCTGGCAAAAGAAGCGCCTCATAGGGCGAAGAGCCAATCAGCCGGACGCGGCCGAACTGGCCGGGCAGGATGGACAGATCGTGGTTCGGGATGATCGCGCGGCTGCGCAGCGTGGCGGTGGAGACATCGAGCCGGTTGTCGATGAAATCCATGTGGCCTTCGTGCGAAGGCTTGTTTTCACCGGTCAGCGCCACCCGCACTGGATTGGGCGTATCGCGAGAGCTCGGTCGCCTGCCCTCGAACCACAGCTTGTTGTTCTTCAGGTAGGTCGCCTCGTCGACATCAAAATAGATGTAGATGGGGTCCATTGAGACGATGGTGGTCAGCAATGTGGATGCGCCATTGTCACTGCCGCTGACGAGATTGCCGACACTCACGAGATGGCGGCTGACGCGGCCGCTGATTGGCGCCACCACATGGGTGAATTCAATATTGAGCTGGGCTGCCTTCAGCGCGCCCTCCGCCTGGATCTCGGCGGCGTGCGCGGCCTGCAGTGCCTCGCGGCGCTGGTCGACGACCTGTTGGGAGACCGCGCTGGTCTGGACAAGGGTCAGGCCGCGATCGAGCTCGCGCTTTGCAAGCTCGGTCTTTGCCCGGGCGTCGGCAAGCTGGCCATTGGCTTGCTCGGCCACCGCCTCGAACGGCCGCGGGTCGATGATGTAGAGCAGGTCGCCGGCATGCACGATGTCGCCGTCCTTGAATTCGACATTGGTGACAAAGCCGCCGACGCGCGCGCGGACCTGGACCTCTTCGACCGCCTGAAAGCGGCCGGTGAACTCGTCCCAGTCGGTGACGGTCTGTTTGACCGGTTGGGCCACCGTCACCGGCGGCGGAGGCGCGGCCACCTGCGATTGCGCCTTCCCGTCGCAGCCAGCGAGCGCCAGCGCGAACAGCATACCGATCGGCGCGCCGCCGCATCGTAGAAGGCGGCGAAACGGACCGCGATCGAGCCGGGTCGCCGGAGCCGGATACTCCGTTCTGTCAGTCGCGCTCACTTTCGTCTCTCCAAGAGACCTAGAATGTTGCAATTAAATTGGACAGGTCGCACTGTTACTGCCGGTCGGTCTCGATACAGGCAGCAGCAGCACTCGCACCGCTGTTCCGACGCCGGTGTCTTGATCTTGCATCAGCGGAGTAGAGCGCGAGGCGCTGGCCAGCGGTGAGTTGCGGCACAGCACGCCGGCAATTCCACCATCTCTGCAAATCACAGGGATCTCGATCTTCCCCACGAACAGGGCGACGGCGCTCTCAAGCCATGATAGATGCCGTCCGGCGGCGTGAAAAATCCGGCCCGGTTCCAACAATACACCCGCAGTGCCCGCAAAAACGGCAGCCGCATCTGGGAAAAGGGTAACTTCGCTGATCCCGCCGCCAAGAGGCGCGACGACTTCAATTGCATCGTTGCTTTGCATATCGAGCCTGGACTCTATACCCATGTTGATCCGATAGATGTGACTTGCCTCCGCATCCACGACGATGCCATCGGTGACGATGGTCTTGCGGTCTCATCCGACTGGATTTATCGAGTGAATGCGGTCTCCGCTCAGTTCGGAGACGAACAGTCGGGCCGGAGCGGCTGACGCCAGATGAGTTCTTCGATTTGGTGCTTCGAGTGTCGTTATGGTCTGTCCTTCGAGTGTTTGCTCTACTTGTCGGCCTTGGCGGCCGGCTGCGCTGCTTGCGATGGACGCGCGATGGGACGGCAGAGCAAATAGGTATCCGAGTTGTGGTTGATCGTCTCGATACTGTCGTCCTTCGGGAACGGATCGCTGAGGCACGCGGCGTACGTGCCGGATATCGCTGCCTTGCATTGCTCCATCGAACTGAAGCTGCAGTCCCGCGCGAAACTATAACCATCTTCGCTACAATATTCACCGGCGCGTACCGCAGCTGGTGCGAACAGTCCACCCAGTGCAATCGCCACGACCAACGTCGCAGCGGGGATGGTCATTGCTTTCAACACGGTGGTGTTCATATGAGCCTTCTTTCACCTTGCCTGCGTTGTGCACTATTTGATCCACGTGCAAAGTTTCCGCACGACGATGCTTTGGAGAGTGACCTTGCAACACCGGCAAGGGAAATCACCTCTCGCCATAGAGTCGATAGACGATTGTTATTGCCGCTTGCCGCGCAGCGTGATGCCGTAGCGAGGAATGCCACGGGCCACATCGCACCTCGAAACCGACGGTTCTATTCTGCAGAGACTTCTAAGCCGTGTTCAGTCGCTGAATCGGCAATGAACGCCGTCGCGGCTTGCACAACTGGTGCCCGAGGTTCGGGCCGTAAGCCCCGAGAGAAGCTCGTATATGGTGCACGATAGCGGCAAGAAACGCGAACGGCACTGTGGGTCATTCATAACCCGCATCAATAACTCAAATACATTTTCACGATCTAGCGCCTCTTGGACAAATTGGTCATTTTGCACGTCAACGCACTCGAAGTTCCCTCAAGAGATAACCAGCCTGTGCGGAAGCTTCGGCTGAAGCTACCTTCGCCCCTTGCTTTGATACCGATCGGAGCATTCACTGTCTCAACGACGACGGAGATCGCCAAAACAAAAAGAGACACCTCGCGTATTATCCTTGTAAGCCAGAGCGGCATTTTCGGCCCACGAAAGCCGGCCGGGAAATAGGACGAAAATGGAGAAGCGATGAACGCTCTGCCTTCCTTTTCGTGAGCGCGCTTTGACAGAGTGTGAGTTTATATGGTCATCGAAACAATCAAGAATCGATGCACGGCCGCAAGGCGATAAGCGAAGGCAAGTTTTCAAACCTGTCTTGGACGTCGTCTCGCACATCGGTTTCTTTGTTGTGACTCTATAGGTTGATGATGGAAGTATTCGTTCGCCCGCAGAATCGCAGAACGTTTCTTGAGAAGCGCTTTGACTATGTGGCTCTAACTCCCGCTGCGGCAGCGATTTGTTATCCATTTCTGCTCAATGCTTTTCATACCATCGTCGGCACGCAAGCGGTAAGCTTGCCACCGCTCGCAATCGCCAGCGCGATCTTCATCCTGGTCGTTGCGTTCGTCGTGCCGTTTCTTGGGATCGCTCTGGCTTGCCGACCCACGTCCGATCCCGGCTCAAGACGCCTCGCCTATGCCAGCGTTGTGTCGCCAACGCTCTATGTCTTTCTCGGCGTTGTCCAGGCCATGATCAAGAGCCCTATTCCCGACGAGGTCGTCTGGTGCGCGATCTGGCTCGCTATCACGATCTGGTCGCAATCTGCCCGAGATCCGGTTGCTGCAACTGTGCCTGCAGTCGGGGGGTGGCGGGTTGTCCACGGGGTAACGGCCGCAGTCCTGTCCATATATGTGGTATTTCATCTCACCAATCATCTGTTTGGCTTGATAGGACCGGATGCGCATGCGGCCGTTATGAAGATCGGACGCGTGGTTTATCGCTCTGCCGTAGGCGAACCGTTGTTGGTGGCGGCCATGCTTTTCCAGATCGGCACCGGCCTCTTTCTGGCATGGCGCTGGAGCGCCGCTGCGCATGACTTCCAGCGGACCTATCAGGTCGCTTCGGGAGCCTATCTCTCAGTGTTCATTCTCGGCCACATGAATTCGGTCTTCGTCTACGCGCGAAGCTTCCTCGGCATACCGACGGATTGGAATTTCGCGATCGGAGCCCCGACTGGGCTCATTCATGACGCATGGAATATTCGTCTGCTGCCTCACTACGCGCTCGGCGCCTTCTTCGTCCTGAGCCACCTTGCTTCAGGACTGAGAGTGGTGCTGATGGCACACGGTGTCGATCAACGTAATGCCGATCGCTTTTGGGGTGTCTGCGTCGCTATGAGCGCCATCGTCGCGGCCGCGATCATCGCGGGAATGTCCGGCGTTAGGATCGGTGCATTGGCTTTGTGACTTGCGACTGCCTATCGTGCGCGGATGGTTCAGCGGCGACGACTACATCCGGCACCTGGTGCTGCCTGACCTCTTCTTCCACATCTCAAATGCGCACGCGATCCTTCGGCACTTCGGGGTCAATATCGGGAAGCGCAACTACCCTGGAACCTCATTCAGCAGAACGGCGGTAACTACACGGCGCACGGCAAGGGCCGAGGCCTTCAACGTGATGATCGGCCACTTTTCCGGTGCGAAGCTCGGGGTCGACCCTGTTGAGAGAACTGGGAAATCCTGACTCGATCCGCTTCATGCTCCGCCGCTTCGCAGGCCTGCGGCATGATGGGTACTACGTTCTACGCTATAGCCACCTAAGCGCGCTCCCGCTTTTTCATGTCGGCGGGACTACCAGAATCGGGAGATTATGAAGAAAGGCAGTCGGTGTCATTTTCGTTACTTGCCCGAAGGCAAACGAGAACGCCGCCGTGCTGCTGAAGCCGACATCTGCCGCGACTCTCGAGATTGAACGCCCCGCCGAGAGTTGATCGATCGCGAGCGCTATTCTTGCTCTTTGTCGCCAGGCCTTGAAGCTCAATCCAGTTTCAAGCGGGAAAATGCGGCTGATCGTGCGAATCGACGTTGCCGCGCGACGGGCAAGGTCGCTGACGCCGAGCTGCATCTGCGAATCCGCTAAAGCCAGATCAGCGACGCGTCTTCCGATCGTGCTTGTTGGCATCGGAAGGAACACCGGAACGTCGGGTGTCTCGGTAAGCTCGTGAAGAATCAATCGGACGGCAAGCTCGGCTTTTTTGGACGAAATATCGACCTTGAAGGCGGCGAGGATCAATTCCCGTAGAAGCGGTGTAACCGTCAGGGCGAATATGTAACTAATGGCCTTTCCGGCGCCACTTCTGTAAAGCCGATGGGTGCCAGTAGATCATCCGCAATTCGGTATCGGAAAGCATATCGACCCGATGAGGTATGCCGGCTGGCATCCAGAGCGCAAGTTGGGGCGGGACGAACCAGCGTCCAGATGCGGTGTAGACCTGCAGCGTTCCCGAAGCAGCAAAGATTACTTGTGATTCTTTGTGCGCGTGCAATCCGACGGCCTCGCCCCGGGGGAAGGTCCTGCGAAGAATCCTGAATGGCATAGGTCTCTGCGCTTGGCGTGTCATATACGTCGATCGGCCACACATCGTTGACACGACTTGGTACCATTGCACGATGACTTGGTCGACCATCCTGTTGCCCAGACCGTGTTGTCTATGTCCATCCCTACCTGCTCTAGTGAGAGGCTAATGTTGAAGTGAATACCGGTCACTGGTGTGCAGTTATGGAAATCCGCGACTGAGAGTATGCGCAAGTTCGGCCGCCCAAAGGTCGCACCGGAGATTGTATCCTGATGGGCGGGGTCGAATGTTTAACGTCGAAAGCTACGTTTGTCCGCCGTCGCCGAACTCGGGTTCGGGAACCGACGATCAGATGTGGCATCCGAGAGCTGGAAGATGAAGTCGGGGTTGCCTTATTTATACGTCATCCTGGCGGCGCAACGCTCGCCAACGCAGGCAAGAGATTCCTAAATCATGCTCGCATGGCGATCGGTTCGCATCGAATACGCCTTATAAGATGGCGTCCGGCGTCGGGGTTATTGCGGCCGTAAAGGCGCCGCCGACCGAGGCCGCGGCGGCTACGGCGAGACCGACCTCGTAGCCAGACTCGAAAGACGCGACACCGGCGGCCAGTGCCACGCCGATAAGCTGCGCGATCCGGCTCGCCGCATTGTTGATGCCGGAGGCGAGCCCCTCGTTCGTCTGATCAACGCTCGACATGACGGACGCGGTGAGCGGTGCCACGAGCACTGCGAAAGACAGGCCAAGCAGCGTCATGGGTGCGATAACGCCAACAATCAAGGATTCCTTCTGACTGAGCGCCATCCAAACATATGCTAGTGCAGCACCTGCCGGTCCCACGATGAGCATAGTCCGCGCGCCAATCTTGTCCGCCAATCCGCCGAAGACATTCGACAGGAGTCCCACGCCCGGCGTGAAGGGCAGGAATGCCAGCCCGGCATCGGTCGACGATAGGGCGCGGCGATCGACGAGATCAAAAGGCAGCAGAAAGAACATAATCGAAATCCCCGTATAGATCATCAGGGTCGCGACGTTCAGCCCGAGGAAGGCGTGGTTCTCAACAAGGCGGGGTGGCGTCATCGGGTGTTCGCTTCTGCACTCCCAGAACGCGTAGACAGCGAGCCCGACAATGCCGAGCCCGGCGACGATCGCGAGCGCCGTGCCTGTCCGAGCCGGAGCGTCCGCGGCGCCCTGAGCTTCAGTAGGTCCGATCTGGCTGAGCGCCCAGGCGAGTGCCCCGAGCGCCGAAGCCAGGATGGCGGCGCCGATCACGTCGAACCGGCGCTGAATGCGTCCATCTTTGGGCGCGAAGACCAGCAGAACTCCCACTGCTACGAGCGCGAGTGGCTGGTTGATCCAGAACACGAATGGCCAGCCCAGGGTCTCGGTCAACCAGCCGCCAAGGACGGGACCTCCGGCGGTGGTGAGAGCCGATGCCGCGGCCCATACGCCGATTGCTCGATTTCGCTCCGTGCGCGGGTAAGTGGCCCCGATCAGGGCGAGACTGGCAGGGGTAACGATTGCAGCTGCCGCTCCCTGAACGACGCGCGCGGCGATCAACCAGGCGGGCGAAGGCGCCAGCGCGCAAGCCGCGGACGCCAGACCGAACAAGACGCAACCGAGCGCGAGCATGCGCGCCTTGCCGTAAACATCGGCGAGCGCACCGCCGATCAATGTCAGCGAGGCAAGTGCCAGCATATACCCGTTGAGAACCCATTGAACGGAGGCGAGGTCCGCACCGAGATCCGCGCGCAATCTCGGCAACGCGACCGGAAGCGCCGTCCCATCGATGAAAGCCATCGAGGATGCGAGCACGCAGGCGGCCAGCACCATGCTCCGGTGTCGACCCGGCTCTCCCCGCCCGAGTTCTCCCGGGCCCGATTCCGCATCGATAACGCCGCGGCTGCACGGCTCTACGAACGGCTGTGCCATTCATTGACCTCCCCGCTAGTCCGCTGGTCTTCAGTTCTTTGCTAAAGATTTGAGGTGGCGGACAAAACCGAGCACATCATCAGGCATCAGACGGCCGATCGCGCGGGTCGAATAGACGGCCGTCACCACCCGGCATTCGGGATTGAGGACGAAGCCCGTTGCCTGGAGACACACGGGATCGTCATTGACGAAGGCGCCGGTGACCGCGGAAACCGCTCGCGCGTTGGCGCCGTAAGCGACCGGAAAGCCGAGCTTGTGCTTTTCGACGAGCATCTCCGACTTTTCTCGATCGTCTACCGATACCGAGACGACCTTGATGCCTTCCCCAGCGAATTTGTCCGCCGCTCGCGCGAAAGCGGCAAGCTGGGCGTTGCAGTACGGACACCAGGAACCGCGGTGGAATAGGACCACACCGAACCAACCTGCCAGATCGGCAGGCAAATGGATTTCGCCACCACCGACGCGAGCAAAGGTAAGAGAGGGAAAGACATCGCCATTTTGCAGCATTACAATTGGTCCTCGTTGTTGAAATGCCGGGCGCTCAAAGCGCCAGCAGTCCTCGCAAGGACGGCCGTCGTATCCGGGAATAACGTAACTTTGCTGATCCACCTCCGAGAGGCGTGACGACTCAATTACGTCGCTGCTTTGCATTCGAGTCCCTTGGTCGATTCGGCATCGCGTTTGGTCGCGGCATCGAAGGTCTACGAGGGTTTGGAGAATGACCTAGGAAGGCCAGCGAGGGAAATCACCTCTCGCTATAGTGTCGATACACGATCGTTATTGCCGCTAGCCGCGCCACGTGATGCCGTAACGAGAAATGCCACTAACCGCATCTGCAGAGACTTCTAAGCCCGTTCGGTCGCCATATCGGCCATCAATCCCGTCGCGGCGTGCGCAACGCGTGGCTATCTGCTCTCCTGAACTGATAAGTGGGCATGGCGTCGATGACGTGTCACCGGTGTTGCCCGACGGCAGTACGCTTGATGCGTAGCCCGCCTGATTTTCCAGGTGCGTTGCGGAGAGGCGACACGCTCTTCGCCGAGACCAGAGCAGCAGCCGTCTCTACGCACGCCGTCGACACCTCAAAGCCGCGGTAAACGCGTGGGAATGGAAACCATAACAGTCAGATATTTCCCGAGTGAAATGCCGCCGGCGTAGCATCCCCCAAGAGGCGCCAGGAGCTTCACCAGGAGTTTCAGATGAGATTAGAAGTAGCTGGTGTCGTGAGGGCGGTTTCTCGACTCGTGAATAAAGAATACGACTGCGAGTATCGTATCAAGGATGATCATCTTTTCGATCTGGCGCTCAATTCCCCACTAGACCCGAGGCACATCCACGTCGACACCGCCCTCCATTTGGAGAGCGGAGCTGATGCCGGGGATGCCCCGAATACCTATCCCATTTCGGATAAAAAGATACACAACAAGGGATTGCTGATCGATGCATTCGACATTCTCTGTGAGATCTGCGTCCGCAAGTTAGCCGAGCGGTTGGTGGAGACGCGTCCTCTTTGGCGTCGCCGTCACATCGGGCGGTGCAGCGCGGGCCGTAAGTGACGACCGTTTAGAGGGGGGCTGCTTGAGGTGGAATTGATGTTGCGAGGAGTGATCGGCGAACGGACACGGCGGCGCGGCTACAAGCTGCCCTCCAATGATCTCGCGCGCCGCCGCTCGCGCAACCTAACCTGAGGGATTGGGTCGTGAGCAGCGCCTCCCTGATCCTGACTGACCGCAGCCTGGCGCTCTCCAAGCCTAAGGCCGTCGGTGCGCAGGGCAGCACCAAGGTGCTCGCCGCGTTGAGCCTGGGCAGCTGCCTCGTGTTCGTCAGCAGTTCCCTCGTCACGGTCGCGCTCGCGGCGATTGGCCGAGACATGCGCCTATCGCCGCTCGACCTGCAGTGGGTGATAAACGCCGAGTTCCGGCCGCTCGCGGCCCTGACCTTGATCGCCGGCGCTCTGGGTGACCGGTTCGGACAGAAGCGGATCTTCCTCGCAGGGATCGCTTTTTATGGCCTGAGCGCGGCCGCGATTGGTTTCGCACCAAGTTTCGCGTCGTTCATCGTCGGCCGGTTCCTGCAAGGCTTGCGCGAAGCCGTGATCCTGCCCAACGGCTTTTCCGTGCTCGGGCGGGCCTTTCCCGCCGACACGAAAGCTCCTGCGGTCGGCATCTGGTCCGCCGCGGCGGCTGTCGCCAGCGGCGTCGCACCCGCGATCGTCGGCGCGAACCTCGATCACGGGTCCTGGCGGGCGACCTTTCTGATGCTACTGCCCGTGGTCGCTGGTGCGCTGGCCGCCGGCACCGCGTGGATACCCAAGGACTCCCCGACCAACCGCGCCCGGGTCGACGTCCGTGGCGCGGTTCTTTCGGCAGTCGGGAGCGGGTTGGACGCGGGGCTGACCGGCCTGACCAACGGCTCCGGTCTGAACCTTTGGGTGCTCGTCAACCTGATCGTCGGTCTGGGCGGCCTATTCGGCCTCATCGTGAACGAACGGCAATTAGGCCACAACGCCCCTGCTGCCCCGTCCCTCTTCGCCTCGCGGTCGGTCGTCGGCGCGAACCTTTTCACTGTGCTCCTCTACGGGCTGTTCACGGTCATGCTAACCTTGATCCCTTTCGTGATGATGCGGGGCGCGCACCTGCCAACGCTGGTGGCGGGCCTAGCCTTCATTCCCCTGCAAGTGCTGATTACGGTCATCTCGCCGCTCGCCGGCATGCTTTGCCGCCGGTTCGGCCGGCGCTTGCCATTGTTCGCCGGCAGCGCCGTCGTCGCCTTGGGATGCGCCATCGCGCTCCGTGTCGGTTCGAACGCGACTTATTGGACGGATATATTCCCTCCCATCCTGTTGCTGGCGCTGGGCATGAGCCAGGCGATCGCGCCGTTGACGACTCTCGTTCTCACCTCCGTCGAGTCCGATCGCGCCGGAACGCGTCTGGCGTCAACAGCGCGGTCTCGCGCGCCGGGTCGCTCTTCGTTATCGCCCTGCCCGGCGGCGTCCTGCAGCAGAGCGGTCCCCAGCTGTTCATTCCGCATGGCGATGGCTGACGCCGCGGTCGCCTTGGTTCTCGCCACGCTCGCGGTGTTCATTATCGGGCCGGGGTCCCACGTCGACTTCATCCCGCCCGACTGACCCGTTCGGCGCGGAACAGGACCAACCTATCGGCAGAAGGAGCAAGCCCATGAAGACCCGCACCATCATCGCTGCCGCCTGCGCGGCCCTCGCTATCCCGATAGCCGGCCCCGTCTCGGCCCATGACGGCAAAACGGAAACCGTCACGAAGAACTTCGAGGCGGCCATTCCCAATATCCCTGGCAAGTCGCTGCTCGCGGTGGAGGTCGATTACCCGCCGGGCGCGGCCTCTCCGTCCCACACCCACGCGAAGTCGGCTTTCATCTACGTCTATGTGATCTCGGGCGCGATCGAGTCGAGGGTGAACGACGGCGAGACGCGCATCTATCGCGCTGGCGAAAGCTGGTCCGAAACACCGGGTGCGATCCATTCGATCAGCCGCAACGCGAGCAAAACCGAGCCGGCAAAGCTGCTCGCTGTTTTCGTCCTCGACACCAATGACAATCCTCTTACCACGCCCATCAAATAAACCCTCAGACGCATTGAGAGGAACGATGGTCCACGAGGAGATAACGATGGACAGGAATAATGCTTTCGCTCGAGGGGGCGGCCTCCAAATCCCTCACAAAACCTACTTCGACTACGTTCCTGATGCTCGGCTCGACCGAAGCGAACCGATCGAAGGCGATGATAGGTCAGGGCGAAACCGCCGATGATCTTTCCACGTGGTCGTCGAGCGTCGTGAGCTACGAGTACACACCTGTAGTGTTTCTCGTGTTCGGTGGGTTGCTTGGAAAGGTTGGTGCGCTCCTGGAACCGTCGACCGATGAGCTTGAACTCGATGAGGTCCCTAGCTGATTGGTAGCGCGATAGCGGCGGATGCGGAGTCAGGCAAGCAACAACTCACCTGACATTCGAGCGCACGGCGCCACGTTGGAATAGGACCACGTGATGAACAGAGAAATGGCACTCAACAGGAGTCTGAAATGCTGAGACTAAAGTATTGGGCCGTCGCCCCGGAAGCGGTGAAGCTCATGATGACTCTGAACGCGTACGTGGAACAATCAAGTATCGAGGCGTCTCTGCGCCATCTTGTCAAGCTGAGGGTCTCGCAGATCAATGGGTGCGCGTACTGCGTCGATCTTCACTCGCACGAGGCATTGCGTGATGGAGAAAATTCGCAGCGGCTTCATTGCTTGACCGTCTGGCACGAAACCGAATTATTCACTCCGCGTGAGCGCGCAGCGCTCGCATATGCAGAGAGCATTACGCGCATTTCTGATACGCATGTTCCAGACGAGGACTACGATCAGGTCGCGCGGTATTTCAATGACCTTGAACTTGTCGATCTAACGCTCACGATATCGACAATGAACGCCTGGAATCGGATGGCGATAAGCTTCCGCAAGCCGGTGGCCGAACGCCGTTCAACGCAGGCAACCCAAACACAGACTTGACTGGAATCAACGCGCCGCCGATCATTTCACCGCGCCATCTTTCTCGAGCGCGGCAAATGCCGGATTGAGAAAGCGCCTTTGGCTTGCGGTTCAAGCCGCGCGCCGGATCGAGACCGATCCGGCCCGCCAATACAAGGCGCGCGCTTATTTTGTGAAACGGTGAACGGCAGGCTGCAGGGCATTCACCGACCGTCCGTCCCAGCCCGGCCGCATGGCAGCGGGGGGTTTTCCTCCTCCTCGCGGCGCACGGTCACTAACGTCGCGCGCCGCGTGCCCGACCCCTAGGGGAACGACAGGCCGAAAGCGGCCGGGTCGAGCTGCTCGCCGTCTCGTGGGACCAAAAAGCGCCCCAGCCCACCCGGCACGAAGCTGAGCAGCAGGGTCGCCTGGTCGCCGACCACCTCGATCGTAGGCGGCACACCGCGAGGAAGAGCAGCGTAGGCGCCTGGCCCCACCTCGACGCGGGCATCGCCGACCCGCGCGATTAGCTGCCCCTGCACCACGTAGACCAGCTCGTCCTCGCGCGAGTGGGTGTGCAGCGGCGGCTCCTCCCCGGCCCGCACCGTCCACAGGACAGCGCCATAGTCGCCTCCGGACTGGCCGCTCTCTACTTTCATCTCGACGCTCGAGCCCCCGCTCGAGGTCACCGTCTCGCCGCCGTGGGGCGGCGTGAGAACGGCTGCTGGACTGACATTGTAGCCTCCTGATCGTGTTAACGATGACTATCCACCACCCGACGAAAATGCCCTGGCAACGCCGGCGAGGGAAATCACCTCTCGCCATAGAGTCGATAGAGGATCGTTATTGCCGCCGCGCCGCGTGATGCCGTAGCGAGGAATGCTACCCGCCGCATCTACAGAGAATTCTAAACCGTTGCCGCTCTTGGACCAATCGAGGTTGCGCGTGCTAACGCGCGCCGCCGTCCTTGACCATGACGCCGCTCTTACGGTGGATTTGTCGTGCGCCACATCGTCGACCGGATGCCGATAGAGGTAAGAGAGGGAAAGACATCGCCATAAGGCGCTTGCGAGCTTGAGCCCTAGAACGGTCTTGGACGGATAACTTCTTCTATCACGCTCGAGCCTCTTGGCGTTCTCACACGGCCAAGACCCATTGCGGAAGTGGTCGGCCTTAAGGAGAAGCGCCCTAAACCTTCGTATCGCTCCGTGACACCATTTAGATGATGTGACGACTACCGACGTTCAATTGAGTTGCTCATCGAGATCTTCCTAGGCTGCATGCGTTGGAAGAGCGCACGGGCTCATAAAGTGCGATCGTGAAAAAGGATGATCGACAAACATCTGCGATAAAGCCAAGAGGAGACTGCAATGCCAAACCGCTCCGAACGTCTTAGAACTGGCAATGCCGCGCGATGCGCAGTTTGTGATGGCAAGTTTGGTCTCGTCTGGCACTACTCGTGGCGAACGCCTCTTTGTTCCAAGAAGTGCGTCGATCGCTTCAGAGCTCGCAGCGAAAGTAACCGCAATTGGGTGGGCTGGCTCCAGATCACTTTCAACCGGCTGCCAGAGAACCGCGCGAGGGCTTTGTGATGGTCCAGATCTCACAACGAGGCAAGGCATATTTGGAGACAGCACGGACTTTGCTCCGCGCAGCCAGGACCATGACCGACTCAGCGATTGCGGCGCAGCTTAAGGCGCTTGCCGACGACTACGAGCGGCGATCTGAGAACGCTTCGCATGTTGATGCGGCCAAAACATCCGCCCGATCAGCTGAACGCTGAAGGCGAATGGCGTGCATGACCGAGTGGGAAGCTTCAACCATGTTCCTCGATTTCTGTACCATTGAAACGCTGAAGCTGCGCCCCGGCTCCAAGGAGCTGGAGGCATTCAACGTCGAGCGTGTGCGCGGCTACCTCAAGCGCAATCTCGGCTGCAAGAAGAAGGAAGTGATCCAAGCGCTAGGCCTAGATCCCCGCACGGTGGCCAAGGCTATCAAGATCATCCGGGCAAATGCCCATCCCGGCGATGGGGCTCTCCAGTCGTGATCAAGATCATCGCGCCGTGCTCTGCAATCTCTTCTCTCCGGCAAATTGCCACGATCAGACCGTCACCACCTCGGACTTCGCGACATCTCGATGCAGTCCCGCCTGATCGGCGCGCCGCAGCTCGCCGAGTGGATGAACCTGCATCCGGCAGAACGCCTGGCGCTCGCGCTGCATGGTCGGCGGACAGGATAGCAGAGGAGCTTAGGGTGGAAAGCCGCCTCCCCAGATGCGTTGAACCACTTGGTCCCAAAAGCCGCGATTACTGACTGGGACCGTTTGATAGCCACCAAGGCCTGCCGATCGAATAAGTCCTTGTTTGCGGTGCATGAGTCCGGAAGTGGCGCGCTGAGCTAAACAACGCGAGAGCCGCCGCCATGTCGGCTTTGCTGGAAACCGGACGCCACAGGATCGTTGGGCCGACCACCGATTCTGTTGAACAAGGCGGCTGTTGCGACGCAGAAGGTCAATGATTCAGTCTGTCTAATTGGCAGAACTGAAGATCATGATGGGGCATCGGCAAGTCGAACAGGCCGCGTTGTTCTATGAGTTCTCGCCCGAGAAGCAGATCCCCGCCGCCCCTCCCACTGCCGTCTTCGATAGGTTTGTTGACCTTCAAGAGATCAGGCGGGACCTGGCGCCCGTTCTAGAGTAGCATTGGTCGGCCTTCGATCGATCCGGAGCTGATGATCCGGATGCTCCTGATCGGATACTGCTTGGGCATCCGATCGGAGCGGCGGCTGCGCGATGCGGTCCATCTCAATTTCGCCTACCGATGAACTGCCGGCTCGTGTCTGGATGGGGCGGTGCCGAATCACTCGACGTTCTCCAAGAAAGGCACGGCCGCTTCCGGCAGAGCGATCTCTTCCGTCGCGAGTCCGTCTTGCGTCACAACATAGAAAGCGATTGGTCGGTGGTGAAGGGGATGCCGGGATGGTACCTTCTCACGCGATGACTTCACCCTAGGACCATACCAGCGATGTTTACGTCTGCCCCGGCCAAGACGACGACCGGCTCATTGATCGATGGTGGGACACTACGCTACCGGGCGAGTATGATTGCCAAGCTTGCAGTCTAAAGCCTCGGTGCTGTCCAAAGAAGCCGGCTCGATACGTGCCGCGATCGATCTATAAAAGCACTTGTGACATGTCGCGCGAGATCGCGCGATCTTGGAAGGGGCTGGTTTCGCGGCGGCGTCGTAAAAAGATCGAGATGCTATTTGCGCATCTCATGCGCATTCTCACGCTCGACCGTCTACGTCTATGAGGCCAAAACGGCGAGTGATGAGTTCTTCCTCGCAACCATCGCCCAGAACCTTCGGAAGACGGCCCGATGCCCGCCCTGAGGCCCGCATAGATCCGGCAAAAAGAGTGCACGCGGCATTACAATCGATTACTGCCAGGCTTTCTCAACGGAATCGACCCAAGAGCGACGTGCGCATGACCGAGAAACGCTAAAATCTCTCAGATACATGTTGGTCTTCCTTAAACCGGAAGCATGTTGATCACTGTACCAAGAACAAAGCACAGCGATCCGATAAGGTAAAGCCAGTTCGCTAGATTGCCCATGCGACATCTCGTGGATTGACTGGCTGCGGCCCAGCAGGCTTGTTCATTTCAGCAGTCATCCTCGTTTGCTCCATGGCCACTTTCATCACACAAGCGGCGGCTCGAGTAAGCCGCACGCTGCCAAGCGTCACCACCAGCCGTGGTCACCACCGACCGTAAGAGAACCCGGGATAGTAATAGGTCGGAGAGCTCCAATATGATCGTCAATCCATCGAATGTCGTCGAAGACGGTGATCTGATCGCGGATCACCTGAAGGTCGGCGCCGACTCACTACAGGCACGCGCCGGCCTTCGGCAGCGCAGACGATTTTATCAATACGGCGGACACGTCGGTGTGTCGGTCCAGGGCGCTGTCGCATAGGCGCCGACGCGCGGTGCGGGCACGCAACCTGACGTGTAATATCCGTAGCCGTCGGCTCCATAATATGAGTTATAGGTCGGATAGCCCCAATACGAACTATATGCGGGATAGCCCCAGTACGAATTATTAACCCGGTACGAAGGGTAAGGATTACCCCGCCGCACCTGATAGCGCACGTCCGTCGTCACGGCTGGTATCGCCGCCTTGATCGACGTGCCATTGATCGGCGCAGCAGACGATTTGGCCGTGGCGGCCACTGCGATAGGAACAGCAATTGCGAGCGCAATCGCGAGGCTGCAGACTTGAATCTTCATGGTAGCTCCTGTTCGTGTTAAAGATGATTATCCACCACCCGACGAGAATGACCTTCCAACGCCGGCGAGGGAAATCACCTCCCGCCATAGAGTCGATAGACGATCGTTATTTGCCGCCGCGCCGCGTGATGCCGTAGCGAGGAATGCCACCAGCCGCACCTGCAGAGACTCCCGTTGCCGCCCTTGGTCCAATCGAGATTGCGCGTGCCAACGCGCCGACTTTGACCATGACGCCGCTCCTTCGGTGGATTTGTCGTGCGCACGTCGCCGACCGGATGCCGGACCGAGACAAGAGAGGGAAGGACATCGCCAATTTGCGGGGTAGGATGCCTACAGAAACGTTTTGGAACGCCGGAATCGGGTTACCTGGGTAACGACCAACCTGTTCTTGCAAACTCAGGTCTGGTGGTGGCACGAACCAAGCCCCCCGACCCGCCACTCGATTCGAGCTTACCCGGACGCGTTACGTCGCCTCTTGGCCTTCAACATGTTTCGCCGCAACGCGAGCTTGATTGCCAACGCGGCAAAGCGGACCTTGCATCACGTGGCCAAGTTTATGGGCTCGCGGCCTAGGTTAGCATCAGTAAGGATGGACAAACCGGGAGCGCTCGAATGAAGGAGATTTCTACTCGAGCGATTGTCTGAGCTACAGCGCAGGAGGCCTTAGCGTCTGAAAGCTCTAGACCCTGGCGCCGGAGAGAATGAAAACGATAGCGATCCGGAATTTCTAACAGCGCGCAGACGGCAATACCCTCCTCATACACCTCATCGATACTTGGTGGCAGCGGCCCATCGATCACAACGCGGTCGATCCGCGTTCGTGTGCGCGGCCCCTACTCTCGATGTCCCAAGAGCCCGATCGAGCTGCCCAGCATGTAGGAGTTGCGCCCATGCCCTTTCGCTTCATTACAAAGTCTATCCACACCTACCTAATAGACTATCCTGTTGCCATCGTCTTGATGGTTGCGCCATTCCGGCTGAACCTAGGCAAGAGCGGTCCTGTCGCACTGTGGCTTTCGGCGGTGCCCCGCATCTTGGCACTGCTGCTGCCGGCTTTCACGGAGCATGCGACGGGGCTCCTCCGGATCATCCGTTACTGGCTGCATGTCTGGGTGGACAGCGCATTGGGTGTGATCTCCATCGCTGCCCCCTCCGCTTTTCATTTTACTGGGCTTGATGCCTGGTATTGCTGGTTTCTCGGCGCGGGGCTCCTGCTGACGACCTCAGTTCTTAGCGCGCCCGAAATGAGCGCCGCCCGGCGAGCGAATCTCGACACGCGGACTACCATGTGAGGATCGGTTCGATTTTCGGGCGGCATCCAGTTGCAGATTTGATCGCAAGAGCGATGTGTCGCGCCCGGGAAGACCCGCGCGTCAGTCGGGGGAGATAGGCGGCGCCAACATCTTGCGCGGCGGGGCCTTGCCCAGGAGGCTGGGCTCTTCGCTTCCATCGAGACGTTGCTTGCGCTGCTCAGGCGAGTGGAGGGCTAGCGGTTACACCATGTCCGTGTTGATGGCGATTTCCTGGACCACTGAATTGACGAAGCCTGGTGAACTCCGTCCGGTCCAGCTGATGGGCCGCCATTCGACTGGGCGGCATAATCATCAAAACCGATGCTAATGGTTCGTCCAAAGTAGCGTGAATCTGAGCACTGTTCTTTCCGCGACCCCAATAGCTGCCGTCGGCCTTTAAAGTGGGTGGTGAGCACGGTGGTCAGTCCATTACCTTGCATCCACACCTTTCCAGAATGCGACGTAGCCTTTAATGGCCGCAGCAGCGTGTTCCGCCAATGCGAGGGCAAACCCGGCTTACGTGCTTTCTCTTCCTCGAAGGTGACGCGCCGATCTAGGGCGTGGACTCGTAACGCGCGGCCAGCCGTAGCCGGATAGATGCGAGTTGGACGAAGGCAAGGTAGTTGCCCGCAAGCCTGTCTTAACGCCTCGCCACACAACGACATTGTTTGATCCTGTTGAAGAACCGTTCGACCTGGTTGCGAGCGCGATAAAGGTACGGGCTGAAAGCAGATCGGATCGCTGCGATTGCTCTTCGGGGGGATGTTGGCCCACGCGCCCTTTTTCATGGCCAGCTCTCTTATCCAGTCGGCGTCATAGCCACGGTCGGCACGCAGCATTGACCCGGGCTTCAGGCGAGAGAGCAGTTTTCCGGAGTCGAACGTCGTGGGCCTCGCCGGGGCTCAACGCCAACCGTACCGGCAAACCATTGCTATCGACCACCGCATGGATTTTACTCGTCGAGCCGCCGCGTGACCTTCCAATCGATTGGCGCCGATTCCTGGTGATGCAGGCTCCATACTGATGCACGCGGACAATCGAGGTGTAGATCATTTGGACAGCGACATCGTGGGCAGCAGCAAGTGCGTCTATGATGCGGCCCCAGACACCGGCCCGCCGCCAACGGACGCTCGGGCACATCACGCCAAGGTGCTCCATAGCGCAAGACCCAGAAGATGCCATTGAGGACACGACGGTCGTTAACCAGAGGAACGCCACGCGGCTTGTTCGGCAGCATGGGCTTGATGGCAACCCATTCATAATCGGCGAGTTCGTAGCGCGTGATTCGAGCCCCCAGTTTGGAAGCTTGAATCACAGAGGGCTGGCCAGACGCAACGCTTCCGGGCAGGCCCGGCTGGACGCTTACGGGGTAGAAGCGGACATCAGCCAGCCGACATCCCCGCTGAAACCATCGGAAATGCCCCCCGGCGGACCTCTCCGGATGTCCGCTCTTGCGCCGCTCCGGAGGAGCGGACAGGACTGAATCGAACGTCTTGAGATTAAGCGGAATTCGGCTGCGGCACTAGTTTTCGTGGCGGCGCTGCGCCGTCTCGAGCCAGGGCCCAAGCCAGCAATCGACCGCGAGCAATGGCCACGGTAGGTGAAGGCTCACGCCACGCCTAGCGGTCGTGCGAAGATGGGGCGCGTCTTGTCAAAGGGGCGATTGGAAGCGCAGCCTCCAATGCTGTCGCGTTCATCCGGACCAGACAAGCCGCGGACGCGAAGGATCCAATCACGATGTAATGTCCGGCTGGGCAGACACGGTGAATTCAAAGGTGGCGCCGTGGGGCACGTTCGCGCTGGCCCACAGGCGCCCGCCATGCGCTTCAATGATCGACCGGCAGATCGACAGGCCCATACCCAAGCCGCCGGACTTTGTAGTGTAAAAGGCGTCAAAGACGCGCTCAAGGGCCGCCGGCGCCAGTCCCGGACCCGAATCTCGCACCCCGACGAGCACGCCGTTCGGCTCGGCCTTCCGGGTACTGATCAGCAACTCCCGCGTGCCCTCGCCGACGCCGCTCATCGCTTCGATGCCGTTGACAATCAAGTTAAGAATCACTTGTTGCAGTTGGACCCGATCTGCTCGAATGAGTGGCAAGCTCTCCGCAAGTTGCGTCCGCACCGAAATGCCGTTCTTCAAAACCTCGGCCCGGGTCAGGGCTATGACCTCAAGCACCGCCTCGTTGATCTCCAGGTCGTCCTTCCGTGGGGGCGCCTTCTTGTTTAGGGCGCGGATCCCATCGATAACGTCGATGGTTCGGTTGCCGTCCTTGACGGCAGCATCGAGCGCCTGCCGGACCTCCTCCAGATTGGGCCGCTGGGCGTTTAGAAAGCGCAAGGCAGCTTGGGCATTGGTAATTGTCGCTGCGATTGGCTGGATGACTTCATGCGCAATCGAAGCCGAGAGCTGCCCCATTGTTGCGACTCGATTCGCGTGCACGAGCTCCATCTGCACCTCGCTGTAACGCCGCTCGCTTTCGCGAATTTCCTCCTCCGCCCGCTTGCGCTCGGTTAAATCCACCACGAAGGCGACGCCCTGTTCGTGTCGCTCACCGAAAGTCGCCGCCCCGACCAGCACCGGCACGCGGCCACCGCTTTTCTGGAGGTACTCCTTCTCATAGGGTTGCGCGGTTCCGGTCGTCTCCAACTCCGCCACTCGTCGGTCGTCGGCATCACGCCAGTCAGTGGGCGTCAGATCCCGCCAGCGCAGCTGACCGGAGAGGAGATCATCGCGGCCGTATCCGATGATGCGGAGAAAAGCGTCGTTTGCATCGATGATCCGACCGTCAAGATCCCAGACGAAGATGCCAATAATGTTGACATCCACTAGTCGTCGGATCCTAGCCTCCCGCTCAGCTAGTTCCCGATACAAGCTGGCGTTCTCTATTGAGATAGCCGCCTGGGAAGCGAGCAGCGTGAGGACTACCATTCGAGCAGGAGTAAACGCCCCAGTCGCAAGGTTGTTCTCCAAGTACAGCATTCCGATCAACCTGGTCTGCTTCAGTATCGGCAGGCAGAGCATTGAACGTGAGCTGTGGTCGCGAATATAGACATCCGTTGAAAACGATCTCTGACTGAACGCATCGTGCAGGAGAACGCTTTCTTTAGTCCGAAGGACGTAGTGAAACACGGACTTCGGTAGGTCCGCGGCCGTGACGCGTGCCTGTTTCAGGACCACGTTCACGGTGCCGCTGCTGGTTGTGGCTTCTGCTTCAACTTGATATTTGTCGCCTCGCGAGAGAATCAAGAGACCGCGATCGGCACCCGCGTGTTCGATCGCTAGACTCATGAGCGTGTTGATTAACTTCTCGAAAACGATCTCGCCGGACAGTGCTTCCGAGACTCTGATTACGGTAGCCAAATCAAGCTGCTCGTTGGGTGCCACCATCGTCGCCGTGGAATCCGGGATGGATTTGTCCACTTTGAGGTGTGGATGAAGCTCCTCGAGCTGGCGAACCTTTCCGTTAGCTCCCCAGCGCAGGTAGCAGGCCCGCGCCGCCCGCAAATAGGTCGCCGCAATCTCCTCGTAACCGCGCTCCGCGTAGAATCGACCAGCAATCTCGTTCGCAATTGCCTGGTTGTGCACGAACCCGTACCTGTGAGCCTCGCGGATGGCCTTGTCGTACAACTCCTGAGCGTTCAGCACCCTGCCTTCAATGCGGGCGATTTCGGCGCCGACCAAGGCTACGCGGTCTTCGAAGGTTTCGGGGTTGACCTCCGCCCACAGTTGAAGTTGCCGGTGATGGTCCACAATAGACTCGAAGTGCCACGATCTCTGCTCTGGTGTGGCGTGATCCCAGACCGCTGCGTGCGTCAGCGCGCCATAAAATCGATACTCCGCTGACTCGAACGTTGCCGCCGACGTCCAAAGCAGAGGTTCCGCGTGCAGCGAGGCGTCGACCGCCGTCGCAAGGTCTCCGGCGAAAAAATGGGCCTGCAGCTTTCGCGTCCAGTAATAGAACTCAGCGAGCAATAGATCGGGGCTGTTAGCTAAACGGCGTTCGGTGTCGTCTTCGCTGTATCCCTCATGATCCAGGCACCCGAACTGTGCAGTTAGCCCGCGCAAGGTGAGGATCAAACCGAGTTGTGCCCCGCAGCGCTCTATGACTAGACCGAAACGCACCCGCCTAGCAAATGTCAAGCCGTTCTCGCATTCCTTTTGCACTTCCGCGAGTGGATCCCCGGCGGCGAGGCAAACCGTGACGGTCAGCAGTTCGCACTCGGCTGTCAGATAATCGATCGAGTAGATCAGCCGCTGATTACGTTCCCAAGTCTCTTCTGCAAGAAGGGCTCTGCCGGCTCTGAGATACTTGAGCGCCGAGTCGTACGCCGTCGAGAGTTTCGCACGCCGGCCTGCGATCAAATTAAGCTGTGCGACGCGCTCGCGATCGTCGACAGAGGTGATGAGATGAGAGCCCCGGTTGAGTTGATTCACGATCTCAAATATCGCTTCCTCACGTTTTTCGGCGGGCGTGTGCTTAGCAAGGAGCATTCCGGTCCGCAGGTGAGCCTCAGCGCGCAGGTCCTTCGGAATAAGCGAATAGGCGGCTTCCTGGACACGGTCGTGCGTGAATCTGTAGAAATTGTCCGCACGGATGATGAGGCCCAATCGCACGGCTTCCAGAAGATGGTCGTGCATGCTTTCAAGCGAGCCCTGATACCCGATCCGCAGCGTCTCGAACTCTGCACTGTTGCCCATGCAGGCGAACTGCTGGAGTACCTTCTGCGTTGCCGGCGGAAGGCGCTTCAACTTCTCGATCAACAGCTCTGCGACATTGTCCGTGAACCCTTTGGCGCGAATGCGGAGCAGATCCCATACCCAACGCCGTGCGCGGTAATCGAATGTCAGCAGGCGATCGTCCGCCAGCGTAGAAATGAACTGGATGGCGAAGAACGGGTTGCCGGTGGTCTTTTCGTGAACCAATTGCGCCAGCGGGGCGGCGCGCGCCAATTTGCATTGAAGGGAGTCTACAAGCAGTCTACCTAGATCGTCGCGACTGAGCGGCGAGAGAACGATGTCCCGCACAGCCGTTCCGGCCTGGCGGATCGCTTCTAGCTTGCGTACCAGGGGGTGGATGGCATTGACCTCGTTGTCCCGATAAGCACCAATGAGCAGCAAGTTCCGCAGATCGTTGTGCGTCAACAGATCTTGGAGGAGGTCGAGTGTGGCGATATCCAGCCATTGCATGTCATCAAGGAAGAGTGCGAGCGGATGTTCAGGTCGCGCAAATACGCCGATGAATTGTCGAAATACGAACTGAAAACGCTTCTGCGCCTCCCGCGGCGGCAATTCTGGAACTGGCGGCTGCTCGCCTATGACATGCCTCAATTCCGGAACGAGATCGACAAGGAGCAGTCCGTTCGGACCCAGCGCCTCACGAAGTGCGTCCTGCCATTTGCGCAGGTCTTCCTCATTCTGGCTGAGGAGCCGCCGGACGAGGCTCTGAAACGCCTGGGCCAACGAGGCATACGGAATGTCGCGCTTGTCACGGTCGGATTTGCCCGATGCAAACAAGCCGCGTGGCGGCACGAGTGACTTATGGAGCTCGTTGACGACTGCGGACTTGCCGATGCCAGAGTATCCGGAGACCAGCACCAGCTCCGCTCGGCCACCGCCAACGATGCGGTCGAAGGCGGTGAGTAGGCCGTCAAGCTCGCGGTCCCTCCCGTACAGCTTCTCGGGGATCCTGAGGCGATCCGGGACGTCTCGAGCGCCAGGCGTGAAGTCATCGATCCATCCCTGGGACTCCCATTGGGATAGGCAGCGTCGAAGATCGCTCTCAACTCCCACCGCTGTCTGATACCTCTCCTCCGCCGTTTTGGAGAGCAGCTTCATCGTGATCGCAGAGATCGACGCCGGCACCGTTCCCACTCGCTCACTGGGTGCGGGTGGTTGTTTCGCGATGTGACAGTGCACCCATTCCATCGGGTCGGAGGCCGTGAATGGAAGACCCCCGGTCAGCATTTCGTAAAACGTCACTCCAAGTGAGTAGAGGTCGCTCCGAGAATCGATCGAACGGTTCATTCGTCCTGTCTGCTCGGGTGCCATGTAGGCGAGCGTTCCCGCGATGAGCTCGGGAGGTTCGGGTGACTGGCGCTCGCGCGGAAGTTGGGACGCGATTCCGAATCCGGTGAGCCACGCATTGCCGGCGTTGTCGACGAGGACATTCGCAGGCTTGACATCCTTATGTATGAAGCCGCGCTGATGGACTTGACCGAGCGTTCTTGCCAACCCAATGGCGGTGCTAAGGAAGCGAGTCAGGTCGAGCGGTTGCCCCTGGTCACACTCGAGAATCTGATCCAGCGGCTGACCGCCGGGGTCCTTCAGTAGGAGTACCGTCCGACCTTCGTGACGAGTAATGGCCAGAGGCTTGGCAGCCCACGCGGGATCGAGTTCGGCCGCGAACGAGTATTCGTGCATGAGCCGCCCGATGCTCTGAGGCGACGGCTGTTCAAAAAGTGCTATCGCTAGAACCGGTGAGGAGTCGTCGTGCTTTCGGCCGCGGTAGAGGGTAAAGTCCGAGCTTTCCCGCAGGGGCACCAGCACGTACCCCGACAGCCCCGGGATAGGTGACATTCTTGTCGCCACGGCATCACGACCTCGGAATGGTCCATTTGGACAAGGCGCTAGAAGGATGTCAACAGGAACCAAATATCGATGGCCGCGCCGACTGTAAAGTTGGTTCGATCTTTCTAGGAGCTGGAACTTTTCAACGAGCTCTGCGCGGAAAGCCGTCGCAGACGGTTAGCCCAGCGGATCGTTTGCTCATAAGGCCAAGTGAAATCTGCGACGCTCCTCTTCTTGGATCGTGGCGCCTTGGACATGTTCCGCCGCCCCTCAACGCTGCCTGCCGCAACTGCGATTAGGAACCTGTTTTGTGTGCACTGTTGCACGGTGAACTGCCTTTACCCGCGATCTTTCACGTTCTTCCCGCGTCGCGCGCTATCCTTCGTCCTGGCCCTCATCTCGCTATCGAAGATGTTGCGGTCTGTCTCCGCAAAACCCGTTACTCAGGACTGGAAGAGTTCACGCAAGATTGGACTTTGGGCGTAGTCCTGAAGCGTCCTCTTGACAACCGAGCCGAATGGCGCATCGTTTATATTAGCCGTTCGCGCAAAGGAGGTTGAAAATGACAACCAGCGTGACTGAGAGTGGCTTAGCAACAAGCACCATGATCTTGGATGGCGATTTCGACAAGATCGACTTCCGAGGAGAAATCGTCGACGGGCACCTCGTCGCAAAAGGAATCCTTGCAGATCAGGCGGCAATGGATTCCATCCCAGTAGGGATATACGTCCTCGAAAAGGATGCCACCGTCGTCAAGTGCAACAAAGCTGCAATCGCCGGTTGGGGACGCACGCCCTCTCTGGGAACCTCGGAAAAGTATTGCGGGTCACACGTTCTTCGTTACCCTTCAGGAGAAGTGATGCCGCACGAACTTGCACCACCTTCCGTGGTGATCAACAACGGGGGCACCGTTCGGAACGCGGATGTGATTTGCGAGCAGCCCAACGGTTATCGTCTTTTGGCTCTCGTCAATGTCTTTCCTATTCGCGACAACGAGGACGAAGTGATCGGAGCAGTCAACATTTTCCGTCACAATACTAGCAAGACTGTTCCTGGCCTATCCTCCGAGTCTGGAGGGGATTCTAACTCAAAGACCTCGGAGGAGGAGCAGTGAGGCTCGCCTTCGCCGCTTAGAGCTGGACGGGCATCTCGATAGGTTGCTTCTCGGAAGCCCGATGTTTGGGTGTCCGTCAATCGGCTGACCGCGGCCTCAGAATTACGACGTGCGTCGACGAGGCCGCGCTATACCTTGTGGTGGAGCTAATTGTGCAATCGAAGGACCGACGCGAATGGGAGCGTGAGATGCGCGCCGCTGGGCGGCTGCCCCCAGGACAGTCGCCGACGCTCAAGTGGCCGGTCATACATGTGGGCTCGGTGCCGCTCTTTCGTCCCCGGACGTGGGATTTTCGCGTGTTCGGCTTAGTAGAAGCGCAACTGCGGCTTTCGTGGGAAGAATTTTCCAATCTGCCGCAGACGGAGATATTTACGGACATGCATTGCGTCAACAGCTGGAGCCGCTTCGACAACTGTTGGGGAGGATTGCTCGCCACAGAATTGATGAAGCTAGTGAAGTTGCGGCCGGAGGCGCGGCATGTGATCGTCCATGGCGAGAACAACTACACGGCAAACCTGCCAATCTCGGATTTTCTGCGCCCGACGACGATTTTCGCCCTGCGCCATGACGGCGAACTCCTCACGGCTGAGCATGGCTACCCGCTGCGCCTCGTGGTGCCAAACCTCTATGCGTATAAGAGCGTGAAGTGGGTGCGCGGCATCGAGTTTTTGGATCGCGAAATGCCAGGCTTATGGGAGTTTAACGGATATCACATTTACGGCGACCCGTTCAAAGAGCAACGATCTTCGAGCTGAGGGACGGTGGACGGTCGCCCGGTTGTCGAGGATATTGGCGGATTTGATGTCGTTCTGGACGAGGTCGCCGCGGTGAACCTGGGTAAGTGCCGCCGCGAAGCGAGCGGATGAGGCGCCCGCAATGGCCGCGATAATTCTATTCTCGTAATTTGCGAGCTGCCTGCGCCGCCGGTCTATTGAGGCTCGCAGTCAGCCAAGCATCAAGTCTTGGGTAGGACGTGAGGTCCAACTTTAGACGGGCGAGAACGCACCGCACGCAACCATAAAATCGGCCATGTCCATCGCCACCGCCGAAAAACTGAGTTTTGACGAGATGATGCTCAAGTATCGCGAGTCTCTCGCAGGGCTTCTTCTGCCTGAACGGCCAAGATCTCGGTCCGCTGCTCCGGCGGAAAGAAGATCCGATTTCTGAACAGCGTTATCAGCGCCGGTTCGACCTCGGTGGTCGCAAAGAATCCCACTGAAGCATCCGTCCGCGACCTTGCGGCTTCGACGGATATAGGCAGTTCTTGTAGGTCTCGGCGAGATAGAGGTTAATCGCCGCGGTCTCCCACATGACAAAGCCCCCGTCATCGATAGCGGGCACAAGTCCGTTCGGGTTCGAGAGACCAGGGTTCTTTGCATTGCGCGTTTGGCACGCTGAACTTCAGGAATGAGTTCGTAGGGAATGCCGATCTCGTTTGCGAGCCAGATGACGCAAAAACGCACGGGAGTGAGGCGCGCCATAAATCTTGAGCATGCGATTTTCCGTTCGGGATAGGACCGATCCGCTAACTGAAAGAATACCCTTCGCCATCCGGGCGACAACCCCACGCAGGCGCGCACCATCACAGGCGGCGTGTATCGGATCTACCAGCCTGATCGGTCTGCGAAGCATTTCGCGACCTTGGCCCGTATCGACGTAATCCACAGCTGGTCCACCCTCACTGCGCTGCATGAGTCTGGAAGTGGCCCATCGCGACATTCTGCGCTGCCGCACGAACTTGGTCGCTATAGGAGCAAAGCGAACGTAGTCACCAGTCACATGACGCCGCCGGTTTTATAGATACACAGCCTAGACAGCGCCGGTCGGCCGCGTGCATCGGTAGGCGCGTGTCACTCACGGACGAACGCGGATAATCGTCTTCCCGTTGATCCGCTTGGTCGGATTGAAGGCGGCGACGGCGTCATCGAGGGTCGAGACGGTGCCGATGTTCGTCCGCAGTCGTCCGTCCCGCACCCGCTGGACGATCTCAGCCAGTTGGGCACGATCGGACTCGACAACGAAGTCGACGGCTAGACCGTCGGCCGGCCGTGCCTCGCTTGGCCCGACGATGGACACCAGCGACCCTCCGGCTCGAACCATGCGCGCGGACCGCTTCCCGATGTCGCCACCGATGAGATCGAACACTAAGTCGACGCCGCCCACGTCTTCGAGACGGTCGTTCGCGAGGTCGACGAACTCTTGCGCGCCGAAGTCGAGCGCCTTCTGACGGTCGGCGGCACGTCCGGTGCCGATGACGTAGGCGCCGGCCTCACGTGCGAGCTGGGTCACGATCGAACCGACTGCGCCGGCCGCGCCGTGCGCGAGGACGCTCTGCCCTGCCTGAAGGCGGCCGTGCTCAAACAGTCCCTGCCACGCTGTCAGGCCCGAGATCGGCAGGCTTGCGCCCACGGTGAAGTCGACGTCGCCGGGCAGCGGCGCGAGGTTGCGCGCCTCGATTGCCACGTACTCGGCTAGGGTGCCGTCGCGATACCAGTCGGCGAGGCCGAACACTCGCTGTCCGACCGACAGCCCTGTCGTGCCATAGCCGAGGGCGGTGACCACTCCGGCCAGCTCGTGGCCAGGGATCGACGGTGTTCGGGCACGGTCGAGGCGATCGGTCCAGGTCGAGGGCCACTCCAACTCAGTCCCGACGAATCCCGACGCATGAACCTGAACGACGACGTCGTTTATCGCCGCCTGCGGCTCGGGCGGCTCCACCAGCTTCATTCCGGCCGTTCCCGCAGCCCGGCCTGTCACCACTATCGCTTTCATCGTCCACCTTTTTTAGTGCGGTATGTCGTCTTCCTTCGAATGCCTTCGCACACCACCAAAAATACGATGCAAAACTCGATGATCCAATGACTCGTAGCTATAGAATCGATGCCATCGAGCAGCGCGCGAAAGTCAAAGGTGCGGTGCCCGGGCCGCTTTCCACCAGGCTAGGCCTTCAAGGAATGAGGGCAGCGCGGTCCCCAGCGCGCGGCCGTCGGCACATACAAAAAGCCCAGACGCGTCCCCAAGAATCTTTCCTGGGTGCATCTGGGTTTTGCCGTTACGCTCGCATCGCATGTATCCCCAAAGCCGGCTCGGAGATGATCGAGGCGATCGGATAGAATTCAGAGTGAACCGGCCGGCGTAACAACAGGAAAGTCCTTCTCGGGATCGAACACGTTGTTGAAAAAGTTTGTCAGGGAGTACATGGCCACCAGCGCGACGATCTCCATGACGTTGGCATCCGTGTAGCCGGCATCGCGGACGGCTTTCAGATCGGTGTCACTGACATTGCCTCGGGTCTCGATGACTTTGCGCGCAAACTGGACGGCGGCGTCCCGCTTCGGGTCGGTGGCATGGCCCTTTCGAGCGAGAATGATTTCATCAGACGGCAGCTTTGCCATATGCTCAGCCGTAAAGCTGTGAACCGTCAGGCAATAGTTGCAGCGATTTACTTCGGAGACAGCGAGGCCGATGCTGTCACGCGTCTTCACGTCGAGCGCCTTGCTCAAGGAGCCAAGCAGGGTGGCCCAGGCGTTGAACGCAATCGGGCTCTGCGCGAAGGTCGCCATCATATTTGGCGTGAACCCGATGTTCTTGGTGAACGCATCGAGAGTCGGTTTGCAATCGGCCGGCACCTGTTCCGACTTTAGAGCTGCGCTTCTTGGCATCGTGGTCTCCGTAACTAACAATTAAACGAGATCCAGCACATCGGCCACCGGACGGCGGGGCTTCTGCGGCCAATTTCCCGGACGCTCCGCCCCTACGGACAACAGCATGACCGGTACTTCGTCCTTGGTTAGTCCGAACTCGCGGTGCACCGCTTCGGCATCGAAGCCGATCATCGGCGTCGAACCAAGGCCCAGCGAACGGGCCGCATAGATCATCGCCGCCGCACCGAAGGTTCCGGTGCGTACTGCCTCGTCGCGCTGGCGCTGCGGATACTCCATGTACAGATCGCGAGCCGGGATTTCCCATTCCGGCACCATCTCCGGCGGCATGATGCCCGCTTCCACCAGCGGCGCCAAACGCTCTGGTACTACACTAGAGTCGGCCAATTGGCCGCAGACGATGAAGGTAACGGCCGCCTCGGTGATCGCGGGCTGACTCCAAGCGATCGGACTCAGCCGAGCCTTGGCTTCCGGCGTGCGCACGGCGATGAAGCGCCAGTTCTGCAAGTGGAAAGATGTCGGCGCGGTGGTGCCGATTCGCACCAGCTCGCGGATTTGGTCGTCGCTCAAGGTGGCGGCCGGGTCGTAATACTTGGCGGCGCTTCGGCTCAGGATACATTCGATGACGGCGTTGGTCATGGTGATTCCGTTGGTCATAGCGATTCCGTTAGTCGTGGTGGTTCCGTTAGTCATGGTCCTTCCTACGCGGGCTGAAAATGTTGTGGCGATGGAGCCCGTTCGACAACTCATGCAGGGGCATGGGTAGTTTCCCAGGTTACCCCCGACGGGTCTGATAGAACGCGGTCGGACGATCCGTACGGCGTCGGCTATCCGCGCTCGCCGCCTGGTTCGTCACAACGATTGTCTTCATCGTCCACCTGTTTTTGTGGGGTGGGGTCGTAACTTCCGAATTCCTTTGCACACGAACGAAAGTATTGCGGGCAAACTCGATGGACCAATGACCATTAGTTATGGAATCGATGCCATCGAGCGGCGGCGCAAAATCAACGTGGCTATGCTGACAGGCGTATCGGCCCTCCAAAATGGCTACCGCTGATCTCTATCTCGGCAGCGCGCCTGTCAGAAACACACGAGTCCAATTCGCAGCATCACACTAGTAGCGGAGATATCCTCTGGGCCGACATCATTCGTCGAATGCAGCCGCATCCTCAGCCTGAGATCTCGCAAGTTGGCGAACCTTGCTGAGGATGTCGGATGGTTCTTGGCGGATCGTAAAATCGGGCTCGACGAAGGCGCCTCTGACGATGCCGCCTTGATCGACCACGAAAGTCGCCGGGATAGGCAGCATCCACTCGGTCGACCCATGACGGCGCCCGAAGTCGTAACCTTGCCCCGCGTAGTGCGCCTTGGCTTCGTCAGGTAGACGAAATAGCACGCCGTAGGATATAGCCACGGCATGGTCGACGTCCGCGAGCACCGTCAGGTCAAGGTTCAACTGCCTTTTCAGCTGCCTCGGCAAATCACCGGTCTCGGGCGACAGCACAACAAGGTTCGCCTTTAGACTGTCAAATTCGGCCTTGACTGCCTGAAGAGCGCGAAGCTCTGCATTGCAGAATGGACACCATCCACCACGATAGAAGCTCACTACAAGCGGCCCTTCACCGCGAAGGTGCTCGGACGAATGAAGTTGTCCATGCACATCAGGCAGGAGAAAATCCGGCGCCGTATCGCCAACCTGCAATGCGCCCGCCGCGACATCAGTCTTGCGAAGCCAATCGACGAGATGGGCATACGCGTCCCGGTCCGTGTCACTGAACCCGGCCAAAAGCTTGCGACGCACCTGATTGAGGGGCTTGCTTAAATCCAATTCGATGTTCATCTGCACACCGGACATCTCAAGAAATGGGCGATCCGAATCGCGCGAACATACCGCTCGCTTCGAGGTGGCCGCGATGCTCAGCTTGGAGAGGCGATCCCGCGTGAAGAGACCAGTCGCGCAGCCTCGCGACCTTTACGAAGGCGTCAAGCGCCGGTGAGTAGCGGCGGCCCTGCACGACGAGAAGCCGGACCTCTCGCCATACCGGATCCCCCTCGATCGGAAGAGCCTTTAAAGAGGGTAACCGGGGCATATGCTCCGGGGCGAGGACGATTCCGAACCCCGCCGCCGCCAAATGTTGCAGGTGTAGATCCCGGCTGCTGCGATGATTGTAATGCGGCAGCGTGTCGGGAAAGCAGAGACGCTGAAATTTCGGAGCTACGTCACAGTTGAAGCGATCCAGAATGGTAGCTTCGCGAAGCGCTTTCATTCCGATCACCGGAAGGCCCGCGAGTTCATGCGACGGGGCGAGCACTGCGACATAACGCTCTTCGAACAGCGCCCAATCGTCGATTCGATCTGGCTTATCGTCGAGATCACCAACCAAGGCGAGATTTACTTCGCCCTCTAACAGAAGCTCTACTAGGCGGCTTGGCGGCTCTTCTCGAAGCTCGACGTGGAGACCAGGGACGACTTTGCGAATCTCGGCGATAGGCTCAAGAACGAGTGCAGCGGAAATGGACGGGGCGAGACCGATAGTTAATGGAGCTACTTCCTCTTGCCGAAACTCACGCGCTCGGCGTCGAACAGCCTCCGTCGATGCAAGCGCACGCTCAAGCATAGGGAGGACCGCCTTCCCCAAATCAGTGAGATGCGTGAGTTGACGCTCTCGGTAGATAAGCTGCCCCCCAAGCTCCTGCTCGAGCTTCTGCACGCCTTTGGTCAGTGCCGGCTGCGTGACGTTGCACATCTCAACAGCACGCGTCAAGTTCAGCGCGCTTGCAACAACCAGAAAGTACCGAACCTGGTGGAGCTCCATTGGACGTTCACCGCAAACTATTCTTGTCACTCTTGAGCACGTGTGATGGCAATGCAACACGCGCGCGCAGAGGCGCTATATCCTAACGCCACGTTGCCACTACTGCCGGCGCGATGAAACCCGTGTCGGACGTGTCTGGACTATCGGACACGCTTTTTGGAATGCAGAGCCGGCCACCGCTGAGGATCGGTGTGCAAGCCGTGCGCGAATCTGGCTAAGGACGGGAAAGAGCTCGGTTGGGTCGCAGCGTCGGGTGTAGTTGGCGCTGATATCGGCGTACTCGACGATCCCTTCGGGGCCTATTACGTACCGGGCTGGCATCGTCAGCGTCCAGCTCGACTCGCCATTCACGGCGGCGAGGTCGAGACCGCATTCGATTTCGGCAGCGCGCGACTCCCGGGATAGCTTCCAACGCAAGCCGAACGCCCGAGAAACCTTTCCGCCGCGGTCGACGAGGCTGGGGAACGATAAGCCGTTCAATCGCTCAGTGGAGCGGCTCTCGTTCGCGGACTGCTGAGAAATCGCGATGATTGACGCACCCGACGAGCGAAGTTCCGTTGCGACAGCCTGGATCGCGTGCAAATCGAGCTTGCAATAGGGGCACCATCCCCCCCTGTAAAATACAATGAGAACTGGGCCACCGTTTCGAACGGCGTAGGAAGAAATCGTTTTGCCATCGGGATCGCGCAGCCGGAATTCCGGAGCATAGTCTCCCGCATGAATGGCTCTTTCGGCGATGCCCGAGGAGACCAAGTTGTCGATGGCTTCCTGGCGCACACGCCTACTATGCGGAGGGGTGTTTTCACAACACTTGTCCCTAAGCGCATCGAGCTCATCTTGGAGTAGCATTGCGGCCATCTTCACCGTATTCGGCAGGCTCACTCTTGATATTGGAGTGGCGCCACTCTGGCGGTAGTGCCGAAACGCAAATTTGACATATTCTCTCTCGACATGAGCGAGCCTCCATCCACAACGCCGGTCTAAATCTCGTGCCAGCCACGTATTATTCGAAACCTGAGGCTCAGCGGGTATGACAGGCTGCCGCGCTGCAACTGCCGTGATCAAACACCGAGAGACGCTCAATCCGGATCGATATAAGGGATCCGGAGTTCAGCCAGATCATCTTCATAGCTGGCCTGAGTGCTTGCGTTGCAGCCGGAAGTAGTCGCGTCCGCGCGTGTACGAATATCCGCACGAATGCCAAGAATTTCGCCAACCGGGCAGAGGTTTGCGGCCTCCAGCAAGAATGCGCGCTGTTGCGCGTCGAGTTCTCCTTCCAGCACGAGATTGCGCTCGAACGAACCTCTTTCGCCCTGGACGCCGTGATGGAAGCTGACGCACACTTCCACCCTGTCTAACGGAAGTTTCCGGCGCCGAGCCTGAAAACGAACGGTCATAGCGGTGCAGGCAGCGAGGGATGCGCTGAGAAGGTCGTAAGGATTGGGACCGGGTGATATTTTACCGACGCCATCCGGACCGCCGATAAGAAACTGAGATGCGCCGACATGGCCAACCAGTGCGCTATGATTGGCGGGGTCGTTTGCGACGACCACTTCGCGGATCTTGGATACCTTGTCCTGCTGTACCGTAGAGTGTCCTTCCATTATGGTGAGCGCGTCATGCAAAGCGGCGTCGTTAGCCGCCATATCGTTCCGTCTTGATCACCACGGCGTCCACCCCTGCGACTAGGGCGCCATCGGCCGCGATATCGACGAAGGGGGTTTGATCCGCAAACAAATACACGCGTAGGCATGCGAGGGAGCCGGGCAACCAACTCGGCGAGGAAAGTGCTCGACAAGGTGCTTGCCTGGCGGAATTCGATCGGACTGGTCTCCTCCCGAATTTCGGCCGGTAAAGCCTCTCGTGACCATGGCGGCCTCCTTTGCAGTGTTGTCGGCCGCTCAGCAGATACGGCTCACTTTTTGCGCCTACGGCTCGACACGAAGCGCGCCTGATAGTGCGTGTCAAAAACGCAGCCCGGTGATTGAGGCAGTTTGAGATGCCGGGTTAGGGAGTTGAAACCTCTTGCTCAAAGGGGCCGACAACGTCCGCTCGACCAGATTGCCTCGTTTGCGGAAGTAAATCGGTCAGACATTTGACGGCCTCGGTCAGTCTAAGGACCTCTCGCGCTCGAAGTTCATCTATCTTTTCGTGCAAGAGCTCGATTTCTAGTTCGGCCTTGACGTTTATCCTATAATCGTTTTCTGCCGCTCTTCGATCGATGTCTTGCTGTCTGTTCTGACTCATCATGATGATCGGCGCTGCATAGCCAGCTTGAACCGAAAGGGCGAGGTTCAAGAGGATGAATGGAAACGGGTCCAAACTCCTCGCCGCGGCGACAAGATTGATCGAAATCCAGCCAACGAGGACGACGGTCTGGACGATGATGAACTTCCAGGAGCCCATGACGCCCGCGACCTTGTCTGCCACACGTTGGCCCACTGAGAGCGACTCCATCGGATCGCACGTGTCAGTCGGACGAAAGCGCAATGAGCGGCGCAGCCGCCGCAATTCGGCGAGCAATTCATGCTCAGTGGGCTCCATGCTGTCGATTTCCGGTTCTACGGATTTGATGGCCCTGCTCCTCATCCGTAGGCGGACGCGTCGCGCATATCTTTAATCAACCGCGTTGAGGCGATCCCAGATCGTCCGAGTTATTGATCGAACCAGCAGGCGCGCGCGTAGGTCGATAGCAGTGAAAGTAAGTCTTGTAATCCATGGGAGATCTCAGCGCCGCATCTACCCCAGTCAGTACGTTCGGCAATTTAATTCGGCGACCACGCGGGTAAAGCTATCATATTCATAACCGATAGGAATGCTTCGTGAAGTCAACGTCGAAGCTCCCCGATGAGGAAATCCGTGAACGCGCGCGCGGCGGGCTTAATCGTCTTTCCGCCCACGAACAATGCATTGACTTCCATCGAGCCGAAATCCCAGTCGGACAGGATACGAACGAGCGCACCGCTTTCCAACTCTGCCTTCGCACTGATGAAGCTGGAGGCGACGATGCCCAGCCCAACCTTTGCGCTGGCAATGGCACCCTCGGCCATTGTCACTACCAACCGACTTTGCACACGGACGGACGCGACACGCCCGTCCTTGCGGAAGGAGTACGTCGGTGAGAGGTGGGCAGGGCCGATGATCATCGCATGGCGTGCAAGGTCCGACGGCGCCAGCGGCGTGCCGTGCTCTTCGAGATAAAGGGGAGCGGCTGCAAGAATGCGAGGAACGTCGATCACCTTCCTCACAGTGGCGCTTGAGTCAGCCAGGCTTCCAAACCGGAAGGCGACGTCAATGCCCTCGGCGACCAGATCCTGGTATCGATCGTTAGACAGCAGTTCGACACGAAGCGCCGGATGCGCTGACAAAAATTTCGACAGCCTGGGAGTGATCTCACGGAGCACGAAACTCGACGAGGTTCCGACGCGAAGCACCCCTCGCAGTTCTCCGGTGCCACGAGCCTCGTGGTCGGCCTCCTCAAGCGAGGCCAGGATCTCCTCTACACGCATCAAGTAGGTTGCTCCAGCATCCGTCAGCGTGACCGCTCGGGTTGTCCGGCTGAAGAGTGTCGCGCCGACGTCGGCTTCCAACGCGGCGATAAGGCGTGAGGCCGAGGGCTGAGAGAGACCGAGTTCACGACCGGCGCTCGAAAAGCTCCCCAAGCGACCAGCGCGGGCAAACAGTTTCAGCGCTGTAAGGCGGTCGTTCATCTGTGGACGCTGTCCGACACTCCAGTCTCGGCGACGCGCGTCACGCGCTCGGTCCAGGAAGGCGCAGCGCGTTTGACTGCGTTGAAAGGACTGCCACCCTCCTCCCAGGCTGCACCAGCGCAAACTTCTCGACCTTCGCCTCCTTCTTGGTGAGGTCGCGGGTGCACACGTCGAGACAATAGGCACAGTTTTTGATCTGCGAGCCGCGCAAATAGACGAGGTCCACCAGTTTACTTGGCGGACCGCTCTGCATGACATAGGCATGGACGCCGCCGGGCGCCTTGGCACCGTTGGGAGCTATCTGGTTGTAGTCGAGCCTCTTCATCACAACTCTGATCCGTTCGGTCTTAGAGGGGTGGAGAGCGCCTTGTTGTCGGGAGTCGACGACGAAGACCGCGCGCAACTTCGCCGGCTTGGTCTTGCTCGTGTTGACGGGTCATCCACATTGGCTCCTTCAGCAAGACGATCAACCCGACCATTCGGATAGACTTTCTGATCGCGCCGCTCGAACGCGCCCCGGTTCGCCGACGTAGCGGCGTGTCTTGCGCCGGCGCCATGCCCCGCGGTACTTCCGCGGAGTCTGGCCATCTCCTGAGTGATTTTCGAGTGCGTTGGCCACGCAAAATGACCAATTCGTCCAAGAGGCGCTAGATCGTGAAAATGCGTTTGAGTTATTCACGCGGATCATGAATGCCCACAGTGCTCCGGGCGCTTCTTGCCGTTCTCGTGCGCCATGTACGAACATCTCTCGGGGTTCCCTGGGCTAATTTCGCGGCACCAGTTGGCCGCGACGGCATCCATTGCCGATTCAGCGACTGAACGCGGCTTAGAGGTCTCTGCAGAATGGAAACGTCGGTCTCGAGGTGCGATGTGATTCGTGGCATTCCTCGCGACGGCATCACGCCGCGCGGCGAGCGGCAATAACGATTGTCTATCGACTCTATGGCGAGAGGTGATTTCCCTCGCAGGCATTGCAAGGTAACTCTCCCAAAGCATGGTCCAATCAATCTCAGGATTAGGCACCCCGATGGCCTCTGCCAGCTACGGGTTTGATTGAACGATAGAAATGACGCGAAAAAGAAAGATGCTGATGTCCAAAGAAGCGTACGACATTGTCATTGTTGGCGCGGGCGCGGCTGGCTGCGTCGTTGCGAGTTATCTCGCCGAACACACCGATGCTTCGATCGCGCTGATCGAAGCGGGCGACACGGATCGCGATCCCTTCATCCACATTCCTGCCGGCTTCGCCAAGATACTGGCCCGAGACCGGCATGTCTGGAAATATGAGACGGTTCCCCAGCACGGCACCAAGCGAGCATATCGTTCAGGCAAGGTGCTCGGCGGCGGCTCCTCGATCAACGCGATGGCCTACGTTCGTGGTCAGATGCGCGACTACGCGGCGTGGCAGGACGCGGTTGGCGATACCGGCAAATGGTCGTATGAAGACCTGCTTCCCGTCTTCATGGCGCAGGAAAACAACGACACCTTTCACGACAAATATCACGGCATCGATGGTGGTCTGGCGGTTCAGTTCCCCAAGGGCATCAACGAGCTGAACCAATATTGCCTCAAGGCCTTCCAGGAGTACGGGATTCCCTATAATCCCGACTACAACGGCAAGAGCCAAATCGGCGTTTCACCGGTGCAGTCTACGGTCGGAGATCAGCGGCGGTGCAGCGCGGTCGACGCCTATCTGCGTCCGCACCTCACCTCGGGCCGCGTGACCCTTCTCACTGGCAAGACCGTCACTCGCATCCTCGTCGAGAACAAGCGGGCCATTGGCGTTGAGCTCATGGGAAAGGGCCTGGAGAGGATCGCGGCCGACGAGGTTGTGCTGTCGGCCGGCAGCGTCCATAGCCCGAAGATCCTCATGCACTCGGGCGTTGGGCCCGCCGAGCAGCTCCGCGGACACGGCATCGCGGTCGTCGTCGACTCTCCCGAGGTGGGCGAAAATCTCCAGGACCACCCGATGGTACCGGTCCGTGCCTATGTGAAGGGCGATCTTGGCTATCAGGCTGCCGCGCACGGCCTTGGTAGCGTCAAGGCGGGCCTGCGCTATTTTGTGACGAAGGATGGCCCGGCGGCGGGCAACGGCATTGAGACGGTTTCCCACTGGAATCCGTCCGACTTTACCGCCGAACCCACGATCCAATGCTATCACGCTCCTATTATCGCGAACCAGGAACTCAGCCCGACGGGTGACCGCTCCGGCATCACCTTCGAGCTCGTAGTGCTTCAGCCCAAGAGCCGTGGCTGGGTGCGGTTGGCCGACAGCGACCCGACGTCGATGCCCCTCATCAATCCGAACTTCATCGGCGAGGAGGAAGATTTGAGGGCCGTGGTGGAATCGGTGCACGCGATCCGCAGGGTTATGGCGCAGGAGTCGTTGGCGCCGGTTATCGAGGAAGAGATGGAGCCGGGGCCACGCATCCAGTCGGACACCGAGATCGGCGAATGGGCGAAGCGCGCTGTGACGACGATGTGGCACCCGGTCGGCACGTGCCGGATGGGCCAAGATGCGCGAGCGGTGGTTGATGCGAGGCTCAGGGTCCGCGGGGTTGACGGCCTCAGGGTGATCGACGCCTCAATCATGCCGAACATCACCAGCGGTAATACCAACGCCCCGACCCAAGCGCTCGCGCGCCACGCCACGGCGATGCTGGTTGAGGATCTGAAGCAGACCGAGAGAGCTCTGGCGCAAGCCGACGTGGCCTGAGGTAGATAGTCATCGAAGGCCGAACCGACCATGTCGCGTCTACGTCAAAGGGCCGGCATCATTGTCCTCGATATGCTTCATCCTTGCGGCGGCTTCTGCCGGTCTCGAAAGGTCGAACTAACATACGGCTGGCCATCGCGCGCTGGATGGGAATGGCGGGTGGTCCATTGCGCGGGGACTCTAGTCTCGTCGGCTGGCCTGGGTAATCTGCGATTGGCTCATGACGGGCTGAATAGATCAAATTTGCCAAAGACCGCCACCGGGAGGAGCTCTTATCGTTCAGCTCGGGCACTGGAACGCAAGCTGTTCGGACTACTGGACGCCGGAAATGACCACTGACATCGCAATAGCTCTGAGGCAGGCTGCCGAATACCTGAAAACCTCCGGCCAAGCTGAGAAGGCGTTAGCCGCCGGACGGCACGCGCCGGGCTTCTGTCTGCCCAGCCAAGATGGCGTAAGGACCTCCTTGGCGTCGATACTGCGCCGCGGTCCGCTCCTTTTGATCTTCTATAGCGGCAGTTGGTGTCCCGGTTGCAATCTCAGCTTAAGGGCGCTCGAAGGAGTCCGCCCATCAATCGAGGCGCGTGGAGCTTCGCTAGTCGTCATCTCGCCGCAGACAATCGAGGAGAATGCAAGAACCCGAAGGACCACGGACGTAACGCTACCAATCTTGAGCGACAAATGCGGGAAGATCGCGCTGCAGTTCGGCGTTCGTTGGCGCATTCCCGAGCTCCTCCAGACATTGCATCTGAAGAGCGGAATCGATCTGCCACACCTTCACGGGGAAGATAGCTGGACGCTTCCAATCCCGGCACGGTTCGTTGTCGATCAAGACGGGGTCATCGCCTACTCGGAAGTCGATCCGGATCAAACTCACCGGTCAAACCCATCTGATATCCTTCCAGTCCTGGATCTCCTCCGGAACGCGCGGGGTGCGTAGGCATCGCGGCCCAGCTCCGCGACGAGCTCGACGTTGCGACGATAACGCCACTTCCGTGGCGTTATGAACGCCGGCAGTGTTGCGCCGGCCGCCTGAACCAGCCGTTCGCCGGGCGAGTGGAATGGAAACAATAACGACCTGGCATTTCTAATGGTTGGCGTATCGGCATAGCCTTTGTGCGCGTCTAACCGGGCTGACCGCGAGGGTCGTGCGGAGTACTTGCCAGCATTGGGCGGCGTGATCGTCGTCTTGGGTGGCTGTACTCGCCGCGTCGCAAGGACCCGCTCGAGCAACCAAGCACGTAGGAGTCACCGATGTCGTTCCGCTTCATCACCAAGTCTATCCACGCCTACCTGATCGATTATCCTGTCGCGATCGTCTTGATCGCAGCGCCGTTCGAGATGAAGCTCGGCCAGAGCGAACCGATCGCAATGTGGCTTTCGGTTGTTGTCGGTGTCGCGGCGCTACTCTTGGCCGCCCTGACCGACCATCCCACCGGGCTCGTCCGCATCATTCCGTACTGGCTGCACCTTCGGGTCGATCGCGCTGTTGGGGTGGTGTTTGTCATCGCACCGTTTGCCTTCAAATTCGCTGGACTTGACGCCTGGTATTACTGGGTCCTCGCTGCCGCTGTCCTGCTCACGACGTCAGTCTTCAACACGCCTGAGGAGCCAGTCGCGTGTTTGGGTTTGGATAGGCGCGCAGCGGGTTGAAGGCGGAGCCGGCGTCGAGATGAGCTACTTCAGGTTGACTTGATATGGCGAGGAGTGATCCGTTCACGGAGTTCTCGATCCCGACGATGAACTGAACCACTTTGTGCTCCCGCTTGGTGCCAGCGGACTGGCTGATGGCCGGTGAATGACACCAACGCCGCAGGCGTTTCCTCCCTTGACTGCCCGGGGCTCAAAGCGAGCTCCGGGCCTTCTTCGTGCGAAGGTCCGATTGGAACGCGGAAGCGAATCATCGCTAGGAAGCGCTATACGGCCAGCGATATGCGTGCGTAATCAATAACCCCCAATCGACTAGGCGTGACTTGAAAACGGCAAAGGCCTTCGGCGAGGTCCTCCCAACGATGCGCAGGGGTCGCGGCCCCAATAAGGCACCGACAAAAAGCTGGCTTTGCTGCGCCTCAGCCCGGTTGTGTTAGATTATTTCGAGGCCGGCGGCCGCAAAGGGCGCCCCCTCTCCAACATCAACGGGAATTGTTCATCTCGGTGCGGGTATGGTTGGTCGGCCGTAGCGTCAGTCTCGTTCCGCGAGAGCCAGGGTCATGAGTGGCACTGAATGATACATCGAGAACGAGGCCAAACCTCTGCCCGATGCCTACACCGCCGCCCTGATTAAAGCCCATTAGCTCGACCTCAAGTTTTGGCTTAGGAGCAAACTCTCGCCCCCCGTCGCAGCGATGAGTCCGGCCTGGGTGATCCGAAACCTTCCCCGCCCACTCAGAACTATCCATCTGTGGTCGCCGGCAAACCCAATTCCGCACTCATATTCGTGATCGTTCAGACCGGCCTCTGTGAGCCACGACTGCGCCATGGCATCGGCGATATCCACGTCGGGTTCGCACCCATGATCGATGAGAACTCGCATCACACGCAAAGCTTCTTGTTCTTCCATTTCCGGTGCTCCTACTCCTTGTACGGGCAGGTACGCCGGGTCGTACGCGTCCCTCGCCATCTCGGAAAGCGTGGTGCTGCAAAAAGCAGGCACGACTGCGCCTCTCGTCTCCCAGCCCTGATGAACAATGGAGAAACTGAAGGATGCCTGGAGTCGTCGCGTTTCCGCATGCGGAACGAATGACAAGGCCTTGAGGCCAATTGCGACGGGTTTGCTCGAAGAGACAGATCGAGGAGCTGGGAGCCAACTGCAACAACCGCGGCAACCAGCTATTTTTAGCTTGGCATCGCAGATGACTATCGGGTCTCATGTACCAACGAATCGCTGTTCGGAGCGTAAATATTTAGGAGTTGGCGTTCGTACTCGCGTTCGATCAAGCTCCAGCAGTCGCAGGAGACCTGCGCCAGCCGAAAAGCGTCGCGGACGACAAGGCGGCCACGCATCATTTCGATGAGCCCATCCCTCCTGAGTTGAAGAAGGCACTCCGTAACGCCCGCACGACGTACTCCGAGAAGCTGAGCAAGCACTTGGTGCGTGAGAGGGATCTCGTCAGATTCCAGAGCATTGCGCGCGAGCAGAAGCCATCGCCCAAGGCGCTGCTGTAATTGATGGGACGTATTGCATGCTCCTGATTGGGCGGTCTGAATAAGCACGGAAGCGATATAGGCGTGCACCACGCTGCGGAAAGTCGGTAGGCTTGCAATCGCATGTTGAAAGCGATCCACCGTGAGTCGATTAGCCGCGCCCGCCACCTGCACAATTCGACGGTGCATTGGCTGCGTTTTTGTCGTCAACGCGAGATGTATTCCGGCAAGCCCTTCCGAGCCGATCAGCCACACCTCAACAAACTTTTGCGGCCCCACCTTGGCACCAACCGACACAAGACCACTCTCTATAAAATAGACGTGCTGCATGCGAACGCCGTAGCGATGAAGAACTTGCCGTTTCGTCAGCGGCACCTCTTCGGAGAGCAACAGAACCTGCTTGAGTTCATCAGGTGGAAGCAGACGTAGCAATCTGTTGCGGACCTCAGACATCAGATTGAAAGTCTTAGTACCTTCTGAACGACCGAGGTATCCAAGTGTACGTTTTCGTACCAAAAAAGGATGAGACGGGTTTTCGCATTTAAGTCAATGCCTGACGACAACTCTGTCCTGATGATGTTAGATCAACTGGCTCGGTGTTTCGATCCCAGTTCAACCGCGGGCCTCCCTTCAGCCTAGCATGAATGAACGAAGGTCACATCTTGATGCCCTCCAGCTCCAGCAAGATCGCGTTGTTCATTGACGGTTCCAATCTTCACTCAACCGCGAAAGCACTCGGCTTCGATATCGATTACAAGTGCTTGCTTAGGGAATTCGAAAGCCGGGGGACGCTTGTGTGCGCGTGCTATTACACGACTATCATTGAGACTCAGGAATACTCCTCGATGCGCCCGCTGCTTGACTGGCTGGACTGCAACGGGTTTACCGTTGTGACGAAGGCCACGAAGGAGTTCGTAGACGCGAGCGGCCGTCGCAAGGTCAAAGGCAACATCGTCCTTGAACTTGCAGTCGATGCGATGGAGCTCGCAGATCGCATCGACGAAATGGTGTTGTTTTCGGGACACGGTGACTTTCGTGCGCTGGTGGAGGCGGTGCAGCGCCACGGGGTCCGTGTTACCGTCGTGTCCAGCCTTGCCACTCAGCCGTCAATGATCGCCGACGAGTTGCGACGGCAGGCCGACGTCTTTTGCGATATCAGGGAACTCCAGCCAAGGATTGGTCGCTATCCTTCTGCGCGACCGGTATCTCATATTGCGCGGGATCAAGCGCCGCGGTTCATGCAGCGCGCGATCGCGCGATCGGGTGATGATGATGATGAGCGAAACATGCGGAATTGAAGAGAAGTACAAGAAAGGGATCGGATTCTGGCATCCATGACTAGGGAAACAGAACAAGGCCGACGGGTCACTTACGCGCTATCCCTGCACATGATGGCATCGACGGGGACTGGCGTCGCGCGTGAAACCTTAGGCGCCACGATGTTTGCTCGGATGACGCAAATGCTCCGCCACGCGGCCGAACTAGCCTCTCGACGAGCCGCGGCTGATTGCGGTCGAAGAAGCGAAGTCGCTCCAGACCGAACTCGACGTGGTCCAGGGCATGCAGTTCGACCGCGGCTACATCTCGCCCTACTTCGTCACCAATGCCGACGAGATGCGCGTTGAGATGGACGATGCCTACATCCTACGAGAAGCTCTCCTCGCTGAACGAGCTGCTCCCACTGCTCGAGGCCGTTGTGCAGATCGGCAAGCCGCTGATCATCATGGCCAAGGACGTCGAAGGCGAAGCGCTCGTCACCCTTGTCGTGAACCGCCTCAGCGGCGGCCTCAAGGTCGCGGCCGTCAAGGCCGCCGGGCTTCGGCGATCGCCGCAAGGCCATGCTGGAGGGCATCGCGATCCTGGCCGGCGGTCAGGCGATCTCGGAAGATCTCGGCATCAAGCCTCGAGAACGTCACGCTCAACATGCGCGATCGCGCCCCGAAGCGGCGAATCCGCCACATAGACGATATCGCAAATACTGATCTCTTCTCGACTTTTGGATGCGCAGCCAGACGACACGGGTCGCGCCGAACAGACCCGGATCAAAGTCAAGTCGGCTACGCCTCCTCCAAGCACGTGCCGAAAGTCCAAATTACGTATCCACGAATCCGCGGCCTGGATTTCTACTTTGACGGACGATTTGCCTGCGCCTCAAACGCCGGGCTGAGGACGGAAGAAATATCGCGCGTAACACCGATTAGGAACGCAAGAATTTGCGCCGCATCCTTGCGCGAGATCAAGGTGCAGCCCGCCAAAGTCTTACCGAACCTTGCGAGATGTGATGTAAAGGAAAGCGGCACGGACCAGTCTCCCCAGATCGGCGACAGGATCACGGAAAAATCAGCGCCGCCCGATGACAACACTATCCGCGACTGGGTCGGGCCGAAGGCGTTCGTGCATTGGGCCGAGCTGCGGAACTGGATCGGAGCATACTACCCCGGTGTTTTCGCGCCGGATTGGCTCTATGGCGGCAAGAAGCGCGGTTGGTCTCTGCGGAAGTCCAAGGCATTCTGCACCTTCCTACCTGAATACAGGCGGTTTTCCATCCTGGTGGTCTTAGGGAGAGCAGAGCGAGAGAAATTTGAGGAGCGGCGTTATAGCTGGCGCTCAGATTGGTCAAGCTCTACGATCAAGCCAAAACATACCCTGACGGGAAATGGCTGTCAGCTGCTATCTCTTCCGCAGCTGATCGACATGATGTGACGGAGCTCTTGATTATGAAGCGCCCTCCACCGTCACGCGTTTGAATGTCAACGACAAATTACCAGATCGGTTCAATACCCGAGATTCTTCATGGAGGCCGATGCGCTTCATTCGGTGCAGACGACCTTCGCTTGCACCGCAGGCGATGCCGCGAAGTTTGGGAAAGACCAGCCCTGCGATTGGCCGTGCGGTTTCACACAGCTCGGCCGCGTCATCGTCTGCAGAACGCCGGCGATAGGCCGACGGAAAGGAGGGATGGCGACCGGCGACTTCGAGGAAACCGACGGCGAGCCCATTCAGGATTACTGGCAGGCCACCGACAAGGTCGAAGGTCGCCAAAGACCTCGTCGTCCGCAGGCCCATCATCAGGAGTTTCGTTCATCGCCAGTAGCTCCGGTAGCTCCGAGCAGCATGATCAGTTCGTCACGCTCGATGCGGGACCGTATCGGCCCCGTCTTTCCACCGCCGCGCCATCAACTCGTCAGCCAGACGTTGGACCTTGTCCGCGTGCTCTCTCAGGGTCGCCTCGGCAAGCCGGTAGCCTTCCGCCCGCGCGGCGCGTCTATGGACTTCAGGCAACGCGGATAGCAATTTACGCATCTTCCTGAAGTCGCTGATCTTGGCTCTTCGCGGTGATCGCGCGTCGAAAGCGTTCTCGGCCCTGCAGCCCGCTACGCAGACCGCTAGGTTGTTAACCTGATCGGAGAAGTCTTGCGAGCGTGAGCTGCCGTAGCCGGTCGTCAAGTCGATCTCCACGGATACAACATCCGCGCCGAGAGCACGCGCAACGACGGCATGGCCTGCCTCGTGGATCGTGAGCGCGCGATCCCTCGCATCGAAGTCAGCCACAAACAATTCGACGGCGTCTTCGTCTTCCTCGTCTTCCGTTGCTGCGCTCACTCGGGGGCGTCCAGCTTATCCATCTCAGCCTTCGCCAGCGCCGTGGCCTTCTCGATGGCATCTTGTCGCGTGAGGGTGCTCGGGTTCATCCGGCGTGAGACGAGGTTGTCCCAATAGAACCTGACCGATTTCCGGCCTCGACGATTTCGCAAGATCGGCCCCGATCTCTTCCCAGCATTGCATTCCAGATGGGCCTAGAGGGCTTGGTCTCCAAGCATCGCGAGCGGCCCTACGTCGGTGGTCGTTGTAAATATTGGATCAAGGTCAAGAACCGCCAGCATCCTGCGATGGAGCGGGAGCTGTGAGGTCGCGAACAACGCCAGTTTGCAAGCGTCCATCTTGTTGCACGCAGGCAACTCTTCTCTTGTTCCATGATTTACGTCGCGGTTTTCGGCTTCACACGATAACTCTGACCTGCGTAAATGATCTGCGCGCAAAATGGCTGGTAATATTTGATCGGCGGGCAAGCCGCGCGCATTTATCGGCGCCTACAGAAGGACCATCTACATGGTCCTTTTGTAACGCGCGCTGCGGTTCGTCCTAGGCATTGGTCTTGGAGGACTATTAGTTACGCGCTTATCGCGACGATTGCAGTCTCACATTTGTATTGAGGACGATCATGCTGGATGACGAGTTCAATGAGCAACGTGCAAAAATACTGCGTGAACTCGCAGAGCAAGCCGACCCATTTATCAAAAAGCGCCTTTTGAATTTAGCGCAGCGCTACGAACCGAGGCGGCAGCCACTGTCAACTGACGGGAAGTCTGCGAACCTCAGGGATAACGTCGATAGGTAGGCCGCCGAGCGTTGAGCTGCCTCCCCCATACAAACAGAAGGCCCCGACGGTTATTACATCAACAGCGCGGTCTCGCACGCCGGGTTGCTCTTCGCTATCGCCCTGCTCGGCGGCGTCCTAACAGCAGGGCGGTCCCCAGCTGTTCTCGGGGTTCCGCATGGCGATGGCTGGCGCCGCGGTCGCCTGGGTTCTCGCCACGCTCGCGGTGTTCATTATCGAGTCCGGGGTCCCACGTCGACTTCATCCCGCCCGGACACGAACATCATCAACAAGGCGTCATGCGGGCGCCCGAGAGAATGAAAACGATAACGATCCGGCATTTCCAACGGCGTGCAGACGGGAATAGCCTCCTACTCTCGAGTCTCAAGAACTCGATCGAGTAGCCCAGCGTGCAGGACCCAGGCCATGCCCTTTCGCTTCACCTCAAAATCTGTCCACACCTACCTAATCCTGTTGCCATCGTCTTGATGGTCGCGCCAATTCTGCTGAAGCTAGGCGAGAGCAGTCCTGTCGTGCTGTGGCTTTCGGTGGTGACCCGCGTCATGGCACTGCTGCTGCCGGCTCTCACGGCCCCCGGCGGGACTCGTCCGGGTCATCCGCTACTGGCTGCATCTCTGGGTGGACCGCGCATTGGGTGTGGTCTTCATCACTGAACTGGGCTTGACGCCTGGCACTACTGGGTTCTCGCCGCTGCGATCTTGCTGGCGACTCAGTTCTCAACGCGACCGAGGTGAGCGCCGACCAGCGAGCGAACCTCGACCGCGGACTGCCATGTGAGGATCGGTTCGATTTTAGCACGTGGAAAGGAGCAAACCTATGACCGACGATGTTCGATCCTCGGCACTGCGACGCAAGCTACTTGCAGGCCTCGGAGCTGCCGCAATTGGCGGTGTGATGGCGAGTGCTGTCGGGCGGGCTGCACCCGCACCCGCTCAAGAAAGCGAGCGCGGCGCCGAGGTGCCGACGATCCTCGCATTCGAAGTTAACGACTCCTTGCTCGACATCCGGCACCTGGCGCCACTGTTTGAACGGTTGTTTGGCGACGCGAAGTTGGTGAACGAGTGGTATACACAGCTCATTCTCCACTCGGAGGCAATAACCCTTGCAGGCGGGCCATACGTACCATTCTTTAATTTGTCGGAAGCCGTGCTGGAATGGATGGGCTCGAGCCACGGGGTCTCGATTCAGCAGGCCGATATCGTAGAATTGGGAAAGCGAGCCGCCACGATGCCCGCGCACTCCGATGTGCCGGTCGGGCTGAAGCAATTGAAGGACGCCGGTTTCCGACTTGTCACTCTTTCGAACTCGCCGCAGAGCGTCCAGATCGCACAGCTAGGGCACGCCGGTATAGACGGTTTCTTTGAAAGATCACTGAGCGTTGATCTGGTACGTCGCTTTAAGCCCGCGCCCCAGGTCTACCACATGGCCGCGGAGGAGTTGTTTGTATCGACGGCTGCGATTTGCATGGTGTCGACCCATGTGTGGGATAATCTTGGGGCGCAGAACGTTGGCTGTCCGGTAGCGCTTATCGCGAGACCCGGCAATGCTCCGTCGCCCGCATTGGCAGTACCTGGGTGGCCGGCGCCGGCGGTCGTCGGGCCAGACCTTCCGAGTGTGGCCGCGCAACTGATCAAGCTCTGGCGTTGATAGCGATCGGGCGCCGACCGCCGGCAAGCTCGCTTTGGGCGACAAGCGGAATCATGGCCGCAGCACCCCCTACTAACCTCATCTGCGCAGGCGGGTAGAACGTGAGGTGGCGCCAATCCGATCCGCTGTGTCTTCGTGGCATTTCGCACCTCGCAAATTTGAGCCAGTTAGATTGCCAGCTGCTGAAGGCGATAATGCACCATGAAGGAGGTGCGACCTTCCCATCAGTCGCAAGGCCCTCACAGGCAGGGCTAAACCTTGGTGTGCTCTTCTCAATGAAAGGTCAGGTGAGGATCACCCTCTGTGCAATGGCTTGGCCCATCTCTCGGAGGCTACGCTTGGGCATAACGGCCGATGTGTTAAGCGGCAAGAGAAATAGGAGAGGTTCATCGATGATAACAATGGGTGCAATCGCATTTTCGGATTTTTCTCGAAGGTCGGCTGAGTTTGTCTCCGACTTCGCCAGTGTCATTCACAACCTAATTATGGACGTGCGCGACAGCTACCGACCCGGGCTGCACTACATGCGTGGCCTCGGCCCGAAATGGCGCGCCAAGCATTGGTCCTGGCTAAAATTCGTTTCTGGATCTGTACCGACGACCCGGCAGCACCAGATGTCGCCGGTGTTCGCACGCCGTTGTGACGCGGCTCATTCCACCGATAGCTAGCCAAGGAAAGAAATTCATGCTCACTCGCCGAGCGGCCACCCGAGCATGGATTTTGCTCGGAGCCGCCGCCCGTTTCGTCGCATTCTTCGGCCTGATGGCTATGCTGGGCGGTTCGACGTATGCCGGCGCCGCCCTCGAAGAACGCAAATTGCCGATGAAGTTCACTTGGGTCGCTTGCCATCCGAATTGTCGGGGCTGGGTCAGCGCGGTCGGCATGGTCACCGCAGAGACGCCAAAGGACTTCAATGAATTCGCGCACAGTCATCAGCTCAAAGGCGAAACTGTCGTGCTGGATTCCAGCGGCGGCTCGGTTAACGACTCGATCGCGCTCGGACACTGGTTCCGGGAGCTCGGGATGTTGACGACCGTCGGGGTGAGCGTGCTTACCCACACCGCACGCGGCGAGCGCGCCAACGTGTCGCCCGAAGCCTACTGCGAGTCTATGTGTGTTTTTCTGCTATTGTCGGGCAAGTTGCGCTACGTGCCAGAACAGGCGCACATCCGCGTACATCAGATCTGGATGGGCGATCGTGCTGATAATGCGCGGGCCGCGAGCTACAGCGCAGATGATCTCATGATCGTGGAGCGCGATATTGGACGTCTCGCCAAATACACCTTCGACATGGGCGGCACGGGTGACCTGTTGGCACTAGCGCTGAACGTGCCGCCATGGGTAGACCTTCATGAACTGTCTCGGGAGGAATTGCGACTGACCAACCTCGCCACTACCGACAAAATTGCTCAGTTGGGCAGCCCGGAGGCAGCGGTGGTCGAGCTGACGCCAAAACCGGTGCAGGATCGATTCGTAAGCAGCGCGGTTACGACCGAGACCAATCCAGAGTCAGCTAAATCAACCAAGTCGGTTCGAGCGTTGAGACAGGCGGGCGGCATGAGGACAGCGGGCCCGCCCAGACAAGAGTAGCCGGTAATCCTTTCTGACGAACTCCTAAGGCTTCCCACAAGGAGCACCGCAGTTTCCGAAATGGGTCAGAATGCGGACGGTCGCCAAAGGCTCAGCCACGTCCGCCCGTGTATCCCCCACAGCGACATTCCATAATCGCAATAACGCGAATGCCCTCTCAGGCTGGCTTCGATTCTCTACTGATAAGCTTTGTCGTCGATTTCCCTGAGGCGCCCGGCCTCGTAGCGCCGCGCTTCTTCCTTCCGATATACTACGCGATCCGGCCAAGGTAGCGAGATCTTATGTCCCAAATCGATTGGCTTAGCCATCTCCTGCAACTGATCACCATCACCGGCCAGCTCGAGGTCCGCTGCGCCTACGGTGCGCCGTGGCGTGTTACCTGGGGCCGGGCTGCGGCAAACGAGATCCCTTATCACGTCATAGTCAAGGGCCGGGCCATTTTAGAGAATCCGGAGACGAGAACGGCGCGGGAGCTGGTGAGCGGGGATATCGTGCTACTTCCTCATGGTGCGGCGCATGTGCTGCACGACGGTAGTGGGCAGACACCAATCCGTACACACGAAAGCGTAGGCTCTGCCGGATGGATGTTGAGCGAGAACGATGGGCAGGGTGAGCAACTGGATCTGATGTGTGGGCGATTTTTCATTGCGTCACCCCATGATCGGCTGATCCGCAACTACATGCCCGCGGAACTGGTCGCGCGGGCTATGAACAGCAATGGAGAAGACGGAACCGGCTCCGCTTCCGACCAACTGGCCAGCTTGGTGAGGCTGATGCGAATGGAGTCCGCCGGTGACAGAGCGGGAGGACGTGCTATTCTCGACGCACTTTCTTCAGCCCTGTTCACCCTGGTATTGCGCTCGGCGAGCGAAGCCGAGAAAGCGCCCGAAGGCCTCTTGGCCCTCGCCGGTCATCCGCGACTGGCTCCAGCCATTGCGGCGATGTTTGCTGATCCAGCGCGGTCTTGGAAACTGCCTGATTTGGCGGAGATGTGCGGCATGTCGCGCGCTACGTTCATGAGGCACTTTCAAGACAGGCTAGGTTGCTCCGCCCTCGACCTGTTGACCGATCTCCGCATGGGCCTGGCCGCCAACGAGTTGAAAAAACCTGCCATCAGCACCGAGGCTGTGGCCGAGACAGTTGGGTATCAATCCGTTTCGGCATTCCGGCGTGTATTTGCCGAGAGAATGGGGATGACACCGGGGGAATGGCGCCGAGTGGCGCACAAGGGTGAGTAGACCTACGGCCTGGGTCGGACGCGCGCCAGTTTGATCCTTTCGCGCATCGTATTGAGCTGATCCAGCCTCGAAGTTTTCATGACCAACCGTAAATTGGGCTCCGTAATCACTTGAAGAAGGAGCCACCTAATGAACTGCATCGCCACAGTCGCCGCCGATCCCGCAACCAGCGCAATCGCTGAGATCTTCCCGCAGGCCAAGACGGGCGGAAATACTCCCGCATCCCAACCTTCCCATTCGCTCACCCAGCCGATGCCGACGAACGTCGTCATTGAAACCATTCTGAGCCGCAGTGCCGCCAAGTACTACGACCCTATCGCCACTCTGCGCGACGATCAGATCCGCGAGTTGGTGCGGATCGGCACATCCGCGCCGACATCCTTCCACCTGCAGAACTGGCGGTTCATCGCCGTCCGTACGCCCGAGGCCAAGGCTCGGCTCCATCCGATTGCTTGGAAGCAGCCCGCGATCCTCGACGCTGCCGTTACCTTTATCATCATCGGGCAACTGGCCGATGCCAGCACTGTTCCCGATCGTCTGGCGTCTGTCGTGGAAGCCGGAATCATGCCGGCGCACCTAGTGCCGGATTGGGAAATCCCTGCGCGCGGACTGTATGACGATCAGCCCCAGCGGCAGCGCGATGAGGCGGTACGCTCCGCGACCTTCGGCGCCGCGGCGATCATCTATGCGGCTCGCTCTTTGGGCTGGGGTTCGACGCCGATGATCGGCTTCGACGCCGAAGCCGTGCACCGCGAGTTCGGTCTGGCCGAAGACGAAGTGCCGGTCATGCTGCTGACCGTCGGGCCGGAGCGAGCAGGCAACTGGCCGCAGAAGCCCCGCATGCCGGTGGCTGACGTGCTCGACTTTGCATAATTCCAAATCAACTCAAGAACTTATGGAGATTACCATGGCAAGAACTGTTGCTCTGAAGCAAGAACAGGTGCCGGTTGAATCGAAATCGACCCTTGATGCGTTCACCAAGAACATCGGGTTCACCCCAAATATGATGGCGGCCTTCGCGCAGAGCCCAATCGCATTCAACTCCTGGGCCACCCTGCTCGGCTCCCTGAGCAAAGCGCTCGACGTGAAGACACGCGACAGTATCGGACTCGCGGTCTCCGAGGTGAATGGTTGCAACTATTGCCTGACGGTTCACAGCTTCACAGCCGAACACATGGCGAAGCTATCGGCCGATGACATCATTCTTGCCCGAAAGGGCCATGCCAACGACCCGAAGCGGGACGCCGCCGTCCAGTTCGCACGCAAAGTAATTGAGACGCGCGGGCACGTCAGTGATGCCGATCTGAAAGCGGTCCGCGAGGTTGGCTACACCGACGCGAACATCATCGAGATCGTAGCATTGGTGGCCATGTACTCGCTGACGAACTTCTTCAACAACGTTTTCGATCACGAGAAGGACTTTCCGGCCGTCGCGCCGGCCGGCTCGATCTGAGCTTGGTCCCGTCGCAATCTCACGAAGCAATTGGAATCGATCGCATGAACATCCTCCATATTGATTGCAGTCCGCGTCAGGATTCGCATAGCCGCCAGCTTTCGGCGGCGATCGTCGAAAAGCTTCTCGAGGTTGCGCCCGGGGCGAGCATCACTCGGCGTGATTTAGGGACTGAACCCTTGCCTCACGCCGTGGCGGATTACGCAGTCGCGCTGTCTTCGCTGGCCACGTTGGCGGCTCCGCTGAAGGGTGCTCTGGACGTTTCCGAAGCGCTTATTCAGGAAGTCGAGGCGGCCGATGTGATTGTCATCGGAACGCCCATGCACAACTTCACCATTCCCTCGGTCCTCAAGGCCTGGATCGATCAAATTCTGCGCGTCGGTCGCACGATGAAGTCGACGCCGTCCGGAAAGGTGGGAATGCTCCGGGATCGTCCGGTTTTCATCGGCGTGGCTTCCGGTGCCGTCTTTTCTGGCGAGCGAGCCAATCAGCCCGATTTCCTCACGCCGTACCTGACGCTGGCGCTGAACTCCATTGGGCTGAAAACCCTGCAATTCCTCCCCGTACAGGCCACCGCGTTTCTCGGGGGCGACAAGGCCACATCAGCGAGGGACAACGCTCTTGCCGCCATCGACCTTACGGTCGTGGGAGAGCTTCGAGGCGTCCTCGATCGTCCTGCAGTGCTCTCGCGATGCCCTCCTGCTCTGGAGACGGTCGCACCAGCAGCATTCAGGAGCGCGCCTCTTGGCACGCGCACATCCTAACCCTCCGGCCTCCGCCGGACTATGAACACGAGGTCTTTCGATGATTTTACCTGCCGGTACGCTTCCCCAAGTCGGCGACAGGATCACCGACAAATCAGCACCGCCCGATGACAGCGCCGTACGCAAATGGCTCGGACCAGATGCGTTCGAGCATTGGGCTGAGCTGCGGAACTGGATCGACGAATTCTACCCTGGAATTTTCGCGCCGGACTGGCTCTACGGTGGCAAGAATCGCGGTTGGTCTCTGCGCTACAAGAAAACCAAGGCGTTCTGCACCTTGGCGCCGGAATACCGAAGGTTTTCGGTTGTCGTGGTGATGGGTGGCGCAGAACGAGAGAAGTTTGAGGAGCGGCGCTATGTCTGGCGGCCGCAATTGGTCAAGCTCTACGATGAAGCCAAAACATACATCGACGGGAAATGGCTGACGGTTGCCGTCTCATCGGTAGATGATCTGCATGATGTGACGAAATTTCTGACTATGAAGCGCTCGCCAGATGTATCGTCGGCATCACACAGCAATTCAACATCACGGTCGTCGCGGAAGGCGTCGAACCGATAGCTAACTGCGTGAAAGAGTCGTCGTTCAGGTTCATGCGGCAGGATTCGTGAACACAGAGACGCTCGAGCATCCGTTCGGTACGATGAAGGCACGCATGGGAGCGACGCACTTCCTGACCAAAACGCTTCCAAAAGTAGCCACCGAGATGGCTCTATCCGTCCTGGCCTACAACCTGACACGGGTCATGAACATCGTCGGGGTCAAGCCGCTGATTGCTGCAATCGCGGCCTGAGACGCTCCTCCTCCTTTTTGCCACTCAGTGCCGATCCCCTCCAGGACGTTTCGCTCTTTTTACGATGCCTTCCGCGCGATCCGCTATCGTGGTGAGTTCGCGGCTGAGTGTGGCAAAAAACTCTCGCTTCTCTTTTGTTTCGGCTTCCGCACTAAGGGTCGCGCACTCAGCTGCCTGATCGCGCAGCTGTGCCAGATGCGCTTTCATATCCTACGTTTCCCTGCCGTCCCGTGCTTACCGCTAAGCGTCACGATATCAGGATGCCACGAGGCCCCAAAGGCGAAAAGCGCCTCAATCGCGATGAAGGTCGAAGGCCGCCTCGGTTGGCGGCCTCTTTCATATCAAGCCAAGTCTGCGATGTCGCCCTGTTGTCCTATCGGCGAACTGGCGGCACGTCCCGCTGAGGTCCGCTTAACGGGGTACAACGGCCGAGATTTGCTCACTCTGAGTTCTTCGCATTTTGACCCGGTGCGGACCTGCGAGAATTTGGACCCGGATTCTGTTCCGGCCGTGGTACCGGCTGATCGCACGCATCGGCGAGACCGGTGTTGACGAATATTTCCTGGACCCCAAGCCCGTCCCAAGCACCAGCCCCCAGGTCTACAGGGATCAGTTCACCGCTCGACGCAGCGGCGAGATCTTCCTGTACGTAAACGATGGGGTGATCGGTCTGCCTTGGCTCCACGACTGGTTCTATCGGGGAGAGCGTCACCGCGGAAAGGCTAATGTGACCGTCAGACTCCTGTAGATAGGCGTGGCCGTCGATTGCATCTTTTCGGTGCGCTCGCGCAGCTCGCGGCGTGGACTACGGTGGTCATTCCTGGGCCCCAAGCGGACCCGCTCGACTGATAAGCTTTTGCTCGACCTGCGCCCGGGGCACGTGGCGCGGGAATAACTCCGATGGATGATCGGCGCGTTTCTTACGCGGGCTTGATCATATCCCGCGCATAGGCCAGGCCGATACCGTAGCCGCCGCCATGAGCCTCGACGATCGCTCGCGCTCCATCGTAGGTCGCATGCCGGGTCCAGTCGCGTTGAAGCTCCGGAAGCACCTGGATCCACGACGTGGGCTTCGCTCCCGCAACTTCCATGCGTCGCAGCGCCAGATCGTGACTGACCGGAGTGAGCCCGCCGCAAGCGTCGCCGACGACATGTACCTCATACCCAGCGGCGAGAGCGGAGAGCACAGGAAAGGTCACGCACGCCTCCGTCAACAGTCCCGAGAAGATCAGCTTCCGTCGTCCAGTCGCCACGATCGCGCCGCGCGCAGCGTCGTCCTCCCACATGTTCATGTTGCGGCGATCGATCGCGACTACTTCGGGAATCGCGGCCTGAATTGCGCGCATCAGGGGGCCGCTGTAGACCTTGGTGGCGGACGTGGACACCACGATCGGTATGCCGAAAACAGCGGCAGTGCGTGCTAGAGCGATCACGTTGTTCAGAAGCATTTGGCGATCGATCGATCCCACGCCGAAAGCAAGTCCGGCTTGCTGATCGGCCAGCACCAAGGCGCAATCCTTCGGCTCGATCAGGTTATCGGACATTGTTCTCTCGGTTTTAGGTCCTTGGGTCACCATTTTATTAACCCCAAATCGGGGATTCATCACCGCGGCTTCGCTTCTACTCCCGGCAATATAGCCTTGAAGGTGATTTCGATGAGCTGTTGAGGAAAGGCCAGTCTCGCCACACCGATCAGGTTGCTGGCGCACTGAGGTCGTGCTGTGCCGTAGGCCTCCTTGCGCACCTTGCCCGCGACGGCGAATGCGGCGTCGACATCGAGGACATAGCACGTCTCCTCGACGACGTTGTCCAGCGTTGCCCCGAAGCGCGCCAAGAGCTTCGCCGCATTGGCGTAGGTCACCCGCATCTGCTGTTCCATCATCGAGAAGTCGGCCGACTTGCCGGATTCATCGAGAGAAGCAGGCGCGATCAGGTTCCCCTTTTCGTCGTGGCTGAGCTGGCCGGAGACATGGATCGTGTCACCAACCTTGATCGCCTGCGCGTATCCGTAGGCATCTTCCCATGGCACACCGAAATAGGTGGCTTCTTTGCCATTCAAGGCCGCCTTTACGTCCTTGCTTTGCATATCGAGCCTCCTGGCGTCTCAATCTCGCATCGCGTCTCGGTGGCGGCACTGAATTCGGTGCGACGATGCTTTGGAGCGTGACCTTGCAACGCCGGCGAGGGAAATCACCTCTCGCCATAGAGTCGATAGACGATCGTTATTGCCGCCGCGTGATGCCGTCGCGAGGAAATGCCACCAGCCGCATCAAAACCGCTGCACACTTTTTCGAATCAAGCTCTAGGCGAGCGCTATGCCGAAATCGGCTGGGTTGGGCTCCTTGCCGTCCTTTGGAACCAAGAAGCGCTCCAACCCACCCGGCACGAAGCTGACGAGCAGAGTCGCCTGGTCGCCGACCACCTCGATCGTATGCGGCACACCGCGGGGAAGAGCCGCGTAGGCGCCCGGCCCGACCTCGACGCGGGTATCGCCGACCCGCGCGATGAGCTGCCCCTGAATCACGAAGACTAGCTCGTCCTCGCGCGAGTGAGTGTGCAGCGGCGGCTCCTCGCCGGCTCGGACGTTCCACAGGACAGCGCCATAGTCGCCTCCGGATTGGCCGCTCTCCACTTTCAACTCAATGGTTGAGCCTTTGCTCAAAGTCACCGTCTGACCGCCCTTGGGCGCCGTGAGAACTGGCTTCTGGACTGGCATTTCTAACCTCCTGTTGTCGACTGTCGATTGTCGCGCTTGCCTCATGGCCCAGCCCGACCGAACCGCCCGATGCTGTGTGCCACAGCACAGCGGCCTTAATTGCATACTGCGAATTGGGTGGAGGATGCCGCCGCCGCCCGAGAAAGGGAAATGCCGTGTGACTATCTATCCGATAACCATTTATCATGGACCCCAATTCGGGCGGCGATTGCGTCGCGCGGCCGTTGCCTGCTGCGGTTGCCCTGGCCACTTCGCCGTATCTTCAATCCGAGTTCTCTTCATTGCCCTCAGATTCCGCCGGGATGTAGGTGCACGGCAATGACGCATGCGATCGAGGGATAGAGCACACAACTCCTGAGGGAAGGGGCTGCTTCTGATGCTGTGGACGGCTCCTCCACCGGCACGAGAGTGCCAAGGAGTGGGCGCCGTTTGAGGCTCCCACGATTCGGAGTAGCAAGCTAGGCAGTCAATTTCCACGATCGGCCTGGATATCGCGAAGTCGGTCTTTCAGGTGCATGGCGTTGATGCCGCCGGCCAGGTGGTCGTACGCGTCAGTTGCGGCGCCGGCACGTCCTGGCGTTTTTCCAGAAGCTGCCGCCATGCCTGGTGGGGATCGAGGCCTGCGCCTCATCGCGCCATTGGTCCCGTGAGCTAGAGACATTGGGGCATACGGTGCGGTTGATGCCTCCGGCCTATGTGAAGCCCTACGTCAAGCGGCAAAAGAACGACAGCACCGACGCGGAGGCGATTTGCGAGGCGGCCACGAGACCCAACATGCGGTTCGTGCCGACCAAGACGGTCGAGCAACAGAGCTGTCTGATGCTTCGTCGAGCGCGCCATCTCCTCATCCGCCAGCGGACTGCTGTGATCAATTCAATCCGCGCCTATCTGCCGAGTTCAGGATTGTGGCCCCAGTCGGGCGCAGGGGTGTCGAGCAACTGCTGGAAGTCGTCGCCGATCCAGCTGAACGCCGGATCCCAGAGGTGGCCCGCGCGTGTCTTGCGGCTCTCGGCTGCCATTTGCGGGTTCTGAAGGCCCACATCCTGGAGTTCGACCGACGCATCAACGCCTGGCATCGATCACATGCGACGAGCAAACGGCTGGACGCTGTCCCCGGCGTCGGGCCGGCGCTGGCCAAGCGCTAGTCACGAGCGTTGCCGATACCAACGCCTTCCGATCGGGGCGGGACTTCGCGGCCTGGGTTGGACTCGTACCGAAGCAGAACTCCAGCGGAGGCAAGGACAAGCTTGGCAGTATCAGAAAGCAAGGCGATCGCTATTTGCGCAGCCTGTTCACGGCTGGCGCGCTCGCCGTGATCCGCTATGTCAAGATCCATGGCACGGGGCATCGGCCTTGGCTTACGGGACTGCTGGCGCGCCGGCCCACCATCGCGCCGGACATCCGGTGTGACGTAACGGTTGGGAGGGCGAACAGCACGTAATGCAGCGCCGGTCGATCCGGCGATCAGGACACCCCACATGGGCCATGGCATCATCGAATGCGTGCTTTTGACCGGGACCTGATCCGCGGAGGGCATTATGGCCAGCGGTCACGTGAGCCGCGCTAACAGGCCGAACACATGGCTGCTCCGACCAATGCTGCGACGTGAAGATTATTCTTGCCAACCTGGAGCCGTCCACACACGGCCGTGGGCTGAACAATGAACGAGCCGTCACCACATCCGCTATCTGCGGAAGACCGGACGTCGTACGATGCTGCGCTGACCACCCGCTATTGCCCCACCGACCGATGGGATGTCACCTGTGACACCCGGCCCCCGAAGGCAAAGCTGCAGCTTTGACCGTGGCTGTGTGAAAACATATTGCGGCTGTTATGATTCTCCCGTGATTCTGGGGGGGGGGAATCGATGCGGCGCTTCGTTGAAGAGGCGGATCGTGGGCAGCGGACGCTGTTGCCAGAAGGTCTCGATGACTTCATTGACGAGAGCACCCCTGTTCGCGTGATCGATATATTTGTCGATGCGGTTTGGCTGAGATGGGCTTTGAGGGTGTAGAGCCGGCGGCCACCGGTCGACCGTCATACCATCCCTCGGTGCTGCTTAAGCTTTACATTTACGGCGATCTGAACCGGGTGCAGTCGAGCCGGCGGCTGGAACGAGAGGCCGGGCGGAATGTCGAGGTGATGTGGCTGCTGGGTCGGCTCGCTCCCGATCACAAGGCGATTGCAGACTTGCGCAAGGACAACGGCCTAGCACTGCGCAGGTCTGTGCGCGCTTCGTCGAGCTCTGCCGAGAGATGGGTCTGCTGGCGACGGCGTGTCCCAGTCGGCGGCATTAACTAACGGCCTGCAGCCTCACAGCCAAAAAGAATCCTTCTAAGCTGGAACGATTCTAAGCCGCTTCGCATCGCGGTGCGCAAGTCCGCCTCGGCGATTCGCCCTCCACGGCGATCCTCTTGCTCGGCTGCGCGCGGCTCGCCGCCAACAAGAGACGAAAGTCGGGCACTCCGACAGGTCTGGTTTTGGGGAGGTGGTCGGCTTTAAGGGCGAGCGCCATAGACCTTCGTATCGTTCCATGCCCACTTTGGATGCCCGACGATTGCCTACGTTCAATTGAACCGCTGATCGCGATCGTCTTAGGCTGCATGCGGTGGAAAATCGCACGGGCTCATGAAGTGCGACGGCGAAAAAAGGACGATCGACGGACCGCTCAAAGCTCGCTCCCTTAGGTTGCCTTCCGGTGGAATACGCCCCCTTCCGTCGGAAGGTCTAAGGGCGGTGAAGTCCCCCAGCTTCACCGCCCGCTTTTTCACTTGATCGAAAATACCAAGAGGAAACTACAATGCCCAACTACTCCCAAAGTGGCAGACCCGCGTGATGCGCAGTTTGTGATGGCAAGTTTGGTCTCGTCCGGCACTACTCGTGGCGAACGCCCGCTTTGCTGCAAGAAGTGCGTCGATCGCTTCAGAACTCGCAAGGAGAGTGATCGCATCGGCGCAGTGACACGAATGACCCAACCCGGAAATACGCGGCACTGCTGTGATTTGAAAAAATTGCAACGCGAGTTCGCAGAATTCTTCAGCTATCACAGGAGCAACCTTGAATATTGCTCTAATATCTCAGTTGGTAGCGGCCGCCCTCGTCGCGTTGTGTGTGGCATACAACTTGTTTCATTACGTACTTTTTCTTTTGGTGACCCGACCAAAGGACGCGAGCAAGATCGGCCACCAGCTGAATGAATTCGAGCAGCGCCAACTGATTGAGTGGACACCAAAGCCGAACGACTTTCTCAAGCATGACGACGAAAAGCGCACATATGATGACGTGTTCGGCACGTATCGCGACGAGCAATCGAACTACAGCACGTGTGTGTTTCCCCGATTAGCATTTTCGCACCCTTACGAGGCCGAACGTGCACTTTTGAAGCCAAAAGACGGGATGCGATTCCTGGATCTCGGATGCGGCTCCGGCGCGGCAGCCGAATACCTCGCCAGGCGGAGCAATATCGAAATTGTGTGCGTGACCAATTCATCTGTGCAGGCGGAGATCTGCCGGCGGAAATTTGCGAGACTTGGCGGGCGTGGACAGGTGATAGTCGTCGATTTTGACAGCCTCGATCTCCCGAATGAACATTTTGATGCCATCTATGCGCTCGAGTCGATTGGCTACACCAAAGACCTGGACGCGTGGCTAGCTAGATGCTGGCGGATGCTCAAGCCGGGAGGACGGTTGCTGATCCGTTCGCCGGGGTCGCTGGATCATTGTCGCCGTACCAAGGATTACCTGAGTGTCACCGCCTTCTTCGAGAATTGGCGCTACAATTTTGTCGGAGCCAATCTTCTCGTCTACAAGATGCGCCGACTTGGCTTCAGTCCAATCCACTATCGGCGACTACCATTCTTGGCCTGGGGAGTAACCTGGAACTTCATTCAACACATGCTCTTGTGGAAGTACCGGCTAAAGATGCGCACATTCGTGGAACTGGAGCGAATCATTTGGCGCACGTCGAAGGTGTTTGTGTTTGGCAACCCGTACAACACGGTGCTGGCCACCAAACCCAAGGCACCATCTTGCTCCCAAACTCACACATCGGAAGCAGTGGCTGGCGTTGCCGAGATTGATCACGAGGTCCGCGCATCAATACCAGTCTCATGATAATCGCGGTGTTCCGCGTGTATCTGCGATCCTCCTGGCCGGCAAGCGGATCGAAGACGAACAGGCCCGAACTTGGGCCAAAGCAGCCGGAGCGATGAACGACTGCCATCCGACAGACGAGGTGCGCGCATTCATGATACGAGCACAGCCGATCGCCACCCAAACGCCGGCTTCGGGCGTCCGGCCACGGCTGCGCGGGGTTCTGGCGGCAGCTGGTGGCCCATCGAACCGGTGCCGCCGCCGACAGTGCAGATAGCGCGCCTCGCTTGAGACAGCCTCGCTGCCGAACTATCGTCTCCCTTGAGGGAATCCTTGCCCCATCGTACTGGCAATTGCCCTTGCGTGACGCAATCGTAGGGGCCGGCATCCGGGAATGTCGGTTGTGATGCCTCGGATGGTGCCTCGCTCGTCTCTGCTCCGAAATGGGGACGGTCCCGATGGTCGTTACCGCAACATACAATCCGTATCTCGTTGCCCTGTCCATCCTGGTCGCTGGCTTCGCGTCTTACACGGCCCTGGATCTCGGCGGACGCGTGGCGCTGGCCCAAGGACCCACGCACCGCATCTGGTTGGTTGGTGCCGCGCTCACCATGGGAGGCGGCATATGGTCGATGCACTTCGTCGCCATGCTCGCCTTCATGCTGCCGATGCCGGTGTCCTACGATCTCGGCTTGACTTTCCTTTCCCTCGTGCTGGCGATCCTGGGCACGAGCGGCAGCTTCTACTTCATCAGTCGCCCGGGCGGCTTATCCCGCCCCCGCCTCGTCCTCAGCGGCGTCTTCATGGGGTTCGCCATCCTCGCCATGCACTACACCGGCATGGCGGCCATGCGGGGGCCCGTCGATTTGAGCTACGACCCCCTGTGGGTCGCGCTCTCCGTGATCGTCGCGATCGGCGCGGGGACGGCGGCGCTGTGGCTGGCGTTCGGAACCAAGGACCCTGGGCAGAAGCTCGCCGCCGCCATCGTCCTGGGCTTCGCCATTTCCGGCATGCACTACACCGGGATGCGGGCGGCCATCTGTACCGCTCCCGCCACGACGGAGGTCGCCCAGGAGGTCACGACCCTCGATCGGACCCCCCTGGCGCTGGCGATCGCCGGTTTCGTGCTCGCCGATCTAGCCGCCCTGTTCGCCTCCGTGCTCAAGCGCAAGCGCGCCGACGAGGCCTTGCGTCAGACGCAGGCGGATCTTGCCCACATCCAACGGGTCACTGCCATGGGAGAGCTGGCGGCCTCGATTACACATGAAGTCATGCAGCCGCTCGGGGCGGGAGTGAACAATGCCGGGGCGGCCTTGCGCTTTCTGAATGCCCAGCCCCCACATCTGGACGAGGTCCGGGAGGCGCTTGGTTGTGCCATCAATGACGGAATGCGTGCGGCCGAGATCATCGGCCGCATCCGTACCCTCATGAAGAAGCAGCCCCCGCGGAAGGATGCCTTGGAGGTCAACGAAGCGATCGTTGAGGTCATTGCCCTGACCCGTGGCGAAGTAATGAAGAACAATGTCTCGGTGCAGACGCAACTCGCGGAGGGCTTGCCGCTCATTCAAGGAGATCGAGTCCAACTGCAGCAAGTGATCCTTAACTTGATCATCAACGCCGTCCAAGCGATGAGCGGTGTCAGCGAAGGGTCGCGCGGGTTGCTGATCGGCACTGGGAAAGATGCATCGGGCGGAGTGATCGTCGCCGTGCAGGATTCTGGCCCGGGACTGAACCCGGAGAGTTTTGAACGCCTGTTCGACTCATTCTACACCACCAAGCCCGGCGGCATGGGCATGGGGCTGTCGATCTGCCGTTCGATTGTCGAAGCTCACGGCGGACGCATATGGGCCACCCCGAACGCCGGGCCAGGCGTCACCATGCAATTCACTTTGCCGATCAACGATCATGCCACGGCATCCGTGCGTCCGGCTGCGTGATCTTCACTACTATTCAGAAATTCTCCCCCGCCGCCGGCGAGATGGCCTACCCGGTGCTGTCTAATAGGCGGAACATCGTTGTCATCGCCGATGAGGCACATCGGAGCCGGTATGGTTTCCAAGCAGGCCGGAGTAGCCATTCCGGGAAAACATGCTCGTCGTTGAACGGCCCTTCCTCGGGCTTTGCTCCGCAAGAAGCAGCAGTTCCCGATGCAGATGTCGCCGATGAACGTCGGGTGCTGAAAAAGATGACCTTGCCGTTTTGATCGACGATCGAACCGTCACTGTCTTAGTCCACACCTTTCGTCGTTCCAATCTGACGCTACAACGCGCCATCCGTTCGCCCGTACATCCTCATTCTACATGTCCATTCTACAGATTCGCTCTGATTCTCCTTCACTTCGGTCCGGTTTCGCTTCGGCTTGCGGGTCCATCGCGTCATTTAGCTGCGCTGCAGAATTTGGTCGCTATCGGTGCATACCGGACTCTGGCAAGCCGCCCGACCGGCAAATTTATGATGGGAAAAAACACAATAGAATCAATGCAAACCAGGATAGCTACCTCAGTTCAAGCCTGGCTGGCAGCTGACGACTGTCATCCAAAGCAGTGGAGCGAGCCGCACATGGCGGTTACTTCGCTGTGAGCGCGTGTTGACCAATGACAGGTACCGGTGCTTTCCACATCCCCAAGCCCTAGCGACTTCCCCCAAGTTAGATTCGGCGCGCGAAGGGCAAGCCCGTCGACTTCAAACAGCTTCTCCGGATGGAGCCGGATTCCGGAACGACCAATCGGCCTGCAAATTTTGACCCCTCATCGGCGCCCAACTTTGGCTCTGACTCAATGTTGATGACGGAGCGAACGCGCCGCCGATACAGGCTGCAGTCGATCTCATTGATCAGACTCTCGATTTTGAGGAACGTGGTTGCCAACGGAGGCACCAGTTGTCAGGCATTCACAGCAATCTTTTGTCGGGAAGGCTATCTTGTTGATCTGACTCATTGAATGAATATTCTGCACGACGACACGTCATCAGAATTGCGTCAGAGCCCAACTTTGACCCCGTCGCGCGGCGCGGTTTGACGGTAGCGGTCGGATGCGTTCTCCCGATCACCACCGGTGCCGGCGGCGTGGTCACCGATTGGAAGGGTGGGCGGCCCAGAATGGCGGCCCCCCTACGAGCATTTCGAAGCTCGCGAGCGTCGCTCGAAGCTCACCGGTCATGAGGCAGCCTGATCATGTACGAACTCGACGAGAAGATTGCGCTCACCTTCAACCCGCTCGTCAGCGCACAGCGCCCCGTGGCACCGTCGCGATGCTCAACGAGGAGATCGCTAAGCTCGACGAGGTCGAGCGTCCAACCGTACGAGAGGGAAAACTGCGCCACGGTATCTTGCGATTGACTGATTTGTGCGGCAAGGCTGCAAAGGGCCGAGAGCGCGTCTGCCAGACCTGATCACAGTGGGAGTAGCTGGATCTTGCCTGGTCGACCGCGCTCCGTCGGTTGATGTCTAGAATCCCGCGAGGCCCTGGGGGCTGTTGTAGGGGATCGGGTTTCGACCAATCTCCGTCAGTCTGCCGCTCGTCTTGTTGAGATGGTAGCTGACAAGCACCTGGGCATTTCCAAAGATCTGGTAGAAGTACTGGTCGTCGGGAGTCAACCAGCTGTCGCTGGGTCCGCTGCTGACGAGCCCGTTCACAGCGCGGAAGGTACCGTCGCCCGGTATAGCGTTGTTGGCCGGGTCCTGGAGAAGGCTCAATCGGCCGTCTACAAGCCGGTAGGTCGAGACCGTTCCGTAGCCGAAGTTGGTCGCGAGCACCAGCGAGTTGTCAGATGTCACCTGCAGCCAGCAGAGCTCAGATGGCTTCCCGAGCGCGGTGTCGATCGGGGCCAACGGACCGTCGGTCACGCGACCCTCGCCATTAATGCGGCTCACTAGCACGCCGTCTCCTACCGCGAAACCGTTCAGGAAGGTATCGCGACTCCGGTTGAGGAAGGCGATGTAGAATGGCCCCGCGCCGCCGGCATTGGCGAAGGAAGCCTCACCGAGTGCGCCGTCGTCGCGCACCGGGAAAATCACGAGCCCGTCTGGATCGGGGGCGTTCGCCACGACCAGATTTGGCGACCCGTCCGGATTGACGGCTGGACGAGCGTCGAAAAGAATATCGACCAGCAGGAAGCGGCCGTCGGGCGACAGGACAGCTTGTGTGGACACCCGATCGGTCTTTGTCGCGGTATTTACCGAAGCGCGCTCCGGGCGCAGCTTCAGCTTGCCGTCCTCGGCAACCGTGTATGACCGGAGATGGTTGGGGCCGAAGGCATGGAGCACGTATAGAGTTCGACTTTGGGGCGGTAGGCGAGCGACTTCGCCGTTCCGCTGCGCCCGATTACGGGCTCGCCAGTCGGTTGCCGATCGATCAGTGTCAGCTTGCCGGCTGGACTCACTCGGAAGCTCGTCACGCTGTTGTCGCCGCCGTTCGTCGTGAACAGCAGGGTGTTGGATTCGGCCAGGATCACGCTGCCAGCGCCCTCGAATGCGTTGGGCGCGCTCATCTGGCCGCTGATCGGCTTGAAGACGCCCGACCCAGCGCCCCCGGTAGGGATACTCTCGAGTAGTTTGAGTTGCCCATCCGCGTTGCGACCGAAGTGGATGATGCGGTTCTGGGTTTCATTGGTCTGCACGTAGACATGACCTACAAGCTCCGAAGCGCGTGCTTCTATTTGGAGACTTGCGAACAGAAGCAGCACCAGCGGTATAAGGAAGAGATTCGACGATCGCGGGCGAGCCATATAATTCTCCTTAGGCGCTAGTCCTGACTGGCAGCTTCCAATGCGGGCGAACGAAGTGGCAGGTGTAGCCGTTCGGATAGCGTTCCAGGTAATCCTGGTGCTCGGGCTCGGCCTCCCAGAAATCGCCGGCGGGTGAAAGCTCGGTCACAACCTTGCCTGGCCACAGTCCTGACGCCTCAACGTCGGCGATGGTGTCCTCGGCGACGCGGCGCTGCTCCTCGGTCGTGTAGAAAATCGCCGACCTGTAGCTTGTGCCTCGGTCGTTTCCCTGCCGGTTCAAGGTCGTCGGGTCGTGGATCTGGAAGAAGAACTCGAGCAACTCTCGGAAGCTCGTCTGACTCGGGTCGAACACGATCTCGAGCGCTTCGGCGTGCGTGCCGTGGTCGCGGTACGTTGCGTTCTTGACGTCGCCACCCGAGTAGCCGACCCGCGTCGAGACGACACCGGGCAGGCGCCTTAGCAGTTGCTGCATTCCCCAGAAGCACCCTCCTGCCAGGACTGCGCGCTCTGTAGTCGCTGCCATCGTCAGGCCTCCAGTTTTGAGAACAGCGTTGAGTACTTGCCGTATCCCTCGCTTTCTAATTGGTCGCGGTGGATAAACCTCAAGGAGGCCGAATTTATGCAGTACCTCAACCCGCCCTCGTCGCGCGGCCCATCTGGGAAGACGTGGCCAAGATGGCTGTCGCCGTGCTTGGAGCGAACCTCGGTCCGCGTCATGCCATGCGAGCTGTCAACGTTCTCGGCGACATTTGCGGCCTCGAGGGGCCGCGTGAAACTCGGCCATCCCGTTCCGCTGTCGAACTTGTCGAAGGACGCAAAGAGCGGCTCGCCGGAAACCACGTCGACGTAGAGACCAGGCTCCTTGTTGTCCCAATATTCATTGGCGAAGGGACGCTCGGTCCCGTCAGTCTGCGTGACGCGGTACTGCTCGGGAGTCAACTTCGAGATCGCTTCGGGATTTTTCCTGTAGGTCGGCATTCGCCGTACTCCGTTTTGTTCTGCATTGAAGTCCCAATCACAGAAGTCTGCGACAATCGTCTCGACCTTTCCTTTGGCGCAATCGATACGGGGGTCGATCAAAGTCTCATTGACGTCGAAATCAGCGTGGAGAGTCTTTCCACCGTTCCATTGACCTTTCGCGGACTCGAATTGCTGATAGGTCATTGACTTCCGCAATTCCCGTCCATGTTGCGACGAGCCACGGCAAACCGCCAATTCCTTTCTGGAATGCGTTCGATAAACTCCTCGGCTACGTCGTCGTGACCCGTGCTAACCGCCCGGAACGAGCAGGCGGGCGGAAGGATTCGTCCCGGCAGGGGTGATCTCTATGCTGATGACGAAGGAGAGATGGCCGGCAATACGGACCCTGCGTGGCTGGGCCATTTTGGCGCTGAGCGACGCCGGCGCCATCCGCGATTGCGAGGAGCACGTTGGATGCAGGACCGAGCCGACCCTCATACCCGCGACCGCGCGTTCCAGATCGCCCGAGAGGCGCCGCCGCCCGGCGTCTCGCTGGCGGCAGCAGCAGCCGCGATCACCGAAGTATTGGACTCGATCGGCGATACGTGTCCCGAGTGTCCACCGGACTGCAGCAAATGTGCGAAGGCCGCGCGCCGGCCGTCAGCCACGCTTCTGCAACTGATGTCGCGCCCCCGCCAGGCCGCTCCGGAGCTGATACAAGGGTTCAGCTCGTTACCGACAGCCTGCGAGGCTCGCTCTTGTCTACGAGGTCGACGTTCATAGTCGCCTCACGATGGCAGTCCGAAGATCGGGAGCTGCTATCTATCAGGCGCGTGCTGCAGGCACAGAGGTTGCAGCGCAGTCATCCCGACCTCGTCCTCGCAGGACGTCGTCCCGCCTTTTCGGCGGATCCGCTGAATTGCTAATTGATCATGCGGTCGCCTCCTCGCGGGTCCACCGGAACTCGCTTCCATCTGCCCAGATCCGATGCATCACGATCGCTAATTTTCGTGCGACTGCCACGACTGCTCGGCGAAGGCCACGTCGCTTGGCCACCCTTACACCCCAGGCTTTCAATGCGGACCAACGCTGGGTGCGGGTTAGAAGTGCAAGCGCGGCCTGATAAAGTATGGTTCTGAGCATCACATCGCCGCACCTCGAAATAGCGCCATTCCGATCGGTATCCCCTGATGCGTATTTGCGTGGTGTGAGGCCGAGATGCGCGCCAACGTCGCGGGAGCGCTGAAAGCGATCCGGGTCGTCAATGGTCGTTAGAAACGTGATTGCCGTCAGTGCACCAACGCCTGATATTGTCATGAGCTCTTGTGTAGGACGCCGTACTGTTCACGCAGCGCGGCTCGAGCCACAAGCATTGGGCGCAGCAACTTGAAATAGTACGCCGCGAACCGGGCACCCTTCAGCCTGGCATGAATGAACGCAGGTCACAGCTTGATGCCCTCCAGCTCCAGCAAGATCGCGCTGTTCATTGACGGTTCCAATCTTCACTCGACCGCAAAAGCGCTTGGCTTCGATATCGATTACAAGTGCCTGCTCAAGGAATTCGAAAGCCGGGGGACGCTCGTTCGCGCGTGCTACTACACGACTATCAGTGAGAGCCAGGAATATTCCTCGATCCGCCCGCTACTCGACTGGCTGGCCTACAACGGGTTTACCGTGGTGATGAAAGCCACGAAGGAATTCGTAGACGCGAGCGGCCGTCGCAAGATCAAAGGCAACATCGACCTTGAACTTACAGTCGATGCGATGGAGCTCGCAGATCGCATCGACGAAATGGTGTTGTTCTCGGGACAAGGTGATTTTCGTCCGCTGGTGGAGGCGGTGCAGCGTCACGGCGTCCGTGTTACCGTCGTGTCCAGCCTCGCCACTCAGCCGTCAACGATCGCCGACGAGCTACGACGGCAGGCCGATGTCTTTTGCGATATCAGGGAACTGCAGCCAAGGATTGGGCGCGATCCTTCCGAGCGAGCGCTATCTCGTATTGCGCGGGATCAAGCGCCGCGGTCCATGCAGCGCGCGATCGCGCGGTCGGGTGATGATGACGATGACTAGCGAGACACGCGGAATTGAGGAGAAGTACGGAGAAAGGGATCGGATTCTGGCATCCATGACTAGGGAGACAGAACAAGGCCGACGGGTTACTTTCGAGCACGCGCTACCCGTGCACATGATGGCATCGACGGCGACTGGCGTCGATGTTTGCTCGGATGACGCAAATGCTCCACCACGCGGCCGAACTAGCCTCTCGACGAGCGCGGCTGATTACGGTCAAAGAAGCGAAGTCGCTCCAGACCGAGCTCGACGTGGTCCAGGGCATGCAGTTCGACCGCGGCCACATCTCGCCCTACTTCGTCACCAACGCCGACAAGATGCGCGTTGAGATGGACGATACCTACATCCTCATCAACGAGAAGATGCTCCCCTCGCCGAACGAGCTGCTCCCACTGCTCGAGGCCGTGGTGCAGACCGGCAAGCCGCTGATCATCGTGGCCGAGGACGTCGAAGGCAAAGCGCTCGTCACCCTTGTCGTGAACCGCCTCAGCGGCGACCTCAGGTCGCTACCGTCAAGGCCGCCGGGCTTCGGCGATCGCCGCAAGGCCATGCTGGAGGACATCGCGATCCTGGCCGGCGGTCAGCCGATCTCGGAAGATCTCGGCATCAAGCTCGTGAACGTCACGCTCAACATGCGCGATCGCGCCCCGAAGCGGCGAATCCGCCACATAGACGATATCGCAATTACTGATGTCTTCTCGACTTTTTGGATGCGCAGCCAGACGATACGGGTCGCGCCGAACAGACCCGGATCAAAGTCGAGTCGACGACGCCTCCTCCAAGCACGTGCCGAAAGTCCAAATTACGTATCCGCGAATCCGCGGCCTGGATTTCTTCTTTGACGGACGATTTGCCTGCGCCTCAAATGCCGGGCCGAGGACGGAAGAAATATCGCGCGTAACACCGATTAGGAACGCAAGAATTTGCGCCGCAGAGATCAAGGTGCAGCCCGCCAAAGTCTTACCGAACCTTGCGAGATGTGATGTAAAGGAAAGCGGCACGGACCAGTCTCCCCAGATCGGCGACAGGATCACGGAAAAATCAGCGCCGCCCGATGACAACACTGTCCGCGAACTGGGTCGGGCCGAAGGCGTTCGTGCATTGGGCCGAGCTGCGGAACTGGATCGGAGCATACTACCCCGGTGTTTTCGCGCCGGATTGGCTCTATGGCGGCAAGAAGCGCGGTTGGTCTCTGCGCTATAAGAAGTCCAAGGCTTTCTGCACCTTCCTACCTGAATATAGGCGGTTTTCCGTCCTGGTGGTCTTAGGGAGAGCAGAGCGAGAGAAATTTGAGGAGCGGCGTTATAGCTGGCGCTCGGATTGGTCAAGCTCTACGATCAAGCCAAAACATACCCTGACGGGAAATGGCTGTCAGCTGCTATCTCTTCCGCAGCTGATCGACATGATGTGACAGAGCTCTTGATTATGAAGCGCCCTCCACCGTCACGCGTTTGAATGTCAACGACAAATTACCAGATCGGTTCAATACCCGAGATTCTTCATGGAGGCCGATGCGCTTCATTCGGTGCAGACGACCTTCGCTTGCACCGCAGGCGAT
>NZ_JAFCJM010000027.1 GCF_018130955.1 Bradyrhizobium liaoningense
GCGGCGCAAAATCAAGCGCGCCGGCTGGGACAATGCCTTCCTCATGGCAGCCCTCAGCCATATGCGATAGCCCTGCCCTGGAGGGGGAGGGTCGACTCACATTGAGCGCAGCGAGATGTGAGGCGGGGTGGGGTGAAAGTCTCTCCACGGAAACGGTGCCCGAGCGGAGAGATCACCCTACCCCGCTTCGCATTCCGCGTTGCTCCATGCGAAGCGACCCTCCCCCTCCAGGGGAGGGTGTGCAGCCGAGCTTGCGGCGAAGCCGTTGTGCAAGATCATTGCGCCCCTTCGCGCAGCTTGAAGCGCTGGATCTTTCCGGTCGCGGTTTTCGGCAGCGAGTCCACGACGTCGATCCAGCGCGGGTATTTCCAGGGGCCGATCTTCTGCTTGACGTGCTCCTTCAGCATCTCCTGAAGGTCGTTGGTCTTCACATCCGGGCGCAGCACGACAAAGGCCTTCGGCTTCAACAACCCTTCCGGATCGGCTTCCGGCACGACGGCGGCTTCCAGCACGGCGGGATGGGTGATCAGCGCGCTCTCGACCTCGAAGGGCGAGACCCAGATGCCGGAGACCTTGAACATGTCGTCGGAGCGGCCGCAGAAGGTGTAGCGCCCTTCGGCGTCGCGGACATATTTGTCGCCGGTGCGCGTCCAGCTTCCCTCGAAGGTGCGGCGGGTCTTGCTGCGCTGATTCCAGTAGCCTTCGCCGGCCGACGGTGCGTCGACCACCATTTCGCCGACCTCGCCGTCGGGCACGTCCTCGCCCGCTTCATTCACCAGCCGCACCGCATAGCCCGGCACCGGCTTGCCGGAGGAGCCGTATTTGATGTCGCCCGGCGCATTCGACAGGAAGATGTGCAAGAGCTCGGTCGAACCGACGCCGTCGAGGATGTCGACGCCGAAGCGCTCCTTCCAGTGATTACCGACAGATTCCGGCAGCGCCTCGCCGGCCGAGGTGCAGATGCGCAAGGCGCCGCCGCCGCGCTCGCTCTTTGTGGCTTCGTCGTTGAGCATCGCCGCGAACAGCGTCGGCACGCCGTAGAAGATCGTCGGCTTGTATCTGTTCATGAGGTCGAACATGCGCGCCGGCGTCGGGCGCTCGCTGTTCAAGATCGTGGTGGCGCCGACCGACATCGGGAAGGTCAGGGCATTGCCGAGGCCATAGGCGAAGAACAGTTTTGCCGCGGACAGACAGACGTCGTTCTCGCGGATGCCGAGCACCTGCTTTGCGTAGGTGTCCGCGGTCGCCTGCAAGTTTGAATGCAGATGACGCACGCCCTTGGGCATGCCGGTCGAGCCGGACGAGTAGAGCCAGAAAGCCGGTTCATCCGGATGGGTCGCAGCGGTCGCAAAACTGTCGCTCTCGCCCGCGAGCTCTTCCCGAAGTTGCTTGTGACCGTTCTGCTTGGCGCCGGAGACCACGACATGCTCGAGATCGGGCATGCGGCCGACGACGTCCTTGATGACGGGATAGAGCGCTTCGGAGACGAACAGCACGCGCGCGCGGCAGTCGGCGAGGATGTAGGCGTATTGCTCCGCCGTCAGCAGCGTGTTCAGCGGCACGGGCACGATGCCGGCGCGGATCGCGCCCAGGAACACGACCGGGAAATCGACCGTGTCGAGCATGATCATGGCGACGCGCTCTTCGCGGCGGACGCCGAGACGGCGCAGCATGTTGGCGGCGCGGCAGCTCTGTTGCTGCAGCTCGCCATAGGTGAGCCGTGCGACGGTGTCGTCGAAGACGAGCTTGTTACCCCTGCCCTCCTCGACGTTACGGTCGAGCAGCCAGGTCACCGCGTTGTAGGATCCCTCGCTCACGGACTTCTCCCCTGAATTTTGAATTATAATTCATAGAAAGACACTCCGCTGGCTTGCTGTCAATGCTGTCAGGCATTATGTTTCATTAAAATGCGCCGCCGGACATCCGCTAAAGAAGACATATGACCGAAAGTCCCGACGCCGAGTCCCATTTCCTCGAACAGCTTGGCCAGCGTGTGCGCACCATGCGCGCGCTGCGCGGCATGTCGCGCAAAGTACTCGCCAAGGTATCGGGCATTTCCGAGCGCTACATCGCCCAGCTCGAAAGCGGCAAGGGCAATGTCTCGATCGTGTTGCTCCGTCGCGTGTCGGACGCGATGGGCGCGCATCTGGAAGATCTCCTCCCGACGATCGAGCCCGTGCCGGACTGGCAGATGTTTCGCGATCTCCTGCGCAAGGCGACGCCTGCCCAGATCGCGCAGGCCAAGGACGTGCTCGCAGGCGGCAGCGCCACCGCGCCGCGCCGCGCGCCGTTCTGCGGCATCGCGCTGATCGGCCTGCGCGGCGCCGGCAAATCGACGCTCGGCAGGATGCTGGCGAAGAAGATCGGCTGGAGCTTTGTCGAGCTCAACAAGGAGATCGAGGAGCAGAACGGGCTCTCGGTCGCCGAGATCATCGCGCTCTACGGCCAGGAGGGCTTTCGCCGCATGGAGCAGGCAGCGCTGCAGCAGCTCCTGGCGCGCAACGAACTGATGGTGCTCGCCACCGGCGGCGGCATCGTGTCGGAGCCTTTGACGTTCGACCAGATCCTGTCGTCGTTCTACACGATCTGGCTGAAGGCCGAGCCCGAGGAGCACATGGCGCGCGTGCGGCGCCAGGGCGATCTGCGGCCGATGGCGGACGACCGCTCGGCGATGGCCGAGCTGCGCAACATCCTCTTGAGCCGCGAGCCGCTCTATTCGCGCGCCGCGGCGGTGGTCGATACCGCGGGCCTGAGTGTCGATGCAGCGGCGGCGCGCCTGATCGATGCGGTGCGCCCGGTGCTTCAGAACGAGGCGCGCAGCTTCGGGCTGCGCAGCGTGGCGCTGTAGTTCGCTAGCCACGAGGCGTTTGCTTGCCCCGTCATCCTGAGGTGTACGACCAGCGGCGCGCCGCTGGTCGTGCCTCGAAGGATGAACGGCCGGGACGCAGCCGGGCCGTCGCCCTTCGAGGCCTCCGCTTCGCTCCGGCACCTCAGGGTGACGGTGAGAGATTGACACTCTCTGCCATAGCCCACCGTGTGCAAAACCGAGCAAAGCAGCATGCATCAGGACGAGACATGACCGACAGCGACGTCACGGTTTCCATCTTCGAGCGGATCGGCGGCCGGGCCACGATCGACCGGCTGGTCGATCGCTTTTACGAGCGAATGGATACGCTGCCCGAGGCGCGGACGATTCGCGCCATGCATGCGGCCGATCTCGGCGAGATCAAGGATGTACTGAAACGCTATCTCACCGAATGGACCGGTGGACCAAGACTGTATTCCGTCGAGAAGGGCCATCCGCGGCTGCGGCAGCGGCATATGCACGTCGCGATCGGCGACGCCGAGCGCGACTCGTGGCTATTGTGCATGCGCGGCGCGCTCGGCGAGACCGTGGCTGACACGACCGCGCGGCAGGAACTCGATCAGGCGTTGTCGCGGCTCGCCGACTGGATGCGGAACCGCTAGAACACTTCGGAAGAAGTCCCATTGGTGGGACGCCATCGTAACGCTATGCTGCGCTCGCAACGAGTGAGACGCGCGATGGATGCAAGCGTAGCCCCCGATGTCATCAGCCGGCCGGTCTCGCCGCGCCTTGCGCATCTCGTCTCCAGCATCTCCTTCTACCGCGAGCGCGGGCTTGGCCTGACTGCCTTCCGACATGCCGCGCCATTGGCGCTGCCGCTGCTGGTCAATCTGGGATCGCCGTTCCGCATCGCGCTTGGCCGCCGGCCGGACGATGCGGACGCGCAGCCGAGCTTTGTCGCCGGGCTGTTTCCCGGACCGGTGCTCATCGAATCCGACGGCCGCGCCGCCTGCGTGCAGGTCGATTTCACCCCGCTCGGCGCCTATCGCTTCTACGGCGGCGCCGTGCCCGACCTGACGGCACGGATGGTGGGTCTCGGCGACGTGCTGGGGCAGGACGGCCGGTGCCTCAGCGAGATGGTCGCCGAGGCCGAAGGGTGGCAGCGACGCTTCGAGATCGTGGAGAATTTTGTGCTTCGCCGCGCCGTGCACGAGCCGTCGCCGGCGATCGCCGCGGCGCTCGACAGGCTCTGGCGCAGCGCGGGCACGGTCAGGATCGGCGAGATCGCCGCTGACATCGGCTGGAGCCGCAAGCATCTCGCCCGCCGCTTCCACTACGAGATCGGTGTCGCACCGAAAACATTGGCGCAGATGCTGCGCTTTCATCGCGCCTGCGCGCTCGCGCGCACCAGCGCGGCGGGCGGCTGGGCGGCCATCGCCGTTGAGGCGGGCTATGCCGATCAGGCACATCTCGTCCGCGACTTTCGTGTCTTCAGCGGCGAAACGCCGACTGCATGGGCGGCGCGGCTGGAAGGCACCGATCCGCGTCTGACGCGGGAGGCCGGGGGATAGGGCAAAGTCCCATTTGTTCAAGCCGGCGCGCGCGGGCTGACCTAGGCTCGGTCCAGCAATCGAGCTGGAGAGTTTTATGACCCAACCGAACGGCAACGAGGCGCCGCGCCTCTATCACACCATGCGCTGCAAGGATGCAGACGCAATGATCGCCTGGCTGAAGGACGTGCTCGGCTTCAGCGAGCGCGTGGTCTATCGCCGCGAAGGCACCATCGTCCATGCCGAGCTGGCGTTCGGCTGCTCCATCCTCATGCTCGGCGCGCAGCGGGACGACGGTTACGCCAAGCAGGTCGGCGACCTCGCGGGCCGCCGGACGGATGCGGTCTATCTCGCGGTGGACGATCCCGATGCGCTGTATGCGAAAGTGAAGGCATCAGGCGCTCGAATCGAGATGGAACTCACCAACACCGACTATGGCAGCCGCGATTTCGCGGCGCGTGATCCCGAGGGCGGGCTGTGGAGCTTTGGCACCTACTGGCCCAAGGTCGGCGAAAAACCGCTGCCGGGTTGAGTGCAGGCGAGCGGATTGCGCAGGGCCTGTCATCAGCCCGCGCATGGCGCGGGCCGTTGCCAATCCGCTCCTCTCCACTAAGCTTAGCCGCATGACCGATCATCTGCCCGACACCATCCGCCGGCTCTACACCGATCCCGGCGAGTATATCGACAGCGATCATCCCATCGTGGAGGTCTTCGCAAAGAGCGCGGTGCTCGCTGACGCGAGCGACCGCGAAAAGGCGGGCGTGCTCTACAAGGCGGTGCGCGACGGCATCCGCTACAATCCCTATGTCAGCATGCGCGTGCCCGAGACGTTTCGTGCCTCAAGCGTGCTCGCCGCGGGCCAGGGCTATTGCGTCGGCAAGGCCGCGCTCTATGCCGCCGCCTGCCGCGTCCACGGCATCCCGGCGCGCGTCGGCTTTGCCGACGTGAAGAACCATCTCACCACCGAAAAACTGCGCCAGAGCATGGGCACCGACATCTTCACCTGGCACGGGTTCACGGAAGTGTATGTCGACGGCGCCTGGCGCAAGGCGACGCCGACCTTCAACGACACGCTCTGTGCCAAGGTCGGCGTGGCGCCGCTCGATTTCGACGGCCACAACGACGCGCTGCTGCATCCGTTCGACGGCGCGGGCCGCGCCTACATGCAATACGTCAACGACCGCGGCAGCTATCACGACGTGCCGGCAAAGTTCCTGATGCGCGAGATGGCGCGCGACTACGCCAACATGCAGGGCGAGGACCTTTCCGGCCGCGACATGGAGCGCGAGGCCGCGGAGGGGTGAGCGCGACGCGCCGTCAGATCGACCAATAGTTCGGATGCGCGTAGGGCTGCGAACGATCGCCCCAATCGAATTCGTCGCCGTCGAACTCGCACGGGCCGCTGGCAAGCTCATCCAGCGTCACCTCGACCCGGAACGCCTGTCGCGCGGGATCGTATTTCAGCGCGCTCCACTCAACCGGATAATGGTGGCGGGTACCGAGCAGTCCGCCGGTCTTGATCACGGCATAGGCGACCGTGCCGCTCACCTTGTCGAGCATCAGCCGCTCGATCGTGCCGAGCTTGGTGCCGTCGCGCCCGTAGACGCCGACATGCTCCACGCGATCACTGGGAACCATGGTGTGTTGCATGGCGTCCTCCCTAGGTTCTTGCGTTGCGCTTATTATAGCACAAGCGACGAGAATGTAGGGTGGGTTAGCGGTAGCGTAACCCACCACTTCTGCCGCCGCGGAAACCAAAAGGTGGGTTACGCCAAGCGGACTGCGCTTCGCGCAGCCGCGAGGCTAACCCACCCTACAACAGTTGCGACCGCACCGACTCCGCGCCGTCGCGCAGCAGCGGCAGGAAACGCTCGATCAGCTCCTTCACCGGCACGCGATCGACATGGGCGCCCATGTTGATGGCGGCGACGATGGTGTCGTCGTAGCGGCGGACGGGGACCGACATCGAGCGGAAATGCGGCTCGGCTTCGCGATCGACCAGCGAATAGCCTTGGGCGCGGTCGACGGCGATGGTCTTGAGCAGCGCCTTGGGATCGGTGACGGTCTGCGGCGTCAGTGGGGCGCGCTTCATCGCCTTCAGGCGCAGGCCAAGCGCCGCATCGTCGAACTGGCCGAGCATGGCGCGGCCGACCGAGGTGCAGAAGGCCGGCAGCCGGTAGCCGATCTCGAGGCCGGCCGAAAACACCCGCATCGGACTGCCGCGCGCGATGAACACGACGTCGTCGCCGTCGAGCACCGCGAGCGAGGAGATTTCCTGCGCCGCGGTGGCGATGCGGTCGAGCACCGGCTGGAGGACGGCGACGAGCTGGTTGGAACGCAGGAAGGAGGCCGCCAGCGTCAGCACATGCGGCGTCAGCGAGAACAATTTGCCGTCGCTTGCAACGAAGCCGCCATGCTGGAGCGTGAACAGGATGCGCCGCGCGGTGGCGCGCGGCAGGTCGGCGGCGCGCGCGAGATCGCTGAGCGTCATGGGACCTGAGGTCGTGCCAAAGACCTGCAGCAGGCGCAGGCCGCGGTCGAGGCTCTCGACGAAATCCGTCGCGCGGTCCTCGGTGTCGCTGCGCTTGAGCTTGGGCATGGCGGTAGGGAACTTCCTGCAAAATACTGCTTGCTGCCGGATCAAGGCATGTCATAATTCGCCCATCCGTTCAATAGGCGAACACAAGCCACTCCGAAAAAGGGACGCGACCGCCATGATGAGCCAGGAGCAGAACGACCTGATCACCCGCACCGGGCCGAAGGATCCTTGCGGCAGGCTGATGCGGAGCTACTGGCAGCCGGCGGCGCTGGTGGATGAGCTGGAGGACGCGCGGCCGATCCGTCCTGTGAAACTGCTCGGCGAGAACCTGGTGCTGTTCCGCGACGAACAGGGACGCTACGGCCTGATGGATCGCCAATGCGCCCATCGCGGCGCCGACCTCGCCTTCGGCCGGCTCGAGAACGGCGGACTGCGCTGCGCTTTCCACGGCTGGCTGTTCGACGCATCAGGGCAATGCATCGAGACGCCGGCGGAGCCCAAGGACTCAAAGCTCTGCCAGAACATCAGGCAGCGCTCCTATCCGGTGGTCGAGAAGAGCGGCATCCTCTGGGCCTACCTCGGCGAAGGCGTGCCGCCCGCATTTCCCGAGCTCGACTGTTTTGTGGCGCCCGGCAGCCACACCTTTGCATTCAAGGGCCACATGGCCTGCAACTGGCTGCAGGCGCTCGAGGTCGGCATCGATCCCGCCCACGCCTCCTATTTGCATCGCTTCTTCGAGGACGAAGACACGTCCACGGCCTATGGCAAGCAGTTCCGCGGCGCATCGGCCGGAAGCGACCTGCCGATGACGAAAATCCTGCGCGAATACGACCGGCCGATCATCAATGTCGAGCACACCGAATACGGCCTGCGGCTGATTGCGCTGCGCGAGATCGACGAGGAGCGCACCCATGTGCGCGTCACCAACCAGCTCTTCCCGCACGGTTTCGTCATCCCCATGAGCACGGAGATGACGATCACACAGTGGCACGTGCCTGTCGATGACGAGAACTGCTACTGGTACGCGATCTTCACGAGCTACACGACACCGGTCGACAAGACCAAGATGCGCGATCAGCGCCTCGAGCTTTACACGCTGCCGGACTACAAGTCGCGCAAGAACAGCAGCAACGATTACGGCTTTGATCCGCACGAGCAGCAGACAGCGACCTACACCGGCATGGGCAACGACATCAACGTGCACGACCAGTGGGCGGTGGAATCGATGGGCGCGATCCAGGACCGCACCAAGGAGCATCTCGGCCAATCCGACAAGGCGATCGTGCAGTATCGCCGCCTGCTGCGGCAGGAGATCGAAAAGGTCGCTGGCGGCGAGAAGCCGATGCTGTTCCTCGACGAGAGCAATGCACGCTCGATCCAGGGGCCGTCCACCATGGACGGCATCGGGCCGACCCAGGGCTGGGAGACCTACTGGATGGAGGTCGACGTCAAGCGCCGCCGCGGCGCGCCGTGGATGGCGCCGGTGCCGAAGGAGATCGCGGGCAAGGTGCACCGGCTGACGGCGGCGGAGTGACGCCCGTGGTCTACTGCCGTAGGGTGGGCAAAGGCGCGAAGCGCCGTGCCCACCATCTCTCCACGAATGCGACCAAAGTGGTGGGCACGCTTCACTTTGCCCACCCTACGAGAGCCGCGCATGCGGTGAGTGAAGGAGCAACCGAGTGAGTTTCGTCGCGCGTCACGCGCTGTGGTCGGATGAGCAGAAGGACGCCGCGACGCGGCTCGCCCGGATCGTCGAAGAGAGGAACCTCGAAGTCATCCGCCTCGCCTTCCCGGACCAGCACGGCATCTTGCGCGGCAAGACGATCATCGCATCGGAAGCGGTCGCCTCACTGGAAAGCGGTTGCTCCATCACCACGACGTTGCTCGCCAAGGACACCTCGCACCGCACGGTGTTTCCGGTGTTCACATCAGGCGGCGGCTTTGGCATGAAGGAGATGGAGGGCGCGGCCGACGTGCTGATGGTTGCCGATCCCACGACCTTCCGCGTGCTGCCCTGGGCGCCGACGACCGGCTGGGTGCTGTGCGATCTCTACTTCAACGACGGCCGCCCGGTGCCGTTCGCGACACGTTCCCTCTATCGCAAGGTGCTCGATGAACTCGGAAGCCGCGGCCATGAATTCGTCGCGGGCCTCGAGGTCGAATTCCACATCTTCAAGCTCGATGATGCGCAGATGCGCCCCGAGGACGCCGGCCAGCCTGGCACGCCGCCCGCGGTCAGCCTGTTGTCGCACGGCTATCAATATCTGACCGAGCAGCGCTTCGATCAGATGGAGCCGGTGCTGGAGATCCTTCGCCGCGACATTCTCGCACTCGGTTTGCCGTTGCGTTCGGTCGAGGTCGAGTTCGGACCAAGCCAGTGCGAATTCACCTTCCAGCCGAAGAAGGGCATCGAGCCCGCCGACAACATGGTACTGTTCCGCTCTGCGGTGAAGCAGATCGCGCGGCGCCACGGCTATCACGCCACCTTCATGTGCCGGCCGAAGCTGCCGAACGTGTTCGCCAGCGGCTGGCATCTGCATCAGTCCATCGTCTCGCGTGCTACGGCAGAGAACCTGTTCATGGCGAAGACGGGCAGCGAGCCGCTCAGCGAATTCGGCCGCGCCTGGCTCGCGGGCCTGCTTGATCACGCCCGCGCCTCAACCGTGTTCACGACGCCGACCATCAACGGCTACAAGCGCTACCGCTCCTATTCGCTGGCGCCCGACCGCGCGATCTGGGGCCGCGACAATCGCGGTGTGATGATCCGCGTGCTCGGCGGCGCGGGCGACGCCGCGACCCGGCTGGAGAACCGCATCGGCGAGCCCGCCGCAAACCCCTATCTCTACATGGCCTCGCAGATCCTCTCGGGCCTCGACGGCGTCGATCGCAAGCTCGATCCCGGCCCGTCCGCCGACACGCCCTACGAGACCAAGGCGCCGCTGTTGCCCAAATCCCTGCGCGATGCGGTCGCGGCGCTGAAGGACGATCCGTTCTTCCGCGAAAAACTCGGCGCCGAGTTCGTCGACTACTACACCCACATCAAGAACGCCGAGATCGACCGCTTCCAGGCCGAGGTCAGCGACTGGGAGCATCGCGAATATTTCGAGATGTTTTGAGCCCCCTAGCGGGCAGACAAAGGCAGCGACGTACCTTTCACGGCATCGCCGCCTCACACCCCTGTGAGGCGACTTCGTGCGGCCTGTTCCGACGAAACCCCTGTCTCGCGCGACGAAGCCATTTTCCTGTCCTTACGAAAACCGCCGGAAAGATCGCGGGTCTAGGATGCCGCCATGTGATCAACAGTGGAGTTCGATCATGTGGGTTTATCTGTTCAGCCTGATTTATCGCCTGTCCTGCCGGACCACCCTGATCGAGATCGGCACGCACCGCGTTGCGCGCTGACTGAAGTGGAAGCGATTTAGGTAAGATGAACTGACCGAATAGCGGGGATTTTCCATGCGCAAGCTGATCCTGATCGCCGCAATCTCTGTTCTGGCCACCCATGCCTATGCCGGACAACCGCGCAGCTTGAGTCTCGCGACCGCAAATGCAAGCGAGCCGGCGGCCGAACAGCCCAAGACCCAGACCACGACCATGCCGGCTCCGGCGACCACAACCGCGACGACGACACAGACACCGACCACACCGGCGCTGGCCTCGACCACGCCCACCCAGACCACGGTCGCGCCGACCACAACTGTAGCGCCGCAGACGACCACGGCCGCAACGACATCAGCACCGGTCACGACGCCGGCCGTCACTACGACCACGGCACCGGCCGCAACGACGACCGTGCCGGCCAAGACCGCGGTCTCGACCAAACCGAAGCGCCAGCCGTCCGTCGAAGCCCGCGTCATCCGCGAACTTCATCGCCACGGGATTTATTGGTGATTGGCTAGCGCCGCTGAACCCCCGATGTCGTCCTGGCGAAACAGGCCGTAAAAAAACTCAGCGCGCTCGTTTCGACGTAGAATCTGATTCTCTTGCGCGACAGAAGAGAGAACCAAGTAGTCAGTAAAGAGCTTGAAAGCAGGGGCGTGGAGCATCCTGTTCTATCGAGCTCTCCGAATCTTGAGTTTTTGCACAGCCTGTTTCGCCAGGACGACATTGAATGAGTGGCGCGAACTCGCGCCACATTCTCCGCCCGTTAAATCCCGAGATAGCGGTGCTGCAGATCCGGCTCGGCCGTCAGTTCGCTCGAGGTGCCGCTCCACACCGTCTTGCCGCGTTCGATGATGTAGTGGCGGTCGCAGATGCGAGCGAGGTGGTCGACGTTCTTGTCGACGACCAGGATGGACTGACCGCGCTTCTTCAGCAGCGACAGGCAATTCCAGATCTCTTCGCGGATCAGCGGCGCCAATCCTTCGGTTGCCTCGTCGAGGATCAGGAGCTTTGGATTGGTCATCAGCGCGCGGCCGATCGCGAGCATCTGCTGCTCGCCGCCAGAGAGCTGGTTGCCCATGTTGCCGGCGCGCTCGGCAAGGCGGGGGAACAGGACGTAGATCGTCGCGAGCGTCCACGGGTTTTCGCTGCCGAAACGATCGGCGGCGGCTGCGACGAGGTTTTCGCGCACCGTGAGGTTCGGGAATATCTGGCGTCCCTCAGGGACCAGGCCGACGCCGAGCTTTGCGATCCGGTACGAGGGCTGCGTCCGCACCTCCGCGCCCGCAAAGCGGATCGCGCCCGCGCGGGCCGGCGTCAGGCCCATGATGGAGCGGATGGTCGTGGTCTTGCCCATGCCGTTGCGGCCCATCAGCGAGACCATCTCGCCGGCCTTGATCGACAGCGACAGGCCGAACAGAACCTGGCTGAGCCCGTAGCAGGTCTCGATTCCCTCGACGTCCAGCAGCGCAGTTTCAGCCATGGCGCGTCACCACATGCTGGTCGCCGAGATAGGCGCGTTTGACCTCGTCGTTCTGGCGGATCGCGGCCGGATCGCCCGAGGCGATGACGCGGCCATAGACCAACACCGAGATGCGGTCGGCGAGCGCGAACACCGCCTCCATGTCGTGCTCGACCAGCACGATCGAGACTTCCTTCCGCAACTCCTGAAGCAGTTTCACCATGCGCTGGGACTCGGTGACGCCGAGGCCCGCCATCGGCTCGTCGAGCAGCAGGATTTTTGGCTTGCTCGCGAGCGCCACCGCGAGCTCCAGCTCGCGCCGCTCGCCATGGCTGATCTTGGACACCTCGACGTCGGCGCGATGCAACAGCCCGACCCGATCGAGCGCGGCACGCGCGGCATCGCGCAGGCCCGTCTCCTTGCGCGCATTGGCAAAGAAGCGGAACGAGGTGCCGGCATGCGCCTGGGCCGCGAGCGCGACATTGTCGGCCGCGGTGAAGTCCAGCAGCAGCGAGGTGATCTGGAACGAGCGCGCCAGGCCCAGCGCGCAGCGGCGATAGGCCGGCAGATAGGTGATGTCGAGCCCGCCGAGGGAGACAGAGCCCGCGTGCGGCGAAAGATGCCCGGTGAGCTGGCTGATCAGCGTGGTCTTGCCAGCGCCGTTGGGACCGATGATGGCGTGCAGTTCGCCCGCCGCAACGTCGAGCGAGACGTGATCGGTCGCGGTGATGCCGCCGAAGCGGCGCACCAGTTTTTCGACGCGGAGCAGCGGCTCAGCCACGGTCGAACCTCCCGAGCAGACCCATGATGCCGCCGCGCCCGAACAGCACGATCAGCAGCAGCAGCGGGCCCATGATCAGTGCCCAATATTCGGTGATCTGCGACAGCAGCTCTTCCAGCACCAGGAACACGACCGCGCCCATCACAGGGCCGAACAGCGTGCCCATGCCGCCCAGGATCACCATCACCATGAGATCGCCGGAGCGGGTCCAGTACATCACGGCGGGACTGACGAAGTCGGTGTTGTTGGCGAGCAGTGCGCCGGCAAGGCCGCACATGGTGCCCGAAATGACGAAGCAGACGAGCTGGTAGCGTTTTGCGGGAAAGCCGATCGCCTGCATGCGCTGCTCGTTGGAGCGCAGGCCCTGCACCACGAGGCCGAAGCGCGAATTGCCGATGCGCCAGATCAGCAGGACGACGCCGAACAGGCAGGCGAGGCAGAGATAGTAGAACTGTGTCCGGTTCGACAGGTTGATCAGGCCGGAGAAGTCGCTGCGCTTGTAGACGGTAAGACCGTCGTCGCCGCCGTAGCGCGCCAGGCCCGAGGCGACGTAATAGGCCATCTGCGCGAAGGCGAGCGTGATCATGATGAAATAGACGCCGCGGGTGCGCAACGACAGCGCGCCGATGACGAGCGCGTAGATCGCGGACGCCGCGAGCGCGACCGGAAACTGGATGAAGCCGCTTCCGACACCTTCCTGCGCCAGAATGCCGACGGCATAGCCGCCGACGCCGAGATAGGCGGCGTGACCAAAGCTCATCATGCCGCCATAGCCCATGATGAGATTGAGGCTCGCGGCGGCGAGCGCCAGGATGACGATGCGGGTGAACAGCGTCAGGATGAAGATGTTGCCCGACAGGGACGAATAGAGCGGCAGCAGCACGAGGCCTGCCAGCACCAGGGCCGTGAAGGCCTTGCTCACGCTGAACGTTTTCATCGACGGTTGGCCGGGAACAGCCCCTCCGGCCGGACAACCAGCACGATCGCCATCAGGAGGTAGATCAGCATCGACGACAGCGCCGGCGCGGCGGTGGAGGCCGCGGTCGAGCTCAGCACCTGTCGCAGCAGGTTCGGCAGGAAGGCGCGGCCGAGCGTGTCGATCATGCCGACGAAGATCGCCGCCAGGAAGGCGCCGCGGATCGAGCCGATGCCGCCGATGACAATGATCACGAAGGCCAGGATCAGGATGTTTTCGCCCATGCCGATCTGCACCGTGAGGATCGGCGCCTGCATCAGGCCGGCGAGACCGGCAAGCGCCGCGCCCAGGCCGAACACCAGCGTGTAGAGCAGCTTGATGTTGATGCCGAGCGCGCCGATCATCTCGCGGTTGGAGGCGCCGGCCCGGATCAGCATGCCGATGCGGGTACGCATCACGCCGAGATAGAGCAAGAGCGCCACCAAGAGCGCGACGATGATGATGGCGAGGCGATAGGCCGGATAGTGAATGCCGGGCAGGATCGGCACCGGCACGGTGAGCCAGCCCGGCAGCGGCAGCGCGAGGCCCGCCGGGCCCCAGATCAGCCGCACGGCTTCATTGAAGAACAGGATCAGGCCGAAGGTCGCGAGCACATGGTCGAGATGATCGCGGCCATAGAGATGTCTGAGCGCGGTGACCTCGAGCACGATGCCGAGCAGCAGCGTGGCGCCGAGCGCGAGCATCGCGCCCAGGACGAAATTGCCGGTCCAGGCCACGAAGGTCGCGGCGAAATAGGCGCCCATCATATAGAGCGAGCCGTGCGCCAGGTTGACGAGATCCATGATCCCGAACACCAGCGTCAGGCCGGCCGCGAGCAGGAACAGGAGCAGCCCGAACTGCAATCCGTTCAGAAATTGTTCGACGACGAGCAGCATGAACGCTCTTTCAGCCACACCAAACGTTGCGCTGATGTTCGGTCGCTGACGAGATCAATGAAAGAGCTCCCCTGCCTCTTCAAGGCAAAATCGGTACCGGCAGTATCGTTCCGACGCAAGAGCGATTCTGCGTCACGGCTGCACTTTGTTGCATCTTACCGATTGCGCGATGCGCCTTGGCAAGGGATTGCCGTGCCGGCTGGGTCAACCCGCCGCACCCAGTCCTGCGAAGAACGCACTGCATCGCGGCTGCCGAGCCGCGGATCTCCTCTCCCCATCCCTCGCGGAGGGCGGGAGAGGGAAAACGAGAGCTCCGGTCGACCCTAGTGCGACGTCATATGGTGCGGAATCGCATCGCACCCGGCGACCCTGCCTGCGGTTGCGGCTTCGAGTGCCGCCATCCGGAACAGGTAGGCCAAGGTCGCGAGCCCGGAGACTTCAGCCATCTGTGCAAGTTCGATCGCCATGTCGGACATGTAGCCGAGCTTCGCTTCATTCATGGTGAGCTGGGTATCCTGCATCATGTTCGTCATCTCAGGCGATCTTTTCGTTTGCGCGGGTGCGAGGCTGTCGGTGTTGGAGGGGCGATGGCGTCGAGCCGTGGGCCGTCCTGACGCGCGCAGAGCCTCCGTGAAAAGACGCGGTTTCGATATTGGGAAATTTCCCAGTGCGAGGCTTACGGATTGATGATCTTGCTGCGAATCGCGATCGCGACTGCATGCGTACGGTTGACGGCGCCGAGCTTGCGCGCAGCAGTTGCAAGATGCTCTTCCGCAGTCCGCTGAGTGATGTGCAATATCTCGCCGATCTCCCAGGCCGACTTGCCTTGTGCGGCCCAGTTGATCACCTCGCGTTCGCGCGGCGTGAGATGAGTCGACCGCCCCGCCACCGGCGCGAGCAGACGGCGAATGCGATCAAAGCCGTACATCGCCATCAGATGCAGCGCAGGCTTGCTGCGCGGATTGAGATCGAGATGGACACCGCCGAGCGAAACGGCCGCCTCATAGCCGGTCAGCCCGTGGATCGGCACGATGAAGCCGCGCGACATGCGGAAGTCGCCGGCGCGGTTCATCACCTCGGTTGCGCCCGGCTCGAGCTCGACGTCATAGGGGGCTTCCGACCACTCGAATGGATTGATCGACTGCCGGCACATTCGTACCACGGGGTCGACGCGATCGTAGTTGTTCTCGGTGTAGAGCTTGAACCATTCCGCGGGCCAGCGCTTGGCGAGCACCATCTGGGCGAACTGCTGGTCAGGATTCGGCAGCCCCGTGACGATGATGGTCTCGAAGCCGAAGCGTCCGAACGCCGCCTCGAGCGCATCCATGGCGTCCGGGACCCGCCGATAGGCTTCCAGGCTTTCGATGAAATCGAGCGCTTCGCGGCCGTAATCCACGGCGGACATCGGTTCGTCTTGCCCCTTGCCTGCTCTCGCAGGCTACCAATGACCACGGCCCTCGAACGTTGCTCTTGAACGTTGCCTTTGAACGTCGCTCTTGAGCGTTGCCGTTGAATGTTGCCTTTGGCCGCTGCCGCATTTCGTCGCTCTCCGTAGTTTTCCGGTGCAACGAAAATCCCGAGGATTAATCTACTTGTGGAGGAAGGGGCGTCAAGTTACACCTTCGATATCGGCAGCGGGAAACCCCACGATGGAAGATGAGAACATCGCCCTCAACAGCGTGCTCGGCCTGGAACTGAACCGCGTGTTTTTCGCCGTGCGTGAAACGGCCAACAAGCAGAAGATCATCGAGTTTGCGCGCGACGTGCTCGAGACCGAGCGTGCGGATCTTCGCAACAGCGCCACGCCGGAAGGCCCGGCAGGCTAGAACGCATTTGCAGCATGGAGGCGGACGACGCCAGAGGCGCCGGCATCCATCTGTGCGCGCGGAATTCAGCTCAGCAATCCTGCCGTGAGTCCATCCGTCCCTTCAGCATCATCGGCCCTGCCGCGCATATTCACGTTGACAAGCATTTGCGGCTGGATGACATCGCGTCTCTCGTGAGATGATCGCCAAAGAGATCGTCGTTCGGGGGTTCGTTCATGATGACGCTGCGCCAGGTCGAGGTGATCCGTGCCGTGATGGTGACGGGCACGATTGGCGGCGCCGCAAAACTGTTGAACGTGTCGGCGCCCGGCATCAGCCGTCTGGTGAAATACACCGAGCGCTCGCTTGGCATCCGTTTCTTCCAGCGCCAAAACGGACGCTACTTCCCGACACCGGAAGCCGAGAACATTTTTGAGCAGATCAACGGCGTCTACAAGAAAGTGGACGATCTCTCCGAGATCATCTCCAAGATTGGACGCGGCGGCCTGTCCGAGTTGCGCATCGGCTCGGTGCCGAGCATCTCCCAGGTGATGGTGCCGCGCGCGATCGAGCGCGTCCGGCGCCGCTATCCCGACCTCGGCATCGACATCAACATCCTCAAGATCGAGGAAGCCATCGACTATCTCTTGCTCGGCCGTGGCGAGTGCGTGGCGATGAGCTACCGGCTCGAACATTCCGGCCTCGACTTCCTGCCGCTCGCCTCGGGCGAGCTCTATTGCATCGTCCCGCCCGGCCATGAGCTGGCCGGCCGCAAGCAGGTGACGGCCGCCGAGATCACCCGCTATCCGCTGATCGGCATCGACCCGAACGATCCCTACGGACGGATCATGGCCGAGATTTTCGCGCGCCACCGGCTCGACTACAACATCACCATCCGCGCACGCTTCGGCACCACGGTCTGCGCGCTGGTGAAGGCGGGGCTCGGCATCGCCATCATCGACCAGTTCACGGTGGCCCATGGCGGCTATCCCGGCATCGAGCTGTTGAAGATCGTCGAGCCGACCCGCTTCGACACCTACATCGCGGTGAAGCGCGGCGCGCCGCTGTCGCTGCATGTCGAGTACTTCATCGAACAGCTGCGCGCCGAGATGCGCGCGGTCGGGCCGTCGCGCCAAAGTCTGAGGGAAGGGCAAAAGGCCCGGGTCCGACGAAAATAACATTATGTTAGGTTTGCAGGATAAATGAGTAATTGTGTTAGGCGGGGGAAACGCTATCGTTTCGCTTGAACGCCGCGAATTTCCGCGCAAAACGACGTGGAGAAATTCGCCCCGCGAGACGATAGTGGATCATGTCACAGCGCCGACCTGCCGCTCCCAAGAAGCTCCTCACCGGCCTGATCGGCGCGCCGATTGCGCATTCCGCGTCTCCTGCCATGCACGAGCGGGCCGCTGAAGCCCTCGGGCTGCGCGGCCACTATCAGCTCATCGAAGTGGCCGGCGCCGACGCGGCCGGCCTGCGCATGATGCTCGAGGGGGTGCGACGTCTTGGCTTTGCCGGCGTCAACGTCACCTTTCCCTACAAGGAGGCGGTCGTCCCGCTGCTCGACGAGCTCGCGCCGGCCGCAGCCGCGATGGGTGCGGTCAATACCGTCGTCGTCCGAGACGGCCGGCTGATCGGCCACAACACCGACACCACGGGCTTTGCCCGCGCGGTGGCGCCGCTGCTCAGGCCTTCCGGAAACGCCGTGGCGGTGATCGGCGCCGGCGGCGTCGGCAAGGCGATCGCGTTCGCGCTCGCCAATTCCGGCGTCACCGATATCCGCATCTTCGACAGCGAGCCGGCACGCGCCGCGAACCTCGCTTCGCTCCTGCAAAAAAGTACCGGCGTCGTCGCGACGGCCGACCTCGACGCAGCCCTGCGCGGGGCGACCGGCTTCGTCAATGCCACGCCGGTCGGCATGCTGCCGGACCGGGGCATGCCCGTTCCGCCTGCTATGCTGCACGATCGCATATGGGTCGCCGACGCTGTCTATTCGCCGCTGATCACCCCGCTGCTGTCAGCCGCGCAAGCCACGGGCGCGCGGATCATGACCGGGCGGGAGCTCGCGATCTACCAGGCAGCCGACGCATTCGAACTGTTCACCGGCCTTGCTCCCTCGACAGACGTCATGGGAGATGCTTTTGACGGCGTGATGGCGGCGCGAAGCGCTGCCTACCACGCCGCCTAAGCCAAGCGGCCGGGACAAGGCCGTTCACAGAACCGAAGATCAGAAAGGGAGGAGAGATCCATGAAATCGACACTGCTGGTGGGCGCCCTGCTCGCCGTCGCGACGACCACGTCAGCCTTTGCGCAATCCATCAAGCTTGCCGACGTCGCCGAGCTTTCGGGCGGCGGCGCGACCGTCGGCACCAATTGGAAGAACGGCATCGACCTCGCGATAGAGGAGATCAACGCCAAGGGCGGGGTGCTCGGCCGCAAGCTGGAAGTCACCCATGCCGACTCGCAGTCCAATCCGGGCGTGGCGCGCGCGCAGGTGCAGAAGGCACTCGACGCCGAGCCCTACGTGCTGCTCGGGCCCGGCTATTCCGGCTCGGTCAAGGTGACGGCGCCGCTCGCAGCGGAAGCCGGCATCGCACAGATCATGGGCGGCGAAGCCGCCGAGCTGACGCAGGCCGGCAACAAGTTCCTGTTCCGCACCTCTTTCGGCCAGCAATCCTCGATGCCGAAGGTCGCAAGGTACATCAACGGCGAGCTGAAGGCGAAGACGGTCGCCGTCGTCTGGGTCAACAATGATTTCGGCCGCGGCGGACGCGACGTCGTCAGCAAGGAGCTGGAGCGTCTCGGCTCCAAGGTGGTCGCCGATCTCTCCACCGAAGCAGGCCAGGCCGATTTCGCCGCCGACGTCGGCAAGATCAAGGCTGCCAACCCCGACGCCGTGTTCATCTATCTCAACGAGGAAGAGAGCGCGCGCATCCTGAAAGAGCTGAAGCGCCAGGGCGTCACCGCTCCGCTGATGGGCGAGACCACGCTGATCGGCCAGAAGGTGATCGAGCTCGCCGGCGACGCCGCCAACGGCGCGCGCGGCCATGTCGGCCTCACCACCGACGCGCCGGTCGACCTGATCAAGGCGTTCCGCGAGAAGTTCTCGAAGAAGTACAACTACGTGCCCGATCACAACGGGCTGAAGGGCTATCTTGCCGTCTACATGGTGAAGGCCACCACCGAGAAGATGGGCAAGGTCGATCCGAAGAAGTTCGCCGACACGCTGCACGGCCTGACCATCAAGGCTTCCGAAGAGCCCGGCATCCTGATGGACGTCACCGTCAGCGACACCGGCGACCTCGATCGCCAGAGCTTCCTGGTCGAGGTCGTGGAAGGCAAGCAGGTCGTGAAGCAGGTGCTTCCGAAGCTGAACTAAGACGGCTTCTTACCTCGCCCTGCTTGCCGAAATTCTTCTCCCTCGCCCCGCTCTTTGCGGGGAGAGGGAGAAGAGAGAACGGGGCGAGGGAGAGCAAGACCTGAATTTGCGTTGATCCGGTTCACTCGGGCTCTAACGATAAGAGAACCCATGTCCAATCTGTTCGATCTTCTGGTTGCGGGACTGGCCACCGGCGCGATCTACGCACTGGTCGCGGTCGGCTTCACGCTGTTGTGGCAGACCTCACAGACCATCAATTTCGCACAAGGCGAATTCGTGATGCTGCCGGCGTTCCTGATGCTGGCGGCGATGCATGTCGGTGCGCCGTTCTGGCTCGCCATCATCCTCGGCATCCTGCTGTCGATGATCCTGCTCGGCCTCGCCTTCAAGATGCTGCTGGTCGACCCCATGATGCGCCACGGCGTGCTGCCGCTGGCGATCGCGACCATGGCGCTGGCGATCGGCATCAAGGAGGCGGTGAAGCAGTTCTTCAGCGCCGAGGCCTCGCCCTTCCCCTCGATCGTGCCGACCGGCGACATCTCGATCCTCGGATACGCCGTGTCACTGCAGAGCATCGGCGTTCTCGTCGTCGCCATTCTCGCGGTGGTCGGCCTGACCACGCTTCTGAGCCGTACCTCGCTCGGACATCAGATGCAGGCGGCGGCGCAAAATCCGACGGTGGCGCGCATCATCGGCGTGCCGGTCGAACGCATGATCCTTCTGACCTTCGTGATCAACGCATTCCTGGTGGCGCTGGCCTCGCTCCTGATCACGCCGATCTACCTGGCAAAGTTTTCTTCCGGTGAGGTGCTGGGACAAGCCGCCTTCATCGCGGCCATCGTCGGCGGCTTCAACCAGGTGCGCGGCGCGATCGCCGGCGGCCTCCTGATCGGGGTGCTCGACAATCTCGCGGCCGCTTACGTCTCCACGCAGTATCGCGCGGCCGTACCGATGATCTTCCTCATCGTCGTCATCCTGTTCCGGCCGCAGGGCCTGCTTGGCCGCGCAGAGGAGCGCACGGTATGAGCAATTTCGGCAAGACCCTGAAGATCGTGCTCGGCCTCGCCGTGGTCGCAGCGCTGATCCTCGTCCCCATGAACTTCAACCGCTACGGCCTGTTCATCCTGAGCCAGTGGGCGGTGATGACCATCGCGGCGATGGGGCTCAACCTCACGCTCGGCTATGCCGGCCAGGTGTCGCTGGCGCAAGGCGCGTTCGTCGGCATCGGCGCTTATACGGCGGCGATCATGACGACCCATGGCTGGCCGCTGCCGGCGGCGCTCGTCGTCGCGATCGGCCTGAGCTTCGCGGTCGGCTGGGTGCTCGGCTATCCGGCGCTGCGCGTGCAGCACCACTACCTCGCCTTCGTCACGCTCGCCTTCTCGACACTGGCCTTCCTGGTGTTCCGCAACGAGAGCTGGCTCACCGGCGGCATCTACGGCATCTCCAACATCCCGCGGCCGAACATCCTTGGCTTTGCCACCAACCGCCCCTTGCCGTTCTATTATGTCTGCCTCGGCTCGCTTGCGATCGTGTCGCTGGCGGTATGGTGGCTGATCCGCTCGCCCTGGGGCCGCGCCTTCATGGCGCTGCGCGAAAATCCGCTGCGGGCGCAGTCGCTCGGCGTCGACACGCGGCGCTACACGCTGATGGCCTTTGCGATCGGCTCGGCGCTCGGCGGTGTCGCCGGCGCGCTCTATGCGCCGCTGACGCAATATATTGATCCCGTGCCGTTCAACCTGTCGCTCTCGCTCGATCTGTTGATGATGGTGATCGTCGGCGGCGCCGGCTTCTTCTTCGGCCCGTTCCTCGGCGCGATGATCGCGGTGCTGCTGCCCGAATGGCTGCGCTTCACCGAGGGCTATTACCTCATGCTCTATGCAGTCGCGGTGATGCTGCTGCTGATCTGGTCGCCGACCGGCATATTGGGGATCCTCGACCGCTACATGGCCGCGCGCCGCACCAAGGCGGCATCGGCACTGCGGGCGGTCGCCAAATCACGTTTGGAGACGGCGCAATGAGTGCGGTCCTCGAAGTCACCAACATCAAGAAGAGCTTTGGCGGCATCCATGCCGTTAACGGCGTCAGCTTCGATGTGCGCGAGGGCGAGATCCTCGGCCTGATCGGGCCGAACGGCTGCGGCAAGTCCACGCTGTTCAACTGCATCCTCGGCCAGCTCACGCCGACCGGCGGCGATGTGAAGCTCGACGGCAAGACCGTGACCGGCTTGCGCCCGTCCGAGCTGAACAAGCTCGGCGTCAGCCGCACCTTCCAGCTGCTGCAGGTGTTTCCAAAACTCTCCGTGCGCGAGAACCTGATTCTCGCGGGCCAGGAGCACCAGGGCAACATGGGCTCGCGCCTGTTCGGCCGTTCCGATGCCGGGCTGACGGACGCCGCCAACCAGATGATCGGCTTTTTCAAGCTCGATCACCTCGCGGCCGAGCAGGCCGGCGGCCTCTCCTACGGCCAGCAGAAGCTGCTCGACGCGGCCATGGCCTTCATGGGCGGCCCGCGACTGGTGCTGCTCGACGAGCCCGCGGGCGGCGTGAACCCGTCGATGCTGTCAGACCTGAAGGATCGCCTGGTCGCGATCAACCGCGAGAAGAACGCGACCTTCGTCGTCATCGAGCACAACATGGAGTTCGTGATGTCGCTGTGCTCGCGCGTGATGGTGATGGCGGAGGGCAAGGTGCTTGCGATGGGACGGCCGGACGAGGTCCGGAAAAACCCCGCCGTGATCGAAGCCTATCTCGGACATTGATTTTTGAGCATGATCTTTTCGGAAAACCGCTGCGCACTTTTCCGGATCATGCTGTGGAGGCAACCATGAGCGACGCGATCCTCTCGGTCAGCAATCTGGTCGGCGGCTACGGCAAGATGACCATCCTGAACGGCACGACCTTCTCCGTGCCGAAGGCGACCATCACGACCATCATCGGCCCGAACGGCGCCGGCAAGTCGACGGTGTTCAAGGCGATTTTCGGCCTGTTGAAGCTGCGCGAGGGCAAGATCACCTTCGCCGACCGCGACGTCACCAATCTGAGCCAGCGCGCGCTGCTCAATGCCGGCATCTGCTACGTGCCGCAGGGCCGAAACATCTTTGCCGAACTGTCGGTGCGCCATAATATCGAGCTCGGCGGTGTCGCCGCTGAGCGCGGCATCGACCTGCCGGCGCGCATCGAAGCGGCGCTCGACCTGTTTCCCGCGCTGCGGCGCAAGTCGACGCAGCAGGCGTCGACATTGTCCGGCGGCGAGCAAAAACAGCTCGAGATCGCGCGTTCGTTGCTGCTCGACCCGCAGCTCGTACTGATCGACGAGCCCTCGATCGGACTGTCGCCGCTGATGGTGCAGCAGACCTTCAACATCCTGAAGGATCTGCGTGACCGCGGCGTCACCATTTTGATGATCGAGCAGAACGCACGCTCGGCGCTGGAGATCTCCGATTTCGGCATCGTGCTCGAGCTCGGCCAGACCCGCATGGTCGACAAGGCCGAGCGCATCCTAAACGACCCCCGCATCGGGCAGCTGTTCCTCGGCGGCGCCATGGAGGAGAGCGCGGCATGAGCGCGAAGTTGCGGATCGGCGTCGCCGGCGCCGGTCTGATCGGCCGCCGCCATATCGAGCTGATCGAGGCCTCGCCGGATTGCGTGCTCGCCGGCATTGCCGACCCCTCGCCCGCCGCGCAGGAACTTGCCGGGACACTCAACACGACCTGCTACCCGGATCATCGCGCCCTCCTGGAGCGCGAAAAGCCCGACGGCCTGGTCATCGCCTCGCCGAATGCGCTGCACTTCCAGATGGCGCTCGACTGCGCCGAGGCCGGCGTGCCTGCTTTGATCGAGAAGCCTGTCACCGACACGGTCGCCGCAGCGCAACGGCTGTGTGCCGCCGTGAAGCGGACCGGCGTGCCGATGCTGGTCGGCCATCACCGCCGCCACAATCCGATCATCAAGGCCGCGCGTGAGGCGGTCGCGAACGGCAAGCTCGGCCGGCTCACCGCTGTGGTCGGGCTCTGGCTCCTGAAGAAGCCGGATGATTATTTCGAGGTCGCCTGGCGGCGCGAACAGGGCGGCGGGCCACTGCTGATCAATCTCATCCACGACATCGACAATCTGCGTTTCATCTGCGGCGAGGTCGCTGAGGTGCAGGCGCTGACCTCCAACCAGGTCCGCGGCTTCGCGGTCGAGGACACCGCCGCGCTCTCGCTGCGCTTCGCCAACGGCGCGCTGGGGACCGTCACCGTCTCAGACGCGACGCCCGCGCCCTGGAGCTGGGAATTGTCGTCCGGCGAGAACGCGGTTTATCCCAGGCAGGATCAGCCTTGCTACCTCTTCGCCGGAACCAACGGCTCGCTGTCGGTGCCGAACCTCGAGCTGTGGTCCTATCCGAAGGCGCCCGGCTGGCATGCGCCGATGTCGCGCGATCGCGTCGCGGCCGCTACGTTCGATCCGCTCGCGGAGCAGCTGCGGCATTTCCTCGCCGTCATCGCCGGCCGCGAACAATCGCTGATCAGCGTCGAGGACGCGATGGGAACGCTCGCGGTCGTCGAAGCCGTCAGCGAAGCCGCGCGCACCGGCCATAGCGTCTCGCCGGGGCGGATCATGGAGCAGCCAGTATGAACAAGCGCTCGATCGCAACCGTTTCCCTCTCCGGCGCTCTCGACGAAAAGCTCCGCGCCATATCGGCGGCGGGCTTCGAAGCCGTCGAGATTTTTGAGAACGACCTGCTCTCGTTCGGTGCGAGCCCGCGCGACGTGGCGCAGCTATGCGGCGAACTCAACCTCGAGATCTGCGCCTTCCAGCCGTTTCGCGACTTCGAGGGCATGCCGGAGCCGCAGCGCGCGCGCAACTTTGCCCGCGCCGAGCGCAAGCTCGACCTGATGCAGGAGCTCGGCACCGACCTCCTGCTGATCTGCAGCAACGTCTCCCCCGCTTCGCTCGGCGGGATCGATCGCGCGGCCGACGATTTCCGTGAGCTCGGCGAGCGCGCCGCGCAGCGCGGTCTGCGCGTCGGCTACGAGGCGCTCGCCTGGGGACGCCATGTCAACGACCACCGCGATTCCTGGGAGATCGTGCGGCGGGCCGATCATCCCGCGATCGGTGTAATCCTCGACAGCTTCCATTCGCTGGCGCCTGGCTTTCCGACCCGCGCCATCCGCTCCATCCCCGGCGACAAGATCTTCCTCGTCCAGCTCGCCGACGCGCCAAAGCTCGAGCTCGACATCCTGTCGTGGAGCCGGCACTTCCGCTCCTTCCCCGGGCAGGGCGACCTGCCCGTGCTCGACTTCATGGAGGCGATCGCGGCGACCGGCTATGCGGGCCCGCTGTCGCTGGAGATCTTCAACGACCAGTTCCGCGCCGGCTCGGCGGCGCAGACCGCGACCGACGGCATGCGCTCGCTGATCCTGTTGCAGGACCAGCTCGCCGCGACATGGCCGAAGCTTGCCGACAAGCGGCTCGCGCCGAAGGCCAAGAGCCGCGGCACCGGCTTTGTCGAATTCGCCGTCAACGAGACCAAGGCGGGCGAGCTCGCCGCGCTGTTCGCGCAGCTCGGCTTCCGCAAGACCGGCAAGCATCGCAGCAAGGCGGTCGAACGCTGGTCGCAGGGCAAGGTCGAGCTCGTGATCAATTGCGAGACCGACGGCTTTGCCCATTCGCACTATGTCACGCACGGACCCGGCGTCTGCGCCATTGCCCTCGACGTCGACGATTCCGGCCGCGCCATGGCGCGCGCCGAGGCGTTGAAGGCGCGCACCTTCTATTCTCCGGTCGGCCCCGGCGAGCTCGAAATTCCCGCGATCCATGGCGTCGGCGGCAGCCTGCTCTACTTCCTGGATCAGGCCGGCAAGAACTGGGACACCGACTTTGAGCGCATCGCGAGCGATGCCGGCGCCGACAGCCTGCTCGCGGTCGACCACATTGCGCAGTCGATGCCTTACGACGAGATGCTGTCCTGGCTTCTGTTCTACACCGGCATCCTCGATCTCACCCGCTTGCCGCAGATGGAGATCGCCGACCCTCGGGGGCTCGTCCAGAGCCAGGCGATCATCAACGGCGACCAGAGCCTGCGCTTCGTGCTGAACGGGTCATCGGCGAACCGCACCCTGCCCGCCCGCTTCATCTCGGAGTTTTTCGGCTCCGGTGTACAGCACGTCGCGTTCTCGTGCCGGGACATCTTTGCGACGGTGGCCGCGATGCGCGCCCGCGGCGCGGGTTTCCTGGATATCCCGGACAATTATTACGACGATATCGAAGCCAAATACGACCTGGCGCCTGACATCATGGCGCAGCTGCGCGCCAATCACATTCTCTACGATCGCGAGGGCGACAGCGAGTTCTTCCAGGTCTACACCCACATTTTTGACGACCGCTTCTTCTTCGAGATCGTCGAGCGTCGCGACTATCAGGGATTTGGCGCGGCCAATGCGGGGATCCGTCTCGCAGCCCAGGCGCGCGAAGTGCGCCCGGCGAGCATGCCGCGGATCTGAGGCCGCCAGTTCGCCTGTCGCGGTCGTGTGGGCGCGAAGACCAAGAATACCAAGAACACAGGGGAGGCGAAAATCGTGAAGCAACATACTTTCAGCCGCATCGGGCTGGCTGCCCTGCTCTGCGTGGCACTGCCGATTTCGGTCGCACAGGCCGCGGGTCCGGAGCTGACGCCGGAAATCGAAGTTTCAGGAGGGACCGTGATCGGCGTCCGCGACGCCGGGCTCGCCGTGTTCAAGGGCATTCCATTTGCCGCGCCGCCGGTCCGCGAGCTGCGCTGGAAGCCGCCGGCTCCGGTGGCATCCTGGAAGACCGCGCTGCTCGCCGATCGTTACGCCCCGATGTGCGTGCAGCCGCTGCGGGCCAAAAACTCGGTGTTCTACCAGGGCGAGGAACCGACCAGCGAGGACTGCCTTTATCTGAACGTGTGGTCGCCCGACACGCGCAGCGAGGCCAAGCTGCCCGTGATGGTCTTCATCTATGGCGGCGGCTGGGTGGTCGGCTCCGGATCGATGCCGCTCTATTCCGGCGAACATCTCGCACGAAAAGGCGTCGTCGCCGTGACGTTCAACTATCGGCTCGGCGCTCTTGGCTTCCTGGCACACCCCGAGTTGACGACCGAGTCCGACCGCAAGGCGTCTGGCAATTACGGGCTGATGGACATGGTGGCCGCGTTGACCTGGGTCAGGGACAACATTGCGCGCTTCGGCGGCGATCCAGCGAGCGTCACAGTGTATGGCCAGTCGGCCGGTGCGGCCGCAATCTCGCTGCTCGAGGCATCGCCGCTCGCCAAGGGTCTGTTTCAGCGCGCGATCGGCCAGAGCGGCGGCTTTGCGCTGGACGGGCCGCCGCCTCCACTTGCTGCCGCCGAAAAGAACGGCCTCGCGCTGGCGGAGAAGTTGAACGCCAAATCGCTCCAGGAATTGCGTGACAAGGGCCCCGATGCCGTGATCGCGGCCGGCGTTCCGGTGCGGCCGATTCTGGACGGCTATGTGCTGCCGAAGCCGCCGGCCGAAGTCTATCGCGCGGGTGAAGAGATGCGTATCCCGGTGCTGGTCGGATCCAATTCGGACGAAGGCACGCCCTATCCGGTGGCGATGTCGGCGGCGGCCTTTGCCGAGGACGCACGCAAGCGCTACGGCGAGCGCGCCGACGCATTGCTCAAGCTCTATGCGACGTCAACCGAAGCCGAGGCGCGGGCGTCGAGCTACGAATTGCACCGCGATCGATTGTTCGCTTCGGCCGTCCGCACTTGGGCGCGCGAGCAGTCCCGCGTCGCGCCCACCTTCTCCTATTACTTCAGCCATCGTCCGCCTTATGTCGAAGGGCTCGCCTATCAGCAGCAGACGCCGGCCTCGGCGCTCGGAGCTTATCACGGTGCGGAGATGGCCTATGCCTACGGCACGCTCGACTCGTTGAACTGGACCCGGCCGGTCCGCACCTGGACTGAGGCGGACCGCAAGCTTTCCGACCTGATGTCGAGCTACTGGGTGAACTTTGCCAAGACCGGAAATCCCAATGGCAGCGGGTTGCCGGTGTGGCCGGCTTACGATGAGGGCAAAGAGCAGGTCATCCTGCTCGGCGACAGCGTCGTTGCCGGCGACTTGCCGAACAAGACGAAGCTCGATTTTTTCGTAACACCTTAGAAACCGGCGCTGCTCTCTCCCCGCCTGCCGCGGGGAGAGAGATGAGCTGGATGCGTCAGCCGTCGGTCATTCCGTCACCGGCTTGTCGGAGATCTCCCAATCCTTGCCGCTGAAGGTGGAGATGAAGAGCGTCTTCATCGGCGTGTAGTTGTCGGGCGTGTAGCTGTAGTTGACGCCGTCCAGGAAGTAGGGCGAGTGGAAGCCGTTGAGGTTGGAGGCCTGCGCCAGCACGTTGGCGCGGGTGAGGTCGTCGCCGCAGCGGCGCAAGATCTCCGCCATCGACGCGGCCTGGCCGTAGCCCGCGAACGCGATGGTGTTGTCCTGGTCGATATTGGGCAAATATTTTTTGCGCAGCTCCTCGAACGCCATCACGTCGGCATCCTTGTCCCACTTCCCGACGCCGACCTCCTTGTTGTAGCGGATCGCGACGATGCCGGCGGCGTTCTCGAGACCCGCGGCGTTGAGGATCGAGCGGCCGGTCGAGCCTGCGGACAAGAGCTGCAGCGGCTTCCAGCCGAGCTCGGCCACCTTGCGGATCGACTGCGACGAGGCCTTGCCGGTGGAGATGTTGTAGAAGACATCAGCACCCGATTTCGAGAGATTGATGAGCTGGGAATCGATGGTCGGGTCGGTCAGATCGTAGGTCTGCTCCAGAATCACCTTGGCGGTGCCGCCGGCATCTTCCAGCACCTTCTTGAAGGGACCGAGAAAGTCGCGGCCGAAATCGTCGTTCTGATAGAGAATGCCGACCTTGGCGTTCGGCTTCACGCTCACGACGTGGCGCGCGAGAATGCGCGCTTCGGTCGGATAGAGCGGCAGGCCCGCCATCGTCCACTTGAATTCCTTGGGGTTGTTCCACTTGGACGCGCCGGTGTTGAGCAGGAGCTGCGGCACGCCCTTGGAATTGAGATATTTGTGCACGGCGGTCTGCGGCGCGGTGCCGAGCGAGCCATAGAGCGCGAGCACTTCTTCCTGCTCGACCAGACGCCGCGTCGCCTCGACGCATTTCGGCGCGCTGTAGGCGTCGTCCATGGTGAGGAATTTGACCTTGCGGCCGTTGATGCCGCCCTTCTCGTTCAGCGACTGGAAATAGGCCTCACCGACACGGCCGAGCACGCCATAGAGCGAGCCGGGTCCGGAATGCGGCACGGTCTGGCCAATCTTGATTTCAGTGTCGCTCGCACCGGCATCATATTTCTTCTCGGCGGCCCACACGTAAGGGGCCGGCAATGTCGACGCAGCGATGGTGGCAAGTGCGGCGGCGCTGAAATCGCGCCGTGAAGGATTTTTGGTCATTGTTATTGATCTCCCTGGATAGCGCGCATTTTTCTGGCATCGCGCCATGCACCGCAAGTGGGGAGTCGTCGCTTTGCGACGCAATGCCGCTCAAATCCCGTCGCGCGTAGCGCCTAGACTCAAGTTTTCTCGGCGATGACGACGAGACCGCGCACGGGCTCGTTGTTCTCGTTGCGCGGCGAGGCCGGGTCACACGTCAGAAGTTTCAGTCCGGCCTTCGCGATCGCCTCGCGCACATATTCCGTGGAGTGGGCATAACGCAATCCCTCGCCGAGGATCACGCCTTTACCGTCATGCGTTTCCAGCGTGAAGGCGAGCGTGCCGTTCGGCGCAAGCACGCGCTTCGCTTCGCTCAGCACTTGCGTAAGATCGGACAGATAGACCATCGCGTCCGCCGCCACGATCAGATTGGCGCTCGCGTCAGCCTTGTTCCGCAGTCCGTCGATCATGTCGGCGACTTCAAGCCCGGCATAGAGGCCGGTGGCGCGCGCCTCCTTGATCATGGCGGGCGACAGGTCGATGCCGATGAACTGATCGACCTGCTTTGCGAAGGCGCTGGCCGCGAGACCCGTGCCGCAGCCCAGGTCGATCGCGCGCTTGAAGAACGCCGGCTTCTTCGCCGCGACGCGCGCCGCGAGCACCGCCTTGAAGATCAGGCTGGGCGCGCGATAGCCGAGATCGTTGATCAGCGCATGCTCGAAGCGCGGCGCATATTGGTCGAACAGCGCCTGCACATAAGCCTTGGGCATCTCCGATATCTGCTCATCACCGAGCCGCATCAGGTGCAGGCTTGCACCATGCTGATCGCTCGCGTCGGATCGCCGCGCTTCGCGAAAGGCCGCGATCGCCTTGTCGCGCTCCTTGAGCTGCTCGCGAATTTCGCCGAGCGTGAACCAGGCGGAGGTGAAATTCGGCGCCAGCTCGATCGCCTGCTCCAGGAGATTGGCCGCGGCGGGGAGATCGCCCTTGAGCTGGAGGTCGCGCGCGAACTCGAAACGGCGGTCGGCCATGAGATCGCCGGAGGACTGGAACAGGCGTAGCGGCATGCAGGAACCCAGTTCATCATTGCCGGGCTTGACCAGGCAATCCATCGAAAAAAGGGGACTGTTAAGAAGATGGATGCGCGGGTCCCGCCTCCGCCAATTGGCTTCGGCGGGCTTTTACATCACTGGGCCGGCGAAGCCTAGCGGAGACGGCAAGCCCGCGTATGCCGGGTGAAATTCGGGGTTCGGCCTCCCTATATGACCAGCATGCGCCCGCAAGACATCCTGCTGCCAACTGCCGCCGGCCTGTGCTGCAAGCCAGGCGGTTTCCACATCGACCCCGTCCGCCCGGTCGAGCGCGCCGTGATTACCCATGGCCATTCCGACCATGCCCGCGCGGGCCATGGCGCGGTGCTGGCGACGCAGGAGACGCTGGACATGATGCGGCTACGCTACGGCGAGACTTTTGCCGGCACGACACAGGCGATCCGCTATGGCGAGGAGATCCGGCTCGGCGACGTCACGGTCAAGCTTCATCCCGCCGGCCATGTGCTCGGCTCGGCGCAGATCGCGGTGGCCTGCAAGGACACCTGCATCGTCGCCTCCGGCGACTACAAGGATGCGTCCGATCCGACCTGCACGCCGTTCGAACTCGTGCCCTGCGATGTCTTCATCACCGAGGCCACCTTCGGCCTGCCGGTGTTTCGCCACGGCGATGCCGCGGACGAGGTGAAGAAGCTGCTTGCCTCCGTCGCACTGTTTCCGGAACGCGCGCATCTCGTCGGGGCCTATTCGCTCGGCAAGGCGCAGCGCGTGATCGCGCTATTGCGCGCGGCCGGCCATGATGCGCCGATCTATCTGCACGGCGCGATGGAGACGATCACGCATTATTATCGGAGCCGCGGGATCGAGCTCGGCGAACTGCGGCCGGTGAAGGGCGTGAAGAAGGCTGATCTCGCCGGCACCATCACGCTGGCGCCGCCCTCGGCGACCTCGGATCTTTGGACACGGCGTTTCCCGGACCCTGTGACGGCATTCGCCTCGGGCTGGATGCGGGTACGCGCGCGGGCCCGCCAGCGCGGTGTCGAGTTGCCGCTGGTGATTTCGGATCATGCCGATTGGGACGGCCTGACCACCACCATCACTGCTACCGGCGCGGGCGAGATCTGGGTTACGCACGGCCAGGAAGACGCGCTGGTGCACTGGTGCAAAGCTAAGGGCCTGCGCGCGCAGCCGCTCGATCTCGTCGGCTATGGCGACGAGGAGGAGAGCGAGACACAGCCGGCCGGCGAGGCCGAGGCATGAACCGCTTCGCCGAATTCCTTGACCGTCTCGCCTATGAGCCCGGCCGCAACAACAAGCTGCGGCTGATCACCGGCTATTTTCGCGAGGTCGGCGATCCCGACCGCGGCTATGCGCTGGCCGCGCTGACCGGCGCGCTCAGCTTCAAGCACGCAAAGCCCTCGCTGATCCGCGATCTGATCGCCGCGCGCACCGATCCCGTGCTGTTCGGCCTCTCCTATGACTATGTCGGCGATCTCTCGGAGACTGTTGCGCTGATGTGGCCGAAGACTCGTCCTGACAACAAAGAGTCTTTTCCGGGCCACCCCTCTCCCCAGCCCTCCCCCGCAAGGGGGGAGGGAGCGCAGCGGAGCGTGCGGCAATCGGCGAAGAAACTCGCTGACATAGCTTCAGAAAGTAATGGAGGCACGACCGTCTCCGTTCCCTCCCCCCTTGCGGGGGAGGGTCAGGGAGAGGGGTACCCCGGGCGAGATGCTGATGCAGCGCCTCGCAATCACAACAACCCGCCCCCTCCAACCCTCACCGAGGTCGTCACCACGCTGCGCACGCTCGGCAAGACCGAGCTGCCAAAGCAGCTCGAACGCTGGCTGGACGAGCTCGACGAGACTGGCCGCTGGGCGCTGCTCAAGCTCGTCACCGGTGCGCTCCGCATCGGCATCTCTGCGCGGCTCGCCAAGACGGCCGCGGCTGCGCTCGGCGACAAAGACGCGCACGAGGTCGAGCTGATCTGGCCGGGCCTTGCCCCGCCCTACACCGATCTCTTCGCCTGGCTGGAGGGCTGCGCGGAAAAGCCGCTCAATCGCGATCCGGCGCCGTTCCGCCCGGTGATGCTGGCGCATGCGATTGAGGATACCGACTTCCAAAACCTCGATCCCGCCGACTACATCGCCGAATGGAAGTGGGACGGCATCCGCGTGCAGGCCGTCGCCGGGCATGATGCACGCGGGTACGTGACGGCGCGGCTCTATTCGCGCACCGGCGAGGACATCACGGGGAGCTTTCCGGATCTCGTGCCGGCGCTGCGCCTGCCGGGCGCCATCGACGGCGAGCTCTTGATCGTGCGCGACGGTCGGGTGCAGAGTTTTAACGTCCTGCAGCAGCGGCTCAATCGCAAACTGGTCTCGCCAAAGCTGATCAAGGAGTATCCGATCCGTTTGCGCGCCTATGATCTGCTCGGCGACGACGAGAACGATCTGCGCGAGCTGCCCTTCGCGGAGCGCCGCGCGCATCTCGAAACTTTTGTCAAAAAGCTCGGCGATGTCAGGATCGACTTGTCGCCGACCGTCCCCTTCGACAGCTGGGACGCGCTCACGGCCGCGCGTGCCGATCCGGCGAGCGCGGGTGCAGGCGAGGATGCGGATGCCGTCGAAGGCGTCATGCTGAAGCGGCGCGATGCGCCTTATTTGCCGGGGCGGCCCAAGGGACAGTGGTGGAAGTGGAAGCGCGACCCGCATCTTATTGACGCCGTGCTGATGTATGCGCAGCGCGGCCACGGCAAGCGCTCGTCCTTTTATTCCGACTATACGTTTGGTGTCTGGACCCAAGGCGAAAATGGCGACGAGCTGGTGCCGGTCGGCAAAGCCTATTTCGGCTTCACGGATGAGGAGCTCTTGCAGATCGACCGATTCGTCCGCCGCAACACCACTGAAAAGTTCGGCCCCGTCCGCCATGTCGTGCACGAGCCGGACAAGGGGCTGGTGCTTGAAGTTGCCTTCGAAGGCCTGCAGCGCTCGCCGCGGCACAAATCCGGCGTCGCGATGCGCTTTCCCCGCATCAGCCGGCTGCGCTGGGACAAGCCGCCGCGCGAGGCGGACCGGCTGGAGACGCTGGAGCGGATGCTGAAGGCGGAAGCGGCGTGAAAGTTGGGTCCGCCACCGGCCGGCGCAAAGCCAGCGAGCGTATGCGCAGAGAACCAGCAATCGGTCCCGGCGGCGGACGCGCCTGTGTCTTAGCCGAGCTTCGCGTGATGAGAATTGACAGCCATTCACATGCGCAAAGTAGAGCGCGCTTTGCGCCGAAGCTGTTGCTTTCCTGCGACATTTCCTCGAACCATGGTTAGCGATGTTTCAGTCTGGAAACGTTGTCGCGAGAGGCGCGCGATTGCGGCTCGCCAGGCTGGACCGGTTAACCATGGCGCCCCCTTGATATTAAAATGCGGTAAGCTGATTGACGGACGCACGCGGGTTCCCCATGTGCCTCGCCGTGACCTATAATGCGGGCCGATCCCGCGAGGAGTTTTCAGCGATGACCAACGACGTCAGAGATTTGCCGGCAAGCCGCGACGGCCTGTACCGCTTTCTCGGCGGCTCGCCCCTGTCGGTCGCGTTTCGGCTGATCCTGCTCTCCATCCTGGTCGGCGTCGTGCTGGCCGCGATCGGCTTCGATCCCTGGAATATCATTCACAGCATCCGCCTGCTGTTCCAGCGTCTCTGGGATCTCGGCTTCGACGCGGTCAACTGGCTGTGGCGCTACTTCCTGCTCGGCGCGGTCATCGTGATCCCGATCTGGTTCTTGTCGCGCCTGTTTGGCACGCCGCGGGGCCGGTAGGTCGTTTTGAGCATGATCTTTTCGGAAAACCGCTTCACACTTTTCCGGATCATGCCTGGGAGTCCGCAGCCGGTGCAATTGGGCTATGTCGGCTGCGGAGATGCATTCGGACCACGCGGCAGGTAGATCTGCCTGACCATGCACGCTCCCGTCCATCCCAAGGTCACGACACGCCAGATGTTCGCCATCGCAGGTCCTGCGATGGTGGCGAACCTCACCACGCCGCTGATCGGTGTCGTCTCGACCACCGCGATCGGACGCCTGGACGATGCCGCGCTGCTCGGCGGCGTCGCGATGGCGTCGGTCATCTTCGACTGCCTGTTCTGGCTGTTCGCTTTCCTGCGCATCTCGACGCTCGCTTTCACCGCACAGGCGATGGGCGCGGGCGAAACGCACGAGTTTGGCGCGATCCTGATGCGTGGCCTCGCCGTCGCCGGCCTGATCGGCGTAGCCCTGATCGCGCTGCAACTGCCGCTCGCCGCAATCCTGTTCAGCCTGATGGGCGGCAGCGAGGGCGTGACGCGCGCGGCAAAAACCTACTTCATGGTCCGGATCTGGTCGGCGCCGCTCGCGCTCGCCAACTACGTCATCCTCGGCTGGCTGGTCGGACAGGCCCGCGCCAACCAGGCGCTTCTGCTCCAGATCGCGATCAACCTCATCAATATGGCCGCAACCGTGCTGCTGGTGCTTGTCTATCACCAGGGCATCGCCGGCGCGGCGATCGCGGCCGTCTTCGCCGAGGCAGTCGGCGTCGGCCTCGGAGTCATCGTCTGCCGGCAACTGGCGAAGGACGGCTTTGCCGTCTCGCGTGCGCGCCTGTTCGACCGCGACGCGCTGATGCGGATGCTGTCGGTCAACCGCGACATCATGGTGCGCACCGCGGCGCTGATCACCGTGTTCCTGTTTTTTACCGCCAAGGGCGCGCGCGCCGGCGACGTGACGCTGGCGGCCAACGCCGTGCTCAACAACTTCCTGCTGGTCAGCGCCTTCTTCCTCGACGGGTTTGCCAATGCGGCACAGCAGCTCTGCGGACGGGCCTATGGCGCGCGCGACGCCCGTGGCTTTGCCGATGCGACGCGGCTGGTCCTGTCGTGGGGTATCGGCTTTGCGCTGGTCGTCGCGGCCCTGTTCGCGCTGTTCGGCCCGGTGCTGATCGACCTGATGACCGCGAGCGCCGAGGTGCGGCGCGTGGCGCGCGACTTCCTCGTGTTCATCATCCTGGCGCCGCTGCCCGGCGCCTTCGCTTTCGGATTCGACGGCATCTATGGCGGCGCCACCTGGGCGCGCGAGATGCGCGATCTGATGCTGGCCTCGCTTGCGATCTTCCTCATTGCCTGGTGGGCGCTGAGCAGCTTCGGCAATGCCGGGCTGTGGAGCGCAATGATCGCCTTCTATGTCGGGCGCAGCGGCCTGCAGGGCGCGCGCTACCGGGCGCTGTACAAGGCGTCGTTCTTGTCTTCTCCTTCTCCCCGCTTGCGGGGAGAAGGTCGGGATGAGGGGGAGTCTCCGCAGGGACGGTGAGAGTTGGACTCGCGGAGAGTCCCCCTCACCCGGATTGCTTCGCAATCCGACCTCTCCCCGCAAGCGGGGCGAGGTGAAGAGCAGCTACAGCGTCGGCCAGTCCTCGGCCGTGAGCGTCGCTGCATCCGCGCCGACGATCTCCGAGAGCGAGTCGCGCCCCGTCCGCAAGAGCGTCGAGGCGAGGTCGCGCTTGATGTCCTCGACGAGGCCAAGGCCCTTGTAGACCAGCGAGGAATAGAGCTGGATCAGGCTCGCGCCGGCGCGGATCTTCGTCAGCGCCGCGCCTCCGGAATCGATGCCGCCGACGCCGATCAGCGGGAACGCGCCTTCGACGCGCACATAGGTTTCCGCGACCATGCGCGTGGATAGGCGGAACAACGGCCGGCCCGACAGGCCGCCCTGCTCCGTGGCGCGCATCCGCTCGCGCAGCGTCGCGGGCCGCGCGATCGTGGTGTTCGACACGATCATGCCGTCGACCTTGCGCGAGCGCGCGATATGCACAACGTCGTCGAGCTGCGCGAGGCTCAGGTCAGGCGCGATCTTGAGCAGCACCGGCGTGTCGCCGGCCTTCTGCCGGACTCGCTCGCGCGCGTCGATCACTTTTGCGAGGAGGTCGTCAAGCAACGCGCCTTCCTGGAGGTTGCGCAGGCCCGGCGTGTTCGGCGAGGAGATGTTGACGGTGAAATAGCTCGCGACCGGTGCAAAGGTCTCGATCAGCTTGACGTAATCGGCGACGCGATCGGGCGAATCCTTGTTGGCACCGACATTGACGCCGACGATGCCGCCGTTCTGCGCGCGTGCCGCGAGCCGCCGCAACGCGGCCTCGGCGCCGTCATTGTTAAAACCCATGCGGTTGATGACGGCCTCGTCGCGCTCGAGGCGAAACAGACGTGGCCGCGGATTGCCGGCTTGAGGCTTGGGCGTCACCGAGCCGATCTCGACGAAGCCGAAGCCGAGCCGTAAGAGCGCATCCGGCACTTCCGCGCTCTTGTCGAAGCCCGCGGCAAGGCCGACCGGATTGGGGAAGTTGAGCCCGAAGGCGCGCACCGCGAGTTTTGGATCGTCGGCCCGCGGCTTGACCGGCGGCAGGAAGCGCAAGCCCTGGATCGCGAGCCGATGCGCATCCTCGGGATCGAGCCAGCGCAGCACCGGCAGCGAGAGAGCGTCGAAGGCACGGATCAAGGCGCAAGCTCCGGAATGTCGTGATAGCCGTCGGAGCGCGTGTTGAGGTTGGTCACCGAGATGACGGCGCCGAGATCGAGCTCGCCATAAAGATGCGGGAACAGCTCGTCGTTGCGCGAGCGCTCCCAGCGCAAAGCAGTGCCCAGGGCGTCGGCGTCGACCTGGACCAGGAACAGCGCGCGCTGGCCGAAAAAGTGTTTTCGCGCGGTCTCGGGAACCTGCGCCGCGGTAGACAAATGAATGTAGCCGTCGCGCACGTCATCCGCGCTGCCGGTATAGACACCCTGCCGCTCCGCCTCCCGCCAGGCCGAAGCCGGGCAGATTTTGTAGATATTGACCAATTGCTCCGAAGCCCTGTCAGCTTCTCTTTGACTCGATTGGGTTTTTTGGGCCGCGGCAGCAAAGCCGCGGTCCGGGAAAGCCGGCCGCGACCGTAAAGGGGGGCCCTCCCGAACTCAAGACTTGGCTGCCTCCTCTTGCACGGAAAACGGAAAACCGGTTGATTTGAGGCAGATATTCCTAACTCGCGACAGGCTGGACCTTAAGATGGTCAAACAGGCCAAAGCGCAGAGGATGCTAACCCACGATCAGATCTGGGGCGCGCTGGATCGGCTGGCGGAGCGCGCCGGTCTGTCACCCTCCGGACTCGCCAAGCGCGCCGGCCTCGATCCCACCACCTTCAACAAGAGCAAGCGCGTCACGCCTGACGGTCGCGAGCGCTGGCCCTCGACCGAGTCGATCGCGAAGGCGCTGGCGGCTGCGGGCTCCTCGATCGAGACCTTTGTGAAGCTGATCGGCGACGGCGCGGGTGACGGCCGCTCGGTGCCGCTGATCAGCTTCGCGCAGGCCGGCAATACCGGCTATTTCGACGAGCTCGGCCTGCCCTCGGGCAAGGGCTGGGATCAGGTCGCCCTGCCGTCGGCCGAAGACGATCACACCTTTGCGCTCGAGATCTCAGGCGATGCGCTGGCCCCCGCCTATCGCGACGGCGATATCATCGTTGTGTCGCCGGCCACGCCGGTCCGGCGCGGCGACCGCGTCGTGGTCAAGACCAAGGCGGGCGAGCTGATGGTCAAGGCCTTGAAGCGCCGTACCGCGAAGGTGCTGGAGCTCGCCGCGCTCGATCCCGCACAAGCCGAACGCACGCTGGGTGTGAGCGACGTCGCATGGATCGCGCGGATCGTGTGGGCGAGCCAATAGACCTTCCGGGCCATTGAGCGACCCGTCTTGACCGTCAAGCCTTGCGACTCACGGTTCCCTTCACATAGGTTGCGCCGGCATCACGAATCAACTTCATGCCAGGGGGACATCCAGTGAATCGTCGCGACGCGCTCAAGGCCTTTGCGGCCCTTGCCCTTTGCCCGCTGTGCAAGCCGGCTTTCGCCGCGGAAGGCGCGCATTGGAGCTATGAGGGTGGAAACGGCCCGGCGAAATGGGGCGATCTCGATGCGGCCAACAAGGCCTGCTCGATCGGCGCGCAGCAGTCGCCGATCGACATCGATCATCCGATCAAGTCGCAACTGCCCACGCTGAAGCTGAGCTGGCCGAAATCCGCCGAGACCATCGTCAACAACGGCCATACGATCCAGCTCAATTTCGCCGAAGGCGGCACGCTGACGCTCGGCGACGTCAAATACAAGCTGTTGCAGGTGCACTTTCATCGGCCGAGCGAGCACACCATCGCGGGCAAGAATTTTCCGATGGAGGCACATTTCGTCCATCGCGCCGACGGTGGCGGGCTCGCCGTCGTCGGCGTGCTGATGGCTGAGGGCAAGCCGAACGCCGCGTTCAGCAAAATCGTCAAGACCATGCCGGCGAGCGAAGGCCCCGCGATCAAGGCGGACGCCGGATTCAATCCGGGCGCGCTGCTGCCGCAAAAACTCGGCTACTACCGCTATACGGGCTCGCTCACGACACCGCCCTGCTCGGAAATCGTCGAGTGGCTGGTGCTGGCCGACCCGGTTTCGGTCGCGGCGACGGACGTGGCCGCGTTCGCAAAGCTCTATCCGATGAACGCCCGCCCCGTGCAGAAGGACAACCGCCGCTTCGTGCTGCGCTCGAGCTGAGGTCCGATCAGCGCTGGAGCTCGTCGACGACGATTTCGTAATTGAAGGCCGTCTCATCAAATGTCGACAGCATGGCCTGCGCGTCGGCATCGACGATGGCCCGCTCTGGATCGGATCCGGTGAAGGCTCTCACGCTATCGAGGCTCTGCCAGAGCGTCATCGCAAGCAGCTCAATGCCGTCACTTGTATTCCGGCGCAGGAGCTTTGCGCCGGAAAAGCCGTCGATGGCTTTGAGATGCGGCAGGACCCGGCTTGCGAAATGGTGCTGGTAGCTTGCGGCCTTCTCGCGTGTGGCGGTGGCACACCAGATGCGGGCGATCATCTCATTCTCCAATGCTAGAGTAGTTCGGCTCGGACATCAGCCGCCGATTGATCACCAGGCGCTGGATCTCGGATGTGCCTTCATAGATCTTGCAGACGCGCACGTCGCGATAGATCCGCTCGACCGGGAAGTCCTCGAGATAGCCGTAGCCGCCATGGATCTGGATCGCGGCGTTGCAGATCTCCTCGGCGGCCTCGGTGGCGAACAATTTCGCCATCGCGATCTCCTGCTGCGCTGGGCGGCCTTCGTCGCGCAGCCGCGCCGCGTGCAGGACCATCAACTCGGCGGCCTTGAGCGAGGTTGCCATGTCGGCGAGACGGAAGCCGATCGCCTGATGCTCGATGATCGGACGACCGAAGGTGTGACGGCGCTTTGCGAAGCCAAGCGCGGCGTCCAACGCCGCGCGCGCCATCCCGACGGACTGGGCGGCAATGCCGAGCCGACCGAGCTCGAGGCTGGCAAACGCAATTTCCAGGCCCTGCCCCTCGCTGCCCAGGAGCTGATCGGCAGGGACCTCGCAATTCTCGAACCGGATCTCGCAATGATCGCCCGAGCGCTGGCCCATGGTGTGCTGGACCTGCGAGACGACGTAGCCGGGCGTTGCGGTCGGCACGACGAAGGCTGCGACGCGATGCTTCGGCGCATCCGGCGCGGTCACCGCAAAGGCGATCACCAGATCGGCCGTGCCGCCGGAGGTGATGAAATGCTTGGTGCCGTTCAGGACGAATTTGCCGCCTTCACGCCGTGCCTGCGTCTTGAGTGCCGCCGCATCCGACCCGGCATCAGGCTCGGTGAGACAGAAGGCGCCGAGCAGCCGGCCTTCGGCCAGCGGCCGGAGAAACCTCTGCTGCTGGTCCTCCGTCCCGAAACGGCAGAGGGATCCGCACACCAGACCATTGTGCACCTGCAGCGCGGTCGATGCTGCGCCGTCGGCGGCAGCGACCTCAATGATGGCGAGTACATAGGCGACGTGATCGGCTTCCATGCCGCCGAGTTGCGCAGGTACCAGCATGCCCATCAGTCCGAGCTCGGCCAGTCCGGCAAAGGCCTGTCTTGGAAATCTTCGCTCACGGTCCCGTTGCGCGGCGCCGGGCAGGAGTTCCCGTTCGGCAAACCGACGCGCGAGGCTGCGAAGGTCTCGTTGCTGCTCTTTCAGCACGTCCAGAATCCTCCCCCGCCTCACTGAAGCGGCGGCGATGGGGCCGTTTCGTTTCCTTGCGCAGGATGGCGGACCGGCATCGGGACGTATTGGCTGAAATTGTAGCAGGTCTCCCATCTCGATTTTGCGTATCGGTGCGGCGGTGAGCGCGTCACAATGCGGAGAAGAGGAGCGTGGCGATATGGCGCGCCGAGACACCGGAAACTACACGACCTATTGGCAGAGCCGGCTCATCCCCGGCCTGAGCCTGCTGCACGCCGACTTCAGCCATCACGACTATGCGCCCCATACCCACGACGCCTTCGTCATCGCCGTCACGGAGAGCGGGAGCGCCGAAATCGCCAACCGCGACGTCACGGCGAAGATCGACGCCTCCACCTTGTTCGTCTCCAATCCGGAGGAGCGCCAGTCGGCGAGAATGGGCGACAGCGTGCGCTGGCGGTACCGTGCCTTCTATCTCACGCAGCGCGCGATCTGCGACATCGCCCGCCGGTTCAGCGTCCACGACATGCCCTATTTCATGGAGAACATGATCGGCGATGCCGACCTGATTGCGCGGTTCCGCCGGCTGCATCGCGCGTTGGCGAGCGATGATGACGACCTGCTTGCCGACGAGCTCGCCATCGAGGCTTTCAGCAGACTGGTCGGCCGCTATGGCAGCGGCGGCGGACGGCCCGAACCCGCACCGCGCGACCTCGCGGTCGCCAAACGCCTTCTCGCATTGATGCGGGAGCGCTATGCCGAGAATTTGAGCCTCGACGACCTTGCCCGCACGGCCGACCTCACCAGCTTCCAGGTGATCGGACTGTTCAAGCGCACCGTCGGCCTGACGCCGCACGCCTATCTCCTCCACATCAGAATGAATGCCGCCTGCCGTCACTTGAAGCGCGGCCATTCGCTGGCCGAGAGCGCGCAGGCGGCGGGATTCTGCGACCAGGCCGCCATGAACAAGCACTTCAAGCGCAGCTACGGCATCACACCCCTGCAATTTGCCCAGGCAACACGCGACGGACCGACCGGCGGCGGACCGCGGGCAATTTCAGCCAATACTACGCGACGCCAGCCGCTCTAGGCGAGCCGCGTTAGGCCTTGCTCTCGGCCTGTCCCGGCCTTACGCCACCGCGCGCTGGCCAATGATGGCGAAGCGGAGTTTTCCGGAGATCCAGTCGATGGCGGCGACCGCGACCAAAATCATCAAGATCAGGAACGAGACTTTTTGCCATTCCAGCACGCGGATCTGCTCGGCAAGCTGCAGGCCGATGCCGCCGGCGCCGACGATGCCGATGATGGTGGCCGAGCGCGTGTTCGATTCGATGAAATAAAGCACCTGGCCGGCGATGACCGGCAGCACCTGCGGCAGCAGGCCGAACCGGATCTCGTGCAGCGCGCTGCCGCCGCAGGCACGGATGCCTTCGACCTGCTTCTGGTCGGCGGCCTCGATCGCCTCGGAGAACAATTTGCCGAAGGCGCCGAAATCCGAGACCGCAATGGCCAGCACGCCGGCGAACGGGCCGAGGCCGACGACATTGATCCAGACCAGCGCCCAGATCAGCGTATCGACGCCGCGGATGGAATCGAGGAAGCGCCGCACGGGAAAACGGAAGATGCCTGACGGCACGACATTGCGCGCGGCAAGCAGGCTGACCGGCAGCGCGAAGGTTGCGGCGAGCGCGGTGCCGAGCAGCGCAATCGAGAGCGTCTCGCCGAGCGCCTTGAGGTAGATCGGCAGCTGCCGGGATCGGGCGGGATCATCATCAGCGTGATCCAGCCGAGCTGGTTGAAACCGCCGATCAGGCGCGACGGCGAGAAGTCGAGATCCACCAGTCCGAACACCAGGATCGCAAGCGCGAGCGCAATCATCGCCGGCGTGGCGAGGCGCGAGGACGCGGGCCGATTGAACACGTTCGGGTAACGTGCCCGCAATTCGTCCGCATTCACCTCCGGCGGCCGGCTCATGTCCGCGCCTCCCCACCGAACAGACGGGCACGGAACCAGCCGGTCGCGATGTCGATGACGAAGACGGTGACGATGATGGCGAGCAGGATCGCGCTGACGTCTGAATAGTAGAACTTTCGGATCGCGACGACGAGCTCCTGCCCGATGCCGCCGGCGCCGACAAAACCCATCACCGAGGCTTCGCGGACGTTGATCTCGAAGCGCAGCAGCGCGTAGCTGGCGTAGCCGGCGGAGACTTGCGGCAGCACGGCGAAGCGCATGCAGGACAGCCAACTCGCACCGGTCGAGCGGATACCTTCGACCGGCTTCATATCGGCATTCTCCACGATCTCGGAAAACAGCTTTCCGAGCGCACCGGCGGAGTGAATGGCGATCGCCAGCACGCCGGCCATCGGCCCAAGGCCGAAGGCAATGACAAAGATCAGCGCGAACACGATGCCGGGCACCGTGCGCGCGAATTCGAGCAGGCGACGGACGGCGAAGCGTAGCCAGGGCGACGGCCAGGTGTTTTCGGCCGCGAAGAAATTCAGCGCGAAAGCGACGACTGCGCCCATCAGCGTGCCGACATAGCTGATCAGGATGGTCTCACCGAGCATCCTGAGCCATTTGCGCCAGCCCCACAGCCACTCGCCGACATCGGTCCAGACGCGCTGGCCGCTCTCAAGGGTGAGGATACGGTCGAAATAGCTGACGAAGTTGCCGAAATAGGTGAAGAGCGTGTGAAGATTAACTTCGGCGCCGACGCCGGCGAGGACCAGCGCAGCTACGAACACCGCCGCACCCGCGAGCAGGCGCAGCCGCTTGCGCGCCACGGCCTGGCGGTAGGCCGCGCTCAGCGCTGCGAGCTGTGGCTCGGGAAGGATCGTAACCGCGAGGGTCATGGGATCGGCAATGATGGCCCGTCATCGAAAAGAGCCGGGTCGAAACGACCCGGCTCGAGTGCGTCGTCCCAAGAAACTCAGGACGCCTTCTTCTTACGCAGCGCGTCCACGAACTTGATCAGATCGATCGTGCCGTCCCAGTCCTTCGTGGTCGCGGGATGAAAACCCTTCTTCTGGCCGTCGGAGAGGCGGTCGAATGCGGCCTTGTCCTTGGCCGGCGCATCGAAGAACGCTTTTGCGATAGCGGTCTTCGCCTCTTCCGGCAGGTCGGCGTTGTAGGCATAGGGACCGTTGATGATCGGCGCCGACTTGTGGATGATGCGGAAATCGTCCTTCTTCATCGCCGAGCCGTCGGCATTCTTCAGCATGCCCTTGGTCAGCATCTGCGCCAGCGTGGAATCGTCGTCGCTGGTCCACTGGTTGGCGGCAACGTCGACCGTGCCCTGCGACAACGCCAGCATCGCGTTCTCGTGGCTGCCGGTGAAAACGACCTTGCCAAAATAGCTGTCGGCGTCCGCAATGCCGAGCTTGTCGAGCTCGAAGCGCGGCACATTGTTGCCCGAGGTCGAGTTCGGATCGACCAGGCCGAGGTTCTTGCCCTTCAGATTGTCGATGTTCTTGTAAGCGCTGCTCGCCTTGACGAAGAACACCGAATAGTAGCCGGTCGAACCGTCGGCATTGATGTCATTGGCAAAGGCGTCGGTCTTGACGCCGGTGAGACGGGCGCGCGCGAACGAGGCCGAGCCGTAGCTCGCGATATGGATGTTGCCGGCGCGCTGGCCCTCGATGACGGCCGCATAGTCGTTGGCGATGCGCAGCGTGACCTTCACGCCGAGTTCCTTGGAGAGATAGGCCACGAACGGCGTCCAGCGCTCCGTGACGCCGGAGGCATTCTCGGCCGGCACGACCGCGAAGGTCAGCTCCGGATACTTTGCCTTCCAATCCTCGGCGGAGGCGGACGCGGTGAAGGCCAGCGCAGCAGCACCGGCGAGAACGAGCCTACGAGTGATCATGATACCCCTCTTGATCGGTTGGAATCGTCTAACGCAAACTTCAACTGGCGAATCGCCGCTCAGGCGGCCGCCGCGGTCCCGAGCGCGGGAATGCCTTCGGGCACAGGCATAGGCGTGCCGCCCATGACTTCGCTGGCTTCGAGATCGTAGAGCTCGCGCGCGATATGGTCGGTGAGCGTGGACGGCGCGCCGTCGAACACCACGCGGCCCGCCGCCATGCCGATCAGGCGGTCGCAATAGGTCCGCGCCAGATCGAGCGAATGCAGATTGCAGAGCACGGTGATGCCAAAATGCTTGTTGATGCGCAAAAGCGCATCCATCACGGTCCTGGTGTTGCGCGGATCGAGCGAGGCGATCGGCTCGTCGGCAAGAATGATGTCAGGCTGCTGCACCAGTGCACGCGCGATGGCGACGCGCTGCTGCTGGCCGCCGGAAAGCTGGTCGGCGCGCTGCGCAGCCAGGCTCGCCATATCGAACTGCTCGAGCGCCGACATCGCCAGCGCGCAGTCCTGCTCGGGCCATACCTGCGTCAGCGAGCGCCAGGCCGGCATCGCGGCGAGGCGGCCCATCAGCACGTTGGTGAGCACGTCGAGGCGGCCGACGAGATTGAACTGCTGGAAGATCATGGCGGAGCGTGCGCGCCATTGCCGCAGCTCCTTGCCGCGCAGCGCGGTGACGTCGACGCCGTCGAACAGGATGCGGCCGTCGGTCGGAGTCACCAGGCGATTGATGGTTCGGAGCAGCGTCGACTTGCCGGCGCCGGAGCGGCCGATCACCCCGACGAAGCGGCCGGGCGCGATCTCGAACGAGGCGTTATCGACGGCGGCCTTGGCGCCGAAGCGACACGTCAGACCATCAACCACAAGCATGCAGGGCTCCAGATTAGCCGAGCCCCACGGCTAGCGCCGCTAGTTAACAGTCGTGTGACATGCACGCGGCGGTGCGGCGTTCGCCGCACCGTCATCCACTGTCATTGCATCGTCATGACATTGTCATCATGCTTACCGAAGACGTGCCCCTGCCCTCCTGCCTGTCGGATGTCCCATGGCCGCCAAAGCGCTTTCGGTCCTCCCCACCACCGATCCCACCGCCAAGCTGCACGAGACGACGCTTGGCGCATACGCCGAGGTCGGCGCGCGCACCATTTTGCACGAAGTGACGATGGGCGATTACTCCTACGTCGTGAACGACGCTCAGATCACCTATACGACGATTGGAAAGTTCTGCTCCATCGCCGCGATGACCCGGATCAATCCAGGCAATCATCCCATGCACCGGGCGACACAGGCGCATTTCACCTATCGTTCGAGCGCCTACTTTCCGGGCGAAAGCGACGACCACGACTTCTTCGACTGGCGGCGCCAGCATCACGTCCATATCGGCCATGACGTCTGGATCGGCCATGGCGCGATCATTTTGCCCGGCCGCAATATCGGCACGGGTGCCGTGATCGCGGCCGGCGCCATCGTCACCAAGGACGTGCCGGCCTACACCATCGTCGCCGGCAATCCGGCGCGCATCGTCCGGCGGCGGTTCTCGGAAGAGATCGCCGGCCGCCTCGCAAAGCTTGCCTGGTGGGACTGGGATCACGAAACTTTGCGTGGCGCGCTGCCCGATTTCCGCAAGCTCGGGATTGAAGATTTTCTTGCAAAGTACGAAGCCAGAGCGATCGTTAAACATTCTCCCTCAGCCAAGAAAAGCGCCGTCCCGTGACCGATATTTTCCTTAGGGGCGGCCGGGCCCTGATCGGCTCGGAGCTCGCCGAGACCTCGCTGACCATTTCCGGACAAGACATCGCGCAGATCGGCCGCGGCCGCGATCGCGCGCCGATTGCGATCGACGCCAGCGGCCTGCTGGTGCTGCCGGGCATCGTCGACATTCACGGCGATGCTTTTGAGCGGCAGATGATGCCGCGCACCGGCGTCGATTTCCCGATCGACGTCGCGCTGGTCGACAGCGACCGGCAGGCGATCAGCAACGGCATCACCACGGTGTTTCACGCCGCAACCTGGTCGTGGGAGCCGGGCCTGCGCAGCGGCGACAATGCGCGGCGCCTGCTCGAGGCGATCGAGCGGCTGCGGCCGCAATTTGCCGCCGACACACGCTTTCACCTCAGGCACGAGACCTACAATCTCGATGCGGAAGCCGAGATCTGCGAATGGCTCGCCGAGGGCCGGATCGACCTGTTCGCCTTCAACGACCACATGAACGGCACGATCGCCGACATGGCCAAGCCGCACAAGCGCAGCCGCATGGTGGAGCGCACGGGGCTATCGAGCGCAGCGTTCGACGCGCTGGTTAGGCACATCATCGCCCGCGCGGCCGACGTACCGGCCTCGATCGCGCGGCTGGCCGAAGCGGCGCGCGCGGCCGGGGTGCGGATGCTCTCGCACGACGATGAGAGCCCGGCCATGCGCGAAGCCTTCCGCGCGCAGGGCGTCGCCATCGCCGAATTCCCGATCACCGAGGAGACTGCACGGGCAGCGGCGCAAGCCGGCGATGCCATCGTCTATGGCGCACCTAATGTGGTGCGTGGCGGCAGCCATACCGGCTGGACCAAAGCTTCCGACATGATCGCCAAAGGGCTCTGCTCGGTGCTCGCCTCCGACTACTACTATCCTGCGCAACTGCTCGCGGCGTTCCGGCTCGACGCCGACGGCGTGCTGCCGCTCGCAAGGGCCTGGGCGCTGATCTCGGAAGGGCCCGCCCGCGCCGCCGGCCTCACCGACCGCGGCGTTCTCACTGAAGGCCGCCGCGCCGACATTTTGCTGGTCGACGATACAATTCCCTTGCGGCCGCGCGTGGTCGCCGTGATCTCCGCCGGTCGGCTCGTGCATCTCACCGACGCAACACGGTTGACGAGTGCGGCAGCAGCGCCGCGCGAGGCTGTTGTCGCGGCATAAAGGCGCTATGCTCACGGCGATGACAGGTTTCCCCCGCTACGCGATCTACTACGCCGCCGACGCCGGCGATGCGCTCTCCCGCTTCGGTGCCGAGCTGCTCGGCTACGACGCCCATGCCGGCAACGAGCTGCCGTTGCCCAAGGACGCGCTTCAGGTCGCTCCCGACTGGCGCGACGTCTCGGCTGATCCCCGCAAATACGGCTTTCACGCAACGCTGAAGGCGCCGATGGCGCTGGCACCGGACAGACGCGAAGCGGAGTTGTTGGCGGCCTGCGCGGCGTTTGCCGGAAAGACGCGGGCGATTCCGATCATCCATCCAGTCGTCGATGCCATCTCGGGCTTCATCGCCGTCATTCCCGCCGAGCCGGTCGGCGAGCTGCAACAGCTCGCCGCCGATTGTACCAGCGACTTCGACGCCTTCCGCGCGCCGCTGACGGCGGAGGATCGCGCCCGGCGCAAGCCGGACGGGCTCAGCGAGCGACAGCGCGCCTATCTCGATCGCTGGGGCTATCCTTACGTGATGGAGGAATTCCGCTTCCACATGACGCTGACCGGCCGGCTGGACGCGGCGCGGCGCGAGCCGATCATCGAGATGTTGCGAAAGCGATTTGCGAGGCTATGCCTCGACACGATCGCGGTCGACCGGATCGCGCTGTTCCGACAGGACAATGCGGCGTCGCGATTCCGCATCATCGGCGAGTGGGCGCTGACGAGGTAAAGCCGGCGACCGGTAGCCCCCCGGTTCGCCAAACCACGCCCTGTGGTTATGGGTCCTGGATCGGCGCTCCGCTCCGCTCACTTGTCCAGGACGACGTGGGAGAGACATCAGCTCGCGAAATTCAACGCCAGCGCAACAGCCCCAACCAGAATGAGGCTCGCAGCCCACACCGCGTCCAGGTTGAACCAGCTCCGCGACACGAACTTCAGTCCAAGATAGCGATACACCAGCCACGCAAGGCAGCCACCGGCTGCGACCATGGCGACGACGTGAACCATCGCCACCAGCACGGCCATTCCGAGATTGGCCTTGATGAGGCTACCCGCTGCTGCATGACCGGCGTCGAGATCAAAGGCCTGACACAGCCCGAGATAGATCGGCACAAGCATCAAGGCGGCACCGTGGGCGACGGCAACGGCAAACGACCAAAGCGCCAGTTGCGTCGGCGGGATCCGCGCCAGCGCGCGGGGATGCCGCCGATCGACAAGGCGATAGACGCCGAAGCCGATGACCAGCAGGCTCGCGCCAAGTTGGATCGGACGCTGCCATTCGGCGAGCACAAACAATAGCGCGAACGGCAGCAGCACCAGGAAGGTCGCCAGCAGATGGCCGGCGGAGAGAGCGCCGAGCGCACCGAGGAGCGCGCGCGGCGACCGTTCCATGAGTCCGGCCGACACCGCGAGCGGCCAACCCATTCCCGGATTGACGCCGTGATAGAGGCCGCTCGCAATCAGCGCGAGCCAGAGCCAGACGAGCGTCCAGCCCGCGCCGCTCGCGTCTAGACCGACGGATAGCAAAAGGAATCCGTCGAGCAGTCGCCGCCGTCGAGCCTGATCTGGTGGGCCCGATAGCCGTCCGGGAAGCTCACAAAATAATCGCTGGCGAGCTCGAGGCCGCCATTGTGGCCGACATTGGCCATGACCTCGGCACCGGGCACGCCATCCGGATAGAACTGATCGTCCCAGGTCGAATAGAGCGAGTTGGTCCAGTACACCCGCTTGCCGTCGCGGCTGATCTCGACCATCTGCGGGCCTGCGGCAAACGTCTTGCCGCTCGGATGCGGCGTGCGGCGCGCAATGCCGCCGATGTGGACGGAGCCTGCGAGCTTCGGCTGCCTTGGATCGCTGACGTCGTACTGGCGCATCTCGCCGGTGCCCCAGCACGAGACGTAGAGGAACCGGTCGTCCATCGACAGGTCGATGTCGGTGACGAGCGGCGGCACCGCGCCAAAACCTTGCAGCAGCGGCGGGAGCTGTTCCTTCGCTGCGGGCTCGGGCGGAATGGTCGCCGTCTTCTCGGCATGGAATTGTCCCCCTTTCCGCCACCAGGTCCAGATCGAGGCTTCCAGATTGGTGGTATCGACGACGACGCCGACAAAGCCGTATTCGCGCACCGGGTCATGCGCGGGCCGCACTTCGAGCGCCATCTGATGGTTGGCACCGAGGTCGATGGTCTGCACGTTGCGGCGCGCCCGCAGGTCCCAGAAATGCAGCCGGTGGCCGTATTTGTTGGACAAGAGGTCCTCGGGCACGATGCCGTTCTCGAACTGCGGCGGCAGCGCCCATTCGCTCGACACCATGTAGTCGCGTGGCAAATTCCACCAGAAATCATAATGCAGAGTCTGCGGACCGCGATCGATCTCCCATCGGCCCAACACCTCAAAGGTCTCGCAATCCATGACGAAGATGCCGGGCGGCCCGCTGGTGCCGTCCTTGCCGCCACCACCGAGCGTACTCACATAGATCCCGTCAGGCCCGCAATGGATGGTATGCGGCCGCGAGTAGCCGGTCTTCTTGAACACTTCCTCCGGCTCGATGATCTTGTGAATTCTCGCCTTGGTCGGATCGGGCTTGGTATCGATGATGTAGATGCGTGAGGAGCGTAAGCCCGGGATGATGAGATAGCGCCGCTCGATGAAGGCGTGACCGGCGAGCGGGGACAAGGCCGATGAGCAGGCGTTCCAGCCGAAATGATGAAACTCGTCGCCCTTGTTGGGCATCGTCACGGTATGGACGATCCGGCTATAGGTCGGCGACCCCGGCTTGGCGTCGATCACCGCGAGCGCATCAGGCTTCGCGAAATCCGGGCTGAGCAGCAGCGTGTAGGCGAAATCTTCGGGCGGCGCCTCCATCGCAAGCTTGGGCGATGCGTGGAAGGTCGGATCTGGCCTCATTGTCATGGCATTGCCTCCGAGTTTGCGTCGGCAAGCGCCAACCTGGTTCGGGATAACCGGCGCAATGAATAGCTGATGACTTGATGTTTTGAGGTGCTCCACAGGCGTGGCTGGCGCGCACACAATACGTCATCGCGCGAACGCGCGATACCGGCCAATGCGCCGCATCGCCCCCGGTATCGCCTTGGCGAAGGCCGGCGGAGACACACGACGTGGGGAGATTGACGCTACACTGTCACAATCTACCTGTCGTCCTGGCGAAACCAGGACCCATTACCCCAGGGAGCAGTTGCGGCGTAAAGCCACTAACAGCGAGTCTTCGCCAAACTCCTCCCTGTGGTTATCGCGACGAGCGCAAGCGCTCGCGCGGGGGTCCCGGATCGGCGCGCTGCTCCGCGCGCTTGTCCGGGACGACGGCTCCGTCGTTATTTCCCCCACCGCAACGCCATCGCGTCGCGCTCTTTCGCGAGTTCGAGCAAGCCGGCACGCGTCGCCGGATGCAGCGGCTGAAGGGGGTGGCGCACGGCGTCCGACTTGATCACGCCGCCGGCCTGCATCAGCACCTTGCAGGCGATCAGCCCGCATTGCCGGTTCTCGTAGTTGATCAGCGGCAGCCAGCGCTCATAGGCAGCCTTGGCTTCCTCGCGCTTGCCGGCGAAATAGGGATCGATGATCTGGCGGATGCCGTCGGGATAGCCGCCCCCGGTCATCGCACCCGTGGCACCGGCGTCGAGATCGGCCATCAGCGTGATCGCCTCCTCGCCGTCCCAGGGACCTTCGATGTCCTTGCCGCCGGCCTCGATCAGGCTCCGGAGTTTTGCGGCGGCGCCGGGAACCTCGATCTTGAAATAGCGGACGTTCGATAACTCCCGCGACAGCCGCGCGAGCAGGTCGACCGACAGCGGCGTGCCGGCGACGGGCGCATCCTGGATCATGATCGGGATATTGATCGCGTCCGACAGCACCTTGAAGAATTCGACGATGCCCTTCTCGGGCACGCGGAAAGTCGCGCCGTGATAGGGCGGCATCACCATCACCATGGCGGCGCCGGCGGCCTCGGCCTGCCTGCTGCGCGCGGCGCAGACGGCCGATGAGAAATGCGTGGTGGTGACAATGACGGGAACGCGGCCGGCAACGTGCTCGAGCACGGCATGCATCACGGCTTCGCGCTCGGCATCGGTGAGCACGAATTGCTCGGAGAAGTTTGCGAGAATGCAGATGCCGTGCGAGCCGGCATCGATCATGAAATCGATGCAGCGGCGCTGGCCGTCGAGGTCGAGCTCGCCTTGCGCATTGAAAATCGTGGGGGCGACGGGGAACACACCCCGGTACGGACGTTGGGCCTTGGCTTGCGACATCGAACTCTCCGGAACGGCACTAAAGTGCGAATGCAGTAGCACCGTCACGGGCACAGCGGCAATGCCGACCGCACCGCGGCAAAATTTGAGGTGTCTGAGGTGATCGATTAAGCCGCGCGGACCGTTCCCAAAAAGCCTTCGACGGCGACGCGCAGGCGGTCGGCGTCGTCGGACATCTTCTTCACGGATTCGAACAGCACGGTGCCGGCATTGCCGGTCTCGCGGTTGAGGCTCGCGACGCTGCCGATGGTGTCGGTCACCTCGCGGGTGCCCTGGGCCGCCTGCTGGAAGTTGCGCGAGATCTCGGTGGTGGCCGCGCGCTGCTCTTCCACAGCGGCGGCGATCGCCGTCATCTTCTCGTCGATGCCGCCGATGGAACCGCCGATCGAGCGGATGGCGGCGACCGCCTGCCCCGTGGCGGCCTGGATTTCGGCAACCTGGCGCGTGATGTCCTCGGTCGCGTTCGCGGTCTGCGCGGCGAGGTTCTTGACCTCGCCCGCGACCACGGCAAATCCGCGGCCGGCCTCGCCGGCACGCGCCGCCTCGATGGTGGCGTTCAGCGCCAACAGGTTGGTCTGCCCCGCGATGGCATTGATCATCTTCACGACCTCGCTGATACGCGCCGCAGTGTGGTCGAGGATCTCGACCGTTGCGTTGGTCTGTTCGGCCTGGGCGACCGCCTCGCGCGCCTCGCGGGCGCTGGCCTGCACCTGGGCCGAGATTTCGCCGACGGAGGCCGAGAGCTCTTCGGTGGCAGCCGCGATGGTCTCGAGATTGTTGGTGGCGTGTTCGGCCGCGGCGGACACTGCCGCGGTCTGGCTGCTCGATTCCGACACCAGCGAGCGGACCCCGGTTGCGGTGGCATCGAGCTCCCTGGCGGAGGCGGCGACGCTCTGGATCACCGCCTTCACGGTGTCGTCGAACTCGCGGCAGGCGGTGTCGACCGAGCCTGACCGCGCAAGCTGGAGCGCCTGCTGCGATTCGCGCTCCCGTCCCAGCCGCTCCGCCGTCGCCGCACTGTCGCGCAGGCCTTCGAGCGCCGCGGCCATCGTGCCGAACTCGTCGGGATACCTTGTTTGTGGGACCGGCGTCACATAATCGCGCGCGCCGATGCGCGCGATCGCGCCCATGAGCGACTGGACCGGCTTCATCAGGCGGTTGCGCACCACGAACACGCCGGCCAGCGTCACCGCCAAAGCGAGGAGAAAGCCGAGCGACTGCACGATGAGATTGGTCAGTGCCTTCTCCTGCACCGCCTCGGCGCGCGAGATCGACTGGTCCAGCGCTGTGGTGGCGACGGCCACGATCTGCGCGAAGGGCGACTGGCACAGCGCGTTCCATTCCGAGGCCGGCATCGCGGGACGGCCGCTACCATCAAGGTCCTTCGTCACCTGACCGATCTGCTTGAGCACGCCGTCCGTCTTGGCGCGCGCCTCCTTGGCCCTGGAGGCGAGGTCCGCGGCGACGTCGGGCGCCGCCAGAAGCTCGTCCATGCCGGTCCAGCCGGCGGTGACGATGCCGTTCCAGTTCGCGAGTGCCTGCTTCTGGGTCTCGTCGAGCGGCTTGCTGGTATTGACGTTCGGGCGCAGCGCCGAGCACTGGATGCCGTAACGGTCGCGCACCTGCCAGGCCAGGCGGCGGACCTGGATCATCCGGGCAATGAAGGGATCGTTCATCCAGGCGCGATTGGAGACGGCGGTCGACGCCAGGTTCGCTGTCTCAATCACCTTGGTGACGGCGTCGTACCAGGCGCCGGTGCGGTCAATCTTGCGCTCGGCGCGGGGACGCTTGGCCTCGTCGTAGAACAGGGTGAACTGCGGCGCGGCCTCGCTCCAGCGCTGCTTCAGCGCGGTCGCAAGCTCATCGCGGCGCGCGAATTCGACCGTGCCCATCGCAGCCGCAATGGCCTCAAACCCGGCCTGCTCGGCCTTTTCGGCGGCGCTGAGCTTGGCGTGTGGATCGTCCTCGCCGAGCAGCGCGCTCTGCGCATCGCCGCGATTGGTGCGCAGCGACAGCACCCCCTGGAAGATCGCCTTGTCGGCGGCTGCCAGCCGTCCGGTCTCCAGACTGTCATGGTAGCGGCCAAAAGCCCCGACCATCTGGACCGCGGTGCTGATGAGCGCGCCCGCGGCCAGAAGGGCCATCAGCACCAGCAGGAGATTGCTTACTGATTTCTTAAACATCGACATCGGCAGAAGACCCATTTTCGAGGGGCTACTGTGCCGGGCACCTGCCAATGTTCCGTTAAGGTTTAATCAAATTTGCCGCGACCCGGCGTATCCGGGCTGCAGCCTAGTGTCGACTTGGCTCGAGCTTCTTCGCCGCGGCGATATCGGCGTCACCGCCGGCCACATCACCCTTCTCCCGCTTGGCCATGCCGCGCCAATGGAGTGCGAGCGCATAGGTCGGCAACAACTGGAGCGCCTTGTCATAATCCGCAATGGCGCGATCGAGATCGTGCTTGTCCTGGAGGACGCGACCACGGCCGTAATAGGCCTTGACGAATTCCGGCTCGCGTCGGATCGCCTCGTCGAAGTCGGCAATCGCACGATCAAGATCGCCCTTGTCGCGATACGCGAGGCCGCGGTTGTTCAGCGCGTGGACCTGATCGGGATCAAGACGGAGCGCTTCGCTGTAGTCCGCAATGCTGCGATCGAGATTCCCCTTGATCTGGTAGGCGAGGCCACGGTTGGTCAGGCTGACCACGTCGCCGGGACTAAACCGGATAGCCTCGTCGAAGTCGGGGATTGCACGGTCCGGCTCACGCTTCATCATGAAGGCGCTGCCGCGATTGTAGAAGGCGTGGGACGATCTTGGATTGATGCGAATGGCCTCGTTGTAGTCGGCAATGGCACGGTCTTGATCGCCCCTGGCGCCGTAGACGCTGCCGCGGCTCTCATAGGCACTGCCATAGGCCGGATCGATCCGAATGGCTTCGTCATAGTCGGCAAGCGCGTGATCGAGATCGCCCTTCGCTTGATAGGCCTTGCCGCGGTTGGCGATCGCCATGGCGTATTTGGGATTGAGCCGGATCGCCGTCTCGTAGTCGGCGAGCGCCTGATCGGGATCGCCATGCATCAGGTGGATCGTGCCGCGATTGTTGACCGCTTCGGCATCCGTGGGATCGAGGCGAACGGCCTGCTTGAAGTCCGCCAGCGCATGATCGAGGTCGCCCTTCAGCCGAAAGAGATTGCCGCGGCCGTTGAAGGCCGAGCCGAAGGTGGGATCGGTGAGAATCGACTGGTCGAAATCCCCGCGTGCACGATCGAGGTCGCCGCTCATCGAACGGGCGACGCCGCGGTTGAACAGAGCAACCGCGAGATCCCTGCCTGTGAAGGCGCCGGCATCGATCGCCTTGGTGCAGGTGGAAATCTGCTCGCCGAGCGGGCGGTCGGTTTCGCCGAGGCATTTCACCTCGCGCGCGCCAGCCTGGTTCACCGTGGCCGCCAGTGCGGCCACCACGATCAAACCCGTCATCCGGAACAGCGACATTGGCCTACCCAAACTGGATGCCAATTTGTCGCATGCGAAGATGACCGCGTTCAAGCGGCCGGGACGAACGAATATCCCGACCGGCCTGTCGCCGCTCCGAACAGCCGGTCAGGCGACCTTGGTGAAATCCGGCGCCCGTCGCTCGGCGAAGGCCATGAACGCCTCGCGCGCCTCGGCGGTGCGCAGGCGCTGGGCGAACTGCTCGCCCTCGGCGGTCATCTGCGCGACCAGCGCCTCGCCATTGCGCATCAGGCGCTTTGTGGCGACCAGCGCGCCGGCGGGTTGCCTGGCAAGGCGGGTCGCGAGCGCGGTCGCTTCCGCATCGAGCTTGTCCAGCGGTACGACCCGGTTGGCGAGGCCCCATTCGAGGGCCGTCTTGGCCGGCACGGTTTCGCCGAGCGCGAACATCTCGTAGGCGCGGGCGTGTCCGATCCGCGTCGGCATAAGGAGACTCGAGGCGGCCTCCGGCACCAGCGCGAGACTGACGAACGGCGTCGAGAGCTGCGCATTATCGGCGAGCACGACGAGGTCGCAGTGCAGGAGCATGGTGGTGCCGACGCCGACCGCGCGGCCCTGCACGGCCGCGACCAGCGGCCGCGTGCAGCGCGCCAGCGACTGGATGAAGCGGATGACGTTGCGGCTGCCTTCAGACTTGCCGGTCGCCACGGCCGCGAACTCACCGACGTCGTTGCCAGCGGTGAACATGTCGCCCTCGCCCCGGATCAACAGCACGCGCACCGACGGATCGAACTCGGTGGATTCGATCGTGTCGGCGAGCTTGCCGTACATCGCGTCCGTCAACGCGTTCTTCTTGTCGGGACGCGCGAGCGTCAGGGTCAGGATTCCGGCGGTGTTCTCGATCCGGACATGGTCGGTCATTGCAAAACTCCTCTTCAATCGTCGTCTCTTGAAAATTCTCTTGGAAACTTGGTTTGAATGCTCGTCAGCCAGCGCGCGACGATGTCGATCTCATCAGCCGTAAATCCGTCTGTCAGCGCCGCATTGACCTCCGCCGCGGCCGTCTTTGCCTGCGTCAACGCCGCACGGCCCTTGGCCGTGAGCCAGATGCGGAAGGCGCGGCCGTCCTCGCGATCGGCGCGCCGATCGACGAGACGCGCGGCGGTCATCCGGTCGACAAGGCCGGAAATGCCTGCAGGCCCGAGATCGAGCGCAGCGCCCGCCTCGCCCATCAGGATGCCGTCCTGCCTGCCGAGGATGAACAGCAAACCCGCCTGCGCCGGCGTCACCTCGCTCGTCGGCTGGGCCGCCATCCAGCGCTGCAGCCGCCGCTGCGCGACGCTGAGCAGATAGATCAACCGATGGTGTTTTGCCGCGCTCACGCCGCGGTCGATTTATTTCGCATGCGAAATAGATAGCCTGACAGGACGGGCTTGTCCACCCCCGATGACGTTCACGCAGGCGTGACGCGGCAGCCGTCGAGAAACAGCGCCGCCACCGTTCGGACGCGCCGCTCGATCTCCCTGCGTGACGGCAGCGGAACACCGCCATAGATCGCCGCGCGCTGCGGCGCGGAGGCGACCATGCCGATCAGCATCCCGGCGGCCTCCTCGGCATTGTCGAGCCTGATGCGCTCGCGCTTGACCTGGACGCGCAGCCAGCGCGCCAGCGCAGCCAGCGTGCGGGCGATGCCGTTGCGATAGAACGCGGCGGCGAGATCGGGAAAACCGGCGGATTCCTGCAGCACGATGCGCTGGAGCGCCACCACGTCGGGATCGAGCGCGATGTCGGCGCAGGCGAGCAATGCCGCACGAAGTCCCTCCTCGATGTCGGTATGGTCGATGCCGCGCAGCTGCACGTCGGAGAGTTCGCGGTCGAGCCGATCGGCCACCATGGCCTCGAACAGCGCGGCCTTGTTCGGAAACAGCCGATACAGGGTCTTGGTCGAGATGCCGGCGCCGCGCGCCAGTTCTTCGGTGCTGGTCGCGGCAAAACCGTTGGCGGCAAAAGCGTGCCGCGCGATGTCGAAGACGATCTTGCGCGTCTCCTCGTCGCTGCGCAGTTGCGGCCGTCCGCGGGGGCGGGTTTCCGTGGAAGATTTTTCCTGAGCCATGCCGTTACATGATGCCTGTCATTCCATTGACAGTTCTGAAGTTAGCCCTATTTTGGAAATCGTCAAGTTTCCTAATTCAGGGAGCCGGCCATGACCGTCCACACCACTTCGTTCAAGATCGAGCCATCCGTGCCCGCGGATACCCCGGAGGATCTATTGCCGGCCGCGGTGCTAGCCCCGGCTCGCAGCAAAAAGCTCAACCTGCGCAAGCTCTTGCTTGCCGGTGCGGCAGTCGCGGCGCTGGCCGGCGCAAGCTGGTTCGGCTGGAACTACTGGACCGTCGGCCGCTACCTCGTCTCCACCGATGACGCCTATGTGAAGGCCGACAACACCACCATCGCACCGAAGGTCTCGGGCTATCTCAACCAGGTGCTGGTCGCCGATAACGAGCAGGTGAAGGCGGGCCAGGTGCTGGCGAGGGTCGACGACCGCGACTTCAGGGTCGCGCTCGACCAGGCTCGCGCCGACGTCGAGGCCGCCAACGCGACCATCGCCAGCAAGGAAGCGCAGATCGACGTCCAGCAGGCGGTCATCAAGGCCGCGCAGGCAACGCTCGACGTCGACCAGGCCGCAGTGACCTTCGCCGCCCAGGACAACAAGCGCTACACCGATCTCGCCGCAAGCGGCTCAGGCAGCGTGCAGAACGCACAGCAGGCGCAATCGCGCATTGCCTCCACACAGGCGGCGCTCGCGCGCGACACCGCCAACCTCGCTTCGAGCCAGAAGCAGGTCGACCTGCTCAAGGCCGAGATCGTGCAGGCCAAAGCGGCGCTGGCGCGCGCCGAAGCCGTGCAGCACCAGGCCGAGCTCAATCTCGGCTACACCACCATCGTCTCACCGATCGACGGCGTGGTCGGCAACCGCACCCTTCGCGCCGGCCAGTTCGTGCAGGCCGGAACACAATTGATGTCGATCGTCCCGGCCGATGGCGCCTATGTGGTGGCGAATTTCAAGGAGACGCAGCTCACCGGCGTGCGCGCGGGACAGATAGTCGATATCGAGGTCGACATGTTCCCGGGCCAGGTCATGCATGGCCACGTCGATTCCATCGCGCCCGCCAGCGGCCAGGAGTTCGCGCTGCTGCCGCCCGACAACGCCACCGGCAATTTCACCAAGATCGTGCAGCGCATTCCCGTGAAGATCGCGCTCGACGCCACGCCGGCGATCGCGCTGCGGCCGGGCATGTCGGTCATCCCAACCATCGCGACGCGGTCAACCGCGCCCGCGACGCATGTGTCCACAGCTTCAAAGGCAAAACTGACCTCGGGAGGGTCGTGCCATGTCAAGCAGCAGCCTCTCAATCTCGACGCCCGCACCATCAGCAGCGGCCGCGACGCCTGATCGCGCAGTCGCCGATCCCAACCGCGCCAGTGCCACGATCTGGATCGCCGTGTTCGCGGCGATGATCGGCGCCTTCATGGCGATCCTGAACATCCAGATCACCAACGCTTCGCTGCTCAACATCGAGGGCGGCATCGGCACCGGCGTCGACAACGGCTCCTGGATCTCGACGTCGTACCTGATCGGCGAGATCATCGTCATCCCGCTCACCGACTATTTGTCGCGGGTGTTCTCCTTCCGCAGAATCATCCTGAGTTTTGCGACGCTGTTTGCGGTCTTCTCGGTGGCCTGCGCCTTCACCGTCGATCTGGCCTCGATGATCGCGATGCGCGGTTTCCAGGGCTTTTTCGGTGGCGTGCTGATCCCGATGGCCTTCACGCTTGTCTTCACAAAACTACCGAAGGGCCAGCAACCGATCGGGCTGGCGATGTTCTCGCTCGCCGTCACCTTCGCGCCCGCAATCGGCCCGACCATCGGCGGCTACCTCACCGAGACCTATGGCTGGCAGACCATCTTCTTCGTCAACGTCGTGCCTACCGCTGTCATGGTGACCACGCTGTTCTTCGCGCTGGAGCGGCAGCCCATGCAGCTTTCACTGCTGCGCGAGGGCGACTGGTTCGGCATTGCGACCATGGCGATCGGCCTCGCCTCGCTGCAGGCCGTGCTGGAAGAAGGCAACAAGGACGACTGGTTTGGTTCGCCCTTCATCGTACGGCTCGCCATTGTCGCCGCGGTCAGCCTTTCGCTCTTTGTCTATAACGAGCTCGTGGTCGAGAAGCCGTTGCTGCAATTGCGGCTGTTGAGACAGTGGAATTTCGGCATCGGCACGATTGCCGCCGTATTCCTCGGCTTCGCGCTGTTCGGCTCGGTCTATCTGCTGCCCGCCTATCTCGGCCAGGTGCAGGGCTACAATGCCGAGCAGATCGGCAATGTGCTGGCATGGACCGGCCTGCCGCAACTCCTGCTGATCCCGCTGGTGCCAAAACTGATGCAGCGGTTCGATGCCCGTTACATCGCAACCATCGGCCTGCTCTTGTTCGCCACGAGTTCCTTCATGAACATCGAGATGTCGCTGGATTATTCCGGCGACCAGTTCCTCGTTCCCAACATCGTGCGCGCGGTGGGCCAGGCGCTGACGCTGGCGCCGCTTTCAGCGCTCAGCCTCGGTAGCGTCGCGCCGCAGGACGCGGCCGCAGCCTCCGGCATCTCCAACATGATGCGCAACCTCGGCGGCGCCATCGGCACCGCGGTGCTTGCGACCATCGTCACCAAGCGCGAACAGTTCCACTCCAACATCATCGGCCATTCCATCACCCTCGGCCGCGAAGAGGTTCGCGGACGCATCGCGCAACTGACCAACTATTTCACGGCGCATGGCGTGCCCGACCCCAACGCAGCGCGCGAGCAGGCGATCATCGCGCTCGGCAAGACGATCAAGCGCCAGGCGCTGGTGATGGGATTTTCCGACACGTTTGCGGTGATTGGCGTGATGCTGGTGCTTGCCGCGCTTGCGGTGCTGCTGACGCGACGCGTGAAGGGCACCGGCGGAGCAGCACACTAGCGCGCGATGGATCATGTGGATAAGTCCGTGGTGTTTACCCAACACGGGACAGGCGTTCTCACGTGATCGCGACGGTTGCGGCTGCCGAATTTGAGTGAGATCAACGACGCAATCCAAACTCCGGTGGAGGCTTGTGACATTGAACATGTTCCAATCTCAAGGAGAGAGATCATGGCCAATGAAACCAAGCTCCCCGTCACCAAGAAAGCCAACGAGCCCGCCTTCGCGGGCGAAGCCTGGCGGCCGTTCGAGACGCTCCGCAAGGAGGTCGACCGCCTGTTCGAGGATTTCGGCACCGACGATTTCTGGCGCAGACCGTTCCGTTCGCTCGCCGGCTTCGAGCGCAGCCTGGCGCAGAAGCTGGTGAGCGCGCCGGCCGTCGACGTCGCCGAAACCGACAAGGCCTACGAGATCACGGCCGAACTGCCCGGGATGGACGAGAAGAACATCGAGGTGAACGTCGCCAATGGCGCGCTCACCATCAAAGGTGAGAAGAAGGTGGAGACGGAGGAGACACAGAAGGGCTATCACGTCTCAGAACGCCGCTACGGCTCGTTCGAGCGTACCTTCGGCCTGCCTGAGAACGTCGAGGCCGACAAGATCGAGGCGGCGTTCAAGAACGGCGTGCTCAAGGTGACGCTGCCAAAGACCGCGGAAGCGCAAAAGCCTGCCAAGAAGATCGAGGTCAAGGCGGCCTGACTTTCACGGCAGCAGCGCGAGGCCGCCAGCGCGGCGGCCTCGCGGGGTTTGCACCCGCCTCACTGCGCGCAGAAATAGCTCGAGGCGTCCGTCACCGAGCCCGCCTTGAAGTGCGGCCAGGCCGGCCAGCGGCACAGAGGCAGCGAGCGGACGACCGGGAAGGCCGGCGCTTCGACCTTCTGCTCGGTGACTTCGAGATCGCCGGGCGCGTTGTCCTTTTCGACCCAGTCGACCAGGACGCTGAGCATGTCGACATTGGCGGGGGCACCCGAGCCGACGTGGTCGACGCCGGGTGCGGTGTAGAGCCGCGCGAACTGCGCCACTGTCGCCGTGCCCATCAGGCGCTCGACATTCTCGAAATAGCGGATGCCGGCGTAGGGGCTCTGCGCATAGTCGGCCATGTGCTCCAGGACGATCAGCTTGCCCTTGCGCTCGCGAAAGCGGCTGAGGTCGGGATTGGTCGAATCCATCAGGTTCGAGACCTCCATCACCCGGGCCTTGTGGTCCTCCACCTTGTAGGTGGTGACGTCGAGCTTGGGATCGCGCGCGAACACATATTGGATGCCGCCGGCGCCGTAGATCCAGGCGATGCCGTTCTCCGACACCGGAGGCTGCGCCGGCGCCGCCTTGCCGAGCCACCAGGAGGTCCAGCCGCCGGTGGGCCCGAACGACGCGGTGTCCTCACCCGAGACGCCCCAGCCCGGATAATCGTCGAGGCCGTTGGCGAGCGGGAACGGGAATTTGTAGACGCCATGCAGCGTCTGGATCGCCTTGACTTGCGGATCGGTCAGGCACTGATCGCCGCTCTGGCTGTCCTTGCAACGCAGCGCCTCCACCTTGAACGCCGCCTTGCAGCCGACGGGGTCCTGCACCAGCGCATCGTGCGAGCCGTCGGCCTTGTCGCAGGCCGCCCGCACGGCATCGCCGACCAGTTTCACCTGGGCCGGACGGATCCAGCCCTCACCCATCGTCGCAAGGCCCGAGCGCGTGCCGGCATGCTGCAGGCCGACCCAGTTGATGACGGGCACGCGTGAGAAGATGCCGTCGAAGTCATCGGGATAACGCTGCGCCATGGTGAGGCCTTCGCGGCCGCCTTCGGACGAGCCCATGAAGTACATCTTCTCCGGCTTCTTGCCGTAGGCGCGCTCCATCAGGCCGACCGCGACGTCGCGCACCTTCTTGTAGGAGCGGTGCGCAAAATTCTCGAAGGCTTCGTCGCTGAGCGCGAACAGTTGCGGCGGTTCGCCTGGCTTGGTCTCATGGCCGGAATCGGTGCCGTAGGTGACGAAACCACGCGCCAGCGGCGACGGCTTGTCGAAGGGAGCGGCGGGCGGCAGTGCGAGGCCCGTGATCAGCACGCCGTTAAAACCGCCACCGCCATATTGCACCGAGCGGCCGTTCCACTCGACCGGCAGATTCACTTGAAACTTGATCGGCGGTGCCTTCGGATCGGTCGGTTCGATGTGGCCGAGCACCTTGCAGAAGGCCGGATTCGCCGGCGTGATGCGGCTCGCGGGCGTCGGCCCGCGCTCGGCGACAGCCAGTTGCGACGCCCCAAGGAAAGCGGCCGAATCGACCTTCACCGCATCCGTGCCGCCGACAAGGCCCTTGCACACGGTATCGGCATCCTCGGCCAGCGTCGCCGCGGCCGCAACACCCGCGGTGACGAATGCCAGCAGCAGGTTCGCGGCGTATACGTGAAATGTCGTTTGATAGCGGGCCATCGTTTCTCCCGGGCTCTCTTGTCGTTCAACAGGCGCGCATTCAATGCAACCATCGCCCGCCCGTCAATCGCCGGCACGATCCCGAACAAATCAGAACGATCCCAGTGCGCTGCCCAGCGCGATGACGACAAGCAGGGCCAGAAGTGAGGTGACGATTCCAACCATGACGATGTCGAAATAGCTTTCGCGGTGCGTCAATCCGCAGATCGAGAGCAGGCTGACCACCGCACCATTGTGCGGCAGGATATCGAGCGTGCCCGAGCCGATCACCGCTACGCGATGCATCAGCGCAAGCTCGATGCCGGTCCGCGAGGCGACTTCCACATAGGTCTGGCCGAGCGCATCGAGCGCGATCGTCAGGCCGCCGGAGGCCGAGCCGGTGAGCGCGGCCAGGATGTTGGTCGCGACCGCGAGCGACACGAGCGGCCCGCCTTCGATGGACAGCACCCAGTCGCGCACCGTCGCAAAGGCCGGCAGCGCGGCGATGACGGCACCGAATCCGACCAGGCTTGCGACGCTGAGCGCGGGCAGGACTGATGCATTGGCACCCGCATCCATGGTCTGCCGCAGCGAGGCAAGCCGCGTCCAGTTGAGCACGATCGTGGCGACGATCGCCGCAGCAAGCGCCACCGCGACCGACCAAACGCCTGCAACCGCAGCCAGCGACGTGGCGCCAAAACGCTGCTCGGCAAGATAGGAGACGTCGAGCCGCGGCAGCACCAGCAGCGACATCACGAGATTGACGATGACGACGACGGCGAGAGGCGAGATCGCATTCACCACCGGAGCCGGCGCATCGCTGCGACGTCCGTGCCGGATCTCCGCGGGATCGAACTCGCGCGCCGTCGTCGCGCGTTCGCGCACCAGTTCGTCGTCGGCCGCGCGTTCGGCCGCACCGTGCGTCTCGTCGCCATAATTTTCGCCGGCGCGGCGGGCGGCCGTCTCGGCGCGCTGCAGCCACCATAGTCCGACGCCGAGCATGATGAGGGAAGCGATGATGCCGAGCCCCGGCGCCGCAAAGGGCGTCGTGCCGAAGAACGGCATCGGGATGGCGTTCTGGATCGACGGCGTCCCCGGCAGGGCCGACATGGTGAAGGTCGACGTGCCCAGCACGATCGCCGCCGGAATCAGCCGGCGCGGGATGCCGGCCTGGCGGAACAGCGACTGTGCCATCGGCACGATGACGAAGAACGCGACGAACAGGCTGACGCCGCCATAGGTGACGAGCGCACCCGCCAGCACGACCGCGAGAATCACCCGCCGCTCGCCGAGACGCTGTGCCATGAATCCCGCCGCGGACCTGACGGCGCCGCTGTCGTCCATCAGCTTGCCGAACACGGCCCCCAACAGGAAGATTGGGAAAAACTGCGCGAGGAATCCGGCAGCGCTCGCCATGAAGACCTGGGTGAGGTGCGCAAGCAGCGGTTCGCCGCCGAACAGCGCGGCGACCAACGCCGCGAACGGCGCGAGCAGCAGGACGCTCCAGCCGCGGAAGGCGAACAGGACGAGGAGAGCGAGCCCAATGAGAATGCCGAGCAGGCCCATGGCTCAGCACTCCGCAAGCAGCACGTCGAGATCGGCAGTGGTGCGCTTGCCGATGTCAGCTCCGTGATGGTCGAGAAATTCACCGGCCGCCAGCCGTCCCTCGTTGCGGAGCATCGAGACGAATTCCCATTCCGCATTGAGCTTGGAGGAGGCGCCGAATTTCGCCAGCATGTCGCTCTTGACGCGGTGGGTGCGCATTTTGGCCCAGCGCGCGCCCTCGCCGCTTCCGGGGTCGGCCGCCTGGCGCAGCAGCGCGATCATGCGCAACTCCTTCATCAATGGCGAATTGAAGGAGATCTCGTTGAGCCGGTTGAGAATGTCGGCCGCCGTGCGCGGCTCGTCGGTGCGCTCGGTCGGATTGATCTGCACCAGTATAGTGTCGTGTGCGTCGCTCTCGCGAATGAGCGGCGTGATGGTCGGGTTGCCCGCGAAGCCGCCGTCCCAATAGGGCTCGCCGTCGATCTCGATCGCGCGGAACATGGTCGGCAGGCAGGCAGATGCCAGCAGCACGTCGGCCGTGATCTCGGCATTGCGGAAGATGCGTCCGCGACCGGTCCGTACTCGCGTCGCCGTGATGAACAACTTGATCGGCGAACGCGCCAGGCGTTCGAAATCGATGCTCTCGGCCAGCACCTGGCGCAACGGATTGTAGCCGGTCGGATTGAGGTCGTAGGGCGACAACAGCCGCGACATCAGGTCGGTGAAGATGTAGGCGGGCGAGGTGTCGAGCGTCCAGCGACCCATCAGCCGGTCGAGCGGCGAGCGCTGCAGCGGACTGAAGGCTGCGGCACGCGAGACGCGGCGCCAGTATTTGTCGAGCGCCTCGCGCGCACCCTCAGCGCCGCCCGCCGTCCATCCGTCGGCCAGCACCGCGGCGTTCATCGCACCCGCCGAGGTTCCGGAGATCGCGGCGATCTCGAGCCATTGTTCTTCGAGCAGCCGGTCGAGTACGCCCCAGGTGAAGGCGCCATGCGAGCCGCCGCCCTGAAGCGCGAGATCGATGAGGACGGGATCGCGAGCCATGGCCTACACTCACGCAACTTGACGAGATATATTCTCGCCTCTTTACGACCTGGACGAGTGTAGAGGCTCTAGACCGGTGAACGCAACAGCCGCCTGCCGTCACGCCGTTGTGATGGTCGCGTGCTAGTGCTCGAATATCAGCCGCGCGCCGATGGTGCCGTCGAGGGCACGGATCTGCTGAAGGAGTGCCTGAGCGTCCTGCCCCATCAGATCGGCATCGAGCACGACATAGCCGAGATCGCCATCGGTCTCGAGATATTGCGCGGCGATGTTGATGTCGCGTTGCAGGAACACCTCGTTCAGCCGCCGCAGCATGCCCGGTACGTTGCGATGGACGTGGCTGAAGCGGACGCCGGTGGGGCGCAGATGCAACTGCACCTCGGGGAAATTCACCGCACCCATGGTGGAGCCGGTGACGAAATAATCGACGAGCTTGCGCGCGACCTCGCCGCCGATCCGCTCCTGCGCCTCCTCCGTGGAGCCGCCGATATGCGGTGTCAGGATCACGTTCTCCAGGCCCTGCACGGGGCTCTTGAAGCGATCGGAGTTCGACGACGGCTCGACCGGGAACACGTCGATGGCAGCACCGGCGATGTGACCATCGCGCAGAGCGCCTGCCAAGGCGTCGAGATCGACCACCGTGCCGCGGCTGTTGTTGATCAGGAACGAGCCCGGCTTCATCGCCCGCAATTCCTTCTCGCCGATCATGCCCGCGGTCGCCGGCGTCTCGGGCACGTGCAGGCTGACCACGTCGCTCTGCGCCAGGAGTTCCTCGAGCTTCTCGACAGGCTCGGTATTGCCATGGCGCAGCTTGTCGGTGCGGTCGAAATAGATCACGCGCATGCCCATGGCTTCGGCGAGCGTGGAGAGCTGCGAGCCGATATTGCCGTAGCCGATGATGCCGAGCGTGCGGCCGCGCACCTCGCGGCTGCCGGTGGCCGACTTGTCCCATCCGCCCTCATGCGCCTCGACCGAGCGCGGAAAAATCCGGCGCAGCAGCATCACGATCTCGCCGATCACGAGTTCGGCCACGCTCCTGGTGTTAGAGAACGGCGCATTGAACACGGGAATGCCGCGCTTGCGCGCGGCCGCCAGATCGACCTGGTTGGTGCCGACGCTGAAGCAACCGACCGCAAGCAGCTGGTCGGCGACCGCGAGGACCTCCGCCGTGAGCTGGGTGCGGGAGCGGATGCCGAGCAGCGAAACGCCGCGCATGGCCTGCTGCAGCGCCTCGCCATCGAGCGCCTTGGTCAGCCGCTCGACATTGGCAAACCCGGCGCCCCTGAGCAGGTCCACGGCGCTGTCGTTGACGCCTTCGAGCAGCAGCACTTTCGCGTCGCGAGCGGGGCTTTGGCCGTTGGCTGGCATAGGGTCTCCATATCGATGCCCCGCGCCGTCAGGGCGAGGCGAGCGCTACACAATACGATTCGGCCTTGGACACAAGATGGCAGGGCCGGTTCGAAGAGGCCGGGCTCAAACGTGATCCGCCGCACAGTTTTCCGGGCGCGGACGGGCTAGGACTTGCACAGCATATTTTTCCTCTTTGCCCGGAACCGCCCCATGACGACGCTCGCCCAGGTCCTTGGCCATGTCCTTGCGCGGATCGAAAGGCCGATCAAGCGCATGCTCGACGTCCTCACCATCAAGCTGCTCAAGGCAACCGCAGCGAAATGCCGGGGCTACCGGTATCATCCGGTGGCTTAGATCACGTAGAATCCATGCGTCCCGTCGCGGCGGAGTTGCTCGACCAGACCATATTCCCAATCGAGATAGGCCTGCATCGCGCGCTCGGCGACGTCGGTGCCTTCATACGGACGCCGGTAACGGTGCGCCGGGTCGGGCTTGGGCAGGACGATCGGCCGCCCCACTTCCAGCGCGCCGTCATAGCCGCCTTCGAGGACACAGACCTCCCAGCCCATCTGCGCGAGCCATGATGCCGTCATGTCGGCGCGGACGCGCCTGTCGTCGGTGAGCACGATGCGTGCACCGCGGACGGGCGCGGCCATGTCGATCTCCTGGACGAGCTGGCCGCCGGCATAATGGCGAAAGCCCGCAAGATGGCCGCGCGCATACTCCTCCGCGTCGCGCACATCGAAGCGATAGAGCGTGCGGCCGCCTTGCGCTGATAGCGCCTGCATCTCGGCCGTTCCAATGTGGCGGACACCGGCACGGTAGGCGACGTCACGGGCATTGGCCTCGGCGCGGTCGAACGGACCGATGCCGCCGCGCCGCGCGGAGCCGTGATCGAGCGCATGTTTGGCGAGCGTCCAGCCGATCGTCCCGTTGCGCAGCGCGCGCACCTTGTTGGGGACGCCGGCGTTGATCAGCGATTGCGTGCCGATGATCGAGCGCGTACGGCCGGCGCAGTTGACGATGATCGTGGTGTCGGGATCGGGCGCCGCATTCCCTGCGCGCAACACCAGCTCGGCGCCGGGCACGCTGACCGAGCCCGGGATGTTCATGGTGGCGTATTCGTCGAAACGACGGACATCCAGGATGGCGATGTTGGCCTTGTCGGCGATCAGGCCGGCGACCTCGTCCGCGCTGTACGATGGCGTGTGGCGGCGCGCTTCGACCAGCTCGCCGAACGCTTTGGCGTAGGAATTGACGTCCTCGAAGACTTCGTAACCGGCCGCGCGCCAGGCCCTGAGCCCGCCGGCGAGCGCGCTGATATTGGTGTAGCCCAGCGCTGCGAAGCGTTCGGCGGCCGGCGCGACCAGTCCTTCGCCGTCGTCATACAGTGTGATCGGCACGTTCTTGTGCGGCAGCCGCGCCTCGGCTTCGAGCGCGATCCGCCCCAGAGCCATGTTGGCGGCAAACAGCGGATGTCCCGTGGCGAATTGAGCCTCGTGCCTGAGATCGAGCAGCGCGATCTCCTCACGGAGCAGCAGCGCGCGGCGGATGTCGGCGGGAGTGACGGTCGGAAGAGTCATGGCGTGCAGAGCCTTGGCCGACGAATAATTGGCGGACGAATGACGAGGCTCAAGCTCTTGGACGAATATGGGGCGGTTGGCTAGGAGGCGGCCGCGCCTCAGCCGAAGAAGAATTAGGCCATCGTCGCCAGGAGCACGGCCACCCACGAGTACCAGGCGACAAATATCAAGGTGTCGCGCCGCATGGATCCGGCTCCGGTCATGCCCTGCGCCGTCACGCGATGGCAGGGCTCGTCAGTTCATCCAGCTTCAGCTTGAATGCCGTTCCGTCCGAAAGCGGTCGCAGCGGCGGACGCACGCGCAGCCAGCCGGCATCACCCGTCTGCGCCGCGAGAATGGCTTTCAGTGTCGGCAGGAATGACGGCGTCTTGATCACGACGTCGATCGCCGCCTGCATTCGCGCTTCGATATCGGCGCCGCGCAGCATGCCCTTGACGAGATCGGGCACGACGTTGGCCATGCCGCAGATCGTGCCGGCACCGCCGGCCGCGACCGCGCGGGCGATGTCGGCTTCATTGCCGACCGTGATCGCGAGCTCGGGGGCGGCGGCACGGAACGTCTGGAATTGGCGGAAATCGCCGCTGGAATCCTTCAGGCCCGCAACGATCTTGCCGTAGCGCTTGCGCAGGCTCGCTGCGACCGGCGGCGGAATGGCGACGCCCGAGACCTGCGGGATGTGATAGAGGTAAGCGCGCAAGCGATCCTCGGCGACGCCGTCGATGATCGCGGCAAACGCGTCCTCGATACCTTCGGGCGTGACGCTGCGATCGAAATAGGGCGGCAGGTACAGCACGTGGTTGATGCCGAGGCTCAGCACGCCACGGGTCAACGCAATGGCGTCGCTGACCGCCGGAAAACCGCCGCCGATGCCGATGCGCGGCGCCGCAACGCCGGCCTTGAGCAGCGCCTCTACCGTCGCGACGCGCTCGGCGACATTGAACGAGGTGCCCTCGCCGGTCGTGCCGAACAGCACGACGCCGTCGACACCCTTACCGAACAGCTGGAGAGCGTGCCGGGCGAGCTGGGCGTTATCGACCTGACCGTCAACCGTCAGGGGCGTGGCCGACGCCACCCAGAATCCACGAATTGCTTCCGCCATCACACCGTCCTCAGGTCGCGCCAATACGCTAAGTCGCTGATCGACCGACATTTTACGGACGACCCGGGGCGTTTCGCCCCTTTACTTTTCCACATGTACCTTACATACAAGAGGAAAGCAATCGGATCTGCCAACCAGACCGGCCACCAAAGGTTCCTGCATGGACGCGATGACGCTGCCCGAACGATCCGAGCACCTGCTCGGCGCCCTGCAACGCCGGCTGGGCCCGCAGGCCGTCCTGGTCGACGCCGACGTGCCCGAGCGCAATTGCAATGATTGGAGCGCGAGCCTGCCCAATCGTCCGCGCGCGGTGATCCGTCCGGTTGATGCCGCTGGCGTCGCGGACGCCATCATCACATGCCGCAAGGCACGCCTGCCCTTCGTCCCGCAGGGCGGCCTGACCGGCCTGTGCCGCGGCGCCGCGCCCGAGCCGGGCTGGGTCGCGATCTCGCTGGAGCGGATGGTCGGCATCGAGGAGATCGACCCGGCGTCCGCGACCATGACCGTGAAGTCAGGCACGCCGCTGGAGACCATCCAGAAGGCGGCGGACGAGGCCGGCTTCTTCTTCCCGCTGGATCTGGGGTCGCGCGGCTCGTGTGCGATCGGCGGCAATCTCTCCACCAATGCCGGCGGCAATCGCGTGATCCGCTACGGCATGACGCGCGAGCTGGTGCTCGGCCTCGAAGTCGTGCTGCCCGACGGCACGATCATGACCAGCCTCAACAAGCTCCTCAAGAACAACGCCGGCTACGATCTGAAACATCTCTTCATCGGTTCGGAAGGCACGCTCGGCATCATCACCCGCGTGGTGCTCCGCCTGTTCCCGAAACCGCGCTCGACCATGGCCGCGCTCTGTGCGCTCGAGGATTATTCCGCCGTAGTCGCTCTGCTCGATGCTGCGCGCAGCGGGCTCGGTCCGCTGCTGTCGGCTTTCGAAGTGATGTGGCCGGACTACTGGGACATCATCACCGCGCGCGCCGGCGTGCGGCCGCCGGTCGGCGCAGGCCACGGCTTCTATGTGCTGGTGGAGGCGCAAGGCACCGACGACGCCATCGATGCGCCGCGCTTCCAGAGCTGGCTCGAGGAACTGATGGAGCGCGGCCTGCTTGCGGACGCGGCCGTCGCGCAATCGCTGGCACAGGCGAAAGCCTTTTGGGAAGTGCGCGACATCTGCGCCGAATTCGGCCAGGTGCTGGGTCCGCACAATGCCTACGATATCGGCCTTGCCGTCGGCCGCATGGACGAGTTCGTCAGGCGCTGCAAGGCTGATCTCGCCAACGGCATCGCCGGCTGCGAGAGCGTCTATTACGGCCATATCGGCGACGGCAATCTGCACCTTGTATCCTGGGTGACCGGACTTCCAATCGAGCGACAGCCGAAAGCCGAGATGGACGCGATCATCTACGGCCTGGTGCGCGAGATGGGCGGCAGCGTCTCCGCCGAGCACGGCATCGGCACGCTGAAGAAGCAATGGCTGGGACACGCGCGCAGCGAGGCCGAGATCACCTTGATGCGCACGCTCAAGGCCGCGCTCGATCCGGACCATCTGCTCAATCCCGGCAAGGTCATCTAACCGATATGACGATCTCGGTGCGCACGACACGCCCCCTGCAAACCGTTAGAATGGACGCAGGAGGGCCGATGAAGTCGCTGAAGCTCGATTCGCCGAAATCGCTGGCGCAGCGGGTGATGCTGCGGCTGCGCGAGGCCATCATCGACGGCGAGTTCGCACTTGGCGCAGCCATCTCGGAAGAAATGGTCGCACAATCCTTCGGCGTCAGCCGCACCCCGGTGCGGGAGGCGATGGGCCTGTTGCAGGCGCAGGGGCTGGTCGTGATCCGGCCGCAGGTCGGCAGCTTCGTGTTCACGCCGAGCGCCGAGGACATCACGGCGCTCTGCTCCTTCAGGACGGTGATCGAGCCAAAGGCCGCCGAGCTTGCCTATGCCCGCGATCGCGAGGGTACGATCGCCGCGATCGAGGCGGCGATGGATTCGATGGCGAAGGCTTTTGCGGCCAAGGACCGGATCGCCTATGGGCACGCGGACACGGCGCTGCACGAGGCGTTCTTCGCGCATTGCGGCAATCGCTATCTCGAGGAATCCTACCAGCTCGTCTCCGGCCGCGTCGCGGCACTCCGCACCAATGTGAGCTCGCCGATCGACGTCGAGACCCAGGCCTCGTTCGACGAGCACCGCACGCTGGTGCAATTGTTCTCGCGCGGCGACATCAAGGCATTTGCCGAGCTGATGGTGACGCACATCAACAATTCGGGCCTGACCTACGTAAAGGTGTTGAAGGTCGGGTGAGCGGCGGGCCTGCCTTGTCCGACGGACGACATCGGTGATAAGCCGCGGCGATTTTTCCGCGCGCCGCGCCGCCACAACCTGCTACGATCCCGATATGGCCGAGGCGGTCTGGGGCGTTGTGCAATGAGGCGGCGGGACTTCACGGCCGGTCTGTTGCTTGCAGCCGCAATGCGGCCGGCGCACTCACAGCGTCAGGAGCCGCCGCGCCGGATCGGCATTCTGTCGCCGGGCCGCTCCGAGCTTCCCGATCCGACCTTCAACATGCTCAACGCCTTCCTGAAGGGGTTGAGCGAGCTTGGCTACACGGAGGGCAAGAACCTCGTCGTGGAGCGCCAGTTCGCCAACGGAAATTCCGACCGGTTGCGCGAGCTGGCGGCCGAGTTGGTCGGAGGCAAGCCCGACATCATCGTCGCGATCAGCACGACCGCGGCACGGCCGGCGCGTCAGGCAACGAGCACGATTCCGATTGTGGTGATCGGCATGGCCGATCCAGTTGCCGACGAGCTTGTGGCGAGCCTGGCACGACCCGGCGGCAACGTGACGGGCACGACGTTCCTCGGACCGGAGCTGGTCGCCAAACGTCTTCAATTGCTGCAGGAGGTCGTTCCCGGCCTCTCCCGCGTGGCGGCGCTGCTGCACCCCAACGCCTATAGCGAGCGCACCATGGCGGGTATCCGGAGCGAAATCGAGGTCGCAGCCCGGACGCTGGGATTGCAGCTTCAACTGGTCCCGGCCGCAAGCCCGGACCAGATCGCCGGTGCGTTCGAGGCGATGACGAGCGCTCGCGCCCAGGCGCTCATCGTCATGCCGAGCCCGATGCTGTTCGGCGAATACAGGCGCATTGCCGGCGCCGCAGCGAGCAGCCGGTTGCCGGCGATGGGAGCCGCCCGGGAATTCGCCGACTTCGGCGGCCTCATGGCCTATGGCGCGAACCAGTCCGATCTTGCGCGGCAGACCGCCGCCCATGCCGACAGGATCCTGAAAGGTGCCAAGCCGGCGGAGCTGCCCGTCGAGCAGCCGGTCAAGTTCGAGCTGGTGATCAATCTCAGGACGGCCCGCGAACTGGGTCTGACCGTTGCGCGCGCGTTCCTGCTGGTGGCCGACGACGTGATCGAGTGACTTTCGAGCCACGGCGCTGATGCTGCACAGCACCGAGAGAAGCACCCTCTCTTCGAAATTGACATTCAATGTCAGCCAAGCCTGGCAATCCCGTCGTCCTGCCGCGCCATCTGACGTTGCCCACAAGCCACAGTTCCCGGAAAAGGTCACTATCCGGCCAATTGCGCCATTGCACTGCCACATCTGCCTTCGAACAATCAGCCCTGTCCGCATGCTTGGCTATTGAACAAGGTTCCTTCGGGAGCCCTCGGAGGCCCAGATGATGAACACGCAGCGACTTTCGCTGGTACCGGTCGCCCTGGGCCGGACGGCCGTACTCGGAGCCTGCGTTGTCGGCTGGATCGGAAGCTTCGATGCGGCTGCAGTCGAAACCACCGGCGGCGCAGCCATCGCGGACACCAGCGCACCCGCCTCCTCCCATTCCGAAACCGCCGCACCGGGCAATCGCTACGGTCGCCTGATCGAGATGGCGATGGCGAACGTATCGGCCACGAACATGGTCACCGCCAATCCGCGTGCTGCCAACAAGGCAGCAGCACCCGTCATCGAGGACATCGCTTCCTTCGAAATGCTGCCGGCCGACGCGCCGGTCCTGCTGCAAGCCGCAATGGCCGCTCCATCCGAGATCCCGCCGCCTGACGCACCGCCGGTGCAGGTCGCGATGGCAAGTCCGTCGGAAATGCTGTTGCCCGAAACACCTTCCGTGCAGACCGACATCGCGAACACGCCGGAGCACGACGCGAACGAGACCCGGGAAGCCGCCAAGGATGCGGTGAGTTCGTTCGAGATCGTCGACGAATGCCTCGTCGTCGAACCGTGCATCGATCGCTATCTATGGGCGCTTTATCAGCGCACGCCCAAGGAGGACACGATCAAGGAGCGCGAGCAGCGCAAGGTGGCGGTCAAGCGCAAGGGCAGGACAATGATGGTCACCCGGACCTTCACGAAGCTCGTCGATCAAGATTTTACCTGGAAGGATCCGAAGGCGGCCGATCGCTCCGGCAAGTCGATGATGGACTATGTGATCGGTGGCATGGACCGCAGCTTCAAGCTGAAACTGTTCCATGCGCTGCATGCGGCCGAGGCGGCCGGCCTATCGCCCGGCATCACCAGCGCATTCCGTGATGACTACCGGCAGTCGATCGCAAGCGGCCTGAAGGCCGCCAGCAACCGGTCCTATCATGGCGGCAGCCTGCGCGGGGGCTACGGCCACGGGCTCGCGGCCGACATCGTCAGCGTCGACGGCAAGAATCGCGCGCAGCGCTGGGTGTCCACCGAAAAGCTCTGGAAATGGGTCGACGCCAACGGCAAGACGTATGGAATCGGACGCCCCTATCTCGATCGCGATCCGCCGCATGTCGGCCCGATCGACGGCCAGGAATACGCGTCTCGCCGCGGCGGTGCGAAGGTGGCGCACGCGACCGCGGACGTGAAGAAGACGAAGCGCGTGACGGCGCGGTACCATCGCGCACCGGCGAAACCCGCGCGAGCCGCGGGCCTGTCGAAGGTAAAGACGAGCTGACGGATCGCGTCGGCTACCTCCGCGCCACAATCTCCCGTTAACTCTGCGCGCGAACATCGCGGGCACCTTGCTTGACGCACATGGTCGCGAAACCGCACTCTCGTGCGAGTTGAAGCGCAATTGATGTTCCCGCGCGACTTCAGCAATCGCAGGCACCTCCCGCAATCACCATGCAAGCATCGGAACTGGCTGCAACATCGACGGACGACGCTGACGAGGCGCGGATTCCGCTCTGGTTCAAGCTCGCCTACAGTGCCTTCTGTGCCGTGCTGGTGCCGACCTATCTGGTCGCTTACGGACCAACCAACTTCCTCTATTTCTGCGACATCGCGCTGCTCACCGGCCTGCTAGCGATCTGGCTGGAGAACCCGCTGCTGGCGTCAGCGCCCGCAGTCGGCATTTTGCTGCCGCAGGCACTATGGGCGGTCGACTTCCTCGGCGCCGCCGCCGGCGTGCCGCTGACCGGGATGACGGCCTATATGTTCGACGCAAAACTGCCGCTGTTCACGCGATCGCTGTCGTTCTTCCATTTCTGGCTGCCCTTCGTGCTGGCCTGGCTGGTCTGGCGCCTCGGCTATGATCGCCGCGCGTTCGCCGTGTGGACCGTTGCGTCCTGGGTGTTGCTGTCGGTCTGCTACTTCCTGATGCCGGCGCCGCCGGCCGCGATCGACAATCTGCCGGTCAACATCAACTACGTGTTCGGCCCGAGCGACGCCGCGGTCCAGAGTTTCATGCCGGGGCCGCTGTGGTTCGTGATGCTGATGGTCGGCCTTCCCGCCGTCATCTTCTACCCGACGCATCGCCTCTTGCTGCGCTATGCAGCCAATGATGCGGCAGAGGCCGGCTAATTCCGGCATCGGTCATTAGGATCGTCCGACGTCTGCGAACGTGCGCTTGATCACGGTCGTTTCCGTCTCGATGGGGCAGGCTTGGCCAGCTTACCCATCGAACGACGGACGCAAGCATGACCGCGCCGCGCATCAGCACCATCCGCAAGATCGGCTTGACCTTGGGCGTCGCGCTGTCCCTCTCGAGCGTTGTGGGTTCGCCGAGCTATGCTTACAGCGCCCGGGCGCGACAGATGTGCACAGGCGACGCTTTCCGTCTTTGCAGCTCGGAAATACCAAACATTTCGAGGATCATCGCGTGCATGCGAAGGAACAAGGCGAGTCTCAGCCCGGGATGCCGCGCCGTGATGGACGAGGAAGACGGCACGGCGGCCAGGGCGAAACCCGTTCATCCTGCGCCTGTCGAGCATAAACCGGCCGCCGCGGCGGCCGCCAAACCGCATGCACCGGTCGAGACAAAACCTGCTCAGGCTGCGCCCATCGAACAGAAGCCAGCCACCGCATCACCTGTCGTACCGCCTGTTGTGACGGAGACGAAAGCTGTTCCGGCTCCGCCAGTCGAACCAAAGCCGGCCGCCGCGTCACCTGAGTCTGCTGCTGTGACCGAGGCAAAGCCCGCTCAGGCCGCAACACCTGTCGAGCAAGCGCCGGCCGCCGCACTTTCAGTCGAGCAGCCTGCCATATCAGCGACGCAGCCCGTTCAGACTGCGCCCGCCGAGCAAAAGCCGGCCACACCGACCTATGTCGAGCGGCCCGCCGTGATCGTGACGAAGCCCGTTCAGGCAGTGCCTGTCGAACAAAGGCCGGCGATCGCAGCGCCGGTTCTAGCAAAGCCGGCGGATACAAAAGCTGCCTCCAGCGGCAAGCGCGAAAGACTGGCTCAGCGCAAACCAAGGCATCGCCAGATGATCGCTGAACGGCACTACCGTGACGACTACCGCGACATCGAACGGGCCATCGGCATCATGCTTCCATTGCTCATGCAACTTGCCTGGTAGACAAGCGGCCGCCAGCCCGATTTTCACGGACGGCCGCGCGCCTTGACCGCGTCGAACTCAGCCAGCGCGCGCTCGAACTTGATGTTGAAGAGCCACATCGCATCCATGATCTCGCGGAAGGCCGCCGACGTCCGCGCGCGATCGGCCTGTCCGAACGCGAATACGCTGTTGTTGCGCAGATATTTCATGATGGTCGGATCGGACACCCGGGTCTGAAGGAAATTGCCCGACCTCAGCGCCGTCCGTGTCGGCGCCGGCACGATCTGGATCAGCTCAAATACCTTCATCTGGTCGATCGGGTCCGGCAGCATTTTTGCGATGGCCGGGATCTGCGCGAACAGATCGGCGTGCGCATTCATCAGGCCGTTTCTGACAGCAGTCCAGTGATTGTACCGCTGGTCGATGCCGGCGGCGCGCGCCTCTTCTTTTGCATCGCGCGCGATGATTTGGGGATCAGCAGCCGCGATCTTCTCCTTGATCGCGGCCCAGCGCTTGCGGCCGTTGCGATCTTCTGACGGCCCGGTCTGATAGCTGCCCTTGTAGGAGTTCGAGCGCCCGTTGCCGACGTTCTGATTGCCGTTGGTTTCTGCAAAGAACATCCCGAGGCTGATCCGGCCCGCCGCTTCAGCGTCCTTCGCATCAAGGCCTTTCGCGCGCGCGATCGCGATGCCGAGATCGACGACGTCCTTGAATGGCGTCGGCGAGGCCTGCGCATAGGCGGGCGGGCGCTCCATGACGTCGAACAGCCTTCGGTACTCGTCGACCAGCGGCTCATTGTCGGCGTCGAAATAGGCCGGCGGGATCTCGAACTTGTTGGGCCGCCCGATCTTCGACGGCAGCGCGTCCGTGAGATCCTTGTAGGTGCTCATGACGCTAACGCGGGCGAGGTACAGCGCCTGCCCCGGCAGGTTCGGCAGCGGCTCCTTTGCGTCGATCTGGCGGCGGCGTTCGCCGAGGATCGATTTGAAGTCGCTCAATGCGCGGTTATAGGCATCGAGCGCCTCGGCCTGCCTCGCGGTGAGCGCTGCGGCAGGTGCTGCGTTGACGGACGTCACGCGCAGAAGCGCGCTGGCTAAAACCGCGATGACGACGGCGAGATGATGCGATGCAGCCATGCGGCGCTCGGAACTCCCTGATTTGCGTGCTAGAGATCGTAGTCGCCGGCCGCGCAGCTTGGAAGCGACGCGTAGCGGCGAAGCAGGAATGGGGAAGACATGCCCAAGGCATATTGGGTCGCGACGTACCGCTCGATCAAGAATCCCGACGCGATGGCGGCGTATGCAAAACTGTCGCGACCGGCCATCGAGGCCGCCGGCGGCCGCGTGCTCGCCCGCGGCATACCTGCCGCGGCCTTTGAGCTCGGTCTGGTAGAACGCGTCGTCCTCATCGAATTCGACAGCGTGGAAAGCGCCAAAGCGGCCTATGCGAGCCCCGCCTATCAGGCAGCCCACGACCTTCTCGGCGATGGCGCCGAGCGCGACATCAGGATCGTCGAAGCGGCCGACTAGACACGTCAATCGCCGGAGGTCTCGCCATGCGAAAAGTCTGGATCGAGGCGGCATTGAACGGGCCGTGGAGCCGGGCCTACCAGCCCGGCATTCCCGACACGATCGAGGCCATCGTCGCCGAAGGCATCGCCTGCGCCCGCGCCGGGGCAACCATCATCCACACCCACGCCTATGACGGCGGCGGGCCGCAGACGTTCGACTGGCAGGTCTATGCGCGCATCATCGAGGGCATTCGTGCAGCGGTCGACGTTCCCGTCTACCCGTCCATCCCCGGCCTCGATGCGCGCGGCAATGTCGCGGACGCCGCAGCCACGCGGTTCGCTCATATCGAGGCTCTCGCCGAACGCGGCCTGCTCGAATTCGCTGTCGTCGATCCCGGCAGCGTCAATTTTACGCTGACCGCGACCACGGCGCAGGCGAAACCCGCGGACACCTATCTCAATCCGGAAGCCCATATCCGGCACGGGCTTGGCGTTGCCGTACGTCACGGCATCCACCCCGCTTTCGCCATCTACGAGCCGGGCTTCATCCGCGCTGGCGCGGCGCTGGCGCGCGCGAGCGGCGTGAAGACGCCGATCTACCGCTTCATGTTCTCGCAGCAATTCGCGTTCTGCTTTCCGCCGAAGCCTTATGGATTGGCGGCGCTTGTGACGTTGATGGAGGAGGAGGCGAGCGGTGCGCCGTGGATGACCTCGGGGCTCGGCGTCGACATCACGCCGCTGATATCAGACACGGCGGCCCGCGGCGGCCATATCCGCGTCGGGCTGGAGGACGCGCTGCTGGGCTCGACGGCGACCAATCTCCGCCTCGTCGAGGACGCCGTGCGCCTGGTGCGCGCGGAGGGCGCGGAACCGGCGACCGCGGCCGACATGCGGCGGGAGCTGGCTGGAACGTAAGAATACGGCCGGCAGGCGCGGAACCGGCGCCGGAGCCATGCCGTCGATTGAATTCGCGGCCCAAGAGTCCTATGCGTGGGCGCATGGACATGCTTTCCGCCACCGCAAAACCCCTGGCCTCCTGGCCGCGCAACCGGGCACACCCCGGCAAGCCGGCGCCGTTCCTCCCGATGAGCCGCGCCGAGATGAATGCACTCGGCTGGGATACCTGCGACATCGTGCTGGTGACGGGCGATGCCTATGTCGATCATCCGAGCTTTGGCATGGCGATCATCGGCCGCCTTCTGGAGGCGCAGGGATTCCGGGTCGGCATCATCGCGCAGCCGGACTGGCACTCGGCCGAGCCGTTTAGGGCGTTGGGCAAGCCAAAGGTGTTCTTCGGCGTCACCGGCGGCAACATGGACTCGATGGTCAACCGCTACACAGCGGACCGCCGGCTGCGCCATGACGACGCCTATACGGCGGGCGGCGAAGGCGGTAAGCGGCCGGACCGCTGCACCATCGTCTACGCCCAGCGCTGCCGCGAGGCGTTCAAGGATGTGCCGATCGTGCTCGGCGGCATCGAGGCCTCGCTCCGCCGCATCGCGCATTTCGACTATTGGTCCGACAAGGTGCGCCGCTCGATCCTCGCCGACGCCAAGGCGGACTTGCTGCTCTACGGCAATGCCGAACGCGCCGTCGTCGAAGTGGCGCATCGGCTGGCTGCCGGCGAAGCGCCGCGTAGCCTCGACGACATCAGGGGCGTCGCGCTGTTCCGCCGCACGCCGGAGGACTACACCGAGCTGCATGCCGACGATCTCGACTCCGCCGACGAGGGCGCGGCGCGCCAGCGCGGCAACACCGTGATCCGCCTGCCGGCGCTGGAACAGGTCGAGCAGGACAAGGAAGCCTATGCGCGTGCCTCGCGCGTGCTGCACCGGGAGAGCAATCCCGGCAATGCGCGGCCGCTGGTGCAGCGCCACGGCGACCGCGATCTCTGGCTCAACCCGCCGCCGATCCCGCTCACCACGGAGGAGATGGATTCGGTCTACGACCTGCCCTACGCCCGCGCGCCGCATCCGTCCTATGGCGATGCGCGAATCCCGGCCTGGGAGATGATCAAGTTCTCGGTGACCATCATGCGCGGCTGCTTTGGCGGCTGCACCTTCTGCTCAATCACCGAGCATGAGGGCCGCATCATCCAGAACCGCTCCGAGGGTTCGATCCTGCGCGAGATCGAGCGCATCAGAGACAAGACGCCGGGCTTCACCGGGGTGATCTCAGACATCGGCGGCCCCACCGCCAACATGTACCGGATGGCGTGCAAGGATCCGAAGGTCGAGGCCGCCTGCCGCCGGCCGTCCTGCGTCTTCCCGGAAATCTGCCCGAACCTCAACACCTCGCATGACGATCTCATCCGCCTCTATCGCAAGGTGCGCGAGACCAAGGGCATCAAGAAGGTGATGGTCGCCTCCGGCGTACGCTACGACCTCGCGGTCGAGAGCCCCGAATACATCAAGGAGCTCGTCACCCATCACGTCGGCGGCTACCTGAAGATCGCGCCTGAACATACCGAGCGCGGTCCGCTCGACAAGATGATGAAGCCGGGCATCGGCGCCTATAACCGCTTCAAGCAGATGTTCGATGCCGCCGCCGAGCAGGCCGGCAAGAAGTATTACCTCATCCCCTATTTCATCGCGGCGCATCCGGGCACGACCGACGAGGACATGATGAACCTCGCGCTGTGGCTGAAGAAGAACCGCTACCGCGCGGATCAAGTGCAGACCTTCCTGCCCTCGCCGATGGCGACCGCAACCGCGATGTACCACACCGGCGTCAATCCCTTACGCGGCGTGCGGCGCGGCGGCAGCGACAAGGTCGAGGCGATCAAGGGCCTGCGGCAGCGCCGCCTGCACAAGGCCTTTTTGCGCTACCACGACCCCGACAACTGGCCGGTGCTGCGCGAGGCCTTGATCCAGATGGGCCGCCGCGACCTGATCGGCCCGCGCCCGGAGCAGCTCGTGCCCGCGCACCAGCCGCCCGGCACCGGCAAGGCCGCCGGCACGAAGCGCCCCTTACGCCCCGGCGGCAAGACGCAACGGTTTACGACCAAGGGCCTGCGGGTGATGAAGTGACGGGCTGAAATCGGGTTCAGCCCGAGCCTTTCGCAACCCGCTCGACCAAAAGTGTCGAAAACAACCCCATGCAAAGTAGCCGGCGGTCGCAGGCGCGGTGCCTTGTGGATTTGACGAAGTTATTGATGCGGCGGGTAAATCAGAAACACCGGCGCAATCCCTGCGATTTCGACGATCCCGCAGCCCGCAAGTCTTCCGCCTCGCCCAAATGTCAGAAGACTAACCCCTCCCGATCATCCATAGATGCCCCATGAAAAAGCTCGGATTCCTCTCGTTCGGGCACTGGACGCCCTCGCCGCAATCGCAGACCCGCTCGGCCGCGGACACGCTGCTGCAATCGATCGAGCTTGCCGTTGCGGCGGAAGAGCTCGGCGCTGACGGCGCCTATTTCCGCGTCCATCATTTTGCGCGCCAGCTCGCCTCGCCCTTTCCGTTGCTCGCCGCCGTCGGCGCAAAAACCAGCCGCATCGAGATCGGCACCGCCGTGATCGACATGCGCTACGAGAACCCGCTCTACATGGCGGAGGACGCGGGCAGCGCCGATCTGATCGCCGGCGGACGGCTGCAGCTCGGCATCAGCCGCGGCTCGCCCGAGCAGGTGATCGACGGCTGGCGCTATTTTGGCTACCGCCCTGCCGAGGGCCAGACCGACGCCGACATGGGCCGGCGTCACGCCGAAGTCTTCCTGGACATTTTGCGCGGCGAGGGTTTTGCAGAACCCAATCCGACGCCGATGTTTCCGAACCCGCCGGGGCGGCTGCGGCTCGAGCCGCATTCCGAAGGCCTGCGCGAACGAATCTGGTGGGGCACCGGCTCGAATGCGACCGCGGTCTGGGCAGCCAAGCTCGGCATGAACCTGCAGAGCTCGACGCTCAAGAACGATGAGACGGGCGAAGCGTTTCATGTGCAGCAGGCAGCCCAGATCCGTAGCTATCGCGCCGCGTGGAAGGAAGCCGGCCACACCCGCACGCCGCGCGTCTCCGTCAGCCGCAGCATCTTTGCGCTGATCGACGATCGCGACCGCGCCTATTTTGGCCGCGGCGGTGAAGAGGAAGACCAGATCGGCTTCATCGACCCGCGCACCCGCGCGATTTTTGGCCGCTCCTATGCGGCGGAGCCTGATGTGCTGATCGAGCAACTACGGCAAGACGAGGCCATCGCGGAGGCCGACACGCTTTTGCTGACCGTGCCCAACCAGTTGGGTGTCGCCTACTGCGCGCATGCGATCGAAGCGATCTTGACCCACGTCGCGCCGGCACTTGGGTGGCGCTAACACCAACCTGCCCTCCACGACCTGAGGTCGATGTTGACTTCAGCCACTACCCTGACAATGATGCCGCGGGGACAATTGGAATGATCTTGGGGCGAGAATGCGAAGGTGTCTGGGGATTTTTGCCGTGGCTACGTTGCTCGCGGGGTGTGCATCGGGGCCGATGGGCGGCCAAGCTCTCACTGATAACGTCAAGTCTGGTGCTGCAAGGCTGGTGGTTTACCGCAGCTCGGCCTTGGGATTTGCGATCCAGCCCAGCTATGCCGTCGATGGACGCGTGATTGGCGGCAGTCAAGCGGCGGGGTTCATCGCGTGCGAGCTGCCTCCGGGCCGCCACGACGTCGCCGTCAACAATTTGCCGCTGAGCAGCAATCTGTTCGGGCAAGGGAGCGAGAAGGTGAGCGTCGATCTGCGCGCCGGCAGCACCACCTACCTCTCCGCCCAGCCGCAGATGGGAATCGTGACTCCTGGCGCAATCACACTCATCCAGGTCACGGAAAGCCAGGGCCGCGCGGACGTCGCCGGTTTGCATCAGAGCAACGGCTCCTGCGGCAAGGCATGATCGCTCCGCTGTCAAAGCGCAGATGAATCGCCTTGTCCTGAAAATCATCCTGCGTCTTGGTCGCTACGCGGTTCTTCCGGTCGTGGCGATAGCCTGCGCGATCCTGGCCATTTGGTTGATGGCCATGGATCGCTACACGATCACAGCGCTGGTCACGGCCCCCCTTGTGTTCTCCGTATTCACGGCCGCGATGGCGATCGCATTCGGCCTGCTGCTCCTGCCTTCGCGAAAGCATCGGAGCTTCGAGGCAAACGAGGAGACCGCTCCCGGCCTCTGGGCGATGTGGAAGGAGCTTGATCCCACCTTTGTCCGGTCGAGCCGCACCCTGCTGATCAACACCGATTTCAATGCTTCGATCGGGGAGGTGAACCGATACGCCGGGCTGTTCAGGCGGCACGTCACGATGACCGTTGGCCTGCCATTGTTGATCATTCTGGATGAGCGCGCGGTTCGCGCTGTCATCGCCCATGAGGTGGCACATGCCCGGCTTCGGCATACCTCGGGAGGGAGCAACCTGGCGGATTTCATCGCGGCTTCGGAGAATGTCCTGTTCTACGCCGATCCGGACCGAACCATCACGGGGCGCATTGCCAGGGCCTTCCTCCATTCCCTGCTCGAATGGCTCGAGAAGGAATATCGCGCGTTGTCACGCGAGAACGAGCTTGGCGCCGATCTCGGCGCAGCCGAGCAGGTTGGACGCACTGAGGCTGCGCGCGCCCTGGTGCTGACGGAGGCCTGCGGAACGCGTCTCACCGATCTCGTGTTCGCCCCGTTGGAGAAGGAAATGCTGGGCGCGATCAATGCGCCGCGTCCGCCTTTTGCGCGGATACTCGACCAGCTTGGAGATATCCGGGCGCCTGGGCCGATGGCCGCTGCCGCCGTTGCCGGCCTCAGTCGCGAGCACGACCCCGATTCGACGCATCCCCCTTTTGGCGAACGGCTCGGCAACCTCGGCTACACCGAGATTCCTGACATCGACGAGGTCCGGACCTCCGCCGTCGACCAGCTTCTTTCACCAGACGCAGCCAGGGATCTTACCGCACGTTTCGACGAGGAATGGCGAAAGAAGGCGCAAGCATGGGTCAGCGTCGGCGTGTAAGCTCTGAGGAGGCCCGGCGAGCGTAGGAGCTGCCGGAGCTGGCGTAACCGGATCGCATCGGAAACGCTGGGTTTCGGGATCTGCCAGTAGCGCTGACCGGGGTACTCGCTACATGGAGTGAAGAAACGGAGCAGCAGCATGTCGCAAAATCCAGCCGTCATCGCCGGAACACGGATCGGCCACGTTCATTTGAAGGTCGCCGATCTCGATCGCGCGCTCGGCTTCTATTGCGGTGTGCTCGGTTTTGAGCTGATGCAGCGCATGGGCTCGGGCGCGGCCTTCATCTCGGCCGGCGGTTATCATCACCACATCGGGCTCAACACCTGGGAGAGCAAGGGCGGCTCGCCGCCTCCGCCGGGCACGACGGGGCTCTACCACACCGCGATCCTCTATCCGACGCGGCCGGCGCTGGCGGACGCCCTGCATCGCGTGCTCACGGCCGGCATCGTGCTGGACGGCGCGAGCGATCATGGCGTGTCCGAGGCGCTGTATTTGCGCGATCCCGACCAGAACGGAGTCGAGCTCTATTGGGACAAGCCCAGGGAGCAATGGCCATTCACGCCGGACGGCAAGCTTGCGATGTTCACCAAGCGGCTGGATCTCCAGGATTTGCTGAAGCAAAGGGAGGCCTGAGCGCCGGAGCCGTAGAGTGGGCAAAGCGAAGCGTGCCCACCATGTCCAGCAATACCATTGAGAGTTAAGCGGTGGCCACGGCGCTTCGCGCCTTTGCCCACCCTACGAAGTCTTCGCCCGGCGCCCGCGCACCATGATCATCGCCGCGGCAATCACCTGCAGCGCGATGCAGACATAGAACGGCAGCGCATAGCCGCCGGAGAGATCGCGGAGCAGGCCGACCACGCCGGGGCCGAAGGCGTAGGTCACCTGGTTGATCGCCACATTCAGGCTGATCAGCACGCCGAAGGAGCGCGGGTCGAACTCCTGCTGCACGATCAGCGACGGCATGGTGATGAGATTGCCGACGGAGAAGCCGAACAACGCGCAGGCCGCGATCAGCACATGGTCTCCGTGCAGGTTGATGATGACTGATAGCGCGAAGGCCTGGCTCAGGAACGACAGCGCCGCGGCGAGGCGCTGATTGAGCCGGTCGATCACCATCGAGAACAGCACGCGGCCGACCACCGCCATGGCCGTCAGCACCGCAACCGCCACGGCCGCGCGCTCGCGCCCGATCACGGGATCGAGGAACGAGATCAGATGCACGATGAAGCCGACCTGCGCGAACAGCACCAGCGCGAAGGCGATCGTCACGGTGAGGAAGCCAGTATCGCGCATCGCCTCCTTTCGGATCTGCGCCGAGGATTGTGGCTTCGCCGCGGCTGCGTGCCAGCCATGGCTTTCCGGCGGACGGCCGACGAAGATCAGGATCACCGGCACCATCAGCACCAGCATGGCGCCGGACGTCGCGAACATCGCACTGGAAAAACCGACATTGTCGATCGCCGCGATCAGGAGCGGCACGCCGACGATGCCGCCAAAGCTCGCGCCGTTGAGCGCAAGGCTGATCGCCATGCCGCGCTTGTGGTCGAACCACAGGCTCAGCGTGTTGGTGATCATGGCAAGGCTGGTGCCGGCCCAGCCGAAGGCGAGCACGGCATCCGCGAGATAAAGCTGCCAGGGTTCGCGCACCGCGCCGATGGCGAGGGCCGCAGCCGCCATCGCCAGCGTGCCCGCGATCAGGCAGATGCGCGGACCGAGCGTCCGGACGGCCTCGCCGACGAAGACGACGATCAGCGCGCCGAACAGATAGAAGAAGGTCGTACCCGAGGAGATCAGCGACGTGGGCCAGCCGTGCAGGCGCTGAAGCTCGGCGACATAGACACTCTGACCGTAGAAGCCGAGGCCCCAGCCGAAGGTCGCGAGCAGGAAGCACACCGCGACGATGCGCCAGCCTTCGTAACGCAGGGAGGATTCGTCGACTGTGAGAGGGCGGGGATTGTCGAGCATGCTGCTTTCTCCGTCATGCCCGGGCATAGCCGTCTGAAGGACGGCGTCGCTTCCGCTCGCCTATGCCCGGGCAGCCACGTTCTTCGATCCGCACCAAAGACGTGGATGGCCGGGACAAGCCCGGCCATGACGCATCATGTATGAACTCTCATCCGATAATCACTTCGACGGCGATCGAAGTATCAACGCTGCTGACAGCCTCCTGCCAGTTAGAGCGGATCGGGGAACTCGCCCATCGCCGCCTCCAGCCGCGCCTTGCGGCGGCGCGCATAGGAGGCGAGCGAGAGCACGGCAAGCCCGAGCAGCACCGGCGGGAACACCACCATGTTCACCGCGGACCAGCCATAGCTCGCGAGCAACTGGCCGGAGGAGAACGAGCCGATCGCCATCATCCCGAAGACCAGGAAGTCGTTGAACGCCTGCACCTTGTTGCGCTCGTTCGGGCGATGGGTTTCAAGCACCAGGGCGGAGGCACCGATGAAGGCAAGGTTCCAGCCGACCCCGAGCACGATCAGCGTGGCCCAGAAATGCATCGCCGTGATGCCGGAGAGGCCTATTCCGGCGGCGCCGGCTTCCAGCAAGAGGCCGGTCGCGACGATCTTCGGCGCGCCGAAGCGCGCGATCAGCGCGCCCGTGAAGAAGCTCGGCCCGTACATCGCGACGATGTGCCACTGAATGCCGAAATTGGAATCGCTGACGCTGAGGCCGCACAGCTTCATGGCGAGCGGCGCCGAGGTCATCACCAGATTCATCATGGGATAGGCGATGACGCCGCAGAGCGCGGCCGCGATGAAGCGCGGCTGCCGCACGATGCGCAGCAAGGGACGCCCGCCGTGCAGATCGGCCGGCGCGGGCTTTGGCATGTCGACGCCGGCCACAATCCCCATCGCAACGAGCGCGACTGCGGCCTGCACCACGAAACTGAAGGCGAACAGGAAGGGCGACCAGACGTCCATGGTCCACTGCACGAGTTGCGGACCGAGCACGCCGGCGAACACGCCGCCCGCCATCACCCAGGACACCGCCTTGGGCCGGTAGGCCGCGCTGGCGCCGTCGGCGGCGGCGAAGCGATAGGATTGCGCCACCGAGCCGTAGAGGCCGCCGAGGAAGGTCGCGAGACAAAACAGTGCGAACGAGGCGTGTAAAATGGCCCAGCAGCCGAGCAGCCCGGTGAGCGTGCCGCAACCGGTGCCGATGACGAACGCGACGCGCCGGCCGAAGCGCCGCGAGATCGCACCGGTCGGCAGCGTGCCGGCGGCAAGCCCCAGCACGTACATCGACAGCGGCACGGTCGCGAGCGACATGTCGGGCGCGAGCGTGGCGCCGACGATCGCGCCGGTGGCGAAGATGACAGCCGAATTCGCGCCGGTGAGCGCCTGCGCCGCGGCAAGGCGCACCACATTGGCACGCGCGCGTGCGTCGTCGGCAATCTCGTCGGCGGCTGTTGTCACATCGAGCATCGGCAATTTCCGCCCGGGCGGATAGGTGGGGCTTGTTGATTCCCGTCACTATGAATTGACGCGCAAGGGTGAGCAACCGGCGGAAACGGGCGCAGGCCATGTCCCCAATGCACAGGGTCCGTAGTATAACGGCCCGCGTTCACCGAGGCCTTGCGATCGATCAACCCGGACCGCGCCGCCCGGGGATCGCCATGGAGATTTGATTATGTCCGTTGACGACCGGCCTACGCTTTCGGCCCCCGACGATGATCCCTATCTCTGGCTGGAGGAGGTCGAAGGCAGCCGCGCGCTCGATTTCGTCGAGCGGCAGAATCGCGCGACGCTGGAAAAATTTGGCGGCGCCGCGTTTGGGCGCGACCGCGATGCGCTGGCAGCGATCTACGACCGCCCGGACAACATTCCCTATGTCAGCCGCAGCGACGGCTTGCTCTACAATCTCTGGAAGGATGCAAGCCACCCACGCGGTCTGTGGCGGCGGACGACGATCGCGGAATTCCGCAAGGCAAGTCCGTCATGGGAAACGCTGCTCGACATCGACAAGCTCGCAGCGGACGAAGGCGCGGACTGGCTCTTGAACTGGTCGAGCTCGCTGCCGGGCGATGCGCCTCAGACCATCCTGAGCCTGTCGCGCGGCGGCAGCGATGCCGTCACCATGCGCGAGTTCGACCTGTCAACGAAGAGCTTCGTCGCCGGTGGTTTCACGTTGCCGGAAGCCAAGGGCGGCGCCGCCTGGGTCGACGCCGATGCGTTGCTGCTGGCCAGCGCCCATGGCGGCAAGGATATGGTGACGGCTTCGGGCTATGCGCGGACCGTACGATTGTGGCGGCGCGGGGAACCCGTCGAGCAGGCGCGTGTGGTGTTTGAAACGACATCCGATCGGATGAGCGCCTATTGCGACGTCGATCGGACCAGCGATAAGCCGCGGACCTGGTTCGTCGACCGGCTCGATTTCTTCAATTTCGACCTCTGGCTCGGAACCGAAAACGGCGCAACCGCCAAACTCGATCTTCCCTCGGATATCTGGTTTGAAGCGCACCGCGACTGGTTTGCGATAAAGCTCCGCTCGGCCTGGACCGTCGCGGGGACAACCTACGGCCCCGATTCGGTGCTCGGCATCTCGCTATCCGCCTTTCTCGCCGGCGACCGCAATTTTTCGGTCGTGTTCACGCCCGGACCGCGCCGCGCGATGCAGGGATGGTTTTGGGCCGACGGCAAGCTCGTTCTCTCGATCCTCGACGAATTGCGACCGGTGTTCGAGATCTACACTCCTTCCGCGGGACGCTGGACTCGCGAGCAGCTCAACGGCCTTCCCAAGATCGGCGTTGTCGACGTCTGGCGCTTCGACGGCCACGAATCCGAGAGCAATGGCGACCTGCTCGCCAATGTGCAGGATCCGCTGACACCGCCGTCGCTGCTGCTGATCGAGCGCGATGTTGAAAGCCCGACCGTGCTGAAGCAGGCGCCGAAGACCTTCAATGCCGATGGGCTCGCGGTCACCCAGCACGAGGCTGTTTCGATCGACGGCGAGCGCATCCCCTATGTGCAGACCGGTCCCGCAGGCGAGACCGGCGATGCGCCGGTCTATATGAGCGCCTATGGCGGCTTCGGGCACTCCGTCAAACCCTATTACAATTCGGCGCTCGGCAAGCTGTGGCTGGAGCGCGGCGGCACCATCGTGCAGGCGAATCTGCGCGGCGGCGGCGAGTTCGGCACGCGCTGGCACGATGCCGGCCGCTACGCCGGCAAGAAATTGTCGCATGACGATTTTGCGGCTGTCGCCGCTGATCTCGTGCGCCGCGGCGTCACGCGCGCGAAGCGTATCGCGGCGGAAGGCGGATCGAACGGCGGCATCCTCATCACCAACATGCTGACGCGCTACCCTGAGCGCTTTGGCGCGCTGTTCTGCACGATCCCGCTGGTGGACATGCGCCGCTACACAAAGCTGCTCGCGGGCGCGAGCTGGATCGCGGAATATGGCGATCCCGACAAGCCTGATGAGTGGGAATGGCTCCAGACCTATTCGGCCTATCACAACGCAAAGCCCGGCCAGCCCTATCCGCCGATCCTGATCGCCACGACACGGCGCGACGACCGCGTCCATCCCGGCCACGCCCGCAAGATGGCCGCAAAGCTGCAGGCGATGGGCTATGAGGCCTATTTCTACGAGCCCGCCGCGGGCGGCCATGGCTACGGCAAGGACAACAAGGAACGCGCCGGCTTCCAGGTGCTGGGTTTTGGGTTTTTGAAGAGCAGGATCGGCTGGGTGGACGACGAGGCTTAGGCGAATTCGCGTGCCTGGCTTCACCTCTCCCCAACGGGGAGAGGTGACCCTGCGTCTCCGGCTCGCATCGAATTATGTTCGCGAAAACACCAGCGTCAAATTGTTCGCCGGCATCTCGTTCTCCTCGACCAGCGCCAGGCCGGCGTTTTGCGCGAGCTTCTCGACGTCGTCGATGTCGCGCACGCCCCATTCGGGATTGCCGTCACGCAAGGAGGTGTCGAACACGGCGTTGCTGAGCGCGGTGTGCTTGCCGGCACGCTTGAAGGGGCCGTAGAGGAACAGCTTGCCGCCGGGGCGCAAATAGCGGCCGACGCCTGCGAACAGGCCCTCGGCCACGTGCCACGGCGCGATGTGGATGACATTGGCGCAGAACACAGCCACGACGTCCTTCGGGCCCTGCCCCGCCTTCAGCTCGGGACACCAGTCGGGATCGGACAGATCGATCCGCAGGGGGCTGCGGATGTTGCGCAGGCCGGAATGGACGCGCCAGGCCTCGATACTTCTGAGATGCCGTTGATTGAGATCGCTCGGCCACCAGACCAGGTCGGGTGTATGGCGGGCGAAGTGCATTACGTGCTGGCCGGTGCCGCTGCCCACCTCGATCGCGTCGCCGGCCTGCCCGGCGAGATGTTTGGCGAGCACGGTCCAGATCGGCTCATGGTTGCGCTGGAACGCAGGTGCATCAAGGCGGCCGTCAGGCTCGACCCGCCCGCCGTCCCTGCCGAATTCGACCACATATTCAGCCAATTGAAGTCTCCGAAAAATGAACGATCTGGAAACGCGATGAAGCGGCCCAACGCCTCAAAATATTTGTCTCGTTCCGGCCGGATCGCCGGAACAATCGTCGCCACGGATGCAATGCGACGGCATATTAGCCGCAATTCGGCCGGCGCATAGTCTCGATTGTCAGACGATGGCCTTTGTGCTTTGACCACTTATATTTCTGCTTTGGACGATCGACTTAATGCTTCGGAACGACGCCTTGACCGCCTTTCCTCGCAAGCCCGCGCTCGCCGCCGCGCTGGCCCTGTTGGCCGGCCTGCTCGGCAGCCCGGCCCACGCGCAGTCCGCTGCCGATGGCCAAAAGCTCGCCTTCGATCGCGGCAAGGGCAATTGCCTGACCTGCCATGTCATCAAGGGCGGTGACCTGCCCGGCTCGATCGGCCCGGAGTTGAAGGACATCAAGGCAAAATACCCTGACCGTAACGAGCTCGTCGCGATCGTGAGCGACGAGCCCAAGCGCAATCCGCAATCCGTGATGCCGCCGTTCGGGCGCAACCGGATTTTGACCGAGCAGGAAATCAACGCCATCGTCGATTTCCTCCAGACCCTGTAACGGCCGGCCCAGGAGACTTGAGATGAACGCACCCCCCGGCCCTCTTGCGACGCGGCGCCTGATCCTGGCCTCCGTCGCGCTGATCGGCCTCGGCAATCTGCCGTTCGGCAGCCGGCCCGCGCATGCGGCCAACGACAAATATCCGGAAGACGCCTTCAAGCAGAAGAGCCAGGCCGACGCCATCAAATCGCTCTACGGCAGGAGCGCCGAGCCGTCGGACAAGATCAAGCTCGACGCGCCCGAGATCGCCGAGAACGGCGCCGTGGTGCCGATCTCGGTGACGACGACGCTGGACAAGGTGACGTCGATCTCGTTCCTGGTCGCCGAGAACCCCAACGCGCTGGCCGCAAGCTACAGGATCCCGGAGGGCACGATCCCGACGGTTGCCAACCGCCTGAAGATGGCGAAGACCACCAACGTGCTTGTTATCGTCGAAGCCGACGGCAAGCTCTTCAGCGCGACCAAGGAAGTCAAGGTCACCGTCGGCGGCTGCGGGGGCTAAAGCGCGATGATCGCGCTTTAGCTTATTGTTTTTGAGCATGATCTTTCGGAAAACCGCTGCACACTTTTCCGGATCATGTTCTAGAGGAGATCAACATGGCATCGACCATTCGCGTGCGCGCCACCAATAACGGCGACATCACCGAGGTGCAGGCGCTGATCCAGCACCCGATGGATTCCGGCTTCGTCAAGGATGCCAAGGGCGAGATCATCCCGGCGCATTTCATCCAGGAGCTGAAGTTCGAATATGACGGCAAGGCGGTCTTCGTCGCAGATTGGGGGCCCGCGGTCTCCAAGGACCCCTATGTAAAATTCAGCTTCAAGGGCGCCAAGAAGGGCGACGAGATCAAGATCAGTTGGGTCGACAACAAGGGTGCGTCGGATACGACCACCGCGAAGATTTCGTGATGACGCAGCGCTTCACAATTCTCCTTGGTTCTGTCGTCGCCGCGTTTGCGGCGCTTGTGGCCTTCTCGCCGCGCGTGGTTGCCGCCGACAAGGTCGATCCGGCCGCGGATGCCAAGGCGTTCCAAAACTTCTTCTTCCAGAAATTTCCGAGGCTGAAGCCGGAGGAATTCGTCAACGGTCCCTATTCCATGAACGAGGACCTGAAGCGGCAGTGGCAGGAGAAGGAAGAATTTCCGCCATACGAGTTCGCGCTCGATGCCGGCAAGGAGATGTTTGCGACGCCGTTCAAGAACGGCAAGACCTATGCCGACTGTTTTCCGAATGGCGGCATCGGCATCCGTCAGAACTATCCTTACTTCGACACGAAGGAGGGCAAGGTCATCACGCTGGAGCTCGCGCTCAACCGCTGCCGCGAGGCCAATGGCGAAGCGCCCTATTCCTACGTCAAGGACGAGATGGCCTCGCTCACCGCCTACATGGCCTTCACCTCGCGCGGCAAGCCGTTCGACATCAAGATCCCGGACGACCCGCGTGCGCTCGAGGCCTTCGAGAACGGCAAGCGCTATTTCTATACAAGGCGCGGGCAGATGAACTTCTCCTGCGCGAGCTGCCATGTGCAGAGCCCGGGCGAGCGCATCCGCGCCGAGATTTTGGCGCCGGCGCTCGGCATCCTCAACGCGATGCCGATCTACCGCTCCGAATGGAGCGGCATGGGCACGACCAGCCGCCGCTTCGTCACCTGCAACAGCCAGACCCGCGCGGTTCCGCTGGAACCGCAATCGGACGAGTACCGCGACGTCGAATACTACCTCTCCTATGTTAGCAACGGCCTGCCGATTTCCGGGCCGGGAGCGCGGCCATGAGCAAGATGACGGGCAATCTGTTCCCTTTCGCACTCATCCTGCTGTCTCTCGCTGCAGCGCCGTCGGCGTTCGCTGCGACTGAGGCCGACTACAAGGCGGCCTATGCAGCGGCGGAAGCCTCAGCTAAGGAGGCCGCCGCCCTGCGTCACCAGTGGACGACCACGGTTTCGACACTCGCCGCTGCGAAGAAGGCCGCCGACAGCGGCGATTTCGACCGCGCGCTCGCCGCCGCCAGGGAAGCCGAGGCGCTGGCGAAAGCCTCGATCTACCAGGCAGCAAGCGAAAAAGAAGCCTGGAAGGCGATGGAAATCCGCTAAACTGTCCCCCTTGAGGACTGTCCGGATTTGTCGAGGAGACGCGGAGAATTGAGTATGGCGATTCGCCGCCGCGATTTCCTGAAAGCTGCAGGCGCCGCCGCCGTCTCCGTCGGGTTGCCGCGGCTTGCGCGCGGCGCCGACAGCGCTGGCATCTACGACCTCGAGCGCTTCGGCAATGCGCGCATCCTGCACATGACGGACACGCATGCGCAGCTCAACCCTGTCTACTATCGCGAGCCGAGCGTCAATCTCGGCATCGGCGAGATGGCGGGACAGCCGCCGCACCTGGTCGGGCGCGCGTTCCTCGATCATTTCGGCATCCGGCCCGACAGCGCCGACGCCTACGCCTTCACCTGCTTCGAATTCGAGAAATCGGCTCCGCGCTTCGGCAAGCTCGGCGGCTTTGCCCATCTGAAGACGCTGATCGACCGCCTGCGCAGCGACGTCGGCGGCGCCCATTCGCTGCTGCTCGACGGCGGCGACCTCTGGCAGGGCACCGGACTTGCCAACACCATGCAGGGCCGCGACATGGTCGAGGTCGCCAATCTGCTCGGCATCGAGGCGATGACCGGCCATTGGGAATTCACCTATGGCGAGCAGGTGCTGCGCGACAATCTCGAACGCTTCAAGGGCGAGTTTCTGGCCCAGAACGTGTTCCTCACCGAGGAGGCCGCCTTCAACGACGCCGTCGCCTTCGACAAGGCAACGGGGCGCGTGTTCAAGCCGTCCACCATCAAGGAGCTCGGCGGCCACCGCGTCGCCGTCATCGGCCAGGCCTTTCCTTACGTGCCCATCGCGCACCCCAAGCGCTTCACGCCGGACTGGACTTTTGGCCTTCGCGAGGACGAACTGCAGAAGCATGTCGAGGTGCTGCGCAGGAGCGAGAAAGTCGATGCGGTCATCCTGCTCTCGCACAATGGCATGGATGTCGACCTCAAGCTCGCAAGCCGCGTCACCGGCATCGACGTCATCCTCGGCGGCCATACCCATGACGCCGTACCGCAGCCGGTCGCGGTGAAGAATGCCGGCGGCACGACGCTCGTCACCAATGCCGGCTCGAACGGAAAATTTTTAGCCGTGCTCGACCTCGCGCTCGACAAGGGCAAGGTCAGCGACGTCAGATATCATCTGCTGCCGGTCTATTCCGAGCTGCTGAAGCCCGATCCCGCGATGGCCGAGCTGATCGGCAAGGTGCGGGCGGCACACGTCAGCGACTGGTCCGCCAAGATCGCGACGCCCGACCGGCTGCTCTACCGCCGCGGCAATTTCCAGGGCCCGATGGATCAGTTGATCTGCACCGCGCTGCGCCGCGAGCTCGACGCCGAGATCGCGCTGTCGCCGGGCTTTCGCTGGGGCGTCACCGCTCTGTCCGGCCAGCCCATGACGATGGAGGATCTGCTCGCGGAAACCGCGATCTCCTATCCCGAGACTTATGTGCAGGAGATGACGGGCGCCCAGATCAAGGACGTGCTGGAAGACGTCTGCGACAATCTGTTCAACGCCGATCCCTATTATCAGCAGGGCGGCGACATGGTGCGCGCCGGCGGCCTCAGCTACGCCTGCACGCCGGCCAACGCGATCGGAAACCGCATCTCCGAATTGAGGCTCGATAACGGCCAGGCGCTGGAAGCGCATGGGCACTACAAGGTTGCCGGCTGGGCCTCCGTCAACGCGCAGCAGGGCGCGCCGGTCTGGGATGTCGTGGCAAAATATCTCCGCTCGGGCCGGATGACACCGGAGCGCCTCGGACCCGGTGTCACGCTGAAAGGCGTGGACGGCAATCCCGGCATGGTGGGACAGGGATGATGCGGTCTCTGATATCAGGCGCGATGATGGCGGCGCTGCTCGCCTGGGCGGTGACGCTGCCGGCCGCGGCCCAGCAGGCGCCGTTGCAGGACAAGCCGTTCGCCGAGCACAGAATCGTGCTGCAACTCTCGGACGGCGACGCGAAAAAGCAGGCGCTGGTGCTCAGCGTCGCCAACAACCTCATCAAGCATTACGACCCCGACAAGGTCGCAGTCGAGGTCGTGGCCTTCGGTCCCGGCATCGACCTGCTGCGCGCTGGCAGCGACCACCGCAAGCAGGTCGAGAGCCTGATCGCGCAGGGCGTGCGCTTCGACATCTGCCTCAACACCGTCGACACGCTGGAGCGGGAGACCGGCAAGCGGCCGGATTTCATCCCATCCGCAACCCCGGTCCAGGTCGGGGTCGCGCAGATCCTGTTTTTGACCGAGAGCGGCTACACGCTGGTCAGGCCGTAACGGCTTCGCACACCCGTCGTCCTGGCCTTCGCCGGGACGACATTGAAATTGTGGCAACGACCAGCGCCATGCCGCAGAGCAAAAATATTTCTTATAGTGTTCAGAATGCAGTGAATTGCTTCTCTTTTGGGCCCGTAGCGTAGTAGAATTTGCAATCGCCACTCGCCGGGGCCCGCCATGATCTTCCGCCAGCTCTTCGACAGCGTTTCGGGCACCTACAGCTATGTCCTGGCCAGCCGCCCCGGCGGTGAGGCGCTGATCCTCGATCCCGTGCTGGAGAAGGTCGATCGCTATTGCCAGTTGCTGCGCGAGCTCGACCTCAAGCTGGTCAAGGCCGTGGACACCCATTTGCATGCCGACCACGTCACCGGCCTCGGCGAATTGCGCGACCGTACCCATTGCATGACCATCATGGGCGACCAGAGCAAGGCCGACGTGGTCGCGATGCGGGTCTCCGACGGCGACAAGGTGACGATCGAGGGCCTGTCGCTCGACGTGATGTACACGCCCGGCCACACCGACGATTCCTACTCCTACCTGATGGGCGACCGCGTCTTCACCGGCGATACGCTCTTGATTCGCGGCACCGGCCGCACCGACTTCCAGAACGGCTCGTCGCGCGCGCAGTACGATTCGATCTTCAATCGCCTGTTGAAGCTGCCGGACGAGACGCTGGTGTTCCCCGCCCACGACTACAAGGGCGACACCGTCTCCACCATCGGCGAGGAGAAGCGCTACAATCCGCGCCTCCAGGTGCGCTCGGTCGACGAATATATCGAGCTGATGGCGAACCTGAAGCTGCCCAATCCCAAGATGATGGACGTGGCGGTGCCGGCCAACATGCATGTCGGCCTGCATCAGGAAGAGCTGGAGAAGGAAGGCCGCGCGCTCAGCGCCGTCGAGGCGATTCGCTCGCTCGGCCGCCCGGACATCCTGCTGGTGGACTTGCGCGAAGCCAATGAGCGCGCCAAGCACGGCATGCTCGAGGGCGCGCTGCATACGCCCTACCCCTCAGTCGAGGACAGCCTGAAGCCCGGCGGCATGCTGCGCGAGGTGGCCGCCGCCACCGGCCGCCGCGTCGTGTTCTTCTGCGCCTTCGGCGAGCGCTCGGCGATGGCCGTGGCCGCCGCCAAGCAGGCCGGGCTTGCCAACACCGCGCATATCGCAGGCGGCATCGACGCCTGGAAGAAGGCGGGCGGGCCGGTGATGCGGGGGTAGCTGGTTCACGTATTCCTAAACGACAGCTCCCGAGCGGATTTTGTTGCAAAAGTCGGCTGTAACCGACGGATGTCTTTCGGCCATTTGGTAAGGCTGACCGGCTTTGATCCGCCGACCCTGACGCTCTCAACGCAACTCCTACGCTACGCAATGCACAGGGCATGAGCGGGTG
>NZ_JAFCJM010000028.1 GCF_018130955.1 Bradyrhizobium liaoningense
GCCGCCACGCTCGAGGGCTATGCTCTTGCCACCCAAGAACAAAATCCGGGAATCCCCTAGCCCACAAGGGGAGAGGGTGCAGCAACTGCGTGGCGAACTTAATCCCCCTTCGCCCCCTTCAACGCCGCAACCTCCGCCTCCAGCTCCGCGATCCGTTCATCGCGTTGGGCCAGCACTGCCGCGACATCCGCCGCATCAAACTTCTGCGGGATGTGCTGCGGGCAGTTGGTGTCCCAGGCCAAAATCTTGAACAGGACGACCTGCTCGGGCCGCGCCTTGTAGCCCCTGGGAAACAGCGACTGGACCAGCGCCGGATCGTCCTCGACCACGCGCGCCTCGCCCCAGATCTTCACGCGGCGGCGATGAGCGTAGTCCATGACGAAGATGTGGGCCTTGGCATTCTCCGACAGGTTGCCCTGCGTGAGGTATTGCCGGTTGCCGGCATAATCGGCGAAGGCGAGCGTCGACTTGTCCAGCACCTTCAGAAAGCCTTTTGGCCCGCCGCGGTGCTGGATGTAGGGCTGGCCGTCGGCCGAGGCGGTGGCGAGATAGAAACTGCTGGCATCGGCCAGGAATGCGGCGAGGTTTTCGTCAACCTCGGTGCGCCAGCCGCGCTGTTCGACATGCGCATAGGCCTCGCGCGAACCCTTTCGCGCTTGAACGGCCTTCACCGCGGGCGTGAAGGCGACATCGCTTGCATAAGTGATGGCGGACGTCATCGGACCTTCTCCTGAAACTCCGGCGCGATTTTCGCGTCTTTCGGCACCTAAGATGCTCCCTCCCGATCTTAAAACAATCTGCAGTCTTGACACTTCATCATTGCGATATATGCAATAATGTCATGGACCGTCTCGATGCCATGCGGGTCTTCGTCACAGTTGCCGATCTCAGCGGCTTTGCGCCAGCGGCGCGCAAGCTGCGGCTGTCGCCGTCGGCGGTGACGCGGATGATTGCCGCGCTGGAAGAGCATCTCGGCGCGCGGCTGCTGCAGCGGACCACGCGATCGGTCACGTTGACCGATGTCGGCACGCGCTATCTCGAGCGCGCGCGGCGAATTCTCGCCGACGTCGAGGAGGCCGACAATTCGACGCGAGAGGAGCGCAACCGGCCGAGCGGACGGCTCGTGGTGTCAGCGCCCGTCGGCTTCGGCCGGCTCCATGTCGGCCCGGTAATGTCGGCCTATCTGAAGCGCTATCCCGACGTGACCGGCGAGCTGCGGCTGTCGGATCATCTCATCAACCTCGTCGAGGACGCCGTCGACGTTGCGGTCAGGATCGGTCACCTCGCCGATTCCTCGCTGGTCGCGCGCCAGGTCGGCGAGATGCGGCGCATCGTGGTCGCCTCGCCTGACTATCTCAAGCGCCATGGCGAGCCGAAAGCGCCGGAAGAATTGCGCGCGCACCAGGCCATCCAGTTCGGCCCGACGCCCTGGCACTTTGTCCGCGACAACAGCGACATCGAGGTGACGCCGGCCCCGCGCTTCACCAGCAACAGCGCCGACGCCGTGCTGCAATACGCCGAACAAGGCGGCGGCGTGACGCGCGTGCTGGCCTATCAGGCCGCCGACGGGCTGAAGCGCGGACGGCTGAAGATCGTGCTTGCGAAGTATGAACAGCCCGCGCTGCCGGTCCATGTCGTCTATCCGACGTCGCGTCTGCTCTCCGCGAAAGTGCGGGCGTTCATCGATCTGGTGGTGGAGAGCACGAATTGGAAGTTCGGGTAGCTATCCCCTCTCCGTCATGGCCGGGCATAGTTGTCCGAAGGACGGCGTGGCTTCCGCTCGCCTATGTCCCGGCCATCCACGCGCCTCCATGCATGCGGCGCCAAAGACGTGGATGCCCGGGTCAAGCCCGGGCATGACGATGAGGGAGTGATGTCACCCCTTCTTCGGCACCACGCGAAACGTGCCGTTGGCGCGTGCGATCACGGCATCGTCGGCCTTGATCAGGCTCTGCGCGAAGCAGATCGTCGCGCCGGTCTTGATCACTTCGCTCTCGACCGCAAGCCACTGGCCTGTCTCGGCCGAGCCGATGAAATCGACCGCGAGCGAGATCGTCACGAAGGACGTGGTCCAGCCGGTCGCCTGCGCGCAGCTATAGCCCATCGCATTGTCGGCGAGGGACGCGATGAGCCCGCCATGGATCAGGCCGCGGGCATTCGTATGCGGCGTGGCCAGCCGCAATCCCATGACGACGGCTTTTTCGGTGCGCTTTGAATAGAGCGGCTCCCAGGGATCGGTGAGCGGGCTTTTGCGGAAATGCGGCTTGAAGCCATCGGGGATGTCGGTGGGTGTCATCTGTCGCTCGCGTTGAGTTCGCTACCGTCATTGAACGCGAACGACGTGACGGGTTCATCACGTACAAAGTTTTAAACGGGATTTGCGCGGACGTTTGAAACGCCCTGGCGGCTGTGCGCATAGCGAACAGCGCGCCGGTTACGCAGGGGTGACCATGCGTGCGACTTTTGTCGCACCTTCTCGGTTCACCTCACTGTACGGGCTCGCTTGTCGCCATCATCCGCCCGCGATACTTATGACCTATAACGTTTGGGCAGCGGGAGAACAGTTCGCCGCATCGCGACAAATCGGTGTCGGGTTAAGGGCGCGGGGCCGCCTGTTCCAGCTTGAACAAACGCGCCAATTATATAACATGTTAACTAACGAGACCGGGCCGACGAAGCCTGCGCTCACTAAAAGGGAGAGCCGTCGATGAGGAAAGCGTGGTTGGCGTTGCTGGTGGCCGCCAGCGTGACGCCTGCGTTCGGGCAGGACAAGACCTTCGAGCTGAAGATCTCGCATTGGGTGCCGGCCTCGCACCCGCTGCAGAAATCGCTGGAAGACTGGGCTGCCGCGGTGGAGAAGGACTCCGGCGGCACCATCAAGAGCAAGGTCTTCCCGGCGCAGCAGCTCGGCAAGGCTTTTGACCATTACGACATGGCCCGCGACGGCATCGCCGACGTCACTTACGTCAATCCCGGCTATCAACCCGGCCGTTTCCCGATCGTCGGTGCCGGCGAACTGCCGTTCCTGATCTCCGACGCCAAGGGCGGCTCGGCGGGGCTCGACGCCTGGTACCGCAAATATGCCGAGAAAGAGATGAAGGACGTCAAGTACTGTCTCGCCTTCGTCCACTCGCCCTCCTCCTTCCACTCCCGCACCAAGAAGATCGTGGTGCCGGAGGACGTCAAGGGCATGAAGATCCGCCCGGCGCACGCCACCATGGCGAACTTCGTGACCTCGCTCGGCGGCACCAATGTGCAGTCGTCCGCACCGGAAGTGCGCGACATCATCGAGCGCGGCGTCGCCGACGGCGTCACCTTCCCCTGGGGCTCGCTGCTTCTGTTCGGCATCGACAAGGTGACGAAGTACGACATGGAGGCGCCGCTCTACGTCACGACCTTCGTGTTCGTGATGAACAAGGACAAGTACAACTCGATGTCCGACAAGCAGAAGGCGGCGATCGACAAGAACTGCACGACCGAGATGGCCGGCGTCATCGGCGAGCACTGGGGCAAGTTCGAGGATGCCGGTATCGAGAAGATCAAGGCAGAATCCGGTCACGACGTCTACAAGCTGACACCGGAGCAGACCGCGCAGTGGAAGAAGGCCGCCGAGCCGCTGGTCAAGACCTGGGGCGACGGCGTGAAGAAGAACGGCGGCGATCCGGGTGCGGCGCTGACCGAACTGAAGGACTCGCTGAAGAAGTACAACGCACTCGCGGAGTAGCGTGACGGCATCGGGGGAAGCTCTTCTACCCCCTCTCCCCGTTCTTACGGGGCCGCGACGAGCTTCGCTCGCGCTGAGAGGGTTGGGGTGAGGGGCTGCTTCCGCAACGATGGCGGCAGTTTGACTCGCGGAGAGTCCCCCTCACCCGAAATTCAAGCTCCGCTTGAATTTCGACCTCTCCCCGCAAGCGGGGCGAGGTGAAGTGCGCGGTGGCACCGCGATCAAACAAGTGACGTCACACCACAGGACACTCCCATGAAGCGCGCCTGGATGGATCGCATCATCGATACGATCGAATGGATCGCCGCCGGCTTCGTCGGCCTTGTCGCGCTCGACATCTTCGTCTCTGTCCTCCTGCGCAACACGCTGAACTATTCGATCCCCGATTCCTTCGACATCGGCCGCATGCTACTCGGCATCCTCATCTTCTGGGGCATCGCGGCAACCTCCTATCGCGGCACGCACATCACGGTCGACCTGGTCTGGGGCAATGTCGGCCCGAAATATCAGCGCTGGATCGACGTGTTCGCGACGCTAGTGCTGCTGTTCGTGGTCACCGTGCAGACCTGGACCCTGTTCGACAAGGTGCGCGGCACCTACAACGACAATGTGCAGACGTTCGACATGCACATGCCGACCTGGCCGTTCTTCGCGGTCGCCTGGATCGGCGACGTGTCCGCCGTGCTGCTGATCGCGATTCGAACCTACCGGCTGATCTTCCATCCCGAAGAAATGCACGATCCCAAGTTGAAGGCGACGGAGTAATCATGAGCACCGATGCCGTCGCCGTAATCGGCTTCGTTTCCTTGTTTCTCCTGATGCTGCTGCGCGTGCCCGTCGGCATGGCCATGGGCCTGGTCGGCGTCTGCGGCTTCTCTTACCTTGTCAGCGGAACGGCGGCGCTGAAACTGGTCGGCCAGACCTCGATGCGCACGGTCACCGACTACACCTTCGGCGTCATCCCGATGTTCCTGCTGATGGGCTCCTTCGTCAGCCATTCCGGCATGAGCCGCGAGCTGTTCCGCGCCGCCAACGGATTTGTCGGACATTTGCGCGGCGGCCTTGGGATTGCGACCGTCGGCGCCTGCGGCGGCTTTGCCGCGATCTGCGGCTCGTCAGTCGCGACCGCCGCCACCTTCTCCGCAGTCGCCTATCCGGAGATGCGGCGCTTCGGCTACCCGCAGTCGTTTGCCACCGGCGTGATCGCGGCGGGCGGCACGCTGGGCGCGATGCTGCCGCCCTCCACCGTGCTCGCGGTCTACGGCATCATCACCGAGCAGGACATTGGAAAGCTCTTTATCGCCGGTATCATCCCGGGCCTGCTGGCGATGACCATGTACATGATCACGATCGGCCTGATCGGCTATTTCCGTCCCGACTTCCTGCCCAAGGGCAAGAGGCTGCCGTGGGGTGAGCGGTTTGCCGGATTGAAGGACATCTGGGCGCCGGTGCTGCTGTTCATCTTCGTCATCGGCGGTCTCTATGGCCTGCCCTATTTGCCGCGCTTTACGCCGACGGAGGCCGGCGGTGTCGGCGCCGCCGGCGCCTTCATCATCGGCGTGCTCACCGGGCGGCTGGACAAGGAAAAAATCCTGGCTTCGCTGCTGCAGGCGACGCGCACGGCGGCCGCCGTGTTCACCGTGCTGATCGGCGCGCTGATCTTCGGCTACTTCCTCACGGTGACGCAGACCCCGCAGAAGGTGACGGAATTCCTGACCGGCCTCGGCCTCGGCTCCTACGGCGTGCTGGCGCTGATCATGGTGATGTATCTCGTGCTGGGATGCCTGATGGATGCCATGGCGATGATCATCCTCACCGTACCGATCATCTTCCCCGTGATCACGCATCTCGGCTTCGACCCGATCTGGTTCGGCGTCATCATCGTGATGACGGTCGAGCTCGGCCTGATCCACCCGCCGGTCGGCATGAACGTCTTTGTCATCAAGAGCGTGGTGAAGGACGTCTCCTTCTCCACCATCTTCAAGGGCGTCATCCCCTTCGTGGTCACCGACCTGATCCGCCTCGTGATCCTGATCGCCTTCCCACTGCTGGCGACATGGCTGCCGACACGGATGATGCAGTAGAAGTGACGCAGGGGACGAGACCACCCTGCAGCCCCGCCGGCGCTGCGCTCCCTCGCCCCGCTTGCGGGGAGAGGGTTGGGGTGAGGGGGAGCCTCCGCGAGGGACGGAGGCAGTTGGACTCGCGGAGGCTCCCCCTCACCCGGAATTCAAGCGATGCTTGAATTCCGGCCTCTCCCCGCAAGCGGGGCGAGGCGAAAAGGCCGCGCCACCTAATTGCACGACAGAGATCACTATGACCCCCACCCTCGAGACCAAATACGTCTTCACCATCACCGCGCACATCGGCAACGTCACCAGCGCCGGCGATATCGGCACCGGCGTCCGCCGCATCATCCCGATCGTCGGCGGCGAGGTGAAAGGCACGATCAACGGCAAGGTGCTGCCGTTCGGCGCCGACTTCCAGATCATCCGCCCCAACGAACTGATCGAGCTCGAAGCCAAATACGCCTTCGAGACCGACGACGGCGCCACCGTCTATGTCGAGAACAAGGGGCTTCGCTTCGGCCCCGTAGATCTGCTGCAAAAGCTCAAGCGCGGCGAGCCGGTCGATCCCAAGCTGATCTACTTTCGCACCGTGCCGAAGTTCGAGACCGGGCACGAAAAGTACCGCTGGCTGATGGAGCATATCTTCGTGGCGTCCGCAGCACGGCACGCCGATCGCGTCGTGATCGATGTGCATCAGGTGATGTGAGAAATGCGCCTTTGACATGGGGCCAACCCGGTTCAGGATGTGTCTTGCGCAAGGTTGCGCAGACCACGGGAGTGCCACCATGTCCCTTATGGCTTCCAGCGACTCAAGTCCGCGACACAGCTTCGATCCTGCCGAAATGGGCGCCATCGCCCATCTCTACCGCGGCGAGGTCTATCGCTCGACGATCTGGCGAACGCGGCTCGACAACACGACCAACTGGTCGATCGTCACGATGGGTATCGCGCTGTCGACGACCTTTTCGAGTCCGGGGGCGTCGCCCCTGCCGCTCGTGCTCGTCGGCCTGCTGGTCGCCGCGTTCCTCGCGATGGAGGCGCGGCGCTATCGCTATTTCAACGTCTGGCGTGCCCGCGCTCGCTGGCTGGAGAAGAATTTCTATGCCCCGATGTTCACGGGCGAGGCGCATGACGACAGCTGGCAGGCAATTCTTGCACGCGACTACACCGCGCCCCGTCATCACATTTCGTTCGTCCGCGCCGCGGGGCGGCGGTTGCGCCGCAACTACGTTTGGATTCTCGTCATCCAGGCGGTCGCCTATTACGGCAAGATTGCAATCCATCCGACGCCGGCAGTGAGCCTCGCGGAATTCATCGATCGCGCCGCCGTCGGACCGCTTCCCGGCTGGGTCGTCCTGATCATGGGCTTTGCCTACGATTTCGGCTGGCTGGCGTTTGCGCTCGGCACGCTGTGGCTCGACCAGCGCGAGCACGGGACCAAGGGCGACGGAGTGGCAATGGGCTAGCGACAGGGCGTTGCGGCCGGAGCGCCTGCGCGGCCGCGGCCGCCTCATGGAGCGCCGCGGAACCAAGCCTCATATTGACTCCTCCGAAATTCGTTATAGAACATAACTATTCTGAAAAGGACGCAAATGACACAGGGAAACGCCGATACCGCTGTCGCGGGTGCCTCCGGGCTGCTCAAAATCGAGAGGGCGGACAAGGTCTTGACCGTTGGCCTGAACCGGCCGGCCAAGCGCAACGCGCTCAATGACGGCATCATCCTTGAGATCGGCGACTGCTTTGCGACACTGCCCGACGACATCGGGGCGGTGGTCATCCACGGTTTCGGCGATCATTTCTCCTCCGGCCTCGATCTCTCCGAATTGCAGGACCACGACGCCACCGGCGGCCTGCTGCACTCCCAGATGTGGCACCGGGTGTTCGACCGCATCCAGTACAGCCGCGTGCCCGTCATTGCCGCGCTGAAAGGCGCCGTGATCGGCGGCGGGCTCGAGCTCGCCTGCGCTGCCCATATCCGCGTCGCCGAGCCCTCGACCTATTTCGCGCTGCCGGAGGGCCAGCGCGGCATCTTCGTCGGCGGCGGCGGCTCGGTGCGACTGCCGCGCCTGATCGGCGTGGCGCGCATGATGGACATGATGCTGACGGGCCGCGTCTATTCCGCCACCGAGGGCGCCTCCTACGGCTTTGCGCAATATCTGACCGAAGCCGGCAACGGGCTCGGCAAGGCGCTGGAGCTTGCCCAGCGCATCGCCTCCAACGCGCCGCTGACCAATTTCGCCGTGCTCCAGGCGCTGCCGATGATCGCGGAAGCCAATCCGCAGACCGGCCTGTTGATGGAATCGCTGATGGCGACGGTGGCGCAGAGCGACAAGGAAGCCAAGCGCCGCATCCGCGCATTCCTCGAGCACAAGACTGCCAAGGTGAAGCCCAAATCATGAACGCCCAGCCGTCCGCCTCTGCATCCGACCGCGGCGCGAGCACCGCCCCGCTGCGGCCGATCTCGTTCGGCACGCCCGTCGTCACTATCGAGCGGCGCGACGACGGCACGATCTACCTCAGGCCGAAACAGCCGCTCAGCGATTATCCGGTCCGCCTCACCGATCGCCTGCACCACTGGGCCAAGACGACGCCGGACCGCGTCTTCATGGCCGAGCGCGAGGGCGGCCGCGGCTGGCGGAAGATCACCTATGCCGAGCTTCTCGCCTCCTCCAGGCACATTGCCTCCGGCCTGATCCAGCGCGGGCTCTCCCCCGAGAGGCCCGTCGTCATCCTCTCCGGCAATTCGATCGACCACGCGCTGCTCGCCTTCGGCGCGTTCTACGCCGGCGTGCCGTTCTGCCCGGTCTCGCCGGCCTATTCGCTGGTCTCGAAGGACTACGGCAAGCTCGCCTATCTGATGAAGCTGTTGACGCCCGGCCTCGTCTTCGCCGAGGACGCCGACAGATTTTCCGACGCGCTCGCCGCCAACGTTTCGCCCGGCACCGAGATCGCGGCGTCATACGGCACGGTGGCGGGACGCGACGTCACGCTGCTCGCCGACCTCATGGCGACGCCGATCCACCCCAACCTCGACGACGTCCATGGCAAGATCGGCCCCGACACGATCGCAAAATTCCTGCTCACCTCGGGCTCGACCGGCAATCCCAAGGCCGTCATCAACACCCAGCGCATGATCTGCGCCAACCAGGTGATGCTGCGCGAGACGCTGGCCTTCCTGAAGGACGAGCCGCCCGTCATCATCGACTGGCTGCCCTGGAACCACACCTTTGGCGGCAACCACAATATCGGTCTGACGCTCTACAACGGCGGCTCGATGTATCTCGACGCCGGCAAGCCGGTGCCGGGCGGCATCGAGGAGACCGTGCGCAATCTCCAGGAGATTTCGCCGACCGTCTATTTCAACGTCCCGAAGGGCTACGAGTCGCTGCTGCCATACCTGCGCGACGATCAGGGCCTGCGCGCAAAATTCTTCGACCGGCTGCATGCGATGTTCTTCTCGGGCGCGGCACTGTCGCCCTTCGTCTGGAACAGCCTCGACGAGCTCGCGGTGAAGGAGAAGGGTTATCGCGTGCCGATGCTGACGGGTCTCGGCGCCACCGAGACCGCACCGTTCTTCATGTCGGTCAATCCGCACACCAGCCGTTCCGGCCATGTCGGCCTGCCCGTCTCCGGCAACGACGCAAAACTCGTGCCCAACAACGGCAAGATGGAAGTACGCGCCAAGGGGCCGAACGTGATGCCCGGCTACTGGCGCCAGCCCGAGATCACCGCAAAGTCCTTCGACGAGGAAGGTTTTTACAAGCTCGGCGACGCGCTCAAGCCTGCCGATCCCGATGATCTCAACGCCGGCTTCGATTTCGACGGCCGCGTCAGCGAGGATTTCAAGCTCGCCAGCGGCACCTGGGTCAGCGTCGGTCCCCTGCGCGCGCGTTTCGTCGCGGCCTGCGCCCCGCTGGTGCGCGACGTCGTCATCGCCGGCATCAACCGCGACGAGATTTCCGCGCTCGTCCTGCTCGACCTCGACGGCTGCCGCCTGGTCAACCCGACGCTGCCAGCCGACGACCTCGTCGTCACCGCGCGCGACCGCCTGATCCGCGAAGCCTTCCGCGAGCGCCTTGCCGGTTTCCTCGGCTCTGCGACCGGTTCATCGACGCGGATCACCCGCGCGGTGCTGCTCGATGTGCCGCTCTCGATCGACAAGGGCGAAGTCACCGACAAGGGCTCCATCAACCAGCGCGCGGTGCTCGAGCATCGCAATGCCTTGATCGACGAGCTCTATGCTGCAAACCCATCGGACCGCGTGATAACGGTCGGCTAGAACAAATACCGCCAAAGGAGAAAGCCATGTTGTTGAAGGATCAGGCAGCCATCGTCACCGGCGGCGCATCGGGGTTGGGCGCGGCGACCGCACGTAAGCTTGCTGCGCAGGGCGCCAAGGTCGCGGTGTGCGACCTCAATGCCAAGCTCGCCGAGACCGTCGCCGCCGAGATCAAGGGCGTCGCTGTCGTGTGCGACGTCTCCGACGCCGCATCGGCCGAGGCTGCCGTTGCGGCTGCCGCAAAAGCCCACGGCCCGGCCCGCGTGCTGGTCAACTGCGCCGGCATCGGCGTCGCAAAGCGCGTGGTCGGCCGCGACGGTCCGATGGCGCTCGCCGATTTCGACAAGGTGATCAAGGTCAACCTGATCGGCACCTTCAACATGCTGCGCCTTGCTGCGACCGAGATGTCAAAACTCGAGCCGCAGGCGAGCGGCGAGCGCGGCGTCATCATCAACACGGCGTCGGTCGCGGCGTATGACGGCCAGATCGGCCAGTCGGCCTATTCGGCCTCCAAGGGCGGCATCGTCGGCATGACGCTGCCGATCGCGCGCGAGCTCGCGCAGTTCGGCGTCCGCGTGCTGACGATTGCGCCCGGCCTGTTCCTGACCCCCCTGCTCGCCAACCTGCCGCAGGAAGCCCAGGATTCGCTTGCCGCCGCCATTCCCTTCCCGCGCCGACTCGGCAGCGCCGACGAGTTCGCAGCGCTCGCGCTGCACATGGTCGAGAACGCCTATCTCAACGGCGAAGTGGTGCGCCTCGACGGCTCGCTGCGCATGGCGCCGAAGTAAGGCGCGCGACGCATGTTCGCGAACCGGCGCGAGGTCCAGATCCAGTGGGGCGACTGCGACCCCGCCAACATCGTCTATTACCCGCGCTATTTCGCGATGTTCGACGATTCGACGTCGACGCTGTTCGAGGTGGCCGGGTTCTCCAAGCAGGACCTGGTCAAGAAGTACGGCCTGGTCGGCATCCCCATGGTCGACACGCGGGCCAAATTCTACATCCCCTCGACCTATGGCGACTGGATCACCATCGAAACGAAGATCGAGAGCATCAAGCGCTCGAGCTTCGAGGTGAAGCACAATGTCTACAAGAGCGAGGCGCTGGCGATGGAGGGCTTTGAGACCCGCGTCCTCGTCGGCCGCGACCCCGTTAACCCCGACAAGCTGAAATCCGCGCCATTTCCTCCGGAAATGGTAGCGAAATTCACGGGGAGCTAAATCGCCGCACCATCCAAAGACGGGGCTGAAATCCCGCTCGATTTCTGCTTTCAAACAAACACACCAGGGAGGAATTTGATGAAACGCTTTTACCTGACGGCCGCGATCGCAGCCGCGTCGCTCGCGCTGCCGGCGCTGCCCGCACTTAGCCAGACCGCCGAGGTCACCATCGGCATCACCACCACCACGACCGGCCCGGGTGCCGCACTCGGCATTCCCGAGCGCAATGCGCTGGAATTCGTGCCGAAGGAAATCGGCGGCGTGCCGTTGAAGGTGATCGTGCTCGACGACGGTGGCGATCCGACCACCGCGACCACCAATGCGCGGCGCTTCGTCACCGAATCCAAGGCCGACATCATCATGGGCTCGGCGCTGACGCCGCCGACGATCGCGGTGTCGAACGTCGCCAACGAAGCCGGCATTCCGCACTTCGGCCTCGCCCCCTTCCCGATCACGCCGGAACGCATGAAGTGGTCGGTGGCGATGCCGCAGCCGATTCCGATCGTCGGCAAGGTGCTGTACGACCACATGAAGTCGAAGGGCATCAAGACCCTCGGCTATATCGGCTATTCCGACAGCTATGGCGACCTCTGGTTCAACGATTTGAAGGCCCAGGCCGTGCCGATGGGCATGACCATCGTCGACGAAGAGCGCTTTGCCCGTCCCGACACCTCGGTGACCGGACAGGTGCTGAAGCTCGTTGCCGCCAATCCCGACGCGATCCTGGTCGGCGCCTCCGGCACCGCGGCAGCCCTGCCACAGACCGAGTTGCGCGAGCGCGGCTACCAGGGCCTGATCTACCAGACCCATGGTGCTGCCAGCATGGACTTCATCCGCATCGCGGGGAAGGCCGCCGAAGGCGTGCTGATGGCCTCCGGGCCGGTCATGGATCCGGAAGACCAGCCGGACGAGGCCCAGACCAAGAAGCCGGGCCTTGCGCTCAACACGGCCTATGAAGCCAAGTACGGTCCGAACAGCCGCAGCCAGTTCGCCGGCCACTCCTTCGACGCCTTCGAGATCCTGAAGCGCATCATTCCGACGGCGCTGAAGACGGCCAAGCCCGGCACGCCGGAGTTCCGCGAGGCGATCCGCCAGGCCCTGCTCAGCGAGAAGGAATTGGCGGCGAGCCAGGGCGTCTACAACTTCACCGAAAAGGATCGCTACGGGCTCGATGAGCGCTCGCGCATCCTGCTGACGGTGAAGGACGGCAAGTACAAGCTCGTCAGGTAAGCGGCGAAAGCCTCGAGACGACCAGAGCCGGCCCCTCGGGCCGGCTCTTTTCTTTTGGCTCTGAAATCGAGCCGCGACCCCGGATGTCGCTGCGCCCCCTCTCCCGCAAGCGGGAGAGGTGCAGCGAGCCCGCGGATGCGCCGAGCGCTAAGCCGCCTTGCGCAGCTTGGTCCAGGCAAATTCCGGATAGTACTCGCCCATCATGCGGTCGACATAGGCCGTGAGGTTGGCAAACCCCTCGGCGCGTTCGCGCAGCTTGGATTCGAAGAACGGAGTCAATATGCCTGCGAGCGCGCCGAAGGCGGTGGCGTCGACGCCGGCAGGCTTCTCGCCCATCAGGTAGGATTTGTCGCCGAGTTGCACCGACAGAGCGAACAGCGAACGCACAGCGAGATCGACGTCGTCATCGGGCCCGTGGCGACCAAGACCGCTGAGGAGATAGTTTTCGGCAACGCGGAATTGCGCATCCTCGCGCAGCTTCTCGCGGCTGTGCTCCGGCGCACCGTCAAAGAAATGCGATGGCCCCTTGGCGAAGTTGACGGGGTCGACCCAGCGCGCCCCGACCAGGCCCCAATAGACGTGATGCTCGATCATGCGCTCGAACGCCCAGGCCTGCGCGCGCTCGGCCAGCGACAGGCCGGCGTCGAAATCGAAACCATAGCGGCGCTCGATATGGGCGCGGATGAAGGTGGAATCGGCGACCGCCTCGCCGTCATCATCGATGAACGGCAACTGCCCCTTCGGCGAGGCCGGCGGCATCGCCCGCTCCTTGCGATAGGGCAATCCTGCCATCTTCAACTGTACCTCCGTCTTGGTGACGAAGGGGCTGATTTCCGGCAGGCCGAACCCGGTGCCGAAGCCATAAAGCGTGATCATTCTAAACTCCCGATCCCTGAAAGCTGGTTGGAACCTAGCGCCACGCTGCTGCCACCATGGTGGCAGCAGCCGTGATATCGTTTGCGGACCGGGCGCCCTTCCAGGCGCGGCCCATGACGTGACGGACCAGGGCGTTCGACGCCCGGACCAGCGAGCGCGTCAGAAGCGCAATCAGCGCCAAACGGAGATCGACGACCGTGAGATCGAACGAGACAAGGCGCCCCAGCGCCCAGAGATGCGCCCGCCCCAATGGGCCGGCCATGCCGAGATGGATGGGAGTGAACATGGACAAATCCTCTTCATTCGAAGCGTTGTCCCGGTATAGAACCCCCCTGCTGCCAACATCCTGTCAGCATCAGCGCGACAGGTTTTGAGCGGCTCGCCCAAAAGAGAGAAATCATGAGACGCGCCGACCGGCTGTTTCAGATCATCCAGGTGCTGCGACGCAGCCGCAAGCCATTGACCGCGGACGCGATCGCGGCCGAGCTCGAAACATCGAAGCGCACTGTCTATCGCGATATCGCCACCCTGATCGGCCAACGCGTGCCCATCCGCGGCGAAGCCGGCATGGGCTACATCCTGGAAAAGGGTTTTGACCTGCCGCCTTTGATGCTGACCCCTGACGAGATCGAGGCTGCCGTGCTCGGCGCGCAATGGGTCGCGGGCCACGCCGATACGGCGCTGGCGCGGGCCGCCGAAGACCTCATGGCCAAGATCGCCGACACCGTGCCGGAGCGCCTGCGTCCCTTCGTGCTGGAGCCCGCGAGCCGCGCGCGGCCGAGCTGGAACAGGGAGCCCGATCGCATGGACATGGTGCGCACGCGCACGCAGATCCATGAGGGCAAGAAGATCACGCTGCGCTACCGCGACGAGCAGGGCCGCGACAGCCAGCGCACGATCTGGCCGATCGCGGTCGGCTATCTCGAAGCGGTACGGCTGCTGGCGGCCTGGTGCGAGCTACGCAGCGACTTTCGCAGTTTTCGCACCGACCGCGTCGTCGATGCGACGTATCTCGACGAAAAATATCCGGAAAGGCGCGATGTGCTGCGCGCAAAGTGGCGGCAGAGCCTGGTCTGGGGCCCGCCGAAGGACACTTGAGCAATATGGACGAGACCGCCGCGATCGATCTCTCAAAACTCTGCCAGAGCTGCGGGGCCTGCTGCGGCTATTCGGCGAACTGGCCGCGCTTCTCGATCGAAAGCGACGAGGAGCTGGAGAAAATTCCGCCAGCCTTCGTCAACGAACGGCAGTCCGGCATGCGCTGCGATGGCGACCGTTGCTCGGCCCTGCAAGGCAAGATCGGGGTTTCGACGTCGTGCGGGATCTACGCGGTGCGCCCCGAGGTGTGCCGCACCTGCATGCCGGGCGACGCGGAATGCGCGATGGCGCGGCGCAAATTTGGATTGCCTGTCGTCTAGGCCGTGCACCCATAAATCGGAGTGCTAGGTAAGGGCACCTGACGTCCGCTGTCCGCCCATAGCGGCGGAACAGTCGACGCCGCCGGAGGTCGCAGAAGGGCCACTCGCCGACATACTTCGCAAGGAACGAGCAATTGCCGTCCTTGCGCGCCCAAAAGCGAGTATCCCGGTGCCGCTCCGTTGGCGCAGGAACAGAGGCCCCCGTGCTTTTGTTCAATCTCCAGCCAATTAACGCAAAGGAGAAAGGCTATGAGTGTTGCCAACAGACTAATGATCTTAAGCGCGCTGCTCGCCTTCAGCGCAAGCTCGGCTAATGCCGGTCCCTGTAACACCGCAAGCCGCGATGCGGGCTCCGGGAACGTGCCGGGCTATACCGGACAGACAGTCGGTTCCACAGCGACGGACCAGCAGCACCCGCCAACATCCACCATGAACAAAGCGGCGGAGAACACCGCAACCTCATCAGAAGACGCGCAGCGGCAGATGCAGGCCCAGCCTACCGGTGCGGAGCAATCACAGCAGACCAAGCCAGCCCCCTCCGAGCAATCACAGAAAATGACGGCAGGCACGGCCGAGCAGACCCAGCCCGCGCCAAGTGAAGCATCAAAGAAGATGACTGCTGGTGCGGCCCAGCCCGCGCCCTCCGAAAAGAAGCCGGTCGGAGCGTCCGACGAAGGCTGCTAGAGCTTGATCCGGAAAAGTGTGAAGCGGTTTTCCGAAAGATCATGCTCAAGCGAGGACCTAAAGCGCGATGGCGATTCATCCAGAATTCATCGCGCTTTAGTCGGCGAAAGGAAGTCGCGCCGTTGTTTTCCGAAGGTCCACCTTCTTGGACGGCAGCCGGTGCCAATATCTGACGACCTCGTTAGTAACTTGCGGGGCTGACGTGCGCTCCCGCCCCGCTCGCGATGCCCTCACGGCGGGGCTGTTTCTCTAGACATAGTTGACCTTTGGAAAGAAATCGCCCCGGCCCTCAGGCGTCATGTCGAGAAGTCCCCAGAGCGGGTCGACGAGGTCGCCGGCGCGGTGGTGCTGTTTGGGAACAGCAGGGGCAAAGCTCATCTCCGAGCCCCAGAAGTGTCTGGTCTCGCCATTCTTCTTCACGAAGACGTTGAAAATTGTTTCGTCCCAGTTCTCTCCGTCCGGAACTCGATGTTGCGTGCGCATTCCCTTTGAAAACTTTGACGTGTCACCAAAGTAATCCGCGTCGTAGCTGTTGCCCGCGGTAGACAGTAAGAAGAGGTTTTCCCAACCACGTTCGTGCGCCCAGGCGGCGAGACGTGCGATTGGCGATTTGGCGACAATGTGAAGCCCGGCGCGTTGACCTATATGCCGCGCGGCGCCATCAAGACCATCGAGCAGGTGGGTGCAGCCGGGACACGGCAATTCGCGTTCGGGCCCGTACATGAAGCTGTACAAGATCAGTGTGTCGTGCGGACCGAACAGCTCAGACATCTTCACAGTCTCTGGCATGCTGGTCTTGCCGATCCGCTCGAAGACATAGTCCTTGGGTACTTTGCCGCCGAGCGGCAGCGCACGACGTTTCGCCGCAACGGCTTCAATCTGTGCCCTCAGTGCAATCTCTTCATCTAGAAGCGCGTTTCGGGCGGCACGATATTCGGCACTTTCACCGGGGTAATGGAGATGTTCCATGGCCTACCCTCTCAGACGTTGAGAAACTCGTTCGAAGGTAAACTCACCCTTGAAACTGGCGTTCCTTGCCTGGTGAGGTCTGGTGCCTGCAAGAACTGTTGAGCCAGGAGGGCGCTGGAAGGGACCAGGAGGAACGGATGATAATCGCCCTCTACATCGTTGCAGCTGTCGTCATGGCTGTCGGGAGCATCTATTTGGCGTGGCATTACAGGGACTTTCGCAAATTTCTGGCAGGCGCGTTCTTCGTGTCATCCGGCATTTTGTTCTATCTCTATCTCGCCGATGTTTCGGTACCTCTGTTGGGGACAAGTTTCGTCGAAACACCTCAGATCAGCGGTGACCGATCCATCGTCCACTTCATCCTCTTCTTGCTCTGTTTGTATTTTGGCTTCGTCAGGAAGCTAGAGGCTTGAAACCGACGCGATGTCCGGCAAAACCCACGGGACGGTCGCGCGCGGATTGACGAGCAAGATTCATGCGCTCGTAGATACCAGCGGCCTGCGCTGGCCCTGACCTGGCGACGCGCTGCGACAAACCCGTCGCCAACTAGCTCGCCTTCGACAAGCTTGCATCAATCAGGTTGTGGCTGCGCCACGCCAGCTCTCAGGCCGGAACGGCGTCGACCAGATCGCCGTCGAGTTCGTCGTCGAGATCGTCCTCGAGCGGCGCGAGCACCGAGAGCGGTTTTGTCGACAGCGTGATCGGCTTGCGGCCGCCCGACAGCGACGGCGTCGCCTTCGTCGCTCCCGCGCGCGACAGCGCGTAGAGAGTCGAGCCGACGCGACCGCCGGTATCGACCAGGTCGCGCTCGCTGCAGCTTGCGGCAATCGCGACCGCCAGCGAGTGCAGATGGCTGCGGCGATAGCAGAACAACGCCAGGCGCGCGCGTGCGTCGGGGGAAACACTCTCAACCAGCCTCGGCAGGCCGCTTTCACTGGCGCGGTACATCTCGCCAAGGAGCTCGTCGCGGACCGGGCAGAAATCGCTTTCGTAGGCTTCGCGGCTTGAAAACATTGCGGTTCTCCCTCTACCGGGAAGATGCCGCGCAATTCTCTAATGAAGGGTTAACCACGCCGGCCGGTGGTCGCACGGGGTCCTTGCGCCTTTGCCGCGAATCAGCGCGGCCGCCGGACAGCGGGCCCGCGTCAGTTGGCTGCCATGAAGATGGAGAGGCCAAAACCCGTGAGGTGGTGCAGCGCCTGGTCGATCCCGATCACGGTCCAGAACCAGGGGTGCTCCTGGTTGACGCCGAGATTGGCTGACACCAGCCCCTTGGCGCGATCGACCGTGATGTGGATGGCGAAGTCGATGAAGGCCACGAACCAGAACCGCGGCGCGAGGATCAGGATCAGCGGCAGCGCAACCGCAAGATGAATCAGGCAGTGCGTCAGCAATGGCAGCGCCCAGCCGGTCTTCTGGTCCTTGCCGTGCGCCATCCAGGAATTTTGCAGCACGAAGTCGGCGATGATGTGCTTGACCGTGAGCAGCACCATCCAGCCAATGAGCGCGTCGACCGGAACCGCCGATGACATGGGTGGAAACGACAAAGCTAAACGCCCTCATGACGTGGAAACGGAAATAATGGAGCGTTCAGCGCAACTTCTTCTTGGGCCCGGCCGGATCGCCGAGGTCTATCTTTTATGACATCTCCCGCGCCGGATTGCATCCGGGGGGAACCGGAAAATTCGCAAACTGTGGCCGAACGGCGATAGCCGGCCAAGCGCGGCGCCGGTCGCGGTAACGTTACCTCCGGCTCGAAATTTGCATTCTGTCGCCAGACGACTATCATCTCCAGGTAGAGATTATCGTTCTTTTTTCAGGCGTTTACGAATTTTTCGGGCGCCCGCACAGGCTCTTTCGCCAATGCCGCAGCCCGGCAACCGGATAAGGCCAGAGTGCTGCCATGAGTGCTGAAGGCCCCATGCCCGCCAACGACCAACCCCCGTCGCGGCCCAAGGTGATCAAGACCAACCAGCAGCAGGTCGTGCTGTATGTCGTGCTGACCCTGATCCTGTCGCTGATCACCGTCTGGGGCGGGCGGACGCTGTTGCGGAATTCGGAGACGCTGACCTTTGCGGTCGGCGACGCCAGCAGCGACCAGGCGCGCTTCGCGGCCAAGCTCGCAGACGTCCTGAAGAACAACACGTCGCGCTTCCGCCTGAAGATCGTCAACAATCCAGACAATGCCAAGGCGCTTGCCCAATTCGACCGCAAGCAGGCCGATCTTGCCATCGTGCGGACCGACAACAAGGTACCCCCGCGGGCGCGGACGCTGGCGATCCTCGAGCACGACCTCGTGCTGCTGCTCGGCCCTGGCAACAAGAAGATCAAGTCGCTCGCCGAGCTGAAGAAGAAAAAGGTCGCTGTCGTGGCCGAGAACGACAGTTCGCTTGCCTTCGTGCGCACTATGCTCGACGCCCCCGAGGGCTCGGAGGCAGCAGCTAAGATCCAGATGGCGCCGCAGGGCATCCCGCTGGACAAGCTGTTTTCGCCCGGCGGCTATGGCGCCGTGATCGCCATCGTCCATGCCACAAGGGCGGTCAGGGACAAGGCCTATGAGCAGGTCGCCCGGCGCGGCGGCTTCACGCTGAACGCCATCGACGAGTCCAAGGCGCTGGCACGCAAGATCCCCGGCATCTACGACGAGACGCTGACGGCCGGCACGCTGTCGGCCTCGCCTGAAATTCCCGACGACGACCTCGAAACCATCGGACTGGAATGGCTCCTGGTCACGCAATCGCGGATGTCGCTCAGCTCGGCCGGCGAGCTGGCCCGCATCATCTACGAGAACAAGTCCGAGCTCGGGCTGGAGAACGGCTTCGCCACGCGGATCGAGCCGGCCTCCGTCGACAAGGACGCCTTCGTGATGGCGCACCAGGGCGCCGCCGACTACATCAACGACGACACCAAGTCGTTCATGGATAAGTACAGCGACATGATGTATCTGGGCGCCGGCGCGCTCAGCGTCATCGGTTCGATCTTCGCGGGACTCTACGCCAAGGTCACGCGTATCGCCCCTGAGCGGGCCGGCCAGCTCTCGACAGCCATCCTCGATATCGGCGAACGCATCGAGCATGCCCATTCGCTGGATGAACTCGAATGCCTCCAGGAGGAGCTCGAGGGCATTCTGCGCGGCGCGATCGTGGGACTGAGAGACGGCTCCATAAGTACCGACGGGCTTGATACGTTCAAGCTCGGTTACGAGTTCGTCCGCGACGAGATCGGCATGCGCCGCGACTACCTCAAACGGCACGCCGGCGATGCCGAAAGACGGCACGCCGGCGATGCCGACAAGCGCCCAGCCGACGCCGACAAGCCGACCCTGCCCAATGACGACACCAATGTCGTCGTGGTGAAGACCGCCCAAAGCGCCTGAGCCCGACCCGTCGGCAGGCGACCTCGGACCCCTGGGGCCGCGGTATTTCTTGGCCGCCCACCAAAAACATCGAAAACAACCCCATGCAAAGTAGCCGGCGGGGTGTCTCCACAGAGAGGCTCCCTGAATGCAGAGAGTGCGAATCCGGCGCTTCGCGTCACAAAAATAAGCAATTTCAGTGTCTTACATCATACTGACAAAATCTGTCAGTACCATGCGCTAGTGTCAGCTCATCATCCCGATGAAAGGAAACATGATGACTGAACGCACAGCACTTGCGATCGCCCGCGCCTACGTCGAGGCCATCGTGAACAAGGATGTCGAGGCAATTATCTCGAACTCATCCGACAACGTTGTCTGCATCTCGCCGACCGGACGCATCGCCGGTACGGAGGCATTCCGCGGATTTCACGACGGCTTCGCCCGCATGATCAAGAAGATCACGGTCCTCGCCACTTACGGCGACGATGAGCAGGCCGTCATCGTCTACAACGCGGAAACCCACCCCGTTCCGAACTCCATCGTTGCCGAACTCATCAAGGTCAAGAGCGGCAAGATCGCCTCGACCGAGGTGATTTACGACGCAACACGGTTCGCCGCCTACATGGCGACGGTGCAGCCTCACTAACCCTCGCCGATGGAGTGCATTTGTGAAACGCATTCAGTACCGCCGGTATGGCGGCCCCGAGACGATGAAGCTCGAAAGCTTCGAGCTTGAACCCCCGCGGCAAGGCCAGGTCGCGGTGAAGGTCAGGTTCGTCGCGATCAACCCCATCGATTGGAAGGTACGCCGCGGCGCGCTCAAGATGATGACGGGCAACGCCTTCCCTCGCGCGATGGGCAGCGACTTTTCCGGGACGGTGATTTCGGTCGGCGCTGGCGTGACGCGCTTCAAGCCGGGCGATGCCGTGTTCGGGCTCGCCCGCCTGAAGGAGAGCGGTGCGCTCGGTGAAGCCGTTGTCACCAACGAAACCTTCCTCGCGAAAAAGCCGGACAATTTGCCCTTCGAGGATGCGGCCTGCCTCGGAACTCCCGGTGTCACGGCTTGGAACGGCCTCGTCGACAAGGCCGGGCTCAAGCGCGGGCAATCCGTCTTCATCAACGGCTGTACCGGCGCGGTTGGGGAAGCCGCCGTTCAGATTGCCCGGATGCTTGGCGCGACGGTTTCGGGCAGTTGCAGCGCCGAGGCCATGCCGCGAGCCCGCGATCTCGGTGTGCAGAACATCTTCGACTACCGCACCACGGATTTCTCCGCGCTGCGTGATCGGTTCGACGTGGTCTACGATACGGCCGCGGTGATGCCGACGGCCACGGGCTTGCACCTCGCGGGCAGGAAGGGCGTGTTTCTGGATATCGATCCGACGCCCATGAAATTTCTTCGCGCGCTTTTCAACCGCCGCCTGAAGCCTGTCGTTTGCTCGCCGCGATCGGACATCCTCAACGGAATCGCGCGGGCGGCAGGAGACGGAAAGCTACGGCTCCGGATTGGCGAGATGGTATCGCTCGACCAGGCGATCCCGCTCGTGACTGCCCTTGAGAAAAGCCAGAAGCTCGCCGGCAAGGGGCTGGTTGCGATAGCCTGAAGTGCCTGCTGCCAAATTTTGGCATGAGCCGTGGTAGGCTGCTTCCATGTCCAAAAGCGAACGGCTTTTCGATCTCATGCAGATGCTCCGCCGGCATCCGCGCCCCGTGCCGGGCAGCGATCTTGCGCGCGAAGCTGGCGTGTCGTTGCGGACGGTCTATCGCGACATCGCGGCCTTGCAGGCACTGGGCGCCGAGATCGATGGGGAGCCGGGCGTTGGATATGTGTTGCGCCCGGGCTTTCTCTTGCCGCCATTGATGTTCTCGGAAGAGGAGATTCAGGCCGTGGCGCTCGGCGTCCAATGGGTGCAGCGGCAGACGGACGAGGGACTTGCCTTTGCCGCGAATAACGCACTCTCAAAGATCGTCGCGGTGCTTCCTGCGGAGCTGCGCGACAAGGTGGACGACCGAAGTTTTCATGTCAGCCGCCGTCCGCCGAAGGCGCCCATCGTGGATCTCCAGATGCTGCGGCAGGCGATGCGCGAGCAGCGCAAGCTGCGCATGGCCTATCGCGACCCCAAGGGAGCTGAAACGGAGCGCGTCATCTGGCCGATCATGCTTGGGTTCTTCGAAGCTCGGCGCATCATTGCTGGCTGGTGCGAGCTTCGGAAGGATTTCCGCACCTTCCGCGCGGACCGGATCGTGCACATCAAGCTCTTGAAAGAGCGCTATCCCGGCCGCAGGCGCGACCTGGTCAAGCGGTGGCGGGCGCAAGTTGACGAGCAGAGCGCGTCGAGCGCTTCGTCCTAAAGGACAAGTGGCGCATTCAGTCCCTTGGGCTTGCGGCCCCGCCGGGGCCGGATTCCCGGCGGGCTCCGGCCGCCGTCGCACCTGCGAGAAACGACAGGTCGTTGACGGGCCCGGCCCGCACGGGCAGTTTGGCGCAAGCGTCCCAGCCGGGACGGACACGCCAACCCAAGGACCAGGCTACCCTCGCCGCATGTCAAAACCGTCGATCCCCGTTCTGGCGCGGTTTGTGGCCGCCACGGCCGGCCGCAACATGACCCGGGCGGCCTATTTGGCGGTGGCGGTCGGCGTCGCGACCATGGTGCTGCTGACCGTCGATCCGGCCTATGCGGCGGCGCACCGCTGGGTCGACGGTGTGTTGTGGGTGTGCCTTGCCTATTTCGTGTTCGAATGGGTCGTGCGCCTGCGCCATATGGCAGCGCAGAAGCGTCTGCCGCTCTATCTGCTCTCCTCCAGCGGCATCGTCGATACGATCGGCGCGCTGGCAATCCCGCTTGCCCTCGTGGCGGGGGTCGAGCCCAGGACCGCGTGGCTGCTCAGCGTGCTCTGGGTGCTGAAGGTGGTGCCGGGCATTCCGGGCCTGCGCCAGCTCCGCCGCGTGCTGGTGCTGGAATCGGGACCGCTGCTCAGCGTGCTAGTGATCTTCCTGATGGTGGTGCTGCTCGCCTCCGTCGCCGAATACTTCCTCGAGCACGACGTGCAGCCGCAGACCTTCGGCAGCGTGCCATCCGCGTTGTGGTGGGCGGTGGTGACCTTGACCACGACCGGCTATGGCGACGTCGTCCCGGTGACACCGCTCGGGCGCCTGGTGGCGGGGCTGGTGATGATCTCGGGCCTCGGCGTGTTCGGCCTCTGGACCGGTATTCTGGCGACCGGCTTTGCCGCCGAGACACGGCGCGACAATTTCCTCAAGACCTGGGAGACCGTCAGCAACGTGCCGTTCTTTGCGGCGCTCGGGCCGGCCGCGATCGCCGACGTCACCCACATGCTGCGCACCATGGACCTGCCCGCGCGCACCATGATCATCAGGAAGGGCCAGCAGGGCGACTGCATGTATTTCATCGCCTCCGGCGAAGTCGCGGTCGATCTGCCCGGAAAAAAGGTGCAGCTCGGCGAAGGCGCCTTCTTCGGCGAGATGGCGCTGCTCGGCAACAATGTCCGCGGGGCAAATGTCACGACCACGAAAGTGTCGCGACTCCTGGTGCTCGACCTCGTCGATTTCCGCGTGCTGATGGCGCGGCACCCCGATCTCGCCGAGACCATCGATGCCGAGGCCAAGCGCCGCGCGCTGGAAAACAAATAGCAAGAAGCCGAGAAACGGAGACGATCATGTCTGACGCGGCCGACACCGCCAGCCCCCCTGTGCTCGAGCTCGACGGCGCGCGCGCCACCATTCGCCTCAACCGTCCGAGGCACCTCAACCGGCTTCAGGCCGAGGATCTCGGCGAACTCGTCAGGCTGTTCGACCGGATCGAGGCCGATCCCAAAATCCGCGTGCTGGTGCTGACCGGCACGGGACGCGCCTTCTCGGCCGGCTATGACCTCAATTCCGTCGCCGAGCGCGCAGTCAGCGCCAATGAGCAGCAGAGCGCGGGCTCGGCCTTCGAGGTCGTGGTCAACCGGCTGGAGGATCTCGGCGTGCCGACGATCTGCCGGCTCAATGGCGGGGTCTATGGCGGCTCGACCGATCTTGCGCTCGCCTGTGACTTCCGCATCGGCGTCGACACATCAGAGATGTTCATGCCGGCCGCGCGCCTCGGGCTGCACTACTACACGAGCGGCATCAAGCGCTACGTCACGCGGCTCGGCGTCGACAACGCGAAGAAGCTGTTCTTGACCGCGCAAAAGATCAGCGCACCGGAAATGCTGCGCATCGGCTACCTCACCGCCATGGTGGCCGAGGAACTCCTGGACGAGGAGGTCGACAGTCTTGCGACCATTCTTGCCGGCAACGCGCCGATGGCGATGGCCGGCATGAAGCGCGCCATCAACGAATTTTGCCGCGGCGAGCTCGACGAAGTAGCCGCCGACCGCCGTCACCGCGAGAGCATGCGCGGCGACGAGATCAAGGAAGGCATCAAGGCCTTTGCGGAGAAGCGGGCGCCGCGGTTTTGAGTGGGGCTGGGGAGTGCAAGGCCGCGCCTCATACTCCGTGTCGTCCCGGCGAAGGCCGGACCCATAACCCCAGGGAAAAGTTGTGGCGCGAAGCGGGTAACCCCGTGTCTTCGTCAAACCTCTCCCTGTGGTTATGGGTCCCCGATCTGCGCTCGCTCCGCTCACTTGTCCGGGACGACGAGGGGGGATTGATGCAGCGCCGTCGCGACAAATCGAGCTGTCGTTCCGGCTTTTGGCCGGACGACAGTGCGGACGTTTCACGCCCGCTTCGATCGCATCGCGCGGACCTGGGTAAGTTTGGGATCCTTGGCCAGCGCCTGGTAGCGCTTGCTGTCGACGGCGTAGATCGCGATGCGGCCTTCGCTGTCGGCGTGAATGCCCCAGCCAAAGCGCTTGCCGAGGCCGGAGGCGCGCATGCAGGCCTGGCCGCGGGAGAAGTACGCCTCGCGGGCCGCGCTCTTCTCCTTCTTCGTCGCCTTGGCGCCCAGTTCGCGGCCGGGCGCCGACGTGGCAAAAATCACGTCGTCGGACGTGTAGGTGTAGGGCGCGCTCGCGATCATCGCATACTGCAGGCCCGCGACCGTCGCGTTGCCCGCGCGCGGCGGCGGCTCCTCCCCGGTGCGCGCGGGGCAATCTTCTGCGACCCGGATGAAAGTGTCGAAGCAGTTTGTCGTGTGCAAAGCCTTGCTCATCTGATCATCCGTCGTCCTTCAGCCGCCGGCTGCGGCGGCGTGTTGCGCCGCCATCTCGTCATCGGCGGCGTTGACCCGCTGGTAGGCGGGGCGCGCGGCGATGCGCTCGGCGTAGCGCACGAAAACATCCTTGCGCGGCACGATACCGAACATCATCGTCCAGGTGAAGGCAACGCCCCAGAGGATGTCGGCCGCCGTCATCCGCCCGCCGAGAAGATAGGGGCCTTTCGCAAGCTGCGTCTCCAGCGCGCCGAGCATGGTGTCGTAGTCGGCATAGGGCGACTGCGTGATCGGTGCGGGCTCGCGCTGCATGAACTTGTCGATCATCGCGGGCTCGAACGAGGACCCGTAATAGGCGATCCAGCGCAGGTAGGGACCGCGGAGCGGATCGTTCAGCGCTGGCGTGAGGCCGGCTTGCGGGAACAAATCGGCGAGATAAATAGTGATCGCGACCTGCTCGGTCACCAGCGCGTCGCCATGACGAATCGCCGGCACCTTGCCGAGCGGATTGACGGAGAGATAAGCGGGCCGGCGCTGCTCGCCCGCCTTCATGTTGAGGACGTGGAGATCATAGGGAGCGCCGAGTTCCTCCAAAAGCACCCGCGTGCCGGTTGCGCGGCTCTGCGGCGAGTAATAGAGGGTGATGCGATCGGTTGCGGTCATTGGCGGTCTCCTTTCGATCTCGGCGAGGCGCCCCTTATGCGCGACCATACCTGACATCCTGTGTCAGGTATGGTCTAAGGGACCATGCGTGCGAGCCGGCTGTTGTCGATCCTCACCACCCTCCAGGCGCGGGGGCGCGTCACCGCGCCCGAGCTGGCGGAGGCTTGCGAGGTGTCGGTGCGCACCATCTATCGCGACGTCGATGCGCTCGCGGCGGCAGGCATCCCCGTCTATGCCGATCGCGGCGCGGAAGGCGGCTATCGCCTGCTCGACGGCTACCGGGTGCGGCTGAACGGATTTTCGCCGCCGGAGGCCGAGGCGCTGTTCCTGGCCGGATTGCCCGGGCCCGCGGCCGCGCTCGGTCTCGATGCCGCGATGGTGGCGGCGCAGAACAAGCTGATGGCGGCGCTGCCGCAGAATTTGCGCCAAAGCGCCGGCCGAATGCAGGAGCGCTTTCATCTCGATGCACCCGGCTGGTTCGGCGAAGTCGAGGAGCCAACACATCTGCGCGCCATCGCCGGCGCGTTGCTGCGCGAGAGCCTGATCAGGATCCGCTACCAGAGCTGGCGGGCCGAGAAGCAGCGGCGTGTCGCGCCGCTTGGCCTCGTGCTGAAGGGCGGCAGCTGGTATCTCGCGGGTAGCGTCGACGGCAGCGTGCGCACCTACCGCGTCGCGCGCATTCTCGATTGCAGCATTCTCGACGCACGCTTCGAGCGCCCCGCCGATTTCGATCTCGCCACTTATTGGCAGGCCGCGACGCTTCGGCTCGAAGCCGAATTGCATCCGCAGGTCGCGAAGGTGCGGCTGTCGCCGTTTGGCGTCAAACTGCTGAACGCGCTGAGCCAGCCTTATGTACGGTCGCGGACGCGGATCGATGAAGCCGTTGATGCCGACGGCTGGCGCATCGCGCATGTGCCGATCGGCAAAACCGTGTGGCATGCCGCCGCAGAGCTGTTGCGCCTCGGTCCCGAGGCCGAAGTGATGGAGCCGGCTGAGCTGCGCGAGAAGATGGTAGAGTTAACGCAAGCGATGGCTACGCGCTATCGGCAGCGCCCAGGCCGCGCGATGGCGCGAAAAGCCTGACGGCGCGCAACACAGGCGTTTCCACGAAACAATCCTGAAACACGATTCCCGTCCACGCGAGTGAACGCATCCCGCCGTCACGCCGACCGAGAAGCAGGGACGCAACAACGGCCTCGCGCCACATGGAGAATGAAGATGTTTCGTAAGCTTGCTCTTGGACTGATCGCTGCCGGTTCGCTCGGCGCTGCCGCCCTCGCCCCCAGCGCGGCCTCCGCCCACGGCATCGGTTTCCATCATCACTGGAATCCCGGCTGGGGCTATGGCGGCCTCTACATCAACACCGGCGTCAGCAACTGCTATCAGGAGCGCCTGGTCCAGACCCGTCACGGCCTGCGCGTCCGCCTCGTGAACGTCTGCGGCTACACCGTCTACTGAGACGAAAGACTTTTGCCACGAAGCCCCGGTTGCAACTCGCGACCGGGGTTTTGTTGCTCCTCTTACCCTCCCCTGGAGGGGGTTCGCTTTGAGCGCAGCGAAATGCGAAGCGGGGTGGGGTGACAGTCTATCGTCGTCGGCGGTGCTTCAATGGCGTCGCTTCAGCCCCGAGGGAACCGTACAGTTCTGCGTAAACGCGCTCCAGCACTGCCGTCATGTCCTCGACGATCTCTGAATTCCAGAACCGGAGGACGCGATAGCCCTCGCTCTCGAGCCATGACTGCCGCTCGCGATCCCTGGCAGCATTCTTGTCCTCGTTATGGTGCCCACCATCGAGCTCGATGATCAGGCGCTTGGCATGACAGAAAAAGTCAACGACATACGGACCAATTGGCACCTGCCGCCGAAAGTGCGTCCCTTCACTCGGAATTTCCTTCAGCGCGCGCCACAATAGACGCTCATGGGGCGTCGTGTTAGCGCGCAGCTTCTTCGCGGCTGCCCGGCGAATCGATGTCGAGACCATCTTTGTGGCTTCACCCCACCCCGCTACGCATTCCGCTTCGCGCAATGCGTAGCGACCCTCCCCAGGGGAGGGTAAGAAGATCACGCTTCCTAGTTGTGTGGCAAGAGCCGACGAGACTTCACTCGTCCAGAAACGTCACGGTCTCCGCGACGCTCGCGCGCGAGGTGCGGTAGCTGTTGACCTTGTGGGCGTGGTCGGCATAGCCGAACGAGATGCCGCAGACGACACGGCGATCGTCGGGCAGATCAAAGTGGCGGCGGATCAGGCCGGAGTGACGCGCGAGCGCCGCCTGCGGAATGGTGCCGAGCCCGAGCGCCTGGGCGGCCAGCATGAAGTTGCTGACATAGGCGCCGCAATCGATTGCGCCGTAAATGCCGAGCGGCTCGTTGGTGTGGATGATGGCGACATGCGGCGCGCCGAAAAAATTGTAGTTCTCCAGCGCCTGCTTCGCATAGGCCATCTTGTCGCCTCTGATGATGCCGAGCGTGTTGTAGAGCTGAAAGCCGCTCTCGCGGCGGCGCTTGAGATAGACACCGACATATTCGCGTGGCGGCGTGAAATCATGATCGTCCTTGGCGCCTGACGCGGCTTCCGCGTAGATCGTCTTGCGAAAACGTTCCTTGGCCGCGCCGCTTGCGATCAAGACCTGCCAGGGCTGGCTGTTGCACCAGGACGCGGTGCGCTGTGCGGTGGTCAGTACGTGCGCGATGGTGTCGCGGTCGACTTCCTTCGGTAGGAAGGCGCGGACGGAGTAGCGCTCGTTCAGGAGTTCGTCGAGCACGCCGATGCGGTCGTTCTGGTTGACTTTAGCGTCCATGGATCAGCTCTCTTCGTAGGGTGGGTTAGCCCCGCGGATTGCGCGAAGCGCAAACCGCTCGGCATAACCCACCTCTTTTGTTTCCGCGTCGGCAGAAGTGATGGGTTACGCCACGCGGATTGCGCTTCGCGCATCCGCGTGGCTAACCCACCCTACAATTCACCGCCCCTTGGTCGGGATCTTGTTATACGGCACGTCCTTGTCAACGCGGATGTCGCCGGGCAGGCCCAGCACGCGCTCGGCGATGATATTGCGCAAAATCTCGTCGGTGCCGCCGGCGATGCGCATCGAGGGCGAGGACAGCAGCATCTGCTGGAACTGGCCGTGCACGGTTTCCTCGTCCATGCCGGTGAGAACGCCGGCCGCGCCCTGCAGGTCCATCGCATAGGTCGCGATGTCCTGGAGCATCATGCCCGAGACCAGCTTGCCGATGGAGTTTTCCGGACCGGGACGCTCGCCCTTGGACAGCGACGAGATCGCGCGGTAGCTGGTGTACTTCAGCCCGCTCGACTTCACCGCCCAGGTCGCGAGTTTCGAGCGCACGGCGGGATCGTCGATCGCAAGCCCGTCCTCGAGCATCAGGTTCGAGCAGAAGTCGAACATTTCGGGCACGCCGGTCGCAAGCCGCGAGCCGATCGACATGCGCTCGTTCATCAGCGTGGTCAGCGAGACGTTCCAGCCGTCGCCGACCGCACCGAGCCGCTGGCTGTCCGGGATAACGACGTCGGTGAAATAGACCTCGTTGAACTCCTGCATGCCGTTGGCCTGCTTGATCGGCCGCACCTCGACACCCTTGCTCTTCATGTCCAGGAAGAACATGGTGAGGCCCTTGTGCTTGGGCACGTTCGGATCGGTGCGCGCAATCAATAGGCCATAGTCGGAATAATGCGCGCCCGACGTCCAGATTTTCTGGCCGTTGACGACCCAGTCGTTGCCCTTCTTCTCCGCGCGGGTGCGCAGGCCCGCGACGTCGGAGCCGGCCGACGGCTCGGAGAAGAGCTGGCACCAGATCTCTTCGCCCGAAGCGAGCTTCGGCAGATAGCGGCGCTTAGCCTCTTCGCTGCCCCAGGCCATCACGGTCGGGCCGCACATGCCCTCGCCGATCTGGAACGGCTGCGTCAGCTTGCCGTAGACGCCCTCCTCCTGCTGCCAGATCACCTTCTCGATCGGGGTCGCGCCGCGGCCGCCATATTCCTTCGGCCAATGCAGGCAGGCCCAGCCGCCTTCCGCCTTCTTCTTCTGCCAGGCCTTTCCGACCTCGACCATGTCGTGCTTCGCGAGCCGGATGCGGCCGAGCGAGGATTTTGACAATTCCTCCTCGAACTCCTTCGGCGCGTTGGCGGCGACCCATTTGCGAGCGGTTGCGCGAAATTCGGCTTCCTGCGGGGTGTCGTCGAAATTCATGGCGGCTTCTCTCTTTCTGTCATTCCGGGGCGCCCGAAGGGCGAACCCGGAATCTAGAGGCTACTTCCTCATCTCGAGATTCCGGGTTCGACGCTTCGCATCGCCCCGGAATGACGGCTAATTCCTTCCCTTGGTCGGGATCTTGTTGAACGGCACGTCCTTGTCGACACGGATGTCGCCGGGCAAGCCCAGCACGCGCTCGGCGATGATATTGCGCATGATCTCGTCGGTGCCGCCTTCGACGCGCGTGCCCGGCGCGCGCAGCAGCATGGCCTGGAAGCGGCCGGCGACTTCGGCGTCCTCCGGACCGCTGACCACGCCGGCGGCGCCTTGCAGGTCGAGTGCGTAGGTCGCAACGTCCTGGATCATGGAGCCCGCCACCAGCTTGCCGATGGAGTTTTCCGGCCCCGGACGCTCGCCCTTCGACAGCGCGGAGATCGCGCGCATGCTGGTGTATTTCAGCCCGCTCGCCGTCACCGCCCAGCTCGCAAGTTTTGAGCGCACCGCTGCGTTCTCAATCGCAGGGCCCTCGTCCAGCATCAGGCTGGAGCAATAGTCGAACAGCTCGGGGAAGCCGGTCGAGACACCCGCGCCGATCGACATGCGTTCGTTCATCAGCGTGGTCAGCGAGACGTTCCAGCCGTCATTGACTTCGCCAAGGCGCTGGTGATCGGGAATGCGGACGTTTGTGAAGTAGACCTCGTTGAAGTCGGAGGCGCCGCTCGCCTGCTTGATCGGCCGCACCTCGACGCCGGGACTCTTCATGTCCAGGAAGAACATGGTGAGGCCCTTGTGCTTGGGCACGGTCGGATCGGTGCGGGTGAGCAAAATGCCGTAGTCGGAATAATGCGCGCCCGAGGTCCAGATCTTTTGGCCGTTGATGACCCACTCGTCGCCGTCCTTCTCCGCACGCGTGCGCAGGCCCGCGACGTCGGAGCCGCCGGCGGGCTCGGAGAAGAGCTGGCACCAGACCTTTTCGCCGGAGGCGAGCGGCGGCAGATAGGTGCGCTTATGCTCCTCGCGCGCGAATGCCATCATGGTCGGCCCGCACATGCCGTGGCCGATGATGAACATGCCGGAGAGCTTTCCGAACGGACCTTCTTCCTGCTGCCAGATCACGCGCTCGATCGGCGACGAGCCGCGACCGCCATATTCCTTGGGCCAGTGCAGGCAGGCCCAGCCGGTATCGGCCTTCTTCTTCTGCCAGGCTTTTGCGACTTCGAGGATGTTGGCGTTCTTGAGCTGCGTGCGGCCGAGCGAGGATTTGCGCAGCTCGTCCTCGTACTGCTTGGGCGCATTCGCCGCGATCCAGGCACGCGCGGTGGCGCGGAACGCAGCTTCCTGCGGGGTGTCTTCGAAGTTCATGACGATGTCCTTCGCTTACGCCGCGTTCTTCTTGCGCATGCGGTCGATCAACTGGTCTTCCCAATAGGACAGGCTGCCGAGGCCGAGCGCCATGGCGTTGGCACGGCGATAGTACATGTGGCAGTCGAACTCCCAGGTGAAACCCATGCCGCCGTGAACCTGGATGTTGTTCTTGGCGCAGTGCTGGAACGCCTGCGTCGCGCTGATGCGCGCGGCGGCCGCGGCCTCCGGCAATTCCGACGCGTTGGTCGAGAGCGCCCAGGCGCCATAGTAGCTGTTGGAGCGCGCCAAGGTCGCCGAGACATACATATCCGCGAGCATGTGCTTGACCGCCTGGAACGAGCCGATCGGACGACCGAAGGCGATGCGGTCGAGCGCGTAGTCGCGGCCCATTTCCAGCGCGCGGTCGGAGCCACCGACCTGCTCGAAGGCGCAGAGCACGGCGGCACGATCGAGCACCTGCGAAAGAATGCTCCAGCCTTCGCCGGCCGCGCCCAGCGGCTCGGCCTTGCAATTCTTGAAGGTCAGCTCGGCCTGGCCGCGGGTCGGATCGAGATTGGTCAGGCTCTTCACCTCGACGCCGCCGGCCCTGAGATCGACGAGGAACAGCGAGATGTCGCCATCGCGTCCGCCCGAGCCAGTGCGTGCAGCAACCACCGCGAAATCGGCAATCGCAGCATCGGGCACCGGTTTCTTCACGCCGTTGAGCGTGCCGCCCGATGCCGCGAGCTTGATGTTCTTCGGCGACGGATTGCCCTTGCCCTCGAACAACGCCAGCGTGCCGATCGCCTCGCCGGAGGCGATCGCGGGCAGCCACTTTTTCTTCTGCGCGTCACTGCCGGCGATCAGCAGCGCTTCGGCTGCGAGATACACGGTGGAGGAGAACGGCACCGGCGCATTGGCGCGGCCCATTTCCTCGGCGATCACGCACAGCTCGAGATGGCCGGCGCCCGCGCCGCCGAACTCCTCGGGGATCGCGACGCCGAGAAAACCCATCTCGGCGAGGCCCTTCCAGAGCTCCTTGTCATAGGGCGCCTTGCCGTCGAGCACGACACGCACCGCCTTGGGCGAGCATTTTTCGGCCAGGAATTTTCGCGCCTGATCACGGAGCTGCTTTTGGTCGTCAGAGAAATCGAAATTCATGGCGGGCACCCTGTTTTGCTGTTCTGTAGGATGGGTGGAGCGAAGCGATACCCATCAATTGTCGGACTAAGGCGATGGGTTTCGCTGCGCTCTACCCATCCTACGAATTTCATCGCAGCACGATCACGTCTTGATCGGGCTTGTCGGCATAGAGCCGCTCAACCAGCGCAGCGCGGCGCTCGAGGCCGGCGCGCTGGTTGATGTAGCCCTTGTCGGTGAGCTCATTGCCGTCGATTGAAGGCGGCTCGACCATCAGCATGGCGCGCGCGATGATGCGGCTGCTCGCGCCTTCGCAGTCCCTGTTGTGCGCCTCCAGCCCGCGCTTGAAGCAGGCGATCACCTCGGGATGTCTTACGGCATCCTCAAAACTGAGATCGGCGTTGCCAACGAGCTGGCGGCAGGCATGCAGGTTCGGCCAGGCGAGCAGCCCGATGAACGGACGATCCTGCCCCGCGACCAGCGCGTCATGCACGACGGGCGTTGCGGCCGCGATCGTATCGGTGCGTAGCGATCCGACATGGACGAAGGTGCCGGTGGTGAGCTTGAAATCCTCCACCACGCGCCCCGCGAAGATGATGCCCTGCACGGGATCCTTGTCGTCGACGAAAATGCCGGCGTCGCCGATGCAGTAGAAACCCTCCTCGTCGAACATTTTCTTGGTCAGCTCGGCCTGGCCAAAATAACCGGGCGTGACGTTGACGCCGCGCAGGCGCAATTCGTACTTCGAACCACACGGCACCATCTTCAGTTCGACGCCGGGGAACGGCAAGCCGATCAGGCCGACGCGCTCGGTGTCCCAATAGGTGCCGGTCGAGGTCGGCGCGGTCTCGGTCGAGCCCCAGCCGGTGTAGAACACGATGCGTTCGCCTGTCGTCTTCACTGCGAGCGCCTGCATACGGTCGTAGAGATCATCCGGTAGCCGCGCGCCGCCATAGGCCATGATCGAGAGGTTCTTGAAGAAGGAGCGGCAAAGCGCCTCGTCTTTCTCCATCGCCGCCGCAAGCGCGGCGTAGCCGGCGGGCACGTTGGCGTAATAGGTCGGCGAGATCTCGTGCAGATTCCGCAGCGTCTCCTCGAACTGGCCCGGCATCGGCCGGCCGTCGTCGATATAGAGCGTGCCACCATCGACCAGGATCGGGTGGAACGCCGCGTTGCCGCCCATGGTGTGATTCCACGGCATCCAGTCGAGCATGGTCGCGATCGGGCCATCGGGCGAGCGCGGCCGCACCTGCATCATCATCGCCGCATTGGCGCACATCATCGCCTGCGTGTTGATGACGGCTTTGGGCATGCCGGTCGAGCCCGACGTGAACAAGAGCTTGCCGACGGTGTCAGGCGTGATTTTTGCGATGGAGGCGTCGACATCCTTCGTCACGGGCGTTGCTGCGAGATCGGCGAAGCTGACGCTTTTGATGCCGTCGCAGGGACGCAAGACGTGCACGACCGTGACGCTGGTGAGATCAAGCGCCTTCAATGCTTTCTCAAACGTCGGACCGTCCTGCACCATGATGACGGCCGGCTTGATCAGGTCGAACAAATATTTCAGCTTGACGTGATCGTGGCTCATCAGCGAGTAGGCCGGCGACACGGGAGCCGCCGGCGAGCGCGCCTGCATCGCGGCCTGCGTCATCAGCGCGTGCTCGATCGAATTGCCGGAAAGGATCGTGACCGGCCGTCCTTCGATGCCGAGGTTGAGCAGACCCTGCGTCAGCGCATCGACAATGCGCTTGGCTTCGCCGTAGGAGACTTTTCGCCACGCGCGATCGGGACCGCCTCGCTGCGCGAGCCAGATGCGCTCAGGCGCTTGCCTAGCCCACTTTGCGAGCGAAGCCGGGATATGCTTCTCGTAAGCCTGCAGCGGGATGCGCGACTTCAACACGACCGTGCCGTCGGCGCGCCGCTCGACATCGATGTCGCGCGCGATCCACTCGACCTTGCGAAAGGCGGGCTTCGTCATCACCGCCGCCGCATTCCCACTCATTTTGCGTCTCCCGGAATTATTGTTCTTTGCGGGTCTTGTCGTCAGCGCCTGATATAGACAGGCTTTCGCTTCTCTAGGAAGGCCCTGATGCCTTCCGAAAATTCCTCGGAGCGGCTGCACAGCACCTGGTTGCGATCCTCCATCGCGATGGCGGCTTCCAGCGAGCCAGCGTCGACGCTCATGTTGAGGCATTCCTTGGAGAGGCGCAGGCCTGTCGGCGACGCCGTCATCATCGCATCGACGTAAGGCTCGGCGGCGTCGTCGAGCTTGTCCTCGTCGACGACTTCGGAGACAAGACCGACCGCTAGCGCGCGCTCGGCGCCGATGAAGCGGCCAGTGAGGATCAGTTCGGAGGCGACGGAGACGCCGACGAGGCGCGGCAGGAAATAGCTGGTGCCGATATCGCAGCCGCCGAGCCCAAGCTTGATGAAGGCGCAATTCATCCGCGCCGATTTGGTCGCGATGCGGATGTCGGAGGCGAGCGCCAGCGCAAAACCGCCGCCGGCGGCCGCGCCCTGCAGGAGAGAAATGATCGGCTGCGGGCAGCGCCGCATCAGCATCACGATGTCGGCGATGCGCCGCTGCGAGTCCAAGGACGCGGTGACGCCGGGCGGCTCCTGCTGCTTGGTGCGGCGGGCGATCGCGGCCTTGAGATCAAGGCCCGCGCAAAAGTTCTTGCCGGCACCCTTCAGCACCACAACGCGCGTGTCGCGGTTGCGCTGCAGGCCCTGAAAGTAGACGTTGAGCGCATCGATCAGCGCAGGATCAAGCGCGTTGAGGTTCTCCGGGCGATTCAGCGTCAGCCGGTCGAGGCCGTCATTGTGCTCGATCAGCAGCGGTTGGGACATGCGAGCCTCGTGCCTTCGTGCCACGCGGTGACCGTCTCCCACCCTCCCCTGGAGGGGGAGGGTCGATCGCGCGCAGCGCGAGCGGGGTGGGGTGAAGGTGTTTCCCCATCGAATAGCGCCCGAGTGGAGAGATCACCCCACCCCGGCGCTTCGCGCCGACCCTCCCCCTCCAGGGGAGGGTAAGAGGAGAGCGCCTTACCTTGGCGCCATGCGGATGGCGCCGTCGAGGCGGATGGTTTCGCCGTTGAGCATCGCGTTCTCGACGATGTGCACTGCGAGCGCGCCGTATTCCTTGGCGTCGCCGAGACGCGAGGGATGCGGCACCTGGGCGCCCAGGCTCTTGCGGGCCTCTTCGTTCAGACCCATCAGCAGCGGCGTGAAGAACAGGCCGGGCGCAATGGTATTGACGCGGATTTTTTGGCTCGCGAGATCGCGCGCAGCCGGCAGTGTGAGACCGACGACGCCTCCCTTGGAGGCGGAGTAAGCGATCTGGCCGATCTGGCCTTCGTAAGCGGCAACCGATGCCGTGTTGATGATGACGCCGCGCTCTTCACCCACCGGCTCGATCGTGACGAGGCGCTCGGCGAACAGCCGCAGGCAGTTGAAGGTGCCGATCAGGTTGACGTTGATGATGCGCGCGAACTTTTCCAGCGGGTAAACGCCGTCGCGGCCGACGATGCGCTGCGAGCCGCCGATGCCGGCGCAGTTCATCAGCACGCGGGCGATGCCGTGCGCGGCTTCAGCTTTCGCAATCGCCGCCTTGATCTGCTCCTCGGAGGTGACATCGGCATGCAGGGCAACGCCCTTCACTTCGGCGGCGACCTTCTCGGCGTTTTCCTTGTTCTGGTCGATCACGCCGATCTTGGCGCCCTTTGCCGCCATGGCGCGGGCGGTCGCCTCGCCGAGGCCCGAACCACCACCGGTGATGAGAACGGCTACGTCTTTCAACTGCATCGCAAACTACCTTTCCTTGGACGTTTCTTCTCTGGACTTGATAGGTTCTGGCCGGATCATCCGGCCGCGACGGCCTCCTCGGCTTGCGTGAGGATGCCGCCGCAGATCAGCGTTTCCATGTGTTTGATGTATTGCCGGCAGACTTCATCGGTGACCGGACCGACGCCGGTCGCACGTGACATCGCGTGCCGGCCGAAGAACAGGTGATCGCAGGCGCCGATCAGGCTGGTGTAGAACAGCACCGGATCGGTCTGGCGGAACTCGCCGCGGCTGACGCCTTCGGCGAGAAGCCGGCGATGGAAATCGAGAAGCGGCGCGACGAAGAACTTTGACACCTCGTCGGCGGAGCCGGCCGTGGTCTCGTGCAGGAGATAATGGATCAGGCGATTCATGTAGGGGAACCGGTAGTAGGCGCGGATGATGCCGCCGATATGCAGCTTCAGCTTCGCGGTCGGCGTGATCGGCTGGGCCAACAGATATTCGAGATTGGAGAGCTCGGTCGCGGCGTCGCGCGCGAGCAGCGCCAGCAGCAACCCGTCCTTGTTGCCAAAGTGGTATTTCACCAGTGCGGCGTTCGCGCCGGATTTTTGCGCGATGTCGCTCAGGGAGATCTCGATCGAGGAGCGTTCGATCATCAACTCGCTCGCGGCCACCAGCAGCTTTTCCGCCGTGGAACTTTTCGCAGCCGGAAGCCTGTTCGGTACGCTGGTAGTCACGGAGATCCCTGTCTGGCCGAAAGAGGCCGCAGATAAGCGCAAGCAGCGCCTCACCACAAGAGTTAATTGATCAATTGACTAAATGAGGAGTGGCCCCTTAAAACCGCCCCCGACAACCCCAACCCATTCAGAATAAACAGGGAGAAACCGAAATGGCCGAGGCTTACATCGTCGCCGCTGCGCGCACCGCGGGCGGGCGCAAGGGGGGCCGCCTCGCCGGCTGGCATCCGGCCGATCTCGCCGCAAAGGTGCTGGACGAACTGGTCGATCGCACCAAGGTCGATCCCGCCCTAGTCGAAGACGTCATCATGGGCTGCGTGATGCAGGTCGGCGAGCAGTCGAACAACGTCGCGCGCAACGCCATCATGGCCTCGAAGCTGCCGGAGAGCGTGCCGGGCACCTCGATCGATCGGCAGTGCGGCTCCTCGCAGCAGGCGCTGCACTTTGCGGCGCAAGCTGTGATGTCCGGCACGATGGACGTCGTGATCGCCGCCGGCGTGGAATCCATGACCCGCGTGCCGATGGGCTTGTCCTCGCAGCTCCCCGCCAAGAACGGCTTTGGCAATTACAAGAGCCCCGGCATCGAGCAGCGTTATCCGAACATCGTGTTCAGCCAGTTCACCGGCGCCGAGATGATGGCCGAGAAGTACGGCCTGTCAAAGGACGAGCTCGACGAATACTCCTACAACAGCCACCAGCGCGCGATTGCGGCCACGCAAGCCGGCCACTTCAAGAAAGAGATCGTGCCGCTCGAGATCGTCAGGGCCGACGGCTCCAAGGACACCCATCACATCGACGAGGGCATCCGCTTCGACGCCACGATCGAAGGTATCAAGGGCGTCAAGCTGATCGCCGAGAACGGCAAGCTGACCGCGGCCAGCGCCAGCCAGATCTGCGACGGCGCCTCCGGCGTGATGGTCGTCAACGAGCGCGGGTTGAAGCAGCTCGGCGTAAAACCGCTGGCGCGCGTGCATCACATGACCATGACCGGCGGCGACCCCGTGATCATGCTGGACGCCCCGCTGCACGCCACCAGGAAGGCGCTGGAAAAGGCCGGCATGAAGATCGACGACATCGACCTGTTCGAGGTCAACGAAGCCTTTGCCTCGGTGCCGACCGCCTGGCTCAAGACCACCGGCGCCGATCCTAGCAGGCTCAACGTCAATGGCGGCGCGATCGCGCTCGGTCATCCCCTCGGCGGCTCCGGCACCAAGCTGATGACCACGCTGGTGCACGCGCTCCAGCAGCGCGGCAAGCGCTACGGCCTGCAGACCATGTGCGAAGGCGGCGGCATGGCCAACGTGACGATCGTGGAGCGGCTGTAAGCTGCAGCCACAATAAAGGTGTCGTCCCGGCGAAGGCCGGGACGACGCACTTTTTGCCTCGGGACCTCTCGATGACCCATCCCTCCGTCTACGCAAAGACCACGCCCGACAAGATCGCCTATCAGATGGCGTCGACCGGCAAAGCCATCACCTATCGCGAGCTCGATGAGCTCTCGAACCAGGGCGCCAACCTGTTCCGCTCGCTGGGGCTGAAGGCGGGGGATCACATCGCGCTGTTGATGGAGAACCGGCTCGCCTTCATGGAGATCTGCTGGGCCGCACAGCGGAGCGGGCTCTATTACACCGCGATCAGCCGCTACCTGAAGCAGGACGAGATCGACTACATCGTGAAAGACTGCGGCGCCAAGGTCGTGATCACCACGCCGAAATGCGCCGACCAGATCAAGGATCTGATCAAGGGCGTGCCGGGCGAACCGATTTTCTACACGGTCGATGAACCCATGCCCGGCTTCCGCTCCTACGACAAGGAGGCGGCCGCGCAGCCGACGACGCCGATCGCGGACGAGGTCGCCGGCTACGACATGCTGTATTCATCGGGAACGACCGGCCGCCCCAAGGGCGTCAAGAAGGAGTTCGAAGGCAAGCCGATCGACGAGCCGAACGCGTTCCTGCGCGTGCTCTGCGCCGACATGTGCGGCATGAACGCGGACAGCACCTATCTCTCGCCGGCGCCGCTCTATCACGCGGCTCCGCTGCGTTTCAACATGATGGCGATCACGCTGGGCGGCACCTCCATCATCATGGAGCATTTCGACGCCGAGGAATTCCTGAAGCTGGTCGAGAAGTACAAGGTGACGCAATCGCAGCTCGTGCCGACCATGTTCGTGCGCATGCTGAAGCTGCCTGATGAAGTCCGCACGAAGTACAGTGTCTCGACGCTGAAGGGCGCGATCCACGCCGCCGCGCCCTGCCCGGTCGATGTGAAGGCAAAAATGATCGATTGGTGGGGACCGATCCTGATCGAGTATTACGCGGGCTCCGAAGGCAACGGCGTCACCGTCTGCAACTCGAAGCAATGGCTGGAGCATCGCGGCAGCGTGGGGCGCGCCGTGGTCGGCAAGATCAAGATCTTGGACGAGAACGACGAGGAGCAGCCGGTTGGTGAGATCGGCACAGTCTATTTCGCCGACGCGCCGGTGTTCTCCTATCACAACGATCCCGACAAGACGAAGAAGGCCTACAACGCCAAGGGATGGTCGACACTCGGCGATGTCGGCTATCTCGACAAGGACGGTTTTCTGTTCCTCACCGACCGCAAGTCCTACATGATCATCTCCGGCGGCGTGAACATTTATCCGCAGGAGACCGAGGACGTTCTGATCACCCACCCCGAGGTCGCCGACGTCGCCGTGTTCGGCGTACCGAACGAGGAGATGGGCGAAGAGGTCAAGGCGGTGGTGCAGCCGCACGACATGAATCGCGCAGGCCAAGCGCTCGAGGCCGACCTGATCGCCTACTGCAAGACGCGCCTGTCAGCCATCAAATGCCCACGCTCGATCGACTTCGAAGCCGAGCTGCCGCGCACGCCGACCGGCAAGCTGGTGAAGCGGCATTTGCGCGACAAGTACTGGCCGAAGACCGCGGTGAAGATTTAGCGCGCGTGCGCTCGCTTCGTAGGGTGGGCAAAGGCGCAAAGCGCCGTGCCCACCATCTCTCCAAGATGGAACGAGAAGAGGTGGGCACGCTTCGCTTTGCCCACCCTGCAACGTCGGAGATTAGAGCGACGTCGCTGGCGCGCATGTCGCGGACGACGCCGCGCGCAGATGCAACTGTCCTCGTCGCCCGGAGTCACTTGTAGTCCACTGCGCGTCGATTCCCTGAAGGTCTTCCGACAGAGTACCGCGATGGCTGCCGCCGGTCTCGAAAGACGCGGTCCCGTCAGGCGACCGCTCGAAAATCTCCACTTGGCGGTCGGACAACCTGACGAACATTCGGACTTTTATCTTCGTCACCTGGCGGCCGTCTTCGTAGACACCGCATCCAAGCGCTTCGGCATTCCGTTCATCGAGAGACCGCACCTGCTCGAATGTGATGACGACGTTTTGCACGACCGCATCGCCGTCCCACCGAAATTCGCCGACATAGGCGCGCGGCAATTTCTCGGTCAGATCATTCATCTCCATGGCATGAACGACAGGACCGAGAAGGAGGCATGCGGCCAGGAGCGCGACGTAGAGACCCGAAAACCAGCCTTCCAAGCCTCTCGACCTCGACAAGCGCATGCAACGTTCTCCTTGAACCAAGTGGGAGTTATTCGATCGTCCCGGGAAGCAACGATTCAGGACCACTCATGTTGTCCTTTGAGACAAGCATAGGTAGCATTCGGCATCCCGCGGCGGACTGTCAAGCGCAGTGCATGTGCGGCAAGGCTCATCCAGGTCACCCGCGAAATGACATCCCTCCCCGACATCCCCCTGCCCGCCGGCATCCGCTCGCGCTATGTCGAAAACATCAACGGCCTGCGCATGCACGTGCTCGAAGCCGGCTTCGAGACGCGCGGGCGGCGTTGCGTACTGCTGCTGCACGGTTTTCCGGAGCTCGCCTTCTCCTGGCGCAAGGTGATGCCCACGCTCGCGGCCGCCGGCTATCACGTGATTGCGCCGGACCAGCGCGGCTATGGCCGCACGACGGGGTGGAGCGCGGACTATGACGGCGACCTCGCGCCGTTTCGGCTGTTTAATCTGGTGCGCGATGCGCTCGGGCTGGTGTCGGCGTTCGGCTACAGAAGCGTCGACGTCGTCGGGCACGATTTTGGCAGCCCGGTCGCGACCTGGTGCGCGCTGATACGGCCCGACGTGTTCCGCTCGCTCACGATGATGAGTGCGCCGTTCGGCGGCGCGCCGCCGCTGCCGTTCAACACCGCTGATAATCCAGCGAAGCCGCCTGTAGACGATCCCGTGCATCGCGAGCTCGCCGCGCTGCCGCGGCCGCGCAAGCATTACCAATGGTACTATTCGACACGCGAGGCTGATGCCGACATGCTTCGTGCGCCGCAAGGCGTGCATGATTTCCTGCGCGCCTATTATCATCACAAGAGCGCTGACTGGGCGGACAACAAGCCTTATCCGCTAAAGTCCTGGTCGGCGGGAGAGCTGGCAAGGCTGCCGAGCTATTACGTGATGGATCTCAACGAGACCATGGCGGAAACGGTGGCGAAGGAGATGCCGTCAGCGGCCGCGATCGCCGCCAACACATGGCTGCCGGACAGCGAGCTCGCCTTCTACAGGGCCGAGTACACGCGCACGGGATTCCAGGGCGGGCTGCAATGGTATCGCTGCGGTACGAGCGGCGCGTTCAACAACGAGCTGCAACTGCTGTCCGGCCGCACCATCGACGTGCCGTCCTGCTTCATCTCCGGCAGGCAGGACTGGGGCACGTATCAGCGCCCCGGCGTGTTCGAGGCGATGCAGAAGAGTGCCTGCACCAACATGCTCGGCTGCCATCTCGTCGATGGCGCCGGCCATTGGGTGCAGCAGGAGCAGCCGGAAGCGGTCAGCCGCCTCCTGCTCGACTTCCTCGCGCGAAGCAGCGCATAGGCGGCATGATTTGACCCGGAAACGGCGCGCCTCTATAATTTAGAACCATTCTAAATTAGTTCAACAGGACGCGCCGTGAAGAATTTTGCCGATCTGACCGAGCGCGAGGTGCTGGCGGTGGCGATCTCCTCCGAGGAGGAGGACAGCCGCATCTACATGACCTTCGCGGAGGATCTGAGGGAGCGCTATCCGGACTCCGCGAGGATCTTTGAGGAGATGGCCGAAGAGGAACGCGGCCACCGGCATCGTCTTCTCCAGCTGTATGAGGAGCGGTTCGGCCCGCATCTGCCGCCGATCCGTCGCGACGACGTCAAAGGTTTCCTCAAGCGCCGCCCGATCTGGCTGACCAAGAACCTGCCGCTCGACACCATCCGGAAAGAAGTCGAGACGATGGAGCTGGAGGCCGAGCGCTTCTATGCGCGCGCCGCCGATCAGGCCGAGGATGTCGGCGTGCGCCGCCTGCTCGGCGATCTCGCCGAGGAAGAGAAGCATCACGAGAATCTCGCCGTGAAGCTCACCGGCGAAATCCTCAAGCCTGACGTGCGCGACGAGGAAGACCGCACGCGGCGGCGCATGTTCGTGCTGCAATATGTGCAGCCGGGTCTCGCCGGCCTGATGGACGGTTCGGTCTCCACTTTGGCGCCGCTGTTCGCAGCCGCCTTCGCCACGCATCAGAACTGGCAGACCTTTCTGGTCGGCCTCGCCGCCTCGATCGGCGCCGGCATCAGCATGGGCTTTGCCGAAGCGCTGTCCGACGACGGCTCGCTCACCGGCCGCGGCTCACCCTGGCTGCGCGGCATCACCTGCGGATTGATGACGACGCTGGGCGGGCTCGGCCACACCATGCCGTATCTCGTACCCGACACCTGGCCCAACGCATTCTGGATCGCGACCGCGATCGCCTGCATCGTCGTGTTCTTCGAACTCTGGGCGATCGCCTATATCCGCGCGCGCTACATGGATACGCCGTTCCTTCAAGCCGTGTTCCAGATCGTGCTGGGCGGCGCGATCGTGCTCGCGGTGGGCATATTGATCGGCGCGGCGTAGGTATTCTCCAGTGTCATCGCCCGCCTTGTGCGCACTTGCGCACTGGGGCGGGCGATCCAGTATTCCAGAGGCGTCGAGGCTCACAACAACTGCCGCGGCGTACTGGATCGCCCGGCCAAGCCGGGCGATGACGAGCATCTTTTGTGTGGCGTCGCCACAAACACATTTCTCCGCACGGCAATAGCTGTCAAACGACGGTTGCCACATCAGGCCAAACTGAGCATCATCCTTCCAACGAGAGCAGGAGAATGCCGTGGCCAAATCGCAATGGAGCTTCAAGAGCGCAGTCGAATTGTCGGCTGCGCTGACTGCCAAAAAGGTCTCTTCCGTCGAGCTGACCGAGGAGGCCATCGGCCGCATCGAGCGTCACGACGGCAAGATCAACGCGGTCTGCGTGCGCGATTTCGACCGGGCGCTCGCCGCGGCCCGCGCAGCCGACGCCGCGATCGCACGCGGCGAGAACAAGCCGCTGCTCGGCCTGCCCATGGCGATCAAGGAATCCTTCAACATCGCGGGCCTACCCACGACCTGGGGTTACCCGCCGCAGAAGAATTTCAGGCCAGCGCAAGACGCGCTTCCCGTGACGCGGATCAAGGACGCCGGCGGCGTAATCCTCGGCAAGACCAACGTGCCGGTGGGACTTGCCGACTGGCAGAGCTACAACGAGATCTACGGCACGACCAACAACCCCTACGATCTCGGCCGCACGCCGGGCGGATCCTCCGGCGGATCGTCGGCTTCGCTTGCGGCAGGCTTCTGCGCGCTCGCGACGGGCTCGGACATCGGCGGCTCGCTGCGCACGCCGGCGTTTCATTGCGGCGTCTTCGCGCACAAGCCGACCATCAATCTCTGCGCTGCGCGGGGCGAAACACCGCCGCCATTTCCCGCGCTTCCCCGCGTCGACGACCTCGCCGTCATCGGGCCGATGGCGCGCAGTGCCGCGGATCTCACCTTGCTGCTCGACGTGATGGCAGGCCCCGACCCGCTCGAAGGTGGTGTCGCCTACCGCCTTGAACTGCCCGCAGCGCGCCATCAGGCGCTGAGGGACTTCAGGGTACTCGTCATCGACAGCCACCCGCTGTTGCCGACCGACGAGGACGTGCGCGGCAGCATCGAGAAGCTCGCGGCCGGCCTCACCCGCGCCGGCGTCACGGTTGCACGCGAGAGCCCGCTATTGCCGGACTTTGCGATCACCTCGCGTCTCTATTCGCGCATGCTGCTCGGCTTCCTCGGCGCATTCTTCCCGCCCGAAATCTATGCCGGCGCGCTGGCAGGCGCGAGCCAGCTTTCGGCCGACGACAGGAGCCTCGGCGCCGAGCGCCTGCGCGGCATCACCGCGAGCCACCGCGCCTGGATCCTCGATGCCGGCGCCCGCATCGGCCTGCGCGCGCAGTGGCGCGCGTTGTTTGGGAGTTTCGATGCGGTGATCTGCCCGATCATGCCGACGCCGGCCTATCCGCACGATCATGCGCCGGAAATGGACCTGCGGCGCATCGTCATTGACGGCAAGGAGTACCCCTATTCCGATCAGCTCGCCTGGCCCGGCATCGCAACCCTGCCCGGCCTGCCCGCAACGGCTGTCCCGCTCGGGCTCTCGAAGCAGGGCCTGCCGCTGGGTGTGCAGATCGTCGGGCCGTTCCTTGAGGATCGGACGCCGCTGAAGCTTGCCGAGCTGATCGAGCGCGAGTTCGGCGGGTTTGTGCCGCCGCCGATGTTCGATGATTAGTCACCGTCGTCCTGGCGAAAGCCAGGAGAACTCAGGGGACCCATTACCCCAGTGAGTGGTTTGACGAAGACCGGTTGCCCAAGAATGCGCAACAGCTACGTCTTGGGGTAATGGGCCCTGGATCTGCGCTTCGCTTGTCCAGGACGACATCGAGATTCTGGTGACGAACAGCAGGGAGAAAGCCAAATGAGCGGGGACCTCGAAGCGCTCACCGCACTCAACCGCGACTACGTCGCCTCCGTGCAAAACTGCGACGTCAAGCGCTTCGACGAGATCCTGGCGCCGGAGTTTTATTGCTCCAATCCCGACAAGACGCTGGTCGACCGCGCCGCCTTTCTGGAGCAGACGGCGCGGCCGATCGCGATCCGCAATCTGCACGCCCACGACGTCGTGATCCGCATCCTCGGCGACTTCGCCATCATCCACGCCGCGACCAGCTACACGACGCCGGACGGCCAGCAAGCCACCGGCCGCTATACGGATTGCTGGGCGAAACAGAACGGAAAGTGGCTCGCGGTGTCGGCGCATGTGTCGCGGTGAGCCACGCCCTCCACTGTCATGCCCCGCGAAGGCGGGGCATCCAGTACGCCGCGGCTTTTCCGTATCACGGCGCCGTCTCTGGGATACTGGATCGCCCGCCTTCGCGGGCGATGACACCGTCCTCTGGGACTAGCTATCGAACACGATCACGCTGCGCAGCGTCTTGCCGGCCTTCATGTTGGCAAAGCCTTCGTTGATCTCGGAGAGCTTCAGCTTGGCCGAGATCCAGTCCTCCAGATGCAGCCGGCCGCGCAAATAGAAATCGACCAGGCGCGGCATGTCGACGCGAAAATGGTTGGAGCCCATCGACGAGCCCTGGATCTTGCGCTCGCGCAGGAAGTCGAATCCGTGGAGCTCGATCTTCTGGCCGAACGGGATCATGCCGACGATGGTCGCGGTGCCGCCCGGCGCCAGCATGCCAAAAGCCTGCTCCGCGGTTTCTTTCCGGCCCAGCACCTCGAAGGAGTGATGCACGCCGCCGCCGGTCAGCTCGCGCACCTGCTGGATCACGTCACCATTGCGGGGGTCGACCACGTCGGTGGCCCCCAACTTGGTCGCGAGCTGCAGTTTTGCCGGGTTGGTGTCGATGGCGATGATGCGGCCGGCGCCAGCGATCTGCGCACCGTTGATCGCGGCCATGCCGACACCGCCGCAGCCGATCACAGCCACGCTCTCGCCGGCCGTGACCTTCGCGGTGTTGACGACGGCGCCGTAGCCGGTGATGACGCCGCAGCCGATCAGGGCGGCGAGATCGAGCGGCATCTCCTTCCTGATTTTGACGATGGCGTTCTCATGCACCAGCATCTGCTCGGCAAAGGAGGAAAGATTGAGGAACTGGTGCAGCTTTTCCGAGCGCGACCACTGCATGCGGTTGGACGCACCCGGCAGCATCTTCACGGTGGTGTCGGTGCAGAGCACGGTGCGCCCGGTCGTGCAATTGTCGCAGGTGCCGCAGAACACCGAGAGGCAGGTGACGACGTGATCGCCCGGCTTCACATAGGTGACGTCGGAGCCGACCTGCTCGACAACGCCGGCCGATTCATGGCCGAGCACCGCGGGCAGCGGATGCGGATAGAGGCCTTCCATGAAGTGCAGATCGGAATGGCAGAGACCGGCGACGGACGTGCGGATCAAGACCTCGCGCGGGCCGGGCTTTGGCAGGCTGACATCCTCGATGACCAGCGGCTTGTTGACTTCATGGAGGACGGCGGCCTTCATCGGTGTTTCCCTCGTTGTTGTGTTTTCGTTGAGTCCGTGTCTTCACCTCTCCCGCAGGGAGAGGTGAAGCAGGAGCCTACGCTGCCAGGACCAGTTCGCCAACCTCGGCCATTTTGGCGTCGCGCTCGCCGAGCAGCAGGGATGCGATGGTCTGCTGCGCGGCATTTTCCGTGAGCCGGAACGGATCACCCACCGACACGCGGTGATCGATCACCAGCCGCGACAGCAGCAGCCGTCGCGCATCGCCGCGCATCGCCGAGATGCGATCGGCCTCCCAGGCGAGCGCGACGGCGCTTGCGACATGATAGAGCACGCTGGTAGCGCGCCGCGCATCCGCCTCGTTGTCGGCACGGCTTGCGACCTCGCGCGCAAAGCCGACGGCCTTGTCGGTAAGGCCGCGCAATTTGTCGCGCCAGGCTTGCGGCACCGTGGAGCTGTCGTCGAGCCGCGCATGCAGGTCCGCCGCGAGCGCGGATTCCGCGCCATGACGGCCAACCGCGCGCCGCAGCGCATCGATCGCGACGATATTGCCGGTGCCTTCCCAGACCGAGCCGAGATGGGCATCGCGCAACAGGCGCGGGGTGGCGAATTCTTCGATGTAACCGATGCCGCCGCGCATCTCCAGCGCATCGCCGCAAACCTTTCGCGCGTCGCGCGTGGCGCGGAATTTCAGCGTCGGAGTCAGGATGCGCAGGAGCGCGGCCGCATCCTGGCTGCCGGCCTCGGCGCGGTCGAGCGCGTCGGCGGTGAGAAAGCTCATCGACAGCGCCTGCTCCACCGGCAGCATGATCTTCAGCATCTGCCGCCGCCCGAGCGGCAAATCGAGGATGCGGCTGCCGAACACCACGCGGTTCTTCGCCACCGTCATCGCATCGTGATAGGCGCGGCGCATAAGCGCGGTGGATTTGACGCCGTTGGAGAGCCGCGAGGAGTTCACCATCTCGGCCATCTGCACGAAGCCGCGGTCGAGCTTGCCGACGGCGTAGGCGATCGCGCCTTCGAGCTTGATCTCGCCCGAGGCCATCGAGCGGGTGCCGAGCTTGTCCTTGAGACGCACGATCCGGTAGTGGTTCTGCGAACCGTCGTCGAGGAAGCGCGGCATCAGGAACAGGCCGACGCCGCGCGTGCCGGGGCCGGCGCCTTCCGGGCGCGCCAGGAGCATCACCACCTTCGCATCGGCATTCGAGCAGAACCATTTTTCGCCATAGAGCCGCCAGTGGTCGCCCTCCTGCACCGCAGTTGTCGTGAGCGTGCCGACGTCGGAGCCGCCTTCCTTCTCGGTCATGAACTGGCCGCCCTGGGTCAGCTTGCTCATGTCGGTCTGCGTCAGGCCATCGAGATATTTGGCCTTCAGCGCCTCGCTGCCGAAATTCGTCAAAAGCTTGGCGCAGCCGTCGGTGACGTTGATCGGGCAGCCCATGCCGAATTCGGTCTGGTTGAACAGGAAGGTGAAGGCGTGTTTGGCCACGACGGGATATTTGTCCGGCCAGCCCATGATGCCCTTGCGGATCGACAGCGCGTGAATGCCGAACTCGCCGAACGCAGCCTTCTCCAGCTCGCGATAGGCCGGGTGATATTCGATCCACTGCGCGTCGCGACCGAACTTGTCGCGCTGGTGCAGCACCGGCGTGTGCCGGTCGGCGAGCCGCGCGCATTCATCCAGATAGCCCCCGGCGAGCTCGCCGAGGCGATCGAGATGCGGCTCGATGTGACGGAAGAGCTGATCGGGCAGATGGATGCGCAACAGGTCGGTCAGCGCCGGATCGGCGCGGTAAAAATTCATTCCCGTGGTGTCGGGCGCAAGCAGGCCCGGCTGATTGGCGGGCGCATCCGTCCGATGCGATCCGATGTGCCTGTGCATGGCTAACCTCGTCGTTTCCGTCCCGCGGCATTCGCGGCTCACGCGGTTTACCGCTTGCCGCGTTGGATGATGTGGATCATGCTCCAGACGAGAGGCTGGATAAAGCCCGCAAAAATTCAGGGCGGCATGACCTCAGGGATGGACCGGCCCGCTCTGCGGAATTGTGATCGACCTGCCTTGGCGCCGCGTCTAGTTGTCCGTCTCATCCGTGCATAGATGCGCTGCTCCTGCCCTCCGAGGATCGTCCCATGGAACACCCAAAGTACAACATCGCGCTGATCGTCGGCGCCGGCGAAGGATTGAGCGCCTCGCTGGCGCGGCTGCTCTCGCGCCAGGGCCTGCGCGTGGCGCTTGCCGCCCGCAAGGTGGAAAAGCTCGGCGCGCTCTGCGGCGAGACCGGCGCAAAAGCCTATGCCTGCGACGCGACCCAGCCCGAGGAGGTCGAGCGCCTGTTCGGCCTCGTCGAGCGCGAGATCGGCACGCCCGACCTCGTGATCTACAACGCCAGCGGCCGGACGCGTGGACCGATCGTCGAGCTGGTGCCGGCCGATGTCGCGCAGGCGATCGCGGTCAGTGCCTATGGCGGCTTTCTGGTGGGGCAGCAGGCCGCGCTGCGCATGCTGCCAAAGAAGCACGGCGCGATCCTGTTCACGGGCGCCTCGGCGAGCGTCAAGGGTTATGCGCAGTCGGCGCCGTTCGCGATGGGCAAATTCGCGCTGCGCGGGCTGGCGCAGAGCATGGCGCGCGAGCTGTCGCCGCAAGGCATTCATGTCGCGCATTTCGTCATCGACGGCGGCATCCGCAGCGCCGCACGCGGCGAGCCGGCGGACCGGCCGGATTCGATGCTCGATCCTGACGCCATCGCCGAGAGCTATTGGAACGTGCTGCAGCAGCCGCGCAGCGCCTGGGCCTGGGAAATGGAGCTGCGGCCCTGGGTGGAGAAGTTTTAGAGCTGATCGTCATCCCGGGGCGGCTCAAAGAGCCGAACCCGGGATCTCGAGATTCCGGGTTCGATGCTTCGCATCGCCCCGGAATGACAAAAACAAAACGGGGAGCGAGATGACCACTGAGACCACCATCGACACCGGCACCAATGAACTGCTCTGCGTCATCCGCGACCGCGTCGCCGTGATCACGCTAAACCGGCCCGACGCGCGCAATTCGCTCTCCGACAACCTCACGCCGGCGCTGCGCACGATGATCCGGACCTGCGGCGAGGACCCCAATGTCGGCGCGCTGCTCATCACCGGTGCCGGGCAGGCCTTCTGCGCCGGCGGCAACGTCAAAGGCATGGGCGCGCATCGCGACAAGGCGAAGCTCGAGATGCCCTTCGACGCAAAAGTCGCCGATCTCCAGGAGCGGCAGCGCCTGTTGACCGGCGCGCTGGTCGCGGTGCGCAAGCCGACGATCGCGGCCCTGCCCGGGCCTGCGGTTGGCGCTGGCCTTGCGATAGCGATGGCCTGTGACATCCGCATCGCCGCGCAATCAGCCTTCATCGCGACCGGCTACGCCCGCGTCGCGCTCAGCGGCGACTACGGCATCGCCTGGCTGCTGACGCGCCTCGTCGGCACCTCGCGGGCACGCGAATTGATGTTCACCGGTGACAAGGTTGATGCGGCAAGGTGCGAGGCGATCGGGCTGGTCAACCGGGTCGTGCCGGATGAGACGCTGCAGGCCGAAGCCTTTGCGCTGGCAAAATCACTCGCGGAGGGGCCGCGGCTGGCACTGCGCTACATGAAGGACAATCTCGACGAGGCACTGCTGTTCGACTTCGAAACCGCCCGCGATCACGAAGCCGAGCGGCTGATCAGGCTCACCGCGACGGCCGATCACAAGGAAGCCGTGCAGGCCTTCATCGACAAGCGCAAGCCGCAGTTCACGGGGAAATAAAAGAAAGCCCGGCTCTGGATCAGCAGAGCCGGGCCTCGAGTGGTTCAGGCCGCGGCTGAGGGGCTGGCGGCCTGACGGGAAAGGGCGGCGAGACGCCAGCTCGCGCACGGAATCTCCTTCGGCGCGACGGCGATCTGCTTGTCGAAGCGGACGAGCTTCCAGTCGTCCGGATGATTGATGAAGGCGAAGCCGGATTTGCGGGCAAGCGAGATCATGGTCTCGTTGGAGCGCAGCGTGTCTCCGTAGAGATGCTCGGCGCCAAGCGACGCCGCGCGGCATTCGAGATTCCTGAGAAGCGCCGAGCCGATGCCGTGGCCCTGCCAGCGGTCGTCAACCGACAGGCCGAACTCGACGGTGGCCGTCTCGGCGTGGAAGGCGTAGCGAACTTCGCCGACGATGGTCTCGAAACCGTCGACCATCATGGTCGCCACCGCGCTGAAGCGCTCGCGTTCGCCGACCTGGAGGAAATCGTGGAGTAGACTCTTCGGCAGTTCGCTGATCGCGCCGAAGAAGCGGTTGTAGCGCGAGCGGATCGAGAGCGAGCGGAAATAGTGCTGCAGTTCCTCGGTATCGCCCGGCTCGACGAAGCGCACGTTCAGGGGTGCGCCGTGGCGGGTGCGCAAGGCATCGGAGTATTGCTTGAGGTCATCGAGGCGAAGGCTGCTCACGACACGCTCCCGCGGAAAGAAAGGGACCGCCGGCGCCCCTGATCAGGCGGCGCCGGCCCGGCGGCCAATCAGGCCCGCCAGAAGGGTTTGTCGGCTTCGTAGGCAATGTCACTCCAGGAAAGGCCGACGTCCTGGAGATCGCGGGTGGTCCACTGGGAGAGCTCGCGCCGGGTGCGGTAGCGCTCGTGCCAGACGTGAAGGGTCTCGCCGATCTGGTAGAGCAGGCTCTGCGCGTGATGACTTGGCGCATGATGATTTGTCATCGAATGGGTGGTGTACGTAGACATTTTCAGCTCCTCGAGCTAACGTTGGAGCGTAATATCTGCCTGCGCCGAGCCTTCCACAAACGACAATTTGTACCTATTCGCATGAAATAAACTCATGCATATGCTGACAATCCTGCTGCCAAATGACCTCCAGACTACCTTCCCTGAACGGTTTACGGGCCTTTGAGGCCGCCGCCCGCCATTTGAGCTTCACACTGGCCGCGGCCGAGCTGAATGTGACGCAGACGGCGATCAGCCATCAGATCCGCCGGCTCGAGGAGGAGCTCGGCATCCGCCTGTTCGTCCGGCAAAACCGGGCGCTGGCGCTGACCCCCGAGGCACGCGACTACCTGCCGGGCGTGCGCGCCGCCTTCAACGACCTCAGGCTTGCGACCGACCGCCTGCTGCGCAAGGACGACGACAAGGTGCTGACCGTCTCGACGCTGGCCTCGCTCGCCGCAAAATGGCTGCTGCCGCGGCTCAGCGACTTCCAGGAGGCGCATCCCGGCATCGACGTGCGCATCACCACGTCGGCCAGCCTGATCGATTTCCAGCGCGACAATGTCGATGCCGGAATCCGCTACGGGCGCGGGCAATGGCCGGGCGTGCGCGCCGACTGGCTGATGGCGGACGAGCTGTTTCCCGTGTGCAGCCCGGGACTGCTTCGCGGCGACAAGCCGCTGCGCTGCCCGGAAGACCTCAAGGACCATGTGCTGCTGCACACCTCCAACGCCAACAGCGACGACTGGCGGCTGTGGCTGACGGCGGCCGGCCTGCCGACCGACATCGCCCGGCAGCCCGGCATCACCTTCGACATGATCTTCATGACCGTGCAGGCCGCGATCGACGGCATCGGCGTTGCGATGGGGCGCACCGCCTATGTGCAGGACGACATCGCCAAGGGCCGCCTCGTGGTCCCCTTCCGCATCGCGCTGCCGACCGATGCCGGCTTCTACCTGGTCTCGCCCGAGGGCCGCCGCGACGCCCCGAAGCTATCAGCGTTCCGGGAGTGGGTGGTCGCTGCGGCGCAGAATAAGGCCTAGTTCGTCATTCCGGGGCGCCCGAAGGGCGAGCCCGGAATCCATTTCTCCCAGCGTTCACGTGGCACTATGGATTCCGGGCTCGATGCTCTCGGGCCGCGCTTTGCGCGGTCCCGTCGCATCGCCCCGGAATGACGGCGGGGCTACAGCTCCACAATCACGTAGTCGCTCTCGACGGTGACGGGGATCGTCTCCGCGACATACGGCCCCTTCACAACACTCGCACCCGGCTCGACATGGGCCGGATAGGCCTTCACGCGAAAGCGGCGGGGGTCGCAGTAGGACTGGCCGGTGCGGACGTCGAACTCCCAGCCATGCCAGGGGCAGCGGATGATCTCACCGAGTTTTGTGTATTCGATCTCGCCGGGATTTTTGGATTGCGCCAGGCCGATGAGCGGACCCTCGCACAGCGCCGCGCCCTGATGCGGGCAGCGATTGAGCAGGCCGAAATACTCGCCCTTGATGTTGAAGACCGCGATCGGCCTTCCATCAATCTCAAGAAACTTTCGCGTGCCCGGCGGCAGTTCGTCCACCGGGGCAATCACATGCCGCGCCATCAGGAGATGCCGTAGAGCTTCTGCGCGTTGCCGAAATAGAACGCCGCGCGATTGGCTTCGCTGACGCCCGCCGGCAGCACGCGCGACGGCTCGTCATAATCCCAATGCGGATAGTCGGTCGCGAACAACAGCCGGTCCCAGCCGATCCATTTGATGACGTCGAAGAGGTCTTCGCGCCGCTCCGGATCCTCCATCGGCTGCGTGGTCCACCACACCTGCTCGCGGATATATTCGGACGGCGGCCGTCTGACATGCGGCACTTCGCTGCGCAGGCGCTGCCAGGCCTTGTCCAGCCGCCACGCCAGCGACGGCGCCCAGCCAAAGCCGGCCTCGATCATCACCATTTTCAGTTTCGGGAAGCGCTCGAACACGCCTTCGAGCACGAGGCTCGCCAGCGCCGATTGCTGGCACTGCGAATGTCCGACCATCTCCTCGATGTAGTAGGACGGCCAGCCCGACGGCGTGATCGGGTTGCCGCCGAAGCCGAAGGCGTGGACGCCGACGGGCAGCCCCGCCTCTTCCGCAGCCTGATAGATCGGCCAGTAGCGGCGCTGTCCCAGCGGCTCGACGTTGCGGCTCAGCAGCAGCACCTGCACAAAATTCTTGTCGCCGGCGCGCTCGCGGATTTCGGCGGCGGCCGTCATCCCATCCTCATTGCCGACGACGATCGAGGCCTTCAGCCGCTTGTCTTTGGAGGTCCATTTGTCGATCTGCCAGTCGTTGACCGCCGAGCAGAGTGCCGCGGAGAGCTCGTGATTGCGGATACCCTGCCCGGTGTTGAGCGGATTGAGCACCCCTAATTGCACGTTGTTCGGATCGAGAAGCTGCTTCTGCATGAAGGACAGCGAAGAACCCTGCGGGCCGCCTTCCGGCGGATAGGCATCGCGGCGCGATGCGTTGGGCTGGGCTTTTGGATAGGGCGGGCCTTCCATCATGCCCTGATAGGCGTGCACGCCGTAGACTTCGAGATGATGCTGCCAGCGTTTGGCGAGATACGGGTAAAGCTCGGTTCGGGTCGCGCGTGCCGGATGAATGTCGCAGTCCGCAATCGCGGTCTTGGTGGTGAGGGGAGAGGCGGATTCCGTTCGTTCGCGGAACTGGATGTTCATGGCCTTGCCTCCTTGGGAGGGAGTTCTTTCAGGCGGGGGTAGGTCGCGTGCGGATTATCGATCATGATCTTGCGCACGAGATCGGGGGTGAGACCTTCGGGCAGCGCGTCCTGACCGTCGAATTGCCAGTGCGGATAGTCCGTGGAGAATAGGACTAATTCGTCGGACTGCATATGCTCAAACAGCCGATTTAACATTGCGGGTTCCGGCGGAGCATCGACCGGCTGCAACGAGAAGCGGATGTTGCTGCGCACAATCTCCAACGGCGCGCGATCGACCCAGGGCGTCTCCATCCGCACCCCGCGCCAGAACTTGTGCAGCCTCCAGAGATAGGGCGGCAGCCACGTGAAGCCGGATTCCAGCATCACCATTTTCAGGCGTGGATGGCGTGCGAACACGCCCTCCACGATCAAGCTGGTGAGTTGGGTCTGGAACGCCTGCGCTTGGCCGACATAGTCCTCGATATGATAGGACCCCCAGCCCACCGCGGTCGGCGGATTGTGATAGGCGGAACCCGCGTGGACGCCGATCGGCAATTCCAGCCGCTCCGCCGCAGCGTAGATCGGCCACAGCGCACGTTTGCCGAGCGGCGTGTCGCCCATGACAAGCAACAGCACCTGGACGAAGCGCGGGTCCTTTGCGCAGCGCTCGATCTCGGCGACGGCCTTCTCGACGCTTTGGAGGGAAACGACGATTGAGCCGCGCAGCCGCGGATCGCGGTCGAGCCATTCCTTGACAAGCCAGTCGTTCAGCGCGCGGCAGAAGGCATCCGCCATGTCCTCCGAAAACACCATCTGCACGCCGTAGAGCGGGTTGCAGATCGCGCAGGAGAGCTGGAAGAGATCGAGCACGTGGCGTTGCATGTCGCCCAGATGCTCGCCCGGCTTGCCCTGCTCGGGCCGCCAGTCCGGACACGCCGTGATCGGCGACCTCGCGGGATAGGATTGCGAGACCAGATCGACCATCCCGCGCGTCGTCACCTGGTCGCGCCAGTAATCGCTGAGATACGGCAGCAGACTGGTGAGATGCGGCACCGCCGGATGCACGTCGCAATCCACGCCGCCGGCGATCAGGGACGTCATGACGTTTCCTCGTGCAGCGCGTGGTCCGCGCCGCGTGCTGTTGCCATTGAAGCAGGCCGGCGCGCGGCCTGCAACTTGGGCCAGCGCTGCGCTCATATGCTAGGAAGAGGCAGGAAGGTCTTGGACGGAGCAGAGCGGACTATGAAGGAACTCGTTGGGATTGCGGAGCAGGTCGCGGCCAGGCTGATTGCGCGCAAGGAAACCATTGCGGTCGCGGAGTCTTCGTCCGGCGGGTTGATCGCGGCCAGCCTGCTCGCGGTGCCCGGCGCCTCCGCCTATTTCCTCGGCGGCGCCGTGGTCTATACCCGCGATGCCAGGCGTGTGCTGATGGATATTTCGGACGAAGGAATGAAGGGCTTTCGATCCTCATCAGAGCCCTACGCAAAACTGCTCGCCGAACAGATGCGCAGCCGCTTCGGCAGCATCTGGGGCCTGTCGGAAACCGGCGCGGCGGGACCGACCGGCAACCGCTACGGCGACGCCGCAGGCCATAGCTGCATGGCGGTGGCGGGCGGCACCTCCGAAGTGATCACGCTGGAGACCGGCAGCAACGACCGGTTTGCCAACATGCAGGTGTTTGCCAAGACGGCGCTGAAGCTGTTGCTGAGGAATTTGCAGGAGTGACTGGCGCTAGCGGGGGGACGAATGTTCGTGCCTCGCATTTGGCGTCGTCCTGGCGAAACAGGCTGTGCAAAAACTCAAGATTCGGAGAGCTCGATAGAACAGGATGCTCCACGCCCCTGCTTTCAAGCTCTTTACTGACTACTTGGTTCTCTCTTCTGTCGCGCAAGAGAATCAGATTCTACGTCGAAACGAGCGCGCTGAGTTTTTTTACGGCCTGGAAAGCCAGGACGACAGTGGGGAGACGGATCGACTGCCGGCACGACACCGAGATAGCGGCTCCTACTTCTCCAGATGCTTCGTAAAGATCCGCACGACATAGCCCTTGAAGCGCGGGGCCTCGTCGTAAAGGTTTGATGCGATCCGCTCGATGGTTTCGCGCAGTGAGAGGAACTGTGCCTGCCGGGCGCTGGACTCGGTGCCCTTCATACCGGCGAGATCGTCCATCGCGGCATCGCTGATCTGGCAATCCACGGTCTCACCGTCGTTCAGCATGGTGAAGCGGAACGCGAGGCGTTCGACGTCGTGGCCTATGATCTTGTCGCGGGTCAGCGGCATCCCTGGCGTCCCCCATTCGCCAGGACACGACAATGCAGGACTTGATGGCAGAGGATGGGCAAGCCGCCGCTTGCCCGCCAATTCTTTTGCGTCCAGGCGTGACGGACGCGCGCGTTTCCGCCCGGCCGGACCCGCGCGCGGGACTTCAGTACACCAGCACCGTGCCGGTCGGCTTGTCGAGCGCGGCGGCCAGCGACTTGTACTCCTCGCAGCCGGTGCCGCAGATCGCGGCGATCCGGTCCAGATGATACATCGCCTGCTCGCGATTGCCCTGCTCGAGCTGCCACAGGCCGTAATACTGCCAGGTCAGCACGTGGTTCGGATCGGCCTTCAAGGCACGCTCGTACCAGACCTGCGAGAGCTTGTAGTCGCCCAGCTTGCGGTAGGAATAGCCGATGAGATTGGCAACGTTCGGATTGTCGTCGCGGCCAAGCGCCTGCAACTGCACGATTGCGCCCGCATAATCGTTGCGGTCGTAGATGGTGTCATAGGCGGCACGGTAGGCCGCCGCAAAGGCGGGATCGGGATCGCCGATGCTGGACTGGTTGTTGGGCTTCTTGGTCTTCGTGGCCTTGGTCCCGGAGCGCTTCGGATAGGACGGCGTGCTCTGACCGTCATAGGGGCGGGCAAAGGGATCTGTGCCGGGTCCCCCACCACCACCGCCACCACCACCTCCTCCTCCGCCACCGGCCGCCAGGACCGGCGCGATCGAGGGCGCGGCGACGAGAGCCAAGAGAAACATTCCAAGAACCACAAGCCTGATCGTGAGATTGAACATTTGCCTCTCCGGATTCCTGACATGTCCGCCCCGGACGAGGTGATAACCCGGCATCAGCGGGGATATTCCAGGGGGACCTGTGCGCTCACGGAGACGTCAGAAATGGCACGGCAGAGGTGCTGTCGCATCACAGGCGCGAGGCGCCCCGGGATGACGCTTCGGGTCACTTCTCGCGGAATGCCCGCATCAGCTGGTCGTGGAACGGCTTCATCAGGTAGGACAGCATGGTGCGGTCGCCGGTCTGCACGAAGGCTTCCACCGGCATGCCCGGGATCAGCTTGACGTCGCCTAGGCGGGCGACCTCTTCCGCCGGCATCGAGACGCGGATGGTGTAGTAGCTCTGCCCCGTACGCTGTTCGGTGGTGACGTCGGGCGAGACGCGGGTGACGATTCCGTTGAGCTCCGGCGTGGTGCGCTGGTTGAAGGCGGAAAGACGCAACAGCGTCTTCTGTCCGATCTGAAGCTTGTCGATGTCGACCGGGTTGACCTTGGCCTCGACCTGGAGGTCGTCGGCCTGCGGCACGATCAGCATGATGGCATCGCCTGCGGTGACGACGCCGCCGACCGTGTGCACGGTCGATTGCAGCACCATGCCGTCCTGCGGCGCGCGGATGTCGACGCGGCGAAGCTGGTCCTCGGCGGTGACCTTGCGCTCGATCAGTTCGCCGATCTTGTCGTTGGTCTCGCGCAGGTCCTTGGAGACCTCACTGACCACGTCCTTGTCGACCTGGATGATCTGCAGCTCGGTCTCGGTGATCTTGCCCTTCGCCTGGGCGCGCGCGGCGATGTACTGCGCGCGCTCGCCGTTGAGGCGGGCCGAGTCGCGCTCGAGCTGGGTCAGGCGCGAGAGCTGCACCAGGCGCTTGTCGTAGAGCTCACGCACGCCGGTCAGCTCGTTCTGGACCAGCGCGATCTCCTGGTCCTTGGCCTTTTCCTGGGCGCTGAGGCCCGAGATCTCTTCCTTCAACTGCGTGATGCGCTCGTTGAGCTGGGCCTTCTGGCCGGCGCGGCCGTTGACGCGGACGTCGAACAGCTTGCTTTCGCTGTCGAGCAGGATCATCACGTCGGGATCGCTGGCGCGGTCGAGCAGCGCCTGCGGAAATTCGATCCTGGCGACCCCGCGCTGCTCGGCCTGGAGGCGCGCCGCACGCGCCATCGCCGCATCGAGATTCTTGGTGACGATGGCAAGGTTCGCCTTGGTGACGGTGTCGTCGAGCCGCACCACGACGTCACCGGCCTTGACCACGTCGCCGTCGCGGGCGCGCAACTCGCCGACGACGCCGCCGGTCGGGTGCTGCACTTTCTTGACGTTGGATTCGACCACGACCTGGCCGGGCGCGATCAGCGCGCCCGAGATCAGCACGGTCGAGGCCCAGCCGCCGAGCCCGCCGGCCAGCAGGACCACGATCGCAAGGCCGATCATGAGGTGGGATTTGATCGACTGCCGGGCAGTCTTCTTTGCCGCGGGTTTTGCAGCCGGAAGCGCCATCGTGCTCATGGTTTGGCTACTCCGCCTTCGCTGACGATCTTGATCGGTGCGGGGGGCGCGACGCGCGGCTGGAGCACCTGCGACAGCACCTGCTCCTTCGGGCCAAAAGCCTGCATGCGGCCGTCACGCAGCACCAAGATCTGGTCGACGGCCTCGACGCCGATCGGCCGGTGCGCGACGACGACGACGATCGCCCCGCGCTCGCGGGCGGCGCGGATGGCGCGCGTCAGCGCCTCGTCGCCTTCGGTGTCGAGATTGGAGTTGGGCTCGTCGAGCACGATCAGGAACGGATTGCCGTAGAGCGCGCGCGCCAGCGCCACGCGCTGGGCCTGGCCTGCTGACAGCGAGGTGCCCTGCTCGCCGACCTGGGTGTTGTAGCCCTCGCGCATCTTGATGATCATCTCGTGCACGCCGGCTTCTTTCGCGGCGGCGATGATGCCTTCGGAGGTGGCCTCGGGATCAAAACGGCTGATGTTCTGGGCGATGGTGCCGGCGAACAGCTCGACGTCCTGCGGCAGGTAACCGACGTAGCGGCCGAGCACATCGGAGGTCCACTGGTCGAGCGCGGCACCGTCGAGCCGCACCTTGCCGCGCACCGGTTGCCAGACGCCGACGAGTGCGCGGATCAACGACGATTTCCCGGACCCGCTCGGTCCGATGACTCCGAGCGCGCTGCCGGCGTTGAGGGCAAACGTCACCTCCTGCACGATCACGCGCTGATCGCCGGGCGGCACGATGCTGACGGCTTCGACCGACAGCTTGCCGGAGGGAACCTGCAGCTGGGTCTGCATCGCCTGCGGCGGCATCTGATCCAGCAGGCGATTGAGGCGCTGCCAGCTCTGCCGTGCGGCGACGAAGGATTTCCAATGGGCAATCGCCAGATCGACCGGGGCGAGCGCGCGGGCCGAGAGGATCGAGCCCGCGATGATGATGCCGGCGGTCGCCTCCTGGTGGATGACGAGATAGGCGCCGACCGCCAGCACCGCCGATTGCAGCATCATGCGCAGCACTTTTGCGACCGCGCCGAGGCCGCCGGCGACGTCGCTCGCGTGCTGATTGCCTTCGAGATATTTTTCGTTGGTCTCGCTCCAGCGCGCATTGAGTCGGCCGGCCATGCCCATGGCGACCAGCACTTCGGCGTTGCGGCGGCTGGACGCCGCGAGGTCGTTGCGGCGCGCGGCAAGCGTCATTGCCTCGCGCGCCGGCTGGCGCGACATGAATTCGGTGACGAGGGTGAGGCCGACCAGGATGATGGCGCCGACCAGCGCGGTGACGCCGATCAGCCAATGGAAGGCGAAGCAGATGGCGAGATAGAGCGGCAGCCAGGGCAGATCGAAGAACGCGCTCGGTCCCATGCCGCCGAGGAAGGAGCGGACATTGTCGAGGTCGCGCAACGGCTGGAGACCCTCGTTGCGGCCGCCGACCAGGAGCGGCAGGCGCACGACGGTGTCGAACACCCGCTTGTTGAGGGCCTCGTCGAGCGCGGTGCCGATGCGACCGAGGATACGGCCGCGGATCAGATCGAGCACGCCCTGCGCCATGTAGAGGCCGCCGGCGAGGATGATGAGGCCGACCAGCGTCGGGATGCTGCGGCTCGGCAGCACCCGGTCGTAGACCTCGAGCATGAAGATCGAGCCGGTCAGATAGAGCACGTTGATCATGCAGCTCATCAGCCCAACGCCGACGAACGCGCCGCGGCAGGCCCGCAAGGCGTCACCGAGTTCGGAACGGCGCACGCCGGGAACCGCTGCCATCAGAATGATCTCTTTCCGATCTGATCGTCCGAAGGGGCCAGGGGAACAAAAACCCCTGATTTCACAAGCAATTCTAGGGGTACTCGACCCAGATTAATACCGAGTTTTCGGTCTATCGTCCAACGCCGTGCAATTAACCTTGAGGCCTGTCGGCGAAGCTCTCGCGCAGTCGCAGCTGCGCGCAAGTGGCGAATTTCACAAGTCGTGGGCCTGCCGCAGTGAATTTCTCAAGCACTGCGGCGGGCCCATCATCGATCGAGGCGCGCTAGAACCGTCCGCGGCCGCGTAACAGCCGCACCACCAGCAAGAGGATGATCGCACCGATCGCCGAATAGATGATCTCGGACACGAGCCCGGTTCCGATCCGGATCCCGAGCTTCGGAAACAGAAAGCTCGCCACCAGCGCGCCGCCGATGCCGACCAGGATATCGCCGATGATGCCGAAGCCCGTCCCGCGCACGATCTTGCCCGCGAGCCAGCCGGCCACCAGGCCGACGAACAGGATGACGAGCAAGCCTTCGTTGGAAATGTACATAAGTTAGGTCCCTCTCCATGAACGGCCGCATGGAACGGGAACTGGGATGAACGGGGTGTGAATACCGTTCAACTCTCCCTGCTTGCCTCGCTCGGGGCAAAAAACCTCGAAAACAACCCCATGCAAAGTAGAACTGGTTGGACCCCGGATGCACGCGGTGGAGCGCGAGAGGGAGGGGGGTGCCACGAACTCAGACCTCGCCCGGGGCTACCCCCTCCCCGACCCTGCCCGCAAGGGACCCACAACGGGGAGGGAGCGCGGCCTGTGCGTGGCCTGAAGTCTCGACGAGCTTTGTCATGACGGCAGCTTCGGCACCTTTTCGTGATAATCGGTCGTGCGCTGGAACGCGGCGCCGATGGTGAGCAGCGTCGCTTCATCAAAGGAGCGGCCGATGAGCTGCATGCCGATCGGCAGGCCGGCGCTGCTGAAGCCGGACGGCACGGTAAGCGACGGCAGGCCGAGATAGTTGATGGGACGCGTGAACAGCGTCAGCCGCTGCAACATTGCGCCGGCGTTCGGGCCGGCGCCGACGTCACTTTCCACAATGGTCGGCGCCGGCAAAGGAGAGGCCGGCGCGAGCACCGCATCGACGCCAGACGTTGCCGCATTGTGCGCGGCAAGCGCGGGCCCGCGCCAGCGCATCGCTTCGAGATAGGTGACGGCGGGGACGGCGAGCCCATTCTGCAGCCGCATCAAGACCTGGTCGCCATAATCCTGCGGGCGCTCGATCAGCCAGCGCTTGTGGAAGGCGGCCGCCTCGACCGCCAGCACGAGTTGGCAAGCGGCCGACAATTGCCGCTGATCGGGCAGCTCGACCTTGACGATGTCGGCGCCCTCGCGCTTGAGCACCGCGATGGTCTCGTCGAGCACGCGCGCGACCTCCGTATCGAGATCGTCGACGTAATAGGACGCAGGCACGCCGATCTTCAGGCCCTTTAGCGAGCCCTTGGTCGCTGCAACGTAATCGGCGACCGGCTCATGGCTCGCGGTGGCGTCTTCCGGATCGGGACCGGCCATCAGCGCCAGCAGCAGCGCGCAATCTTCCGCCGTGCGCGCCAGCGGACCGACGGTGTCGAGCGATTGCGACAGCGGCATCGCGCCGGCACGGCTGACGCGGCCGACGGTGGTCTTCAGGCCTGTGACGCCGCAGAAATGCGCGGGCATGCGGATCGAGCCGCCGGTGTCGGAGCCGAGCGCAGCATAGGTTAACCGCGCCGCGACCGCGGAGCCCGAGCCCGACGACGAGCCGCCGGTGATGTGTGCGACGTTCCAGGGATTGCGCACGGGGCCGTAATGGCTGTTGTGGCCGGTCGGGCCATAGGCGAACTCGGCGAGATGCAGCGTGCCGAGGCGGATTTGGCCGGCATCCTTTAGCCGCTGCAAGGCGGTGGACGTCGTCGTCGCAACGAAATCACGGCGGATCAGCGAGCCGCAGGTCGTGACGTGGCCGGCGTCGTAATACATGTCCTTGTGGGCGAGCGGCACGCCATGCAGGGGCCCGAGGACCTCGCCCCTGGCGAGCGCGGCGTCGGCGCTATCTGCCGCCTTCAGCGCGGCCTCTGATTCGATCGACATGAAGGCGTTGAGATGCGGCTGCCATTGCGCGATGCGCTGCAGCAGCGCGTGCGTCACCTCATGGGAAGAGACCTGCTTCATCGCGATCGCACGCGCGACCTCGGTGAGCGTCATCAAGGCCGGTTCGCCACTCATTTCGCCACCTTCGCGGTCTGCGCGAGCACGAACAGCGACGGCTCGAGATCGAACGGCAGCGTGCCGGCGATTGCCGCAAAGCCCTCGAAAGCCGGCCCGATGGAATTGGAGATGCGAGTCGCGGTCTCCTCGTCCACGGAAATGCCGGCGATCTCGGCGGTTGCCTTGATCGCTTTGGGCGTCGGTCGTGTCATGCTGCTCCCTCCTGCGGCGCGGCTATGGCCTGATCCCGGGATTGCCATGTAGCACGCAGCGCCGTCCCGAGTCTCACAACCGCCCCATCTCAGACATATTCGGCAAGCCTAGCGCCGCACTGTCGTCGCATTCCATCGATCATGTGCACTGCATGCCTGCAGGCTTACGCCCGGCAGGCATTGTTATGTGTCGTCCAACTTCATGGGGAACTGCCGTGATCAAGTTCGTTATTGCCGCCGGTGCTACGCTTGCCGTGGTGACTGCCGCCAGCGCCGCCGACCTGCCGCGCCGCCAGCCTGCACCTGTCTATTCGGAAGCGCCCGTCGTCGGCAAGATGCCGATCGGCAAGTCCCCGGTCGGAAAAGCCCCCATCGGCAAGGCGCCCGGCCCGGTCGTCTCGCGCTACTAAGCGCACGCGCGCGTCGTTGAACTTGGTGGGGGGTGAGCGTGGCGCGTTCTCTTCAGAGATTGGGATTGTCGCTGCTTGCGGGCGTCACGCTCGCGGCCTCGCTTCCAGGCGTGAGTTCATCGGCGTCCGCACACGAACGGCACAAGCGCATCGCTGACGCGAATGCGCTTGTGTCCAGTGAGGCGCCATCGTCGTCCGCGCGGCGGCAGGTGTCCACCAAGGGGCCCTACTACGTCGATTTCCGGGCCAGGACCGCGGCGAGCTGGGGCCATGCCTTCGTCTGGTACGGCAAGACCAGCGAACGCGCTGTCGAGGTCGCGGGTCTCACGCCGGTCGGAGATACCTTTACCTATGTGCTCGGGCACCTGACATTTGTGCCGTCCGAGACCGGCGCGAGTTATGGCGATCTCGATCCGGAATATCTGACCGCGAGCTACCGCGTATACCTCACCGAGGCGGACGCAAAACGGGTGTTCGCCTATATCAAGGAGTTGCAGGCCAATTCGCCGGTGTGGAATGCCGAAACGGCCAACTGCACGTCGTTCATCGGCAGCATCGCGAGCTTCATGGGATTGAAGACGCCGGTCCGCTGGCTGAGGCCTGAGAACTACGTCAACAGCCTCAAGGAAATGAACGGCGGCCGCCAGATGGTGCGGCTGTCGGCGGAGTAGCGGCGCGCCGTAGTCCCGCAAAATTGTAGGGTGGGCAAAGGCGCGCAGCGCCGTGCCCACCATGCATCCTCGTCCTCGGCTGAAATGGTGGGCACGCTACGCTTTGCCCACCCTAGGGTCGCTACTTCGTCAACAGCGCGAACGCGCCGGTCCAGTCGTCGGGCGGCGGATTTTCCTTGAAGGCGTTGATCCGCGACTCGTAGAGCTTGAACAGCTTTTCCAGCGCGTCGGCGTCCTCGCTCCTGCGGCCGCGCTCGATCGCATCAAGCGCGCCCTGCCAGTCGCGGCTGCGGTAGCAGGCGAGCATCTCGATGGTGATGTTGCGCAGGCGCTGGAACGCGGCCGAGTGCATGACATCCTCGCGACCGGCGACGGCGTAGATGACCTCCGGCTCGGTCTTGCCCTTGACCATGATGAAGTCGAGCTCGAGGATCGCGAATTTTTCCCTGGCGGCAAGCGCGGTCTTGGAGCCGACGATGATCGGAAAACCGTACTCCTTCGTCTGCCCCTCCAGGCGCGAGGCCAGGTTGACGCTGTCGCCGAGCACGGAATAGTTGAACTTGAGGTCCGACCCCATGTTGCCGACGACGCCGACACCGGTGTTGAGGCCGATGCCGATATTGAGCGGAATGTAGACGCGGCCGCCCTCGGCGGCCTCCTCCTCGCGCTCCTTGTTCACCTCGTCGATCTTCTCCAGCATGTCGATCGCCGCCTCGCAGGCGTTGATCTCGTGCTGCTTGTCGTCGATCGGCGCGTTCCAGAACGCCATGATGGCGTCGCCCATATATTTGTCGACGTAACCCTTCCGCTCGATGATCACGTTGGTCAGCGGCGTCAGGAAGCGGTTCATCAGCGCAGTCAGCCCTTGCGGGTCGTGCTTGTAGGTCTCCGAGATCGTGGTGAAGCCGCGCACATCGGAGAACATGATCGTCATCTCGCGTTCCTCGCCGCCGAGCACGACCTTTTCCGGCGACTGCGCCATCTGCTCGACCAGAACGGGCGACAAGTATTGCGCGAAATGGCCGCGGATCTGCTTGCGCTGTTGCTGCTCGCGCACGAAGCTCGCGAAGATCAGCGTCAGGTAGATCGCCGTGGTCGACATCATCGGATAGGTAGGGTCGATCAGCAGCCGATAGCGCCAGTAATAGTACCAGGAGAAGCCGAGCAGCACCGAGGCAAAGAGGGCGCCGACACCGACCAGCGTCACCGGACCGAAACGCGGGGCGAAGACGATCACCAGGATGCCCATGATGATGGCGGCGAAGAATTCGAGGGCGATACCGTAATTCGGTTGCGCGATCATCGCGCCGGTCAACGCGCTTTCCAGCACCTGGGCATGGACCTCGACACCGGGCATGGCGCGCTCGACCGGCGTGGTCTTGATGTCGTTCATCCCGACCGCCGATGTGCCGATCAGCACCAGCTTGCGCGAAAACATGTCTGCCGACGCGCGTCCTTCGATCACGTCGACTGCCGAGACATAGATCGAGGGATCCTGGTGAGCGAAGTGCACCCAGAGCTGACCGTTCTTGTCGGTCGGGATCTGAAAGCCTTTGACACCGACGCTCTGGATGCCGCCCTTGTCCGCCTTGATGAAGATGGTGTCGGTGCCGGTGATCACGCGCAGCATCTCGAAGGTCAGCGACGGCATGATGATGCCCTGGGCCTGCATGACGACAGGCACGCGCCGCACGATGCCGTCGCGCTCGGGCACGATGGTGAACAGGCCACGACCGGAGGCGGCCGCCTCGATCACGGGAACGTTGCGCAACAAGCCCGGAAAATTGAACAGGAAGGGGTGCGGATCCTCGCCGAGCGTCGCGAGGCCCGTCTGCGGAAGCTTCTTGTCGAGCTCCGCGTTGAGCAGCGGCACGCCTGACTCGCCCAGCACCACGCGCGACTGCTTGATCGCCTGCGCGAAGACCTGGTCGTTGCTGGGCAGGGCCTTCAGCTTTTCGCGTGTCGCCTCGTCGAGGCTGCGAAAGGTGTCGGCAGCGACATCCGGATTGAGCCGGTCAGGCTCAGAGAACACCACGTCGAAGCCGATCGCGGCCGCACCCATCCGTGTCAGGTTGGCGATGAGATCGGCGACCTTGGTCCGTGACCACGGCCACTGCCCCAGCGCCTTCAGGCTCTTCTCGTCGATATCGACGATGGTGACGGGCCTTAGCTTCTTTTCGCGGTGGTCGAAGGCCTGGTAGTGATCGAAGGTGCGGACGCGAAGCTCCTCGAGCCAGGCGGGATCGTAGATGCGCAAGGCGGCGAAGCCTATGAGCAGCACAAGGCAGACCAGCCGCGCGTAACCGAACTTCCGCGCGAACCACCGCCGCCATATCCTCAGCCGCTTCATACCTGTTGGACTTCCCGCAACCTGCTTTGGTTCGATCTTGGATCGTCGCCGCGCAAATGGCTATGGCTTTGGAACCGGACGGGATGGATTTTTTGCCGCGGTCGGGCCGTGGTCCGGGCTCAGGCGACGTGAATGATGAAGTCGTTGGCGTGGAGATCGGTCGAGGTCACGCCCTTCAGTAGAATCTTGTCCTGATCGTCGACCGTCAGCAACGTGTCGGAGCCCTGCTGCGCCGCGACCACCTGCGTCCATGAGGTGATGCTGGTGAACTGCCGCAGGTCGATCTTGTCCTCGCCGGCCACGAAATCATTGATGGTGTGCTCGACCGGATCCTGCGACGAGGTCGCCGAGAACACGAACTGGTCCTTGGCAGCACCGCCGATCAGCGTGTCGCTGCTCTCTGTCGCGAAGATGACGTCCTTGCCACCGGTGCCTTCCAGAGTGATGCCGCCCTGGCTGTCGGCGCCCTCGACGAAGATGAAGTGGACCGTGTCGAAGTGACCCGCGGAATCGGTGACCGTCAGCGTGATCTGGTCGGTATCCGGCGCCGACAGGCCGGGATCGTAGGTGACGCCGTTCTCGAAGCCCAGATTGATCTCGCTGAGCAGGCCGGACTCCGACGACAGATAGACGCTGCTGCCGGGCGCATGGGCGGTCGTCGCGGTGACCGTGAAAGTGTCCGTCGACGCACCGGGATCGGTGTCGGTGACCACCAGATTGGTGATGACGTCGACGGGGGGGATGCTCTCCCTGACGTGCTCAACAAGGAAGCTCTCGGTGTCGATGACCGGCCAGCCGGCCGGGGCCGTCACATCGGTGCCGATCGTGGCGACGGTATCAGATGCCGGCGTGGTGCCGCCGGTACCCGTGCTGGCGAGGTCGATCACGGCCGGCGACGGGCCCGTGACGGCGCCGGTATAGGTGTCGTCGAGGGCGTGAACGCCGAGCGTGCCCGGGGTGCCGGTGAACCCGTCCGCCGCCACGAAGCGGATCAGCGTGTCGGGACTGAGCACCAGCGCGTGCTGGTCGTCGACCGATCCGATGTCGATCCACTGGCTGGTGCCGGCGACTTCGTACTGCCAGACGCCTTCGGACGCCGTCGCAGCGTCGGCGGTGATCGCGATAGCCTTCAGGCTTGCGCCGGAATCGGCATCGTGGAACCTGCCCGCGAAGAGATCGCTGATGGTGCTGCCGGCCGGATCGCTCTCGTTGCCGGCGACGGAGGTAAGCGTCGCGGAATCGAGCGTCGGCGCGTCGTTGGTGCCGGTGATCTCGATGGTGACGACCTGCTCGCCGGTCCCCGTCGAAGTGTGGCCGTCGCTCGGCACGATCGTATATTGCAGCGACAGCGTCTGGCCTTTGGCGAGGAAATCGAAGGCCTCGCCGTTGGAGCTGAAATCCCAGCTGAACTGCGCGTGCGTGCCGGTCCCATCGAGGACGTCGCCCGACGGCAGGGTCAGATAGGTCGCGAGCGTGTCGTGCGCGATGCCGCCGACCGTATCGGTCTGCAGCACGCCGTCGAGATAGACGTCGAGATGGCCGAGCGACACGGAGACGTGGTCGGTGACATCGGCGTCCGACAGGGTCAGCGTGCCCTGCGCCGTCTGTTCGCCATTGGTCTCCGGCTGGGTCGCGCCGGTGCTGTCACCGCTCTCGGCGGTGATGACGGGCGCATCGTTCTTGCCGGTGATGGTGACGGTGACCTCTGCGGTGTCGGTGCCGCCCTGGTGGTCGTCGAGCGTGATGGTGGAGACCAGCGTCACGGTCTGGTCTTCGCCGAGGAAGTCGAGCGCAGCGTCGGCGATCGAATAGGTCCAGCCGATCGCGCCGTTGTTGGTGTTGCCGCTCTGCTGCAGCGTCAGCGCCTGCTCGATGGCACTGATCTGACCGGAGGTGAGCGATGCGGTGAGATCGGTGGTGTGGTCGGCAGCGGTCCAGGTCACGGCGTTGTCCGTGACGGACGCGGTCGGCCGGTCGGTCAGGTCGACATCGGTGAAATGGATGGTGCCGGTCGCCGCCGGCGCGGGATCGGTGGTTGAGGAGCCCGTGTTATTCTCGAGCTCGGCAAAGCTCGTGCTTTGCGAGGTCTCGGCGGCGGTGAAGACCGGCGTGTCGTCCGCGGCATTGAGCGTGATCAGCGTATGGCCGCTGCCGTCGTCGCTGCCGGCAAAATGCGCGTTGCTGTAGTCGCCGGACAGTTTTAGCGTGATGCTGTCGCCGTAGGCGTCACTGACGGTGAGCTCGCCGGTCAGTGCGTCGTAGGTCGCCGTGGTGCCGATGTCGTACTTGATCGTCGTGAGGTCGATCTTGTCAGTCGACGACAGGCCCGCGATCGTGCCGTCAAAGGTCGCGGTGTCGATCTCGAGCTCGGCGTTGCCGCCGGAGAAGGTGACGGTCTGCGTCACCGACCCCTCGAGCTTGAGCATCGCATCGGCGTCGATGGAGACGGAGCCCGTGCCCGACAGCGAGCCGAACAGCGTCAGTGTCCCGCTGTTGACCTCGATCGTGCCGGTGTTGGTGATGGTGCCCGTGATCGACGTCGTGCCCCAACTATCGATCGCGTTGGAGTTGGTGATCGCAAAGGTCAGGCCATCCGCGCTCGAGATCGCGGCGCCGTCGAGCAGGTCGATCGTGCCGGCATTGTCGATCGTCGACAAGGTGCCGAACACGCTGGCGCCCGACACCGTCCAGGTGCCGCCAGCCTCGTTGTTGAAGGTTGCTGATGCAACCGAGATGTTGCCGTTGATCTCGCCGCTGTTGTTGATGGTGATGGCACCGCCGGTCTCGAGGATCGCCACCGTCGTCGACGTCACCGCCCCGGCGCCGTCGGGGCCGATGGTACCGGAATTGTCGATCAGGGCCGTGCCGGTCGCGTTCTCCTGGATGGAGATCGCGGCCTCGCCGTCGGCGCCAACGACCGAGCCCGTATTGGTGATGTGGGTCGAGCCGGTTGCGCCCGCGCCATCCTGGGTGACATGGATGCCGGCGCCGGTGGTACCGGTAACAGTGCCGTTGTTGGTGATGGTGACATCGCCGTCGCCATTGGCCAGCACGTCGAGACCGACCGCACCGGTGACGCAGGCGCCGATCGTCGCGGTGATATCGCCCGCACCGCTCGCACCATGATGCAGCACGATGCCGTCGCCGGACAGGCCCGTGACGTCACCGCCCGTGGTCAGCGAAATATCGCCGACGCCGTTCTGAGTGACGACGATGCCGTTGGTCGCGCCCGTCAGCGTGCCCGTCGGCGTCAGCACGATGTTGGCTGCATTGCCGGCCGTGCCGCCCGACGCCGTGACGTCGAGCGCGTCGCCCTTCGTGCTCGTGATGTTGCCGTCGCCGGTGACGGTGAAGGTGCCACCGGTCGACGACTGGCCGGCAATGGTGCCGGTGAAGCCCGTGCCCTTATCAAGCTGAAGCGTATCGGCGCCGCCCGCGAAGGTGACGGTCTGGGCGTCGGCGCCGCCGAGCGCGAGTGTCGCGCCGTCGTCGATGATCAGCGCGCCGGCGCCGGTCAGGCCGCCCGCCAGGTCGAGCGTGCCACCCTGGACCTCGATGGTCCCGGTGTTGGTGACGGCAGCGGTGATCGTGTTGGTGCCGGACACGCCGTAGAGATTGCCGGCATTGCTCAGGGTGCCGCCGTTGATCGAGACGTCGGTCAGCTTGAGCGCCGAGGTCGCGTCGGTCGAGATCGTTCCGCCTGCGTTGGTGACCGTGACATTGGTCAGTTTCAGCGTGCCGCTGTTGATCGCCTGCAGCGTCGCGGTGTTGACGATGAGGTCACCGATGATGTCGAGCGTGCCGCCATCGGCCTGGATCACATTCTGGTTGGTGATCGTGTGCACGATGGGCGGATCGATCGTCAGCGTGCCGCTGGTGACGGTGATGGTGCCGGTATTGGTGATATCGGCGTCGTTGATGGCGCTGGTGCCGGTCGATTCCAGCGTGCCCGCGATCGTCAGCGTGCCGCCGGCGATGGTCGCGCCGGCGAGGTCGAGGGTCGAGCCCGATTCGACCGAGACGGCGCCGCCGGTGTTGGTCACCGTCGTAGAGACCAGCTTCAGCGTCGAGTCGTTGATCGCGGCCAGCGTGCCGGTGTTGGTGACCGCCTCGCCGGAGATGTCGAGCTCACCGCCATTGGCCCGCAGCGTGCCGCTGTTGGCAATAGCAACCGACGTCGTCGCCGACAACGTCAGGAGGCCGGCGATGGCTTCGATCACCGAATTGTTGGTGATGGCGGTGTTGGTGGCCGAGCTCGTGCCGGACGATTTCAGCGTGCCGGATACGCTCAAGGCGCCGCCGGTGATGCTCGTGTTGGTCACATTCAGCGTCTTCGACGCGTCGACCTTGACCGTGCCGTTGTCGGTGATCGTGCTGTTGCTGACCGTCGTGTTGTTCAGCGTCAGCGTCTTGGTCGCGTCGACCGTAATGCCGCCGCCGCTGACCGAGGCGCCGTTGACGGCGCTGTTGCCGGTGACGTGGATGCCGCCGTTGTCGGTGACCGTTCCGCCGGTCACCGTGGTGCCGTTCAGGACCAGCGCGCCGGCCGCGGCGATCGTGATCGTGCCACCGGCATTGTTGACCGTTTCATTGTCGAATTCAGCGGTGCCGTTGACGTCCACCGCACCGGAATTGCCCAGCGTTCCGTTCTTGACGAAGCTGGTGCCGTCGAGCTCCAGCGTGCCCGCGACCGTGACCGCGCCGCCGTCGATGGTCCCGCTGTCGAGCAGCAGCGTCGCACCGCTGTCGACCTCGAAGGTGCCGCCGGTGTTGGTGACGGTGCCGAGCAGGTTGAGCGTGCCGCCGGAGAGGTCCAGCGTGCCGAAATTGGTGATCGTGGTCTGGCTGCCGAAATCGCCGCCGGCCGCTAGCGTCAGGCTGCCGGCATTGGTCAGCACGCTGGTGTCGAGGATCTCGGCCCTGCCGCCCACCGTGATGGTGCCCGTCGCGGTGTTGGTCAGGATCGAATCGGCGCTGAGATTGAGCGTTTCAGCAATCGTCAGCGTGCTCTGGTTGATCACTTCCGGCGGCGGGCCGCCGAAATCGTTCATGGTCAGCGATTTCGCAAACGCCGGAGCGTCGATCGTGACCGGATAGGAGGGCGTCAGGCCGTGCAACTGGTCGGTGATGACGATGACGTCGTCGTCGATCGTCGGCACGGTGCCGGTTTCCCAGTTCGCCCCGTCCTTCCAGAAGCCGCCGGGAGGCGAGCCCGCCTGCGCTGTCGCGATCCAGACCACCGCCGGGCTGTCGGTGCCCGTGATGGTGACGGTGATGGTCTGCGTCGAGGTCGCGCCTTGCGAATCCGTCAGCGTGACCGTGTAGGTCAGCGTCAGGACCTCGTCCTCCGGAATGAAGTCGGCGAGATAGACCGGAAGATCGGCCAGCGACCAGTTGATGATGCCGGTGCCGCTGCCGGTGCTGTCATGGCTGTTGGCGATTGAGACCGACAGCGCGTTCTGGAACAGCGCGAGCGGAGCCGGAGGCACGGTGCCGCCGGGCAGGCTGGCGTTGGTCAGCTTGACCGAGACCGTGTGCGTGTCGGTGAGATCGACATCGGTGAAGGTCAGGGTGCCCGAAGTCGGAACACTGCTGGTCAGCGGGCCGCCGGGAACGCTGGTGCCGCCGGCAAAGGTGATGGTCGGCACGCTGGTCGCGATCACCGGCTTGTCGTTGGTGCCTGATATCGTGATGGTGATCGGGATGAAGGTGGTTTCGGGGTTGAGGCTGAAATTGTTGTTGACGCTGACCATGTAGGTCAGCGTCAGCACCTCGCCGGCGGCGAGGAAGTCGAAGGCGTTGTCGGGGACGCTGTAGGTCCACTGCACCGAGCCGTTGTTGGCGTTGTCGGCCGCGGGAACGACGATGATCTTGACTTCGGTGGCGGCGACGTCGGCCTTCTGCAGGCTCGACAGCCCGGCCGTGACGTCCTGGTGGCTTGCGTTCTGATAGGTGACGGACTTGAAGTCGATCTGCACCGTCGGCCTGTCGCCGAGATTGACGTCGACGAAATTGACCCGGCCGCCAACGCTGTCCGGACCGGTGTCACCAGTCTTGTTGGACAGTTCGGCCAGCGTGAAGGCCACCCATGGCTGGCCATTGCTGTCGATCACGACGGCGTTCGGCGGGCCGGGAATGCGCTCGGCTGTCGTCCTGGAGTCCTGCGTCGTCCCGTTATTCCCGGTGTTGACCGTGTTGACGTAGGTCGCCAACACCTCGACACCTGCCACCGTCTTGAACAGCACGCTGTGCCCGTCCGGCGTGAGCGTGTCGGTGAAGTTCGTGGTCAGCTTGGTATTGTTGTTGGTGTTGTCCGTGAATTTCAGCGTGAACACGTCGGTGATCAGCTTCTGCACGTCCGGCGACAACAGCGCGTTGGAGATGGTGACGTTGCCGCCGCTGATCTGGATCATCTGCCCCGCCTGGTTGACGGTGGCGATCGGAAGCAGCGTGATCTTGTCGAACAGGATGTAGGAGCCGGTGGTGCCGTCCGGTTCGACCAGCACCTGGAAGCTCACCTTCGGCTCCGGTTGCGGCTGCGGATTGTCGATCGTCGCCACCGGGACGAAGAACTCGAGCTGCGACAGCACCGCGGTGCCGCGGATGCCCATGGTCGCGACCGGGGTGTCGATCTTCATGTCGCCGTGCTTGGCGGTCTCGCCGGCGACGAAGGTGATGGTGCCGGCAACCAGGCTGAGCAACGAGGAGTTGTTCGACCCGTTGGGGTCGTAGACCATCTCGTTCAGCACCATCCGCGCATTGGAGGACAGGCCGAACACCGTGCCGTCGATGAAGGTGATGCCGAGCGTCGAATCCGAGCCGGTCGAGACGACGTCGCCCTTCTCGACGTTGTCGCCATTGTTCAGGATGATCGAGACGCCGTTGCGGATGGCGGTCGCACCGCCGGTCAGCTTGGTGACGTGACCGATGACTTGCGCGGTGCCGGCGCCGGGGGCGGCCTGGGCATATTGGACGTGACCGGTGAGCGCATCGACGAGGTCGCCGGTGAGATGGGCGCCGTCGGGCGAGGCGATGGCGGCGCGCTTCTCGCCCTTGAAATAATCGTGAACGACGAATTCCTGGCCGTCATGGGACAGGACCAGGTCGACGCCGGCGCGCTTGAAGTCGCCATGGAAGATCAGGTTGGGATCGGGAACGACGAAGGCGCCCGCCGGGACTTTGCCGTGGCCGGTGACGGTAAAGGATTCGACATGGTGATGGGCTGGGGAACGAGAACCCTGGCCATCCAAGGAAAGCGCGGCGTCAAATTTGCCAGCGTAATTCAACGGGGCACCGTAAAAGGTTAATTTTTAAGTAAGTATCAATGGCCTAAGCTTGCATATCATTAGCAAGTCATTAGTGAAACCATCTATTGTTGGAAAGAATTGGCGCGGCAGGGAGCTCCAGCCGCGGCGCCAGTCGAATTATCGAAGGGAAAAAGATGTATTTCCCCGAATAGTTCGAGGTCGAATTCCGCTCATCCCGGCGCATTTCCAATAGTCCTAAGTATAATGACCTTCGTATTCACCAGCGAATACTCGTGTCATCTGTCCTACATAGTGCCCTGCAACATACTGCGACGAATACGGAGCTATAACTGTGACCTAGCTAACAGAACCGGCGAAATTGCCGGTCGTTAGCCATACGGCGCAGAACCGGCGCCGGTCGCAACCTGAGCTCGCAATTGCTTCCATTTCGCGGCGGCCGGCTCCCACCTAGCCGCTGATTCGTAAAATTTTACGCAAACTGGCGAGGCCGGTTTCAGCCTGTTCCGCGGTTTTGGCGCCCCAGCCGGGCACGTTAAGCGGACCAAAACGGCCCTCCCCGCACTATCTCCGCACAGAAACAAAGCCGGCACGCTTGGATCGAGGGGGATCCGACGATGCCGGACAGGGGATGTCAGATGGAGTCCGTTGCCAATTCGCGCGCCTGGCGCGCAGTTCTTGTCCTGTGCGCCTTGATCCTCGCCGGCTCGGCCGCCGAGCTGCGCGCCGGCACCTTGCTGTCGCCGGGGCCCGCCGCCCTGGTGCGCAAATCCGGCGAGCCGTTCGGCCTGTTCGCCTTTGCCATCTCGCATGGCGGACTCAGGCAGAAATGGTTCGGCATGCAGCAGAAGCTCGACGACGAGATGGTGCAGCTCGCGCTGTGCGACGGCGACCGCGAAAACTGCGTGTCGCCCGCAGCACTGAAGCTGCTCGCCATCGTCGATCAGGCCCGGACTCGCGAAGGCCGCGCGCGGCTCGGCGAGACCAACCGCGCCATCAACCTCGCGATCCGGCCGGCCAGCGACGGCGCCGACGACGTCTGGAGCCCGCCGCTTGCGACCTTCGCCCGCGGCACCGGCGACTGCGAGGATTATGCGATCGCCAAGCTGGCCGCGCTGCGCCTGGCTGGCGTCGCCGCCGAAGATTTGCGGATCGTGGTCGTGCGCGACACGCAGGCTGGCGAAGAGCATGCGGTCGCCGCAGCAAAGCTCGACGGTCACTGGCTGATGCTGGACAACCGGTGGATGGCGATGGTCGAGGACGCGAACGCCCGGACCTACCGCCCGCTGTTCGTGCTCCATCAGGCCGCCGTCATGAAATATGTCGACGAGCCGGTGATCGCCTCGCAGCCGGACAACGCCCGCACCTCGCTGGTCGTTGCCAACGAGGCGCCGTAAGGCCTACTTCGCGAACGGCCATTCGTAGCCGCTAACGGCATAAACCCATTCCTTCGCGCCACCCGGGACGCTAGCATGGCCACAACCATGCCGGGGGCGAATGGAATGCGGTTGATCGTGCTGTTGGGGCTTGCGCTGCTGGCCGCGCCGGCATTCGCCCAATCAGGCAATTCCAACCGCTCCATCGCCGACAAGCTGCCGCTCTACGCCAAGAACAATTGCGACCGGCAGCGCGATCCCGCCGGCCAGCTCTTTTGCGGCGATCCGGAGCTTGCGGCCGCCGCCGAGAAGCTCGGCGCGGCGATCCAGGAACGGCTGGCCCGCCTGTCCGATCCCCTGCCCGCGATCCAGGAGAACGCGATCTGGCTGCGGCAACGCAACCTCGGTTGCGGCATTTTTGGCGGCACCGACACGGTCACCTATGACGAAGTCGATGCCGTCAAGGCGTGCCTGCTGAAGGTCACCCTCGAGCGCGCTGCGATCCTGCGCGATCCCAATTTCGATTGCCTGGCGGCGAGCACGGCGGCCGGCGCGCTGATCTGCAGCGACCCGTCGCTGGCGCTCGCCGAGACGGAGCTGAACGACACGGTCCACGACCTGATCGCAAAACTCAATCCGACCGAAGCGCGCTTTGCCTTCGCCGAATACGGCCGCTGGACGCGGGAGCGCGATCGCCAATGCAATCTGGTCGGCAAGGACAACGTGCCGCTCGCGGAGCTGGCGTCGTCAGAACCTTGCCTGCAGGATTACCTCACCCGCAAGACCGCCGAGATCTCAGCCGCCAAGGGCGATCCGAAAAAGGTGTTCGGCCGGCAGATCGCAGCCCGTCTGCCCAACACAGACGCCGTCGATTTCTGCGTCGCCCGGATTCACGCGGCCAATTCGTGCGGCAACTTTGTCCGCATCAACCGCGTGTTCGAGATCGACACCGAAGTGGCGGGCCAGGAGGCGCTGGTGACGGCCGAGGTCGAGATGGTTGCGCTCTCGCCGTTCACCGGCTGCAGCAGCATCGCAACCACCTGCACCGGCACCTGCTGGGACCTCAGGACGGGCAGCGCCCAAGAAGCATCAGTCGCCAAGGAGCGTTTTTCCAGGGACAGTTTCAACGTGACGCGCAGGCTCAGGATCCAGAAGGCCTTTGCCTTCCAGAAAGCGTCCGACGGCTGGCGTTGCAAGGAGGATGGGCTCGCGCCAGTGGATTTCGGCGTCACTGCGGGGAGCCAGTAGGTGCTTCCTTCTCCCCTTGTGGGAGAAGGTGGCGCGAAGCCACCCTCTCCCACAAGGGGAGAGGGTGCACCGTCAACGCGGCGAACGAGCCGCCTCAGAACATCAGATTGTCCTTCACCAGAACCCAGCGGCCGCCCTTGATCTGCTGCACCTGGGTGATGGTGTTGGCGAGATGGTTGGTCTTGGAGAATGTCGTCGGCGGCGAACTGAAGATGTCGAGGAATTTGTCGCCGGACTCCAGCGCGTCGAGCATCTTCTGCCCGGTCAGGTCCTTGCCCGCCTTCTGCGCATAGAAGGCGAAGGTCATCACCGCATTGTATCCGATGATGGCCTGGCTGTTGGCATCGGTGCCGAACATCTTCTTGTAGTTGACCAGCCAGTCCTTGACCTTGCCCTTCGCCGTGTCCTCGTAGGGGATCTCGAAGGCACTCGCCGAATAGAGGCCTTCGACGGCGTCCTTGCCGAGCATGGGCACCTCCATCACGTTGACGGGCGTGGCACCGAGGAAGGTGACGTCCCAGCCGAGCTTCTTGGCCTCGGTCATGGTGCCGATGGGCTCACGGAGGATCGCGCCGAGCACGACGAGGTCGCAGCCGTCGGACTTCATCTTGGCCACCTGGGCGCTGAAGTCGGAGGCGCCGCGCTTGTAGCTCGTGATCGAGGCCGGCTGCACCTTCATGGCCGACAGTTGCTGGTTGAAGCCGTCGAGCACGTTTTTGCCGTACTCGTCGTCCTGATGCATGATGCAGGGCTTCTTGAAATTCTTCCACTCCATCATGTATTTCAAAGCCGCGCGCGTGCTCTCGACATAGGGCAGGAGATTACTGAACTTCAGCCGCTCCTGCGGCTTGGCCGCATCGAGCTTGTAGGTGAATTCGGCCGCCGTCAGCGGGAAGAGCTGAAGTACGCCGGCGTCGAGCAGGATGTCCTGCGCAGCGAGCACGGTCGGCGATCCCATCGGCCCGACCATCGCAAAAATCTTGTCGCGCTCGATCAGCTTTTGCGAAGCCAGCACGGCCTTTTTCGGATCGTAGCCGCTGTCCTCGACCACCAGTCGAATCTTGCGGCCGTTGACGCCCCCGGCGGCGTTGACCTCCTCGACCGCCATCTTCATGCCGTTGGAGACCGGCACGCCCCAGCCCTTGATCGGACCGGACAGATCCTGATGGGTGCCGATGACGATCTCGGCGGCCGAGATGCCTTCATTGGTGACCTTGGTCTGCGCCGCGGCCGGCAGATGCGTGAGCACCACCGCGCCCACCGCAAGGCCGACCGCCCTGAACGATTTCGACATTGACGTCTCCTCTCCCTGGCCCGTGTTGCGCGAAGGGCGTGGCCATCGCTGCTTCGCTGTCTTCAGCCTCTTTTTCGCATGGCCCTTATCGGAAAACCGGTTCCCACTTTTCCGGGGCCATGCGCCTCACGCCACCGCGCGCTCGCGATACATCGCATCGATCTCGGTGGCGTAGCGCTTGTTCACGAAGCTGCGCTTCAGCTTCATGGTCGGCGTCAGCTCCTCGTCCTCAGGCGTGAGCTGGCGTTCGATCAGGTAGAACTTCTTGATGGTCTCGACGCGGGCGAAATTGGCGTTGACCGCCTCGATCTCGCGCTGGATCAGGCTCTGGATCTCCATCGCCCGGCACAGGCTCGCATAGTTGGTGAAGGGGATGTCGTGGTCCTGCGCGAATTTTTCGACGTTCTCCTGGTCGATCATGACGAGGCAGGTCAGATACGGCCGCTTGTCGCCGATCACGACGGCGTCCGAGATGTAGGGCGAGAATTTGAGCTGGTTCTCGATCTCCGACGGCGTGATGTTCTTGCCGCCGGAGGTGATGATGATGTCCTTCATCCGGTCGGTGATCTTGACGAAGCCTTCGTCGTCGATGGCGCCGACGTCGCCGGTGTGCAGCCAGCCAAGCGGATCGATGGTCTCGGCGGTCTTCTCCGGCTGGTTCAGATAGCCCATGAACAGGAAGTCGCCCCTGATCAGGATCTCGTTCTCGGGCGACAGGCTGACCTCGCCCCACGGCACGGCCTTGCCGACCGAGCCAAGCTTGATGCGGTCCGCGGGCATCAGCGTCGCCACGCCGCAATTCTCGGTCTGGCCGTAGACCTCGTGCATGTCGATGCCGAGCGCCAGATACCAGCGGATCAGGTCCGGCGAGATCGGCGCCGCGCCCGTGAACGCGGTGTGGCAGCGATCGAGCCCGATCATGCGGCGGATGTTGCGGAACACCAGCCAATAGGCGAAGCGGTTGGCGATCTTCAGCGGCAGCGACGGCCGGCCGCCCTCGATCCGGCAATCGGTCATGCGGAAGCCGATGTCGATGGCGCGGCGATAGACCCATTGCTGGAGCGGCGTCGCATCCTTCAGCGCGATGGTGACGGCCGAGTAGAACTTTTCCCAGACGCGCGGCACCGCGAGAAACGTGGTCGGCTGCACCTCGCGCAGATTGTCCGGCACCGTCTCCGGGCTCTCGGCAAAATTCATCACCGAACCCAGCGCAACGGAGATGTAGTAACCACCGACGCGCTCGGCGACGTGGCAGAGCGGCAGGAAGATCAGCCGCTCCTCGTGCTCCTGCGCCGGAATGAAATCATTGGCGTGCCGCATCTGATGCACGACACTGCGATTGGCATGCATCGCGCCCTTGGGCGGGCCGGTCGTGCCCGACGTGTAGACGAGGACCGCGAGATCGTCGCGGCCGCGGCTGTCGATCATCTCCTGCCATAGCATCTCGCGGCCCACCATGTGGTTGCGGCCGAGCGCGCGGAATTCGTCGAGCGACATCACCATGTCGTCGATGAAGCCGCTCAACCCCTCCATGTCGAACACGATGATCTTCCGGAGCGTCGGGCAGCGCGCGCGGCAGGCCAGCACCTTGTCGAGCTGCTCCTCGTCCTCGGCGAAGATCACCTTCGTCGCGGAATCGTTGACGAGATATTCGACCTGCGCCGAGGAGTCGGTCGGATAGATGCCCGAGGACACGCCGCCGGCGCACAAAATGCCCATGTCGGCATAGACCCATTCCGGCACCGCGTTGCCGATGATGGAGGCGACGTCGCCGGGCGCGAAGCCGGATGCGTGCAGCGCGTAGGCGACCTCCTTCGAGATCCCCAGCCATTGCCGCCAGCTCGTCGGCTGCCAGATGCCGAACTTCTTCTCGCGGATCGCGGGGCCATCGCCCCGCGTCTCAGCCGCGAGCAGAAAACTCTTCGCGATCGTATCGGCGACCGTCAGCACCGCCGGTCTGGCCATGCCCGCTTCCTCCTTGTCCCTCCGCCCCCTCCCACTGCCTGCCTTGCCGGCGGTCTATGTCTGGTGAGGGACCACCACATCTAACGCCTAGTCTTTTTTAACGCCAAGTTTTCTTCTTTTTCCAGCGCCGTTCACCGCGGGCGCCTGCTTCCTTGGCCCCAAGGTAAAATTCCTGGATGTCCTGGGAATGTATCAAGCGGTCGCAGCTGTCGTTCATGACGACACGGCCGATCTCCAGCACGTAGCCATAATGGGCAGTCTCCAGCGCCACCTTGGCATTCTGCTCGACCAGCAGGATCGACATGCCCTGCTCCTCGTTGACGCGGCGGATGATCGTGAAAATCTCCTTCACGAGGAGCGGCGACAGGCCGAGCGAAGGCTCGTCGAGAAGCAGCAGCGTCGGCCGGTTCATCAGCGCGCGCCCGATCGCGAGCATCTGCTGCTCGCCGCCCGAGAGCTGGCCGGCCGGCTGGTTGATGCGCTCGCGCAATCGCGGGAAATAGCCGTAGACGCGCTCCAGATCATCCGCGACGCCGTCACGGTCCTTGCGCGGATAGGCGCCCATCATCAGGTTCTCGCGCACCGAGAGGAACGGGAACACCTCCCGCCCCTCCGGCACGTGGCTGAGGCCGAGGCGCACGATCTTGTCGGCCTCCATGCGCTGGATCGATCTGCCCATGAACTCGATCGAGCCCTTCTGCGGATCGAGAATGCCCGAGATGGTCTTCAGCACGGTGGTCTTGCCGGCGCCGTTGGCGCCCAGCAGCGTGACGATGCGGCCGCGCGGCACCTCGAGAGAGATGCCACGGATCGCCATGATCGGCCCGTAGTAGCTCTCGACATTGCTGAGCTTGAGGATGATGTCTGATTTGACGGCTGCGTCCATCGCATCAGGCTCCGAGATAGGCGGCGACGACGTCGGGATGCTGCTGCACCTCGGACGGAGAGCCCATTGCCAGTACGCGGCCGTAGTTCAGCGCGATGACGCGATCGGAGACGCGGTTGACCAGCGACATGTCGTGCTCGACCATCAGGACGGTGATGCCGAGCTCGTTCTTCAGGTCGCGGATCCAGAACGACATGTCGTCGGTCTCCTCCACGTTCAGCCCCGACGACGGCTCGTCCAGCAGGATCAGTTTCGGCTCGGAGCAGAGCGCGCGGGCGAGCTCGATCACCTTGCGCACGCCGTAGGGCAGGCCCGAGATCAGCTTGTCGCGATAGGGCTCGAGATCGAGGAATTCGATGACCTGCTCGACCCGGCGACGGTGCACCTTCTCGTTGGCCCGCACGCTCGGCAGGAACAGGAACTCCTGCCAGAGCTGCGTGGTCGAATGACGGTGACGCCCGACCAGGAGATTGGCGAGCACGCTCGCATTCTCGAACAGCTCGATGTTCTGGAAAGTGCGGGCGATGCCGAGCTTTGCGATGTCGTAGGGCGGCTGTTCCGTGATGTCCTGGTCCTCGAAGAAGATTTTGCCCGAGGTGGGACGATAGATCCGCGAGATCAGGTTGAAGATCGAGCTCTTGCCGGCGCCGTTCGGGCCGATGATCGAAAGGATCTCGCCCTTCTCGACGGCGAAGGAGACGGCATCGACCGCCTTGAGGCCACCGAAATGCAGCGACAGATTCTCGGCGCGAAAATAGCTCATCGGTTCCGCTCCGACTTCACGTAGATCTTCTGCCGCTTGAAGGTGGCACGCTTGTAGAGCGGGAAGAGCTGGAAGAAGAGTTTTATCTTCAGCCAGCGGCCGTAGATGCCGAGCGGCTCGAACAGCACGAACAGCATGATGATGATTCCGTAGATCGCGCCCTTCAAGCCGTTGAGCGAGGCGAACGCGGCGACGCTCGACTGGATGCTGGCGGCCCGCTCCTTGCCCGCGCCGAACGTGGCGGCAACGCCGGCGATGATGCCGGGCATATCGTCCTTGAGGTATGTCAGGAACGGATCGATCATCACGATGAAGATCGCGCCCAGCACCGCGCCGTGCAGGCTGAAGGTGCCGCCGATCAGGATCACGATGATGAACTCGATCGAGAGCTGCAGTGTGAACATCTCCGGCGAGATGAAGGAGAGCTTGTGCGCGAACAGCACGCCGGCAAAGCCTGTTATCGCCGCCGAGATCGCGAACGACTTCACCTTGTAGAGCGCGACATTGACACCCATGCTGCGCGCCGCGGTCTCGGAATCGCGGATCGCGACGAAGGCGCGCCCCGTGGGCGAGCGCAGCAGATTGAGCGTGCCGACGATGGTCAGCACCAGCACGGCCAGGCAAAGGAAATAGAAGGCGGGACTGTCGCGCGGCACGGGGACGCCGAGCAGCGACAGCGTCTTGATCCGCATGCCCTCGTTGCCATTGGTGACGCTCTCCCAGCGCGCCAAGATCTCCTCGACGATCAGGGCAAAGGAGATGGTGGCGATGACGAGATAGATGCCGGTCAGGCGCAGCGCCGGGAAGCCGACCATGGCGCCGATGATGCCGGTCAAAAGTCCAGCGGCGAGGAAGTAGACCGGGAACGGCACGTTGTACTTTTGCAAATAGGCCGCCGTGTAGGCGCCGATCGCGAGGAACGCGGCATGGCCGAGCGAGGCTTGCCCCGTGAAGCCGGTCAGGATCAACAGCGCCACACCGACGGTCGCATAGATGCAGACGAAGACGAGCTGGCTCATCAGATAGCTGGAGAGCATGTAGGGTGCCGCCAGCAGCAGAGCGAGCAGGATGCCGTAGGAGACGTAATAGCCGGAATGCGGGAACAACTTGATGTCGTCTTCGTAGTCGGTCTTGAACAAGAATCGCATGGCGTTCAGACCTTCTTGCGGACGTGGAGGCCGAACAGGCCTTCGGGCTTCAGGAGCAACACGGCGAGCAGCACGATGTAGGGCGCGACGTCCTTCCAGCCTTCGGGCAGATAGAAGCCGGCCATGCTCTCGATCACGCCGATCAGGACGCCGCCGACGACAGCGCCGGGGATTGAGCCAAAGCCGCCGAGCACTGCGGCGGGAAACGCCTTCAGGCCGAGCACGAGGCCGACATTGGAATGGATGAAGGTGATCGGCGCCAGCAGCACGCCGGCGCAGGTCGCAACCGCAGCACTGATGGCCCAGACGATCGACACCACGCGCTTAACCGGAATGCCCATGTAATAGGCCGCCAGCATGTTCTCGGAACTCGCGCGCATGGCAGTGCCAAGCGTGGTCTTGTTGAAGAACAGATAGAGCAGCGTGCACAGGATCATCGTCGCCGCGATCACCGAGAGCTTGTCATAGGCGAGCACCAGCGAGCCGATGCGCAGCACGCCCTGGCTGAACGGCGTCTCGATCTTGAGATCGTCGGTGCCCCAGATCATGCCGGCGATCGAGCGCAGGAAGTAGCCGAGCCCGATGGTCGCCATGATGATGGAGAATTGCGGGTAGCCGAGGATCGGCCGCACCACGACCCGCTCGGCCAGCATGCCGAACAGCGCCATGGCGGCGACTGCGCCGGCGAAGCCGAGCCAGTAGTTCAGGCCCATCATGCCGATGAAGGTGAAGGCGAAGAAGCCGCCCAGCATCATCAAATCGCCCTGGGCGAAGTTGACGACCTCGGTTGCCTTGTAAACGAGCACGAAACCGAGCGCGATCAGGCCGTACACGCAGCCGAGCGCGACGCCGCTGACGAGCTGCTGAACGAAGTCCAGCATGGCCGTTTACCCTCCCCGATGCAGACAGCGGCTCTTTTGGCCGCCTTTTCGCATCTTGTGTCCAGTCGCTACGCAGCGATTCGTGCCGCTGTCGTGCGTCATTTGCCCTGAAGCAATTCAGCCTGAACCGCCAAGCGCTGTCAACAAACGCTAAAGTCGAGCATTCCCGGATGACGGAATTTGCAGCAACGCGATTCACGGTGCCGAAACATCTTCGGGTCATGGTCACGAGCAATACAAAACCGGGCGGTGTCCTTGTCATGAAGCCGGAAAATTCGGCACTCGACGTGCGAGGGTTAACGAAGCGTTTTGACCGTTTGGCGGTCGATTCCCTCGATCTCACCATTCACGCCGGTGAATTCTATGCCCTGGTCGGCCCGAACGGTGCGGGCAAGACCACCACTCTGCGCATGGTCGCAGGCCTGTTGCGGCCGGATGCGGGCGCGGTTTCGATCTTCGGTGTCGATGCGCTCGCCGATCCCGTCGCGGCCAAGCAAGTGATGGCGTGGGTGTCCGACGAGCCCATGATCTATGACAAGTTGACGCCGCTCGAATATCTCGAATTCGTCGCCGGTCTCTGGGGCGTCGATCCCGCAACCTCCGAACCCGCCGCGCAAGAACTCCTGACATCGCTCGGGCTCGAGGCGCACAAGCACGAGCGCTGCGAGGGATTTTCCAAGGGCATGCGCCAGAAGGTGGCGCTCGCCGGCGCGCTGGTCCACGATCCCCGCCTCATCATCCTCGACGAGCCACTCACCGGCCTCGACGCCGTCTCGGCGCGTCATGTAAAGGGGCTGCTGGCAGAACGCGTCCGCGCCGGATGCACGGTCATCATGACCACGCATATCCTGGAGGTCGCCGAACGGATGGCCGACAGGATCGGCGTGATCGCATCGGGCCGCCTGGTCGCGGAAGGCACGCTCGCCGAGCTGCGCCAGCAGAACGGCCATACCGACACCAGCCTTGAAGATCTCTTCATCGCGCTGGTTACGCTCGAGGCCGCATGAGCTCGGCCACGGCCCTCTCATGGTTCGCGCGCCACGAGCTTCGGCTCGCCTGGCGCGAATGGCTTGCGTTGATGACGGGCGGACGGCGCAAGCGGAAGCGCGCCGCGGTGATCGGCCTCGTGCTCTTCGCCGCGATCCTGCATCTGCCGGCCTGGGCGGTGATCGGCCGCTTCGCCGATTTGCAGATGCCAATCGACAAGCCCTCGCTGATCGTGATCTCGTCGACGATCGTGCTAGCCTGGGCCCTGATGCTGTCGCAGGCGATCGAATCGGTGACGCGCGTGTTCTACGCCCGCGCCGACCTTGATCTCATCATGTCCTCGCCGGCAAAGCTCACCAATCTGTTCTCGGTGCGGATCGCGGCGATCGCGCTTGCGATCACGACGATGGCGCTCCTGCTGTCGACGCCGTTCATCGACGTGCTCGTGATCGGCGGCGGACCGCGATGGCTCGCGGCTTTCGGCGTGGTCATCGCCATGGGCCTGTCGGCTGCGGCAATCGCGATCGCCATCACCATCCTCCTGTTCCGGCTGATCGGGCCGGCGCGGACGCGCTTCATCGCACAGATCGTTGCCGCGATCATCGGCGCCGGCTTCGTGATCGCGCTGCAGATTGCGGCGATCATGTCCTACGGCACGCTGTCGCGCTTTGCAGTGCTGACCTCGGAGTCGGCTGCCGCCTACGCGCCCAACACGGACAGCATCGTCTGGTGGCCGGCGCGCGCGACAATGGGCGAGAGCGAGCCGCTCTTGCTCTTGCTCGCGCTCGGCCTCGTGCTGCTCGGCAGCGTGATGGCGTTGTTCTCGGGCCGATTTGCCGACACCGCAATCGACGCGGCCGCCTATGGCACGCCGGGCCGCAAGACCGCGCGCGAACGGCGGTTCCGCAGCGGTTCGCGGCAGCAGGCGCTGCGGCGCAAGGAATTCATGCTGCTGTGGCGCGATCCCTGGCTGATCTCGCAGACGCTGATGCAGCTCCTCTATCTGGTGCCGCCGGCGCTGCTGCTGTGGCGCAGCTTTGCCGACAGTTCTGCCGCGCTGGTGCTGATCACGCCAGTCATCGTGATGGCCGCCGGACAACTCGCAGGCGGCCTCGCCTGGCTGACCATATCGGGCGAGGACGCTGCCGATCTGGTCGCGACCGCGCCGCTTACGCCCTCGCGCATGATCCGCGCCAAGATCGAGGTGGTGCTGATCGCCATCGCCGTTATCTTCGCGCCGCTGATTGCGGCGCTCGCCTTCGCCTCGGTTAACCAGGCCGCGATCACCGCAGGCGCGATCTTCATCAGCGCGGCCTGCGCCATCGCGATCCAGCTCTGGTTCCGGGTGCAGGCCAAGCGCAGCCAGTTTCGCCGCCGCCAGACCTCCTCGCGGCTCGCAACGTTTGCGGAAGCCTTTTCCTCCATCGGCTGGGCCGCCAGCGCCGCGTTGCTGCTGGCGATCCCCATCGCCGGCCTCGTCAGCGGCCTGATCACCGCGAGCCTGGTTGCCGCCACCTGGAAGTTCAGCCCGCGGCGGGACTAGCCCTGCGACACTGACGCGCTGTTGATTGCGGCCTGTTGGCCGCCAGCCGGATTGCACGTTACACTCGGCAAAACCCTCCCTGGGGACGGACCCATGTGGCGACTGCTATCCGCGGCGCTTGCGCTGCTCGGCGCGACCCTGACACCTGCCTTCGCGCAGCAGGTCCAGCGCAGCGAATGCCTGGCGATGGCAAATGCGCCGCCCCGCGCGACGCCAGTGGCGTTCCGGCAGGCGGCGGCCGCGCCCGAAGTCGAGATCACCTATGCCGGCCATTCCACCTATGTCATCGACACGCCGGGGGGCTTGCGGATCGCGACCGACTATAGCGGCGCCTATCAGGTCGGCCGGCTGCCCGACGTCGCGACCATGAACAAGGCCCACAGCACGCACTACACTCTGTACCCCGACAAGCGCATTCCGAACGTGCTGCATGGCTGGGGCGAGGACGGCAAGCCGGCGCTGGTCTCGACCCGGATCGGTGACACCTTCATCCGCAACGTCACGACTGACATCCGCCGCTATTTTGGCGACGATTTCGGCATCGACATGATCCGCGACGGCAATTCGATCTTCATCTTCGAGGTTGCGGGCCTCTGCATCGGCCATCTCGGCCACCTCCACCACAAGCTCGACGACTCCCATTTTGCCCAGATCGGGCGGCTCGACATCGTGATGGTGCCGATCGACGGCACCTACACCATGTCGCTGGGCGGCATGTCCGAGATCACCAAGCGGTTGCGCTCCTCGGTGGTGCTGCCGATGCACCGCTTTGCGACTCCGCTCGACGAATTCATGCGCCGGATCGGCCAGGAATTCGAGATCGACCGGCGGCTCGAACGCAGTTTCCGGATCTCACGGGATTCGCTGCCGAGCACGCCGACGGTCATCATTCTGGACGGCGTGTGACGGGGCCGACGCCGGCGCAATTTTCTCCAAGCCGCCTGTCGCGTTCCGTGGTGATCTCTCCGCAACGGGAGAGATCACATGAGCGACTTTGCAAGATTGCTGCATGCGGACGGGCCGAACGCGGAGCATGCCCGCGCCCTCAACCTCTACGGCCGCTTTGTCGGCGATTGGGACGCCGAGATCACGGTCCACGCGCCCGACGGGACGGCGCACCGCGCCGCCGGCGAGATCCATTTCGGCTGGGTGCTGGAGGGGCGCGCGGTGCAGGATGTCTGGATGATCCCGCGACCGGCCGGCGCGCCGCCTTTCCCGATTGCCGGCAACTGGTACGGCACGACGCTGCGCGTCTATGACCCGACCATCGACGCCTGGCGCATCTATTGGATGGACCCGGGCCGCAGCGTGTTCCGCCAGCAGATCGGCCGCGCCAAGGGCGAGGACATCGTCCAGGAAGGCACGACCGAGTCCGGCGACCTCTCGCGCTGGAGCTTTACAAGAATCACGCAAAATTCCTTCCATTGGCTTGGCGAGGCCAAGGCTGCCGCGGCGCCGGACTGGCGGCTGATGGTGGACGTGAAGGCGACGCGGCGCGCGGTGTAAGCCGCCGCTGCCCTGCTCCCGCCGGAGGATGCCATTGCGCGATGCGCGCTGCTGCGCGAGCCCGCGTGGTGTTAGCCTTCCCGGCAAAGAACAGAGGGGAGCGACGCCGATGGCTGCGAGCAGCATGCCCGCCAACAGAAGCGGACTTTTTGCCGATCCGCGCGAGGACTGGCTCGCGCTGCATCAGGAAGACATCATCGATCCCGCACGCCCAATCGTCGATCCGCATCACCACCTCTGGGACCGTGGCGGCCAGCGCTATCTGATCGAGGAGATGGCCGCCGACATCAACTCGGGCCACAACATCGTCGGCACGGTCTATGTCGATTGCCGCTCGATGTATCGCGCGCACGGGCCGGAAGCGTTCCGCCCGGTCGGCGAGGTCGAGTTCGCCAACGGCGTCGCCGCCATGAGCGCGAGCGGCGGCTATGGCAAGGCCGCGATCTGCGCCGGCATCGTCAGCCACGCCAACCTTCTGCTCGGCGATGAGGCCAAGGGCGTGCTGGAGGCCGAGATCGCCGCCGGCAACGGCCGCTTCCGCGGCATCCGCCATTCCTCCGCCTGGGACGAGGACCCGGCCGTTGCCGGCATGTATGCCAACCGGCCGAAGGGCCTGCTGCTCGACGCGACCTTCCGCAAGGGCTTCGCCTGCCTGGCACCGCTCGATCTCAGCTTCGACGCCTGGCTGTTTCATCCGCAGATCGGCGAGCTCGCCGATCTCGCGCGCGCCTTTCCCGACACCAAAATCGTGCTCGACCATTGCGGCGGGCCGGCCGGCGTCGGGCGTTTCGCGGGGAGGCGTAAGGAAGAATTCTTGGTCTGGCGCGCGTCGATCCGCGAGATCGCCAAATGCGAGAACGTCATGGTCAAGCTCGGCGGCCTCGCGATGTGGCTGCTCGGCTACGACTTCCATCTGCGCCCGAGGCCACCGTCTTCGGAAGAGGCGGCCGCGGCCTGGCGTCCCTATATCGAAACCTGCATCGAGGCCTTTGGCCCAAAGCGCGCGATGTTCGAAAGCAATTTTCCACCTGACAAGGGCCAGTGCAGCTATCAGGTGATCTTCAACGCCTTCAAGCGCATTGCAGCACCCCTGAGCGAGGCCGAGAAGACGGCGCTGTTCTCGCAGACCGCGACCGATTTCTACCGGCTCGAGCTGCCCGCCGCCTGACATGAAAAAAGGGCCGGGACTGACGTCCCGACCCTTCTCACGCTGGGAAGCGCCTTGTAGTAAAGCGCCTTGGGCGAAATCGTTAGCCGACGCCGACGAGGCTGGTGGAGCCACGCTCGCCGGGAGCGAAGAACATCCGCTTCAACTTGTTGACGGCGCGGATCACGAAGCCGAGCCAGACCGGGCTGGTCTTGCGGCAGAAGGCGATCTTCTTCACGTGGCCCTCGACATGCCACTTGGCGTGCGCGCCGTCGCGGAAGAAGATGACATCGCCGACGCCGTAACGCTTCGGCGGCATGCCATCGCTTTCGAGCACGATCGATCCTTCCAGGATCATGATCGTCTCGTCGAAATCATAGTACCAGTTGAACTTGCCCTCGGTGCAGTGCCAGATCAGCGAGGTGGCGGTGCCGTCCGCGCTGGTCGAGAGCGCATGCGAGCTGGCTTGCGGGTTGCCTTCGATGATCCAGCTCGGCTCGATCGGCGCAGGCTTGAGCTCGACGTTGCAATGGCCGGTTTCAATAAGCGACATCGGAGCACCTCGAAGGATTGATAAAGTGTAAATGCCGGCGCGGGCCGGCTCCAAAACGATGCCGAAGACGCTAGTTGTCGTTTTTTAATTCTTCCTTACGCAACGCCGAGGAATCAGCCGCAAGTTGCAGAAGCGACGGGCTTAGCGCTGGTTTCCCTTGCAGATTCCGGCATATAACGCCGCGCTCTCCCGGCATGCGACAAAAAGCGCGAGACCTCGGGCGAGGCCTCGCGCATGGATTGACGTTCAGTTCCAGCCGGCTTAGCGCGCCCACTCACCCTTGCGGAACACCGGCTCCTTGCTGCCGTCGGCGTGGATGCCGTCGATGTCGGTCTCGGCCGAGCCGATCATCCAGTCGATATGGATCAGGCTCTGGTTGCCGCCCTGCGCCGCGATCTGCTGCGGTGTCAGCTTGGCGCCGTTGACGAAGCATTTTGAATAGCACTGGCCGAGCGCGATGTGGGATGCCGCGTTCTCGTCGAACAGCGTGTTGAAGAACAACAGGCCGCTCTGCGAGATCGGCGAAGAATGCGGAACCAGCGCCACCTCGCCGAGCCGCCGCGCGCCCTCGTCGGTGTCGAGCACCTTGTTCAGGACTTCCTCGCCGCGCGAGGCCCTGGCCTCGACGATGCGGCCGTCCTCGAAACGCACGGCGATGTCATCGATCAGCGTGCCCTGGTAGGACAGCGGCTTTGAGCTCACCACGTGGCCGTAGACGCGCCGGCAGTGCGGCGTGGTGAAGACTTCCTCGGTCGGGATGTTGGCGTTGCAGCTGATGCCGTTCTTGGAGGTCGACGCGCCGCCCTCCCATTCGTGGCCGTCGGCAAGGCCGATGGACAGATCCGTACCCGGTCCGGTGTAATGCAGCGCGCGGAAGCGCTTGCCGTTGAGCCAGTTGGTGCGCTCGCGCAGCACCGCATTATGCTTGGCCCAATTGCCGATCGCGTCCTCGCGGTCGACGCGGGATGCCGCAAAAATCGCATCCGCCAGCTTGCCGATCGCCACGTCCTCGGCGTCATCGGGGAAGACCTGCTTGGCCCACGACGCGCTCGGATAGGCGATGATGTTCCAGTTGGTGTCGAAATTGACGATCTTCTCCAGCGCCGGCTGATAGGCCATGGAATTGGCCTTGCTGGCACGGGCGACCTTTGACGGATCCTCGCTCGACAGCAGCATCGGGTTGTCACCGACGATCGCGAGCCGCGCGGTGTTGTCCGAGAACGCCTTGGCCATGCCCTCGTAGAGCCAGTTGGCCGCGCGATCAAAGCTGTTGTCGTGGCCGTAGCGATAGCGCGACAGCGTCACCTCTTCGTCCGACAGGATCGGCGTGACGAGGCCGGCACCAGCCTTGTAGGCGTGGACCGCGATCCGCCGTACCAGCGGCAGCGCGACGGACGGCGCGGTCAGGAGCAGATCCTGGCCCGGCCGCAAACCCAAGCCCACCTTCACCGCCACCTCGGCCAGCCGGTCGAGTTTCGCGGGATCGATGGTCGTATTGGAATTGCGGTGGTCGGTCATGCCTGGTCCTCTGCGGGTCGTTCACTTGCATCTAAGTCTAGCATCGCATGGCACAAGAGCACGAGGCAATTGCGCGCAACGCAGCCAGATACGCAGTTTCACGCATTTTGGTTTTCAACGCGTTGAAGATTTGAGCACCCGATCGACCATTTCGGGGGCAAGACCGAGGTATTTTTTCGGTGAAGTCAGCGCCTCGATTGTGGCACGATCGATCCGGCTGGATATACGCGGATCGGCGGCGAGCGCGTCCGCCAGCCGAAGCCCCTTCTCGTTGGCGAGCCGGCAGGCGTCATAGACCACGTCATGCGCCTCCTGCCGCCCGATCTGCGGCGCAAGCCCCATCATGACGGCTTCTGCCACGATCAGCCCGCGGCTGATGGCGAGATTTTCATCCATCTTCTTTTCGTCCACGATGAGGCCGGCGAGTGCGAATTTCGCCTGATGCAGGGCGCCGGCGGTGAGCACGAAGCTTTCCGGGATCGCCATCCACTCGGCGTGCCAGGGGCCGGTGGCGCGCTCAAAGTCCTGCACCATGGCGTCCAGCATCAGGCCGGCGTGCTGGCGCACGGCCTTGGAAGCCGCGAGCATCAGCTCCGAGGAGATCGGGTTGCGCTTCTGCGGCATGGTCGAGGACGCGCCGCGGCCCTTGACGAAGGGTTCGTAGACCTCGGCGAACTCGGTCGAGGCCATGATCATGATGTCGAGCGCGATCTTGCCGAGCGAGCCGGTGACGAGTGCCAGGAAGTTCACGGCTTCCGCAAGGCCATCGCGCGCGACATGCCAGGTCGAGACGGGGACGGCGAGCTTCAATTCCTCGCAGAGTGCCTCCTGCACCGCGAGCCCCTTGTCCCCGAGCGAGGCCAGCGTGCCGGCGGCGCCGGCGAACTGGCCGACCAGAACGCGCGGCTTCAACTGGACGAGCCGCTCGGCATGGCGGTCGATCATCGCAAGCCAGATCGCGGTCTTGTAGCCGAAGGTGACGTGCAAGGCCTGCTGCAGATGGGTGCGCCCGGCCATCGGCGTGTCGCGATAGCGTTTCGACAAATTGGCGAGGATGCCGCGCAGGGCTGCGATATCCTCTTCGATGATCTCAAGACCTGCGCGGAGCTGCAGCACCACGGCGGTGTCCATGATGTCCTGCGTGGTCGCGCCCCAATGCACGTAGCGGCCGGCCTCTCCGCACTGCTTCACCATCTGATGCACCAGCGGGAGGATCGGATAGCCGACGATGTCGGTCTCCTGCCGCAGCAGGTCGAAATCGAGCTTGCTGACGTCGGTCCGTGCCGCGATCGCCTCCGCCGCCTCCTGCGGGATCACCCCGCACCGCGCCTCGGCTTTTGCCAGCGCCACCTCGACCTCGGCATAACGCGAGATCAACGCAAAGTCCGAAAACACCTCCCGCATCCGCGGCGTGCCGAAGGCATCGCGGAACAGGATGGAGTCGAGCACGGTGGTGGAGGTCGGAACGGCGGGCATGGGCGTTTCTTTATGGTTGGTGTTTGAATGGCGCAGATTACGCGGGAAGCGGTATCCGGCAATGGACATTCGCAGCTAGCAACGTAATGCGCCCCGTCATCCTGAGGTGCGCGCCTTGCGCAGCAAGGCGAGCCTCGAAGGATGAACGGCCCCCGCCGGTGGCCGTCGCCCTTCGAGGACCGCTAAAGAAGCGGCCACCTCAGGGTGACGGTGATGGACAGTCGCTCGTGACCTGCGACAAAAACCCCTGTCAACGGCTGACTTGCCCGGCTGATTTATGGCAAAACAGCCGCCCGATCCGCCGACCGATGAGGCCAAGCATGCCCGCGCCCAAACCGCCTGCCTTTGAAACCCTGAGCCTGCATGCGGGCCAGCATCCGGATCCCGTGACCGGCGCCCGCGCGGTGCCGATCTACCAGACGACGTCCTATGTCTTCCAGGATACCGATCACGCGGCGGCGCTGTTCAACCTGGAGCGCGCCGGGCACATCTACACGCGCATCTCCAACCCGACCACGGGCGTGCTGGAGGAGCGGCTGGCCGCGCTCGAAGGCGGCGTCGGCGCGATCTGCACCGCGAGCGGCCAGGCGGCGATGCATCTCGCCATCGCGACGCTGCTCAGTGCCGGCGACCACATCGTGGCATCAAGCTCGCTCTATGGCGGCACCATCAATCTGCTCGCGCATACGCTGCCGCGCTTCGGCATCACTACGACCTTTGTGAAGCCGCGCGACCTCGATGCTTTCCGCGCCGCCATCAAGCCGAACACAAGGCTCGTGATCGGCGAGACCATCGGCAATCCCGGACTGGAGGTGCTCGACATCCCCGCGGTTTCGAAGATCGCGCATGACGCGAAAATTCCGCTCTTGATCGACAACACTTTTGCCACGCCCTATCTCAGCCGCCCGATCGAGCTCGGGGCCGACATCGTCATGCATTCGGCGACCAAATGGATTGGCGGCCATGGCATCGCGATCGGCGGCGTCGTGATCGACGGTGGCCGGTTCGACTGGCGCGCCTCCGGCAAGTTCGCGGTGCTGACCGAACCTTATGCGGGTTATCACGGCATGGTCTTCGATGAGCAATTCGGCACGGCCGCCTTCATCATGCGCGCGCGCACCGAGGGCCTGCGCGATTTCGGCGCCTGCATGTCGCCGACCAACGCTTTCCAGCTCCTGCAAGGCGTCGAGACGCTTCCGGTCCGCATGGATCGTCACATGCAGAACACGCATCTCGTGCTGGAGGCGCTGAAGACCAACAAGGCGGTGGACTGGGTGCTGCATCCCTCGCTCGAGACCCATACCGACTACCAGCTCGCCAGGAAACTGCTGCCGCGCGGCGCGGGTTCGATCGTATCGTTCGGCATCAAGGGCGGGCGGCCAGCGGGGCGCAAATTCATTGAGTCGTTGCGGATGATCAGCCACCTCGCCAATGTCGGCGACGCCAAGACGCTGGTGATTCACCCCGCCTCCACCACGCATCAGCAGATGGATGCCGAGCAGTTGAAGGCCGCAGGCATCGGCGAGGAGCTGGTGCGACTGTCGGTCGGCATCGAAACCGCATCCGACATCATCGACGATCTCTCCCAGGCGCTCCGCATCTCGCAGAAGGTTTGACCCATGAAACTCTCCGTCAACGGCGCCGAGGTTTTCGTTGCGACCGGCGGTCGCGAATTCGACAAGTCGCTGCCATCAGTGGTCTTCATCCACGGCGCCGGCTTCGATCATTCGAGCTGGGCGCTGCATACGCGCTGGTTCTCCCATCATGGCTTTTCCGTGCTGGCGCCGGACCTGCCGGGCCATGGCCGCTCGGCCGGGCCGTCACTTTCCAGCATCGCCGAGATGGCCGACTGGACGTCGGCGCTGATATCAGCCGCCGGCGCGGCAAAGGCGCATCTGATCGGACACTCCATGGGATCGCTGATTTCGCTGGAGGCCGCCGCGCGTCATCCCGACAAAGTGTCGGCGCTGAGCCTGATCGGGACGGCGGCGACGATGACGGTCGGCCCTGATCTGCTGAAAGCGGCCGAGGCCAACGAGCAGGATGCGCTCGACATGGTCTCGATCTGGGGGCTCGGCTTCAAGGCCGAGCTGGGCGGCAGCCTCGCACCGGGATTGTGGATGCATGGCGGCGCGCAGGCGGTGCTGAAGCATTGCGAGCCGGGCGTGCTGTTCAAGGACCTCTCCGCCTGCAATTCCTATGCGAACGCGCTTGCCGCGGCGGCGACCGTGAAGGTGCCGACCACGCTCATTCTCGGCGAACGGGACATGATGACACCCGCCAAGGCCGGCAAGGCACTGGCCGCAGCGATCCCGCATGCGAAGACCGTCGTGGTGCCGGGCGCCGGCCACATGATCATGGCCGAACGCCCGGATGAATTGCTGGCGGCGCTCAGGGCCTGAGCGTCGGGGCTCAGGAGCCCGGAGTCCACTTCCAGACGATATCGGAGACGTTCACCGTCTTCGGGATCAGGCCGAGTTTCGCAAAGCGATCGGCGATTGCCTGCTGGCTCCTGATCACGTCCTGATCGAGCGGAACGACGCGATAGTTGGAGCGGTCGACGAAGCGCTTGACCGCCTCGATGTCGACGCCCGTTGCCTCCGACTGCGCCTTGGCCACGTCAGCGTGATGGCCGTCGGCCCACACGCCCTCGGAAGCGAAGGTCGCATTGAGCTTGGCGACCAGCGACGGATACTTCTCCACGAAGTCGGTGCCGGCGATGTAGAACGCGTTCGGCTTGTGCACATCCTTGTCGAAGGCAATCACGCGGGCCTGCTCCTTCAATTCGGCGAGCGCGAGATACGGATCCCAGATCGACCAGGCGTCGACCGAACCCTTGACGAAAGCCGCGGTCGCGTCCGCGGGCGCGAGCGGCGCCGGCGTGATGTCGCTCCAGGCAACGCCCGCCTTCTCCAGTGCACCGACAAGGAGATTATGAGCGCTCGATCCCTTGGCGAAGGCGATGCGCTTGCCCTTGAGGTCGGCGAGCGAATGAATCGGCGAATCCTTCGGTACGATGATCGCCTGTGTGGTGCCGTCAGACTTCACCGCCCCGACATAGCGAATTTTGGCGTTGCCGGCCTGCGCGAAGATCGGTGGAGAGTCGCCGACATAGCCGAAATCGACGCTGCCGACATTGATCGCTTCCAGCAGCGGCGGGCCGAACTGGAAGTCGATCCACTTGATCTCGATGCCGAGCGGCTTGAATGCGTTCTCCAGCGTCTGGCGTTGCCGCACCGCCGGGAAGAACCCGCCCTTCTGCGTGCCAATGCGGATTTCGGTCGGCTTGTCCTCGGCATGAACGGGTGCCGCAACCGCGGTCGCGAGCAGCAGCGCCGCGGTAAAAATGTGTCGTCGTGTGATCATGTCTTCTTCTCCTTTTCGGTCGGGTCGGGATCAGATGGCGAGCTGGTTGATGAGGTGACGCCGCTCCGTGAACACGGCGCGCGCCGCGCGCTCGGCGTCGCGGACCGAGCGGAACTGGCGGCCTTCGAGGCTGTCGAACAGGCGCTCGGAGGAGAAGAAGCGGAACCCACGCTCGTCGCGCGCGATGATCCCAGCGGTACGGTCGTGAATCTCGATGATGAAGGCTTTGGGCATGACTGTGCTTTCGCCGAGCAGTCGGCGTTCCTGTCTTGAAATTTGCGATCGGATGACTAGGAGGCGATCAGCAGCAACAACAGGGGCCCGTCGCCGCGGAGATGCAGCGATGCGTCATGCGCTTGCGCATGATGCTGTTCCGTCGCTGGTCAGTCGATCTCATGGTGCGGCTTTCGGCTCGTACAGTCTCGATGCCCAAAATATCGGGCGATTGATGCCATCGGTCAATGAAATGGCTATCCATATTTCATGCCGCGACGCGCGGACGCTTCTCCGCGTTCATGCGCCGGCAAACGGAATTGCCTCGCGGTGATGTCAGCACCGCCGCTGCATATAACGGCTCTGAGCAACCGGCGAGATGGGTAACAGTTCAAACCGACGACATGGGTAACACAATTCTTGTTTCGTTCAGGTCTGTTG